>CAVSLE010000001.1:0-98203 GCA_963728805.1 uncultured Acidobacteriaceae bacterium
CGCCTTCTCAATCTTCTCGGCCTGCTCGCTGTGACAGGTAACGCAGAGGGCCTTGGTGTCGCTCTGGGTCAGCACGACCTTGTTATCCTTGGCGGGCGCGTGACAGGTATCGCAGCCTCCGCCCACGAAGGGCGCATGCGTAAACGCCTGCATCAGCTTGGGTTGCGACGATTGGTGCGGATCGTGGCACTGCACGCAATTGGCGGTGGCGAACGGTTGGCCCTGATGCGCCTTGATTAAGCTCGCGTCCTTGGCATCGTGGCAATCGAGGCACAGTGCCGGAGTCGCCTTCGTCAGGTGGTAGTCGTATTCGATCTTGCCCTGCTGTCCGACTTTGTGAGTCACATGACAGGTCTCGCAGCCCATGTCGAGGGCGGTGTGCCGGCTGCCTTTCGCTGGAACGTTCAGGCCTTTCGTGTGGCACTCGAGGCAAAGGTTCTGGCCCTTGTCGCCAGTTTCAGCCTTAACGAGTTGGAACTTGTTGTCGGACTGGTGCGGATCGTGACACTTGAGGCAATCGCGAACCGCAGGCGGATGGACCGTACCTTTAAGGTCGGCCGCGTTCTTATCAGCGTGACATGTGAGACAAAGCGAGTACGGCGTTGCGGTGATGAGCCTGACCCGGGTCACATCTTTGTTTACCCGGATTTCATGACAACTGGTGCAACCGGTGGCGATGGCAGAATGCACTGCCTTCCCCTTCGCCTTGTCCTCATGGCACTCAATACATTTAGCTGTTGGGGTGTTCTTGTCCAAGGGCACGGGATGTATGGCCGCCATCAGAAAACTCGCACTCAGCGATAAAGCCATCACCAGAATTGACCGTACTGCCTTGGTCACAACTTCCTCCAACCAACAAATGCATATGTGCAATATGCATGCCACAATCGCAGCGGCGCCTTGCACGCCGCCCAAACTTCCTGTAAGTCATTGACCGACAATTGCTTAGCCTAAGAACGACCGGTCAGCGGAGTCTCAAAAGGTCGGCGGCCTCAGCCTTGATGGGTTTTTCCCCACAGCCTTACGGTGAAATCACGCACCCCTTCGATCAAGATAACCGCTTCAGAATCAGCACATTTCCATGGCACGCAGCAGAACGCCTTCGGGCATCACGAGACATTGAGGCAATAATGGTTGCCGTAGATGAAGTACACGTAAGCGTGTCCTGGCGGACCAAAGAGCACGACGTTGCGCGGAGCCAGACCGGCGTAGGCGTGCGCGGCGGGATCGTCTGCACCGAAGTAGGCTTCGTCCTCCACGATGCGGCCCGCAATCAGCCTCCGGCCCTCTCGCCGGATGAGCAACTTGCCCAGCAACTCGCGTCCCACAGTGATCGGATCGCGATTGAAGAATTCGCGCGAAAGAATTGGCGCTCCGCACAGCATCGCAGCCGTGAGCTGACCGGCGAGCGGCGACGATCATCTTCGACCTCAGCGCGGTGAACTTTGCATCTCGAGAACCAAGCTGTGGGATTGCACGAGCAGTCTGCTCGCAGCTTCACGGCTCCGACAATGCGCAGCCAGTTACGCCAGTCGTTTCGTGTCAGAGATGGCTTGGCACTGATCGTATCCAACGTGATCGGCGTTGGCATCTTTACCAGGCCTGCCATGGTGGCAAGGCTTGTGTCGCATCCCGGAGCACTGGGCGCGCTCTGGGTTGCCGGGCCGGGGCATTGTGCTTGCCCCGGGGCGATGTCGTATGCGCAACTAGGGAGGTTGTGGCCGTCAGCCGGCGGAGAAGTAATCATGCCCAACGCATATGGCCCGACGACTGGGTTTCTTTCTGGCTGGACATCGCTGAACGCTGATTTTTCAAACGGTGGATGCGTGAACTTCTGCATCAGCTTCGCCTGCGACGACTGATGCGGATCTATGGCTACCAAAGCACGTCGACTACCGTACCCAGGCGGACGTGGCACGAATCGGCTGCTGTGCGCGCTTTCATCACCGAAATGGGTGATATGCCTCACTCAAGGGGCGGAGATTGAAGCGTTCGCCTCTGGCGCAATTGCCCAGATCGCAATGACTTAGGCGTTTGTGGCGAGATGGCTTCCAACGTGCACTTTGTCAAGTGCTCACGGGAAGGAGCACGTATGGCCTTCAGCCTTTCGTCGATTCCAAAACGCATTCATAAGACCTTCGCCAATTTGCGGACCGGCGTTGTCCTGCTGATTCTGGTTGTGATCGCCTCCGCAACGGGGACATTTATTCTGCAGCGTCCCGCCACTGACGCGGACAAGATGTCGCAAGCTTATTCACCTACGATGCTGCGTTTCCTGGATTCCTTGATGCTTACCAACGTATTCCATTCGTGGTGGTTTCTCACCCTGTTGGGATTGGTGAGTTTGAGCATCGTGCTGGTGTCGGTTGATCGCTTTCCCAATGCCTGGCGCTTCTACGCCAGGCCCTACCGCAAGACGGATTGGCACTTTCGCGCAGCGCTTCCCCACAAGGTTGAGCTGCCCATCAGGAATAGCGAAGACGGACTGAACGCTGCCGAGCGTGCACTCAAGAAGCTGGGCTGGCCGGTCGATCGCGTCGCCTACAAAAACGAACCCTCCTTATATTCCGAGCGGCATCGCTTCTCGGTTATGGCGGTGTACATCGTCCATGCCAGCCTGCTTCTGATCTTTGCCGGCAGCATCATTGATGGAATCTTCGGTTACAGCGGCTTTCTCGCGCTGCACAAAGGTCAAACCGGCAATGTCATCGAGCTGCGCAGCGGAGGCAAGAAACATCTTCCGTTCGCGGTGAAGTGTTACGCCGCCGGACAAGACAACTACGCTGACGGTTCGCCGAAGAAGTGGTGGTCGAAGCTGGCCGTGGTGCAGGACGGAAAAGAGATCGAGTCAAAAGAAATCGTAGTGAACGATCCGCTGGTTTATCAGGGATTGCGCTTTTACCAGTCCAGCTACTGGCTCGACAATCACACCGTGGAATCACTGCAAATCGCGTGGGTAGCCAAAGACGGCAAGGAAACGCCTCTCCAGTTGCAGATGAATCAGCCTGTCACGTTGGATGGCAACGCCACCGTCTCGCTGGTGGACTACATTCCCGACGCATTCGTTCGCGACGGCCAGGTCTTCAAGAAGTCCGACGACATTGAGAATCTGGCGTTCGGGCTGGATGTAAAAGACCGGGCTACCGCCGAAGTCACCAGGATCTGGCTGTTGCCCGTACAGGGCGCCGTCCTCGGTGGCGAGAACCTGAACTACCAATTCAAAAATCCGGCCTCCGGCCAAGACATCGCTTTGGCGGCGGTTACCGGACTGGAAGTTTCGCATGAGCCCGGACAGTGGCTGGTATGGGCAGGCGTGCTGTTGATGACCGCAGGGCTGGGAGTTGCGTTCTACATGGTGCACATGCGGCTGTGGATCGTGACCATTCCCGATGCCCAGGGCAAGCTGGTGCTGTGGGTCGGCGGTCAGGCGAACAAGAACCGGGACCGCTTCGAACAGAAGTTCAACGACGTGGTCGAGGGTATCCGGAACGAATTGGAGAGCGCCTCGGTCATGGCCGCGGCCTGCTCGCAAAGAACAATCTGAACTAACGCTGGCTGGCGTGAAGTAACAGGAAGACGGAGGAAAGAAGATGGCAACCCGCGCACGGGTCGTACGAATGGAACCACCTGCCGCAACCGGCGGCAACGCGCTGCTGGTCCTGGTTGGACTCTCAGTTGTTTTTTTGCTGGTCGTTGCGTTGCTGGGCGTGGCGAAATCTGGTGGCAGCCTGATCAGCGAAAGCAATTTTCTCTACGTTGCACTGGTCTTCTACGCAGGCGCCGGCGCGCTCTACATGGGGTTTGGCGTCACCGGAACGCCGCGCTACGTGACCTATGCCTCGGTGGCGACATCGATCGGCCTCGCAGCCAATACCTTGGCAGTCGCGCATCGCTGGTATCTCTCAGGACGCCCGCCTTTCGCCAGCATCTACGAGATGCTGTTGAGTTTTGTCTGGGCCGTGGCCGCCATGACACTGATCGCGGAAAAGAAGTTCGGAGTAAAAATCATTGGCAGCATCACCATGCCGCTGGCCGTAGTTTGCGTCATCCTGATGCAACTTTTGCCTTCCGAGGTTCGTCCGTTGGTGCCCGCGTTGCAATCCACCTGGCTGCACGTGCATGTGACGCTGGCCATGCTGAGTTATGCCGCCTGCGCTTTGAGTTGCGCACTGGCCATGATGTTCCTCATCAAGGACAACTTCCACACCGAAACCTTCTTGGCCTGGACGAGCGCGATGGTCAGCGCAATCTACGTGGGTATCGTCGCCACTCGCTTCGAGCGCTGGGGCGGCTTGTCGGTTACGGGATGGAATGCCCAAACCAAATCCGACATGTTTCTTGGCCGCGGCATGCGGTTGTTCGTCACCGTGCCCGACCTGGGTTGGCTGTTTGTTATCGCGGCGTTGGCCGCCATCGTTCCCCTGATTCTGTATTTCGCGGGCCGCGTCAAGAACGACGGATCGTTCTATGGGACCGCCAACAAGGCAGTATTCATCAGCATTCTCTTGCAGCTGGTTGTGGTGGCTGCTTTCGTTCTTCGCGTCCGCGATGCGGCTTACCCGTCACCTGACCAGGATGGACTCTTCCCGACCAGTCTGGCTGCCAGCCCCTTCTTACTGGGAGGCATGGTGACGGGTATTTTTGCTTCCCTGTTGTACCTGATGCTGCTGTGGCGGCGCGCCGACCTGCAGGGACTGCTGCCCTCGGCCGACACGCTTGATCGCGTCACCTACAAGACCATCTGCATCGCCTTCCCGCTGCTGACCGGCATGATTGCCGCCGGAGCGTACTGGGCGAACCGCACCTGGGGGTCGTATTGGAGTTGGGACCCGAAAGAAACCTGGGCCGCCATTACCTGGCTGGTCTACGCAGGCTATTTACACATGCGGATCACGCGCGGATGGCGGGGGCGTAGGGCCGCGTACTTTGCCATTCTGGGTTTCGGCGTCGTGATCTTCACTTTCCTCGGCGTCACGTATTTGCTTCCCGGCTTACACGCGTACGCATGAGGAACAGGGCTGGCCGATCCGGTTCTGAGGATGGATTAGGCCCCAAGATTCAGCACCGAGTCCCCAGCCCTGAAATTCTAAGTCGTCCTGGGGCCGAGCTGTAGGTTACAGATGTCCATTCCGAGCATAGTGCGACTCTACGACGCCGATCCGCCGGCGCGAGCTGAAACTCCGCCCTGGGAGCAACCGCCCGTGGCGCGTAAGCGCCACCTTAACTGGGCGCTCAAAGCGGTGTTGCCGATCGCGGCGGTATTGCTGAACGGCCTGCTGCTGTTTGTGCTGGTTTCGTTGTCGCTGGCCGAGGGAGAACGGCATACCATCCTCGCGATCGCCGCTGCCGGCGCGTTGCTGATTTGCGTCGCGGTCATTATGGTGCTGGCGGTTTCTGTCCGCCGCCCGATGTTGGAGTTGCAGGACAAGATCGCGCGGGTGCGTCTGGGCGACATGGATGTCGCCGTCAGTTTTGCCTCGCGTAACGACGAGATTGGCGACCTGGGACGCGACTTCAATGACATGGTGGCGCAACTGGAGGCCAGCCGCGAAGAGATCCAGCGCCTGCATCAGACGCAGATGTCGCGCGCCGAACACTTCGCAACTCTTGGAGAACTGGCGGCCGGACTGGCCCACGAAATCCGCAATCCGTTGGCCGGCATCGCCGGAGTGATCGAGATCATCGGTAGAGATCTGCCGCCCAACAGCCCGGCCCGTTCCGTCATCAAGGACGCCAAGGAAGAAGCAGTCCAGATCAATCGCATTCTTACCGAACTGCTGGAGATTGCCCGGCCCAAACCGCCGCAATTCCGGATCGGCGATATGTGCAGCACGGTCGAGCACGCCGTCATGTTCGCGCGCCAGCAGGCCATCACAAAACGCATCGTCGTGGAATTGGAAATTAAGGATGTGATCCCGCCGGTTGAGCATGACCCCAATCAAATCAACCAGGTGTTGCTGAACTTGCTGCTCAATGCGATTCAGTCCATGGACAAGCCGGGTGTCATACGCGTCTCGTTGGAGAGCGATGAGGACGACGTTCTCATTACCGTCGCCGACGAAGGCAAAGGGATTTCACCCGAACACCTGCCCAACATTTTTCGCCCCTTCTTCACTACCAAGGGACACGGTACCGGATTGGGCCTGTCCCTCGCCCGTCGCATGGTGGAGGCGCACAACGGTCACATCAACGTCACCAGCGTGGTAGACAAGGGGACCCAATTCCAGGTCCGACTGCCGATCGCGCCTCTCCAGGCTGAAGCCTCCTAAAGGCGCGTTTCAGCAATGGTCGGAGATCAGACGTGAATCGGGTACGACTTCCAGGCGTGCCGCCGTTCCAATTCAAGTTCGACGTCGAGTTGTCACTCTTACGACTTGTATGGGCTGGGGCCGAGCTTTTGAACTTGCTCGGTGAAGCTGCTCACAACTTGCGCGAATCTTGGGCCTTCCGCCGCCGAAACCCATTCCAGCTGAAACCGCTCTTCTTCGAGTCCGAAGTCGGCCAGCATCAAGCGGAGAGCGTCCGCCCTTTTCTCGGCCTTCAGGTTCCCGTCCTGGTAGTGGCAGTCGCCGGGATGACATCCGCACATGAGGACGCCGTCGGCACCTTTTGTCAGCGCTTCGATCACAAGGTTGGGATGGACCATACCCGAACACATCACGCGAATCATGCGCAGGCTTGGCGGGTACTGGATGCGCGAGACACCGGCCAAATCGGCGCCGGCGTAGGAGCACCAGTTACAACAGAAAGCGAGGATCAAAGGCTGAAAGTTATCATCCATCACGCCACCTCCAGGGCGGCCTCAATCTGCGCCCTGATTTGATCAAGGGTAAATCCCCTCACGAACACGCCGTTCTTTGGACAGGTCGCCTGGCAGCATCCGCAGCCCTTGCAGGTGCTCTCGTTGGTCTCGACGACTTTCTTGACCGACCCTTGCCACATGTATTCGACCAGGGTGATCGACTTGAAGGGGCAGGTGTCCACGCAGTAGGCGCATCCATCGCAGTTTTCGTCCACCACCTGCGAGATGTTCGCCTCCAACTCGAGGCTGTCTTGAACGAGCACGGCGGCCGCTCGTGCCGATGCCGCCTGCGCCTGCAAGATGGATTCCTCCAGGCTTTTCGGAGAATGGGCCAGTCCACACAAAAAGACGCCATCGGTCATGAAGTCCACCGGACGCAGTTTCATGTGGGCTTCGAGGAAGAAGCCTTCGCTGTTCAACGGGACCTTGAGGAACTGCGCGAGGGTACGATTCTCTTCATGCGGATGAATGCCGGCGGACAGAACCACCAGGTCGGCGTGGATCAACATTGACATGCCGAGGGTCTGGTCGAAGACGGTGACCTCGAGTCCATGGGAGTTTTGCGATACCTCGGGTTTGCGTTCTTCGTCGTAGCGCGCAAAGACGACGCCTTGCTGGCGCGCCTTGGTGTAGTAACTCTCTTTGAAGCCATAGGTGCGGATGTCCCGGTAGAGAACGTACACATTCGTCTCAGGAGCGAGCGTCTTGATGCGCAGCGCGTTCTTGATGGCGTCCGCGCAGCACACGCGAGAACAGTACGGGTGATCGGCCTCTCGCGATCCCACGCATTGGATCATGACGACGGTTTTTGCCGGTGCGATTCGCTTCCCCGGCACGGAAGCCGTTTCCGGAAGCAAGGCGGGCCTCGAGCGTGCGCTGCGTGATGACCCGATCGTCCTGGCCGTACAGGTATTCCTTTGGTCGGTACTGCTTTGCGCCCGTGGCTACAATGACTACTCCGTGCTCGATTTCGGTGGTTACGCCGCCGGCTGAGATTCTGGTTTTGAAGTTGCCGATGGAGCCTTCAATGTTTTCGATGATCGCGCCCGTGAAAAGATAGATTCTGCGGTTGTGTTCAACTTCGTCGCGCAGGCGCGCCAGTTCTTCCTGTGGTCTTTCTCCGTTGAGCAGGTAGTAGAGTGTGCCGCAAATTACCGCCAAGCTCATCCTCTTTTTCCACCAGATACACATCGGAGCCTTGGCGGGCCAGAGTCAAAGCGGCGGTCATGCCTGAGATCCCGCCGCCAATGACCAGAGCGGATTTCTGGATTTTGATCCTCTGTCGCTGGAGTGGCTGCAATAGCCGAGACTTGGCGATCGCCATTCTGAGCAAGTCTTTCGACTTTTGCGTGGCCTTTTCCGGCTCATGCATATGGACCCAGGAGCACTGGTCGCGGATGTTGGCCATCTCAAAGAGATACGGATTGAGTCCCGCCTCGGCCATCGTGTTGCGGAAGAGCGGCTCGTGGGTTCGCGGGGTGCAGGAGGCCACCACCACCCGATTCAGATTGTGTTCGGCAATCTTCTCCTTGATACGGTCCTGCGCATCGTTGGAGCAGGTATAAAGATTGTTCTCGGCGTACACCACGTTGGACAGCGTTTTTGCGTATTCAACAACGTCCGGAACATTGACCACCCCAGCGATATTGGTCCCGCAGTGGCAAACAAAGACACCGATGCGAGCCTCTTCTCCCTTTACATCTCTTTCCGGGGGATAGAGCTTGGGCGTGATCAACGTGCCCCTGGCATCCTTCAAAAGCGAGAGCACCTGCGCCGCTGCTGCCGAGGCCTGCATTACGGTTTCGGGAATGTCTTTGGGCTCGGCAAACGGGCCGGCGACGTAAATTCCCTGACGAGACGTTTCCGCCGGCTGGAATGCCGACGTCCCGCAAAAATTGAATTCGTTGAGCGCAATTCCGAAGCGGTCGGCAAGGACCTTGACATCCTTCGGAGGCTGCATGCCCACCGACAGGACGACCAGGTCGTACTCCTGGGACAGTTTCCGGTCGTTTTCGCCCAGATACTGAACGATGAGGTTTCGGCTGCCTGCGACCTCCTCGATTTTCGGCACCCGCGAACGGATGTAGCGCACGCCGAGATCTTGCGCCCGGTGGTAATACTGCTCGAATCCTTTGCCGAATGCGCGCAGGTCCATGAAGAAGATGTCGCATTGCAGACCTTCTCCAAGATGCTCTTTGGCGATGATGGCTTCTTTGGTGGCGTACATACAGCAGACGGACGAGCAGTAGTCATGCTCGACATCCCGCGATCCAACACACTGCAGGAAGGCAATCCGCTTCGGTTCCTGCCGGTCGAAGGGGCGGAAGACATGACCGGAGTAAGGTCCGGAGGCGGAAAGAATCCGCTCGAACTCCAGGGCCGTGAGCACATTCGGGAAGCGGCCGTAACCCAGGTCTTTCTTCAGGCGGGCGTCGAAAACCTCGTATCCGGGTGCGAGCACGACCGCGCCTACATTCAGCTCAAGATCCTGCTCGGTTTGCAGGTAGTCGATCGCATGGGCCTCGCAGGCGGTCGCGCAGATATGGCAATCGCAGCAGACGCCGCAGGCGAGACAGCGTTTAGCCTCGGCAACCGCTTCTTCCACCGTGTAGCCGGCGTGAACTTCGGCAAACGTTCTTCCACGTGTCGCTGGGTCGAGCGCTTGGACTGGAATCTGGCGTTGCATCAGCACACCAGTCGTATCCACGACATATTCGGTGCGATATGGCCCTTCCAATTCGCGGTCCGCGCGCAGGTCCTGGCCATTGAGCCAGCGGTCGATGGATATTGCAGCCTTCTTGCCGGCGAGTTTGGCGTTGACTACCACATCGGGACCGGTTACACAGTCCCCGCCCGCAAATACTCCGGGCAACCCGGTTTCGAGCGTCATCGGATCGGCGGTAAGGGTTCCCCACTTCGTGGTTTCAAGACCCAGCCGCTCTCCTAAAGCGCCCATATCGGGAGACTGGCCGATAGTGACGATCACTGAGTCACACGGGAGAACAAATTCGGAGCCGGGAATCACTTCGGGAGCAGGCCGTCCGCTGGCGTCAGGCGGGCCGAGTTTCATCTTCTGGCACTCGAGGCAGGCCACCCGGCCGTCGGCACCCGCTTTGAAAGACTTGGGGGCGACGAGAAACATCAACTTGATACCTTCGCGCTCTGCATCCTCGATCTCACGAGGATCGGCAGGCATTTCCTGGCGGGTACGACGATAGGCGATCGTAACCTCCGCGGCTCCGCAGCGAAGAGCGGTGCGCGCCGCGTCCAGAGCGGAGTTTCCACCGCCAATCACCAGCACGTGCTGGCCTGGTGCCGACCGGCTTTCCGAGATTCACTCGGCGCAGGAACTCCACGCCCCCGGCCACGCCTTCGAGGTCTTCTCCGGGAACACGAAGTTTTCGTTCGACATGAGCGCCGATGGCAATGAAGACGGCGGCAAAGTTTTTTCGTAGGTCGTCGAAGGCAATGCTGCGGCCCACCGGCGTGCTCAGCCTGATCTCGATCCCGATTGCGCGCATCCTGTCCACTTCGGCATTCAACAAGCGGCGCGGCAAGCGGAACGAAGGGATTCCTACGGCCAGCATTCCGCCGGCGGTTGGGAGCGCCTCGAAGATGATTGGCCGATAGCCTTGTTGCCGAAGGCGATAGGCACACACGAGTCCGGCGGGGCCAGAACCAATGATGGCGATCCTTTCCGAACGATCTGGAACGGTGGGTTCCGGCAGCTTGTAATCGGGATGATAGTCCGTGATGAAGCGTTTCAATGCCGGGAGATTCACCGGATCGTCCACCCCGGCGCGCGTGCACGCGGCGGTACAGGGATGGGTGCAGACCCGGCCACATATCGATGGGAGTGGGTTATCGCGCAGAATGACCTGCAGCGCTTCTTCGAAGCGCTGTTGCGCGATCAGGGTGACGTATCCCTGTCCGCCCTGATGAACGGGACATGCAGCCTCGCAGGGAGCGGCCCCACGGCGAGAGATCGCGAAGATATTGGGAACGGCTTGGGGAAACGGACGGTAGATGGCCTTTCGCTCGCCGAGCCCACGATCGAACTCAGACGGCAGCGTCACTGGACACATTGTCGTGCAAGCGCCGCAGCCGGTGCATTTCGACGAGATCACAAAGCGCGGCTGCTGCTTGATCCGGACCGTGAAATTTCCCGGCTGCCCATCGAGTTGTTCCACTTCACTCAAGGTGAGAATTTCGATGTCCTTGTGCTTGCCGATTTCGACCAGACGCGGCGCCATGGTGCACATGGCGCAATCATTGGTGGGAAATGTTTTGTCGAGTTGCGCCATCACGCCGCCAATGGCAGCGCTGCGCTCCGACAAATAGACCTTGATGCCCCCATTGGCCAGATCGAGGGCGGCCTGCATACCGCCGATACCGCCTCCTACGACAAGTGCAGCGCCCACCGGTAGGGTTTTGGGATCCTTAGATGGCATTGGGAACCACCTCCACTTCCGGTGCTGGCCGCCAGGCTCTCTGCCTGACCGCCAGGAAGTACAACGCTAGCGGTCGATAGACCATGTGGGACCACTTTCCAAACGACATCTCAACCAGCAGCATGGGTGTGGCGATAACAATGTGCAGGGCGTACAGCAGATGACAGGTGAGCCCAAAGCCGGCGTAGCGGAAAATGTGTGCCGCCAAGCCGCTGAGCACGGTCAATACCAGCAAGACGGGAAAGGCAAGGTCCTGGAACCGCGTCTCTTTGTAGATCTCTTTTTGTGCCCTGAACCGGCCTAAGAAAATCTCTCCCATGCCATAAAGGATGAGACCTGTCCCGAGGTATCCAAGCCACCGCTGGGGATTGTAGAGAGGATAAAGGTTGTCGGTTTGAAACCATCTCAGTCCGAACACCTTGATGGTGAGCATCATCACTGTACCCAAGGCCAATCCCCAATGTCCGAGCCACCGGCCCCGGTCCGGGCACTTCCGCATGAGCGAATGAGTCACCGACTGGTGCACGTAGGTCCCGAACTCGGCCACATAGTCAGAAAATGGAACTTGCGCCCGGTCTTCTGTGCTCATGGTGAGCCGCCAGATTCGGAAGACACGCGATAGCAAAAACAACAGCGGAACCAGGACCACCGTCAGCGTGTAGTAGGTCATCAGCGGGAACATGTGTTCCAACCCGAGCGGTGTGGTGACGAGCTGGGTGGCCGCCATCTTCACGTACCACAGGTGATAGCCGAGTATGAGCAGGAAGGTGAGGGCCGCCACGAAAATCAATGAACCGACATACCACGCTGTCGACTGCAGCAGCTTGGGGGCGATACCTGTCCAGTCGTACTGCGCGCTGAGGAAGCGCCGCAGCGTAAGCATTGAGATTCTTGGCTCTGCTTCGCGCGGACAGGCGGCCGAGCAGTCGCCGCAATCATGGCATACCCACGGGTCTAGGCTTTCGACCAGTGGCTGCCTCAGCCCCAGTAAGGCGTAGCGAATGCTTCTGCGGGGAAAGGTCGCACCGCCGTCAACCAGGTCGCAGGTAAGCGTGCAACTTCCGCACTGGTAGCAGCCCGTAGGATCGAACTTCCCATAACGCCGGATGTCAGCTAACAATGTGGGATCGCAAACCGAAAGTGTTTCCACTGCCATAGATCACCTTGCTTGCAGAAGTTGTCTATTGCACCGTTACTGCAGCCTCGTTCACCACTCTCCGCGTATAAACCAGAAACTGTCCTTCTACTTCAGCCACGCAGGTCTCAAACTTGTCGTTTCGATAGGCCTGTTCCGCCTGCACAATTTCCTCCGAGCTGGCGTAGGAACGACCGTCCCACATGAACTTTTTCCCGTCGCGGACCAGAGAGATACTTGGCTTCATAAATTCAAGCTCCAGCGCAAGATTGCGCGCGTGTTTGGCACTGGCACTGCTCGCCTAGAGGCGCTGGGAGGCGGGGAAAATACTCGCGCACAAGCCACTCCGCTGCTTGCGGCACGGCCGCGCTGACTGCCTGCGATAAACCCTGTGAGATCTCTTCCGGCAATGGCCCCGTCTGGCAGGCCAGCACACGTACTTCAACTCCGCAACTCTCCTGCAACTCGCGCAGAAGGTTGGAGGTAGGCAACTGGTGCAGTGAAAAATCGTCTAGTTTGACAGGGGGAATCTCGGCCGGATCGATCTCAAATATCTCGCCCTGAGTGCGTCCGGCATCGATTGCATCCAGGATCAGCAACCGCTGTGGACGCGCCGAGCTCAGGCAGAGAGTGAACAACAGCTTGCGCACGCCAGTGCCAACGTCGAGCAAGCAAACCGCTTCGGGCACTTGGTAGTGTGACTCGACATAGTCAACCACCGCGCACCCGAAGCCGTCATCTCCGAACAGAATATTCCCGCAGCCGAGCACCAGCGTCGGCTTCCGGCAGAACTCGGGAAGATCGCGAGGGATCGATCTCCCACATGGGTTTGTCCAGTTCGCTCATTCCGTAGCCATCCAAGGTCCGGTAGAGCCAGCCTTTAGGCTGGCGTTGAGATCGGTCGATATCATTTTGGGCTGCTGTGGTCATTTTCAATGACCACAGCAGCCCGGGTCTTTGATTTGCCTACGAACGCGGCCCTGAAGCGCCGCTCTACCTAGTTGGCAAGCGAGTCAAGCAATTTGCCGTCCGCGCTGAAGATGTCCAGCTTGACCGACAGCTTTCCGTCCAACCTATGGGTCGCGCACGACAGGCATGGATCGTAGGCACGGATCGACATTTCTACTTTGTTCAGCACTCCCTGGTCGTACACGCCGTTACGGATCAAACTCTTGGCGGCCTGCGTGACCGACATATTGATGGGAGCGTTATTGTGGGTGGTACCCACAATCAGGTTGACGTTTGTGATCATGCCGTCGGCATCGGTGGTGTAGTCGTGGATAAGCGTGCCGCGCGGCGCTTCGGTGACGCCTACGCCTCGCGCTGCCCGCGGTGTGACCTTCACCCGTGTCTCGGTGCTGATGATCTCGGGATCGTCCAACAAGCGGACGGTGTTCTCGGCGTTGTAGAGCAACTCGATCAGCCGCGCCCAGTGATAGAGCAGGGTGAGCTGTGCGGGCCGCCCGAACTTCGCGCGAAACTCCTCCAACTCGATCTGCGCCAGCGGCGTGTCGATATAGTCGCAGGTGTTGATGCGCGCCAGCGTGTTGGCACGATATACGCCCTTGGGATTGTCGACATCCATGGAGAAACCTTCGCCCCATTGTTTGGCGTAGGGGAATTTCAAGTAGCTCCACGGCTCGATATGCTCTGAGATGAACTCGGTATAGCGATCATATGGAAAGTCCTGATAGGCGCCAGTTGGCGTCATCAGGCGAATCTTTCCGTCATAGAGATTCAGCGCCCCATCTTCCTTGACCGTGCCGATGAAGCCGGTCGTAATGACTCCCAGCGACTTCACCACGTCGAGGTATTTCGGGAAGACGTTCTCCTTGGCAAAAGCGATGGAGAACTTGGCGAGTTCCAGCGCCTCAGCGGCCTGCTTGCGCAGCTGATCGCGCTCGTCAGCAGCTAACGGTTTGCTGAATCCGCCCAGGAACCGCCGCCTGGGGATGGATCGACTTGCCAGCCAATACTTCCAGCATTCGGGCGCACATGTGGCGTACCTTCACCACTTGGCGGGCGATGTCGGGAGCTGCCTGTAGCACGCCGATAACATTGCGGACCGAGTAAGGCGCGTCCGGCCCCAGCAGGAAATCGGCCCCCGCCAGGAAGTAGAAGTGCAGGATGTGCTCTTCCATGAAGGCAATGCTGTTGCACAGTTCGCGCAACTTCTTGCCAGCCGGGGGCGGCTCGACTCCGAAGACCGCGTCGCACGCCTTGGCCGAGGCCAGATGATGCGACCACGGACATACTCCGCAAATGCGCGGTGTTATGCGCGGCATGTCTTCTACCGGACGCCCCAGGCAGAACTTTTCGAACCCGCGCAGTTCAATGACGTTCACCCGTGCGGTGTCCACGTTGCCGGCATCGTTGAGCTGAATGGTTATCTTGGCGTGGCCCTCGATGCGCGTGACAGGTTGAATCACCAGTGTCTTTGACATGGATCACCTCCGTGGCAGCGGCCGCAGACGGCCCGCGCCAGCAAAACGGTTGAAGGTTGCAGCCCGATCCGGAATCTGCTTGGGATCGAGACCGATAGAAGAGAGTGCTCCCATCATGTCCACCATAGGATTGGCTTTGTCCGAGATCGGGCCAAAGCAACCCTCGCATGGCATGTAGGCGCGGATGCAGCGCGGGTTACCGTCGCCGCCACCGCAACCGGCGCGCGTCGCCGGTCCCAGACACAGGATGCCCTGCTCCATCAGGCAACGCATTTCGCTCAGTGGCGCTCCCGGTACGAAGTCCGGCGCTTCCAGCCGGCGCTTCAGCGTGGAGACGGCTTTCTTCTCGCGCTTGGTGGGACACTCATCGCAAACGCTCTTTGTCGGCAGCACGGGCAGAGGTTTGCCTTCCAGTAGAGCCAGCAGTGCTGCAGTCACCATCTCCGGCGTAGTTGGACATCCAGGCAAATAGGCGTCCACCGGTACCACCTCGTGGACGGCGTACACCCGGTCCGTGAGTGCCGGAATCTCCTCGCTAGGTAAGCCATTTTTCTCGGTTGTGACGCTGTCGCGATAAACCTTCTCCAGCAATTCTGCGTGGTGTACTGGTTGGCGAGTGCAGGTATGCCGCCAAAACAGGCGCAAGAACCCAGACGAGATCAGGATCTTGCACTTTTTGCGCATCTCTTGCGCCAGTTTCTTGTGCTCCTCGCTGCGGATTCCTCCAGAGATAAGTCCGACATCCGCGGCGGGAATGTCCATCTCCGTACCTTCGCCAGTCTGACCAAAAAGCTTGTGGTCCATCAGGACTGGCATGTGCACGATTTCTATTTGCTTCAGTACGTCGAGGAGCGGTTCACCGATGTCGAGGATGGTTACTTCACAACCTCCGCAAATGGCGAACCATTCTTCGGCAAGTCGAGCTGCCATGCTGAACCTCCCTTACACACATGAATGTTGCTGCTGTTGTCGTTGGCCTGCGATCTGTTATTACTGCGTTCGATATCTTCTTGGGGCCCACTTATTAGTGCTCAACTATCTCTGTCCCCACTGGTGCAAAGTGCTGCCTGCACTCTCGGCACATTTGAATGCGTCAGCAAACGGAAAGCCGCTGGGCCCGGCGCGCCGTAGTGCAAACGTGATGCTAGTTATCAGTCCGGGACCACACCGGGGTCAGTGACCCCAGTCACGCATTGATGTTAGCGAACGTACGTTCGCACCCTGAGAAGGACCATAGGAGAGTTAACTTGTCTCATTGAAAGCCCTGCTGGGCAAGGATTCAGACACAATTCAACGCGCGGCGGTCATCGTCACAGCCGTTTGTGACCTGCGCCAGAAAAAGCCATGCGGGCGTCCGTGGTGCTCTGGCGCTTGGGTGGGGCGGGACAGCACGGGCGTGATCATCACGTTCAGCTGTGTCGTGCGTCACAGCCCGCTGTAACCAAGCGATGATGTACTGGCTGCCGAGGATAGCTGCTATGTGCCTCGCGATACCGGGAAAAATTCTTGAAATTCAAATGCAGAACACGATGCGGACCGCCCGCGTGGAGTTCGGCGGAATCGTGCGCCAAGTTTGTCTCGACTTTGTTCCCGAGGCCGGACCAGGTGACTACGTTATGGTCCATGTCGGCTTCGCGCTCAGCCGCGTCGACCGCATCGAAGCCGAGCGCACCTTTAAACTTCTGGAAGAGTTGGGAATGCTGGAGGCGGAACTGGCGCCAACCGATTCATGAGATTCCTGCGCCCTCCCTACTCTCTGTGGGGGCTGTCAAGGAACCAAGGCCGCGACTCTGGCAATTTTACGCAGACCTGAACTTGCCACTTCCTAAATCCCTCGAAGCATAATTCGACTCGCGTCGTCGAATTCAACGTAATTCACCCGTCGAAGAGAGGCCTTATGAAATTTCTCGTCCTATGGCATTTCGATGTGACCCGCTTGACTCCGGAGGTGGTGCGTGCCATCGCGGAGCAGCCGAAGTATGGCGAAAGGCTGGAAGCCGAAGGCAAGCTCGAGTGCCGGTATCACGTAGTCGGCAGCCATGGCGGCGCCTGGATCTATAAGGTTGCCTCCAACGAAGAACTTGATCGTCTGTTGGCAATGTCTCCGGTTTACAACTTCGCGATCTACCAGGTCCTGCCCTTGGCCGACATGGCCGATCCTTATACCGTCACAGGCAAGAGCAAGTAACGCGAAGTTGCAGTGCGCTTTGTCTAAGTCATTCCCGGGAAAGCGTGTGCCTCGCCAAAGCAAAGTCCGTCCTCAGGACGGCATTTTTTTTGCAACGTCTACTTTCAAGCCCTTTCCATCTTGAGTTGAACCGTTCGGGACACTGTAAGGCGCCGTAAGGCACAATCCGGCACAGTTGGTTCGGCGGTCCTCAATTCCTTTATAGGCGGCCCTTTGGATGCCGGCAATCGGAGGGCTGGATTCACAGCCCTGGGTTTACACGCAGCTTGGCAGTTGTTCGGCAATCGACACCGGACTATCCCATGTAACCAAGCGCGATGTCGCCATAGCAATCGACTAAGCCAGCGCTGAGGTGCAGAACGCGCAACGCCGGGCGGTAATCGGGACGTCACTTTGGCACTCTGGGCATTTCTTCTTGTCGGGCAGGGCCTGTTTCTCGAAACGCTTCATCAGGCTATTGACCGGCAAAACGACAAAGAAGTACACAGCCGCGGCGATCAGCAGAAATGAGATGACCGCATTGAGGAAGTCGCCGTAAAGAAACTTGGCTCCATTGGCCTCGAAGAAGAAGCTGGAAAAATCCGGCTTGCCCGCCATGGCTGCGATCACCGGAGTCAGCAAATCTTTCACGAATGCGCTGACCACGGTACCGAAAGCGGCGCCGATGACCACGCCCACTGCCAGATCGACTACATTGCCGCGCAGTACGAAATCGCGAAATCCTTTAAACATAGGCTCCTCCTGAGCATGTTTTCCACGCTGAGTCTAAGTATGCAACAGATCAAAACCCATCGACTTGGCCCGACTTACTTCGCTTTGTTTCCAAATGTCAAGCCAAGTCCTGTTGTCAGCAACACGTCGTTGTTATCGTTGCCCGCCACCGGACGGCTGTTATAGCGGTCGCCAAAGTTCAAATTCCAGGTAATGGCCCGGTACAGCTTGCTGGCGATCCCAAAATCGAAGACGCCGCGATAGCCTCCGCCGGAGTTCAGGTAGGGGAAGAAATAAAAATCCTGAATCACCGTGGTGTTGGCCTTCAGCTTGTGACTAAACTCGTCTCCGATGGTCGCGTTCATCAGGTTGTTGGTCATCCCCGTCGAGTAGTTTTCGTAGGTGTAGCCGAAGCCACCCAGCAGATCAAGCGTCGTCGGAGAGGTGGCAATGACATGATATCCAAGACCGCCGCTGGGACTGAGGCGTTCGTTGAGGTCCTGGGCGTGATCGTAGGCTCCCGCAAACAGACCAAAAGCAAACAGCTTCTTGGTCAGGTTGCGATCGTAACGAATAAAGCCCCCAAGAGCGTTTGCGCTGGTAGTGGTCACATTGTTGGCGGTACTGGTCGAGTAGAGTGAAGCTGCCTGAATGGTCCACTTGTCGGTGGATGTGGGCCGCGCAGCATTGAAGCCCAGCGCCAGGTTGGTGGTGTCGGAATTGCCTCTCGCCAGGGCCAGTCCGAAGTTGCCTCCGCCCGCCCAGCCCTCCAGCATTCCCGGATGCAGCGACTTTTCATACGCGGACTGGTCGGCCGGTGAACGCATTACGGCAACGTCCGCCATGGGTATGGTCTGCGTCCCCGACGTGGTGGAGACGGCGACCTCCGCGTCTTTGGTGTTCACCGCTCCGGAAACAACCCGCTTATCGGTGCGAGTCACCACCATGGTTTGCTCCGAAGAGAACTGCGACACCGCGTCCCAATCAATGGTGACGGTCCCAGCATGTTCGGTCTTGATGGTGAGTTTCTTGTCGCTCACGTTCAGGATGGTTCCCGTGAGACGGTCTCCATTCTTGAGGGTCACCTGTTCGGCATAGAGGCTGACGCAGCAGCAAATTATGATGAGGTAGAACGTACTCTTGAACATGATCTTTACCTCTTTTCTATAGGCACTCAGTGAACCAACGGCTGGTAAGCATCCCGTTATGCTAGCAGAGATTTTCTCTTGGTATGCAGCTCGTTTCTTGGGAGGGTCGGGTGCACGGATGGAGGGTTCGCCCTGAAGCCGATTGCAATGCCGTTGTCAGGCGCGGTGTCGCGCTGCTGCTTCCAGTCTGGCCGGAATAGCAAACAACTCTAGAACGTGAATGCCAGGCCGCCGCGGACGCTGCGGGCCGATTGCATCAGGTACACGGTCTTGCCATCAGGCCCGATGACTGGCACGTAACCTTGCGCCATCAAGTTGCGCAGGTCCACCAGCGCTTCCATGTTACCTGGGATGAAACGCATACGTGGCAGCGGTTGGCGCACGAAAAGATTGAAGAAAGGATCGGTCTGTCCCGCCGAGGCGTTGAACAGATCGATTGAGGTCAGGGTGTTGTCGCCGCTGGTATAGCGATAGGACGCGATCCACTGCGTTTTGCAGCGCGGGAGGCTGCCATTCAGTTTGAGAGCAGCCGAGTGCCGCCAGCCATGTTGAAGGTTACTGCGCACATCATTCCAACCCACGTTCGGCTGTTCCAGTTCGAGAACTCCCCCGTAGGCATAATCCAAGGTAGCGGTCACGGTGTCAGAAAGCCGCCGCTGAAATACCAGGCGAACCCCCTGGGCTTCGAGCGCCCCACCATTGAAGCTGAAGGTGCCGGAATAGACATCTGGCAGAATATCGTCGCTAGCCCAGCCAATATCGCCAACCCCGAGCAAAGCGGGGTCTTTGATGCGGTCTCGGAAGTAGGCGACTTGGAGTTTGTTGTCGCCGGCACGTTGCGACAGCGAAATCTCGTGATGATGCGCATTCTCCAGCAGCGGCTGGCCATCAATCATGGTCATGCGGGGCCCGGTTTCGCTGAGGTCCGCTGGAGCCGAATCGAAACCCTTGCTGGCACGGGTATTGGGTTCGCTGGTAGCGTAGCGATATTCAAGGATGGTATTGGATGTCAAGTGCCAATCGGCGACCGCCGAAGGGCGGAATGCCATGGCTCCGTGGCCCAGAAATTGAATGTTCTGCGCCTCACTGGCAATTTGAAAGTCGAGAACGTCTCCAATGGAGAAGCCGTCGGAATACGTCAACGCCACCGCTTCCAGAGCTCCCCGGTGCGGCACCGAATCGGGCGTGGCGAAGCGACGAACAATCAACGCGATCGTCGGCGTCCACCCTTCATTGCCCGGCCGCCTGTAAGACGCACGAATTACGCCGTCCGGCATGCCGGTTCCGTATCCGAGATTCCCCTCCACCCCGATGGTTGAGGTGTGAAACAACGAATGCTCGACGTTGAAGGCCGTACCCAGGTCCGCCGCGCTACCGTAGCCCTGGCTGGAGCCCCCGGCCATAAACGCCAGGCTTCCCGTTGTTCCTCTATCATCCGCGGCAGTCTCTACGATGATTGGTAATCCGTCGTCGAAGCGCAGGATTGGCCGGTTGCCGTTGGAGCGCAGCGTCCACTTCCAGACGTCGTCCTCGTCGTTTCCCTGCTTGAGCGTGGGAAGCATACGGACCGCTTCAAACAAAGTGTTCAGCGTGATATTCAGGACCTTGCTGGCGCCGGCGCTAAGCGCCACGTCCTCCCGCAGCACGGGGAGGAAAGAGGGCGCAGACACACGCACGTCATAGCTGCCCGGCAGCAGCCCGCTCAGGGTGAAGAACCCCTTGGCATCGGTGTACACGACCAGGCTTTGCCCGGCAGCATCGAGCACTTCGACCGTTGCGCCCATCTGCGCCACACCGGCCGAGTTCTTGACGTATCCGGCTATCGAGGCAGGGGTGGCTCCAGCCGCCGTAACGCACAGCGCTACCACCACCGCAAACCATCCGAGTATTCGCGTCATCACTCAAACCTCCCGTCAGAGGTTCCCGGGATCACAAATACTGCGGGCGGATATAACCGTCCGCGGGCCCGTACTACCATCCAGCTACTCGACCGCAAACCGCACCGAGGGGGCGATCGTTTGCTTGGAAATGTTGTCGTCAACTTTCACCGTCAGCTTGTAGATGCCCGGTGGAAAAGCGTTCAAGGCCAAGCTCTTCTCCAGGGTGATCTGGTCCCCCACGTTGCCCATCGTATCTGTGGACTCCGAGGACTGCAGCACCGACTGGTTGTTGGCCATATTCACAATTTCGTAGTCAATTTTGGCGGAAGGCTTTTTGGTCTTCTCGTCTGCCTGAAGATTATAGACCTGCATCCACAGATTCATGCGCTGATCGCGCTTGAAACTTGCCGGCTTTCCGTCGGGTGCGTCCAGATGCGGGTAAGCCAACTTGGTCTCGCCGATGACGAAGCTGCCGGAACCAACATTCTTGGCGGCCACCCGGTCCAGGTGGTCCGTCAGGATCATGGACGAAGACGCCAGCTTGTCTTCATTGAATTCGGGAACCTGAACGCCGCGGCTCCATGTCCCCACCCGGTCGCCATTCACGTCTTTGACCACCACGTCAAAGCGATAACGGCCAGCCCGCAGGGGGATTGCCTTCCAGTACAGCGACGAGCGCTCCATGGTTTTTTCCAGCAGTTCCGTGGGCACGTCCACCTGCACGGTGTCTTCAAAGGTCTGTGCGATCCGGCCGGTAAGCCCGGTCACACGGCCAAAGATGTTCACCGTACCGCGTTGAATGCCGTCCTTGCTTACAAAGGTGATGTCCTTGTTCTTCACCTGCAACGTCACCGGGACCAGCACGGTATCGCCGGTCACCTTCACAAAGTCGGTGCGAATTTCAAACGGCATCAGATTGACGTTGATGCGATGGGAGACTACTTCCTCAAGGTCCTTGAACTTTACCTTGGGCGGCGAGTTGATCTTGGCCAGCGTCTCGAGTTTTTCGAACCCACTGTTGCTGGCGTTTCCTGCATTCGGACCCATATTGGGGGTGAAACCGTTGTTAATGCGGCTGCTCTTGCTTGACAGCCCCATCTGCTCATAGAGGGTAAGGCCACCGCTTGGGGTGTTCAACAACGCATCTTTCTCGTTGGGATCAATGGTCAGATGATAGTCGTTGCACCCGCAGGCATCGACAAATTCCAAGGTGATCTCCTGGCCGATGCCCTCGATGTAGCGATACCGCCAGTCCTCGAACGGGTAGGTTGACGTTTCACCGCCGCCTTCGTCCATGGGCCGGGTGTAAGTACCGCCCGAAGGGTGCGTCTGGACCTCGTCGGCAGGACCGTACACGATGTAAATGCGTCCGCGGTCGGTTCTCCACCCGGGTATCCCAGCAGCGAAATGCTCGTTGGCATAGGCGATGCGGCGATAGTGTTCTTCCTTGTATTCATTCTCCGGGGTGTCAGGAGTTGGATCGCGGCGCAACCAGAATTGCTCGATAAACTGGTCGCGCTCCTCGTCATTGGAAAGCTGTTTAAAAGCGCTCATTTCCTCGTCGGTAATGATGTAACGCACGTCTTCGTTGAGCCACTTCTTATAAGTGGAACTTAACTCCTGCTTCAGAGCCTTGGAGTTGGCCTTCTTCTGTTTTTCAGTCAGAGGCCGCTTTAGCGGATCAACCTGCTGGCCGCCAGATTGCGCCGGCGCGGAAGCGTCTGTGCCCTTCGCGGCATCCGTGCCCTTCGCGGCATCCGTGCCCTTCGCGGCCGGGTCCTGCGGGGCACTGGGCTTATCGGCGGCAGAAGGAGTCGAACTCTGGGCCACAGCTAAACCGGTGGTCATAGCCGCGGCCAGAAATAACGAGGAAAACAACCAGCGAAAACTGCGCAACTTCATGTATGCCAACGCACTCTCAAAAAACGAATTGGGGCTTTTAAATTGTATGTTTTTGGTCGGACGAAAGCAAGGTCGCCGACGGGGATTCCCGGCCCAGTTAACACGGAATCGCCCATTATCACCAACCCCCACTCTCTGAAAAAGTCGCACTCGATGTGACGAACGCCACGTCCCATCCCGGGCGATTCCAGAGACGGCATCGCAGCGCAAAATTCACAGATGTTACCGGGATGTGCATCAGGGGGAATTCACCCCTAACTTGCTCTGTCCGTGGCAGCAACTTAACGGCTATAATCAAGTGATCGGGAGAGCTTCGGAAACCGCCTGCCGGTTTGGGCTGCTTCGTGCCAGTGTGCCATGGGCGGTCAGCCCCGGAAATGTCGAAAGTCCTTGCTCCCCAAAAGGAACCTTGGGCCGTCTCACTCCGTACTATGGTTGGGGGCGGACGTGCGCCCGAGTAGCGGGTTCCCAATCGAGGGTCAATGAAGAACTGGAAGAAGATCGCTCTCATTGTCGGGGGCGTGATTGTATTGCTCGCCATTGTTGGCTTTACCGTCGAACAGAGCCGCAAGGGTGTGGTGACGGTGCAGACCGGAAAAGTCGTTCGCGAAGATTTGACCTCGGTAGTGACCGCTTCGGGTGAAATCAAGCCGAAGTTGCAGGTAAACATCGGCTCCAACGCGTTCGCCAAGATCACGCACTTGTATGTCAAGGAAGGCGATCGGGTCAGGAGGGGGCAAATGCTGGCCATGCTCGACAATGTTCAGCCCACGGCTGACGTTTCTGCCAATGGCTCAGCCCTGAATGCGGCCCGCACCGACGCAGTTGCCGCACAGGCTGCGGTCAATACTGCCGCTGCCGACCTGAATTCCTCCGAAGCCGAGTTTGAGCGTGCCAAGTTGGATTACGATCGAAGCAAATCTCTGTATGACTCCCAATTGATCGCCAAGGCCGACTTCGATACCAAGAAAGCAGCCTTTGGTACAGCCACGGCGCAGTTGGGAATGGCCAAAGCCAAACTAGCGCAGGCCAAGGCTCAGCAGGACTCTGCGCAGGGCCATATCAGCCAAAACGTCGCCATACTCCGCCACGCCGCAGACGTACTCAGTAAGACCCAGTACGAGGCCCCGTTCGATGGCGTTATCACCAACGTTCCCGTGCGTGAGGGCGAAACCGTCGTCCCCGGCATCCAGAACTCACCCGGTAGCACGCTTATGACAATTGCCGACATGTCGGTAATTACCGCCGAGGTGAAAGTTGACGAGACCGACATCGTGAATGTGCAACTGGGACAGCCGGCTGAAGTAACCATCGACGCCATTCCGAAGCAGAAGTTCAAGGGCACCGTCACCGAGATCGGACGAAACGCCGTGTTGCGCTCCACGGGAGTTTCCACCGCCCAGACCACGTCCAGCAGCCAGGAGGCCAAGGACTTTAAGGTAGTCGTGGCATTGCAGGACCCTCCTGCCAACCTCTTACCGGGACTGTCGGCCACGGCCCGCATCACCACGGCCACGCGCGCCAAATCGCTGGCGATTCCGATCCAGGCGCTGACCATTCGCCAACGCTCGGACCTTGCCACCGACAGCAAGGGCAAGCCTGCTCCGGCGCAGGCTGCGACCCCGGGCGGGCCAGATCCCAAAGAAGAGTTGCAGGGCGTGTTCGTTCTTAAGAACAAAAAGGACGCCGTCTTCGTACCTGTAGTTACGGGCATTAGTGGAACCACGGACATTGAAGTCACCAGTGGATTAACCGAGGGCGACGAGATCGTCACCGGAAGCTATAAGGTGCTCCGGACCCTGCGAAATGGCGCCAGTGTGAAGGTTGATAACTCAACGGCCAGCAAGAAGGAAGAGTCCTAACTTACGATCAGGGGGAACGGGCCGCAGGGCAAGAAGGCTGGCATCCATGAGCAACCCGAACCAGTTACCAAGCGAGGAGAAGAGGATGGCAACGCAATTGGCGAGCCTGGCAGAATCACAAACCTCGGTTACGCCGGAGCAGTGCATCATCTGCACCGAGAACCTTTGGAAGACGTATGACATGGGATCGGAACAACAGGTCCACGCTCTGCGCGGAGTAAACGTCCGCATTCAACCCAACGAGTACGTGGCCATCATGGGCCCTTCGGGCTCGGGCAAGTCAACCTTGATGAACCTCATCGGCTGCCTCGATACGCCCAGCCAGGGGAATTATTGGCTGAACGGACAGTTGGTCAGCGAGCTGGATGACGATGAACTGGCTCGGATTCGCAACAAGGAAATCGGCTTCGTGTTCCAGACCTTCAACCTGCTGGCCCGGGCTACCTCGCTGCACAATGTCGAGCTTCCGCTGATCTACGCCGGCATTCCGGCTGAAGAAAGACTGGAACGCGCCCGCAAGACGTTGGCTTCGGTGGGAATGGAATCGAGAATGAACCACAAGCCTAACGAGCTGTCAGGCGGACAGCGGCAGCGCGTGGCCATTGCCCGCGCCCTGGTCAACAGTCCATCTATCATTCTGGCAGACGAACCCACCGGCAACCTGGACTCGCAGACGGGAGTGGAAATTATGGCGCTCTTCGATCGTCTGCACGATCTGGGCAACACCATCGTACTGGTCACCCACGAGCACGATATCGCCGAGTACGCGCATCGCGTCATTCACATTCGAGACGGGCAGGTCTTCAGCGATCAGAAAACGGCGCGAGCGTAGATCCCGCTCGGTTAAAACCAATGCGCTCGGCTGATGGCCGGGCGCTTTTTCTTGCCCCAGAACCGGTGTACCCTTGAAAGGGGGCGCATACTAGGATCAGAACAAGAGGTTCGAATGTTGTTGTCATGTTTTCGCCGATTTGCACTCTCTTCAGTTTTCTTGTTCACAGTGGGGAGCATCGCCCTGGCGCAGTTCCCGGTACCCATGGGCCGCTCGGAGCAGGACACCAAAGCCGAGCAAATCCGCGAGTTGGTTTCCAAATATTGCCGCCTCGATTACGAGGGGGACCGAATGGGCGCCCAAGGTTGGCCGAAAGTTCAGCCCCTGGTGTGGTGGAAGACAAATCCCAACTACACCCAGATGAACGTCATCGCACGATACACCGTCGAAACCACCCCGGTATTGACGCGCGGCAAATACACCGTCACGGTCCACTATCGGCTTCTGGGCCGATTCGAAAACGGCATTGGTTATTCACCGGAACCTGCAAATTCCAACGAGGACGTGGACTACATCGTTACTGCCGTCAACGACGAATGGCGCATTGACGATGCCGAACCGAATTTTCCCCATCTCTCGCGCGTGGCTATGCTGAAGTGGCTCAATGACCAGATCAGCACGACCCAGGACCCAGCCGCGAAAAATCTCTACCAGGAAGCAGTGCAGAAATTGCAGGCCCAGTCGGCCTCGCCCTTCGCGAAATAAAGCGATTCCGGGCGGTTATGTCTTGTCTTGGGTAAGACCTGTCGCAAGGGTCCGGTGGATGCGATCCTGACAACGCGTTTGCGGAACTTCCAACCGCCAAGCTTCGTATCACTGATGAGACGAGATTCGCGCTTCTCTCCAGCCATGTGAAAAGCCATCGGGCGGACGCCGATCTCTGCAATCCGAAAGGGAGGAGCAGCGGGTCGAAAAGGAGATTCAGATGCGCGCCTGCTCTCCGCATATACTCACCGCCATCTTCATCCTGTTGGGTTCCTGTTACGCAGCACAGACGGATCAACGAAGCGGTCCTACCGAAAAGCCGCTGTTCAATACGGCAGTGACCGGCTCCACAGTGGGGGTTTCTGGCCTGGATGATCCTCAATACGTTCTCTCGTTCATCCCGGTCCAGCAACTGATGCTCACTACGGTGCAACATCCGGTTAGCAAACAGGAGATCAATAAGGCACTTATAGGAACGCCTGTTGCGCTCGATGATCTGGTCAGGCTTGAGCTGCTGCGCCAGGACAAGGACGTCTATCGTCTCAACTATCTTCTCCTCACCCTTCGCGATCAGGAGACGATGTATCACACCACGGAGCGCTTCGGCAGGAGCTTGGCAGACGCATTCCGCGCCCATCGAAAAGAGTTTGAGGTGATATCCAGCCTCTATCCAAATTCAGCCCTGCGTCCTCAAGTGATGTTTGACCTGGTTGCCGGGGCAGCGCTCAACTGGGGCGGACTGGATCTCACAACCGAACTTGGATACCGGATCAAACCGCAACGCCTGGCGAATGGCGCCTCCTACTTCGTCCATTCAGCGGAAGGGGGAGCTAAACTGAACTTCGCTGGGCTATACCTCGACAGTCAAAGCGCGCCGGGCTCCACAATGAGTTTCTCGACCTTCGGTGACGGCGATTCATTGCCGCGCCTGTACGGAATCCCCGATGTATTCGACGGTATAGAAAGCGCAACGGAAAATTGGCGCAAGACACCGAAGCTCTATGCGGCGCTCCAAAATGAATACGTCACATTGCTTCTTTTGGCGATTGACGATGCGGGATTGGTGATGAACGCTGTGAGTAACGGGAACGACACACAAACAGCACTTGCCAAATCTGTTTCAATTCCCGAGGCTCGCCTCAAAGCCACGTTGCAGTTGTTGGTTGCAACCGGCTATCTTAACGAGAATCAGGATCGTTATTCGTTCGGGGTCCCGGTGCTCGCTGAACGTGACAAGCCCCTGGTTGACGCGACCTTAGAAGTTAAGTCGCCAGATCATGGCGGAATGGCTCAAGCAGAACTACCCTGCAATGGAAAAAGAGTTGGCGGAGCTGTCTCCCATGCGCAACGGTGTGCCGTTCTCTCTGGCATTTAGCGAGGTTTGGCACTATGAATTCGGCTTCGCTACGAAATCACTCGCGGAGAGCGGCTTCTTCGCTAATCCCCGAGCACAAGGCAACCGCTACGAAGGGTATGTCCCGCTGGTGTGGTCTAACTCATTGCTTAAGTTCCCTGGCCACTGACCGAGGAACACCTCGGGTGGAGTGAGACCGGTAGAGAGCCGCGGAGCGGCGGCACCAGATGTAACAAAGGCCTCCCGCGCATGGGAGGCCTTCGCTGTTTATAAGTTGTTTCTATTTACTGTGGAGCGCCAACGGTCGCAGGTTTCACTTCGGAACCCGCCGTCCGAACTGGTACGGCCGCCGGTTTTACCGCGAAGAATTCGTGGTCATACAGGTTGCGGTACAAGTGCCCTGCCAGTTCCGCCGCCTTGGGTCCAAAAGTTGGTCTGCCACCTTCCAGGAAAATGACGGTCACAATGCGTCCATATTGGGTGTTGGCGTAGGAACCAAACCAGCCGAAGCGCGTGCCGTCCTTGGAACAAGTGCCGGTCTTGCCCAGCACCGGCTCTTCCATGAAGTTGGTCCGCAGCATGCGCGCCGTTCCGTACTCCACGGCGCCCGACATACCGTCAGAAATTTCCGGAATCAGCGGACCGATGTCCAGTTGCCGCTTGACCTTCGGCGTAAAGCTGGCCACGTCTTCGGGAGTAGTGGGATGTTGCATGTAATACAGCGTGCCGCCATTGGCAATGGAACTCATCAGCGCCGCCAGCTGCAGCGGCGTGAGGGAAATGCTCTCCCCAAACGAACACATCTTGGCAACCCCGCCTAGCTTCTGGTCCAGTTCGGTCGAAGGGAATGTGCCAAGGTGCTCACCGTCGATGTGCCAGCCTGCTAGTTCGCCCAGTCCAAACTGGTGAGCATAATAGCTCACCCTCTCGAATCCCAGCTTGCGTCCCACCGCCTCAAAGTAGGCATTGTTGGAGTGTGCCAGGGCCGTGGTCAGGTCCACCCGCGAGTACTTGCCCAGAGGAACTTCCGTGTCCTTGGTGATGACGTTTTCGCTAAGCGCCGCCAGGGCCACCGCAACCTTGATGGTCGAACACGGTTGCGCTCCGGCCGACAAGGCAAGCTTCTGATTCACCATCGCCAGGATGCGTCCGCTGTCGGGGTCAACCGCGACCACCGTGCCGTTCATATTGCCCAAGGCTTCCAGGGCGGCTGCGCGCACGATGGGGTCCTCACCCGCGGTGATGTCGCCGGCCACTTGGTTGTCGGCAAACGAACTGGCTGAGAAGTGCTCGTAATAACGATGCCTTTTGGACACCACATGCGCAGAGCGGTTGCGGCTCGCCGTCGTCTTGCTGCTGGTGCGCAGGCTCGTCATCTTCTTTTGTGCTGACGCCGTCTCGGTGATGTGGTGCGTCTTGCTGTGCGGCTTGTGGGTAGAGATGGTGGCGCCGATGGCGTTGGCAGAGGTGAATAACGCCAACGAAGTATTCATTACGACAATGGCGAAACGCTTTAGCATCGACAACCCCGAAGCTCCCTGGACCCGGCAATATTTGCCATCGTCAACTTTGCTGCTCCCAACGATCGGCCGTTTTCCGTCGGGATGGTTTCATAGTAGGTATTCTGGGCCCCAGACTCAATCTAAAACTGCACCGGCGGCGCAAAAACCCACTCCCACACAGACAACAGATGCCCGGCACGAGGTCTAGGTTGTGGAAATCGACGAATACCTATCTGCCAATCGCCGACCCCTTGCCAGTTGTCAATTGATTACTATCATACCTTCCTGCCTTGCAACCGTAGCAACTCTGATTCCCCGCACAATTGTGCGATCTCAGGCGGGGAGGCCACGATCATTCATTCCTGACCCCAACGTGGTCGCGTGGCAACAGGGATGTTCCGATTCGCTGTGCAAGGCCTGCGGATGACAAATATACGCGCTGCGCCGGCCCTGCGCGATGCGCTTGTCGAATTCCGATAGCTTTTTCCCGCCGAGCGAAACTTCCCCAAAAGCGTTGTGTTTCGAGTTACTAACAACCCTGAGAATGGTCGTGGAAACACGGCTACCCCTCCGAAGAGCAATTCGCCCCTGTCCTTCGGAGGGGGTTTTTCTTGCGGATTCCGTTGCTAATCCTGCTGGCTGGCCGGAATGCCAACTCTCGACCGGATGTACTCCTCCACTACTCGTTCCAGCGAGCCTTGTTCGCGCAAGACATACTCAATCGCGTCACGCACCGCGCCCCTGCCGCCTTCGTTGGGTGTCACGTAGTGCGACTCGCGCAGCACTTCCGGGCGCGCATTCTTTACCGCGATGGCCAGCCCGCACAGCCGCATTGCCGGCAGATCGATGACATCGTCGCCCACGTAACAAACTTGCTCTGGCGTCATGCCTTCCTTCTCGATGATCTCGTAAAACGCTGACGCCTTGTCTTGCTGCCCTTGGTAGACATGCTCGATTTTCAGGTCGCGGGCGCGCAGGGCCACGGTTTCGGAGATGCGTTTGGTAATGATTCCGGTCTTCAGTCCACCCAGGCGGGCCAGCGAAAAACCTGTGCCGTCGTGCGCGTTGAATCCCTTGGTCTCGATCATCTCCCGGCTGGCGAAACCGAAACCACCCTTGTCGGCCATCCTTTCGCGATGCTCATGGGTCTCATGACTTGCTCCCCCGCCCGGCGCTGGGAACAAAAAAATTGTGCCGTCGGTCATCACTCCGTCCACGTCGAACAGCATCAGCTTGATCTTCTTTGCGCGCTCATCCGCCATAGCGCCATCTTAGCAGCAGGAAATCCGAAAAAAACTTTCACCACGGAGGCACGGAGGACACTGAGAAATTCTTATTTGATGGTTTCTAGCTTTCACCGGCCCCCGCTCTAAGTTCGTTCAACTCAGCATCCGGTACTGCGCTGCTGATATTCCCACAAGCAAGACAGACCCACAATTCCTCCTGCGTCCAGACGGCTGGCACAGTCCGACGGTTGGCGTCAAAGTAAACGCTGTATTGAATCCTTGCAGGGAACATGCGGTGGTGTTGCTCTCCACACGAACACATCATTCAATGCTCCTTAGTTTGAGATGCCTCATCGTGGCACTGATTTCAAAGCACTGCAAATATTATGAAGACAATTATTTTCGGGGCGGCTTGTCTCTCTGTGGTGAATAGAATTCCTCCGGGTTCTCCGTGTCTCCGTGGTGAATTCATAGCGGCGAACAATTGGCGAAACTCTGCTACAATGCTTCAATGCCTGTGGGGGAAATTCCGGTCGCGCTCGCCTGGGCGCATCCGCTGGTTGCGGAATGGTTCCTTGGCCGCTTCGGTTCGCCTACCGAGCCGCAGGAGCAAGGCTGGCCCGAGATCCTTGCCGGCCGCACCACGCTGATCTCCGCTCCCACCGGTTCCGGCAAAACCCTGGCCGCGTTTCTCATCTGCATTGACCGTCTGGTGCGCAAAGCGCTGGACGGCACGCTGCAAGACCGCACAGAGGTTGTGTACGTCTCACCGCTGAAAGCCCTCGGCAACGATATCCAGAAGAACCTCGACGGACCGCTGAGCGAGATTCTGACGCTGGCCGCTGAGCGCGGCTTGTTGATGCCAGAAATTCGCACTGCCGTGCGTACCGGCGACACGCTGATGAAAGAGCGGCGCGACATGCTGAAGCGTCCGCCGCACATCCTGGTCACCACGCCGGAGTCGCTCTACATTCTGCTCACTGCCAACGGCAGCCGCGCCATTCTGCACGATGTCGAGACCGTCATCGTGGATGAAATCCACGCCGTCGCCGATGACAAACGCGGCGCACATCTCACGCTCTCGCTCGAGCGGCTTGACCTGCTGGCGAACCGGCCAACCCGCATCGGGCTCTCGGCCACACAGAAGCCGATAGAAGAGATCGCGCATTTCCTCACCGGTGCGGGACGCCCAGCCCCAGCCGTGGTCAACATCGGCCACCGCCGCAGGCTCGACCTGGCAGTGGAGGTCCCGCCGTCGGAGCTTGGCCCGGTCGCGAGCAACGAGATGTGGGGTGAAATCTACGACCGCATCGCGGAACTGGCATTGCAGCATCGCTCAACCCTGGTCTTCGTCAACACTCGGCGACTGGCCGAGCGCGTGGCACTTCATCTCGGCGAGCGCATTGGCGAAGAACTGGTCGCGGCGCATCACGGTAGCCTGGCTCGCAAGTTGCGGCTCAACGCCGAGCGCAAACTTAAGAATGGCGAAATCCGTCTGCTGGTGGCCACGGCTTCGCTTGAGTTGGGAATCGACATCGGCAATGTTGACCTGGTTTGTCAGATCAATTCGCCGCGCGCGATTGCTGTGGCGTTGCAGCGCGTGGGCCGCGCCGGTCACTGGCGCGGGGCCGTCCCCAAGGGCCGCCTCTTCGCCACCACGCGCGATGACCTTGTGGAATGCGCCGCAGCCGTCCGCGCCATCAAGCAAGGCGATCTGGACCGCATTCAGATTCCCGCCGCCCCGCTCGACATCCTGGCGCAGCAAATTGTCGCCATGTGCAGTTGCGAGGACTGGGACGAGGACGCGCTGTTCGATTGCGTGCGCCGCGCCTATCCCTATGTCAGCCTGCGGCGCGAGGAGTACGACCGCATTTTGGAGATGCTGTCGCAAGGCATCGCAGCCAAGCGCGGCCGCTATGGCGCATATCTGTTTCGCGATATGGTCAACCGGCGGCTTCGCGGCAGGCGCGGGGCCCGTCTGGCGGCCATTACCAGCGGCGGCGCGATTCCTGACACGGCGCTGTTCACCGTGGTCGCGCAACCGGACGAAATTGTCGTGGGTACGCTCGACGAAGACTTCGCCGTGGAAAGCAACGCGGGCGACATTATGCTGCTGGGCAACACCTCGTGGCGAATTCGTCGAGTCGAGTCCAACACCGGACGCGTGCTGGTGGAGGATGCGCATGGCGCGCCGCCGAGTATTCCCTTCTGGCGCGGCGAAGCACCGGCGCGCACCGACGAGCTTTCGCATCATGTCGCCGAATTGCGTAAGCGGGTCAGTGCACTGCTGCCGAACACCGCGCCGCTGGCGGTGCCGAACAATCCTGAGATGCCGATCCCAAGTCAGGAAAAGCAGATCCCTCGGGGACTAAAGTCCCCTCGTGATGACAAACGGGAAGGCGTTGGCAGTGTCCCTGAAGGCGACGACGTTCGGGTAGTGCGGCGCTTTAGCGCCGCGTCCATGGGCGCTTCCTCTTCTCTTCTTGATCCGACTTCAGCCGGCGACACATCTCCCGTCGTAGTACCGAGGGCCCGTCTGCGCGGCATCGAATCCAGCCCGGAAGTGCAGAACGCGGTGGCATGGCTTAAGGATGAATGCGGGCTCGACGATTCCGGCGCCGAGCAACTCATCGAGTACGTCGTCACCGGTCGTGCGGTGCTGACTGAGGTCCCAACGCAGGATTGCATCATCGCCGAGCGCTTCTTCGATGAAGGCGGCGGGATGCAACTTATCATCCACGCGCCCTTCGGCGGCCGCATCAACAAAGCCTGGGGACTGGCGCTGCGCAAGCGTTTCTGCCGCTCATTCAATTTTGAGTTGCAAGCCGCTGCCACCGACAATGGGCTTAACATCGCGCTGGCTGAGCAGCATAGCTTCCCGCTCAGCGATGTCTTTCACTACCTGCAAACCGAAACGGTGCAGGAAATCCTGGAGCAAGCGGCGCTGGCCTCGCCCATCTTCGCTACGCGCTGGCGCTGGGACGCCAACCGCTCGCTGGCGCTGTTGCGATTTCAGGGCGGCAAGAAAGTTCCGCCACAAATCCAACGCATTCGCAGCGACGATCTTATGGCGTCGGTCTTCCCCGACGTGGCCGCGTGCCAGGAAAACATTGTTGGCGATATCCAGATTCCCGACCATCCGCTGGTTCAGGAAGTGATGAAGGATGTCCTCACCGAGGCCATGGACATTGACGGCCTGCGGCGCGTGCTTGACGGGATTCGCAGTGGCGCGATTCGTACGCTGGCCGTTGACACACCGGTGCCGTCGCAGTTCTCGCACGAAATCCTGAACGCGAACCCGTACGCTTTTCTCGACGATGCTCCGCTGGAAGAGCGCCGCGCCCGGGCCGTGCAGATGCGGCGGATGCTGCCGGAAGCGGTGTTGCAGGAAGTGGGACGGCTGGACCAGACGGCGATTGCGCGAGTCCGCGAGGAGGCCCGCCCCGATGTTCGCGACAGCGACGAACTGCATGACCTGTTACAGACACTGGTTGCGGTTCCAGAAGAGATCGGCGACATCGAGTGGCAAGATGCGATTACGAGTTGGGCGCCGTTTCTCCACGAATTGATGGAAGGCTGGCGGGTCGTGCGCGCAACGGCAAATGAGCGCCGTTACTACCTCGCCTCCGAACGGGCAAAAGATTTTGCGCTGATCTTTCCCGAAGCGCAGTTCGAAGTCACGCCCCCGGAATTGCCGTCGAGTACAGCCTCGCGCGAGGACGCTCTGCTGGCGATGGTGACCGGCTGGATGATGCACTGCGGGCCAGTCACGGCGGCAGCGCTGGCCTATTGGCTGGGCCTGTCCGCCGCGGAGATTGAGCAAGCCCTGCTTCGCATGGAGGCGTCAGGTTCGGTCCTGCGCGGAAATTTCACCGGCCAAGCACCAGGCAACGAGCCAGGCACGGTCGAGTGGTGCGACCGGCGATTGCTGGCGCGCATTCATCACCTCACCGTCGCCACCTTGCGCAAGCAGGTCGAGCCGGTCACAGCGGCGCAGTACATGCGCTGGCTATTGCGCTGGCAGCACGTGACGCCGCAATCGCAACAGGCCGGCGAACGTGGACTGCTCGAAGCGTTGCGTCAATTGCAAGGCTTCGAAATTCCGGCCAATGCCTGGGAGAAGCACATCCTGGCGGCGCGCGTGAACAACTATGATCCGGCGGCGCTCGATCAGCTTTGTTTGACCGGCGCGGTTGGCTGGGGACGCCTCTCGCCGCATCCCGCAACGCTGGAAGATTCAGGCGCAGGCCGCCGCCGCGTGGTGCCGACCAGCGTCGCGCCCATCACATTCTTTGTTCGCGACGATTCCGACTGGATGCAGCCCCGGCCCAGCGGTGAAGAGCAGGACTTTGAACGCGTGCTGAGCGAGAGCGCTCGCAGCGTGCTGGAATTTCTGCGCCGGCGCGGAGCTTCCTTCTTCGCCGACATTGTCCGGGGCACCGAACGGCTGAAGGCGGAAATCGAGACCGCCCTCTGGGAACTGGTGGCTGCTGGCATGGTCACCGCCGACGGCTTCGAAAATCTGCGTTCGCTGATCAATCCGCGCCGCCGCAATGCGACTGGCACTCCCAAGCTCACGCGGCCGCGTCACACTGGCGGACGCTGGTCGCTGTTATATCCCGGCGAAGGCACGGAGCGCACCAAGGTCGTCGAGGCCACCTGCTGGATGCTGCTGCGCCGTTATGGCGTCGTGTTTCGCGAAACTCTGGCGCGCGAGTCGAACCTGCCCAAGTGGCGCGAGTTGCTGATTGCGTTCCGCCGCCTGGAGGATCGTGGCGAAGTTCGTGGCGGAAGATTCGTCAACGGATTTCTCGGCGAGCAGTTTGCGCTGCCGGAAGCGGTGGAGTCGCTGCGCGCCATGCGCAATCTGCCAGCCAGCGGCGAAATCGTCACCATCTCCGCTGCCGATCCCTTGAACCTGGTGGGCTTCATTGTGCCGGGCGAGCGCGTGGCGGCGATCTCGGGCAAGTATGTCAGCTTCCGCGACGGCATTGCGGTCGAAGACATCGAGCGAACACCGATGCTGCTGGAAGCTGCCGCGCAATGAATCCGGATGACTTGGTCGAGGGCATCCACTACTACATGGAAAACGGCTTAATGGTCTTCACCGCCCTGTACCTTAAGCAACGCGGATACTGCTGCGAGTCCGGGTGCCGGCATTGTCCGTATGGATTCAATGCGACACAGCCGGAGCGGAGGGCGCAGGAGTAGAGGATTACTTACTTGCTTCGATGCAACCATTCATCCTGTTGGGCGGAACGGCGCTTTATCCAGATTATTCATGAACCGGAATTGTCATCCTGAGCGAAGCGCCCGCAAGGATTTTCCGACCCGCTGCGGTTGCGGGTCGGGCGGGCGCGTAGTCGAAGGATATGCGTTTGTCTCCGGCGGAGTGATGGTGCCGGGCAAACCGCAGATCCCTCGACTCCGCTGCGCTCCACTCGGGATGACAATTTGCATTATTTACGCCGCTGAATAACCGCAGTCTAGCGCTAAACTAGCTTCCGTTATCCCATCACATGCACGTGCTCAGGCTTGATCTTGTAGAGCACGCGCTGTTCGCCCGGTTGTGCGAACGGATATTTGTCTTTGTCGAGATACTTCTTTGCCATCTTATCGATGTGCTCGGGCGCGCCTTGCTGGGTGATTTCGCGTACCCGGCCACGCACCTCCACGAAGCGGTAGGGATTCTCCGGATCAATCACAGCGACCGACACGCGGGGATCGCGTTTCATGTTCTTGTCTTTCAGGCGGCCGGCGGCGGAGTTCACCCAAACCTCGCCGTTCTGGTAATCAACCCATACTGGGTTGGTCTGCGGGCTTCCGTCCGGCATGAGGGTGCTCAGGCTGCCGAACGCTTTTTTCTTGAAAAGGTCGAGATAATTTTCGGGAATCGAAGCGGACATGACGATCTCCTTCTTTACCACGCGCGATATCAGGTACGAACCATCAACCATGCGATGCCGCAACCATTGTAAGAGGTGCAAGAAGGTTTGCAAGCGGCGATCGGGCTACCATCGTGCTCAGGAACCCAAGAGCGCATTGACCTTCGACATCACCTCGAAGGCGTCGGCCACGTACAGCACGTCAGCTTTGCCACGGGCCCATCCACAGTTGGGATCGAGGTTGATGGCCCGCCGTTCGCCAATGAATCGCCAACCCACCGTATGCGGCTCCTCGCCGTGGCAACACGTGGAAAGTCCCTTGGGATGACGAGGCGTGGAACCGGTCTGTCCCACCTGGTTGAGGTGGCTCATGAAGCGCAATGCCGATTGGTTCTCGCCGGTGAGTTCGACCAGGGATTTGCTGCTGCCGAGCGATGCTTTGGACTTATGCAGGAAATCTACAATCAGCGTTTCGGCTTCGGGAACGTGGGTCTGGCCGTCCTTCTGTTTCTTGGTCCAGCCAGCGCCCGCAACAAACAGCAGCTTGGCGTCGGGCCGAATCGTTTGCTGGTCCGCGGGCGGAGTGATTATGCCCCGAACGGTAGTGCGCCTCATGCTTTCGGTCACCGGCACGGTAATTAATTCCAGTGTGACCGAGGCACTCGCACCCTGCCACACTGTATGCGCGGTCGGATCGAGCAGAATGACCCAGGGACGCTGCGTGCGCGTGAGTGAAGCTTCAATACGCTGGCGGTAAAACCAGCGGGTCAAGGTCACCGCGCCAGAGTCGGCGGCAATGCCGGTGACATGCGTATCCACACATCCGCCCACGCGATAAGTCACGCCCGCCATAACGCGTGAGGAGCGCGAAGTGGCGGCCGTGATGACAAGCGTAGGCTGGGCGGCGCGTATCAGGGCCTCGCAAGCGGCGGCATCCGTTGCGTAGCGCGCGGTCGCGAAGTCTTCTCCCGCAACCGCGAGAAACCGCGCCGTACCACAATTTGCGATGGCATCGGCGGCCGGCTGTGTCTTGGCTCCGTAAACGCGGCGACCAATGTTCCGCCCAACGCCTGGTTCAGGTCCACTGCGGCGCCGAGCGCTTCCAGCGCAGGCTTGGCAAGCGTGCCGTCTTCTTCGGTTTGCGCCAGGAAAAGAATGGTGTCCATAGTTCGTGCTACTCCTGTTTGATCCACTGCACGATTTCGCGCGCGATGTCTTCGGCTGGAAGGTCCTTTACGATCCGGGTTGGCCGCTGTTGTTTGGGAGTGGCGACACTGGCGTAACGCAGGCCATCCGGCGAAATGGATGAGGCGGTGGCTCGCTGCAGGGTAGGCATGATGGTTCGCATGTTGGCCATGCCGACTTGCGGATCGTTGCGCGGTTCACCGAGATTTCCGGTTGCCCATCCCAGCACCGCCGGCGCTCCGGCACAGGACGACACCTGGTGGCGCGCGCCCTCCACGCGTTCCAGCACTTCGAACGAACCGTCTTCCTTCAGGGTTATGGCGTCAACCCCCTGGAATTGGTCGACGATCCCAAGTTCTTCGCCGATAAGCTGTAAGGTCACACCGGCGCTTCGACTGGCTGACTCCCACCCTCCAAACAAGAGCAGCCGCGACAGATCAATGCCTGCGATGCCGCGAATTGCCGCGGCCAGCGCCCGTGCCGTCTGGTGAGCATCGGCGAAGCCGCTGGAGGGGCCGTCAACGGCAACCAATTGCAGCGGAACTTTTTGCGCCACCGTCATCATCACCTGCTGCAGCTTGGCCTTGGGCGCCATGCTCACCAGCCAGAGTTTGCTGCCGGCGGCTTGCTTCACGAGGTTGGCGCCTTCGTACAACGCGTGCGACGCCCAGGGGTCGAGGATCGCGGGCAACATCATCTCGTTCTTCAACGCCGGCCCGGTTGGTCCGGTGACAGGTTCCAGCGTCTGCAATGGATCGGGAACGACGCTGGCGCAAACTACAACGTGATAAGGATTGGTCATCTTTTCTGTTTTCCAGTGATTCATGGCGATTGTGTCGCGCTACTGCGTGTCAAATCCTTTGTAGCGAGCGTAGCGTGTCGCAAGGTACAGCCCGATTTCATTAGGCGACTATAAGGTACCTTCGACTCGCTCCGCTCGTCGCTCAGGATGACAAACAAGAAACGCTAAGGCGGTGCTCCAGCCCCTACACACCAAATATCAACCTGCGGCTAGTTTTCCGCCGAATGCAATCCACCGGCGCCCGCTCTGAATTCCAAGTTGGGTCGCCCTTCGACACTCTCGGGGCAATTCCACATACAGGCGCCGCAGAAGACGCATTTTTCGCGATCAAAATTGGGCGGCCCCTCCATGCTTCGGGTGATCGCCTGCCCGGAGCACATCTCGACACACAGCTTGGTTCCGCAACGGCCGCACACCTCGAGATCCCGGAAGCGAACGTGGTCGGCGTATCCCGCTGGGGCCTGGACTTTGCCGCCCATCAGCAGCACGTCCTGATGTGATACCAGCAACGAACCATCGTGCGCGACCGCGGGCCAGCCACAAGCGTCCATCAGGGAATCATGGAGCGAGGTGCCACCGAGGTTGCACTGATGCTGGATGCTCTCGATCTGCTGCGGCCTGAGCTTGCCTCGATAAAACTCTTCCGGTGACACGATCCGTTCGCAGGGCTTGGAAGGATGGCTACCTAATGAGAGCCGGCCTTTTGTGAATGCGGCCACGGCCATGCCGATCAGTCCTGTAACGACGCCACGCTGGAAGCCGTCACGCGACTTCTCCGCAATGCGCGCCTCCCGCTCCAGCCAACTCGCTCTTCGCCTGGCTTCGTAAGCCTGGGCCAGATTTTCACGGGTGAACGCCTTGCCGGCCCGCAACAACTCCAGCACGCCCTCGGCAAGTTGCACGCCAGATGTCCATGCCTCGTCCACGCCCGAACCTGTCAGCACGTTTGTACTGCCCGAGGACTCACCAATCCTGGCGTAACCATCCCCCACCAGATAAGGCTCGCCGCGCTTGCCCGATTCCTGCAAAGACTTGGCGCCCCACGAGCGCAGCTTGCCGCCTTCGAGATAGCGCCAAAGGTAGGGGTGCTGAATGTAATGCTGCAGGTAACGGTACGCGGTGCGCGCCGGACAATCGAACCACGACGGAACAAAGATGCCGACCGACGCCACGCCCCCGGGATGAACATAGAAGAAGCCAAAAATCTCCGGCTCAGGAAAACCGAAGGTGTGGAAGACTGTGCCCGGTGGCAAATCAATTTCAGGCCGAAGCTCTATAACGAACTTCATGCCTAGCGCCCATTCGCGGACCTCGTTACCCGGAGGAGTTCCCAGGCGCTCGTCGATGTCATGACTGACCGCTCCGACAGGCCCATCTCCGATGACGGTGAGTGCGGCGCGTATGTCCATTCCAGCCGTGAAGCCGGACTCAGGATTTCCGTGGCGGTCGACACCCTGATCGACAACGCGCACGCCGACCACCTTGCCGTCCTCGATGAGCGCGTGATCCACCGGCATTCCCGGCCACACTTGCACCGCGCCGCTCGACATCAATTGCGAGCCTACCCACTGGTTGAACTGGCCGATGGAAAGCACCAGCCCGTCTTTTTTGTGAAGGAACCCTGGCGTGTAGGGAAGTTCGAATGCGTCGTGAGCAATGCCCATGACCTTGCGGAACGCCCGCAGGCAGCGGTCGCCGGCCCGCAGCACAGCAGAACGCCGGCTGGCGCCGACCCGATCGAGAAGGTACACCACCTTCTCGTCGACGACCGGAGCGGCCAAGGGAATTTGTGCAGGGTCTAAATCAGGAAAGCTGGCGCGAATGCCGCGCGCGCGCGTCACGACGCCGGAGACACCGAAACCGATATCGCCGGCGCGCTCGTAGCAGATGACCTGCAGCGGCAGGCCTGGCGCGGCCTTGCTTTCAATTGCCGGAGTGCCATCGTCGTTGAGCAACTTGCGAGAAAGCGTTGTCAGGAAGCCGCCCGTGGCAGGCCCGAAGCCCACGCATGCAATGTCAACGTCGATGGTCGCGCGCTCGGTGTCGGGTTGTTCAAGGGTGGCCAAGCGGTGTCCTCTACAGTGAAATCCAAGCTACCGCGGATAATCCAGCGCTTCCGGAATCATCACCTTCGCCAGCGCCTCGGCAAGCCGGTCCTTCGCCAATTGTGCGCCCGTAAGGCAGCCGTCCAACTTGGAACGCAGCCGCTGAAATCCTTCCAGACCCTGGCATGAGGCACACGGTCCCGCCTTCATGGGATGGCTTCCGTCCGCATCCACAACATCGGTCGCACACGACGCAATGCCTGGAATCAACCCTTCCAGCGAGTCCAATTCCTCGCTCTGATAGCAACCTTTGTAACCTTCGTCATCCCACGCCGGATGCCGGTTATATCCAAAGACCAGTTCGGCGCAGATGCGACCCACTTCTCCCGCGGCACGCGCCGTCTGAATGTGGCAAAGGTCGGTAAAGAAACTCAGCGTGCCCCCGATTCCTTCTGCCAGCACCGGATTCTCAGGGCCGGTGGTTTCCAGTTCAATCAAGTCCAACACCTGCTGACGCGCGGCCAGCAACCAGCCCAGCGCATCAGCTAGCGGAAAAGTCACGCCTTGGCGAGCGCTCTGATACAGCGCGCCACCGTAAGCGTCGGTCGTGACCCGCAGGTGGCGATAGGTCCACAGCCACAACTGCATCGCAGTAGCGAGAGTGCATGCGCCCGTACCCGGACGGTGTTCGGCCACCCGGCGCATTTCGCCTATCCATTGCTGGAACTGCGCGAGGAACAACTGGTTGGTCATGGTGACGCTGAGGTTGCGCCGCTGCACCGCCTCGGGGCCCTCATAGGTCGCCTCGAGTTGCGAGTCCATCCACTTGTACGCCAGGAAGCCGGGGCAGTCTTCGGTGATTCCATAGCCACCCATCAGGCTCAGCGCCTCGCGCATGGAGTTTGCGCCAGTGCCGGTGTTCCACAGCTTGGCCGCCGGACAGAGCACGTTCGCCACCGCATCCTTCAGGGCAAACTCGACCAGGCGGTCATTCTTCAGCGCGTCATAGGTTTCGCGATTCCGTTTAGCTTCCGGGGTCGCTTTCAGGCGGAGGAGTTCAAGCGCCGATTGATCCACATCCCGGAAAAATCTCAACTCGGCCTTGCCGCCGCGAATTCCTTTGGCCGCGAGGATCGCGTCTTTCTCGTGCTCCAGGGGATCTAGTTCGTCGTACAGCCGCGCTGCCGCAAATCCCAGTGCGGCACCCGCCTCGCCAATCGCCCACAAGTTGGCCAACCGGTGCAGGGCGTCCTGGCGTTGTTGCAGGCCCAATTCGTATCGCAGCATGCCGGGCTTGGCCTGCTCGGAGCCGCGAAAACGCCCGCGCTGATAGCGGATGATCGGCTCGACCGCCGACAGAAGCTTGGCCGAAGTCATCAACGCCACCGTGACCCGGGTGCGTTTGAATACGGCTTCGATGACCTCGCTGTGGCTATAGTTGGGAATGATGACGCCGCCTTGGATGGTGTATCCGCCGACGATACGGCTGGCCGCCACGTGCACGTTGAAGATGGGATCGCAGGTGGAGGACAACTGGTGCACCAGTTTGCGCGTCGGAGTGCCGCGGTCGAACACGCCCGGATCGCTCTCCTCGATGATCACCATGCACGAGCCTTTGATGCGATCGTCACCAGAGTCAACCGCAGCGGTAACGAAGTTTGCGAAGCCCATGTTGGTGATGAAGCGCCCGCGCTTCTCCACGTGCAGCAACGGCTCCTTGCCGTCGGCCCATTCCGTGACGCTGACTTTGCCGCTCAACATGCCGGTATCCACGCCAACGTAGGGGATCGGCTCGGTAAGACAGAAGGCCCCGCGATAGGTTTGGCGATCTTCTCCCGGCGCGGGAGGCGCAGCCAGTGCCATGTAATGCGCGCGCTGTTCTGGCGTGCCACGCTCGTGGATCGGCGCCAAAGCCAGGCATCCTGCCAGGCTGCAGGTGGCGGCTCCGGCGTCCACCCAGGCCAGCTCAAAAGCAATCAGGGCAAGCGCGAGATTCTTCGGTCCAGCCAGGTAGCCGCCGTGCTCGGGATCCATGAAAACCGCGGTGATTCCGGACTGATCAAAGGCCTCGAGCAATTGCGCTTTCTTGGGGGTCCAGTCGTGGGTGCCGCGGGAGCCTTCGGAAACCAGACGCGCCACCGGGCCGCGCGCTACCTCGCGTGCCGACTGCACAACCATTTGCAGGTCGTAGCGGTCGGCGAAATGCCACAGGATCTGGCGAACGTTGTCGTCGGGCAGCGTTCGCAGAGTTTCGGATCGCAGTTTTGGCACAGTAGTTGCCATGCGCTCACCTCCGGTTGCAATAACTCATTGTGATTTGCGGTTAACCATTGTGCTGTGACGCAGATCATAGGGGTCGGTGACGGATGGGCAGGGGGATGGCGGGGCTGCGGCTGGACTTCACAAAGGGGGCGGGATCTTTGCAAAGGAGCCAGCACGAGCTGCAGCGGTCCGAGTCGAGGGAGCGTTCGCCGGGTATAGCGTTACGCAGTCAGGAACAACCCATATCGTTCGACTCCGCGCCCGCCCGAGCCGCAAAAGAAGCGGGTCGGAAAGTCCTGCGCGCGCTGCGCTCAGGATGACATCAATCAAGCCCATGAATAATCCAGGTAAAGGCCTGCGCCACCCTCAAGCTGATAGACCAGTCCTGGAACGACTCTAACTTCCAATATCGCCGAGCTCAGGCAAGGTCGAAGCGATCAAGGTTCATCACCTTGTCCCACGCAGCCACGAAGTCCTTCACAAACGTCTCCTTCGAGTCATTACATGCATAGACTTCCGCGAGGGCCCGGAGCTGGGCGTTGGAACCGAAGACGAGATCAACGACAGTGCCCGTCCACTTGAGTTCGCCGGTCGCCCGATCGCGCCCCTCCAACACGCCTTCCGATGTAGCCGACTTCTGCCACTTCGTGTTCATGTCGAGCAGGTTGACGAAGAAATCATTGGTCAACGTTCCGGGCCGCTTGGTGAAAACACCATGTTTGGACTGCCCGAAGTTTGCATCCAGGACGCGCAGGCCGCCGACGAGAACCGTCATCTCGGGAGCGGTCAGGCTCAGCAGGTTCGCCCGATCCACCAGCTCAGCCGCCGATCCCTCGTCTCCCTTCCGGAGATAGTTGCGGAACCCGTCTGCGGTCGGTTCCAGTACTGCGAACGAATGCACATCGGTCTGCTCCTGCAACGCGTCCATGCGCCCCGGCGAGAAAGGGACCTTCACGTCGTGGCCGGCCTTCTTCGCAGCTGCCTCGACCGCTACGCAGCCGCCCAGAACGATCAGGTCAGCCAGCGAGACCTTCTTCCCGCCGGACTGCGAGCTGTTGAAATCCTCTCTGGATCGCCTCCAGCGTCGGAAGGACCTTCGCCAGTTCGGCCGGCTGGTTGACTTCCCAATCCTTTTGCGGCGCGAGGCGAATGCGCGCCCCGTTCGCCCCGCCGCGCTTGTCACTGCCGCGGAATGTGGCAGCCGACGCCCAGGCCGTCGTAACCAGTTGGGAGATGGAAAGTCCGGATGCGAGGACCTTGGCCTTCAGAGCAGCAATGTCCTGCTCCCCGATCAATTTATGATCCACGGCGGGAACAGGGTCTTGCCATAGCTGGGGCTCCTTCGGAACCAGCGGGCCAAGGTAGCGCGAGATCGGACCCATGTCGCGGTGGGTCAGCTTGAACCACGCCTTGGCGAACGCGTCTGCGAGCTCCTGCGGATGCTCGTAGAAGCGCCGTGAAATGGGTCCATAAACAGGGTCGAACCGTAATGCGAGGTCTGTGGTCAGCATGGTCGGCGCGTGACGCTTTGATGGATCGTGCGCATCCGGTACCGTACCGGCGCCTGCGCCATTCTTCGTCGTCCACTGATGCGCACCGGCCGGGCTCTTGGTCAGTTCCCATTCGTAGCCGAACAGGTTCTGAAAGAAGTTGTTGCTCCACTTTGTGGGCGTCGTCGTCCAAGTGACTTCCAAGCCGCTGCCGATCGTGTAGTCGCCGTTGCCGCTGCCATAGGTGTTGTTCCAACCCAAGCCTTGCTGCTCGATGGGGGCACTTTCGGGTTCGGGGCCGACATACTTGCTCGGATCACCGGCGCCGTGGGTTTTACCGAACGTGTGCCCGCCAGCAATGAGCGCAACGGTCTCCTCGTCATTCATCGCCATGCGAGCGAACGTTTCGCGGATGTCCCGTGCCGCGGCAAGGGGATCCGGGTTTCCATTGGGCCCTTCCGGGTTAACGTAAATCAGGCCCATCTGAACCGCCGCAAGGGGATTCGCGAGATCACGATCGCCGCTGTAGCGCTCATCCGCCAGCCACTTGCCCTCAGGGCCCCAATAAATGTCGTCGCTCGACTCCCAGATGTCCTCGCGCCCGCCACCGAAACCGAAGGTCTTGAACCCCATGGACTCCAAGGCCACGTTACCGGTGAGAATCATGAGGTCGGCCCAGGAGATTTTCTTCCCATACTTCTGCTTGATCGGCCAGAGCAACCGGCGCGCCTTATCGAGGTTCACATTGTCCGGCCAGCTATTGAGGGGCGCGAAGCGTTGTTCGCCGGAGCCTGCCCCGCCGCGGCCATCGCCGATGCGGTAGGTGCCTGCGCCATGCCACGCCATACGGATGAAGAGCGGCCCATAGTGGCCAAAGTCCGCGGGCCACCAATCCTGCGAGTCCGTCATTAAGGCATGCAGGTCCTTGATCACGCCATCCAAGTCAAGGCTTTTGAACTCCTCGGCGTAGTTGAACTCCTTGCCCATTGGGTCGGACAGCGGGGAGTGCTGGTGCAGGATGTTCACGTTGAGCTGATTCGGCCACCAGTCGGCATTCGTCTGGAATCTGCGAGCGCCGTGTGCGACTGGGCACTTGGTTTCGGTTGACAAGTTTGGCTCCTGATTCTCGGGGCCAGAAGCTCCCGCTGGGGTGGTGAGTTTTTTCTCCATATGTATACCTTCCTTCGAATTATCTAAAATGACTGTGACAAACTACGAATCCATCCTGGCTTTCCCCTTCGCGCAATCCCCGCAGGCCGCGCTTGCTGACGCGCGCCATTCATCCGGTATCCACACGCCTACGACACGGAACGGGAAGCGTGCCGCCGCGGAGCGCACTTCGTGCACAGCCCCCGGAAAATGAGTTCACATTCGCGAAGAATCCGCTTACCGAGGGAGCCCGAGGCCGGCCTGGGCACGTCGCACCACTCAATGTCCTCAACATTGCCGCAGCGGTCGCAGATGAAGTGGTGATGCCGCACGCCTTTCGCATCGAATCGCGCGGCGCGGCCCTCGACGGCCACTTCCCGCACCAAACCCGCCTGCACCAAGTCCCGCAGATTGTTATAAGTCGTGGCCCTTGAAGAGCGCGGATCCACGCGGTTCACGGCTTCGAAGATTTCCGCAGCCGTGGGATGCCGGTGGTGTTCCATCAAGAATGCCATCACGGCGTAGCGCTGCGGAGTGCACCGCAACCCGCTGCCTTCCAGGGACCGTTTAATCGCCTCGGCGTCCATGACAAATTTAGACTATATCTAATGTGATATTTTTTCAAGACTCGTGGTTGTGGCGGCGAGCCGGAATCATGAGGCGCGATTACCCCGAATAGCACTCCGTTCGGAACGACCACCCGCCGCCTCGCGCAATTGTGTCCAGATGGTCGGTCATCCCCACTTCGCCCGCGACTCTGAACGTGGCTCTTCGTCCTTCACGCGGCCTGCTGCCGACAGAGTTGACGCCGGTTTCGCGCCTCCTGCTGTCGGAAACGTGCTTTCGTCAAGTACTACCAATGGTAGTACCCGCATCGCCAGAGTAGCTTGAAAATTCGATTCTTACGCAACCAAATCCCGCCGGAACGAATAGGTCCGTGCAACACAGGAAAACTTAACAATGCCGCTGTCAAAAATGAATGGACAGTTACTCCGAAGCGCCCTGCTGGCAATCTGTGTTCTCACACTGTTTCCCTTTGCCTTGCGAGCGCAGAATGCAACCGGCTCGCTGCTCGGCGAAGTGCAGGATGCCAGCGGCGCAAGAATTAAGTCGGCCGAGGTCACCGCCACCGATAACGGTTCCGGGATTGCGCGCAAAGCCACAACTGACAGCCGCGGACAATTCCGGTTCCCCGATCTGCTGCCGGGAAACTATCACGTAACCGTCACTGGCAAGGGGTTTGCCGAGGCGAGTTCCGATGTGACCGTGCAGATCAGTAACGTGCGCGACCTTCTGGTAACTTTGCGGCCCGAGGCGGTTCAGCAGACCGTAAATGTGAAGGCGGAACCTTCTTCCATCACCACGCAACCGCTCGACACAACCGATGCAGTGAATGGTGGCGTCGTTACCAGCCAGGACCTTCAGACCATCCCTCTGGCGGCGCGCAGTTTCGCCAACATTGCATACATGGTGGCGGGCACGGAGCCGGTCGAACCTTCCGATCCCACCAAGGCGCGTATTACCGCGGTCTCCACGGGCGGAAGCTCGGGCCTGAATAACCAGCTCACGGTCGATGGCGCCGACAACTCCGATGACTACATCGGCGGGTTCCTGCAGAACTTCTCGCCCGATGTGATTCGCGAATTTGCCGTGCAGACCTCGCAGCAGAATGCCGACATCGGGCGTACTACGGCGGGTTCGGTGGTAATCAGCACCAAGAGTGGCACCAATGACTGGCATGGCGACCTCGCGTTCTATGAGCGTGCGGCGGCCTTGAATGCACGGTTTCCCATCGAAAACCCCGCGCCTGAGCCCAAGCAGCCCTTTTCCCGGCAGAACTATGTTGGAACCATTGGCGGACCGGTCGTAAAGGACAAAGTGTGGGTCTACTCCGGCTTTGAAATGGTGAACGAGCACGCCAGCATCAACTATAGTCCCGACAGCCTGACCCAGTTCAACGCCCTGTCGCAACTGGCGCAACAAGGGCTGATTCCCAACACCACTTCCATTAGCGTGCCCCCTTACGCCCGCGTCCCATTCGTCTCTTACCTGGGCCTGCTGCGCTTCGACTGGTCACAATCACAGCGTTCGCAGTGGTTCGTGCGCTACGCCCTCGACAAAAACACTACCAACAACGCGCTGGTGCAGCAGGCGACCCTGCCGTCCACAGGCGCGACCACGCACTACAACTATCAGAACGGCGTGATCAGCAATACGTTTACCTTCAGTCCAACTTGGGTGGGTAATCTGACGATGGCAACCAGCTACCTGCATGGCACTGCCGACCGCAATCAGTATCTCGGCTTTGCGCTGGCCTTCCCGTTCAGTTCCTCCTCCAAAACCATCTCGGGCTTCGAGACGTACGGTGACAACCAGTTCGTCACCGCCATCACAGCGTTTCCGGTGGTGCGTAACCAGGAGAAATATCAGTTCCGCTACGATGTGAGTGGTTCGGTTGGCCAGCACGCTCCCAAGTTTGGCGTCGACTTCATTCACGAACCCGTGCTGAGTGGTGCTTTCCCCGGTCAGGCAGAGACCACCTACGTTCTTACCCAGGACCCGACCTTCTATTTGACCAATCCGGGCCAGCTCACGGCGGAGTTGAATTGCCTGCCGCCATTTGACGGGACAAATTGTCAGACCACTTTTACCCCGCCCGCCAACGGCGGTTTTTCCCAGAACGTGCAGCGGCTCGGATTGTATGCCATGGACACTTGGCGGGTAATGCCGGAGTTAACCATTAACTACGGGCTGCGCTACGACACTACGTTTGGATTGTTCCAGGCTTCAGGGGTGAGCCAGGTCTTGAATCCCGCGGTGCAGACCATTCGCGGATTGCAACTGCCGCTGGCGACAGGAGTGCCTAACGATTACCGCAAGGCCTTCGCGCCGCGCCTGGGAATTTCCTACAACCCCGACCGGATTGAAGACCTGGTCATCCGCGCCGGCATCGGCCTTTACTATGATGACCTTGCCCAGAACGGCTGGGCGACGGCGTTCCAGGCCGTGAACACGCCGTCGGCATTCCTGCCGTGCAACGCACCGGGCGACCTCGGGTGCTTGCCTGGAGCCGCAAACGGCGGCGCCGGAGTCGCAATCGATCCCAACTACCACACGCCCTACTCGCTGACCGTCAGCGGCGGCGTGCAGTACTTATGGCATAAGAACTGGACGCTTAGCGCCGATTACGTCCACGAGCAGGGCGTCCATGGCTACCGGCGCTATGAATACACTGCAGGAACCACGTTGTTCTCGCCGCTGTTCGCGCAAGACCCCAACACCCAGATGGCCAATGTGCCGAATCTGTCCGTCTTCAAATCGGACAACCGCTCCAGCTACAGCGCCATGATGCTGCACGTTCAGGGCAATGTCAGCCGGCGCTTTAACCTCACGGCAAACTATGTGCTGTCGAGAGCCAACACCTGGGGCTGCGTCCTGGGCGAACTCTGGGACTACGTGAACGGGGTTTGCAATCCTCAGAACCCCTTCGGTCCAGGCGATTACGGCCCATCGGGAGAAGATGTTACCAGCCGCTTCACCCTTGCGGGAGTCGTGTACATTCCTGGCGGCTTCCAGGTGTCCACGTTGTTCCAGGCCGAAACCGGGCGCCCCATCACGCTTACGACTCCAGTGGACGTGAACGGACTCGGCGATCCGACCAATGACCGCGCGGTCATCAATGGCGTGCAAACCACCATGGACCAGTTCCGCGGAACGCCTTATATCCAGCTTGATCTCCGCGTCGCCCGGCCGTTTAAGGTCGGAGAACGCTGGCAGATCATGCCGTTCGTCGAGTTCTTCAATCTGTTCAACCGCAACAATCCCGGCGCGAACTACGTGACCGACATTTCCGCATTGCCGACGCCCGTGGACAACCTCGCCAACGCAACCCATCTGTGCCCGACACCGGCGTGCAGCGTGCCAATCACCAACCCTAACCAACTCCTGGTGCCGGCCGGGGCGCTGGGAGATTTCTTCGGTCCTGGAACAACGGTTGGAATTCCATTTGCGGCGCAAATTGGAGTGCGCGCGACCTTCTAAAGCGATCCCAGAGATGCGTCTAGAAAAAATCAGGGCGTAGCTTGCGGTATCTGGAATTGTCATTACGAGCGAAGCGAGGAATCTGCTCTTAGAAGCCTCGAACACCGCCTAGGGAAAAGCAGATCCCTCACGGCCCGAAGGCCGTTCGTGATGACAAGATTCGGCCTGGGTTATTTCTAACAAACGAAGCCGGCCGAAGATGGCCGGCTTCTATCGTGCTCTAAAGGAGGGGCCGATTACTTCTTGAGGGTCCCGACGTAGGTGGCAACTTCGCCGGCCTGGGCGGCCGTCAAGCCCGAAACTGCTTTGGTGTGCGGCGCTTTTTTCCCGGCTGCGCCGTTGGTGAGCAGATCAGCAATTTGCTTCTGATCCAAGGTGGTCTTCTGCAGCGATGGCCCGACTTTGCCTTCGCCCATTGCCCCGTGGCACATGGCACATTTTGTTTTGTAGAGGGCAGCTCCATCCTGGGCCCATGCCATGCCTGATACCAATGCAACTGCCGTCAACATCATCATGTAACGTTTCATAGAAAAGTACTCTCCTTAATTTTGAAAAAAATCCGAAGCCGGGCTTGCCTCCGGTTGCTGCATGAACTGCTCGCGCAGAACTCTTATGTGAGGTTTGGTCCCATTTCTCACATAGTTGATATTGTAGAGCGCATCGACAATTTGTAATCACTTAATTACTCGCGAACAGCGCACGGTGACGCAGGTCACATTGAAATCGTTCGAACTCACTTGCGTTCGAGCAAGGACTTCTAGCAGACCTCCGCATCCTGCTTCGTGCTAACCTGCTTAAACTTAGGAACTCGCCTCGATGACCCCACGTTTTTCCGCCGTTGTACTTGTTGCTGCGATGCTATGGCTCCCGCGTCACGGCTTCACACAAAACCGCCAGGCAGCCTCGCAGAATGGCCCCATGGGCAATGCCGAGATGCTCTACCGAACGGGCAGGTTCGCGGAGGCAGAAACGGCATTTCAATCCATGGTGAAGGCTGATCCGAGGAATGTGGCGGCGCAGCTTGGACTGGTCCACTCCTTGCTGCGTGAACAGAAAATCGATGAAGCGCAAGCTGCCGCCATCCGGGCACTCGCCTTGCTGCCAAATGCTGCCCCCCTGGCGACGGCCATGGGAGATGTTCAATTCCGGCTGGCAGAAATGCCGGAGGCGGAAAGGTCGTATCTTAAAGCGAAGAGCCTGAATCCCAACGATCCTGCGCCTTACATCGCACTGGCGCGGGTTTACCGCGCTTACTCGCTCTACCGTCATGCCTTCGACGAACTGGACCATGCCCACAAAATCGCGCCCGACAATCCCGCCATGCAGCGCGTCTGGCTAGAAACCCTGCCGCCGCCTGAGCGCATCGCGGCCATCCAAGCCTACCTGGCCAGTGCGCATCCTGAGGACCCGGAAGAAACTGCTTCACTGCGTCGTGAACTCGATATCCTAACCGCCATGGCGGACAAGCCGGCGCACCCGTGCCGGCTCACGAGCAAGGTCAAGCAAACCAATACCAAGCTGCTGGTGGTGCCCTCGGCCACGTCCCACCTCGGCGCGACCGGCCTGGAAGTAAAACTCAACGGCCACAGCAATCGTCTGGCCCTCGACACGGGTACCAGCGGAATCCTGCTTGGAAGCGCAGCGGCGCAAAAAGCCGGACTCACCCGCATCGGCGAACAGCGCATTGGCGGATTGGGTGACAACGGCCAACAGAGCGGATACGTTGCCGTCGCCGACCACATTCGCGTCGGCGACCTCGAATTTGATGACTGCATGGTGCGCGTCGTGGATAGCCCCGGGCCCAGCCCGATCGACGGCCTGATTGGCGCCGATGTCTTTGGTGCGTACTTGATCGATATCGATATTCCCGGGCAAAAATTAAGACTGTCTCCGCTGCCCAAACGTCCGGACGCGGCCGCCGCCCCGACAGCTTTGAACAGCGCGGGCGAAACACGTGGCGCTCCTGAGGACAGTGTGGAGAATGGTGGTGAGGAGCGGACAGCGCCATTGCCCAGCCAGGCGAAAGCGGCGACCTCAGGTGCGAATCCCCACTTGCCGCAAGACGCCTATGTCGCTCCCGAGATGGCCAACTGGACCAAGGTCTTTCGCTTTGGCCACATGCTGCTGATTCCCACGCGGGTCGATGGCTACGGGCCGATGCTGTTCATGATTGACACCGGCTCGTTCACCAACATTCTGTCCACCCGGGCTGCACGCGAGGTGACGAAGGTCCGGGCGGATTCAAGCACCCAGGTGAGAGGGCTGAGTGGTGCGGTCTCTACCGTTTACCGCGCCGACAAAGCTACACTTGAGTTCGGCCACTACTCGCAGGAGAACCAGGGCATCGTGACGTTGGATCTATCGGCAATCAGCAAATCCACCGGCACTGAAGTATCGGGCATCCTCGGCTTCGATATGCTGCGTATCCTGCAGGTCAAGATTGACTATCGCGACGGGCTGGTGGATTTTCTCTACGACCCCAAGCACCTTCCCAAAGGCATCAGCCTTCGCTAGGCGCGGCCTACTTCTTCCGGCGAAAGTCGAAGCGTCCGGTGCTCAGCTTGCCGTGATTGTCCACGGAGGTCCACTCTTGGATGTGGTGATCGGGGCCATCGAAGATAAAGACAACCTCCTGCATATGGCCGTCGTTCGGCCCGATGTTCGTGCCGTCCTTGAACTTGAAGTCCACGCGATTGGGATCGCCACTGGGAGCTGCTACCATGCGGGGCTGATTGTGCGCCGCGCAGTAGTGCGTTGCCATTAACCTGGGGCCGTCCATGTGGAAGACGGTGACCATCTCATAGGGCGTGCCCTCGCCGAGCCAGTTCATCAGCGCCGAACCGTCGGAAACCATCATGAATCGGGTAGTGGCCGGATACTCTTTACCGCCATCGATCATGGAGCCCACCCAAGCGCCATCGAGCGTCTTCATTTTGTCGAAGGACGCATTGGGGACTATGGCGGATTGGTGTTCTTCGGCAAGCAGCGCCATTCCCAGGCAAACCGTGAAAATGAGCGCCAGCAGGGACAGCAGTTTCATAAGTCGCATCGTCGCCTCCGCCCAGACTTTAATCGACGGAGCCCGGCAACGCAACTCTTTGCTCTGGTTGTCCCTTCGCAGCGAAGAGCAGGATGTACAAATAGCAGATCACCGGCAATACAAACGCGTGATGGATCCCGATGCGGTCGGCGATGAAACCCTGCACCAGCGGAATGACCGCCCCGCCCACGATGGCGGTATTTAACAGTCCTGAACCTTCTCCGGTCAGGGGCCCCAAACCCTCGATGCCCAGCGTGAAAATGGTGGGGAACATGATGGAGTTGAAGAAGCCCACTAGCAGCATGCTGCCCATGGCAAGATAGCCGGTCGTCAACATCGAAACAGAAACCAGCAGGGCGCAAGTGATCGCATTCAAGCCGAGCACCACCCGTGCCGGAATCCTCTGTAACACGGCCGATCCGAGGAAGCGGCCAACCATGGCGCCGCCCCAATACACCGTAAGGTATTTGGCGGCGGTTTCGAGATTCAGGTTTCCAATCTCCGCCTCGTGCATGTAATTCACCAGGAAACTGCCGATGGCGACTTCTGCGCCCACGTAGGCGAAGATGCCCAACGCTCCCATGACCAGATTGCGGTGTTTCCAGATGCTGTCGTGTGCTCCCGCCTCCACTGCGCGACCGCCTTCGGCCTCTGGGATGTGCGGCAGATTGAATTTGCCAATTACAACCGCCAGCAGCACCAAGGCAATTGCAATCCCGATGTACGGCAACTTGACCGACGAAGCCTGTTCGACTCGGTAGGCATGCAGCACGGTGGGATTCATCGCAGCGATCTCAGATGCCGTCTTGGGAGCCGTGGCGAGAATCAGGATGCCGCCGAACAGAGGCGCAATGAAGGTGCCGAACGAGTTAAAGGCTTGCGTTAACGTCAGACGGCTGGAGGCTGTTCTCGCCGGGCCGAGCAGCGCAACATAGGGATTGGCGGAAACCTGCAACCCAGTGATCCCGGCCGCAAGAATGATCAGCGCCGCCAGGAATAACGGGAACGATGGGGCGCTGGCGGCGGGAACAAACAGCAGCGCTCCCAATCCCATAGTCAACAGTCCGGCAACCATCATCCACTGATAGCCGATGCGCTCGATGATGAATCCCGCAGGAATAGAAAAGATCGCGTACGCACCGAAGAAGGCCAACTGGACCAGCATCACCTGCGCGTAGTTCAAGTCGAAGATCACTTTTAAGTGCGGGATCAAGATGTCGTTCAGGCAGGTCAGAAATCCCCACATAAAGAACAGGGTCGTGACCATCATCAAGGGGCCGCGGTAACTCCGTTGAGTTTCAGGGGCCGTGACGGTATCGGTATTTTTCTGCGTTCCTGGTGTCATACTCACCTTGGGTTAGATGTAAGAAATAGCAGGAATTGTATCCCGCAAATGGAAATCCAGTCGCCCGGCCGCCGAATAGCGGGCCCTGAGTTGATTGACACGGAAAGGAAAACGGAGCTATTGTTGCGGGCTATCCGGGCCTCCCTTGCGCCAAATCCTCTCGTCTCCCGGAGTGGAGGAACCAACGTGAGACAAACTACCAATCTGATCCTATTTGCCGTGACCCTCGCAATTTCCGCCGCAATGGTTCTGGGCGGCACGACTCCCGCGCTGGCGCAAAACCCCCCATTCATGGTGACCTCGCCGCTGAATTCTGCAGTTCCTTTCAACGTCACTATGCCCAGTACGACGCCGAACGGAACTCCCCTCAAAACCGTTGTGATCGATTTCGTTACCGCAGACTGCGATACCAGTGCGGGAATTACAACCGTCGGATCGGCGCAGGTGACAGTTCTTTTTAGCGGTCAGAACGGCTTCTACCACCTGGCTTTTGGCCCGCCGCAGAGTTTCGCCAGTGCTACGGAGTTCGTAATTACCCAGCCGACTCTGATGTTTGCCGACCCCGGCTCGACGGTGAATTTCGGGATCAGCGGCGGGATGCCCACGTGCACCGTGGTGTTCTCCGGTCATTTGATTCCCAAGTAGCCGCACGCAGGGACTGTGCGGCGCCGTAACCGTTCGGCGCTCTCCGCTACCTCGACGACACAGACAAGCACCCACTTGCAGTGTTAGGTTTGTAGGTTTCCGAAGGAGCGCCATGTTCACTAACGATCTTCTAAAGGGTAAACGCATTCTCATCACTGGCGGCGGCACAGGAATTGGCCGCGCCATGGCTGAGCGCTATCTGCAGTTGGGCGCCACGGTTTACATCTGCGGACGGCGCAAGGAGGTTGTAGAGAAGACGGCGGCAGAGCTGGCAGCCTCGACCGGCGGGGTGATTGAGGGCTTCGCCTGCGACGTGCGCTATCCCGAAGATGTCGAGCCGCTCATCGAACAAATATGGGCCACGGGGCCGCTCGACGTGCTGGTCAACAACGCTGCCGGCAATTTTCTGGCACGCACCGAAGAGCTGTCGGCCCACGCATTTGAAGCCGTAATTAGCATTGTGCTTAAAGGCACCATCAACATGACGCTGGCTTGCGGCCGGCGCTGGCTGGCGGACAAGCACAAGGGCGTAGTGCTCAGCATCGCAACCACCTATGCCGACACCGGATCGGCCTATGTCGTGCCGAGCGCCGTGGCGAAAGCGGGCGTGGTCGCGCTGATGCGCAGCCTGGCGGTGGAGTGGGGTGGCCGCGGAATTCGGTTCGTAGCCATCGCTCCGGGCGCAATTCGAACGGAAGGGGCCTTCTCACGACTGCTGCCCACCCCTGCACTGGAGAAGATGTTGCTGGACCATAATCCCCTGCACCGCCTCGGTACGCTGGAGGAGATTGCCAACCTGGGAGCGTTCTTGATCAGCGACCAGGCGGGTTACATCAACGGCGAAATGGTTTACATGGATGGCGGAGAGATGCTGGCCGGGGCGAGCACCTTCAGCCTGATGGGGCGGCAAATGCCAGACGCGGCGTGGGAGATGATGAAGCCCAAGAAGAAGTAGGCAGTAGCCAGCTGCGATCTATGCAGCCTTATTCATCGGCTTTTGTGTAGCGCTCAAACTTTTCTCGGCAAACGCGTCCCGCGATACTGCGCCCAGCGCGATCTCCGCCAGCATCAGATAATGTCTCTCCTGCGGAGTCAACTCCCGTCCCAGCAGCGCGCTGAACTGCTCTTCCGCGGTAATGCGATCGGGAAATAAGGGTCGATAATCTCTGAATAAGAACTGCAAGCCGAACCTTCAAACCAAGTGGGAAACAGCGCCTGAAAACGCGTTGTGCAGCTCCGGCGCGCGGAAACCACAACGTTGCGAAGTACATCGGCCAGCCTAGTAGAGTATCAGCGACTTACAGGGCGCAAAATAAATCTCCTCCCTGCCAGTGTGATGCGGAGCATGCTGCCCCTGATGCTTCCAAATACGCTTTTCGTAGGATAGCGCTACGAACGGGTCAGCTTATCGATTGTTCTTCGAAACTGATAGATTGCGCCCTCGACCGCTCGCTTCGCCAGCCGAGTTTGGGGAGTTTCAAAGCAACAGCGCCACAGAGACACCTGCAGGACGGAGTCGGTTGGCTTGACGCCTTTTTCTCTAGCTGAGAATGCGCTCTTCGTCCTCAAGTGTCTCTGTGGCGAACCTGATGCTTAGTTCAATACATGAATGTTCTTCTTCTCGCACATCTCCTTCAGTACTTTCGGCCACACGGTTACGCTGACTTCGCCGAGATGCGCTTTCCGCAGCAGCAACATCAAGGTCCGTGATTGCCCGATGCCGCCGCCCACGCTCAATGGAATCTCGTGATTCACGATCGCCTTGTGGTAGGGGAAGTTCAGGAAATCAAGCTGGTTGGTCAGTTCCAGTTGCTTTTTGAGCGATTGGGCGTTGACGCGGATGCCCATTGACGTCAGTTCGTGGCGCCGGTGCGTTACCGGGTTCCACACCAGAATGTCGCCGTTCAGCCCATGCCGTACGTGGCCCTCATCCTTGGTTTCCGTGACCCAGTCGTCGTAATCGGCGGCCCGCATCTCGTGCGGGTAGCCGTCTTTCAACGTCCATCCAATGCCGATGATGAACACCGCCGGATACTGCTGCAGGATGGCGGTCTCGCGCTGCTTGCGCGGCAGCTCTGGATACATGTCGAGAATTTCTTCGGCATGCAGGAAGGTAAGCTTCTCCGGCAAATTGGGATATTTCGAATCCTTGAGTTGCGGGAAAAGCTCTTGCGCGTGGCGCTCGGCACCGACGATGACCTTCCAGATCTTGCTCACCACTTCCTTCAAAAAGGTTAGACTGCGCTGCTCCGCCGTGATCACGCGCTCCCAGTCCCACTGATCGACGTAGGCGCTGTGATCGTGATCGAGGAAGTAGTCCTTGCGGACGGCGCGCATGTCGGTGCACAGACCTTCGCCCGGCTGCAGGTTGAATTGCTTCAGCGCCATCCGCTTCCACTTGGTCGCAGCCTGCACCACCTGAGCGGTGATGGGATGCTTGTCGCGATCATTGGAGATGTGGAACTGAATCGGGGTGCGCGAGCCATCGCGGTCAAGATAGTCGTTGACGCCCGTCTCCTCGTCGACGATCAGAGGCACGGTGACCATCATCAGGTTCAATTCCTTGCAGAGATTTTCTTCGATATAGTTTTTCACTTCGAAGATGGCTCTCTGGGTTTCTTTAGGTGTCAGCAGCGAGCTGTAATCCGCCGGAAGTACGCGTTCCAGTTCTGTGTAATCGCCAATTCCGGGGCCAGCCAAGTCTGCTTTTTTGTCCGCCATGCTGTTCTCCTTACTATGCGGTCGACGTGGCGGCAGAAAGTGCCTGCCATGGTGCGTATGGGATAGCGCACGTCGCCAACCCTATGAAAGCACCGCACGGGCGGAAAGGCAGTAACCGGCGTCACGTAGATGTGTGCGGTAGCGGAGTGCTCGCCGGCTATTTGGGTTTGATCTTGTCAGGGAGCTGAGGGGGTTCACTTGGGACGGACACCGTGACCCCGGAAATCTCGTCACAAATTACTATGCTGCTGGGGTTGAGAGTCGGTTCAAGAGCTAATTTTGTTGAGTGCCCGACGAGTATTTCCTGAGCGAGAGGGGCGAAACACTGTGAGGTTATGAGTAGGTCATACACGCCCGGCGCCAGCGTGGTGGAGAATTCCCCCTCCGCAGAAGAGGTGAGGATGACCTCGGCTTGTGGTCCCTGAATGTGCTTAGGTCGCAACACAATGTGCGCATCGACAACCGGTCGACCTGAAGGGTCTTTCACAGTCCCCGTGAGAAGCGTTCTTTCAGAGTCGCCTGCGAATAGCGTGGTGCCGATGAGGATGATAAGCAGTCCTGACCACTTAGATTTTTTCATTGCCGTGCTCCCGTTCGGCTGAATTTTACAACCGTGGGCAATCCTCCGGCCGGTCAACCCATGCAATGTAAGCGGGTTATTCCCCAATTGTCCCCCCATTCCTCTACACTGAGTAAGTACGATTTCCCGGTTCCTCATATCACGGCGCAGCCAACCGTCATCCAAGCCATAAGGAGAACCAGCCAATGGCACCTACGGCGTCTGGGGAGCAGGCTTCAACGCTTCTGACCAGCTTCGACCTTCACCTGTTCAATGAAGGCAAACACAATCGGCTCTTCGAGAAGTTTGGCGCGCACCTGACCGAACTCGACGGCAAGCAGGGCACCTACTTCGCGGTGTGGGCGCCCGATGCCGAACGCATCTCGGTGGTCGGCGACTTCAATGGCTGGGACGCGGACTCGCACCCCATGACTCCGCGCGGCAGCTCAGGAGTTTGGGAGGCCTTCCTGCCAGGGCTGGGCAAGGGCACGGTGTACAAGTACCACATCCGCTCGCGCTATCACATGTACCAGGTGGACAAGGCCGACCCGTATGGCCTCTACCACGAAGTTAGCCCGCGGACCGCTTCCATCGTCTGGGACCTCGAATACGACTGGAAGGACAGCGAGTGGATGCGTACCCGCCACGAGCACAACAAGTTCGACGCGCCCATCTCCATCTACGAAGTGCATCTCGGGTCGTGGATGCGCGTGCCCGAAGAAGGCAACCGTTCGCTGACTTATCGCGAACTCGCCCCCAAGCTGGCCGATTACGTCAACGACATGGGGTTCACCCACGTGGAGTTCATGCCGGTGATGGAGCATCCCTTCTTCGGCTCGTGGGGCTACCAGGTTACCGGTTATTACGCTCCCACTTCGCGCTTCGGGACCCCACAGGATTTCATGTACCTGGTGGACTATCTGCACCAGCATGGCATTGGCGTGTATCTCGATTGGGTGCCATCCCACTTTCCCAACGATGAACACGGCTTGGCTTATTTCGACGGCACGCACTTGTACGAACATGCTGACCCGCGCAAGGGATTCCATCCCGACTGGAAGTCGGCGATCTTCAATTACGACCGTAACGAGGTGCGCGGATTCCTGCTGAGCAATGCGATTTTCTGGCTTGACCGCTATCACGCCGACGGCTTGCGTATGGACGCCATTGCCTCCATGCTCTACCTCGATTACTCGCGCAAGGCGGGCGAGTGGATTCCCAATGAGTTTGGCGGCCGCGAGAACCTGGCAGCCGTGTCGTTGCTGAAAACCGTGAATACCGACGCCTACAAGGCCTTTCCCGATATTCAAACCATTGCGGAGGAGTCAACCGCGTGGCCGATGGTTTCGCGGCCAACCTACATCGGAGGCCTCGGCTTCGGCATGAAGTGGGACATGGGATGGATGCACGACTCGCTTCTCTACATGTCGAAAGACCCTGTCCATCGCAAGTATCACCACAGCAAGCTGTCGTTCCGGGGACTGTACATGTTCACGGAGAATTTCGTGCTGCCGTTGTCGCATGACGAAGTGGTACACGGCAAGGGTTCGCTGTTCGGCAAAATGGCCGGAGACCACTGGCAGAAATATGCCAATCTGCGTCTGCTGTTCGGCTACATGTTTACCCAGCCGGGCAAGAAGCTGCTGTTCATGGGCTGCGAGATTGGCCAATGGAGCGAGTGGAACCACGACGGCAGCATTGACTGGCACGCGCTGGGCTTCGCTCCTCACCAGGGAATACAACGCTGGGTGCGCGACCTGAATACGTTTTACCGTGGCGAGCCCGCACTCTACGAAACTGACTTCTGCCCTGAGGGATGGCGTTGGATCGATGCCGACGACTCCGACAATAGTGTCCTGACCTTCATGCGGCTTCGCAAAGACGGTACCGGGCCGGTCGTGATCGCGTGTAACTTCACCCCAATACCGCGACGCGGCTATCGTGTTGGCGTCCCCCACGAGGGACAGTGGCGCGAGGTGTTGAACAGCAATGCCGCCATCTACGGCGGGACCGACGAAGGCAACATGGGAGGAACCCACACGGACGCGATCCCGACTCACGGCTATGACTATTCACTGCTGCTCGACGTCCCGCCGCTGGGCATGGTGATCTTCAAACAATAGCTGCGACCCGGAATCCGACACGCGCCCGCAATGTTCTGTGCGATGCTGTTTGAGATGGCGACTCGCTCTCTGCTGTCAATACTCCTCGGAACCCTGGCGTTCAGTCTCGTGGGCCCGGTCTGCCCAGCGCAGGACAACTACGAGATTCAGGTTTACGGCTCGGAAACGGTTGCGCCCAAAACAACCATGGTGGAGTTGCATAGCAACTACACCTTCCAGGGATCGAAGACGACCATGGAGGGTGTGCTCCCCACGGAACACGAACTCCACGAAACAGTCGAAATCACGCAAGGCATCACGCCATGGTTCGAGACCGGCTTCTACATCTTCACTGCGGTGCCCAATAATCAAGGATGGCGATGGGTGGGCGACCACATCCGGCCGCGAGTGCGCGCGCCCGAGAGCTGGCGCTGGCCGGTCGGCGTCAGTTTGTCAAATGAGGTCGGATACGCCCGGCCTATCTTCTCTACGTCGGTCTGGAGCTGGGAGATACGGCCCATCGTTGACAAGCAGCAGGGCCGTTTGTACTGGTCGGTCAATCCGGCTTTCGAAAAAGCCTTCACCGGCCCGGAAGCGAGACGAGGATGGGAGTTCGCTCCCGACGCGAAGATCTCATGGAATTTCACTAACGCCGTGGCCTTCGGCCTGGAGTATTACACCGGTCTGGGACCGGTCGGAGACCTTGACCCCTTCCCTCGCCAGTCGCAGCAGTTCATTCCGGCATTCGATCTGAATGTCTCGCCGAAGTGGGAGATCAACTTTGGAGTCGGCGTCGGCGTAACGGGCGGGACCGACCACATGCTGGTGAAAGCGATCATCGGCCGCAGGTTCGACTGGGGCAAGCGGCAGGCGGACGCGACGCAGAAAGGGCCACCGTAAATAAGCTCGCGACGTCGGTTGGTCTGCCTACCAGTTCTTGAGTTGAAAATTCACGTTGACGGTTGTTTCGATCTCAACTGGCTCTCCATTTATAGTGTAGGGCCGATATTGCCACTGCTGGACCGCGCCAATAGCAGCGGAGGCCAGCTCTTCAAGGCCTGAGACCTTCTTCAAGTCCTTAATTCGCCCGTCCTTCCCAATCACCACCTTCAGCACAACGATGCCTTCAATACGGTGGGCCCTCGCTTGAGGGGGATACACCGGAGCCACGCTGTGGATCAGCATGGCGTGAGACACGCCCTGTGCAATAGTCACTCGCTGTGGGACTCCATTGTCAGTGGCTCCGGGATTCGGCAGAGGGACAGCAGACGCTGGAGAGGAAGTGGCATCTTTTGACGCTATATCCTTCACGTTGTCACTGAAGGCAAAGTCGTAACGCTGGTTCGTGGTAACCCTAACCGCCTGCCCGTTGCGGATGTAAGGCTGAAACTTCCATTTTTTCATCGCATCGACGACGGCTTCTGCCAAAACAGGATTGCCGCTGATCGGCGTCGCACTCTCCACATCGCCCGCCGGTGTTATGGCCAAGCGCACCATCACCTCGCCTTGAAGCTGCTCGCTACGAGCTGCTTTCGGGTAAACAGGCTTGACGTACTGGAGGACCACCAACTGCGTCGAGTCCGGCAACGCGCCTGGTGGCGCAGCCGGAGCGGTGGGCTTTTGGTCGGACGGCACCGCAGACGAAGTTGACGACGGGTTTGGCTCGGTGCTTGTTTGTCCAAAACTGACGATTGTGCAACCCAACAGCAGCGCCAGGACCGCCGAAAGAAGTCGCACGGGTTGGTAATTCAACAAGTCTCCAGTCATAGGAAGCCGCTTATCTGCTGTCTGCAAATCCATCGTCAGAGCTCTTCCTCTGTTGTGTCTGCGCCGCCTGAAGGCTGCTTTTGCAAGATCTCTTCGGTAAGGTCAGTGAACATTTCTTCCACGCCATCACCGGTCTTGGCGCTGGTGAGCTTGATTTTCCATCCTTCTGCTGCCAGGTTTTCCAAGTCAGGAGCGGTAATCTGCCATGTATCCCACAGGTCCTTCTTGTTCACGATGAGCCTGAACGGGATTTCGCCGACTGTCGCCACGGCCCGCTGGTGAATGCTCTTTGCTGTTACCAGGGATTCGGACCAGGTTCCGTCAACCACCAGGAAATATCCCGCCGCGCCGCGCAGGTAGGAGGTTTGCACTTGCGAGCGGGAATCCTCGCCAGCCAGGTCCCAGAGCGTAAGCAGGATGTCCTTGTCACCGACCTTCATTTCCCGCTTGTCGATTTTGACCCCGACCGTGCTCAGATACTTGGAGGAAAAAATGCCGTGAACGAAACGCGCCACCAGGCTCGTCTTTCCAACACCGAAAGAACCCAGCATGCAGATCTTTTTCTGGATCATGGCTTGTCTCCCTGGGGTTGCGACTGGACGTTGAGCGAAACACTGCGGTTGACTTCCAACTGGTAGGAGGGCGATCCGTGTCGAATCGGCGTGCTGTCGCCCAATCCGGCGGCGGTCACCATATTGGGGGCAATGCCCCGCGCGCGAAGGGCCTCCAGAACAACCTGCGCCCGTTCCTTACTCAACGTAGCGTTCTTGGTCTCTGCGCCGGTCTGATCGGCCCGGCCATAGAGCGTGACGTGGATTTGCCGGCCCAACGCGGAGGCGATTTCCTGCAGCCGGTTGATGTGGTCCTCAATCGCATCCAGGCGCATCCCTTGCTCGGGTAGCAAAGCACTTGAGTTCACGGGAAACAATACCATCTGTTGCTCCAGTTGCTGCTTCTCCGAGTCGAACTCCCGCTGGCGGAGGAATCGGGGATCGAGCGACTGATAGGGCGCGAAGTGGGTTTCCAGACTGGCGGGAGCGATGCCGAATTCGGCTGCTACTTGTGCCGGGTCAGCCGCCAGTGGGTCACGCATTCCCGACAGCGGCATAGTGCCCCCACCGTTTCTGCGAGCCGGTAACCACAATTCCCGGCTGGCTCTGGAGCGCCGCCAGAAACTGGTTCCAACGGGCGTTTCGACGATGAACGAAGAACCCGATAGCGACGAGTGCGATAAGCACTGCAGCCACTACAGCCATCCACCACCATGACTGTTTCTGTGGCCGGTCGGTTTGCCCGAGAAGGCAATTTTGCAGGTGAGGACGGGCGCCATCGAATATGCTGGCATCGCCGCTGAAAGATGCGAGGGCCCCGGCGAACTCCTGGTGGATGAGTTCGTTTTCGCGCGCGAAGACATTCTTCAATTCCGGCGGAGGCGTGCCCAGAATGGTTGCCGCCAGCAAGGTCTGCGGCCCGTAATGCACCCACAACCTGAAGTCACCGATATCCACCGCTTCAAACTCTTGTGACCGCTTGGCGTTAAACGAATCGCTCATAAAATCGCCCAGCGCCGTGAGCATGCTCGACACCAGCTCAGCTTCTTTTATCCCTTCTCCGGGAGCTTTGACGTACTGCAACACCGAGCCGCTCTCGCGCTGGATCAGAACGACTTGCTGCACCTTATAGCGAAGGCTGCGCAGCAGGGCGATCTCGCCAAATGATTTGCCGGTGCGCAGCGCTTCCAGACGCCACTTCACACTCTGCCAAGAGAGGCTGCGCTCCATGATGAAATTGATCGATTCGGCCATACCGCGGAAGGCGTTGGCAACCGCCTTGCGAACCGCATCACCAATGATAGGAGCGAGAGACGTGGCAAGGATGCCGGGATTCTTGGTGATCGAGATCTTCAGTGCGCGCTCGACGATGGGATAAAACGAGCGTTGCAGGCCGCCGTCGCGCTTAATGGAAAGCGCAACCGCGCGGCCGAGGATTTGGCTGAGTTCTTCGGCGCGAAGTTCAGGGTCGTCGAGCCGTTTGCGCAGCGCTTCCAGCTCCACCAGTTGCTGGCCGAGCAGCAAGGCCCGGAGTTCGGCTAGTTCGTCGGGCCGCTGGTCGTACTCGGAATCGCGCTTCAGGTCAGCCGGCGTCGAACCCATAAGACCCTCAGGCTTCCGTGGCACTCCGGATCGGCTTGGGCCGTGCCTTGGTGGGGTCGCCCTCGTCCTTCAAGCGGACCGCCAGTTCGACAAAAAGCGCAGCCAGCGCAGACCGGTCGGTCTTGGCGTTACGCAACTCCTGGACCCGGTTTTCCAGCAGCGCGCTCAGGGATTCATGCCGTTGCCGGATTTCGTCGAGCAACTTGCGCGATTCCGCCATCAGCTCCTGACGCGAAGCGCTACGGTCCTGTGCAGCTTTGTTATCGAGGTCGAGGATCTTCTTGGACAGCTGCGCCGCAGTCGTCTTCAACTCGCGGCCTATGGTGTTCAGGGTTTCCTCACGCTCGTCGCGCTCCGATTTCAAGCGGGCCGCCAGCGACTCGGTTTCGCTCTTGAAGAAGGCCTCCAGAGAGTCCAGCCGACGCCGCATGGTGTCCTTGATTTCGGCCGTCTCTCGGGCCAGCGCTTCTTCCACACGGGCGAAGCGCGCTTCGTAGTTCTTGATCTGAGGACCAAAGAGAATCTCGCGGATCTTTTCCACACTTGCGCCGCTGGCCTCTGCGGTTTCGGCCACCGCGGTCTCCACCGGATTGGACTTCTGCGGCGGCTTCTCTTTCGATTCCTTCTCGCGCATCGGAACAGGACTCATGTTGGGCTCCCTCCGCTTCTAGCTGCAATAAGATTGGAATATGCTATACCGAAACAGCGCGGCTGAGAACCGTCTTTAGCTAGAGGGAGTGAAGATAGTTCCGACAGGACAGTTATTGGCGCTTAGCCAGTTGCCAAGCGCCAAATCACGATGCCTCCAAGTTTCTTTTGTTTGGGTGGGGTTAAGCTAACTGCCAAGTGCTAATTGCTAACGGCTGACTTTAGCCCTTCACGAAGTTTAGTGAAGCCGAGTTCATGCAGTAGCGCAAACCGGTGGGCTTGGGACCGTCATCAAAGACGTGTCCCAGGTGCGCATCGCACTCCGCGCACAGCACCTCGGTGCGCTCCATGCCTAGGGTGCGGTCGCTGTTCACCTTGACGTTCTCTTTGGCAATGGGAGCCCAGAAACTGGGCCAGCCGGTGCCTGAGTCAAACTTGGTCGCCGAACTGAACAGGGCATTCTTGCAGCACACGCAACGGAAAATCCCTTTGTCGTGCACATCCCAATACTGCCCGGTGAAAGCGCGCTCGGTCCCCGCGTGCCGGGTCACGTTAAATTGCTCAGGCGTCAATTGGGCGCGCCATTCCGCATCGGTCTTGACGACCTTCTTCACGCGCTCGGGACCAATCTTCTCTCCCGAATCTTTGAATTCAACAACTTCAACATAATCCGCAGCGGGTGCGGCCTTCGTTTCCTTGTCATTCAACACGCTCATAAACGCTACTCCTGTCAGGGTTAGAAAAGCTGTTTTGAGAAAGTCTCTACGGTCACTCATATCGATGAACCTGCCTGTTTCAAATCTCACTTTCCGCTGATCGACGCGCGATACAGGTTAGGGAACTGTTGCTGAAGGTTCGCCACCTTCGGCAAGTCGTTGTACCTGATGTACGGATTCTCGGGATGAAGCGTGGCATAGTCCTGGTGGTAGGCCTCCGCCGGATAGAACCCCTTCAGCGGAACTACCTGGGTCACGATGGCACGCGGGAAGGCTTTGGCCTGGTCCAGTTGCGCAATGTAGGCCTGCGCAATCTGCTTCTGCTGATCACTGCTATAGAAGATCACGGAGCGATATTGCGTGCCGGTGTCCGGGCCCTGCCGATTCAACTCGGTTGGATCATGTGCCACAGAGAAAAATACTTTGAGCAGCTGTCCATAAGAAAGCTTCGCTGGATCGTAAACCACCTTCACCGACTCCGCATGCCCCGTGGTTCCGGTGCTGACCACTTCATATTCCGCGGCGTTGGCTGGTCCGCCCGAGTACCCGGAGGTGGCGCTGATGACGCCTTTCACATGCTGGAAAACCGCCTGCACCCCCCAGAAACAACCGCCGGCAAAAACAGCAGTCTCCTGGCCGCTCTTCGCCGATAACGATTCATCCGCGGCGGGGTTGGGCAGAACTACGCTCTTCTCACCCGCCATGGCAAAGACCAATGCGAAAAGCAATAAAGAAGAGAGCAACAGACTGAAACGAGACTTCGACATAACCATCCTCACTCGGATTTCGCCCCGCGGCCCTTACTAACGTTAGAGTCGCAATTGCCCCGAAGGTTACAGACAATCCGGATCTGGCAATTGGCCGACTGTACTCTCTGCCAAATCACCATTTAGAGTACGCAAACCAGACGCTATCGGATTGCCGGGACGGGCCGGGTCGAAACGGGACCCGAAAATGTCATCCCGCTGCGCTCGTCGCCCAAGATGAAAAACAACCATACTTACCTGCACCAAAACCCACCCCTCGCGCGTCCTATCTGGAGTCATGAAAAGTACATTTCTTCTCCTACTCGTTCTCACTTTTTGCTTTCTCCCGCGCGCCTGGGCACAGACTCCGGTTGTGGTTGAGCTGTTCACCTCCGAGGGATGCTCCAGCTGCCCCCCGGCCGACGCTCTCCTGGTCCAACTGACCCAGAAGACTCCCCCAGGCGTAGCGCTCATTCTCTTGGGCGAGCACGTCGATTACTGGAACCATGACGGATGGAGCGACCGCTTTTCCTCGTCGCAACTCACCCAGCGTCAGAACGATTATGAACGGCATCTTCATGTGGCTGACGCGTACACCCCGCAGATGGTAGTGGACGGACATCTTCAGTTTGTCGGAAACGATGTCGCAGCTTTGAAACACAACCTTGAGTTAGCGGCGGCCCAGCCGAAAAGCGCTCAAGTGTCATTGCAGTGGGAAGCGGGCAATCATCTGAAGATTGCGGTGCAGGCTCCGGAAAAAACGCACGCCCACGTTTTCCTGGCCATAACCGAAGATGGACTGACCACCGCGATCTCCGGGGGCGAAAACAGCGGCCGGACTTTGCAACATGCGGCGGTGGTGCGGGAGCTGCGCGAACTGGGGAGCGTGAAGAACGGCTCGTTTGAGAAGACTGTCGAGGTCGCGCGACATCCAGGATGGAGCGCCGCCAATCTCAAAGTCGCCGTATTGGTCCAGGATTCGGACGGTGGTCCGATCGTCGGTGCAGCCACACTGCATTACCAACCGTGATTCCAGCAAGACAGTGACTCGTGTCGTATAGTCGTTGCAGAGGCGCTGCGATGAAGCATGCAATTTTGGGAGCGGGAGCAATAGGCGGGCTGATGGGGACTGTGCTGGCCTCGCTGGGCGAAGATGTCACGATGATCGTGCGGCCGGACAAACTGGCGGACTATCCCGGCACTTTGACGCTGGAACGGCCGTCCGGCACGATTACGGCGCCGGCGAGAGCGGTGGGGCGGCTGACAGAACCCGTCGATATTTTGTGGATTGCGACCAAGACCTACCATCTGGAACCAGCGCTCGAAGCCGTGCAGACCGTGCCCGACACCGTGATCCCTCTTCTGAATGGCATCGATCACGTCGCGGTGTTGCGTTCTCGCTACGGGCACGACCGCGTTGTTCCAGCGACCATCGCGGTAGAAGCGGAACGGCTTGCGCCCGGACGCTTCCTGCAACGCTCGCCGTTCGTTCGCTTCAATCTCGGTGCGGGTGCGGAGCAGTTGCTGGGGCCGATGGTCACGCGCCTGACGAACCTGGGATTCACCTGCCAGTTGATCCTCAACGAGCAAACACTGCTCTGGGGTAAGTTGTGCTTCCTGGCGCCGTTCGCATTGGTCACTTCGGCATCGGGAAAAAATAAAGGCGAGATCTACGCCGACCCGGCGTGGAAGGCCAAGTTGAATTCTGCCGCCGCAGAAGCCTGCGCGGTCGCCAAGGCCGATGGGGCAGAGATCAACATCGCGAAGCTGCTGGAGACGTTCGACGGTTTGCTGCCGCCCATGCGCAGCTCCATGGCGAAGGACGTTGCCGCGGGCCGCCGACTCGAACTCGATGCTATCGGCGGCCCAATCGTGCGCGGCGGTAAACGCTTCGGCATAGCGGTTCCGACGACAATCGAGCTGATCGAGAGGGTGTGCATGTTGGCGATTCTTCCCTAAAGGGACTCGCTATTTTTCCACTCTTCTCGGGCTTAACCGCCCCAACACGCGCAAAAACGGCGCTCGTTGGGGACCCCGGTAAACCCTGGGCTAACACAAATTCCGCCCCTGCTCCACCCCGGCTGCGGGGCTGGGGGTTTGCGCAATTGTTCCGCCGTGCCAACTCAAAAGGAATTCTCACACATGTCCTCTAGCCCAAAGGGCGGTATCTGTTTAGCCGTGGGGCGTGAGCCCGCGGTCGCAAGGCATCTCCGAAAGATCGAGCTGCGGAGCGGCGGCATTACATGGCAGCTATCGGGGTGGTCGGTTCTTTGCCTTTAGTCCAGATATTCAGGATCGCGCTTCCATCCTGTGACCATGGAATAGAAGTTGTTCCAGCCGTGCAGAAGAACCATGATGAGATGGCCGGGGATGAAGGCCAGAAATCCGCACATGGAGAGGAAGTGCCAGATGCGCGCGTAATGGAAACCGCCCATGAGCCAGGCCAGCCACCAGAACTGAATGGGTTTGTAGAGCACCAGGCCAGTCAGCGTCGATAGCACGCCGAAGAAGATCGTAGATGTGTAAGCCAGTTTCTGCAGCGGGTTGTAGGCAGCGTCCAACGCTGGCTTTCGCCCGAAAAGAAAGTAATAGCGTGCCATCGGCCAAACCCCTTTGATGTCACGCGCGGTGAATAATACCTGCCGCCAATGGCCGGTGGCGATCTGGTAGATCACATACATCAGTCCGCTTCCCACGAAAATCCACATGAATGTGAAGTGCCATTGCAAGGCGCCGCCCAAGCCAGCCGCCGAGCGTGATCAGCCGGGGAACATCGAGCAAGTTCTTCTGCGGAATTTTCGGGCCAAAGCTGGGAAAGCGCGGAATATCTGCAGGCCAGTGCCAACCAGGACCAGCACCGCCACAGCGTTCACCCAGTGAGCAAACCGCACCACCCAGGGATGCTCGTAGGCGATGGTGACCGGAGCAGCGGCTTCCACCGCACTTTGTTTTCGCACATTCGGCGTCGTTGCCATCACTCCCGCCTCAGAGTCCGCCATACCAGCTATAGCCCTGATCTTCCCAGTAGCCGCGCTTGTCGGCGCTTAGTACATTGGTCACGCGGATAGTGACGAGATATTTCGCCTGCTTGTAGCCGATTTTGGTCGGCATCTGCAGCCGGAGTGGAGCGCCGTGTCCTCGGTCGAGCGGTTTGCCATACATTTCGTAACAGAACAATGTCTGAGGGTGGAGCATGGTCTCCATGTCGATGGATTCGTAATATCCATCCGCACATTCAGTCTCGAGAAAGCGTGCGCTGGTATCGGCGCCAATCAATTGCAGAAAATCAGAGCCCCGCGCGCCGCCGAAATTTCCGATCACATCCCAGCCTTCCACGCACACGTGCCGCGTGTTCTGTGTGACCTTGGGAAGCGCCTGAATCTGGGAAAGCTTGTATTCGCCGGGATGTTTGACCAGACCCTCAACGGTCAGCGTCCACCTGTCCAGATCCACGCCGGGATCGACAACGTCATAGAAGTTGTAAGGAAACCGTTCGAAGGCAGCGACATTGCTATCGGGAAAGGTTTGCGCCAGCCGGTTGCGACCGAAGAGCTTTCCCGAGGCCCAATCGCTGAAGTGAAGTCCATCGTTCAAGAGCGGTTCGCGGAGCTTTGGGATGGCAAAAGCTCCAAACGCCAGTACCGGAACTAGCTTCAAGAGTTCACGGCGGTTCATACGCTTGCGTTCGGCAGGAGTCACTCGGCGCACTTCTTCGCCTGCTGGACCAGCGTTGCGCAAGACGGCGGGCGCCCCGACTTCTTCCTGCTGCGCGGCCTCTTCGGGGGCACGCTCTCCGCCTTGGGCAGCGCTGGGTTCAGCTCGCCCCGTCGGCGGTTCGGCGTCTTCCTGAGGCGGCTTCTGTTCTCCCTGGATGTTTTCGGGCATACCTTATTTTCAATACGAAGCGGCTTGCTGGTTAGATTGGCAAATGACGCAAAAGTTACACCGGAAAAGCATTCCATAACGAATAAAAGATAATATTGTCATCCCGAAGGAAGGTCGCGCCGAGAGCGCGTCCAGCCCGGGTTTGGCTGGATGCGCGGCGCGGACCGAGTCGAGGGACCTGCGGTTCGCTGGCATTGCTACGCAGTAGGGAAAACCGCGGATCCTTCGACTGCGCGCCCGCCCGACCCGCCAACAACAGCGGATCGGAAAGTCTTCGCGGGCGCTCCGCTCAGGATGACATCCTCAAGTTCATGAATAATGCAGCTGAAGCGGTGCTCCACACGGACACACCAACTCAGAATCTGCTCAGTATCCGTGCTCGCTGCCTTCATCGAGCTTCACCTTGCCCCGGAACATGCGATAGACAAACACGAAATATCCCAACGCGAGAACCATCCCGATCGTCCACCACACGAAGCCGACGCCCAACCCATGCTCGCCAGCGGCAGTGTTGTAAATCGTGAGGCTGAAGTTGGCGCCGGTGCTGGCGGGCAGCACGTTGGGATAGAGCGCGAAGGCCGCTCCTACCAGCATGCCAACGATGTAGGCGCACGACGCCAGGAAGGCGCCCTTGTCGTTGCGCTTCGAATGCGCATAGTACAAGTAGATCAGGCTGCCAATCACCAGCGCCGGGATTAGGTATCCGATCGGCCACCGGCTGTAATTGTCCAGCACGTGCGGCACGACGTACACGGTGGCGATCAGGCTGGCAATCGTAAGCAGCACCTGCACCGGCCAGAACCAGCTCGCAGTCTTGCGGGCCCGCGCATTCAGTTCGCCATCAGTCTTAATGGCGAGGTAAAGCGAGCCGTGGACGATGAGTGTGGCCAGCGCGACCAGGCCGCAGATAACCGTGTACCAGTCGAGGATGCCGTTCTGCGCGCCCACGCGCCAATTCGTCCAGAGCGGCTCGAAGAAATAGCCATCGGCTTGCAGCGGAACACCGCGAACCACGTTGCCCAGGGCGGCGCCGAAGAAGATGGCTAGCAGGATGCTCGAAATTCCGAAGATGACATCGAAGAAGCTCTTCCAGACCGGCTCGGCAATATGGGTACGAAACTCAATGCCGATGCCGCGCAGCATCAGCAGCCACAGCACCATCATCAGCGGCAGGTAAAACCCGCTGAAGCTGGACGCGTACAACAGAGGAAATGCAAAGTACAGAGTTCCGCCGGCGGCCAGAAGCCAAACTTCATTGCCGTCCCACACCGGCCCGATGGCGCGCAAAACCGTGCGGCGCTCCGCGTCATTTTTCGCGATGAAAAGGTGAACTGCGCCCGCTCCGATGTCGAAGCCGTCCAGCAGCACATACGCGGCGACCATTACGGCAACGATCATGAACCATAGGGTTGACATGGCTATCGCACCTCCGCGGGAGCTACCGCAACTGCGCCGGGCGTTTGCCCCAAAGGCCCAGGCTCGGGATCAGGTCCATGCTCGATTTCGCGGTGCACCAGGAAAAGGAACAGGACAGAAAGCAGGGTGTACATCCCCAGAAATCCGAGGAAGCTGAACCAGGCATTGCCTGCCGACACCATCTTGGAATACCCATCCACAGTGCGCAGCAGACCATAGACCAGCCATGGCTGCCGGCCGAGTTCGGCTGTCATCCAGCCAGCCGTGTTCGCGATGTAAGGCAGTGGGAAAATCAACAGCAAAATCCACAACATCCAACGGGCTTGGAAGAGCTGGTTGCGCCACAGCAGAAATGCTGCGATTACGGAGATCGCGATGAAGATTGTCCCCAACCCAACCATGACGTGGTAGGAGTAGTAGAGCAGCGGAATGCTGTCGGGCCAGTCCTGTTTCGGCACCCCGCTGAGACCCTTTACCTCTGCATTCCACCGGCGCCAGGTTAGAAAGCTCAGCATCTTGGGAATGATGATCGGGTTGTCGATCTTCTGCGCCGGCACGTCCGGCTGCCCAAGGATCACTAGCGGCGCTCCCGGTTGCGTCTCCCATAAAGCTTCCATCGCGGCCAGCGTCACAGGCTGGTTGCGCGCCACCATGCGGCCCTGCGCGTCGCCCGTTGGGAACAGTTGCAAGACGCTGGCGATCAACGCCGCAATCACGCCGACGCGGACGAAGATGCGCCCCTGCTGCACATGTTTCTGGCTTAACAAGTAGAATGCGCCGACTGCCGCCATCACAAACGCACCAGTGATGACTGCGCCACTCATGTTGTGCGCGTATTGCCACCACGCCCACGGATTCAGCACCAACTCCCAGAAGCTGGTCAGTTGCAGGGAACCATCAGCCGCGCGCTGGTAGCCGACCGGATGTTGCATCCAGGCATCCGTTGCCACAATGAAGTAGCCCGAGAGCCACGAACCGACAAAGACCATAAACGCCGCGAACCAGTGCTGCATCCTGGTTAGCCGTTTTTCACCATAGAGAAAGAGTCCCAGGAACGTGGACTCCAGAAAGAAAGCAAACAGGCCCTCCATGGCGAGGGTTTGTCCGATGACGCCACCGGCGTAGCGTGAGAAATGCGACCAGTTGGTGCCGAACTGGAATTCCATGGGAATTCCGGTCACCACGCCAATGATGAAATTGATGCCGAAAATCTTGGCCCAGAAGCGGGCAGCCCGGTCGTAACTCTCGTCTTTGGTCTTGAGCGCCAGGGTCTTCAAGATCACGATTAGTAGCGCCAGTCCCATAGTCAACTGGGGAAACAGGTAGTGATACGTCACAGTGAAAGCAAAATGAAGGCGGTGGATCAGGAGTGCGCTATCCATGCGTGGATCCCTCGGTATAAAGACGCTGCTCCCTGAGATAATGCGGCCCTGTGCCGCATGCAACGGCTGTGGGAACAACGTACCTCCTATTATCTGCCTGCGAGGGCAGCACCGCGCAGTGATTGCAGTCACATAACCCCCGCCAATGGGTGTGGCAGTTACACGTCGGGATATAGAGACGGGTGGAGCGCTCCACCCTGCACACCAGGTTTCCACTAGCGACACGAGTCTGTTGTCATCTTTGGGCTTAAACTATTAACAATGGCTCGTCGTTTTTTGAATGCGCTTCTCTGCCTGACTTTGTTCGCAGGGGCCGCGGTCCTGCTGGTCCACCGTCCGATCGATCTGCAGGCCCAGCAGCGCACCCTGCGCCTCATCCTGAAAGATGGCTCCTACCAGTCGGTCGTGAAATACGAGATGCAAGGGGACCGGGTCCACTATCTGAGTGCGGAGCGGTATGAGTGGGAAGATATCCCAAGTTCGCTCATCGACTGGGACGCGACCAGGAAGTACGAAGCTGACTTAAGCAGCGGCAAGGTCAGGAAGTCGCACGAAGAGACCCCGGAGGAAAGAGAGGAGCACGAGAAAGAAGAAGCCAACTCGCCGCAAGTCGCGCCCGGCCTGCACCTGCCCGGGACGGGCGGGGTGTTTCTGTTCGATCAGTATGAGGGCAAACCCGAATTGGCTGAGATCGTGCAGAACGGCAGTGAGGTAAACAAGAACGGCCAAAGAGGTGTTTTGCGCTCCACGATCTCCGGCTTTAAGCAGGCCATTGAACTGAAGGGTGAGCACGCCAGGATTCAATCCCATTTGCCACGTCCGACCATCTACATTGACATCGATGAAGGGCCGCAGAGCACACCTGTAGCAGACCGCTTCCGGCTGGTACGCGTTACCGTCAAGAAAGACACTCGTACTATCGCCAGTCTGAAGACCACCATTACCGGCAAGGTTAGCCAGGAGAGCAATACTGTGCCTGCCACCGTGGAGAAGCTTGGCACAGGAGAGTGGGTGAAGCTGGCTCCGGCACAGGACCTCGCCGCCGGTGAGTACGCCGTGGTCGAAGCGCTTGGCCCACAGGAAATAAACCTCTACGTTTGGGACTTCGGAGTGAATCCCAAAGCGCCGGCAAACCCGAACCCGGTCCAGCCCGATAAAACCAGCGACGAAGCCTCGCCGAAATAAGGGGAAGTGTGGTGGGTCGAGCACCGCAGGGTCAGGATGTGTGAAGGCCTCCCTCGCGTCCCACAATTCCCACACCCGCCAGGGCTATGTTGTCGCGCCCCGCCTGCTTCACCTGATACATCATTTCATCGGCGCGTTGCACGAGGGCCTGGGGCGAAACTGCGTCCGCTGGGTAGGCGGCAACACCGATACTGGCCCTTAGAGAGAGCGCCACATTCTCTGCCGCGAGCCATTGCCTGCCATGAAAAACCGACATCAGCCGGCGCGCCACTAATAGGGCAGCATTTTTGGAAGTTTGCGGCAAAAGAATGGCGAATTCATCTCCGCCATAGCGAAAAGCGGCGTCCACCAGGCGAAGGTTTTCGCGCAGGGCATGTCCCACCTGACTTAGAAGGTTACTGCCGACCAGGTGTCCATGCTCATCATTGACCCGCTTAAAGTTGTCGAGGTCAAGAAACAGGAGACTGAACTCGTATCCGAAACGCTTCGAACGGTGCACCTCTTCGGACAGCGCGGTAAACAAATGGCGCGCGTTATACAGGCCGGTGCAGTCGTCGGTGATGCTGAGTTCCTGAATGCGCCGGACGGCGCGGGCATTCTTGATGGCTATGGCGGCATAATCGGCCAGGGTCCCTAACAGCATCTCATTGCGCGCATACACGCGCATATCAATGTTCACTATCTGGATGATGCCCAGAACTTTGCCACCCGTCCGAACCGGCATACATACCGCCGAGCAGCCTTTTTCGAAGGAACCGTTCTCGCCACTGTGGTTGATGCGCTCGTCCTGTGTCACGTCGGGAATGACAAGCGGCGACCCGTGATTGATCACCCATCGAGCCAGACTTTCACCCGATGTCAGTTGCAAGGCATTGAGGTTCTCGCAACCTTTGCCGACCGCAGCCGCGTAATACAGTTCGTCCGTGGCCTCGTCGAGCATGAGCAGAGACCATGTCGCCGGCTCAAAATGAACGGCCATCTTCTGCATGATCGTTTGCAGAATGGTGTCCAGATCAAGCGAAGATGTCAGGGCTTTGGCAACATCGTGAAAGATCTTCAGCTCGTAATATTGCCGATCGTTGTCTGTAGCTGGAAGCGACATGCAAGGACCCAGCGCAGATTTCTCTGCTCTTCCCGAGAAAAGTGAACCAGGGCATGACAGCCTTCGATCCGATTTCCAGGCTCAACACATACACGCCCGCCGACTGGTATTTTACCGGAAAGCGCGATTTGGTTCCCCGATTTCCAGCAGCATGGGCTGCCTCTAAGCGTTGCCCAGCCGGTTTGACACTGCCTGCGCCACTTTCTATGATCGGCAGGACACCGGTAATTTCAATTGCATAGATCGTTGGAGCAGAACGAGGCTGAAGTGGGTGCATTCGGCGAACAGTTGCGCCGTGAGCGCGAGATGCGCGACATCTCTCTCGACGAAATCGCTGCCACCACAAAGATTGGCACTCGCCTGCTCCGCGCCCTGGAAGAGGAACAGTTCGAACTTCTGCCCGGCGGTATCTTCAACAAGGGGTATGTTCGCGCCTACGCGAAATATGTTGGAATTGACGAGGAGAAGGCAATCGCCGGCTACTTGCAAGCCGTGCATGACGCGCCGGGCCATGTGGTTACTGACCCGACCCTGTCAATGCGGTTCGAGCAATCCAGCCGCGAGGTGGCACAGGCCCGGCCCCGGTCTCCATTGCCCGTAGTTCCCATACTGATCGCTATCGTTCTGGTGGCGGGAATCGCCGGCGGCTGGCGAGTTTACCGGGAGCGCCAACGTGATCGGCGGCAGCAAACCGCGATCGTGGTCGCGCGCGATACCACGCCGGCCAGCAGTGGTGTGACGAGTCATGGGGGAACGGACATTAACACCAGCGCAAACCCGGCCAGCAGCGGTGTGACGAGTCATGGGGGAACAGACATTATCACCAGCGCAAACCCGGCCAGCACGCAGCTGCCAGCGACGGTTCCAACGAACCTTGCACCGGCGACAAACAACGTTGCGAATCCCGCAGGTACTATTTCCTTCGAACTGACGGTCCGCCCCAAGAATCGTGCCTGGGTTTCCATCAAGTCTGACGGTAAGTTTGTAATTCACGGCGTCATCAAGCCGCCGGACGTGAAAACGGTCCGTGCCACCAACCAAGTGGTCATTTGGACGGGTAACGCCGGCGCGGTGGAAGTCTCATTTAATGGCAAGAACGTTCCCCTGAGCGGCGGCGAAAATGAGGAGCGCGTACTGGTCTTTAATTCGCGTGGTCTGCTGCCACCCTCGGCCCCCCAATGACGCGATCTAGCGGTGCACCTTCCAAGCGAACCACCAGCAAGAGCATCGGTGAAAACGTGGTGCGCATTGAGGCCGACGCCCTGCGCGCTCTGACTGATCGTCTCGCGGGGCCGATGGCGGCGGATTTTGAGCGTGCCGTAGAGTTGCTCTACGGTTGCGCTGGTCGCATTGTCGTTTCCGGCATGGGCAAGAGCGGGCTCATCGCGCGCAAAATCGCCGCCACTCTAACCTCCACCGGAAGTCCGGCGCTGTTTCTGCACCCTGCGGAAGCTCTGCATGGCGACTTGGGAATGTTGGTCCGCGGCGACGTGGTGGTTGCGCTCTCGGCCAGTGGAGAGACCTCGGAGATCCTGCAATTGCTGACCGCGGTGAAGCGCCTCGGCGTGCCGCTCATCACCATGACCTGCGATGAGCTTCACGCCCCGTCCGCCGAGCCTCGCACCACGTCAACCCTGGTGCAAGCTGCAGACGTTGCTCTGGACTGCTCGGTTGCCCACGAGGCCTGCTCCCTTGGACTTGCGCCTACCGCCTCCACCACGACCATGCTCGCCTTGGGCGATGCATTGGCGGTTGCCCTCTCGCAACGGCGCGGATTCAAGGAAGAGGACTTCGCCAACCTGCATCCCGGAGGCAAACTTGGCAAGCGGTTCCTGCGCGTCTCCGCCCTTATGCACACCGGCAACGCTCTGCCGCAAGTAAAACCCGGAACAGCGATGAGTGACGTGATCTACGAAATGTCGCGCAAGGGCCTGGGGATGACGACCGTGGTCGATCGCAAGAAGCTGGTGGGATTGATCAGCGATGGCGACTTGCGGCGGCTGCTGGAACGGCATGGCAAGAAGGTGTTCGACCTGACGGCCGAGAAATGCATGACGCGCTCGCCGCGCACCGTCAGCCCTGACGTGTTCGCCGTCGCCGCCCTCGACGTCATGGAGCAGAAGAAGATCACTTCGCTTCCCGTCGTGGACGAAGCCGGCCGCCTGGTCGGTGTGCTGCACCTGCATGATCTGTGGGGAACCCAGATGTTGTGAGGGAGCTGTCAGCACTCAAGGTTCGATCACACCAAGCAGTAAACCCATGAACCACGCCGGTTGATATCCAACCAAGTTCTGACCATGTTTTCTGGTTCGAGCGCGCTATACTGCCGTACTTATGGATCGGCGCTCCGCATTGAGAGCACTTGGATTGCTTGCCGGGGCAGCCGCGCTAGAAGGCTGCGCGGCCAGGCATATTACCCAGGCCGCGACTCCTCGTCCCCCGCTGTCGCCGCTCCTGAAGCTGCCGAAAGTCAACGTCCAAGCCGAACGCGAGATACGGACCATCGTCGGGTTGCGGCCGTTTCGCCCTTCCGGATTCGTGGTCAGCGCACAGAAATTCGATAACAAGCTGGTGGTGCACAATTACGGACATGGTGGCGCAGGGGTAACGCTCTCATGGGGAACCGGCGAACTCGCCTGCCGCGAAGTAGACCGTACGGGTGAAAAGAACGTTGCAGTGCTGGGATGCGGCGCCGTCGGTCTGGCGAGCGCGCGACTACTGCAAGAGCGGGGATGCGCTGTCACTATCTATGCCAAAGATCTTCCTCCGCACACGACTTCCAACGTAGCCGGGGCGCAGTGGTTTCCCGTCATGGTTTTCCATCAAGGGCAGCAGTCCTCTGATTTCATGCCACGACTTGTCGAGGCATCACGCCTCGCCAACGCGCGCTACCAGGTGATGGTGGGGCAGCGCTACGGAATTCGCTGGCTGCCCAACTACTTGATGGGGACAAGACCGATCACGAACGGCGGCATGCATAGTCTCGACAGCCCCATTCGTGACCTATTGCCCGAGATGCGGGACCTGCTGCCGGCCGAGAATCCGTTCCCATTCGCCTTCGTACGGCAGTTTCAGACCATGATGATCGAGCCGAACACATATTTGCCTGCAGTGATGGAGGATTTCCGCATCGCGGGCGGTCAGATCGAGGTCCGCGAATTCGGAAGCATTGCCGATTTGCAGAACCTGCCTCAGCAAGTAATCGTGAACTGCACCGGGTTGGGCGCAAAAATGCTGTTCGGAGACGACGAGTTGACTCCGGTGAAGGGCCAGTTGACGTTCCTCCTGCCACAACCGGAAATTCAGTACTGTACCCTTCCGGAAAATCTTTATATGTTTCCACGCAGCGACGGCATTGTGCTGGGCGGCACGCACGAGACGGGAGTGTGGTCGCTTGAACCCGACCTTCAAGCCAAGGCACAAATCCTCTCCGAGCACGCGAGAATATTCCGGGAAATGCGCTCTGAATAAGTCCTCGTAGCTATGAGGTTTCCACGAACGCCATTACCAGTTCGCGCTCGCGCGGGCCGTCAAGTTCGATCAGGACTACCCGCTGCCAGGTCCCCAGCAACAGTAAACCCCGATCTAACATCAAGGTCAGCGACGTTCCGATCAAGGTAGAGAGAATGTGATCAGGTGCGTGCGCCGGATTGTGGGGATGACGATACTCAAGCTTAGGAATGAGGTGCTCGAAGGCGTCGAGCATGTCGAGATCGGTTCCTGGGTCAAGATCGGCGGTCGTCAACGCCGCCGTTGTGTGCAGCACACTCAATAGACATACGCCGGTCTTGTCGCCATACTGCTTCCACAAAATGGCCTCGAGTTGTTTGGTGATATCCACAACCTCGCGCTTTTTGTGGGTCTTAATCGTAAGCCGATGCATTGATTCACCTACGGATTTGGCGTGAACAATTCCAGTCGCACGCGCCACGACACTGACTGCCCAGGCTGCAACAGGACCATTCCGGTGTCTGCGCTTCCCCAACTCTTGCTATACGGATCAGGCAGGTTGAACTGCGGTTCGATGGCAACAAAATTTTTCTGCGGCGGAGCATATACCTGGATTGACGTGATCTCAGGTGAAAGTGTTACCAGCCGCAAACCGTACTTAGCCTCTGGATCGACAATTTCCGAAACCGTGCTGCCGTCGGGACGATACTTCAGCGGCGAGAAATTGTCGTCAAGGTATTGAGTGCCCAGTGGACGGCCGCCAGACGCAGTAAAGTCATAAGGCGTTCCTTTGACCGGAATCCGCTGGCCGGTAGTGAACGAATCGTCGTAGTTATTCATAACGGCGCGAGTGTCGCTCGGCAGTTGCAGCCTGACCTGTTGACGATCGCCTCCAGGAAGAACGAAATACGGATGCCAGCCAATTCCCATGGGAAGGGGTTCGTGGCCCACGTTCCTGGCGGTCACCGTCATCTCGAAGGCGTCATTGGTTAGCGCAGTCTCGACCCTGACGTCCGTATCGGAGAGCCAATGCCCATCGAAGTTGCCGGCGTGCAGCACGGCGGACACGCTGGAATCTCCGCCCCGGCTTTTCTGATTGGACGTGTTCGAATTTCGAGCGCCTCATCAGCCCGTGGATCGCATGCTTCTCCGCGCCGGGGTTGTTGCCGCTCCAGTTTGCCGGCAGCGTAACCGTTTTCCCGGCCACTTCGGCGGTGATGGTCTTGCCATCCGGCGAAAGCTTGCCGCGAATGCGATTGGCGAATGGCAGAAGAATCGCCCCACCGATTTTGAATACCTGGTTCCCAAACTCGTCATCGCCCTTATCCAGCAACTGCGCGGCCTCCGATAAGGGCGGCGCGTTCAGCAGGTCGATCTCGCCCTTTCCCGGAATGTAGGCCTTGATCTGCAGCACTGCCATGCCCCGTCCCGGCATGATGGTGGCTTCCACAAACTGTGGCTCGCTCTTGTTCCTGGACATGGGCCGTTGCAGTTTCACCACCGGCTCTCCACCAATGGAAATAAGCCGCGGGGAATGCATGTAAACTTGACCACTGCATTCTTGGGAAATCCAACCGCCCGTCAACACAATCGCCAAACCCAAAATCAAACTGCTGCGACAGTGCTTCATGACCCCCATTCGCGACTGCTCCCTCCATAACCCGGCGTGCTGGAAGTCTAACAAATCGTAGGGCCGCATTGTCTCCATCGAACTCCCGCAGAAAGTTGACAGCAGGCCCGCCACATACTACATTCCACAGGCAAGCTTTGCGTTCCCCCTGATCCCTGTTCTGGCCTTTCACCATCCACCTCGGTTCTAACGAAATTTCTTTTTGGAGATAACCTTCATGAATTCGCGCAAATTTCTACTTGGGACAATCCTGGCGGCACTCATCGCTGGAACAGTTCCGTCCGGCTGGTCAATTCAGGCTGGCGAAACGAATGGCAAGATCGCCTCCCGGGTTCTGGCCGAGACCGCAAACGGCGGCTCGACCGAAGCTCTGGTTGTGCTGACTGAGCAGGCCGACCTCAGCGCAGCGGCTACCATGAAGACCAAGTTGGAGAAGGGCTACTTTGTGGTTAACTCCCTTCGAGCGGTTGCTTCCCGCACTCAGGGTCCGATTCTTGCTTTACTGCAGCAACGCGGCATTTCTTATCAGTCTTTCTTCATTGTCAACATGATCAAAGTGACCGGCGATCGCAACTTGATGGAGGAACTGGCCGCGCGCGCCGACGTGGCCCGGATTGACGCCAATCCAACCATTCACAATGCCGTGCCAACCGCCTCCCAAGGGATGGATACGACTCTCCAACCCACCGGCGTGGAATGGAACGTTCAAAGAGTGAAGGCGCCTGACGTTTGGGCCCTGGGCTTCCATGGTGAAGGCCTGGTCGTTGCGGGAGCCGATACCGGCGTGCAGTGGGACCACCCTGCGCTCAAGAACCAATATCGCGGCTGGGACGGCCATCAGGCGAACCACGACTACAATTGGCACGACGCCACTCCCGATCATTCGCCAGTGCCCATCGACCCCAACAGCCATGGCACCTTTACGGTCAGCGAGATGGTTGGCGATGACGGACTGGGCAATCAGAGTCGGCGTAGCTCCAGGAGCAAAATGGATTGCCTGCCGCAACATGGATGCCGGCGGCAACGGTACCCCCGCGCGATACACGGAGTGCTTTGAATTCCTGATTGCGCCTTATCCCATCAGCGGCGGCCAGGGAGATCCTTCCAAGGCGCCGGATTCCATCAACAATTCCTGGACCTGCCCGCCCAGCGAAGGTTGCTCGACTCTTACTCTGCAGAGCATCGTGGACGCGGTACGCGCGGCGGGAATTTTCAATGTCATGGCCGCCAGCAATTACGGTCCTGCCTGCTCCACGATTCAAGAGCCGCCTGCTATTTACGCCAGCTCGATTGATGTGGGGGCCCTCGACTCGGGAAACAACATCGCCGGCTTCAGCAGTCGTGGTCCGGTCATCGCGGACGGCAGTCACCGCACCAAACCTGACTTGTCCGCCCCGGGTGTGAACATTCGTGGCGCGGTGCCGGGAGGCGGCTATAGTTCCGGTTGGTCGGGAACGTCCATGGCTGCCCCACACGTCGCCGGCGGCCTTGCCCTCCTGTGGCAAGCCAAACCCAGCCTGGACGGAAATATTGACCAATCCGAGCTCAAAATGGAGCAGACAGCCCAGCACCTGACAGACGTTCAGGCCTCGGGATTCTGCCGTGGTCCGAGCTTCCTGAAAGACAATACATTCGGCTATGGACTTCTCAACTTGCTAAGGGCAGTGCAGTAGAGGTTTCAATCCGCCGAACTGGCCGTTTTCGCGGCTCCGCGTGGTGCGGGGCCGCGACCAGGCCCTCATGACTCTTCCCAAAATGGGTCTGAAGTGGTTCGCACAAGGTTGAGGAGTATGCGTCTCCGGTAATAAATCTCGACTACCCACTCGCAATTTGTACTATGCCAGTAGTATCTCGCGCGAAGGATTGACTTCTCTCGGTCGTCAGGATAAATTCTCGAAATCGTTTGCTTGAGTCGAGATGCGCTTGTCATCTTTAGGCCTAGAAAGATGCCGCAGGATTGTGCCTGAACCCGCCTTAAGACGAAGCAAAAAAACATATTAAGGAGATACATGAAGCCATTGCGATCGCTCGCAGTTGCTACGGTTGCGTTGTTGTGTGGTCTTGGCAGTGCCAGCGCACAATCCCCGTGGCAACCTCTCACCCATCAACCCACATTTAGCGCCAGCAACCCGCTGCTGCTCACCGACGGCACTATTATGGTGCACGATGCAGAAGCCGTAGACTGGTGGAAGCTGACTCCCGACCAGAATGGTAGTTACGTGAACGGAACCTGGAGCCAGTTGGCCTCGTTGCCAAACGGCTACGCACCTCTTTACTACGCTTCCGCAGTGCTGCCCGATGGTCGAGTGATCATCGAAGGCGGAGAGTATGACGGGGGTCACACCACCAGGACCAACAAGGGCGCGATCTACGACCCGAGAACAAATGTCTGGACGACCATAACTCCACCCACCGGGTGGGCGCACATCGGAGATTCTCCAGGCGTTGTGCTCTCCAACGGGACCTACATGCAAAGCGATTGTTGCGACAGCCCTCCAAAAGCGGCTCTGTTCAACCCATCGACGCTGACTTGGACCACCACCGGAGCGAATAAGTTCGACGTCTATGACGAAGAAGGCATGACCCTGTTGCCTGGCGGGAAAGTTCTGGATGTTGACGCCTATGTATTCGTGTACAACCCGACCGGCATGAACTCAGAACTTTACGATCCGAACACCGGTTCCTGGTCGTCCGCCGGAAGCACCATTGTGCAGCTGTGGGACTCATGCGGCGGAGCCGGCGGGGCTTCGTACGAGGTGGGACCTGCAATGCTGCGGCCCGATGGGACGGTCTTTGCCACCGGCGCTAATGGTTGCGGCGCTGGTCACACCTCCATCTACAACACCAGCACGGGCAGCTGGACGCCCGGCCCGGATTTTCCCAACAATCTGGACATCTCAGACGGACCGGCGGCGCTTCTGCCCGACGGCAACGTGCTGGTGATGGCCGGCCCCGGAATTTATGGGAATGGCGCCGTATTCTTTGAATGGGATGGGACCAACCTGAATCAAGTTCCTGATACTCCCAACGGCCCCGGCGAGCCGTCGTACGCGGGAAACATGCTCGTCCTGCCAACTGGCCAGGTGATGCTGACCGACTTCAGCACTGATGTCGAGATTTACACCCCCACCGGAACTGCCAATCCCAGCTGGGCGCCCTCCGCGGTCCTGAGCATAAGCTCGCCGATCATCAGCCGCGGGAGCACTCTGATGCTTAGCGGCAGGAAGTTCAACGGCTATTCGCAGGCGGTTGCCTACGGGGACGATGAGCAGGCTGCCACCAACTATCCCATCGTGCGCCTTACCAACGTGAGCACGGGACACGTTTTCTACTGCCGCACGCACGACCACAGCACCATGGCGGTCGGCTATCCCGGACCTGCGTACACCCATGTTGATATACCGTCCAATATGGAAACCGGCCAAACCTACCTGGAAGTAATTGCCAATGGCATTGCGTCCCCGAGATACAACATTGGGGTAAGGTAGCGAACTAACACCGCACCCAAGTCGAAACTAACAGTGCCACGTTTTCTGCTCGAGTCGGAGCAGAAGCGTGGCACAGTTTTTTCTCGATGATCTGTCTTGATAGGCATGTACAGGTCGTGCCGCCACGCCAGGCCACCGCGGTTGCCGGTCGTTTACGACCCGGAAGATCCGAACCCTTTCGCGCCGCGGGCTGCGTCGCTCAGTTCGTCTTCCACAACCTCATGCGCGAGAAAGGGATGCTCGAGCAACTGCGCGATCTTGTCGCCCTTGCGGATGGAATACGGCTGGTCGCCCAGGTTTTCCATGAGCACGATGATCTCGCCGCGATAGCCGGCGTCAATGACTCCGGCGTTGCACAGCAGCCGCTTGCGGGCGAGGCCAGACCTGGTCTTTACGATTCCACCCGCCAGCGGCACAAACTCGATGGCGATACCGGTATGCACTCCGGCCGAGCCGTGTGCAGCAATGCTGACATCCTCGCAAGAGTAGAGATCGTAGCCGATGTCTTCTCCGGGGTGAGCTATGGTCGGTAGAACAGCCTCGGGCGAGAGCTTCTTCACTTTAAGCATGAGCAACAATTGTGCCAGAAGTGTTCACCCCATGCGAGGAGACAACGGGGCCGCTGAAAATGTGTGACCGCAGCTCATACAAAATTGAACACGCAGTCTGCCCCACCCTGTACACGAAGTGCAAAACTGCTTAGATTGTTTGGACGAGCGCCTCTTGGAGACCGACGCTATTATGAATCAGCTTCCCCATCCGCAGCCTGCAGTTCCCTTCTTCGACGAAGCCGCAGTTCAACGAGTGTTGCGCCTGGAAGCGCTGCTCCCCGCTATGGAGCGCGCCCTCATCGATTTTTCCGCCGGCCGGGTGCTGCAACCCGTGCGCAGCATAATTTCCGTTCGTGAGCATGGCGGGTTTATGGGACTCATGCCGGCGGTCTATGGCGACATCATGGGCGCCAAGCAGGTCAATTTTTATCCCAACAACGGCGCACTGGGGCTGCCTACTCATCTGGCCATCATCGCGCTGTTTCGTTCGCAGACGGGAGAGCCCCTGGCCATCATGGATGGCCGCCTGATTACCGAATTGCGCACGGCTGCGGTGTCGGCGGTGGCTACCCGGCTGCTATCCCGGCCTGACGCCCGCCGGCTCGCGATCCTTGGCAGCGGCGTGCAGGCGCGCGCCCATTTCCGAGCTCTCAGCCTGGTGCGAAAATTCGAGGAGATTCGCATCTGGAGCCGCAATTCGCAAAATGCAAAGTTGTTGGCTGAAGAGATTGGCGGCATAGCGACGTCGGCGGAGGAAGCGGTGCGCGACGCGGATGTTGTTGTTACGGTGACCGCCTCGTCCGACCCGGTGCTGCGTGGGAGATGGTTGAAGCCGGGCGTGTTGATCAACGCTGTGGGCGCCGTCGGCCCCACCCGTCGCGAACTCGATGACGATGCCATGCGTGGGGCATTTGTGGTGGACTCGCGTGAGGCCGCGCTTAAGGAGTCGGGCGATATGTTGCTGGCGGGAGCCAGCATCTACTCCGAGTTAGGCGAACTGCTGGCCGGCACCAAGCCCAAGCCAGAAGCAGACATCACGGTATTCAAATCACTCGGACTGGCGGTGGAAGATTTGGCTGCGGCGAGACTGGTGTTGCATGCGGTGCAAAACTCCTAGCCCGCCCTGGGGGCAGCAGTTCACAGGATGACGAATAGCCCAGCTACCATTGGTTTGACCCTGCTAGCAGTCCCATGCGATAGTTGCGTTTTAACAAACTTGTAACAATCGCAATCCTTCATTTCTCATGGAACATCCCTCATTACAGTTTGCCTGTGGAGCATTCAGGTGCGGCTGATACCTCGTGAGACGAAGTTCTTCGACATGTTCGAGGAGATCGCGACCAATGTAGTCGAGGGTGCGCAAGCTTTGAATGATCTCTTGCATGCCTACGACTACGAACGGATGCCAGCGGCTGTGCAGCGCATCAAGGAGATCGAGTCCCGCGGCGATGAGATGACGCACCGCATCCTCATTAAACTGAACCAAACTTTTATTACCCCGTTCGACCGTGAGGACATTCACCTGCTGGCCTCCTCGCTGGATGACGTCCTCGATTTCGTCTATAGCGCCTCCGATCGCTTGCTGACCTACAAGATCAGAGAGCCCTCTGCATCGGCCAAGGTGTTGGCCGCCGTAATCCTGAAGCAAGCACTCGAGCTGAAGAAAGCAGTGGCCCTGCTCAGCAAGGACGGCCAACTCCTCGAACACTGCGTAGAAGTCAATCGGCTGGAGAACGAAGCCGACCAAGTTAGCCGCGAGGCAATCGGACGCCTGTTCGATGGCGGCTACGACCCCATTACCCTGATCAAGCTGAAGGAACTGCTGGAAATTCTGGAGGAAGCCAGCGACAAGGCTGAAGATGTCGCCAACGTGCTGGAGACTGTGGTCCTGAAGAACGCTTGAGGCGCTGCACCGTGCTCGCGAAACAACAATTCAGCCGAGGACATTTGCTTTGAGTACAGGACTTGTCCTGCTCGTTATCACCGTCGCCACGGCGCTGGTGTTCGATTTTCTGAACGGCTTTCACGATGCTGCCAACAGCATTGCCACCGTGGTGTCAACCCGCGTCCTGTCGCCCAGGCTAGCGGTGGTATGGGCGGCAGCATTCAATTTTCTGGCCGCATTCTTCCTGGGCACCGCGGTTGCCAAGATGATTGGCAACGGCATGATCCAGCTCGACATCGTCACCCAGTACGTGGTGCTGGCGGGATTGTTAGGGGCGATCGTCTGGGATGTATTGACTTGGCTGCTGGGACTGCCGACCTCTTCGTCGCATGCACTGATCGGTGGCTATGCCGGCGCAGCTATGGCCCGCGCCATGATTCTTCATGGCTGGAGAGCCGCGCCTCAGGTCATCGTGCCCGGCGGGTGGTACAAGACGCTGGCTTTTATCGTGATCGCTCCCGTGATGGGCTTCGTGCTTGGCTTCGGTTTCATGGTGGCGATCTCGTGGATCTTTCAGCGAAAGTCACCACGGCAAGTGGACAAGCTCTTCCGTAGATTGCAGTTGCTCTCGGCTGCGGCTTATAGCCTGGGGCACGGGGGCAACGACGCGCAGAAGACCATGGGAATCGTCGCCGGCGCACTCTACACCGCTGGAGTCATGAATTCGCACGATTTCGCCGCAAACTGGGGGCGCTGGCATTGGCCAATCATCCTGGCAGCCCATGCCGCAATCGCTCTGGGGACCTACCTGGGGGGATGGCGAATCGTCCACACCATGGGGTCGAAGATTACCAAGCTGAAGCCGGTGGGCGGCTTCTGCGCTGAAGCCGCAGGCGCCATCACCCTGTTCGGTACGGCGTTGGCGGGTATTCCAGTGAGCACAACCCACACCATCACTGGCGCGATTATCGGAGTGGGAACAACCCATCGGCTCTCCGCTGTACGCTGGGGCGTGGCTACCCGCATCGTGTGGGCATGGATACTAACAATTCCCGCATCGGCCGCTGTCGCGATGTTAGCGTTTTGGGTGATCCGACTATTCAACCCCGCGGCGTAAAAGCGTCGGCGATGAAGGGTCCGCGGGCGCTTGCTAAATTGTCTTGGGATGGAAAAATGCCGGATGGCCGGCGGAGGACCGGCCATCCGACTGGTTGCTTACGGCAGGTAATAGCGGAAAGAAGTGAAGACCATGTTGTCGATGGCCGTCGGATTAGCTCCCGGCGGCACAGGCGTCTTGGTGCCGTATCCGGTCCAGGCGACTCTGGTCAGATACGAGTACTGCAAACCGAACTGCAACCTGCCCTTGGGGCCATTGTAGGGCTTGTACCAAAAGCCCAACGAGCCTTCCAGAATGTCCTTGGTGTCGGCATTGCAATTGGACAGGCCGCCCGGATTGAAGCCGGCAGTCAGCCCCGAGCTGGGCAGGGTCTCAATACCGCAGCCAGTGTTGTTAAACAGCGGCGAGCCGTATCCCACGGGCGCACCCTTGGCGTTCAGGAACGCTGTGCGGTCGTCGTATTCGATGCCGCCGTTGCCATACCAATCCCACTTCGGATTGTGGTACTCCAACGTCAAAAGGCCCTGATAGCTGGTGATGGGGGCGACCGTACCGTTCGGACGAATCGTGGAGTCCGCCAACCCAGAGGTGCCGTAGCGGCCTACACCGCGTCCAGCCAAGGCATGGATACCCAGGTCAAAATGCTTCTGGAACATCGACCAGCGGGCGTTGCCGCCACCGCCACCGGCCCACGTCGAGTTGTTGAACGCCCCTGCCGCACTAGGCGTAGAGGCACCGGCATTGGGGAAGATGCGATCGCGGAACTCGCTGGCGATACCGAAGACTTCGTAGTGTCCGAAGCCCGGCTCAAAGGCGAGTTTTCCAACAAAGTCCGGCGACGGGTTGAAGGAATAATTCGCAAGATTGGTGCAGGTCGTGGTGACCGCAGTCCCGGTTGAGTTGAGCGTGCTGGAACAGCCGTTGATGGCGGCGTTGTACAAGCCGCCCGAGTTGCCCTGCGAACCAATGAGGAAGGAGTTGGCGGTGTTGCCGTGCGTGGTAACGGTCTCTTGCGAATTCTCGACCGAGAAGCCGAACCAAGCCTTATTACCGATGTTCTTGGTGATGCGGAAGCCGTACCCACGGTCCCAACTGAAACCCACGGTATATTGCGGGTCAATGGTCATGGGCAAAGCTTCGCTGCGGTTGTCCAGACCTTTCCTTGTTTCGGTTACCAGGCTCCACATCTGACCGCCGGTGAAGGTCCAGCCGTTGTGCAGCGCGGCCTGACCCCACGCTTGGCGCTGACGCATAACATAGGAGTTGCTCTGGTTGTTGTTGGAGGTCGTGCCGGTGCCCAGGAAGTCAGCCTCCACGTAGCCGGTCATCTTCATGTTACTGAGCTTGCCTTCAGCCAGCATCGAAATACGCGACTGACGGCCCGATCCGTAGAACTCGGACAAGCGAGCTGTGGAAGAGCCGGTATACGGAATCCCGTTGAGGTTCGTGTTGATATCGGCGCCCTCGGCACGCTGCCGCCACACGGTTTCTGCCGCCAGAAAGCCGCCCGGCGTAATGGTGATGCCCTTGTAGTGAATTGCCAATGGGCTCTCCAGCCCGGCTATGCGCTTTTGCGCCTCCTGTAACTCATTCACGGTATTGCCGGAGACCGTCGTCAGGTCGGCCACCTGATGCGTCAGCGTGCCAACCTCGTCGCAACATCCCGGCGCCGCCGGTGGTGGTGGCTGGGGCGCCGGTAAATTAGCGACCTGCTGCTGTAGCTGCTGTATGGCCTTGTCCCGGCTCTGGATTTGCTGTTGTAGCTGCTGTATCTGCTGTTGTTGCGCAGAAATAGCATCTTTCATGTCCTCGAGGGTTTTCGAAACCGGCGTGGAACTGCTACGGTGGCCAATCTTCGGTTTCGGACTCGGAGAATCGTTTTGTGCGACAACGCTCGTCGTGATCAGAACCGCGAGCGCTAAGGCTAGTGGTCGTTTCATTTTCTCTCCTGAAAACTCAGTGGGGCAGAATGAATTACGAATCAATTCGCAAACCTTGGATCGTCGACGCGAATACAGAATCTGTCGATTTACGTTTCCCCCGAATCGTAAGGTGGAAAAGTTACAACCTTGTGAAAACCTGATGAATGTTCCACGAATAACCCCCCACTGGTGCCGGGTAGCCGGAAGACAACCAAGGCCCAACTTGCGGGTTCCTCGCAACGAGCGAGAGTGACTGAGTTCGCCCGCGACGACAGTGAAATTCGCCTTGCTGTAATGTTTCTTCTCCGGAAGAGAAACCGCCCTGCGCCGCCCGACGGAGCACGGCCGGGGTTTCGCCGTTGTAGGCGAGCAAACGAGTCAAGCAGATGGGGGCTGTTCAGATGCGGGGGTTGACCGTTCTCGACTGGCAAGTTTGGCGCCGCCGCTGTGGCATTGTTATAATTCAGGTGCCGCAGTAGGTTTCTTTGCGCACTCGCGCCCAGTGGCCAGGTAGCTCAGCTGGTAGAGCGCAGCCCTGAAAAGGCTGGCGTCGGCGGTTCAACTCCGTCCCTGGCCACCATCATTTCAAAACACTTAGCTCACATTCGAACCAGACCTCCCAGTCCGCTCTCAGTCCGCTGTTTTTCGGCGAGATCCGGTTCGGTTCCTGGCTATGATGATGGTGAAGGACTTAAACTCGAATTGCCTCTCGCTCAGTCCGCTTTCAGTCCGCTTCTGTCTGCGGCGTGGCTGAAAATCGCAGTCAGCATTGCCCCCGCCGCAGCCATGCGATCCTCGCTGACACTGTGGGTATAACACTGCAAGGTCAACTTAACATCACTGTGGCGAAGCAAAGTCTGTACCGTTTTTGGGTCAGTTCTTATGCGGACCAGAAACGATGCCAGGCTGTGACGCAGATTGTGGAAGCCAAATCGCCGTGGATCATCGTCTATCAGTCTGCCTTTATCGTCTCGGTGCGATGAAAGAATGCCCACCTTCACTGCCGCCGGCCGCAGGTAATCTTCCACCAGCATGTTAGCCACACGCGGTTGCTGGCCCTTGAGCTTGAACGAGGGAAACACCCAATCCCCCGGCTGAGCATATGGCGTCTTACGTTTCCAGCGAAACATGAATTCGGCCAGCAAAGGATGCAACGGCACCGGGCCTTTCGAGGCTTTGCTTTTCGGCCAGCCCACTTTGCCGCATGTCCATGTGCGGCGCACCTGGATGACGGCTTCAGCAAAACTCACGTCTTGCCATTGCAGCCCAAGGCACTCTGAGATGCGCAGACCTGTGCCAGCGGCTAACAGCGTTAAAGTACGTTCCGGCTCTCGTAGGTTAAGCAATACTGCGTATGCTTGTTCAGGGGTGAGAATCATCGCTTCGTACTCGCTCGTGGTCTTGCAACGGACGAAGCGCATCGGGTTCGACTCCTGATTTCGAGGAATGAGCCCGTAACGTTGGCTGTGCCTGTAGACCAGCGACATAACACGGCGCATTTTGTCGAGCGTTGGGTTTGCAAGCCCCTCTGTGCGCTTTAAGGCTTTCAACCATTCCTCCACCTCCAGCGGTTCGAGGCCCAGCGCGACTCGGTTCCCCCATTGTGGCAGCAGTCGATTGCGGAGCACTCGCTCGTAACCTCTGATTGTCGTGTGTGCCTTTGGATGGATAGATTCGGTGGGTTCTACGAGCTCATGTTCCGCGTAGTGATGTGCCAGATCCGCAAAAGTTACACATCCGCGGAAATCCACCTGGTTAATGCGTAGGTGCTGTCTTTCGACCTCCGCCCATACACAACTCTTGTCGGGGAAGTCTTTTACAAGACCAATCGGAACCTTGTTCTCGACTCGCTTACCGTCCGACGTTCCGAACTGTACGAAAGAACAGCACCCAAGTTTCACCTTGACTGCGTTTTTCTTTCTTCAGCCAACCTTGTTGATGTCTGCGTGCCATTTAAGGTCTCTCCTTTGGGCAAACCAGATGCCCCGAATCCATGATGAGCCTTGAATGCCGACAGCCAATGTGGGCTTTAATGTCTCAAAACCATTAGTATTCATATGCCGCAAGTTGAAGACTCAGACAGTTAACCTGGGTAAGAGCACCAACCCACCGGCCAGCATTCCCTGCATGGCGAATGACAACGCGGCGGTCCACGAATTTCGTTTGCTCAAGGTCCCGCTCGACTCAACCAGACTGTCTTCGAACATACCGGCGCTCCTTGTATTCACTACAGACACGAGCAACTTGAAGTTAGCTCCCGCGATTCGGCGCGACGGGCAAGCGCCGCTGTACGCGCCACCGTCCTCCAACGGAAGCTCCGGTTCCCTTGTGGAGACGAAAGATTCTACAGAAAGCGATTCTTTGAGGTTTATAGTTGGGAGCACAATCAAAAATGACGCGCTCGATCAACTCACGGAAGTGGTTGGTGTCGGCTGTTGCTGTTTTTGCGGCGGTTATTTCGTTGGTTGGTGTGGTTGTGTGGCGCGCTGGAGTTGTCCTTCGCTGGGCCAAATCCGCTGAGAGCGCGGAATCAAACCTGAAATTCACGGTGCGCACGTTGTTACCCTCGACCGATAGCGGTTTCGAATGGGTCAGCGCCCCAACCGCGTTTGCTGGCGCTGCGGAATTCAACGGGCATCTCTACGTGGCCGGCTCGGCGGGGTTGTTCGAGTACGACGGCGGTGGCCGGCCAACTCGCGAATTTCGCGTCGGACGTGAGCTTCCGCCAGCGCCGCTTTTACGGGTCGCACGCGCAGTGTTGGCCGGCGCTCGCGAACCAGAGTTGGTGATAGCCACGGATGGGGCTGGCATCGTGGCGTTCAACGGATCAGTTTTCCGCCAGATTCTTCCCGAGGATCGCGACGCAAGGGACGTAACCGCAATTCTTCCGACCACTTCTGGTCACCTGCTCATCGGTACTGCGAAACGCGGGTTGCTGCTTTACGACGGACAACGGCTTGCGCCATTTCATTCAACTTTGCAGCAACTCTATGTCACGGAGTTGGCTGGCGGGGAATCCGATCTGTGGATCGGCACCATGGGCCGGGGCGTTGCCCATTGGCACGGCGGCAGCGTGGACTGGTTCAACGAAGCGAACGGATTGCCCGACGCGCGTGTCTACTCCGTGGCCGTTGCCGGGACGCACGCCTATGTGGGAGGTCCAGCGGGCATCGCTGAGTTCGACTCGGGACGCTTCGTGCGGGTGCTGGCATCGGGATCATTCGTCCGCACGCTGCTGATTCAAGGAAGGACTCTGCTCGCCGGGACCATGGATGACGGCATTCTGGAAATTCCCATCGAGCGCACGGAGCACTCTCCCCGGCAGTTTGAGACGCTAGGGGAAATCGCAGACATCAGGCAACTGCTGGTGGCTGGGGGCGACCCCACCGACTCGCTCTACGCCGTCACCGAGTCTGGGATGTATCTGCGCGATACAGCCGGAGGCGGATGGAAACGATTGCTTGGGCCGCCGGAAGGATTGCTGACGGATCGCAACGTATCCGCCCTGGCGGTGGACCCACAGGGGCGCCTGTGGGTGGGGTATTTCGACCGAGGGCTGGACATTGTTGAAGGCACGAATCAGCAGCATGTGCGCCACGTGGAAGACGATCACGTTTTCTGTGTGAACCGAATACGCCCGAATTCGGTGCGAGGAGCCACCGCGGTAGCAACCGCCAACGGCCTGGTTCTGTTTGACGCGCAGGGCAATCGCAAGCAGGTGATTGGCAAGGCGGAAGGGCTCATCGCGGACCATGTGACCGACATCGCAGGGTTTGGGGATGGGATTGTGATCGCGACTCCGGCCGGGCTGACCATGATGGACTCGGCAGGGATGCGAAGCCTCTATGCGTTTCACGGGCTGGTGAACAACCACGTCTACACCGTGGCCGCCAACGGCTCCTTATGTGCTGGCCGGGACATTGGGCGGCGCCAGCCTGCTGGAAGGCGATCAGATTCGCGCCAACTACACCACCGCGACCTCCGCACTCAAGCACAACTGGATCACGGCAGCCATTCCGCTCGATGGCGGTTGGTGGCTTGGAACGTACGGTGCGGGCCTTGCCCACATGGATTCGTCCGGCAAGTTTGAGGCGAGCGATGGGGCGAGCGGCGACCTGGTCATCAATCCCAACGCAATGCTGGCAACCGATCGCATGGTGCTGGCGGGCACGATGGGACACGGGCTCTATGTGATGGACCGCAAGTCCGGCCGATGGTTTGCCGTAACCGAGGGGCTGCCTTCGCTGAACGTGACGGCATTCGCGGTTGGAAACGGCTTTGTCTACGTGGGAACCGACAACGGACTGCTGCGGATTCCCGAGCAAAGGTTGGAACGATGAAACGGCTTTTGGAGATGCTGCTGGTGGTCCTCTGCCTGGCTGGAACGGCGCTGGCTGACGCGGGGGTGCTGATTCCGCGCGACAAGAGTCAGCCCGACCCTTCGATTCTCTCGCTCGACGAGATGGAGATCCACGTCAGCATCGACAACGGTATGGCGCGGGTGTACGTTCGCCAGATCTTCGGCAATCACACCGGCGCCATCGAGGAAGGCAACTACATTTTTGCGCTGCCCAGCCGGGCTACGGTCAGCGACTTTGCCGTGTGGGACGGACCGACGCGCATTCCCGCGGTGATTCTGGAGCGCAAGCGCGCCAGCCAGATTTACAACCAGGCCAAGCAGCAGGCAATTGACCCCGGCCTGTTGCAAATGGGCGAGCGCGGAGTCGAAGAGGCGCGGCGCAGCGCGGCGTTCAGCGCGCGCATCGTTCCCATTCCCCCTTTTGGCACCAAGCGCCTGGAGTTTGAGTACCACGAGACCATCCCCGTCGAGAACCTGAAATCGTTCTTTGCCATCCCCATACACCCTGACGTTTATCATGCGCAATCGGCCGGGCGGCTGAAAATCGATTTTGAGCTGCAATCGGCCCACGCCTTATCGGATTTTCAGTTCATCGGCTCAACCTATCCGATGAAGATAACGGCGAAGGATGGACACTCGGTCAAGGCGAGTTTTGAGGGCCGGAACATCAACCTCACGGAAGACTTCGCATTGCAGTATCAATTCGATTCCAAGGCAGCCGACACGCTCGATATCATCACCTACCGCAATCCCGAGTCCGCACAGCCAGACGCGGCGGAGAAATCTCCGGTGCGCAGTCATGACGAGCCGGGGTTCTTCGAAGCGCAGTCCTTGATCGGCAGAGGCGCCCAGCCGGATAGCAGTGGGGGCGCGTCTCGAAACCTGGTAATTCTCTTCGACAATTCGCTTTCGATGCAGTGGGACAAACTGGAGCGCAGCTATGCGGCGATGGAGACGGTGTTGCGCTCGCTGCGTCCGGAGGACCATTTCAACCTGTTGCTTTTCAATAATAAGGTTGCCGCCTTTCAGCGCGAGCTGGTTCCCGCCTCGCGCGACAACGTTCAGAGAGCCTTGGAGTTCGTTCGTGCCAGCCGCCTGCGCGGTGGGACCGACTTGCAGCAGGCGCTGGGCACCGGGCTTGGGCAGTTTGCGAAGGTGCACGGGAATGCCTACATCCTGTTGTTGAGCGATGGCGGCGCAACCCGGGGAACCATTCAATCCGGCAGCCTGGCCAAGTGGTATGGCGAACACTGGAAACAGGTTCCGGAAGCCGGGCGTCCGCGCACCTATGTGTTTGCCGTTGGGGATGACGCCAACCTCCCGTTGCTGCGCATGTTGGCCCGCAACGAGGGCGCAATTGAAAACGTGTTGTCCACCGAACCGGTGGAGTTCAAGCTGAATGCTTTTGTCTCCAAGATCGGGCGCAATCCGCTGGCGGAGCTCAGCTTTCGCGTCGAACCGGAGAATTCCGTCGAGATGGTTTACCCGCTGCAGGACAGCGCATTTGGCGGTTCGGTCGCGTCGTGGGTTGGTCAGTACCCCAAACCCGCAGCGCAGGTTGAGATGTCGGTCCGCGGGCTGCGCGACGGCACTGCCGTCGAGATGAAAAATTCCGCGGTGCTGCCCGAAAAATCGCTGGAGCATCAGCAATTGCCGCGATTGTGGGCGCGCGCGCGGGTGGACGCCCTGCTGGAGAAGATCGAGCGCGACGGCGAGGATGCAAAGTCGGTGGAAGAGATCATCCGCCTGTCGCGCAAGTATAAATTCGTCACGCCTTATACATCATTTCTGGCGGTGCCGAGAGCGCTGCTGCGGCCGCGCGTGATTCGCCCCGGCGACCCGATTCTGCGCGTACACACGGACGAGTCAATCAACTCTGTGGTGGCAATCTTCCCCTTCGGATTGACCAAACGACTGCGCTATCTCGACGACGAGGATGTATGGCAGACGCGCTTTCTCGCCCCGGACGATATGCAAGACGGCACCTATAGCGTTGGCCTCGTCCTGCGCGACAAAGCGGGACACACCTATCGCGAATCGAAGACGTTTGTCATTGCCAGCAAGCCTCCCGTGGTCAACATTCGACTCGATGGACACCGCTATCACCGGGGCGAGACGATTCCGCTGAAGGTGAGCGCCACCGCGAGTACGCGCACGCTGACCGCGCGGCTGGAAGGGGCCGCGCCCGTCAGTCTGCGCTGGAACCAGAAGGCGAGCGCGAACACCGGAGACCTGCAGATTCCCTCTGACCTTCCCGCCGGAACGTACCGGCTGACGGTTATCGCCGAAGACGTTGCCCACAACATTGGGACGCAGGAGGTGCAAATTGAAGTGCTTCCGTAACCCATCTCTCGCCAACTTCGTCCGCGTCTTTTGGCCGTGCTGCGCCGGATTGCTGCTGGTCCCCCTCATCGTAACCGCTGGGCGGGCGACGGCTGCGTGGAGAAACGCCGAGGCCGGTTCGGCCGTGGAAGCCGCGCTCTATCGCTGGATGCCCATGCCGGTGAGCAAGGTCTTAGGGCTTCGGCCTCCGCGGGAGGCGACTCCGCTGCTGAGCGAACTGATCAAGCAGCAGCCCACCGCCGAACTATATTCCATTCGCGCTCTCAACGAGGAAGCGTCGCTGGATTTCTCGGCGGCAGAGGCCGACTGGAAGAGATACACGCAGGCCGCAGCGGATCGCATGGAGGCGCAATCCTCGCTGGCAGATTTCTATGGACGGAGGCTGCGTCCGGCGGATGAGATCGCGGCCCTCGACGTGATTGGCCGCGCCCTCTCATCTCCGGCAGAGAAGCGTACGCCTGTGGAGCAGCAGCGGTCGTGGCTGGCCTTCGAACGCATCTTCAAGATCATTGGCGAAAACGCGTTAGCAAGCGATGTCTCCGACCAAACCTACCGTGCTTGGCTGGATCGCTATCCCGCAGACCGCGGGGTTTACACCCGCTACTTCCAGTTCCTCGTGGACCAGAAGTCCTTCGACGAGGCTGAAAAGCTGATTGCTCGCTACCATGCGGCCGTACCCCAGGATGAAATCCTTCCGGTCAAGTTCCGGGCGCTGCTGGCGTACAAGCGGGGATCGATCGAGCAGGGGCTGGCGATCTACGACACCCAGTTTCAGCCGCTGTGGCCGCAGGAGTTGATCGACAGCTATTTTGCGCTGATGACAGAGACGCGCTCGCTGAGGAAGTACCTGGACCAGGCCCGCACCGCTCTGGAGCGCAATCCCGACGACCTGAACTCAGCCGCGCGCATTTTCTACTTTTATCAGCGGCAGGGACGGACCGACGCAGCGGAGCAGGCCCTGACCCAGTATCGCCTGGGCAAGGAGAAGCGCAACGCGAAATGGAATTCGCAGGACCTCTACACCCTGGCAAAGCTGAATGAAGGCATCAGGAACTATCCTGAAGCCGCCCGCTATTATTACGCGCTCTACAACACCAACGACCAGGCGAACGCGCCGGAACTGGCGCTCGCTGGGCTGATCAACGTTTTACTGGATGCTCCTGAGCAGGGTGTGCGCCTCGGCAGCGGCGAGCTCTCGATGTATCGCGACATTGGCTCGATGGACCGCGGACCCGGGTTTCTCAACGGCATTCTGTCGCTGGTAATGAACACGACCTCGCCCGCCTACGCTTACTCCGAAGAAGAGCGCCGGGCAGTCCCGTATTTCCATCGCGCGGAGGCGGCACAACTGATTCGCCTTTTCGAGGCGCGCTTCCCCAATTCAAAGCTGCGGGCCGGGCTTCGCGGACGGCTGATCGAAACCTACTCGGCCTATGGTGAAAGCGGGGCCGTGATCCGTGAAGGCCAGCAATTCATGCAGACATTTCCCAGCGCGCCCAATCGCGAGGAGGTTGGGTTGCTGCTTGCCGACGCTTACGCCCGCGAAAACCGCACGCAGGAGGAATTCGCACTCTACGACACCGAGCTTGCAGAACTCGCCAAGCGCGCGGATGGTGTCCCACTCGGGGCGAAGACGAGCCAGTCGCCCCCTTCTGAGCGCTATGTGCACACCGAACCATCGACCTTCGCCCAAGCCGAGGCGCAAGGCGAGTCCGAGCAAAGTGAGAGCACCGCGCCCGGGGAGCATCGGGCATTTTCAACCGAGTCGTCTGCGGTCGTGAATGCCCCGAAGAGCGCGCAGGCGTGGTATTCGGAATATCTTGAGCGATACTTGTCGCGGCTCGTATCAATGAAGCAAGTGCCCGAGGCCTTGGCGGTGTTGCGCAAGGAAGTCGATCGCAATCCCAATGATCCCGGACTGTACGAGCGGCTGGCGCAATTTCTGGAACAGAACCGGCTGGGGCAGGAGCAGGAACAGGTTTACGAGCGCGCCATACAGCAGTTTCCCGATCGTTCCTGGTACCACAAACTGGCACGCTTCTACCTGCGGTACCGGCGTGATTCCGACTTCTTGGAACTGAGCCAACGGGTGATCAAGATATTCTCGGGCACCGAGCTTGAAAGTTATTTCTCCAATGTCGGTTTCGGCCGCGACTACTACGTGCGCCTCAACGAATTCGCTCTCGCAAGATTTCCGCACGACCTGCTCTTCGTACGCAACCTGCTGAACGCATATCAGCCGTATAACTCTACGCAATGGGAGGGTCTGATTCGCCAGCACTGGTGGGAATCAGAAGACCTGCGGAACAGATATTTCGAGTACTTGTCGCGCACCGGACAGCTTCAACGGGAGCTCAGCGATCTTCAAAAGTCAGAGGCTGCCGCGCAACAGGAGCATTGGAATGATTTAGCCGGCGGCAATCCGGTCGCAGCCCGATTTTTTGGCGAAGCCGAGTTCTGGGAGTCTCACTTCGAAGAGGCTGCGCCGGTAATGAATGCGCTGGCGCAAGAGTATCCAGCAGACTTTGAATTGGGACGCCGGGCCTCCGCCGTCCACCGTTCACTCGCGGCCTTTGATCCGCGCGACACGGAACTGGCGGTCAAGATCGAGGAGAACCTCTACAGCGCCGATCCCGGCAACCGCGACACCTTGGCTCGCATTGGCGACATATTCGCCGACCGCGAGTTGTTCGACCGCGCAGCACCTTACTGGAACCGCATCACCCAGATCCGTCCCGGTGAATCCCAGGCCTACCTGGACGCCGCAACCATTTATTGGGATTACTACGATTTTGATACCGCGCTGAAGCTGCTCAACGAAGGCCGCAGCAAACTCGAAGACCCATCGTTATACGCATACGAGGAAGGCGCGATCTACGAAGGTGAGCGCAAATTCTCCCTGGCCATTGCGGAATACGTGCGCGGCGCATTGCAGCAGCAGGAAGGCTCGCTGCCGTACAACCGCCTTCTCGATCTGGCCCGCCGCAAGAGTTTGCGGGAGGAAGCCGATCGGGCGACGGCATCCTTGACCGATGGAAGCTCGC
>CAVSLE010000002.1:0-115792 GCA_963728805.1 uncultured Acidobacteriaceae bacterium
ACTCGCCTCGCCGCTGCGCGAGATTTTGGCGGAACACCTCAGCCACGCGTGGGACTGATGCTAGCGCTCCAAGCATTATCGCTCTGCCCTTCCCACGGATACCTAGCGAGAACAGGCCAACTCGCACCCTATCTGAACCGGATGGCATATGTTCCTCAGGAGTCGGCCAGCATCCGGCAACCGCATTGGCACCGCCACTTGATTTCATAACAATGTCGGCTCCCTCGACTTGAGTAGACTTGATAGCGGCCAAGCAACCAAGGCTCGGGAGGAAGGAGCCGAACATGTTGATTATAGGTTGTGATTATCACCCGAGCGTTCAGCAAATCGCGTTTGTAGATTTAGAAACGGGAGAGACCGGTGAACGGCAACTGCTCCACAAGGACGGTGAGGCCGAAAGGTTTTACCGCGACTTGAAACTACGAGGTATCAGCGTGCGCGTAGGGATAGAGGCCACCGGACATGCTCGTTGGTTCGAGCGGTTACTGGCGGAACTGGGTTTCGAGCTATGGATTGGAGATCCGGCCCAGATTAAAGCCGCACGAGTGCGGAAGCAGAAGACCGATCGTCAGGATGCGCAGCTGTTGCTGAAGCTGCTGGTGGAAGAGCGCTTCCCACGCATCTGGATACCAAGTCCGGAGAATCGGGATGTGCGCCAACTGCTTTGGCATCGGCATCGGCTGGTGCAGATGCGGACACGAGTCATGAATCAGTTGCAGGCGGTGGCTATGAATGAAGGAGTGCGACGCAAGAAGGCGCTGTGGAGCAAGTCGGGGCGCGCCCAGTTGGAGTCCTTCGTGCTGTCGCCTTGGGCCAGCCGACGCCGGCAAGACTTGCTGGAGGTGCTGGACCGCTTGAACCCCACCATCGATGAGTTAAGCACGGCGGTGGAGGAGGAAGCCAAGAAACGACCCGAGGTGCTACGGCTGATGACGCATCCTGGGGTTGGTGCGCTGACTGGCCTTGCCTTTGTGCTGATCATCGGATCGGCGGAGCGTTTTGCTTGCGGCAAGCAAATTGGCAGTTACTTGGGGCTGATTCCCTGTGAAGACTCCAGTGCCAATCGACAGCGGCTGGGACATATCAGCAAGCAGGGCAACACGCTGTTACGTTTCTTGCTGGTGGAAGCAGCCCAGGCTGCTGTCCGTTGCGATGCGGAGTGGCGACGGAAGTATTTACACCTGGCCATGCGGCGGGATCCCCGGATCGCCAAGGTAGCCATGGCGCGCAAACTCGCCGTCAGTTTGTTCTGGATGTGGCGCAAGGAATGGAATTACGAACAGGTTATAAAGTTCGGTTCGCACGCGGGACAGTCCGACTACGTCCATGGTGTGAAGTAAATCACCGCCCACTTGATTGGGCATCCCGCTCCCTACGGAGGGAGTTCGAAGTAGTAATCATGATCGACGTTGCGACCGGAGAGATGGTTGGGTCGGACTGAGTTCCACCTGAGAGATTACACGCGAGCCTTTGGTTGATGATGGCCAGCGATTTTTCAATGAGAGCGAAATGGCGCGCTCTTAAGAGCGGACGGAGTAGTGCGCCTCAAAAAGTGCTTGACAGGGGCAACATTGTTAGAGATGGACGTATAACGCCCAAATCGCCCAACTGGCTTCCTCGCTGCTGATTGTCGCGGATTAGGAACGACAAACGCGCCAGCATCCCGCGGCTTCCAGTTTCCTACTCGGCCCTGCGAAACAGCTTCGCGATGGCAGGCTTGGTTACTTTTCCCATCGCGTTGCGGGGAAGTGCGTCGAGCACGAGAAGGCGTGAGGGGAGTTTGGGGACGGCAAGAAATTCCTTGGCCCAAATGCGCAGCGACGGCAGATCGAGTGTGCCGCCATCCTTCAGCACCACCGCCGCGGCCACGCGTTCGCCCCACTCCAGGTCGGGCACGCCCACCACAGCGCACTCGGCGACCGCCGGATGCTGGCGCAGCGTCTCTTCAATCTCCAGCGCCGAGACCTTGTGCCCGCCGGTCTTGAGGATGTCAATGTTGGTGCGGCCGAGGATGCGATAGACACCGTTCTCGACGACGGCGGTGTCGCCAGTGCGAAACCAGCCATCACGGAAGGCATCGCGCGTGGTCTCGCGCTTGCCCCAGTATTCGGCAAACACGCTGGGACCGCGGACCTCGATCTCGCCCGAAGTTCCCGGCGCTACCGGTTGGCCGCTCTCGCCGACAAGCTGTACCTCGACAGCCGGCAATGGCGTGCCGACGCTGCCCGGTACGCGCTGGCCACGTAAGGGATTCGACAGCGCCATGCCAATCTCCGTCATGCCGTAGCGCTCCAGCAGAGTGTGCCCAGTGATTTCCTTCCAGCGTTGCAGCGTGCTCACCGGTAGTGCCGCCGATCCCGAGATCATCACGCGCAGCTTCCCGCACGCCGCGTTGAGGGTGGCGCGGCGCTCCGGCGCAGCCGCGTCCCAGGCGGCGATGAGCCTGACGTAAATGGTCGGCACTGCCATCAGCAGAGTTACGCCGCCACTGGCGATGCGCTCCCAGACGGCATTCGCGTCGAAGCGCGGTAGCATCTCGCAGGTCGCGCCTGACCATAGCGCGCAAGCAACCACGTTGATGATTCCATGCACATGATGCAGCGGCAAAAACAGCACGATGCGATCGTCTGCTGACCATTCCCACGCCTCGACCAGACTCGCGATTTGCGCGCTTACGTTGGCGTGGGTTGTCACCACGCCTTTGGGCCGGTTGGTGGTGCCGCTGGTGTAGAGAATCATGGCCCGGCGCTCGCTGGCCACGTCGGGCAGTTCCGCTGGCGTGTGCGGCAGAATCCGGTCGTACCGCAGAGCGCGGATTCCGCGGGCCTCGGCGATGGGCGCAAGCTGGGACTCCGTCTGAGAATCGAACACTAACGTGGATGCCTTGGTGTCGTCGATGAAGTATTCCAACTCCGAGGTCGGGGAGTTGAGAGGTAAGGGAACCGCAACGCCTCCGGCCCGCCAGATGCCCCACTTCACCGCAACCCAGGGGAATCCCGGCGCCAGAAGAAACGCTACACGCTTTTCCTGCAGGTCATCATGGCCGGCGAGCAACTCCGTTGCCACCCGCAAAGACGCATCGAGCAAATCAGCGTAGGTGAAGGACCCCTGCCAATCGACAATCGCCGTGCGTCCGCCGTATCGCTCGGCCTGAGCGATTAGCGGAAGCGGACTGGCGCGACTCATCACAGGGCGACGTTACAGCGTCCCCGCCTGGTTGTCCACTTTTGACCAGGTCTGATCGTCAGGCCGGGTTCGGTGGTACTTGGCAATTCGGTCTGGAAGTTCTCACTTTGGAGCCATGGGTTATCATCGGTTGCGCCGGACGCGCAGGGAAATCCCAGCGCCGGCCGCCCCTGCGATGAAGAAGACTGATTGGGACAAACGCATCCAACGGGCAGAACATCTTGCCAGGCGCTATCCAAGCGCCGCCGAGGTCCTCGCCTTTTATCGCGACATCCTCGAATTTCAAAAAGCGTTGCACACCGACGTTGCGTCACCTTCCTCTGCCGACGTGAAGAGGCCTTTCCGTGAACGGCTCAACCTCGACATCGCATTGCAGCAGTTACCGGCATTGCTGGCGCTGGTGCAGCAGAAAGGGCCATCGAAGCTCGCACAGGAAGCTGCGGAAATCGGCGCTGGTAAATTGCATCCCGCTTCGTCGCCCTGCTATGCCTCTTCGGAAGAGCAACGCGAGATGCTGCGCAGTTTTTTGTTTTCCACGGAGCAGAACGTGGCGGCATCGAACAATTTCTTCGCGCGCGTTTTGCTTCAGCCCCAAGCCGAGCATCTTGCAACGACGCACAAGCCGGCATCCGTAAATTCCTCCAGCTCCTTTTGTCCGGTGTGCGGGGCGAGGCCACAACTGGCAGTGCTCCGTCCCGAAGGCGATGGTGGAAAGCGTTTTCTGCTCTGTTCCTTGTGTGCGACGGAATGGGAATTCCGGCGGATTTTGTGTCCAGTGTGCGGCGAGGTCGATCACCAGAAGCTTCCGCGCTACACGGCAGAAGACATGTCTGCAGTGCGGGTGGAAGCCTGTGATACCTGCAAGTATTACTTTAAGTCTGTGGATATGACTATTGATGGCCTTGCAGTTCCAGTAGTGGATGAGGTGGCCACGGCGGCCCTCGACGTATGGGCGCTGGAACAGGGATTCAAGAAAATCAGCCTTAACCTGATGGGGTTCTAACCTGATAATTCGAATCCCGGGCATCGTTGTCGTGAGCCCGTGAATCCATTTGACCAGGACGGGTTGCCCGGTATACGCTCTTTCACATTGTTCGGGTCCCGTTGTTAGTCCCTGGTCGTAATCGAAACGGCTTGGTAGAGATGTGGACCACACTGCGCACACTTTTCTCGAGCCTTCAACCTGGCGCTTCCACAGCGCTTCCGTTCCATCCCTACACCAATTTGCGATTTCGACTTCGCCATGGAGGGCTGCGTAATGGACGTATCTAGACGAACATTCTTCACGACCGGCATAGCTGGCGCTGTAGGCATCACGGTCTTCGGCTTTGATGCGCGGCCACTGATGGCGCAGGCTGCCGCTTTGAAGATTTCACGATCCACGGAGACGCGCAGCACCTGTCCGTACTGCTCGGTCAGCTGCGGTGTCATCATCCACACCATTGGCGACAAGGCAAAAAACGTCACACCCCAGGTCATCCATGTGGAGGGCGATCCGGATCACCCGATTAATCGCGGTACCTTATGCCCCAAGGGCTCGTCGCTGCAGCAGGACATCCAGAACGAGCGCCGGCTACTGAAACCGCAGGTGCGGCGTCCCGGCTCGGACCACTGGGAAGACATCTCGTGGGACCAGGCCATCGACGAGATCGCGCGCCGGACGAAGACCATTCGCGACGCAAGCTTCACCGAGACTGACGCCAAGGGCAACACCGTGAACCGCTGCGAGCAACTTTTCTTCAGCGGCGGCTGCACCGATACCAATGAGTTCAATTTCCTGGTCGTGAAAACGATGCGGGCTATGGGGGTGGTGCGCCTGGAAAACCAGGCGCGGGTTTGACACGGGCCCACGGTCTCAAGTTTGGGACCAACTTTCGGGCGCGGGGCGATGACCAACGGCTGGATCGACATGAAGAACACCGACATGATGCTGATCATGGGCGGCAATCCGGCTGAAAACCATCCCTGTGGATTCAAGTGGCCGGTCGAGGCCAAGCGCAATCGCAATGCGAAGATGATCGTGGTCGACCCGCGCTTCACCCGCACCGCCTCGCAGGCCGATCTCTTCTGCCAAATTCGCGCCGGCACCGACATCGCGTTTCTTGGCGGGCTGATCAACTACGCCATCGCGAACAACCGCATCGCGCACGAATATCTCGTCAACTACACCAACGCGGCATTCATTGTTAAAGACAGCTTCAAGCTGCCCGAAGACGGACTGTTCTCCGGCTTCGACGCCAATACCAAAACCTACGACAGGAGCACCTGGAATTACCAGGAAGGCGGCAACGAAACCGGCAAGTTCGTGCCCGCGGCGATGCCGGCCACGCAAGGCGCGCCGAACGGTGATAAGCCGCAGAGCGCCGTTCCGGCAGCAGGGGACGGCAGCGCGACCGGGCACTCCACCGAAGGACAGGGTCACCAGGCGGCGAGCCCGGCAGGCGCAAAGGCCATGGGTGGCGGACCGATTCCCCCTCCTTCCATGCCTCCGGATGTCGCTTACGATACCTCTCTCCAACATCCACGCTGTGTCTTTCAACTCTTGAAGCAGCAATACTCGCGCTATACACCGGAGATGGTCGCGCGCATCACCGGCATTCCGCAAGACCAACTGCTGAAGGCGTACGACCTCTACACCTCAGTGCGCAAAAACGGCGACATGACGAAGGTCGCCACCTTCATCTACGCGGTCGGTTTGACGCAGCACTCGTTGGGCACGCAGATGATTCGCACCGCGGCGATGATGCAGTTGCTGCTGGGCAACATCGGCCGCGCCGGGGGCGGGATCAACGCCCTGCGCGGGCACTCGAACATTCAGGGTGCCACCGACATGGCCGGCATCTTTGACATCCTGCCCGGATACTTGAAAATGCCCGCTCCCGCCGACAAGGACCTGAAGACGTACCTTGATCGCATCACGCCCAAGACCGCCAAGCCGAAAGAGTGGGACTCGTTCAATTACTGGTCGAACACGCCCAAGTTCATGGTCTCGTTCCTCAAAGCCATGTACGGGCCCACTGCGACGAAGGAGAACGATTTCGGTTTCAACTGGCTGCCCAAGATCGACCGCAACTACGCCTGGGTCGCAAACTGGAACGACATGTACAACGGGCAGGTCAAGGGCGTCTTCGCCTTCGGCATGAATGGCGTGATGATCGGTCCCGATTCGAAGAAAAACATCGATGCGCTGAAGAAGGCCGATTTCCTCGTGGTCTGTGAAATTTATCCCGACGAAACCAGTGAGTTCTGGAGAGCTCCGGGCACAACGCCCGAGGAGATGAAGCAGATCAGCACGGTGGTGTACCGTCTGCCCGGCGCAGGATTCGCCGAGAAGGATGGAACCTTCGTCAACTCGGCGCGCTGGCTGCAGTGGAAGAATATTGCGCTGCCGCCTCCAGGCGAGTGCCGCCTGGACCAGGACATCCTGGCGCAGATTTTTCTCAGGGTCCGCGAGCTGTACAAGAAGGAAAGCGGTAAATTCCCCGACCCGATCGTGAATCTCTCGTGGGCTTACACTATGCCCACGAACCCGTCGCTGGCGGAAGTGGCGAAAGAGATCAACGGGAAGGCGCTGGCGGATATCAGCGACGAGAAGCTGAACGTTTCGCTGAAGGCCGGACAGCAACTGCCCGGCTTCGCCCTGCTGCGCGACGACGGCACCACCATGTCGGGCAACTGGTTGTACTGCGGCTCGTGGACCGAAGCCGGTGCCATGATTCAACGGCGTGGGACCGACGACCCGTCGGGGCAGGGAATTTATCCAAACTGGGGTTGGTCATGGCCCGCGAATCGGCGTGTGCTGTACAACCGGGCTTCGTGCGACCTCAGCGGCAAACCTTGGGATCCCAGCCGCAGGCAGGTGTGGTGGAACGCGGCCACCGACAAGTGGGTCGGTAACGACGTGCCCGACTTCAAGGCGGATTCCAAGCCGGAAGACCACATGGGGCCGTTCATCATGAATCCCGAGGGCGTGGGTCGCATCTTTGTTCCGCTGGGCGCCATGGCCGATGGTCCCTTCCCCGAGCACTACGAGGCCATCGAAAGCCCGATCACGAATCCGTTGCATCCCCAGCAGTCGAACAACCCGGTGGTGAAAAAGTTCACCACACCAATGGACAAATACGCCAAGGCGAACGAAGGTTACAACATCATTTGCACCACCTATCGCCTGACCGAGCACTATCACTACTGGACCAAGAACAACCCCATGAATGTGGAGCTGGTGCCGGAACCGTTTGTTGAGATTCCTGCTGAACTGGCGGACGAGATGGGCATTCGCGGCGGCGAGAAGGTGAAGGTCAGCAGCATTCGCGCCGACTACATTGCCAAGGCGATGGTGACTAAGCGCATCAAGCCCATGATGGTCGACGGCAAAAAGACCTATCAGATCGGCATACCGATTCACTGGGGCTATCGCGGCATCGCCGAGGATGCGGGCAGGACAGCGAAGATGCCGGCCAACCGGCTGACCCCGACGGTGGTCGATCCGAATGCGTATACGCCCGAGTTCAAGGCCTTTTTGGTGAAGCTGGAGAAAGTCTAAAGGAGGCACGGGATGAGCGATCGCGGCACATTACGAATCCAGCGAATCTCGGGCCACCCCGGGACAATACCTGGACAAGGAACGCAGCGGGAGGACACCGTCTGCAAGCTGATCGACACCACCACCTGCATCGGCTGCAAGGCATGTGAAGTGGCTTGCGTTGAATGGAACGACATGCCGTTCCAGACCACTTCCTTCGACAATACCTACCAGACGATGCCCGACACCGAGTGGAATTACTGGAACCTCATCAAGTTCAACGAAGATGAGCACTCCGACGGCAGCTTTGCCTGGCTGATGCGCAAGCACCAGTGCATGCACTGCGCCGATCCCGGCTGCCTGCACGCCTGTCCCGCCGACGGCGCCATCGTGCAATACGAAAACGGCATCGTCGATTTCCAGCAGGAGAACTGCGTAGGCTGCCAGTTCTGCGTGTCGGGTTGCCCGTTCAATATTCCGAAGTTCAATCCCAACACAAAAAAGGTTTATAAGTGCACCTTGTGCTCTGACAGAGTGGGAGCCGGCCTGGAACCTGCGTGCATTAAAGCCTGTCCTACCGGCTGCCTGCATTTCGGCACCAAAGAGGACATGAAGTTCCTGGCCGAGACGCGCGCCTCTCAGCTGCGGGAAGTTTCCGGCTTCAAGGACGCCGGCGTATACGATCCCAGCAGTATCGGCGGTACCAGCGTCATCTACGTACTGCACGATGCTACCAAGCCGGAGCGCTACGGCAATTTACCAAAGAACCCAACCATCTCCAAGGCGTTCACCATTTGGAAGGACTGGTTCAAACCTGTGGGACTGTTCGGCGCAATGTTGGGCTTCGTGGGTGTGGTGATGCACTACGTGTTCGAAGGTCCGCGGCGTGAGCAGCCAACTCCTCCTGTCGTTGGAATTGAACCGCCAACACCTCCCGCGGGAAAGGAGAACTAGATGGCGACATCGGCCGATCGGTTCATACATCGTCCCAACGCGATTGATCGTCTGGGACGGACGGTTGTTTACGCAGGTGAATTGCTGCGTCATCCGGTGTACACACGCTTTCTCCACTGGATGGTCGGGATCTTCTTCTTTCTTGCGCTCCTGTCGGGCTTCGGCATCTATCTGCCGTTTATTTTCCGCTTCTTCACTCCTCTGTTCGGCGGCGGAGCCATGACCCGCTTGCTGCATCCCTGGTTCGGCCTGGCTTTCGTCTTTTTCTTTGCGCTGCAGGCGCTCAATTGGCTGCAGGTGATGCGCTGGACCCCCGCCGACTCCCGCTGGATGAAACGCATCAAGGAGTACGTCACCGAGACGGATTCCCCGGAACCCGCTGATGTCGGTTTCTTCAATGCCGGCCAGAAAATGCAATTCTGGGAGATTGTCTGCGGCTCCATCGCTTTCATCATTACCGGCATCATCATGTGGTTTCCGACGACTTTTGGGCGCATTCTGGTCTCGCTATCGTATGTCATCCACGACATATCTGCGCTCGTCATGCTGTTCGGTATTTTCTTCCACATCTATCTCAGCACCTTCGGCGAGCCCGGAACCATTCAGGCAATGACCCGCGGCACGGTGAGCGAAGCCTGGGCTTGGACGCACCATCCTGCCTGGTACAAAGCGGTAACAGGCCGCGATCCAGTCGATGCCATCGAAGAAGCTAGGCGGCGTCACACGGTCGAGCCTCCACGGACGCTATAAGGCCGCGGAGCGGCATTACTACTCCACACCACTCAAGTTGAGCCACTCGATTCCATGGCTCTGGAGGTTGAGTTTATATAGTCTATTTTCGCTCACGAAAATTGCGGTCTTACCGTCCGGAGCCGAACGGATCCCAGTTGCGTCGTCCCCAGGAAAGTCAGCGAGTTTGCCAACCCTGCCAGTCTCGGTATCCACAACATAGATAGTGCAATGGTCGCGGCTCGTCACAACGGCGAGAATAGTCTTCCCATCTGGCATGTAACAGGCATCTCCCCAATATACTTCTGCTCTTGGCTCGTCCGGTACGTGGGCCTGGATAACGCGTCTCGCCGACTGAGGCTTGTCAATTTGATACACCTCAAAGAGACTGTCCGAATTTCTCGAAGTGCTAATCAGCAGCTCCTTCCCGTCGGGCGAGAGGCACAATGACTTCGCGTCGAAAAAATGCTGCTCTGTAATTTCGGCTACCTTACTGTTCCTTAGATCGATTGAGAATAAGTCCAAATCGTGCCGCCTCTTCTTTGCAATCGGTGAGTAATGGCCAAAGTATCTTGCCCGTGCAAAATACACCGCATGCGTATCGGTCGCGAAGATCGGATACAGATCGTCACTGCTGCCTGAGGAAATCTGGTGCCCATTTGACCCATCCTCGTTCATAACGAAAAGCGCAGATTTCGCGCCTGGCGCAGAGATGTACGAGTAAGCAATCAGCTTGCCGTCGGGGGAAAACGTGGGATCGGATTCACATCCGTTATGGGTCTTCGTCAGGCGCTTCGCATGTCCGCTAGCCAAATCAGCTTTGTAAATCGAGCATTCATTCCCATCGCCACGGGAGAAAACAATCGTTTTGCCGTCCGGCGAAAAACTGACCGGGCCAAATAGCAGACGATCTCCGGAGCCACGGCAGCTCGGCGCCAATAGCGCGCAGGAAAGCAAAACCATAACGCTTACAGGTTTCATCCACAGTTCCCATTTTGCCTGCAAAAGCTGCACCATCTTATACTCATATCGCCTGCAAGCGACATCGTGAAAGCGCGCAATGTGCAATAATGACGCGGCTATGAACTTCAAAACCTTTCTCCTCTACTCCTTCACGACATTGTTATTTTCGGCTGTTTTTCTCTGCGCACAACCTCAGGCGGCTCCGGCGACCGGAAAGACCGACGAAGCCCTCGATCTGGTCAAACAAGGCCAAAAACTGAATAGCGATGGCAAGCAGGACGAGGCGCTGGCGCTCTACGATCGTGCCCTGCAACTGTCGCCCAATCTCGTGCAGGCAGACCTAGCCGCTGGAATCGCTTTGGACTTGCAAGGCAAGTACGAGCAAGCGCGCCAGCATCTGACCAAGGCGATCGATGAAGCGCCACCTGCTTCGAAAGTTCTGGCACTGCGGACGATGGCCATCTCCTATGCCTTCGAGCGCAACACCGATGAGGCGCGAAAATACGAGCAGCAGGCGTTCGATGCGCAAAACTCGGCGAAGCAATTCGCCGATGCGGCAGGCACAGCCGATGAACTCGCGCGTATCTATCTCGAAGCGGGCGACACGGACAATGCCTTTCAGTGGTACCAGAGCGGGCATCTCATCGCGCTGCGCCAGCCCAACCTCAGCCCAGCCGACAAGGACCTGTGGGAGTTTCGATGGGAAAGCGCGCTGGCGCGCATCCGCGTCCGGCAGACTGGCAGAGGCGCAGAGGCAGCGAACCACCTCGCCGCGGCCAAGGCAATATTGGACAAGGGCACCAATCCCGATCAGGTTCGCTTTTATCCTTACCTCAGCGGCTACATTGCGTTTTACCAGCACGACTACAAAGCCGCGATTGCGGAATTGCAGAAGGGCGATCAGAAAGATCCTTTCGTCCTCAGTCTGCTGGCTCAGGCGTACGAGAAGTCGGGCGACAAAGCGCAGGCGCTGGATTATTACCGCAAAGTCCTGACCATTAACTCGCACAGCCCGACCAACGCGTTTGCGCGTCCGCTGGCAAAAGAAAAGATAGCCGCGCTTTCCAGATAAATCGTGATGGGCTTGATGAATTGGAGCGGGGTACGGGGATCGAACCCGTGACATCGAGCTTGGGAAGCTCGCGTTCTACCGCTGAACTAACCCCGCTCAGTCCGGTAGGTGTGCAAAGTGTACCATCCTGTAAATTGCCTCGCAAACCGCCGCAGCCATTGAATATCCCGTGAGGCATCGGAGAGAATGTTTCCAGCCCTGCGTCTGGAAGGAGCCTGACTGATGAAGCGTCTGCTGTCGGTCGTCTTACTAAGTATTTCGCTCGCTGCCCAAAATCCGTCTGCAGCCAAGCCCAACTTCGATGGCATTAGCTGGTGGGCCTACGTGAAGGTCCTGGCTTCTGATCAGATGGAAGGCCGCGAGACCGGAAGCGAAGGGTTGCGCAAGGCGTCAGCCTATGTTGTAGAGCAACTCAAGGCAGATGGTCTGGAGCCAGCCGGTAGCAATGGTTTTTATCAGCCGGTGCAATTGGTGAGCCGGCAGATTGACGAATCCGGCTCCAGTCTGGCGCTTGTCCGCGATGGCAAAGATGAGCCGCTGGTGCTCGGCCAGGATGCCATGTTCAGCACCCGCGTGGACCTGGCTCCTGAGGTGAATGCGCCGCTGGTGTTTGTCGGATACGGCCTGCGCGTTCCCGAGAAGAACTACGACGATTTCTCCGGCCTCGATGTGAAGGGCAAGGTGGTGGTGGTGATTTCGGGTTCTCCGGCAGACGTGTCCTCGGCATTGGCGTCGCACTATCAGTCCATGTCGGAGCGGGCCAAGTCCCTGCGTGAGGCGGGCGCCGTCGGCATCGTTTCGATCCCCAATCCAGCATCGATGGACATTCCCTGGAGCCGCATGACCCTGGCGCGCACCCGTCCCAGCATGGTGCTGGCCGACCGCGCGCTCGACGATGCTGCCGGCATCGAGCTGTTCGTCACCTTCAATCCCGCGGATGCCGAGAAACTGTTCGCAGGTTCCGGCCACACCTTCCAGGAACTTGCCGCTCTTGCCAAAGATCGCAAGCCCCTGCCTCATTTCTCGCTGCCGTTTGGCATCAAGGCAAAAGCCAAGCTGATCAAGACGCAGGTGGAGTCCGACAACATCATCGCCAAACTGCCGGGCAGCGATCCTAAGCTGAAGGATGAGTACGTCGTGCTCTCCGCGCACATCGACCACCTCGGCATTGGCGAGCCCATCAACGGCGATCGCATTTACAACGGCGCCATGGACAACGGCTCGGGATCGGCGCTGCTGCTCGACATTGCAAACTCGCTGCATCGCTCGCATCCCAGCCTTAAGCGCTCCGTGCTCTTTGTGTGGGTCACGGCAGAAGAAAAGGGCCTGCTCGGCTCCAGGTATTTTGCCACCCACTCGACTGTGCCCGCCAATTCCATAATTGCCGACATCAACACAGATATGTTCCTGCCGATTTTTCCGCTGAAGCTGTTGACGGTCTATGGGCTCGATGAGTCGGGTCTTGGCGATGCCGTGCGCGAGGTCGCGGAGGCGCAGGGAACAATGGTGCAACCCGATCCCGAACCGCTGCGCAATTCCTTCATCCGCAGCGATCAATACAGTTTCATTCGGCAGGGAATTCCTGCCGTGGCGATGAAGGTGGGCTTCGCGCCCGGATCGCCGGAGGCAGTCATCGCGAAGAAGTGGCTGACCGACAGGTATCACGCGCCCTCGGACGATCTGGACCAGCCTGTGGACCTTGCGGCAGCGGGCAAGTTCGAAGATATTGTGCAGGCACTGGCCGTCAAGGTGGCCAACGATCCGCAACGCCCGGAGTGGAAGAGCGACAGCTTCTTCCGCCGGTTTGCAGCGGAAAATTCGGCGGGGCGCTGAAACCATCTCAACCGATCCGACGAACGGCGCCATCAACAGCACCCTTGAAACTTGAAACTCTCTAGCTACTTCGTCGCAATCATCAGGTTGACGGGACCTGGTATGCGCACCCTCTTGCTGCCGGCAAACCCGGCAGCCGTCATCCACTCTGCGTATTCCGGTTCGCTATAGCTTGATCCCGCGCGCGTGCCCACCAGCATGTTCAGCGCAAACAATGCAGCGAAGCGCGGAGAGGTTTTGTCCGCCTCAAGAATAAAGTCGGAAATAACCAGTCGCCCCTGCGGCGCCAGTGCTGCGTAAGCCCGCGCCAGCAGCCGGCGATTCTCCTGCGGCGAGAACATGTGACAGATGGCCGAAAGCAGAATCAGATCGTAACTGGCCGGTGCAAGGGGAAGGCTCAACATGTCGCCCGCCCGAGTGCTGATGCGGTCGCTCATTCCTGCCTGGCGGATATGTTCTTCGGTAATCGGCAACACCTCGGGCAGATCGACGATCTCCGATTGCAGCGCCGAGGCGGCTTTGACGAACGCAATCGAATAGGCGCCCGAGCCTCCGCCGAGATCGAGCATGCGCCTCTCGCCGTTCAATGCGACAGCTTGCGCCACGGCGCGCGCCCGGCCGCGAGCGGTGTGGTCCATCGCGGCGATGAACGGCTTGACCCATCCGTTGTCGCGACCGGACTCCACGGCGGTGCCGGTGCGTACCGATTCGGTGAGGTTGGACCAGCGCCGCCACATGTTTGCCATGTGCAATTGCGCAGTACGAGCACTGTCGGGAGAGCCCTCCACCAGGAAGCGTGCCGCCGCCGGCGCATTCGTGTAAATTCCATCATGCTTTTCCAGCAGCTTCAGGCTTACCAGTACGTTCAACAGCATTTCAGTGGCCCGAACCGACGCCTGAATGTTGGCGGCAATCTGTTGCGCCGTGCCTCCCTTGCCGACGGCGCTGAAGACGTCGAGCTCCAGCGCGGTCAGGATGGCGCGGCTCGGCATAAAGCCACGGATCATGTCGCTGAGGTCATCGGGCAGCACGCCGGCGGCGTCCTTGCCCTTCAACATGGCGAGATACTTGTTGCGATGGTCGAGGATCTCGCTCTTCATTTCGGCATCCGGAATTCGCTCCAGGCGCGTGACTTTTTCTCCCGCCTTCAGGTGCGACGAGACGATCTCCGGCACGTCGTCTGGCGACAGTTTTACGTACCAGGTGCCATCGGGATAAACGATCATTACCGGGCCGCTGTCGCAAATTCCCAGACAGCCGCAACTGGAAACCTGGACATCGTCGCTCAGTCCCTGGATGCCAAGCTCGCGATACAAGGCGTTGAGCACGCGAAATGAGCCTGCCGCCGAGCAGCAGGGAACTCCTTCAGCTTTTTCCTGTGTGCAAACGAAGACGTGATGACGAAACGGTTCCACGGGACCTCCAGGTCAGTTGCCAGTAACCAGTAGCCAGTAGTGCAGCTATCGAACCACTACCCTCCATCTTCGGGCTCCCGGAAGGAACACGAAAGGTCGCGGCTCACAATCTGGAGTGACGGCGGCCCGGCGCAGGTTCGTGGGATAGCGCAACGCATTCTGGGGTTCATCTCCCGTTACCACCTTCATCAAGAATTCATGTTGACATGTACCCAATGTGCACTATGATGTTTCAAACATTTCCCGTAGGATTTGTTTAGGGACCATCCGCGATGCAGCAGACATTTACATCCAAAGAAGTAGTGGCCTTGACGGGCATCAGCCCGCGCCAGTTGCAATGGTGGGACGAGCGCCGCATCGTGGTTCCGGCGCGCGAGGGCCACAAGCGCATCTATCGGCTCGACGATCTGGCCGAAGTGGCCGTCATTTGCGATCTGCGCCAACGCGGTTTCTCCTTGCAAAAGATTCGCCGGGTCATCCGCTTCCTTCAGAAAGAGCTGGGCAAGCGGCTGGTGGAGACGGTCTCGGCAGCCTCCGAGTACCACCTGCTGACCGATGGCCGGCACATTTACCTGGAGGACTCGGCCCGGGCGGTGGTTGACCTGCTAAAGAACGCCCGCCAGCCGATGTTGTCGGTGTGCCTGAGCGACACCATCCAGCGGGTCCGCGCCGAGGTGCGCGGGACGAGAAAGCACAGCGGTTCCATTCGTCATCTAACCGTACAACGTCATAGGGCTTCTTGAACCGTCCTGAGGAGGGCACATGATCGGAGAACTGAGCTTGTTGAGCGAGTGGATCCCCGAACAGATGGAGCCTGGAACCATCTTTGTGCTGGAAAACGCCGGCGACGTGGGCGAGAAAGATGATCCTTATTGGGCCGTGCTGGCGTGTCCCAACTGCGGGCAGCTCGGGCTGGTCACCCGCAAGCAGATTGCCGGCCTGTTGACCGTCATTTGCGGTTCGGAAAAATGTTCGGCCCAGTTCTTCATCCGGGATGAAGAAATCATCCAGCGCAAGCCCAGCTAGGGTTGGACACGAGCGCCGCAGGCCACCAATGCGCTAGTCCCGCCACGCGGGACGAAAGAGCTTAGCCCAGCCTTTCAAGGCTGGGTAGGCATTTTCATTGAATGTGAGTCCCGCAGGGACGGCAGAGACAAACATCGCAATGTGCTGACGATCACTGCAACGGCAGATTGCGCACGACTATCTTGGGCTCATGGCGCACACCCACACCTGCAACCTGGTGCATTGCGTTTTCAGTACCAAGGACCGCGCCAACCTCATTCCTGATCCTGAGCGACTCTGGCAATACGTCGGAGGAATCGCACGCCAGAAACACATTCTCTTGCTGGCCGCCGGTGGCACTGCCAATCACCTCCATCTGCTCATCTCGTTGCCGCCGACCATCACGCTGGCCAAGGCGGTACAGGAACTCAAGGGAAATACCTCGCGATGGCTGAACGAAATGTCTCGCTTTGCATGGCAGGAGGGATACAGCGCGTTCAGCGTGAGCCAGTCGCAACGCAAGACAGTGGTGGACTACATCGACCGCCAGACAGAGCATCACGCGAAATGGAGCTTCGAGCAGGAAGTCCTGACGCTGCTGAAGAAATCAGGGATTGCCTACGACCCGCAGTTTGTGTTTGGGTAGGTTTCTCTGGCGTCCCTACCGGGACTCGGGTTTACTAGGCCCGCTTTCCCAGCCTTGAAAGGCTGGGCTAAGCTCTTTCGTCCCGCTGGGCGGGACTGGGGTTGCGGTTTCTACCGAGATGCGACGACTAGTTCAAGGATGAGTCAAGCTTGAGGATTTCGCGATGTTCAGGGTTCGCCATGGCCGCGTGACCTCGCTTGCTTATGGGATGCTACGGATGATCAAACCGGCCCCCAACGAGCGCCGCTTTTGCGCTCGTTGGGGTGGAGTAGAGACACAAAAAGGCAGGAGCGCCGAGCGAGGCGAATCCTGCCCTACAAGCAAAGTATGGGTCGGGTCGACAACGCGGTCAAGTTACGAAAGTAGCAATTGGCGGGGCTATTTTGCGCCAGGTTCCCGGAAGGGGAAAGATGGCATTAGATCAACACTGTCGTCCTGAGCGAGGATGCCTATAAACAGGCCTTGGTGTAATCTGAAGAAATAGCGCTGATGGCTACGCGTCAAATTCCGCTCTTCTCGGCTGACGAAGTTCCAACCGTTCCTCTTCCGGCCTCATCAACGTTCACCCCGAATATGGGGCTTCCGGTGCATCGCTGGTTCCGCTATAGCGCGGGTTTTTCTGCTTCGTGGGTTGAATCAATCATTAGAGACGCATCGGGCAAGGTCATCATATTTGACCCCTTCGCGGGTTCCGCTACGACGTTGCTGGCAGCAGAGGCGGCGGGGGTAGAAAGTTGGGGATTAGAAGCCCATCCCTTCGTCTATCGTGTCGCACGTGCGAAACTTCATTATCGGACAGACCCAAAGCTCTACCTTCGAAAAGTCGAGATGCTCCTCCATGCCGCCGAAGATATCGCGCCCGATTTGGAAGGCTACCCGTCGCTGATTAGGAAATGTTATTCCGACATTTAGCTCTCCCAGCTTGACAAATTGCGGCGGGGCTTTGAGCAAGTCCGCGACGATTCGTCAGCGTCAGAATTGGCATGGTTAACGTTGGTCGGGATATTGCGGAAAGTTTCGAGTGCGGGCACGGCGCAGTGGCAGTACATTCTGCCAAAGAAGCAAAAGCGGGCGACACCGAATGTTACAACCGCCTTCGCGGACTTCCCGCACGATTTATTACGACATGCTCCAGTCTGCCTCGATATCGGGGCCTCCAGCGAGCCTTCTACTTGGTGACGCGCGCGCTTGTGCGGGTGTGCCGCGGGCCGTGATCAACTTGGTCGTCACGTCTCCACCGTATCCCAACAACTATGACTATGCCGACGCAACGAGGCTTGAGATGTCGTTTATGCGGGAGATTGATGGATGGGGTGATCTGCAGGAGAGCGTCCGAAGGTATCTCATTCGTTCGTGTTCGCAGCACGTGCCTGAAAGCTCAATTGACCGCAAATCGATCCTGGAGACACCTGAACTTACTCCCATTCGTGGAGAACTTGAGCCTGTCTGTCGCCAGCTTTCGGACATCAGGGAAACGAAGGGCGGCAGAAAGACCTATCATCTGATGGTCGCCTGCTACTTCCGCGATTTGGCTCTGACCTGGCGCGCGCTCCGGTTGGTTTGTAGCAGCCCCTCTCGTGTCTGTTTCGTCATCGGTGATTCCGCTCCGTATGGTGTGTACGTGCCAGTCGTGCCTTGGCTGGGCAGGCTTGCAGTCTCGGCCGGCTTCACCTCTTACACATTTGAGAAGACTCGCGATAGGAATATCAAGTGGAAAAATCGGAAGCATCGCGTGCCGTTGCAAGAAGGGCACCTGTGGGTTGAGGGTTAGTGATGGCTGAGTCACCAGCTCATCGTTTCGGCCAGATAATTGGAGAAGTGCTTGAGGCTGCTGTTGCGCCCCTCCTCGCTGAGTTCGCGCAAAAGCACGGCCTTTATTTCGACAAGCAAGGGGAACGACCATGCAGGCCTGGAAAGAGATGCACTTGGCTCGATTTGAACAAGAATAAGCATGACCTCGATTTCGTCCTTGAGCGCGGCGGTAGTGCAGAAAAGCTCGGCATTCCCGCTGCATTCATCGAGACAGCATGGCGACGCTACACCAAACATTCACGCAACAAGGCGCAAGAGATACAAGGCGCGATTGGGCCCTTGGCAGAGACATACAAGAATGCGCGCCCATTTATCGGAGTCATTCTGGCGGGGTGTTCACTGATGGCGCATTGAACCAGCTTCGTTCTCTCGGATTCTCGGTTCTTTACTTCTCGTATGAAAGCGTCGTGGCTGCGTTCAAGAGTTACGGCATTGATGCTTCCTTCGATGAACAGACTCCCGACGCGAACTTTAGGAAAAAAGCAGATTCGTATGAGGCGATGTCAGCAGCGAAACGGGCTGGTCTAGCACGGGGATTGCTGCGAAAACAGAGGGGCGACGTTGAACAGTTTGTCGAAGCGTTGGAGAAGGTTGTCTCCCGCCAAATAGACCGAATCACAGTAATGCCCCTTCACGGCACCGCCCAAGAACTGCCGACCGTTGAGGATGCCATCAACTTCATCGAGGGCTACAAAGAGGAGGGTAGCAAACTCCCAATTCAGCGTTACGAAATTCGCATCCGATACAACAACGGAGACTCCGTTGAAGCAATGTTTCGGGACAAAGCAGACGCGGTCACCTTCCTTCGAACGTACCAACCAGTGCCAGTTAGCGAGATCAAAAAGAAAATTTGACGATAGCTTTTGCCGGGGGTTTCTTGTCCGCTCTTCTTGCGGAGAGGATGGGAGCCGTGATGAGCCCGCTCGGGAACAAGCCGCGGGATAGTGTCGCCGGCTGAAGCCGGCTCGGGATTCATGAAGACAGGCCACCCAGGACTTCCGTCCTGGGCTAATTTTGTTTCGCCCTGACGGGATCGGTTCCCGCTTCTAGCTCCGGTCTTGGCTAGGCGGGGCAAATTCCCAAACCCTGTGCCGTCCCCGGGGGGACTCTAGCTGCTTTTTGCGCTCCACCCACCGTTGAAACGGTGGGCTATCATCTTTTGCGCCCGAGGCGCTGGGTTCCGTCGGACTGCGTGCGGCAGGTCTTGGTGACGGGCCAGCAAGACTTGGCTGACGGCTGATGGCTGATAGCTGACGGCTGGCCTTACCGTACCGATGCTTTTCCTGCGGCCGATACCGGCACCTGCTCCACGATCTCAATCCCGAAGCCTTCCAGGCCGGCGACTTTGCGGGGATGGTTGGTGAGCAGGCGAATGCGGCGCAGGTTCAGGTCCGACAGGATTTGCGCGCCGATGCCGATCTCGCGCTGGGTGCGCCGCTGGCTCTCGGGCAGGGTTGCCAGTTGCTGTTCGTGATGGAACTGGATGGTCATGCGGTCGCCGAGTTGCTGCACCGAATAGCCCTTCGACGTCGAGTGCAAATAGATGAGCGCGCCGCGGCCTTCTTCGGCGATGCGCCGCATGGCGGCGTCGATGACGTTGCGGCATCCGCACCAGTTCGCGCCGAAGACGTTGCCCACCAGGCAGTGCGAATGCATGCGCACCAGCACCGGCTGCTCGCCCGCGTTCTCCACGTCGCCCTTGACCATGGCGATGTGCGAGTCGCCGGTGATCTCCGACTCGTAAGCGATCATGCGGAAGTCGCCGTAAGCGGTGGGCACGATCGACTCGGCCAGCCGCCGCACGTAACGCTCGTGCGCCATGCGGTAGCGGATCAGTTCGGCGACGGTGAGCATCTTCATGTCGTGCTGGCGGCAGAATTCGGTGAGCTCAGGAACGCGCGCCATGGTGCCGTCGTCGCTCATGATCTCGCAGATGACGCCGGCGGGAACCAGGCCCGCGAGGCGAGCGAGATCGACGGAGGCTTCCGTCTGCCCGGCGCGCACCAGGACTCCGCCTTTGCGGGCGCGAAGAGGGAAGATGTGTCCGGGCCGCGCGAGATCGTTGGGACGGGTTGCGGGATCGATGGCCACGCGAATGGTCTGCGAGCGGTCGTACGCCGAGATGCCGGTGGTGACGCCGTCTTTAGCGTCGATGGACTCGGTGAACGCGGTGCCGAAGTTGGAGGTGTTCTCGGCCGACATCTGGCCGAGGCGAAGGTTGTCGAGGCGCTCCTCGGTCATGGCCAGGCAGACTAGGCCGCGGCCGTACTTGGCCATGAAGTTGATGGCGTCAGGGGTGATCTTCTCGGCGGCCATGGTCAGGTCGCCTTCGTTCTCGCGGTCCTCGTCGTCGATGACGACAATCATGCGGCCGGCGTGGATGTGCTCCAGCGCGGTCTCGACGTTGCAGAATGGGGAATTGGTGGGCACGATGGTCGCTGGTGAAGATTTTAGCAGGGAAGGGACAAGGGCAGTTGCTAGTGGATAGTTGCTAGTGGATAGTTAAGACGCCCGATAGGGGTCCTTCGACTCGGAGGGATTCGTCACCGCGAACGCCTTCTCGCTCAGCATCACAAATCTTCGAGAGGGACGGGAGTTCAGGATGAGACAAGTCGCACCAGAGCGGACAAGCAATAGAAAAGGGCCGCACGCGGCGGCCCTGGCGGAAATCGGGTGGTTACAGAGTGGACTCGATTTCGAATCCCCAGGCCTCAAGCAGAGGCTCGGGGATGTACTTAGAATTCTTGTTCTTGCGCGCCCATTCCCGTAGACGGGTGGAGCGGATGTACTGATCGGGCTGGAGTTTGAACTCCTTCACGACCTGCTCGAACTCGGTGATGGTGGGGACAACCGGCCCGATCGGCTCCGGCTTGCCCCAATTAGGATTGCCACGACGTTTTGCCATAGTTGCGCTCTTTTTCGCTTTCAGGATTAAAGATGATGTAATCGGCCCAAAATGATGTCTAAACGGCCCGTTATCTAATTGGATTCGCGCCACTTCTACAACGATTCAAAGGGCGAATTGATCCCAGGTGACGAAGACAAAGGCAGGTCCCAACAGAAGGCCTTAGAGACTGGATACTATACCTCGATTTTCCTCTTAAATCAAAGGAAAACACAATCTTACGGGGTTAGGCGGAAACCCGCACAACCGGTCGTGATTAGCGTTTAACCCTTGTTGAATCAGACGGATGAGGGTTAGAAACGTAAGCAAATATTAAAAACTGTAGCCTCTCAGAAGTTACGGGCGCCGGCGAACCGGAGGTGCGCGGAGCAAAGTCCGCGGATGGAGATCGCGCAAAAATCGGCAGGCGCGCTCGGAGTGTACTCAGGCTGTCTATGCCTGGAGGGCGCGAATTATTGCACGGTAAGGCCGGTAGTTCCGATGACGCCGCTCACAGCCGCGCTGATCGTCGTGGTGCCGGTTGCCACGCCGGTTGCCAGACCGGAGCTGGTAATGGTCGCCACGCCGGTGTTGCTGGAATTCCACGTGACCGATGTTGTGATATCGCCAAATGAGCCATCGGAGTATGTTGCCGTGGCCGTGAACTGTTGCTGCGAACCCGACGTTATAGTCTGGTTTTGCGGAGTAACGGCGATGCTGGATATGGTCTTGTTGCTGACCGTCAGCACGGATGCGGGGGAAATCACGCTGCCTGACTTGGCGGTGATGTTGCTGGTGCCGAGCGCCACTGCGGTGGCCAGGCCGGTGGTGTTGATGGTGGCGATGTTGGTGGCCGACGAGACCCATGTCACTGTCGAGCTCACATCGCCAGTCGAATTGTTGCCAAATGTCGCGGTCGCCGTGTATTGCTGGGTCGTGGTGGGCTTGATCTGGGCACTGGTCGGCGAAATCGCAAGCGAGACGATGGTGGTGGAGGAGGGGAAGAACCCTCCACAACTGGCAACCATCAAGGTAACAAAGAGTGCGGCTGCGATCTGGCCAGTCCATTTAAGCCGTTGCACGGTGATCATCCAATCCATCCCAACGAGTCGAAGCCGATGTCGATGACTCACGGCGTGCAGGGGAGGGTCGCCTCCGGACGGCACAACGACTCTGAAATATTTGTGCTCCTAGACTGGTATCTTACTACGCCGCGAAACTGCCTGCGAGCGTCGCCGTCAGTGTCCAGTAGGCAACTGCACGGCAAACGATTTGTTATCCGGCAGACGGAGGATGTGCGGCGTGATAACCACCAGCAGGTCATCCTCCATGTCGTTCCTGGTGTGGCTCGAAGTGACGTAGGTCAAACCCGGGACCGAACTCAGGAAAGGAAATCCGCCGATGCTGCGGCTGTCGGCCAGGGAAATGAGCCCGGCGATCACGCTGGACTCGCCATTCTTCAGGGTAATGGTGCCGCTGTATTCGCGATTGTTGATGATGGGTATTCCGTTGACCGTCTGCGCACCCAGCGAACGGATGGTCAACTCCAATTTCAAAGTGACGTCACGGTCCGCGTGAATGATGGGTGTCGCCTTCAGGTTCAGCCCCAGGTCTTCGAAATTAAACGATGGGAAGGGCGCAATGTAGCTCTGGTTGCCAATCACCTGTGAGATCGCAGGATTGTTGTAAATGGGAGCGAACGTAGCATTCACGATGGGATAGCGTTCGCCTACCTTGAACACGGCAGCGTTGTTCTGCGAGGCACGCAAGGTAACGTGGTCCAGGGTCCGGATGTCCGACTCATTGAGATTGATGTTGATGGTGGTGCCGGTGCCTCCGGTAAGCCCGAAGAGCGTGGCCCCGCCGCCAAAGGTTGCAAAAGGTGTGGAGAGAATCGAGCTGGTCTGACTGGACAGCGAGGACAGCAAGGCCTGGATGGCCTGCGAATTGGCCTGGTTGATTCCGCCGGAAGCGATCAACTGGTTGATCAGGTTCTGGGAGTTCTGCCCCAGGCCGGCAATCAGCGCCGGGCTGATATTGAACAGAGTGAATTGTGCCGGCGGCGTGGTCCCGAGCTGCCTCAGGAGGTTGGAACTGATCTGATAGACCCGCATGTCGAGCAGGACTTCGGGACGGCCACCGGCCAGGCTTTCCAGCAAGTGGCTGGCTGCCTCCAGCACCGCATCCTCCGCCCGAATCGAGATGGTCGATTGTGCTTTGTCGGGCGCGATGTAACGCAAATTGAGCAGTACCCGGAGTGAGTTGGTCATCTCCGTCAGCTCCTGGTCCGTGGCCAGGTCGGGCAGGTAGAAGGTGCGCAACGACATGCGTTGATAGTTGCGCCGGTACTCGACGGTATCGGCGGCAAGCAGAATTTGCTTGACGGAGAGCGGTACCCAGAAAGTCTTGGTGACGCGTGTGGCCGCCTCCATCGCGGTGGCGAAGTTCACGTCTTCAATGTCGAATCGGACCCGCTTGGGCTGCACCGAATCATCGAACTGCGCGGTGATCCCGTAGGCCTGCGCCACCTGGGTAAGCAGGCTCTTGCCGTCGCCCTTGAAATGGAAATCATGATGCTGCTCGGTGGGCTGGAGTTCGAGGGGAGTGGACTGTTCCACTACGCGCATGGTCTTGCTCAACGGTTCCTCGTCCTCTGGGATGGAGTCGCGTAACCGCTGCAGTGCATATTCGTTGGTGGGGTCGAATTCCAAAGCGCGACGGAAGTCGGCCATGGCAACGATTTCGTTGTGGTCGAGCATGGCCTGGTTGCCCTGCTTCAGAGATTGCATCACCAGTTGCTGGCGGGTGAACTCGCGGGCGGTGAGGAACTCGAAATTGTGGGGCGCCAGCTCGGCGGCAAGTTCAAACTTCTCGAAGGCTGCATCCGTCTGGCCGGCCGCGTTCAGCTTCACACCCGCTTTGAATTGGCGCTTGGCTTTGGCAACATCTTTGGGATCGTCAACCGGCTGCCGCGCTGGGACAGGCTGCGCTGGAGCGGTCTGTGCTGCACTCTGCTGCGGCGCGGTCGGTTGAGTCGGCGGATTGGTATCGGAAGATGGCTGGCCCGTCTGCGCGGTGGACGCTGCCGTTGTTGCGTCATGCGGCGGAGCAGCGGCAGTGGCGGGCGCAGTGGTCTGCTGCCCAGCCAGCGTGCTCGCCATCGCGAGCGCGAGAAGGATCCCGGCCAAAAAGCGCATCAGTGTTGAAATTGTATGCCAGGGGATTGCGGGTTGTCGCGTCAGACAAGATCGGGTGGTTGCGTTGCTCGGCTCAGACGTTCAAGTCCAGCAGCTCCGGCTAACAAGACCGTAACCGCGAGAAACTTATAGAACTGAGTGCCGTTATGCAACACCGTACTCCACGGTGGTCCGAAATGGTATAGCTGAATGCCAAAGAAAAGAAGCATGATGACCAAAGACAAGGTTGCGCTCGTCCGCGTGTATCGGAATCATAGCAATGCAACCGGCAACGCAAACAGCGGAACAGCAATAAAGCAGAACTCCTCAAAAGTCCGGAATCCAAATACAAGATAGCCACCGTAAAACGTGAAAGACAGGTACGCAGCGATACAACACGCAATTGTAACGAGCAGGTTCTTTAGCTGTGGACGAGTTGGCATGACAGCCCCGTCTCACCGGCACAGTTACGCTAGCAGTTCGGCTAACGTCCATGTGATCGGCTAATCCTGATTCCGTTGCAGGCGTCACCCGCAAGTTCGTGTATCCGGCAGAAATTGTAATACGCGAAACCCAAGATCGCGCACAAAGCTTCCTGTGCTAAACTTCACTCACGTCGAGGGTGAGGATGCATAGAGTTCTACGCAAGCTGATGTTCGTGGATTTGCTCAAGGGACTCAGGGTCACCTTCCGCAATCAGGACCCGAAAGAGCTCATCACCGAACAATATCCGCTGCAACGGCCGCAAGTTGCCGAGCGTTTCCGCGGCGCGCCTCGCCTCAATAACAATCCCGAGACCAACGAGACCCTGTGCATCTCCTGCGATCTGTGCGCGCTGGTTTGTCCTGAGCACCTCATCGTGGTGAACAGCGAGCGCAATCCCCATACCCGCCGCAAGGAGCTGACGGACTTCACCTACGACCTCAGCCGCTGCATGTTTTGCGGACTTTGCGAAGATGCCTGCCCCACCGACGCCCTGGAGTTGACCCAGGACTTTGAGATGGCGAACTACAGCAGGGAAGGGCTTATCTGGGACCGCGAAACCCTGGAGAAGGGCCCCGTGCCCAACGTGTACCGGCGGTAGAGTCGGCACTCGGCACTCAGCGGTTAGCATTTAGCCAGCATTCAGCACTCATTCAATGAATTGTCATCCTGAGGGAGGACTTCAGTCCGAGTCGAAGGATCTGCGGTTATCCCGATGCCGGCGAACCGCAGACCCTTCGACTTCGCACGAGCAAAAGAAGCTCGTGCTTCGCTCAGGATGACAAGTCGCACGGTGTGCTGATGGGTACCTGCTGCTGGATAACAATCGCTGATTGAATACTGAGTGCTGATTCCTGACTGCTGAATGCTGAGTGCTAATTGCTAATTGCTTCTACTGCAGATGTCTCATGCGGAACGGAATCTGCACCACGGCCTCCAGTGCAACCGGCTCGCCGTTCTTCGTACCGGGACGGAAGCGCCACCCAGACAGTGCGTGTATTGCGTTCGCATCAAGGCGGTCGTCCAGGCTGTTGAGCACCCGGATAGCATCGACGGTTCCGTCGGCGCGAATCACGGCATACAGCGTGACCGTGCCTTCCACGTGATCGCGAAGGACCTCGGGCGGATAGGCGGGGTCGACCTTGGTAGTGGCCACCGGCGCGGTGAGCAGTCCGTTGTCGGTGGTTTCTTTCAGCTCGGCAAAGCGAATGATCCAACTTCCCGTTGCCGAGGTCAGGTTAGGCATGTTCATGGTCAGCGAATAGTAGGGCTTTGCCCGGAACACCTTCTTCTCGATACTGACATCGGGGTCGTCGGACAATGTGGAAGGCGGCGTCGGAGGCTGCCGGTCATGATAGCTGGGCAGCGACGGCTTCATGGCGGCGGCAATCATGCGCTTGCGAGCTTCCAGGTCGGGATTGGACGCAGGCGGCTTGATCGGCATTCCGGCGACGGCAGAAGTAACGGCGCCCGGCGGAGGAGCGCCGACGGTGATGCCAGGAGGCAGGCCGTTTCCAGGCCCACGTCCCGTGCCACCGCTGGCATCATTGCCGGTGCCGACGATGTTGGGCGTGCCCGGTGCATTAGCTTTGCCGCCGGGCGACGCGTGAAATTCTCCGCTGCGATTGCCGCTGGGCACCGTGATAGGCCCGATCACCTCAGACGGATTCAGTCCCAATGCAATTAACTGTCCCTGTCCCTGCGACGCCGGAAGGCTATGCACGTTGGCCGGTGGTGGAACGTTGGTCGCGCCACTGTCACCTACACCGCTGGCCCGCTGCGCCGGGACTGGCAGCTTGGGAGCTTCCACTTGTGGTTGCAGTTGCGCCATGTTGAGCTGTCCCTTTTGCAGCTTCAGTTGGTCGGGAGATAGCGGGGGCTCGACCACCGATGGCTGCGGCAGCGTGGGAAGCTTCGACTTCAGTTGCGAGACGTTAGCGGAGGGCGCCACCACCTGCGCCTCAAACTGTGGAACCTTTAACTGCGAAACCGAGCGCGACGAGGCGGCTATGGGTTGCGTTGCGGGCACCGGTGTCCAGGCGACGATGTTTGGTAGCGGTACGTCGTGATCCAGTTTGACCTTGGGCGGCGTGACGATGGTCTGGTGATTGTTGTCCGCTTGCGGCGGGACGGAGAGAATCTCCTGGCGGGCGAGTTTGGGCGCGCCCTGGCGCGGCTTCACTGGCGCCTCGCTGGCGGTGTTGATCGGCGGCAGATAGTCGCTTACGGGATAATACTCGACCTTCGTATTCTGAAACGGCGATTGCAGCTTGGGCGGCCGGTTGAAGAATGTCTCCGTGCAGATCACGTAAACCACGATGATGAATGCCATGTGGCCGGCGTACGACTCGGCAAAGCGGTAGGCATCGATACCGGTGCGGATGAAGTATTCCGGCCGCAAAGGAACAGGCTGTGCCGTGGTCTCGACGGGGGGCGGCTGGCGATGCAGCAGCAGGTCGCCGAGGTTGCGGAAAAAGACGCGATGGCGCGGCTCCAGTTCGAACAGCAACGCCGGTGGCGCGAAGTTCTCGTCTGTCAGCGACGTAGCGCTTTCGGGCGTGGCGCTATCGCGCCCGGAAGGATCGCGCTGGGGCCTGGTTGCGGAACTGTGCGACATCATCCTCGACCGCGGAGCAAGTACTCGGATTATAGCGGAAAACTGCGCTCGCGGCGGGCCTCTCAGCGATGCGATGTTGCTCTTTCGCCAACCCCCGGCGGCGTGCAATGATGGGTGACCATGAGAGTGACCATGATGGCCAGATGCCTTGGGTTGGCGCTGTTGGCGGTGTTGCTGGTGACGTGGGTGCTGGCTCCGGCACGGCCGTCTGTAAGGGCGGCATCGCCGCCTCAACAGAACGCGAAACCCTCCGCGCCAACCGACGATCCCTCCGGCACATATTCCTTCGTGCGTGAAGGTGAGTTCGTGCAGTTCGCAGTCGACGGTGGCAAGGTATCGGGGTTCATCTCGCGCTTCGGGAACACCGACAGCGACAAGGGCCAGTTCCTCGACCAGTTCTTCGACAAGGCCACGCTTGAGGGCGACCGTCTGTCGTTCACAACCAAGACGGTGCACGGCGTCTGGTACGAGTTCACCGGGGTGATCACCATAACGCCGGGTAAGAAACCTGGGCAGGAAGACTATCGCGTAATCAAGGGCACGCTGACCGAGCACACCACTGATGCCGGCAATCACGACGAATCAACTCAACGAGGGGTGCAGTTCAAATCGTTTCCGCAAGACTTGAGCAAGCCGTAAGAAGCATTCAGCACTCAGCATTCAGCATTCAGCCAATGGAATGTCACCCTGAGCGAGTGCCGGTGCACTCCTAGGTCGCCTTCTGGTCGTTGGTGGGATGGGGTGCAAGCTTGCTCTGAATGAAAGCTACATGCTCATCTTCCATTTCGGCGAGTTCGCGATACAGCCGGCGCAGTCTTCCTTCCTGGGTCTTCAGCGCCAGGTCATTGTAGTAGCGTTGGGCGCTTAACTCGGCGGTGAGCGCCACCTGCAAAGCGCGGCCCCGCGGGTTGCTGGTCCGGCCTTCACGGGTCGCAGCAAAGACGTCGCCGTCCTCCAGCTTGGGGACTTCGATCCACTCGATCAGGTCTTCTTCGGTGATTGCGCACCGCGAATTTCCGAACTCTTCGGTGTACTTGTCTTGCAGGGCTGAGCTGTGGTTTTTTTCTTCCGCCGCCATCTCCCAGAAGACGCTGGCTATTTCCAGTGATTCGCTATCGCGGAACTCGACAAACATTTCGGCGAAGCGGTGGTACAACGCGGCGTTGCGTTCTTCGATGAAGATGGCTACGTGCAGGGCTTCCTGAGGGTCAAGGGAAGCGAAACTCCGTTTCATGTGTGGCTCCGGCAGGCGCTGGCCCGATGCCGCATTCTATCCGCAAAAACGCCGGAGAATACCATCTGAGCGGATTCTTTCGTAAGGTCGGTTCCAAAATGGGACAGGAATCAACAAGGATCACCACAGAGGCACCGAGACACAGAGAAAAACCTTTAAAACAAGGCTCTGTGTTTTCTCTGCCTCTGTGTCTCTGTGGTGAATAGTTTCGAGTAGCTATCCGGCCTTCTGGGTCACCAGCTCTGTTTTCTGTTTGGCGCGATCGGCCTCAATTCTTGCGATGGTGCGCTTCAGCCAATGCTTCACGTTCTCCCGCAACTCTTCTTCCGTCTGGTTCGGCGTCGCGACCGTAACCCCTTGGCGATTCAGCGGGATGTGATGGCAAGGCACGTCTTCGGTGCGGTACTCCTCAGGCACAAAGTCATAGAGCAGGCACTCGTGGCAAGCGTGCGGACGGGTGGGGTCTCCGTGATTGGGGCAAGCGAGCGAGTCCTGGAAGATGGAAGCAGGCCCCCACGGCGTGCTGTACCAGTTCCCATAGCCTCCTTGCTCCAGGAAATTGAGTTCGTAGCGCAAAACCTCCAGAACATCGCGTTTATCGTCCGACATGGCTCCCTCCAACGGCGGCGCCTCACTGCGCCTGACTCTGCTGAAATTGTGGCCTAGGACGCACAACCCTGCTGTGATCTATCTCACGTTCTGGTGTGACGGATGGCCGCTGTCCCCACCCTCTCGCCACAGGCAGGCGAGAAGGGGGGTGGGGCACCCAAAACCTAGATGTGATCGTCGAAAGGCCGGGCCACCCGCCAGGTTAGGCGGAAGAGGGCAGGGAATTACCCGCATCTTGAGTTGCTAAGTGCTAAATGCTAAATGCTAAATGCTAATTACTGCCCGCTAGCTGTTTCCGTTCTCCCTGCCCTTCTTCTTGATCTCGATATTCAGGCGCTTGATTTTCTGGTTCAGCGTGGAAAGTGGAATGCGGAAGCGGTCGGCGGCTTCGGTCTGGTTCCAGCCGCATTTTTCCAGCATGTCGCCGATGACACGGCGCTCGCAATCTTCAATGATTTCGAACAGGGAAGCATCGGCGCGCTGTTCCATGATGGCAAACTTGCTGCCGCGGCCAATCAGATTGTCGGGCAGCAGGTCCACCGTGAGGTTGGGGCCGGTGGCCAGCACCACGGCGCGTTCAATCACGTTTTCCAGTTCGCGCACGTTGCCCGGCCAGTCATAATCCAGCAGCGGGCGCATGGCTTCGGGAGTGATGCGCAGTGGCATCCGCTCATTCTCTTCGGCAAACTTGACGATGAAGAACTCCACCAGAATCGGGATGTCATTCTTGCGCTGGCGCAACGGCGGCAGGTCAATGGTGATCACATTGAGACGGTAGAACAAGTCATCGCGGAACTTGCCCTCTTTCACCTGTTGCTGCAGATTGACGTTGGTGGCGGCAATAATGCGCACGTCCACTTGTATTTCGCTGACGCCGCCCAGGTGCATGAACTTACGGTCCTGTAGCACGCGCAGAATCTTGGCCTGGGTCTCCAGGTTCATGGTGCCAATCTCGTCGAGGAACAGCGTGCCGCGATCAGCCACCTCGAACAGGCCTTTCTTGCTGGCGATGGCGCTGGTGAACGCGCCCTTGACGTGGCCGAAGAGCGTTGACTCCAACAGGTCGGCCGGCATCGAGCCGGTGTTCACCGGAACAAACGCGCGGTCGCGCCGGGTGGAGTTCATGTGGATGGCTTTGGCGATCAGCTCTTTGCCGGTGCCGCTTTCGCCTTGCAGCAGCACGGTGGAGCGGCTGGGCGCTACTTGCGCCACCAGGTCGAAGATGCGCAGCATGGGCTCGCTCTTGCCGATGATGTGCTCGAAGTTGTAGCGCTGCTTGAGGGCGCGCTTCAGTTGGACAACTTCTTCCTCGGCGCGGCGCCGGCCCACTGCTGTGCGTACGTCGGCCAACAGCTTCTCGTTGTCCCAGGGCTTCTGGATGAAGTTGGTGGCCCCGGCCTGCATGGCATTCACGGCATTTTCCACCGTGCCGTAGGCGGTAATCATGATGACGGGGAGTTCGGAATCGCGCTCCCGGATGTCGTGCAGTATCTCAATGCCATTGCGCTCGGGCAGCGCAAAATCCAGCAGCACCAGGTCGAAGGGATGTTCGGCGATGCGAGCCAGTCCCTCCTGGCCGTCGTTGGCTACCTCCACCGCGTAGCCCTCAAACTCCAGCAGAGTTTGCAGCGACTCACGGATGGCGGCTTCGTCATCGACGATCAGCACGGAGCCCGGCAAGGCGAAGTCCTCGCGTCCCATAGTCGTTCGACCGACTGCCACTTCAGGCATTGACCACCTTTCTCACCATGGGAAATTCCATGATGAATGTCGTGCCGCGACCAGGCACACTATCGACACGAATCTTGCCGGCATGTTCCTGGATGATGCCGTAGGTCACCGACAGTCCCAGGCCGGTGCCGCCGCTGTGTCCCGTTTTTGGCTTGTTCTTGGTGGTGAAAAAAGGATCGTAGATGCGATGAATATGTTCCTGCGCAATGCCGGTGCCGGTGTCGGCTACCGTCACCTGCACGTGATGGCCGTTGGAGGTGCTGATCATCAGCGTGCCACCGGCGGGCATCGCGTCCTTGGCATTCAGGAACAAGTTGAGGAAGACCTGTTGCAGCTTTCCGGTGTTGCCATAGATGGTCGGCAATTCCGGCTGCAGATCAGGTTGCACCTTGATGCGCGCGGTCTTGAACTGATGATCGAGCAGGGTCAGCGTGTCTTGAATCACGCGATTCAGGTCCACATTGCTGAACTCAGTGCTTGAGGTGCGCGAGAAGTTGAGCAGGCTGTTAACGATTTCCGAAGCACGGAAGGTCTGGCGCGTGATCTTGTCGAGCAGGCTGGACTGCTTTTCGTCGCCATGGACTTGCTTGGCCAGCATCTGCGCGTAGGAGGAGATAACAGCCAGAGGAGTGTTGACCTCATGGGCCACCCCGGCTGCCAGCAGTCCAATGGACGAGAGCTTCTCGGCCTGCGAGAGTTGCGATTCCAACTCGATGCGTTCGGTTATGTCGTCCACGATGATCAGGCGGCCGATGACGCTGAAGTCCTTGGTGACCAGTGGCGCAATGGCGATATTGGCGACCCGGGTGTCGCCCGCAGTGCTGCCCAGCCGGAACTTGTAAAGATTGTGAATGCCCGGAGTTTGGCGTACGCGGTAATACTCTTCCAGAAATGCCGGCGCCAGCACCTCGCCCAGGGGGCGTCCCAGCGCTTCGAGGCGCGGCAGAGCGTACATCACTTCCATCTGTGAATTCCACGACTCGATGCGATCTTCCAGGTCCACCGCGAGCACGCCCACGCTGATGGATTCAACAATGTTCTCGTTGAACTCCTTCAGGCGCTCGTACTGTCCGGCTTTCCGTTCCAGAGACTTGTACAGGCGGGCGTTCTGCACGGCGATGCCGATGTATCCAGCCAGGGTTTCCAGCAACTGCACATCTTCACTGGAAAGGAAATCGCCTTCCAACGTCTTGCCCAGGCCCAGCACTGCGATCATGCGATTCATGACCGTGCAGGGAATGTAATAGTTCAGCTCCAGGCGGCGGATGGTGTCGCGCGCGCTGGGAGTCTCACGCACTGCCTGGTTGGTGTTGTCGAAGAACAGGTGACCGAGTTGCCATTCCGGCCGTTCCACGTGCAGGAAGTCGAAATCGAGCCCGCTGGTGTTGGAAATGCCGTATGACTTGGCCAGGGAGAACTGCTCTGGCTGCTCCGGATCGGAGAGGAAGATGGCCAGCCGGTCCACCAGCAAGGTGCGCGACAAGCGGTCCACGATCGAGGTGAGCATCTTGTCGAGGTCGGTCTCAGAGTTCAGGTCGCGGCCGAAATCGGTCAGCGTTTTCCGGTAATCGTAGCGCTTGCGGTAGAAGAATTTATCCAGGTAATCCTGCACCCAGTTCTTGAATGGATCAAACAGCAGCGCGGTCACGGCGATGGCGGCAATCAGTCCGATTGGCCCGACGCTGGGGAAGCTCTGATGGAACAGCACGGAAGCAATGCCCACAGCGGCGAAATACGCTCCCGTGATTGCGCCCGCTGCAATGGTGTAAGCCATGCCGCGCTTGAAGATGAGGTCCACGTCCATCAAGCGGTAGCGGAAGATGGCATAGCCGAAGGTGAGTGGCAGAAACACCAGCGACAACACCGAGATCTTCATCCACATGGTCAGAGCGGGCGGACTACCCGCCAGGTAAGGAACCACGTAGAGCAGAGTGAATGGTGCAACGGCGAGAATGGTTCCGCGCGTCACCCACTTCATCTGTTGCCGCAGAATTGCCGACTCGGCATGACGATAGCTGTGCCACAGCACCAGCGCCGACATCACAAAATAAGTCGCCAGGTACGACATCTCCAGCCGGTCCAGGTTCCAGCGCAGCACTTCACTGGGTTGCAGCAGTTGGAGCGTAACAATGTGGGCGATCAGCAAAATCGCGCCCGGGACGTACACGGCCGGAATCAGCCAGCGACGGCGGTCCACCAGCCCTTTGCGTTCCGGAAACACCAGCGAAAAATGCAGGAACAGGGCCGGTTGTAACAGCAACGCCACCACATTGGCCCAGTAAACAATCCAGTCGAAATCGTTAAGTTTGCCGGTGTAGTGAAAGGAGTAAAAGATGAAGGAGACCAGGCAGAAAACGTAAAAATGGGTGCTCTTGGGGGCGGTCCAGCGGCGCAGCAGTACATACATGCCGATGCCCAGGTAGACCAGCGCAATCAGCCGCAATCCGCTGAACAGGGAACGGTCGGCCGGGGCGAGAATCAGAGGCGCTTCCAGGCTTACACTTTGGCGCACCAGGGAGTAGTTAGCTTTGGACCAGATTCCAGCGCGATACAGTTGCCGTTCCAGGCTGCCGACGTTGGTTACATCGTGACCATCCACCGATATCAGACGGTCGTCCAACTTGATGCCAGCCTTCTGGCCGGGACCGTCGGTGTCAACCCGGGCGGCTCGCAGGTGGCCCCCATCCTCGACCCACCAAACCCCATCATAGGGGGCAGAGAACTCACGTTCCTTTTCAAAGTTGATCCAGGCGAACACTACGGCCGCGACGCTGAGCAGCGCCAGGATAACGGCAAAAAAACGCGTTTGTAGATCTCGTGCCATCGGGGCCGGTGGCTGGTTCGTACGACGTACCGGTGGGATCACACCCACGGGTGCATCATTACTGTGCAACTTGGATGCCACGTCTGCGCCGACTAACTGTGTAGTAACCCACATTTTATGAACAGCTTCCCAAATTATAGATTAGACGGCGTCCGGAACGTACCGTTTTTGGAATATCCCTCCACAATTCAGAATGGCGAGGTTACTAAGGAGGTATCTGCTTGAGCACAGTAACCTTGACCCTCCAGGATTGCGGACATTAGCAACCAATGCGTCCGCTTATGGGACCTCCAATTATCCGAAGCATTTGAGCCACCTCGGTGGTAATCTCGGTGGCGACCTGGTCAATGCAATTCATTGACACTGGAGGGGATTCCATGCCAAAGCAGCCGATGTCATCCGGGCGTGAGACGAACCCGGTTCGACAAGATAGTGGTTTAGCGCGTTTTGGATTGGCCTTGGCCACCTGGAGCGAGCGCTGGTTTCCTGATCCTCTGGTCTTCGCGCTGGCCGGAATCGTCATTGTTTTCATCTTCGGCTTGTGCCTGCACGAATCGGCGAGCAAGCTGGCGATTCAAGGCGCCAAGAATTTCTGGACCCTGGTGCCATTCACTATGCAGATGGTGATGATCATCATTGGCGGATACGTCGTCGCCACCACGCCGGTGGTGAACCGCTTCATTCGAGCATTGGCAGGCATCCCGAAAAACGGGCGCAACGCCATCGCGATGATTGCCCTGTTCTCCATGTTGACGTCGTTGATCTCGTGGGGACTCAGCTTGATCTTCAGCGGGCTCCTGGCGCGCGAGCTGGCCCGCCGGGTGAAGGGCATGGATTATCGTGCCGCCGGCGCCGCCGCCTATCTCGGGCTCGGCGCAGTGTGGGCGCTCGGGCTCTCTTCTTCGGCGGCCATGATGATGGCCACCAAAGCCGCCATACCTCCGGCATTGTTTGCAATCTCCGGCCTCATCCCGCTCCGGCAGTCACTATTCCTGTGGCCGAGCATCGTGATGGCAGTGGTACTGATTGTGGTGTCGGTAGCCGTGGCTTACTTCTCCGCGCCGTCGCCGGAGAAAGCCAAAACCGCTGCCGACTTCGGCATCGAGTACGAATCGGTCGATCGTCCGCTGGAGCCGAAGACGAAGCCTGGCGAGTGGCTGGAGTACAGTCCTTTGCTGACCATCCTGGTGGCGGCACTGATTATTTACTATTTGTTCGATTTCTTCCGCACCTCGCCGCAGGGCGCGCTCGCCGCGTTGGACTTGAACACTTACAACCTGATGTTCATAACTGCGGGACTGCTGCTGCACTGGCGGCCCAAGCGATTTCTACGTGCGGTGGGCGACGCCGTTCCGGCTACCGGAGGGGTGTTGATCCAATTTCCGTTTTACGCGGTCATTTTTGGCATGATCGTCGGTACCGGCATCTCGACTTGGCTCGCCGATCTGTTTGCGCGAATCACCACTCAGGACACCTATCCGCTGCTGGTGGCCTTGTACTCGGCAATTCTCGGGACCTTCGTCCCTTCCGGCGGCAGCAAGTGGGTCATCGAAGCGCCGTACATTCTGCAGGCGGCGAACTTGCACCACGTGCATCTCGGCTGGGTAGTGCAAATCTACAATGCGTCGGAAGCTTTGCCGAACCTAGTCAATCCATTTTGGATGCTGCCGCTGCTGGGCATTCTCAAACTCAAGGCACGCGATCTGGTCGGCTATAGCGTGCTGCAAATGATCGTGCACGTCCCCATCGTATTTTTCTTGTGCTGGTTGTTTGCGCGCTACATCCCGTATCTGCCGCCCATGAAGTAGGCAAGCGCGGTTCGGGTAAGCCGCCAACTCACTCGGCATGACAAATTGGAAGAATGTAAGATATTCCCCACGACCTATCGTGGGGACGCGTTGATGCGGAACTGCCAATCATGCGGCTCGGAGGTGGCGCGGTCTGCCGCCTTCTGCGCTACATGCGGAACACCGATCTCTGACGACACGGCCCGCACCTACAGCGCCGACACTCCCACCCTGGAGTCCGCGGTCAGCCCGCCCAGCCCGCGAAAGCCTGCATCGCGGCCGTCATCTCATTCCTTTCGTAAAGAGGGCCGCTTTCCGCCGGGTATTCTGGTCGCGGAGCGCTATCGCATCATCGCGCTGCTGGGCAAAGGCGGCATGGGCGAGGTGTACCGTGCTGACGATCTCAGCCTCGGCCAGCAGGTCGCGCTCAAGTTCCTGCCGGAGTTTTCCCGGAGTGAAGACACCCTGGAGCGCTTCCGCCACGAAGTCCGCATTGCCCGCCGCATCTCGCATCCCAACGTTTGTCGTGTGTTCGACATCGGCGAGACTGACGATCTGATCTTTTTCACCATGGAATACATCGATGGAGAAGACCTGGCGTCGCTGCTTCGCCGCATCGGACGTTTGCCCGGCGACAAGGCCGCAGAAATTGCCCGCAAGATCTGCGCGGGAGTTGCCGCCGCCCACGATAAGGGTGTGCTTCACCGCGATTTGAAGCCCGCCAACGTGATGCTCGATGGCCGCGGTGAAGTCCTCATCACCGACTTCGGCCTGGCCGGCGTGGCCCACGAGATCGAAGACGTGCGCAGCGGCACACCGGCGTATATGGCCCCCGAACAGTTGGCCGGAGAAGAAGTCACTGTCAAGAGCGACATCTACTCTCTTGGTCTGCTGCTTTACGAATTGTTTACCGGCAAGGCTGCGTTCGATGGGCGAACGCTGGAGGAGATTGTTCGGGTTCGTCGCGACAGCACTCCCAGCCGGCCCTCTTCGCTGGTCAAAGATCTTGATCCGGCCGCAGAGCATGTAATTCTGCAATGTCTTGAAACCGATCCCGAGGCGAGGCCGGCTTCTGCACTAGCTGTGGCCGCCGCGCTGCCGGGCGGAGATCCCTTGGCGGCTGCGCTGGCCGCGGGCCAGACCCCATCCCCTCAAATGGTAGCTGCTGCGGGTGAGACAACTGGACTGAAACTTCCGGTTGCGCTGGGATGGCTGGGCGTCGCCATCGTGGGACTGATTGCGTTTTATCTGATTTCGGCGAAGACCAGCGGCATCGAGAAAATGAATGTTCCGTATTCGGCGGAGATCCTGCACCAGAAGGCCCGCGACCTGGTGCAACAACTGGGGCACACCTCGCCTCCAGCGGACAGCGCCGAAGGATTTCTTTACAACGACGCCTACCTCGACTATCTGCACGACAATCCGAAACTGCGTACGAGTTGGGACGCCGCCTTGCGGGGCCGGCCACCGGCGCTGATCTACTGGCTGCGCGAAACTCCATCGCCAATGGTGGCAACAGAGATAAAAGACTCCTCGCTGACTCCTGGCATCGTGGACCTCAATGACCCGCCACCTATTCTGTCTGGCATGCGACAGATTTCTCTCGACTCCGAGGGCCGACTGTATCACCTGGAAGTGATTCCATCTCAGAAGGACACCAGCACTGGGCCGTTTGCGCCGTTCGATTGGAATGTGCTGTTCCGCTCCGCCGGTTTGGACCAGGCGCAGTTCCAGCCCGCGACCTCGACTTGGAATTCGCTGGCCGCCTCCGACGCACGCGCTGCATGGACGGGTACATGGCCCGGTACCAGCTATCCCTTGCGCATCGAAGCAGCGTCGTATCGTGGCAAGCCGGTTTACTTTGATCTGATTGGCGACTGGACTGAACCGAACCGCACGCCCAGCTCCGATGAGTCATTCGGCAAGAAAGTGTGGACCGCGGTCTTGGCCCTGCTGGCTGCGTGTTTGCTGTTGGCCGCAGTGCTGATCGCGTGGCGCAATTGCGTCCATGAGAAGGCGGATGTTCAGGGAGCGCGGCGGCTGGGCATCGTAATTTTCTCACTCCAGATGCTGCTCTGGCTCTTCAAGGCGCATCTTGTGCTGGCGGTCTCGTCGCTATGGCTGTTCGTGCTGGCCGCCAGTTCATCTCTGTTCACTGCCGCTGTTGTCTCAGCGCTGTATCTGGCCATTGAGCCCTACGTCAGGCGGCGCTGGCCGCACGCCATCATCTCCTGGAGCCGGCTCATGGCGGGGAAGGTCCGCGATCCCCTAGTCGGCAGAGACATCCTCTACGGAGTGCTTCTGGGCATGAGTTGGGGATTCATCTTCTCAGTCTTCCATTTGTTGCGCCTGCGAGCAGGCGATGCGCCGGCATTCGGGGCCACCGATTATCTGTTGGGGGCGCACCAGGTAATCGGATCCTGGCTGTGGCAACTGGCCACATCGGTGCAGGGAACTCTGCTGTTCTTCTTCGTGATGTTCCTGTTGCGGGTCATTCTGCGCAAGCCCTGGCTGGCTGCACTCGCCTTTGTCGCCGTTTTTACGGCGATCAAGACCGCTGACAGTCACCATATCTTGATTGACGTCTCCACCTTTGCCGCCATCTACGCGATCGCCGCATTTATCGTGTTGCGCTTCGGATTCATCGCGCTGGCTACGGGTATGTTTACGGTTGACTCGTTGTTGAATATTCCCATCACCACCAACTTGTCGAGCTGGTATCTGGGCGGCTCGCTGTTTGTGGTCCTGACCGTGACCGGCTTGGCGGTTTGGGGATGTTACACGTCGCTCGCCGGACAGAAGATCTGGAAAGAGAATCTGTTCGAATAGGCGAAGCCATGCCTGGACCAGGGATGTAAACTGAAAGGGGAGACAGCAACGACAGAGGTCCCGTCCCGCAACCTCTGCTGGGCTCTCGCGTCTATACAAGCAGGACCTGATTTTCCAAGCGTGCAACGACATCCCACAGTTCGGCCCATCGATGCTGACCGGCGCCAGCGCGACGGCGGCTATCTGCTGCTGGCTATCCTGCTGATGATGGCGCTGATGGTCATTGCCGCCACCATCGAGGCTCCCCGGCTGGTGCAGCAAATAAAGCGCGACCGCGAAGAGGAGATGATCCATCGCGGCACCGAGTATGCGCGCGCCGTCAAAAAGTATTACAAGAAGTTTGGCCGGTATCCCACAGGTCTCGAACAGTTGGACAACACCAACCAGATTCGTTTCCTACGCAAGCGCTACAAGGACCCGCTTAGCAAAGACGGGAAGTGGACGCTGCTGCACTACGGCGATATTCAGGGGTTGATCAGTCCCAACGGGCCTGGAACGCCTGCGGCCTCGCTGGGCGCGCAAGGCGCGCAAGGCGCAACGCCGGGTGCAGCGGGTCTTGTCAACGGGCCCGGCTCGGATGGGAGTGGCGCCCCGTTTCCAGGTTTGCCCGTGGCGACTCAGCAACAATATATGCTTGGGCCCGATTCGGAAGGGGGTGGGGGCACCTTTGGCGGAACTCCTGCCCAGGGTCAGCAGTATGTGAACGGCCCGGGCTCGGACGGCAGCGCAGGCGCCTTACTGGGCGGTGGTGCGCAGCCGGGCAACAGTTTAGGGACCAGTCCGTTCGGCAATAGTGGTAACGGCAGCAGCGCTTTCGGGCAAGGCTCAGCCGGAGGCAATCAGACGTTTGGCGGTGGCGCGATTGTCGGGGTTGCAAGCGTGAGCAAAGATCCCACCATTCGCATTTACAACAAGAAGAAGAAGTACAACGAGTGGCAGTTCATTTATGACCCGATGTCGGACCGCGCCAATGTTCTACTGCGCGGCCCCTACCAGCCGCTCACTATAGGCGGCGCGCAGGTGGGAACTCCAGCCGGGCAGATGAACGGTCAGCAGCAGAGCCCATTCGGACAACAACCGGGCAACACTCCACAGACTCCAGGAAAAATCGGCGGTGGCGATATGTTTCCGCCCGATCAGAACCAGTCGCCACACTAAGGCGATGGCGAGTCTACAATCACCGCAGCCAGCCTGCGAGTGGAGCTTCCCATGATAGCCGCCACCCTTACACAGCCGCAGGCTATTTCGAACCGCCCTCTTCGGATAGAGGAGGTTCCGCGCCCGGCCCTGCAGCCCGGCCACGTTCTGCTCAAGGTCCGCGCTTGCGGCGTCTGCCGTACCGACCTGCATATTGTCGAAGGAGAACTTCCTGCGCGGCGGGAGTGCCTGATTCCCGGGCATCAGATTGTCGGCGACATTGTTGAAGGCGCTACTGCGGAGCTTGCTGTCGGCACACGCGTCGGAGTTTCGTGGATTGGCGGCATTGATGGCACCTGCTGGTATTGCCGCCGAGGCATGGAGAACCTTTGCGATGCTCCCACCTTCACCGGCTATACAGTAAATGGAGGTTATGCGGAATATGCGTTGGCGCGGGCCGACTTCGTCTTTCCACTTCCGGCAGCGCTCGACGACCTGCACGCTGCGCCCCTGCTGTGCGCGGGCATCATTGGCTTTCGCAGTTTGCGCGTTGCCGGAGTCGAACCTGGAGAACGGGTGGGATTATTCGGATTTGGCGCGTCGGCACATCTCGCGATCAAAGTGCTCCAATCCTGGAACTGTCAGGTTTACGTTTCTACGCGAGGAGCTTCGCATCGACAACTGGCACAATCATTGGGGGCGACCTGGGTGGGAGGCGAGGCCGACAAACCTCCGGTCGAACTGGACCGCGCCGTCACCTTCGCGCCCAGCGGCGACGTGGTGATCTCTGCCCTGGCAAGCTTGCGCAAGGGCGGAGTTGTCGCCATCAACGCAATCCATCTCGACCGCATTCCCCAGTTCGACTATGACAGCCTGCTTTGGGGCGAGCGGCAGATTCGCAGTGTCACCAACATGACTCGCACCGATGCCCGCGACTTCCTCAAGATTGCCACCGAGATCAAGCTTCATCCCAAAAGCACGCAGTTCTCGCTCCAGCAGGCCAATGAAGCTCTGCTCGCCATCAAGAACGATTCCATCGACGGCGCAGCAGTAATCGTGCCCTGAGCCAGAGTCTCTTCTCATTGGGATTTTTCCGATTGTCAGGACAAGGTTTTTTCCTCATTGGTGGCAAACCGGCAAAATCCCTCTACAATCGGGAATGCGCCTGGTTGTTTCTTTATGGCGACCGCAACAGGTCCGTTGCTAATCCGCAAACAGTTACGCGTGCGCGGCATCGTGCAGGGTGTCGGGTTTCGTCCATTCGTGTACAACCTGGCGCGTGACCTGGGGCTGAGCGGATACGTCTTGAATTCGTCGGCAGGTGTGACGGTCGAGATCGAGGGCACGGATGAGTGCGTGCAGAAATTCCTCGACGCATTGCAGCACCGGCCACCGCCGTTGGCGTTGATCAAAGAAGTCAACGTGGCCGACCTCGAACCACTTGGTGACGCTGACTTCGTCATACGGCAAAGCCATTCGGAAGCGGGCGAGTTCGTGTTGGTATCGCCCGATATGGCGACATGCGACGACTGCTGGCATGACTTTGGCGATCCGGGGAACCGTCGTTTCGCATATCCTTTTACCAACTGCACCAATTGCGGTCCGCGCTACACGATTATTCAAGACATTCCTTACGACCGTCCGATGACAACTATGTCGTCGTTTCGCATGTGCGAGCTTTGCCAGGCGGAATACGAAGATCCGGCGAACCGCCGCTTTCACGCTCAGCCGAATGCCTGTCCAGTGTGCGGCCCGGCTTTGGCCATTGCGGAAGCGGGATCGGCGTTTCCGGACAATGCTGACTACAAACCCGCTGCATCCCCTGCAATCATCCGGAAGGCTCGCGAGCTTCTACGCGAGGGCAAAATCGTAGCAGTCAAAGGGCTCGGCGGTTTCTTGCTGGCATGCGATGCGCAGAACGATGCCAGTGTGAGGCTGTTGCGGACCCGCAAACGGCGCAGCGACAAGCCTTTCGCTTTGATGGCGCGCGATCTTGCGGCGGTCGAAAGCTTTTGCGTGGTTTCAGACGCTGAGCGCGCCGCACTGCTGAGTCCGCGACGGCCTATCGTTGTGCTGCGCCGCCGACCGGATGCCAACATCTCTCCTGCTGTCGCTCCCGGCAATAACACGATTGGCGTCATGCTGCCGTACACGCCTCTTCATTACCTGTTGTTCAGCGACTCACCAGACGACGCGCCGCAGTTCACCGCGTTGGTGATGACTAGCGGCAACATCAGCGAGGAACCCATCGTGACCTCAAATCAAGAGGCGTGGGAGGGTTTGCAGGCGGTAGCCGACTGGTTTGTATTCCACAATCGCGATATTTACATGCGCACCGACGATTCCGTGGTGCGCATCCTCGAGGGGCATGAGCGTGTGCTGCGGCGTTCCCGCGGATACGTCCCGCATCCCGTGGACCTTGGCATCCCGCTACATGAGATTTTGGCCTGCGGCGCCGAGTTGAAGAACACGTTTTGCCTGACCAAGGGCAGCTACGCAATCCTGAGTCAACATATTGGCGATCTGGAGAATTACGAGACGCTGGTGTTTTTCGAGGAAACGCTGTCCAACCTGAAGAAGCTGTTCCGGGTTGAACCGCGAGCGGTCGCATACGACCTGCATCCCAACTACATGAGTTCGCGCTTCGCGCTGAGAATGCCGCTGGAGCGGAAGGTCGGCGTGCAGCACCATCACGCGCATATTGCCAGTTGCATGGCGGAAAACCACCTCAGCGGCAAGGTAATAGGCGTGGCCTTCGATGGCACCGGCTACGGCACGGATGGAAAGATATGGGGCGGGGAATTTCTGGTCGCCGACTTTGCGGGATTCGAGCGGCGGGCGCATCTGCGCTACGTCCCGCTGGTCGGCGGCGACACGGCGGTGAAGCAGCCCTGGCGCATGGGACTTAGCTATCTGCGCGATGCCTTCGGCCCTGGCTCTCTGCCGTCAGGCTTGCGGTTCCTGCATCATGTCCCGGAAAAGCAAGTCGAGCTGGTGAACACGTTGCTGTTGCGCGGCACCAACAGTGTTGCGACCTCCTCCTGTGGCCGTTTGTTCGATGCCGTTGCCTCTCTCATCGGCCTGCGCCAGGAAGTCAACTTTGAAGGGCAGGCTGCGATCGAACTGGAAATGATTGCGCAATCGGATGTCGAAGAGCGGTATCCTTCTCTTGTGAGTGATGGCGAACCGGCACAACTCGACATGCGCCCCATGATCGAGAACATAGTGCAGGACCTTGCGCGCTCAAAGCCGGCCGGATACATTGCTGCGTGTTTTCATAACACTATCGCCGCTGCGATCCTGGAAGTTTGTCAAAGTATCCGAAAGCGCGATCAGTTGCAGCGCGTTTGCCTGAGCGGTGGTACCTTCCAGAATAGATATCTGCTGCGCCGCGCCGTGGGAGGCCTACAGCGCGATGGGTTCGAGGTTTATCTGCACAGCCTGGTTCCTCCCAACGATGGAGGAATCTCTCTCGGCCAGGCGGTCATAGCGAACGAAATCTTGCGAAGAGGAGACTGACATGTGTCTGGCGATTCCCGGCAAGGTGGTTGAGGCGTTCGACCAGGGAGGCATGCGCATGGCCAAGGTGCAGTTTGGCGGCATCGTGCGCGAAGCCTGCCTGGAGTACGTTCCCGAGACCCAGGTCGGCGACTATGTCCTGGTCCACGTCGGCTTCGCTATCAGCCGGGTCGACGAAGAAGAGGCGCACCGCACCTATCAGCTGCTCGAAGAATTAGACCAACTGACGGAACTGAGTGCACCGGTCGTGGATGAGATCGGCGATGGGAGGCTCAAGCAATGAAGTACCTGGATGAGTATCGCGATGGACGGCTTGCCGGCAAGATAGTGGAGGAGATTCACCGCATCCAGACCAAACCCTGGGTGATCATGGAGGTTTGTGGCGGGCAGACGCATTCCATCGTCAAGCATGGAATCGACTATCTGCTGCCGCAAGACATTGAGTTGGTCCATGGGCCCGGCTGCCCGGTCTGCGTGACACCTCTGGAGATGATCGACAAGGCTCACGCCATCGCCCGGCTCCCCAACGTCATCTTCTGCTCGTTTGGTGACATGCTGCGTGTCCCCGGATCGGACGGCGACCTTTTTACCATCAAGTCGCAGGGCGGCGACGTTCGCGTGGTTTACTCGCCCTTGGATTGCCTGAAGATTGCGCGTGCCAATCCCGACAAGAAGGTGGTGTTCTTCGCCATTGGTTTTGAGACCACGGCGCCGGCGAACGCCATGCTGGTATGGCAGGCCCAGCAGGAGGGCGTGAAGAACGTCTCCATGCTGGTGTCCCATGTTCTGGTGCCGCCTGCGATTGCCGCCATCCTGCAGTCTCCGCTGAACCGGGTGCAGGGATTCCTGGGACCGGGGCATGTCTGCGCGGTCATGGGATATCGGGAGTACGAACCCCTGAGCGCGCAGTTCAAGGTGCCGATCGTCATCACGGGTTTTGAGCCGCTGGACATTCTGCAGGGAATACTGATGATTGTGCAGCAGCTGGAGAGCGGGCGCGCCGTGGTGGAGAATGAATACTCGCGCATCCTCGATCGGGAAGGGAACCAGCCGGCGCAGAGATTGGTGTGCAGTGTGTTTGAAGTCGCCGATCGCAAGTGGCGAGGCGTGGGGATGATCCCGAAAAGCGGTTACAGATTGCGCGAGGAGTTCCGCGAACACGATGCCGAAAAGCTGTTTGACGTGAAGGCGATTGATACCCTGGAGTCCGAGGTTTGCATCAGCGGTCAAATCCTGAGCGGCATCAAGAAGCCGCACGATTGTCCGGCTTTTGGCAAGGAGTGCAATCCACAGCATCCGCTGGGCGCCACCATGGTCTCGGCCGAAGGCGCCTGCGCCGCCTATTACGCTTACGGCAGGCATCTCAGGCGAGACAAGGATGACGCCAAGCTGACGGCGATTTCCACCGGAGGAGCCGCATGACGGTATTCGGTTCTTGTCCACTGCCGATCTTTGAGCACAAGCAGATCGTGCTGGGCCACGGCAGCGGCGGCAAGCTGACGGCTGAACTGATTGACAAGGTCTTCCGTCCGGCCTTCGCCAACCCAATTCTCGACAAGCTTGACGACCAGGCCGTGGTCCAGGTGAATGGCGCCCGCCTGGCATTTACGACGGACTCGTTCGTGGTGACGCCGATTTTCTTTCCCGGTGGTGATATTGGACGGCTGGCCATCAATGGCACGGTGAATGACCTGGCGATGAGCGGGGCGCGGCCGCTGTATCTGGCCGCGGCCTTCATTCTGGAGGAAGGCCTGGCGGCCGCTGATCTGCGCCGCGTGGTCGAATCCATGCGCGACGCGGCCAACGAGGCCGGGGTGCTGCTGGTGACCGGAGACACCAAGGTAGTCAATCGCGGCAAGGGCGACCAGGTCTTCATTACGACGACCGGGCTTGGCGTGATCGACAGGCCGGTGGAGATTTCGGCGGATCGTGCGCGTCCGGGCGACAAGATCATTCTCAGCGGATTCATCGGCGACCACGGCATGGCCATCATGTCGCAACGGGAGAACCTGGAGTTTGAAGGTGCCATTGACAGCGACTGCGCGCCGCTGCATGGCTTGGTTAATGTAATGCTTGAAGTGATGGACGGCGACGGCATCCCGGCCATTCACTGTTTGCGCGATCCAACTCGCGGCGGTGTGGCGACCACCTTGAACGAAATTGCCGGCCGGTCGCAGGTCGGAATGCTACTGCAGGAACGCGATATTCCGGTCCGCGATACCGTCAAAGGAGCTTGCGAAATACTCGGACTGGACCCGCTTTACGTTGCCAACGAAGGGAAGCTGGTCGCGATTGTGGCTGCGGAAGCCGCGGACGAAATCGTTCGCGGAATGCGTCAGCACCGGTATGGCGGCGAAGCTGTCGTAATCGGAGAGGTCGTTGACGATCATGCCGGCATGGTGCTGATGAAAACCGAAATTGGCGGGACCCGCGTCCTCGATGTCATGTTCGGCGAGCAACTGCCGAGAATTTGTTAGCTGGTGGCAACCCTCTTGGCACGAGTGCGCGCCTGTCGCTGCTCGCCAGGAGTTCGTATAACCTCGCTCACATATAAGGACAAGTGAGCGCCACCTTCGGCTGCTCCGTGACAGGCCGATCTTTCCACAGTGCCATCGTCTTTCACGCACCGATACTGCTTTCGAAAAGGGAGTAACAATGGAAAAGCGCACGCTTGGAAAAAGTAATCTGGAAGTAGCAGCCATTGGGCTGGGCTGCATGGGACTGAGCCACGGCTACGGTACCCCGGTCGACAAGCAGGTCGGAATCTCCCTGATTCGGGCGGCCGTCGAGCGCGGCGTTACACTCTTTGATACCGCAGAGGCGTATGGTCCGTTCACGAACGAAGAACTCGTGGGCGAAGCCCTGGCTCCCTACCGTGACAAGGTGGTGATAGCGACGAAATTCGGATTCAACATCGATCCCAAGACGGGAGCTATGAATGGAGTGGACAGCCGGCCAGAGCACATCAAGAAAGTCGCCGAAGCCTCGCTCAAGCGCCTCAAGACTGATGTTATCGATTTGTTCTACCAGCACCGCGTGGATCCCAGCGTTCCTATTGAAGACGTGGCGGGAACTGTGAGGGACCTGATCCAGCAAGGCAAGGTGAAGCACTTCGGTCTTTCTGAAGCAGGCGTGCAGACGATCCGCCGCGCACACGCAGTTCAGCCGGTCACCGCACTCCAGAGCGAGTACTCGCTGTGGTGGAGGGAGCCTGAGGCGGAGATTTTACCGGCACTCGAGGAACTCGGAATAGGATTCGTTCCATTCAGCCCTCTGGGCAAGGGCTTCCTCACCGGAAAGATCAACGAGAATACAAAGTTCGAGAGCACCGACTTCCGCAACATCGTGCCCCGCTTTACCCCAGAGGCTCGGAAAGCGAATCAGGCCCTGGTTGATTTGCTTAGCAAGGTTGCAGAGCGAAAGAAGGCGACACCTGCACAGATCGCGCTTGCATGGCTGCTTGCGCAAAAGCCGTGGGTTGTACCGATTCCAGGTACAACGAAGCTGCATCGTCTCGAAGAGAACATCGCAGCCGCAGCCATCGAACTTACGCCCGACGATCTCCGTCAAATCGACTACGCGGCGGCGAAGATCCCGGTGCTCGGGGAGAGGTACCCGGAGAACCTCCAGAAGTTGATCAATCGATAAAGCAAGAACCTTCGCAGCGCACCCTTCGGCAGGCCAGGTCACGCTCAAACGTCCGCCGCTTCCGCCTCAATCCCCGCGAAGGAAGGTGCCAGAGCGTAAGCCCCCATCTTCCCATTTGACCGAATGGCGGCACCGCCTCGGCGGTAATCTGCTTCCAGCGGAATTATGCAGACCCACGGCTCAGCGTGCTAGCATGGGAACCCGACAGGTGCTTCCATGAAGGTCAATGACGCGGTTGAATCGCTCTTAAAGCAAAAATCCAGCAATACAGTATTGTCGGTGAGCCCGGAGCAATCCGTCTATGAGGCCATTGAAAAGATGGCTAAGGAGGGCGTCGGAGCCCTGCTGGTGTTGTTGGACGGCAAGCTCGTTGGGATCCTCTCCGAGCGTGACTATGCGCGCAAGGTCATCCTCAAAGGGCGGTCCTCGAAGGACACTCCCGTCAGGGAGATCATGACCAGTCCAGTGATCTTTGTGACTGGTAAAAACACCGTGGATGAGTGCATGGGCATCATGACCAATCGCCGCATCCGGCATCTTCCCGTTGTCGAAGGAGGCGCTCCCGTGGGCATGGTCTCCATTGGTGACCTGGTGAAATGGATCATCTCCGGCCACGAAGAAACCATCAGGCACCTGGAAGGCTACATCACGGGAAAGTATCCAGCCTGACGTCAAACCCGCATCCAAGCCGGGATTATGACAGAATGAAACTGTACCCTCATGTCCAACCCAAGCATTCCAGATTCCCAGCCCACGGCCGAACCCGACGAGTCATTCGGTGAGCTTCTGTCGCAGTTCGAGCAAAGCCATTCGCGTAAAACTGAAGACGGCAGCAGACAAATCCAAGGCACGGTGATCGCCGTCTCTCCCGAGTCTGTTTTTCTGGATATCGGTTTCAAGAGCGAAGGCATCCTTCCGCTGGCAGCATTCCAGAGCGCCGGCGAGGAAGTAAAACCCGGCGACAAACTGACGGTCTCCGTTAAAGGCCGCGATCCTGACGGCTACTACGAGCTTTCGCGCTTCAAGACTGCCGTACCGAAAGACTGGTCGGCGCTGGAACGGGCCTTTGCCGATAAGTCCACAATTATGGGCACGGTGACGGCCGTCATTAAAGGCGGGCTCAGCGTGGATGTCGGGGTGCGAGCGTTTATGCCGGGTTCGCGCAGCGGAGCGCACGACGCCGTCGAGATGGAGAAGCTGGTGGGGCAGGAGATCCGCTGCCGCATTATCAAGCTCGACGTGACCGACGAAGACGTGGTGGTGGACCGCCGCGTCGTGACGGAGGAGGAAGAGCGCAGCGGGCAGCAGCGCCGGTATTCGGAAGTCAAGGAAGGCGAGACGGTGCATGGCACGGTCCGCAGTCTCACCGATTACGGCGCCTTCGTTGACATTGGCGGAGTGGACGGGCTGCTGCACGTCGGCGACATCGCCTGGAGCCGGGTTGCCAAACCTTCCGATGTGCTTTCCGTGGGCCAGGAGATCGAAGCCAGGGTGCTGAAGATCGATCCTGAGAAGCGCCGCATTTCGCTGGGGCTGAAACAGATCCAGGCTAATCCATGGCATTCGGCGGCCGAAAAATACAGGGCAGGCGAGCGCGTGCGAGGCACAGTGACGCGTGTGGCTGACTTCGGTGCGTTTGTAGAGCTGGAGCCCGGCATCGAAGGCTTGGTCCACGTTTCCGAGATGTCTTGGGCCAAGAAGGTGCGGCAGGCCAGCGACGTTGTGAAGCCGGGCGAAGTGGTTGAAGTGGTTGTCCTGACGGTCAGCCCAGGCGAACGCCGCATCTCTCTGGGACTCAAGCAGGCGCTGGGAGATCCGTGGACTGAGGTAATGCAAAAGTTTGGCGTCGGCTCGGTCATAGAAGGATCGGTCACCAGCATTACCAACTTCGGCGCATTCGTGCAGCTTTCCGAAGGCGTGGAAGGAATGATTCACGTCAGCGAAATCAGTGCCGAAAAGCGCATCAATCATCCGCAGGAAGTGCTGAAGGTTGGGCAGGTGGCTAAGGCCCAGGTCCTGGCGATCGACAAAGACCGGCGGCTGTTGCGGCTGAGCATGAAGCAATTGGTTCCCACCAGCCTGGATGAATATATTGCCGAGCACAAAGAAGGCGATGTGGTCACGGGGCGCATGGTCGAGATTTCCGACGGGCGCGCTCGGGTGGAACTCGGCGAAGGCATTCAGGGCACGTGCCAAATCGCCGCGCAGGGTACGACGAAGGATGAGACACGAAGGGCAGGGAAGGCGGATTTGTCGGCGCTGAGTTCGATGCTGAAGGCGCACTGGAAGGGCGGCGCAGCCGGCGGCGCGTCCAAGCCGGAGGCCATTCATGCCGGCCAGATTCGCAGCTTTCGGATTACCTCGCTGGATGCAGTCTCGAAGAAGATTGAATTACAGTTGGCAGAATAAGCTGAAAATTCCGGAGCTATGCGCTTTTTAGACTGCGAACCGGGGCCAGCTCGCCGTCGCCCAGATAGGTCTTGATTTTCTCCAGCAGCGCGGGAAACATCTCTTCCTTGGGAAGACATTCCTTCACATCGCGACCGATGTCAATCGGGCCGTATCCCGTCACGAGGATAACGGGAATTTCGGGGCTGCTGGCGTGGACCTGTTTCGCCAGTTCCAGACCGTTCATGCCGTCCATGCGAAAGTCGGTGACCAGAAGGTCGAACTTCTGGCTCTTTATCTTGTTCAGCGCATCCTGCCCACTATAGGCGCTGACAGCCCGGTAGCCCTGCATCTCGAGGATCTCGCAACTCAAGCGGGCCAGCAACTCGTGGTCGTCCACAAAAAGAATCGCTTTCATAGCACACCTATTCCGGGCGTTCGGAAATACACCGCCGCATATCAAATTGGTTTCGAGAGAGGAGCAAAAAGATGCCCGCGAGCCTATGTTTTTTTGGAGAAGCCGGGTTTGATCGGGAAATTCAGGGGAAACCGCGCTTGATGTCGGCATCATTGGACCATGTGGTGTTTGACCGTCTCAGAAGCGTCATGTACACTCAAACAGTTGATTCCGCTCTAGTACCACCTCGTAAGAGGCGCGTACGACGGGCGGTTAGCTCAGTTGGTTAGAGCGCCTGCCTTACAAGCAGGAGGTCGCAGGTTCGAGCCCTGCACTGCCCACCACACCGTCACCCGGCGAGCGAATCAGCAGAGTGACACGTCCCCGGAGCGGGACAACAACCGCGCAAGCGGGGTCGTAGTTCAGTTGGTTAGAACGCTGCCCTGTCACGGCAGAGGCCGCGGGTTCGAGTCCCGTCGACCCCGCCATCATTCCAAAGTTTGTTGGAATGGTGGCACAAAACTCACGCTTCAATCCAGCCACAGTAGAGCCGCGCGACTAGTTCGCCCTAGTCGCCATACATAACAACCCACTTGTCATCTTGGCGAGAAGCAAAAAGCGAAGAGCGCAGAGCGAAAGAGCACAGCCAGGCTGGTAGGCCGAAGGCGGCGCGTTCGATTAGGTAACACCTGATGGCTTGCTTTATCCTCATCTCTTATGCCAGCGCTCGTAGAATGTGTGCCCAACTTTTCGGAAGGCCGCGACAAGTCGCGGGTCGACGCCATCATCGAAGCCATGAAGATGGATGGCGTGTATCTGCTCGACCGCGAGATGGACGCCGACCATAACCGCTGCGTCATTACGCTGGTTGGCGATCCGGTAAAGGTGGCGGAGGCGGCCATCCGCGGCGTTGGCAAGGCTGCCGAGCTGATTGACCTCACCAGGCACACGGGGGCCCATCCCCGGCTTGGTGCAGCCGATGTGATTCCATTCATTCCGATCGAAGGCGTAACGCTGGAAGACTGCGCGGCCCTTGCGCGGCGCGCCGGCGAGGAAATATGGAAGCGATATCACGTGCCGGTTTACTTGTACGAAGCTGCGGCGCAAACGCCCGAGCGCCAGAACCTGGAAAACGTGCGCCGCGGTCAATTCGAAGGCATTCGCGAGGAGCTGAAAACCAACCCGGCACGCAAGCCCGACTTTGGTAATGCCGAACTACACCCGACGGCGGGAGCGACCATCGTTGGGGCGCGCAAGTTTCTGGTCGCCTACAACGTCTATCTCAATACCCCCGATGTGGAGATTGCGAAGAAGATTGCCAAGGCCGTGCGCTTCTCCAACGGCGGCCTGCGTTACGTCAAGGGCATGGGTGTGCCGGTGCGCGGGTTGGCACAGGTCTCCATGAACTTGACCGATACCGACCAGACGCCCATCGCGCGCGTGTTCGAATACGTGAAGCGCGAGGCGGCGCGTTATGGGGTGATGCCCGTGTCCAGCGAGATTGTCGGCTTGATTCCCAAGAAGGCGCTGGAGGATGCGGCGGAATGGTTTCTGCAAATCGAGAACTTCGACTCGTCGCTCATTCTGGAGAACCGCCTGGCAGCCGTGATGAGCGGCAAAATGGCGGTCGGCGGAATTCGCGGCGGCGTCGAGCCGTTCATCGAGCAGCTGGCTGCGCCGACCGCTGCTCCCGGAGGCGGCTGCGCAGCCGCTGCCACCGCGGCCATGGCGGCGGCGCTGGGCGCCATGGTGGCTGGAATGTCGCGCGGCAAGAAGGCTTACCTCCAGTATGAGGGCCCGCTAAGCGATGCCTTGGCACGGCTGGCTGAGCTGCGCGAACAGTTCAAGGCGTCCATTGACGCCGATGCCGAATCGTTCAATGAGGTGATGGCGGCATTCAAGAAGGCGAAGGACCATCCGGAAGCGCAGGCGGAGGTCGAAGCGGCGACGAAGAAGGCGACGCTGGTTCCGCTGGTGGTTGCCGAACGGGCAAGGGAAGTGCGGCAGATTATTGAATCCCTGCGGCCAATCACCAATCCGAAGATGGCATCGGACCTGACCGTGGGCGTGAGCCTGGCGCGGGCGGCCAGTGAGGGCGCGCTGGCGAACGTGGAAATCAACCTTTCCGATATCAAAGACGAGGCTTTTGTTGCAGACATGCGGCGGCGGGTGGCGGCATTGAAGCAGTGATCTTCCGCGCTTTCGCGCGTCCAATCCAAGTGATGCTAGCAGCCGTAAAGCAACGGACGCTAACAATCCCGCATCTCCCATGATTGTCGAGTAAAATTATGAGCATGAAGCAGTTCCTCACAGCCCTTTTTCTGAGCGCCGTTTTCTGCCTGCCTGCATTCTCGGCGCCTCTCAGCAGCAATGCCCGCACCGTGGTTCCTTCGGCGGTCCAGCAGATTATCTCGATCGATTACCGCGCGCTGCGGGATTCGCCATCGGCCCACGCCCTTAAAGACCGCGTGTTGCCCGACGACCTGAAGCAATTCGAGACCGCTCTGAAGGGCGCCGGCATTGATCCCGAAAAGGACATGGAACAGCTCACCTTCGTGATTTACCGGCCGGCCAAAGGCGGCCTGCGCAGCATCGGCATTGCCCAAGGTCCGTTTAAGCAGAAAGAATTCCTGCAGAAGATGCGCCTGAAGAAAATCAAGCCGGAGAAGTATCTGCTGTCCTACGTGTACCCGATGGGCACGGACATGCACCTGGTGTTCCTCGATCCCAGCACCATCTTGTTCGGCGAGATTGCTTCCATCAAAGGCGCAATCGACGTGCGCGACAACGGTGCTGAGTCATTGGAATCCAACAACACGATTGGCGATTTGGTCACCAGCGTGGAAGGCGCGTCGATCTGGAGCGTGCTCGATCAGTTAGGGACGCAGAACATGATGAGGTCGGCGCTGGGGCAGGCGGCTTCTGTCAGTGACTACGACGTGGTCAGAAAACGGCTGCTGGCGTCCGATTACGCCATGAACTTCACCAATGGAGTGACCTTCGACCTGAACGTCAAGACTTCCGACACCATGACCGCCGCCACCGTCGCCTCGCTGCTCAAGGCAGGTGTGGTGTATCGCAAGATGTCGGCCACCCCCACGGAGAAACTGGCGCTGGACAGCACAACGGTTGACAACTCACACGATATGCTGCAAATGCACTTTAAGACCGACGATCAGCGCTTCACCTCGCTGCTGAAGTCGGACCTGTTCGCTGCGGTATCGAAATAAGCGCGGTCGCAGCGTTTATAATCGAGTCGCATTGCGACACGCTCTCATCCCCTTCGCTCGCTCTGGCCTTTTTCTTCTGGCCATGCTGGGCCTGTTTTGTCATTCCGGCTCGGGCCAGACGCCTGGATCCGCCACCCGCACCGTCATGGTGATGTTATTTGAAAATCAAACCACCGCTCCCGGGCTGGAGTGGATCGGTGAGGCTTTTCCCGAAGTCCTGTCGCAGCGTATGCAGTTACCCGGACTCTACGTCATCAACCGCGATGATCGCAGCTACGCCTTCGACCATGCCGGCATTCCGCTGACCGTTCGGCCGTCGCGCGCAACGGTCTATCGCATCGCTGAACAAATGGATGCCGACTACGTTGTGCTGGGCAACTACAGCTTCGATGGTCAGACCTTCAAGGCCAATGCGCAACTTCTCGACATGAAGAAGGCGCACCTTTTTCCGGAGGTGCACAGCAGCGGAGCCCTGACCAGCCTGATCGACCTGCAGACTTTGTTGGCGTGGCAGCTGCTGCAGCAGATGTCCCCTCCCCTGGCAATCACGCGCGATCAATTCCTGAAAACCTCACCGCCTATCCGCCTCGATGCATTTGAGAGCTATATACGCGGAATTCTGGCCACTGACCAGCAGCAGAAAATTCGTCAGCTACGGAATGCTCTAAAGCTCAATCCTAATTACACGCTCGCCATGCTGCAGTTGGGCAAGACGTACTACGCCAACCACGAGTACGAATCGGCAGCTGCCTGGTTCAGCCGCATACCGAAGGACGATCCAGTCGCCGGCGAAGCCAACTTTCTGCTGGGCATGTCAGAGTTCTATCGCGGGAGTTTCGAGAAGGCGTTCGCCGCTTTTAACTTTCTCGCCGCACGGCTGCCGCTCACCGAGGTTTACAACAACCTGGGCGTGGTAGAGGCCCGCAGAGGCCGACGCTCATCGGCGGTGGAATACTTCGTGAAAGCGGTCAGTGCCGACCCTAACGACTCCGACTACCGTTTTAACCTGGCGGTGGCATTGTTCAAGAACGGAGACAGCGCGGGAGCCGCTCGCCAGTTGCGCGAACAGTTGCAACGCAGCCCAAGGGATGGCGAGGCCAAGGCCCTGCTTGATTTGATTAACCGCGGTGGGACAGCTCCTCCTCCGGCCAACCCTAACGGAGCTGCGGCTTCTGGGACCGCTTTGCTGCCATCAAACCAGCCGCGCATTCCCATGGAGCGCATCAAGCGCAACTACGACGAGGCGTCCTATCGCCAGGTCGAAATGGAAATCAACAACCTTGCCGAGGCGCGCCTGGCCAAGTCCGACGGGCGCACTCACGCGGCCTATCACGTGGAACGCGGCAGGGAATTGCTGGCGCAGAACCAGGCCAACCAGGCAGAGAGTGAGTTCCGCGCTGCCGTCAGCTCCGATCCTAACAACGCGGCGGCGCACGCGCAGTTAGCACTTCTGCTGGAAAAGAAGGGCGATCTCGCGAACGCGCGCACCGAAGCGCAAACCTCAGTGCGTCTGCAGCCCAATGTTGATGCCTTCCTGGTTCTGGCGCGGCTTGATTTGAACCAGAGCCAGTTACAGTCTGCCGCCAGCGAGGTGGACCGTGCCCTGGCGCTGCAACCTGCCGACCCGGCCGCGCAGGCCCTGAAGCGCGACATCGCCGCCAAGCAAACGGGTTCAAAGTAGCTGAGTGGAACTCCTTTTCCCTTTGGGGAGGCAGTGCGATTATGACGCAAGAGTTTACAAATCCTTGACAAACTTGTGACACGACAAGAGCGCGCCCCGGCTAGCATTTACCGTGTCAATCCCGCACTATACGGGCATTGTCCGGAACGCCATCCGAGGGAGACAACAAAATGCGCCACACGGGGAACGAGTCGATCATCTCGCAATTTCTCGCCATTTCCAGCCGCCTATCATTTTGCTTGGCTCCACTGATGTTTTGTAGCGCCGTAGCGTTGGCACAGACTGTCGATTTCCAACCCAATCCCTCGGCTGGACCAAGCGGGATCCTCGTTCACAGCAAGTTTGGCGGACAAATCTTTGGCTTTGACATCGATCAGAACGGTACCGAGGGCTTGCTGGCAGAGGCTAAGACGCTTCCCGACGGGAATGTGCTGGCCGCAGTTGAAACGTTTGACCAGGCGACCGGCCATATCCTCAACGTGGTGCAGCTAACCCAACCATCACACTCGCAAGATGATTTCATCACCATGGGCATAGTCGGCAACAGTGTCGGACTGTTCGAACACGAGATCGTATCAGGACTCTTCGTCAGCAGGCGTACCTTCAGCATCTTGAATCCGCTTGGTTCGAACCGCATTACCGGCGCCTGGACCCCACCCATCGGATCGCAGCACATCATTATGCCGAGCGGGGTAAGCCGCAACCAGGGAGTCCCGAACGTTGCCGTATTTGCCTACGACAATAGCGGACAATTCACCCCGTTTGTATTCAGCTCCAACGTCGCTAACAATACCTTCGGTCCGGTCGTCAGGATTACGGACTCCACAAATTTTGGCAGCGTACCTCCGCCAATTGCATACGATAGCGTGACCAACCAGGCGGTTTTGGGCGGAGGGACGGGAGCGTTTGGCCGCCGGCCCATTATTGGCGTGGTTGATCTCACCCAGGGCACGTTCACGGAGTTTACTGGTATCGGATTTGGCTTTGTCAACGGCCTGGCCATCGATTCAGCGGACGGCATTGCCTGTAGCACGACAGAAGATGATGCAAACGTGGAATTTTACAACCTCAGCACAGAGACCGGTTTTACTGTGGTGCTGCCGGGATCGGGTGAGCAACAATTTTACAGCGGCACCGATGTCGAGTTTGATCCCATCCACAAGCTGTTCCTGATCGCTCAGCCTAATTCCAGCTCGGCGCCCAGCGGCAGCACCATCTACGTTTACGACCCACACGGAAATCTGCAGGAAACGATTAATGGATTCAGCTTCTCAAATACTTTCAGTGTGATTCCAGCGTACATTGCGCTGCATCCCAGCCTTCGGTCCGGATACGTAACCGGCCCTGACTCTGGCGAGACCGAGATTCAGGCGTTTACGTACTGACCAGCCATAGTTGAAAAGCATGTCATTGGCTTGCCAGGAAGTTGGGCTACCTTGGGCTAATGGAATTGTTGCAACACACATTTCTGAGGGTGCGTAAATTGTTGAACGAGGAAGAAGCAAAATGGTGCGCCCTGAGAGATTCGAACTCCCGGCCTTCTGGTTCGTAGCCAGACGCTCTATCCAGCTGAGCTAAGGGCGCACGCGCGGGCAGCATTCAGCAAATTATACCAAACGCCAATGCACTCGGAGAGCGCAGCATCTTCCGCACGACTAATTGCACGGATCCTACTCAACTCAAAAGGTCCCGCCACTTGGCTGCGATCTGAACGCGGAGTTATGGCTGGGTGGCAGCGTAAAGAACAATCACCGCGCGCTCAACTGATCCGGACTCAGAGCCCGTTGGGTGGCCGATGGCAAAAAACGGTAACGATTTCCAGCCAGGCCGGACACTCCACGGTCGCTCCACTTTAGTGCCTTTGGTAAAGTTTTCCCGGTACCGGAAAGTTCTACAGTGTCTCCCAAATCAGAAGCTCGCTAAACCCTTTTGTTTCAGATATCGCCCTTTGGCACGCTGGATGCTCTATGTACGGGCAGACGAAGTGGCGCAATAAGGGGCCGCTCGGAAGGGAATTTCGGCCAGAGTTCCCTTCATCGAGCGGCCCCTCAATATTTTGACCTCTCCCGAACTTCCGCCGCGCTCTTGACTGACCATTAGATCGGCAGAAGCGTCCCCGCGAGCGCGCAGAGTGAGAGTGAGTAAGACACAAAAGGCGAAGCGCTCCCCCAATTCACGCGCTTCGCCTTTTGTATTGAATGTGAGTGGCCTGGTTTACACCAGCGCCAGCTTTTCGCGAATATCGAATCCCGCACTGCGCAGCAGTTTTTCCACACTCGACTCGTTCAAGCGTGTGGCGTCGTATTCCACCCGGATAGTTCGTTCCGGCTCATTAAACCGCACCCGGCGGATGCCGTAAACATCGCTGACTTGTCCCAGGGCGCCCATTTGCATCTCTCCGGGTGACATTCCATAGCGAAACAAGACTTCGACTGCAGTCATCGAACTACCCTCGCGCAAACGTGCAATGATGATACGGGGGGAACGGGAAGCTTCCGCCGCAACTAGAATGGCTGTTGGCTGGAAGTTTCGGCCTTCCGCAGCGAATCCGCAATCAATATAGAGCATTGCTGTGCCAATGAACAGCGCGAGCGCTTAGTTCAGGAGAGGGAGGGAATGAGCGGGACCGACGAGAGCTTCGAGAACCGGATTATCGATGTTTCGGTCATCGATCCCGTCTGTGGGATGGCGGTGAATCCGCTTGAGGCCCGCGGCAAGGCGCAGTACGAGGGGCAGACCTACTATTTCTGTTCACCCGGCTGCATGCACAAGTTTGTGTCCTCGCCCGCCAAGCACCTCTCGGCTGCCAAGGAGGCTCAAAGCGAACCTACACCGCCTGCCAGCTCAGGCAAGAAGCCCGGCAAAGATCCGGTTTGCGGCATGGATGTAGATGCCTCCAAAGCCGTGGCCTCGGTGGAGTATGAGGGCAAGCTCTATCACTTCTGCTCGCGCGGCTGCGCCGAGAAATTCAAAGGCTATCCAGAAAAATATCTCTCCCCCAACTACAAGGCCGTCGGGATGCGGGCTGCAAATCGGTGGCGCCCCAGTGCAGATTGACGCCGGCCGCAAGCGGGTGAAAGACCCGGTTTGCGGGATGAGTGTTGATCCGGCGAAAGCGGCAGCCACTGCGGCGCACGAAGGCAAGACTTATTACTTCTGCAGCCCAGGATGCGGTGAGAAATTCAAAGCTGATCCGCAGAAGTATCTTTCAGCAAGCGACACGCCGAAAATTCTCGCCGTCGAAGCGGTGGAGCAAAGCAAGACCGCAAGCGCGCCGACTGGAACCAGCTACGTCTGTCCCATGGATCCGGAGGTCCGCCAACCCAGACCAGGCGCATGTCCCAAGTGCGGCATGGCACTGGAGCCCGACATTCCCGTGGCCGCGACCAAGACCCTGTGGACCTGCCCGATGCATCCCGAGATCGTTCGCGATGGGCCTGGTAGCTGTCCGATTTGCGGCATGGCGCTGGAACCGAAGACGGTCACCAGACGCAGGAAGAGAATCCCGAATTACGCGACATGACGCGGCGCTTCTGGACCAGCGTGCTGCTCGGCGTTCCGCTCGTGGCCTACGCGATGCTGCGCATGGGGCCACTGGCGCACACCTTCACGCCGCGTGTCGGCACGTTCCTTGAGTTCGCGCTGGCAACTCCCATCGTATGGTGGTGCGGCTCGCCTTTCTTTGAACGCGGCTGGGCGTCGGTAAAATTCCGCAGCCCGAACATGTTCACGCTGATCGCCATGGGCGTCGGCGTGGCCTACGCCTACAGCGCGGCCGCCACCATCGCTCCGCAAATCTTCCCACCCTCCATGCGCGTGATGGATGGCCAGCCGGAGGTGTATTTCGAGGCTGCGGCGGCAATCGTTGTTCTTGTGCTGCTGGGGCAAGTCCTGGAGCTGCGCGCGCGCAGCCGCACCAGCAGTGCCATCCGCGCGCTGCTTGATCTCTCGCCCAAGCTGGCGCGCATCATGCGCGACGACGGCAGCGAGTATGACGTCCCGCTCGAGCAGGTGAAGGTCGGGGACAAGCTGCGGGTGCGCCCGGGCGAAAAGATCCCGGTCGACGGCATCGTGGTCGACGGCCTCAGTGCGGTGGACGAGTCGATGGTGACTGGCGAAGCTATGCCGGTCGAAAAGCGCGCCGGCGACAAGGTTGTCGGCGGAACGGTAAACGGTACCGGTTGGTTGCTGATGCGCGCCGAGCGCGTGGGCAGCGAAACGCTGCTGGCGCAAATTGTGCAGATGGTGAGCAACGCGCAACGCAGTCGCGCGCCCATTCAGCGGCTGGCCGACAAAGTTGCGGGCTGGTTCGTTCCGGTGGTACTGGCGGTGGCGGTGATCACGTTTGTAGTGTGGCTCATCGTAGGACCGCAACCGCGGCTGGCCTACGCCCTGGTAAATGCAGTTGCGGTGCTGATCATCGCCTGTCCCTGCGCTCTCGGCCTGGCGACACCGATGGCGATCATGGTTGGTACGGGGCGTGGCGCGCGCGCCGGCATTCTGATCAAGAACGCGGAGGCGCTGGAGACACTGGAGAAGGTTGACACGCTGGCGCTCGACAAAACCGGCACGCTAACCCGGGGCAAGCCGGAACTGATGTCGGTGGTCGCGGTTGGCGACGAGACCGACGACCGTATTGTCCGGCTGGTGGCCAGTCTGGAGCAGGGCAGCGAACATCCGCTGGGGGCCGCGATCGTCGAGGCTGCTCAATCCAACGGACTCCACCTGATGCCGGCGGAAGAATTCCGCTCGCTCACTGGACGTGGTGTCGTCGGCCGGGTCGGAGGCCATGAAGTCGCGGCGGGAAATGAGGCTCTGCTGCTAGAGATGGGAGTCGATGCCAGTGAGCTGAAGGCCAAGGCCGAAACTATGCGGCACGATGGCTAGACGGTGGTCTTTGCGGCCGTGGATGGCCGCATCGCCGGACTGCTGGGCGTCGCCGATCCAGTGAAGCCGGAAGCGCTGCAAGCTATTCGCGAGTTGCGCAAAGAAGGTTTACGCATAGTCATGTTGACCGGCGACAGCCAGACCACGGCCGAGGCAGTGGCCAGGCAGTTCGGCATTACCGAGTTTCAAGCCGGAGTGTTGCCCGGCCAAAAGGCCGACGCGGTGAAGAAGCTGCAAGAGCAGGGAAGAGTGGTCGCGATGGCGGGCGATGGCATCAACGATGCTCCCGCGCTGGCGCAAGCTGAGGTGGGCATTGCCATGGGCACGGGCACGGATGTTGCCGTGGAAAGCGCCGGCATCACGCTTCTGAAGGGCGACCTGACGGCGCTGGTGCGCGCCCGCCGCCTCAGCCGTGCCGTCATGCGGAACATTCGGCAGAACCTGTTCTTCGCGTTTATCTACAACTCGCTGGGCGTGCCGATCGCAGCGGGCATCCTGTATCCCAAGTTCGGCATATTGCTGAGCCCGATCTTCGCGGCGGCTGCCATGAGCTTCAGCTCGGTCTCGGTGATTACCAATGCGCTAAGGTTGAGAAGAGTGAAGCTGTAAGCGGCCTCTACATCTTCTTCAAGTAATCCACGATCTCCGGGCTGGTCCACTCCTGCGCGCCGATGAATTTGCGGACGATCTTGCCGTTGCGGTCGATCACGTAGGTTTCAGGAAACTTGAAGGTGCCGTAAAGACCGTTCGCTTTCTGCCCGCTGTCGCGGACGGTGAGCAGATCGACGTTGTGGTCGCGCACGAACTGTTTGTACGCGCTGTCATCGTCGTCCTCGCTGACGGCGATGATCGTCACCTTGTCGCCTAGTTGCTTCTGCAATTGCACCAGCGACGGCATCTCCTGAATGCACGGCGGGCACCAGGTTGCCCAGAAGTTGAGCACCACCGGCTTGCCTTGAAATTGATTGAGCGCAACTGTGCGCTGCGAATCAGTGATGGTGAACTCGGGCGCGGGGCTGCCAATGCGCGGCGGACGCGAGCCGCTATTGCATGCCGCGAGCACTGCCAGGCAAACCAGAAGGGTCGAGGAAATAAGGCTCTTCACAGACCTATGATAATCGATAATCCACGCGGGCAGGTGCACTCGTCTGGTACCCTCTATCTGCATGGATCAAGGCGAAACCACGCCCGAAATCTCGGTCATCGTTCCTGCGCGCAACGAAGAGGCCTGTCTGACGGAATGCTTGCGCTCGCTGGTTGGCCAGCAGGGGCCTGCTTACGAGATCATCGTGGTGGACGACCACTCGACCGACGACACCTGCGCCATTGCCCAAAGTTTTCCGGTGAAGGTAATCAGCGCCGGTGAATTGCCGGCTGGTTGGAGCGGCAAGTGCAATGCCGCCTGGAGCGGAGCGAAAGTTGCGAAAGGGAAGTGGCTGCTTTTTACCGATGCTGACACCCGGCACTCGCCAGACTCCATCGCGCGTGGCTGGCAGGAGGCGAAAGAGAATAGCGCGGACATGCTCTCCTATTCGCCCAGGCAGGAAGTGCACGGATTAGCTGAGCGCGCGTTGATGCCGGTCATCTTCGCCGAACTGGCGGCGACCTATCCGCCCAAGGAGGTGTGCGACCCGAAGTCGCCGGTGGCCGCTGCCAACGGACAATACCTGCTCATTCGGCGCGAGGCCTATGACGCGGTGGGTGGCCACGCCGCCGTTGCGACTGCGCTTCTGGAGGACGTCGAACTGGCAACACGGCTGAAGCAAGCGGGATTCGCTTTACGCTTTGGCATGTCCGACGCAGTCAGCACCCGAATGTATCGCAGCTTTCCGCAGATGTGGGAAGGCTGGACCAAGAACCTGGCGCTGCTGTTTCCCAAGCCGCGAAGACTGGCATTGTGGCGGGCCTTTGAGTTCGTCGCCATCCTGGCCATCCTGACATTTGCGATTGTCTCGTTGATCCAGGATGACATGATCAACTTCTTTGTCGCGGCGGCGGTGACCGTGCAATGGCTTTATCTTTTCGGAAAGCGGATTGCCCGCGCCCATTTTGACGGGCTGTCCAACGCGCTGGCATTCTTTGGATTGCCGCTTTTTGCGGTACTTTTGCTCAATTCCAGCATCTCTCATGAGAAGGGAACTGTTCGCTGGAAGGGACGCGAGTATTCTGGTGCGGGGCATGTTCAACCCGCGGACGAAACAGCAGTCACCGCTGAAAATACGCCGGCGCGCTAACCCGGATGCACTACCTCAGGCGTAAGCCCATCAGGAAAACATGGTCTATCTAACCCGCAAGTGTGAGTTTTCCGCGTCGCATTATTATCACAACCCCGAATTCTCGGCGGAGGAAAACCAGCGCATTTTCGGCAAATGTGCCAACCTGAACGGCCACGGGCACAACTACACCCTCGAAGTGACGGTGAAGGGCGAGGTGGATCCCAAGACTGGCTTTGTGGTGGATCTGAAGCAACTCAAGGACATCTTGAACCGCGAGGTGCTGGAGGCGCTCGATCATCGTCACTTGAATAAGGAAGTGCCGGAATTCCTGCAACAAATCCCTACCACCGAGAACCTTGCCATTGCCATCTGGAAGCGGCTGCAAGGCAAGTTGCAGGTGGCCAAGCTGCATCGCGTGCGCGTATATGAATTGCCCGATCTCTTCGTCGATTTCTACGGGGAAGCATGAAAGTCCATTTGACACGGCGGTATCTGTTTTCGGCATCCCACCGTTTGCATTCCGACGAGCTGTCCGAATCGGAGAACCAGGCGACTTACGGCAAGTGCAATAACCCCCACGGACACGGCCACAACTACGCACTCGAGGTCACGGTGAGCGGACAGGTCAATCCGCAGACCGGAATGGTATGCGACCTGGTTGAGTTGGACCACGCCGTCCAACGTGAAGTGTTGGAGCGCTTCGATCACGAGAACTTGAATGCCCATCAGGAATTCGCAGCGATCGTCCCCACCACCGAAAACCTGAGCGAGGTCATCTTCAACATTTTGAAGCAAAGCTTTAGGGCGGCTCATCTTGAAAAGGTAAGGCTCGAAGAGACCATGATGAACAGCTTTGAGTACGCCGGGGGAGCTCGGAGGTTACGCGCGATGAAGCCCTGGGAGAACGAAGAAGAGAACTAATCTGAAAGCCGACCCTGACCAGCGCCAGCTTTGAAGATCTGGCGCGCGAGATGCTGGTTCGCCTGGGCGAGCAACCCAATCGCGAGGGCCTGTTGAAGACGCCGGAGCGCTTCGCCAGCGCCCTGCAGTATCTGACGAAGGGTTATAACGAAGATCCGGAAGAAATGCTGAAGTCTGCACTGTTCACCGTGGACTACGACGAGATGGTGATCGTGAAGGACATCGAAATGTTCAGCCTTTGCGAGCATCACGTGCTGCCGTTCTTCGGCAAGGTCCATGTGGCTTATATTCCCAAAGGCAAAGTGATCGGCCTGAGCAAAGTTCCGCGCCTGGTGGAAGTATTCGCCCGCCGTCTGCAGGTGCAGGAGCGGTTGACCGTGCAAATTGCGGAGACGATTCAGAAAACCATTCAACCGCTGGGCGTCGGAGTGGTCATCGAGGCCCGCCACCTCTGCATGATGATGCGCGGTGTCGAGAAACAGCATTCTGCCACAGTCACGTCGTCCATGCTGGGGGCCTTCCGCGCGCAACAAACCCGTCAGGAATTCTTGTCGCTGATCCACGCCAAGAGCGGCAACGGAATCTAATCCATGGCTGCGAAGAAGCCGCAGTCCAAAAGCAAAACCAAAGCACACGCCGACAAACCGCGGCCCGACAGCGCCCGCCTGCTTGGAAAGCTGGCAGTTGTAACCGGCGCCAGCCGTGGCATCGGCTTCGCCATTGCCCGCGCGCTGGCCGTGGAAGGCTGCAGTCTGGTGATTACGGGCCGCGACAGCTCGAAGCTCTCCGAAAGTGCGGCTGAACTCAGGCATGTCCTTCCCGGGAAATCGCAGGCGCATGACAACAGGGACGCTCAGGTTGTCGCCGAGGTTTGCGACGTTCGCGATTCGGATTCGGTGGCGTCGCTGTTCGCAATGGTCAAGCAGCGCTTCGGCAACATCGATGTGCTGGTGAACAATGCAGGAACTGCTCAGCCGGCGGTTTCGATCGAGCAAACCAGCCTCGACGTCTGGCGGGACGCAGTCGACACTAACCTCACCGGCTTGTTTCTCTGCACGCGGGCCGCGCTCCCTCTCATGCGGCCGGGCGCGACCATCATTAACAATCTTTCGGTCGCGGCCAGGACCGTCTTTCCCAATTTTGCCGCCTACAACGCCTCCAAACACGGCGCGCTGGGCTTTACCTTGTCGCTGCGCGACGAGCTCATTCCTCGCGGCATTCGCGTGGTCGCCCTTATGCCTGGGGCCACCGATACGGATTTGTGGCAGCAATTCTGGCCTGACGCGCCACGCGAACGAATGATCGACGTGGAGAGCGTCGCCCAGGCCGCGCTCTACGCGGTGCTGCTGCCGCCGAATGCGAACCTCTCAGAGATCGTACTGGCGCCGACGGGTGGGGCGCTGTAGGGGCCGTTTTTCGCTCTACGCTATTCGCCATTGGCTTTTCGGTGTTCGGTAGTGGCCTGCGCTAGCTTCTCTGGAGATCAAGGGGCATAGAGGCGCAACGCCAGATATTCGACTGGGAGCCAGATTTGAAAATCGAGAGCTGGACTCAAAAAATTGTTTTGAAACAGGGCATGGCTTCAGCCATGCTGTAGGCGGCTCTATAACTGTGCGGGCTTCAGTCCCTGTCCTCAGCGGCTAAAGCCGTTAGCTTAGATCGCGGTGGCGGCACGACTCGAAGTCGTGCCCTGATTCAAGTCTGACCTCCGGGGATCTTTGAAAACATAATCCAGCGGACAGCAAAGGGCGAAAGGCGAACAGCGATTAGCGCATTTCACATTCCATAGTGATACCTGCGCGTCCGGGCAGGAAAGATCTTAATCAGCAGCATACCTGCCAGAAAGCCTCCGACGTGGGCCCAGAAAGCAATTCCACTGGAGTTGCCGGCATGTGCTGCGATCGAGGTGGCTGCCCCGCTGAGAAACTGCGCGACGAACCAGTAGCCGAGCACGATCCAGGCCGGCAGCCACATGAAGAAGACGAAGAAGAATGGCACCAGAGTCAGCACGCGCGCCCGCGGATATAAAAGGAAGTACGCTCCCATCACTCCTGCGATGGCACCGCTGGCTCCGACGCTGGGCACGGTCGAGCCAATGTTGAACAGCGTGTGCAGCAGCGCGGCCGCCACACCGCTGGCGAGGTACAACACCAGGTAGAGTGAGTGTCCCAAGTAATCTTCCACGTTGTCGCCGAAGATCCACAACGCCCACATGTTAAAGATCAGGTGCAGCCATGATCCGTGAAGAAACATCGAGGTGAAGATGGGAAGAATGGCCGCCATCACTGGCACATACTGCGTTCCCAGTTGAGAGACCAGGTCCCAGGGTACATAGCCATGATTGAACAGCACCACGGTGAGGCGCGCAGGCACGACCCCGAATTGATAGATAAGCTCATTTGCGGCTTGCGTGTTCTGGTTGCCCAACAAGTATTCGTAGACGAACGCCAGCGTGTTCAGCACCAACAGCACATAGGTCACGTATGGAGTGCCGATCCGGGGCGCGTCGTCTTTCAGCGGGATCATAGGTGTGGGTCAACTGCAGCGCACGGCAGGGAACTGAATTCCCTTCAAATTCCGCGGCCGCCGGTACTCGCTGGCGATTTGACCAAACCACCATCGAACCTACACGATAGCAGAAGGATGCCGCTCAATGGTGTGATCGTGGTGGATAAACCTGCAGGATGGACCTCCCACGATGTGGTGGCCAAATCGCGGCGCATTCTGAGCGAACGCTCCATTGGGCACCTGGGAACCCTGGACCCGATGGCGACCGGAGTCCTCCCCCTGGTCGTGGGCCGGATGACTCGGCTATGCCAGTTCTATTCGTCCTCGGAAAAGGCCTACCAAGGGACAATCCGGCTCGGGTTTGCAACCGACACCTACGATTGCGACGGCGATCCGGTCGGCACGCCGCACGAAGTTAATGTAACACTTGAAGAAATCAACGCCCTGGCCGTCGAGTTTGTTGGCGTCATCCAGCAGACTCCGCCATCGTTCTCCGCCAAGAAGATCGGGGGCGTTCCGGCTTACAAACTGGCCCGCAAGAAGCAGGAGGTCGAGCTTGCGGCGGTTGAGGTGGAAGTGAAGGAATTTACCATCCTGGGCGTCACCGCCGACCTAGTCGATTTCCGCTGCCGGGTGTCGTCGGGTACCTACGTTCGCAGCCTAGCCCACGAATTAGGGCAGAAGCTTGGCATGGGAGCCCACCTTGCCAGTCTCCGCCGGACGCAGGTGGCTGAGTTCAGCATCGAGCAGAGCCATACGTTGGAGGAGATAGCCGAGGCAGCCGCCCGAGGAGCTATCGAGGAGCTGCTCATCCATCCGCGACGCGTCCTGCCGGAAATACCGTCGGTTACGGCCACCGACGAGGACATCGCCAAGATTCGCCACGGCAGGACGGTGAACCTGCCCGAAATGTCTCGTTCGCGCTTCGTCAAGGTCTTCGCCGGGCAATCGGAGCTGATCTGTATTGCCAGCCGCGTGGCAGGGACGCTGTTTCATCCCAAGGTGGTGCTGTGCGCCTAGGCGCTGCATTATTTGGTCGTGCCAAGGCAACGGGTAGAGCGGCGCTTCAGCGCCGCGTTCCCGTTGTCCAACAGAACGGAGCCGGCTTCAGCCGGCGGCACGTAGCGCATACGGCAATCCTTAAACAGCCTGGGGGCAGGTGTACACTTTTCCGTAGTTTGGAGGGATGCCACTGTGAGCGACGACGAAACGCCCGTTTTGCAGATGAAAATCGAAAAACGACCCGACGCCAACATTGTGCACTTAACGGGCAAGGTTGTGATTGAGTCGTGGACCGAGTTCACTACGACCGTCCGCTCGCTTATTCCTGAAGGCAAGCCGATCCTGGTGGACCTGGCGAAGGTGACGCAGGTGGACAGCGTCGGCATAGGCACGTTCGTTAGCGTCTGGGCGTCGGCCCGGAAGGCTGGTTGCGAGCTGAGATTCATCAATCTGAACGACCGAATCCATGACTTGTTCGAGATCACCCGGCTGCACGGCCTGTTTGCATCCGACGCCGCGGGCACATAGAACTCCGCCCGGTCTTTCGGCCGATCTACTTCCTAAGCTAGTCCATGAAGTTGAGGGAAGCCGCGCCTGGCAGGGCTTCGGCATTCCGTCAGTGTTTGAATGTTGTTGAATGTCCGATAACAGATATTATGTTAAACACCTAAGACAGCGAGCAAAATAGCCCTTCCTGGGAACTCCTCCGTGCTCTCTGTGCCGCCGTGGTGAGATGAGTCCTTTATGCCGTCGGCGCCAGTAACTGCTCCAGGTCTTCCCGGAAGCGCCGTAGCGCCTCCAGGCGCTCGGGAGTGGCCTCCACCATCTCGGACTTGGCCTGGAAGACCGGGCGTCCGTCCTTTTCCACCAGCACGCCGAGGACTTCCCCCATCCGCCAGCCGGGCGTTCCGATCACCTGCAGGCCGACCGGCGTTGACGTCAGCAACGCGATGCAGCCGTTGCGGAGCACACCAATGGCGTTCGCATAGCGCTCGAAGGTTTGCAGTTCAAAACCGGCAAGATAAATCCGTTGGAGTTGTTCGGCAGGATCAGGCATGGGAAGGCAGCACTCAGCCCCTGGGAACCAGCAACTAATTGCTAGCTGCTAGTTGCTCATTGCTTTTTCTTACATCTTGTAGCGGCCAAGGTCGTCTTCGCCCAGGCTCTCAAGCCATTTGCGAAGTTCGTCGGTGTTGACGCGGTCGCTCGACGCAGTCGCCTGTTTGCTGGACTTGAGGACCTCATCCTCCACAAAGATTGGGCAATCCATGCGCAGCGCCAGCGCCAGCGCGTCGGAGGGGCGCGAGTCGATGCTGATGGCCTGCCCTTCGCGCTCCAGCCAGATGACAGCGAAGAAGGTGTCATCGCGCAACTCGGTGACGACCACCTTTTGCACGGTTGTCTCCAGCCCGACCAGCAGGTTTTTCAGCAGATCATGGGTCATGGGACGGGGAGTAGTGACCTTCTCGATTTCCAGGGCAATGGCGTTGGCCTCATAGACGCCCACCCAGATCGGCAGGACGGTCTCGCTGCACTGGTCCTTCAGGATCACGATGGGCATGTTGGTCACGGGATCCATCATCAGCCCGCGAATCTTCATTTCGACTTCCATCATGTTTCCCTCCCCAGGTTCCTGCTCCTTAATACTCTGCATTACGTGCGGAACGCAAACACTTTCTGGATGCTTAGACGGCCATCTCGCCCAAAAGGCTATTGGGAAATATCTGCGTCACCAGCACCCAGACATATTCTCCGATGCCGGGCTCGGGCCTGCCGTTGACCACGAAGTTGAGCGTCTTGTTCTGCGAGGTGCGGCCGGTGATCTGGCCGCGGGCCGAATTCTTTCCTTCCACCATAACTTCAACAATCTGTCCTAAATGTCTGCGGTAACTTGTCCTCTGCAATTCACGCTGATGTTCCTGCAGGACCTGCAGCCGGCGTGACTTCTCGGCGTCCGGAATGGAGTCAACGTACTGCAGCGAGGGAGTGTTCGGCCGTGGCGAGTACTTGAAGGAGAAAACGCCGTCATAGCCGACTTCGTCGAGCAAACTCAGGGTCTCCCCAAACTCGGCCTCTGTCTCGCCCGGAAAACCGACGATCACGTCGGTCGTAATGCTGATTTCCCGGTTGCGCGCAGCCTTCATCCAGGCGATACGCTGTAGATATTGCTCGCGGGAATAATCGCGGAACATGGAATCGAGCACCCGGGTTGAACCGCTCTGCACCGGCAGATGCACGTGGTCGCAAAGCGTCGGGACCGTATCAATCGCGTCGATGATGTCTTTGGTGAAGTCCCGCGGATGCGAGGTGGTAAAGCGCACCCGGCGAATGCCCGGTAATTCCCCGACAGCCGACAGCAACTCAGCGAAAGTCTTCTTGCCGGCCGGGTCGTGGTACGAGTTCACATTTTGCCCGAGCAACTGAATGTCGGTATAGCCGGCATCGGCCATGCGCCGGGCCTCATGAACCACGGATTGCGAGGTGCGGCTGCGCTCTTTGCCGCGCGTGTACGGCACCACGCAATAGGCGCAGAATTTATCGCAGCCTTCGATGATGGTGATGTATCCCCGATGCGGGTTGGTGCGGGCGGTAAATTCGGTTTCGAAGGTCTGGTCGGTTTGGCGATCGTCGAGGCCAGTGACACGATCGGCGCCGCCCTCGATCTGCACCAGCATAGCCGGCAGGTTGCGGTACGAAGCCGAGCCGGCGACCAGGGAGACGTACGGCGCGCGCTCAAAGATCTTCTCGCCCTCCTGCTGGGCGACGCAACCGAGAACGGCGAAGCGCTTCCCTTCCTTGTGCAGCTTCTTGAAGTCGTTCAGACGATGAAAGACCTTCTGCTCAGCTTTGTCGCGGATCGAGCAGGTGTTGTACACGATGAGGTCGGCGTCCTCTTCGCGCTGCACCTGCGCGTACCCTTCGGAGATGAGCGTGCCCACGACCTTCTCGGAGTCGTGGAAATTCATCTGGCAGCCGAAGGTCTCGATGTAAAAAGTCTTTTGCTGGGAACTCACAACCATCCTCGATAGACAACAGTATACGTGGCGGAGGAGGGATATTTCACCACGGAGACCACGGAGGGCACGGAAAAAGAAATTGATTTACTCCGTGTTTTCCGTGTCCCCAGTGGTGCAAAGAAGATTTTATTTACCCAGGAGCTTCTCGATGTCCGGCTCGATCGCCGACGGCGGGGTCGTCGGAGCGAAACGCTCGACGACACTTCCCTTCTTGTCCACCAGGAACTTGGTGAAGTTCCACTTGATGCTATCGCCGAGGAGGCCGCCCTTCTCGCTCTTCAGAAACTTGAACACCGGATGGGTGCCGTCGCCGTTGACTTCAATCTTCGAGAATAGCGGGAAGTCGACGCCGTAATTGACCTGACAGAAGGACTTGATCTCGGCATCGGAACCGGGCTCCTGGTGGCCGAACTGGTCGCAGGGAAACCCCAGCACCTCCAGGCCGCGGTCCTTGTACTTGGCATAGAGCGACTGCAGGCCTTGGTATTGCGGCGTAAACCCGCATTGGCTGGCGGTGTTGACGATGAGCAGGACCTTGCCCTTGTAGGCGGCGAGTTTCTTGTTCCGGCCATTGTTCAGCTTGGCGGAAAGATCGTAGAGGGTCATTGTTAGCTCCTAGCCTATGGCTCTTAGCTTTTAGCTCTTAGCCTTTAGCAAAATCGCCTTTAGCAAAATCCACCCACGCCCTCAGTCTGCTAAGAGCTAATGGCTAAAAGCTAAAAGCTGCTTCTCAATACGCCTTCGCCACCACGACGCGCCGCTCAACCGGCTCACCGGTCACGATGCACTTGCCCGGCCCGTCGTATTCGTCCACCAAGGGAATGCAGCGGATCGTGGCCTTGAATTCCTTGATGCGGGCATCGCATCGGGGATCGTCCTTCAGATGCGCCATCACAAACTTGCCTCCGCCCTTTTCCGCGGTCACATCCTTGAGAATCGATTCCACCTCTTCGATGGAGTTCGCCAGCACGGTGTTGGACTTCAGGCGTTGCTTGCCGGCGTCGTACATGCTTTGCTGCATCTGGGCCAGCACCGCCGGCAATCTTGGCGGCAACGTCGGATTGCGGCATCGGTTCCTTGACTCCGGTGTCGCGCCGCTTTAACACGATGCTGCCCGACGCGAGATCGCGCGGCCCAAGCTCGAGCACCACCGGCACGCCGCGCCGCTCCCAGTGAAAGAACTTTGCGCCGGGCGACTGGCCTTCGCGGTCATCCAACTTCGCGCCCAGATCTTTCGGCGATCCGGTGCGCAGCCTCCAGCACTTTCTCCCGCTCTTCATCTTTGCGGTAAATCGGCACCAGCACGGCTTTGGTCGGCGCAACTTTCGGTGGCAGCACCAGGCCCTTGTCGTCGGAGTGGCTCATGATCAGCCCGCCAATCAGCCGCGTGCTGACGCCCCAACTGGTTTGCCAGACGTAATCGAGCTGGCCTTCCTTGCTTTGAAATTGCACGTTGAAGGCTTTGCCGAAGTTCTGGCCCAGGTCGTGGCTGGTGCCCGACTGCAAGGCAAAGCCATTCTGCATCATGGCCTCGATGCTATAGGTTTGCAGCGCTCCGGCAAATTTCTCCGATCGCGTCTTCAGACCTTTGATCACCGGCATCGCCATCACGTTCTCGGCAACGTCGGCGTACACGTCCAACATGCGAAGCACTTCCTGCGCGGCTTCCTCGTGACTGGAGTGCGCGGTGTGGCCCTCCTGCCAGAGAAACTCCGTGGTGCGCAGGAACATGCGGGTGCGCAGCTCCCAGCGAATGATGTTGGCCCACTGGTTGACCAGCATCGGCAGGTCGCGCCAGCTCTTGATCCAGCGCGCAAAGAAGTGGCCAATGATGGTCTCCGATGTGGGCCGAATGATGTAAGGCTCTTCCAGTTGTTTGCCGCCGGCCATGGTGACCACCGCCAACTCGGGCGAGAAGCCTTCCACGTGCTCGGCTTCCTTTTGCATGAAACTCTGCGGGATCAGCAGCGGAAAATACATGTTCTGATGGCCGGTGGCTTTGAAGCGGTCGTCGAGTTCGCGCTGCAACAACTCCCAGACAGCGTAGCCGTTGGCCTTGATGACCATGCAGCCCTTGACGATTTCAGCCGGCTCGGCCATGTCGCCTTGCAGAACTACGTCCTGATACCAGCCAGCAAAATCCTGTGCGCGCGGAGTGATGGGAGATTCAGCCATAGATGAGTGCTTTCTTCCTGATTCTTGATGTGAATGCTTCGTCTTAGATTATGACAGGTGAGTCGTCTTTCACCACGGAGCACACAGAGTGCACGGAGGAATTCGGGTTCAAGAACTGATCGATCATTTGCTGCCGTTCTTCACCAGCCTCAGAAACTCCTGGTGCACGCGCGTATCGTCTGACAATTCGGGATGGAAAGTTGCGGCCATCACACTTCCCTTCCGCACCAGCACAGGATCGTCGCCGCGTTTCGCCAGGACTTCTACTTCCTCGCCAACTCTTTCAATGCGCGGCGCGCGAATGAATACCATTTCCAGCGGATCGCCGCCGAGCGCCGTAGCAGCCTCGACGATCGAGGAATCGATCTGGCGGCCGTAGCCGTTGCGGCGAATCGTGATATCAAGAGCGTTCAAGCCGGGCTGATGTGGATTTTCAACTTGCTTCGCCAGCAGGATTGCGCCGGCACAGGTGCCAAACGTCGGCTTGCTGTGCACAAAGCCGTTCAGCTTTTGAAAGGTCTCCTCGCCGAGCAGCTTCAAAAACGTACTCGACTCGCCTCCGGGAATGACCAGGCCATCGATCTCGTCGAACTGCTCAGGCTTGCGCACCAGTACAACCTCCGCGCCCAGTTCTTCCAGGCGGCGGCGATGCGCATCGAAATCGCCCTGCAATGCGAGAACACCGATTTTCATTCCGAAGCCCTTAGCTGTTAGCTTTTAGCCTTTAGTAAACAGCAAAAATGAGGTACCGACACAAATGATTCGCGTCCACCAATGACGGATGTTGGAAAACAAAGCGCAGCCGAAGCTGCGCTAGCCGTCGATTACTAAAAGCTAAGAGCTAATTGCTAACGGCTGCTCACCATCCCCGCGTCTGCAGCAGATCTTTTTCTGCGATGGCGCCGACGGCCAGACCCTTCATCGCGCCCGTCATCTGCTCGCTGACTTCGGCCAGTACCTTGGCATCGTCGTAGTGGGTGGTCGCGATGACGATGGCTTTGGCCCGCGATTCAGCTTCTTCGCGCTCCGCCTTCAGGGTCAGGTCGAGTGGAGTGGCTCCGCCTTTCATGAATATGCCGGAGCCGACGAACACAGCCTCAGCTCCCAGTTGCATCATCAGCGACGCATCGGCCGGAGTAGCGATACCGCCAGCTGAGAAATTCGGCACCGGCAGCTTCCCTGCCTTGGCCACAATCCGTACCAACTCGTACGGCGCCTGATGGTCCTTGGCCGCGGCGAAAAGTTCTTCTTCGCTCATCACCGTAAGTTGACGCATTTCTTTAACTATCTGCCGCATGTGCTTGACAGCGTGGACGACATCTCCGGTTCCAGCTTCGCCTTTGGTGCGTATCATCGCTGCACCTTCTGCAATGCGTCGCAGCGCTTCACCCAGGTTCCGCGCGCCACAGACAAACGGCGTCTTGAACGCATGCTTGTCCACGTGATGTTCTTCGTCGGCCGGGGTCAATACTTCCGACTCATCAATGTAGTCCACGCCAAGTTCTTGCAATATTTGCGCCTCGGCGAAGTGGCCGATACGGCATTTGGCCATCACTGGAATCGAGACTGCTGCCATGATCTGCCGAATCAGCTTGGGATTGGCCATGCGCGAGACGCCACCCTCGGCGCGAATGATGGCCGGTACGCGCTCCAACGCCATGACCGCGGTTGCACCGGCCTTCTCGGCGACCTCGGCCTGTTCGACGCTCATCACGTCCATGATGACGCCGCCCTTGAGCATTTCGGCCAAGCCGGTCTTCAGGCGCAGGCTGGTGTTGTTGCCGTTGTTGTCGGACATAAGATCTCTCCCTGGATCGAAGCACTTAGCATTTAGCACTTAGCATTTAGTATCGGCCGGGAAGCTTTGGCTAAGTGCCAAGTGCCAAGTGCCAAGTGCTAATTACCAACTGCCGAGCAGCAGCGCCGTCCTGTACTTGCGGAACCTTTTATTTTACTCTGCGCTGATGCGCTACGTAACCCCATCGTAGCGGTCAGCCTTTGTGGACGCTAATCACTATGCAGACCTGCGAGATCGTGCCGATGACGGAGAAGCACTGGGAAGTCGCCCGCGAGATCTATCGCCAGGGAATCGCGACCGGCAATGCCACCTTCGAAAGGTCTGTGCCCGATTGGAAGGAGTGGGATGAACGTCATCTTCCGACGTGCAGGCTCATCGCGCGCTGCGACAACAAGGTACTCGGTTGGGCCGCGCTGAGTCGCGTATCGAGCCGTCAGGTTTATCGAGGCGTCGCGGAGGTGAGTATCTACATCGCGGAGGAAGCGCGCGGCCGCGGGATTGGGAGGAAATTGTTGAGCGCGTTGGTGGAGGCCTCGGAGCAAAATGGCATCTGGACGCTCCAGGCGGGAATCCTGGCGGAGAACGCAGTTAGCATCCACATACATCAGCAGGCGGGATTTCGAGTCGTGGGCACACGCGAAAGAATTGGCTGCATAGACGGCCGCTGGCGTGACACCGTGCTGATGGAACGCCGAAGCGCGGTGGTGGGTAGATAAGAAGCAGGTTCACCACAGAGACACGGAGGACACGGAGAAAAACAAGTCAAAAACAAAAACTCGGTGACCTCTGTGGCTCCGTGGTGAATGGAGTCTTGTAATTTCTCCCTACGTTGCGTCGCTGTGCTTCTTCTTCAGATACTTGGCAAACATGCGGTGCGGATCGACCTCGATGAACTTCGACGTGCCGCTGGCCAGAACTTCGCCTTCGCCATTGCGAATCTCGGCCGCGCGGTAATGCTCGCGGCCATTGACCCGCACTTCCCATCCTTCGACAATGAGCGGCTTGAACAGCGGCACCGGTTTTAGATAAGTGATCTCCATCTGGCTGGTCAGGGCCACCAGATTGTGCAGCTTGTTCACCTTGCCCATGGCTTCGTCGAGAATAGTGGCGATGATGCCGCCATGGGCGTGAGCCGGCGGCCCCACAAAACGGCGTTGCAAGCGAAAGCGGCAGAGGAAGCGCTCACGTTTCTTGTCGAGAACAAACTTCAGGCGCAGCCCGGCCTCATTGGCGGGGCCGCAACCGAAGCAATGATTGGTGAACTGTTGCTTCTTCACCTCGTGACCGGGAATTCGTTCGTGCCTGGGCATGAAACCAAGATGAAGCAGGTTTGGTCAGGATGCAAGTGGGAAGACGCTATTCGCTATTCGCCTTTCGCTATTCGCGGAGGAGAAGGCACTGTGTCGGCACCGGCCATCTTGCGAATAGCGAGAAGCGAAGAGCGGCCAGCTTGCGGCTATTCCTTGCGCGCAACCAACTCGGCGACTGCCTTGTCCCTCGTGGTCTCGTTATAGTGCAAAATTCGGAGCTCAGAGAATGCGGCCCGCAACTCGCCCGCTTCCAGCAGGTGCATGGGATGTGTCGGACCACCACCCAGCTTCAGCTGCTCTTGCGTGTATGTCTTGTAGATGAGAATGCCGCCGGGCCTGAGCGCCCGCGCGATTTGCGGAAACAGCGAGCGCTCCAGGTAGAAAAACACCAGGATCAAATCAAAGGCTGCCTGTGGCAGTTGAGCTTCGGTCAAATCGATCGCTTCGGTAACAACGTGAAAGTCCTGCTCTTCAGCGCTTCGCCGCGCTTGTTTCAGCGCCACGCCTGAGATGTCCATCAGCGTGACCAGCCAGCCTCGCTGGGCCAGATAGAGTGCATGACGGCCCACGCCCCCGGCAAGATCGAGGGCCCGCCCCACATACTTGACATTCGGCGCGACGAACTGCTCGTACGCGCCAAGCAGAAACGGATCGGGTGTAAGCGAGGCGTGAGAGCTCTCGGCGTGACGGCGGTCCCATTCGATGCGGGCGTTGTCTTCCATGGTTTTCCGGGCTGCTGCCTCTGCTTCCTAGAATAGATGTGGATTATTCGGAGTACCGGAGTCGATGTTGATCTGTTCCTGAGGGTGCCGGCGCGCGTACCAGCACGGTTTTACCCCGAGCTGTGGAAACATGGAATTGGAACAGCTCACGTCGTGGTCGCCCGCGTAGTCATACTCGGTCCGGCCATTCTTTAATTTGACAACGTAGTAAGTGTGGACGGTCACCGTCCCGAAAGTGTCGCGGGTGGGAATCCGGAGCCACACCGACAACAGGTCGGCGAGATAAAGAACGCCCGCAAGAACCACGGCGATGATGAGTATGCGCTTCATAGGCCAGCCAGCGACGCGCCGCCGGGCGGTTTGTCCTTCCAGAAGATGTTAAAAATATAATCCTCTCGGCGGTTGAGTTCACGGGCATGGGCGCATCATAATGTCACAGCGTTGTGACGTGGAGCCAACGTGGGGTGGGTCGCGTCCGGCAATCGCAATCGTCGTCCAGCCTGTACGCCGCCGAAATTACTCGCACGGCGGAAGGCTATCCAAGGGTGTTGCAGTCGTGAGCCGCGGAATCAGCATTCGGGTGCCGAAACGTCGCAAGGCGGCGGAGGCCGAGGTCCCATCGCGGGTTGGCCCGGCGATGGTGGCGGCGGTGGCGGGCGCGGCGGCGACGACAATATACCCAGCTACGGCGAGCGTCTGCGCCGCTACCGCCTGGGACTGATGTTAGCGCTGTCTTCTGTGGTCATGCTGTTCGTCTCCTTTACCACGGCTTACGTGGTGCGCAAAGCTGGTGCCGTCTGGGACCCGTCGAGCAACGACTACGTCAGCAACTGGGTCCCATTGACCCTCCCCGTCAGGCTCCTGGTGGTCAATACCTTCATCCTGCTGTTGAGCAGTTTTTCCCTGGAGTTTGCCCGGCGTCGCGCGGCCGAAGATGTCGCTCTGGCGCCCATCGTCGGCATGCCGGGCATTCGCGTAAGCGCCAGCCATGCCCTTCCCTGGGTGTGGGCAACGGTAGGACTTGCGCTCGCTTTTCTTGCCGGGCAGGGTTACGCCTGGCATCAACTTCGTTTAGCCAACACCACCTTCGCCACCAGCACCAGCAGTTCTTTCTTTTATATGCTGACGGGCGTCCACGCCCTGCATCTCGTGGGAGGAATTCTCGCCCTGCTCTATGCCGGGGCGACGGTCTGGCTGCATCGCCCGCCGGAAACGCGCCGCATCGTCATCGACGTGACCGCATGGTACTGGCACTTCATGGCGGCGCTGTGGATCTACATCTTCGCCCTGCTGTACTTCGCGAGGTAGCGCGCCCCAGCGCTGAACGGACTGGCGAAAGAAAAATAGTTTGGACAATTTTCCGGCCTGGTAGCACAATCCACCCAAGAACCAATTGCCAATTGAGGAAATCAAATGTCCCAGCTCTGGTACGGCACACAGTGTCCGCATTGCCGGTACAGCACGTCTCTGCGGGAGCTCACCCTCAATGACATGATTCGCAATCGGCAAGTGTCAAGCACGGCCGAACCCTTTCTGATATTCGTGTGCCCGCGCTGTACCAGGTGCTTTGAATGGAACTATGGCCTGAGGCAACCGCTGGGACAATTCGAGCCACTGTCGAGTACAGACCCAGTCTGGATTTCCGTTGTTGCCAAATGCGATAGCGGAGACTGCGGACTTCTGACAGAACTGCTTGCAATTCGACCAAAGGGCACCACACAACAGCAGATCCTCGACGAACGGCCCACCTGGAACGGCAAGGGCATCTACTGCGATAAAGGCCACCCCATCGTCATTCCCCTCGAGAGCATCACTCTGTGATAACCCCGCAGCCATCTGCAACCAGATATAATTAAAGGTTTCGGCGGCCACTTTTAGTCGCATCTGTGGGGCGGGACTGGCAAATGCTGCTCCTGCGGATTCTCCCTGCCGGAAACCTGGGGCCCATGTCGAACGAGAGCATTGTCGTGCGCGGAGCGCGCGTCCACAATCTGAAGAACATCGATTTCGAAATTCCGCACAACGCCATGACGGTGGTGACTGGAGTTTCGGGCTCGGGCAAGTCGTCGCTGGCGTTCGATACGGTTTACGCCGAGGGGCAGCGCCGCTACGTGGAGTCACTTTCCGCCTACGCGCGGCAGTTTTTGGAACGCATCGAGAAGCCGGATGTCGATTCCATCGACGGGATCGCGCCAGCCGTCGCCATTCGCCAGAAAAACACCACGCGCAATCCTCGCTCGACCGTCGCCACCGCCACCGAGATCTACGATTATCTGCGTCTGCTCTACGCCCGCGTGGGCCGTACCTACTGCCTGAACTGCGGGCAAGAGGTCAAGAAGGACACGGTGGACGAGGTGGCGGAGCGGATTCTGGCGCTCGGAGAAGGTACTCGGGTGCAGGCGTTCTTTCCGGTTCTGCCGCCACCAAAGCCTGCCCAACCAGAAAAGCCGAAGGGCCGGCGCGTCGCAAAAAAGAAGGCGCCAAAGCCAACCGACGATCCCTGGCTGAAAGAGCGTCTATTCGAGCTGCGCAAACGGGGCTACAACCGGCTCTATCAGAATGGGCGCATTGTCGAGTTTTCCACCCCCGAGTCGTTGCTAGAACTCAATTTTGCCGAACCGGTAATGGTGCTGATCGATCGTATTGCGGTTTCACCCGAGGCGCGGGCTCGCATCGTAGATGCGGTCGAGCAGGGATACCGCGAAGCCGGTCAGGTGCTGTTCGAGACCGCTCCCGGGGACGGTGAAACTGCGCAGAAATTGCGTTTCTCGCAGCGTTTCGAATGCAAGACGTGCAACATCCGTTACGAAGAGCCGGAGCCACGGCTGTTCTCCTTCAACAATCCATTTGGCGCGTGTCCCCGCTGCCAGGGCTTCGGCAACACCATTGATTTCGATCTCAACCTGGTGATTCCCAACAGGGCGCTTACCCTGGCCGAAGGCGCGATCGAACCCTGGACCAAGCCAAAATACCGCCCTTTGGCGACGGAGATGCGCCGCTACGCCCGGGCCGCAGGTATTCCGCACGATGTGCCCTGGCAGGACCTGACGGCGGATCAGCAGAACTACATCATCAACGGTGACGGTAAATTCTGGGGTGTGCGTGGCTTTTTCGAGCATCTGGAGCGCAAGAAGTACAAGCTTCATGTGCGGGTCTTCCTCAGCCGTTATCGCGGCTACTCGGTGTGTTCCGATTGCCAGGGCCTGCGCTTGCGGCGAGAAGCGCGACAGGTGAAGATCGGCGGCACGGACATCTGCCAGGTGACGGCGATGACCGTCGAAGAGGCGACGCACTTTTTCTCTCAGGTGCAACTGACACGGCAGGAGGCCGACATCGCCGGCAAGTTGTTGGACGAAATCAACGATCGGCTACGGTATCTGAACGACGTTGGTCTGGAATATCTGACACTCGATCGCCTGTCGTCCACGTTGTCCGGGGGTGAGGCACAACGCATTCAGTTGGCGACATCGTTAGGTTCGCGGCTGGTGGGCGCCCTCTACGTGCTGGATGAGCCCTCAATCGGGCTGCACCATCGCGACACCGGCCGGCTCATCAAAATCCTGCACAACCTGCGGGACTTGGGGAATACGATCCTGGTGGTGGAGCACGATGCCGAGATCATGCGCTCGGCCGATCGCATTCTCGATCTTGGCCCGGGGGCAGGCGAGAACGGCGGACGCATGATTGCGACTGGGACCTATGATGAGATCCTGCACAATCCCGCTTCTCTCACCGGACGCTACTTAAGCGACGAGCTTCGCATTCCGACGCCGCCGTCGCGACGAACCGGTACGGGAAAGCAAATCAAGCTGATGAGTGCGCGGGCGCATAATTTGAAGAAGGTGAATGTCTCCATTCCGCTGGGCGTGATGGTGTGCATCACGGGCGTGTCGGGCTCGGGAAAATCGACGCTGGTGCATGATGTGCTGTACAACGCGATAGCTGTGCAAACCGGCCAGGTTACCGGCGGGCCGCAGGCGGAAGTGGACCGCGTGGAAGGCGCGGAGTGGATTGATGAGGTCGTCCTTGTGGACCAATCGCCGATCGGCCGCACTCCGCGGTCTAATCCGGTGACGTACATCAAGGCGTTCGACGCCATCCGCGAACTCTTCGCTTCCCTGCCGGAGAGCAAGAAGCACGGTTACACGGCGGGCCATTTTTCCTTCAACGTCCCCGGCGGACGTTGCGAAGGGTGCCAGGGAGACGGCACTGTCACCGTGGAAATGCAGTTCCTGGCGGATGTCGAACTGATTTGCGAAGAGTGCAGGGGAATGCGTTACAAGCCGGAAGTCCTCGAAGTCCGCTATCACGGCAGGAACATCCACGAGGTGCTGAACCTCACCGTCAAGGAGGCATTGCATTTCTTCTCAGGCGTGCCAAAGATTGTGGAGAAACTTCGCGTGCTGGACGAGGTTGGCTTGGGATACCTGCGCCTGGGCCAGTCGGCAACTACGCTGTCAGGTGGTGAAGCGCAACGCATGAAGCTGGCGGCACATCTTCAGCCCAAGATGCGCGACATTGGCCGGTCACAGGCCGAGCGCAACAAGCGCCACCCTCGCATGCTGTACATCTTTGACGAACCCACCACCGGTCTGCACTTCGATGACGTCAGCAAACTTCTGGCGGCCTTCCGCCGTTTGATCGAGGCGGGTGGGTCGATCCTGGTTATCGAGCACAACCTCGACATCATCAAGACGGCGGACTGGGTCATCGACCTCGGGCCGGAAGGCGGATCGCGCGGTGGCGAGGTCCTGGCCGTGGGACCGCCTGAGACCATTGCCAAGGCCAAGAATTCCTACACCGGTCAGTGGCTGGCGCGCATCTTATCGCCCAACGGGAAACCATCGCATGATCATCAATAGCCGTTGGGCGGCGGTCTTCTTGTCTACGGCGCTGGCAACGGCCGGAATTACAGCGCAGGAAAGCAAGCCGACCATCCGTCACCACCGCGTCGCCGAGGAAGCCAAAGATGACAGCTCGCCGGAGGTTGACCAGGCGGAAACGGCGATGCAGCATGGCGACTTCACCACGTCGGAATCGCTTCTGCTGAAGGCGGTAAGCGAAAAGCCAAACGACTATCGCGCATGGTTCGACTTGGGATACGTGTACAGCGCCACCGAGCGCCGCACCCAGGCAATCGACGCCTATCGTAAATCGGTGGCGGCCAAACCCGACGTCTTCGAATCAAATCTGAACCTCGGCATATTGCTGGCTGGGCAAGGCGATAAAGTTGAAGCGGCAAAGTACCTGAAGGCCGCAACTCAACTGAAGCCCACGGCCAATCCGGAAGCAGGGCTGGCGCGCGCCTGGCAATCGCTGGGCCGCGTGGAAGAAGACAGCGATCCGCAGCAGGCGCTGGCCGCTTATGTGGAAGCCGCCAAGCTCAATCCCAAAAGCGCCCAGCCTCACCTCTCCGCCGGGATTTTGCTGGAAAAACAGAATCAGCTCGACGCCGCAGGACGTGAGTTCCAGGTGGCCGCGGACCTCGATCCGAAATCAGTCGAGGCGCTTGCCGGGTTGGCGAACGTCGCCATGAAACAACAGAAGTATCCCGAGGCCGAAACTGCGCTGCGCAAGCTGCTGGAGGCCGATCCTCAGAACAGCAACGCGCGCGTTCAGTTGGTACGCGTTCTGGCAGCTGAGGGCAAGACTGATCAGGCCGCCGAGCAGCTGCAGCAGGGATCAAATGCCAGTCCCGGGGATCCTCACGCCGCGCTGGAACTGGGTACGCTCTACGTACAGGCCGGCAAGGACAGCGAGGCGGAGCAACTGTTCAGGGTCGCAGTGCAGAAGCTGCCGCAGGACGCCGACGCCCACTACGCGCTTGGCTCACTGCTGATGCACGAGAAGAAGTATCCCGAGGCGCAACAGGAATTGCTGGTGGCGATCAAACTGAAGCCTGACTTGGCGGAGGCGTATGGCAACCTCGCCGTAGTGGCGTCGGAAAACAAGAACTTTGAACTGTCTTTGCAGTCGTTGGATTATCGCGCCAAATTCGTGCCTGAGTCTGCGGCAAGCTACTTCCTGCGCGCCACCTGCCTCGACCACTTGAAGGCGATTAAGCAGGCCGTGGAATACTATCAACGTTTCCTGGCGGCAGACGCGGGCAAGCTTCCCGACCAGGAATGGCAGGCCCGTCACCGGCTGATAGCGCTTGACCCGCACCACGCAGACAAGTATCAGATCAAGCAGAAGTAGTATGCGGCCACAATTACGAAGTGCGGCGATTTTATTCCTGCTCATCGGCATGGCGCTGGCAGAGACCTTGCCCGACCTGAAGGCACGCGCCGATGCCGCCAAAGGCGGCGAGCAGGCGAAGCTCTGTCTGGAATATGCCCATCGTTTGCTGGAGGACGCCAATGCCCTGTTCACCAACGGTGATGTAGAAAAGGCCCAGAGTGAAATCAGCGAAGTGGTGGAGTACAGCCGTAAGGCGGCGAATGCGGCGTCCACCTCAGGAAAACATGTAAAGCAGACTGAGATTGATCTGCGCAAGCTTGGCAAACGTATGCACGATATTGCGGCGACTCTGTCGGTGGACGACCGCCCGCCTTTGAATGAGGCCGGGGAGGCCATCGAGGAGATCCGCACCGACCTGTTAGTGAGAATGTTCGGGCCGCAAGCCGAACCGAAGGGGAAACCGTAATGTTAAACAGGACCCAGTGGCTGGTCTGGCTAATGTTCCTGCTATTCTCTCTTCCCCGAGTTGGACTTACCCAAACTCGCGATCGGGACCCGCTCAACGAAAAGGAAGTCGACGAGATGCGGGAATCGGCAGACTTTCCCGACAAACGCCTGGAGTTGATGATTAACTTCGCCCGGGCGCGTATGGCATCGATCGATCAACTACGGGCCGATGCGAAAAAAGCCAAAGACCGTCCCATGCAGATACACGATCTGCTGCAGGATTTTTCCACGCTGCTGGATGAAGTCGACGATAACGTAGACACCTATGCTTCGCATAAAACCGACATGCGGAGGGGGCTGAAATTGCTCATTGAAGCCGACGGTGAGTGGGCCCTCAAGCTGCGCGGCCTGAAACAGCAGTCTCCTCCAGAGGAGTTGGAGCAATACTCGTTCGTGCTGGCGAACGCGACCGAGGCGGTGAGCGACAGTGCCGATGGAGCTCGCAAGGAACTTCAGGAGCAGAATGAACTCGCCAAAGACAAGAAACTGAACAAGGTTTATACCGAACGCAAGGATTGAAGGGTTTCCCTCAGTGGCTGAAGCCCACCTCTCACGCACATCGAATGGCACGCTTGAAGCCGTGCCCCTTCAAGCGGCGTCTTTCAAAACGCCAGCCGTGCTACGTTGGTAACACCTTGCTCCCCAAGCTGCAGGAAATTTTCCAGAGAACCTACCGCGAGCTGCGGCCACGCGCGCCTATGCCGGAGTTCCGCATCGAGTTCTATCCCTTCGCCAATGTGAACAGCACGATTCGGGTGCGCCAGGCCATCGTACACGCGCGAATCTCCGACCTGCTGGAGGGCGCGCCGGAGACGGTCCTGGAGGCGATCGCGCACATCCTGCTGGCCAAGATATATCGCAAGCCTATCGCGCCGCTGCACGCCACGCGCTATCGCCGTTACGTTTCCAGCCATGACATCAGCACCAAGGCGCAGCGGATGCGGCAACTGCGCGGACGAAAGCGAATTGTCTCCCCTCAAGGCCAGGTTTACGACCTGGACCAGATCTTCGAAGAACTCAACCAGCGTTTTTTTTATGGATTATTGGGCAGGCCGCAGATGACCTGGAGCCAGGCGGATGCCCGCCGAAGCCTGGCGCACTACGATCCCGCGCATAACGCCATCGTGGTCAGCCGTGTCTTCGACCACCCGCGAGTTCCGCGTTACGCCGTGGAATACATCGTCTATCACGAGATGCTCCATCTGAAGCATCCGGTAAAACTGCGCGGCAGCCGACGTTGCGTCCATGGGGCCGCATTTCAAGCAGAAGAAAAACTGTTTCCGGAGTTAGAGCGTGCTAAGGCGTTCCTGAAGAAGCTGTGAACGGCGTCACCGTGGACGGACAAGCAAAAGGGAGAGGCCGCTTAACCTCTCCCTTGCGAACTCACCCAACCGGCATCTTGCCAGGACGTGGAGTCAGTTTTGGCAGGTTCTCCGCGACTGCTCCAGCCGATTGGGGCTGTTTAACACCGCTGGCTCTGGATTAATAGAGCCGGAAATTCACCTCGACATTGATTTGCACCGCAACCGGTTTGCCATCTTTCATCGCCGGCTGGAACTTCCAAGTTTTGACCGCCTCGATTGCCTTCTGGTCGAGGCCCATTCCCAGGGCCCGTGCAACTTTGACATCGCGTGGCTTGCCGTCGGGGCCAACAATCAGCCAGAGCACGCAGGTTCCCTGATACTTCGCCTTGCGAGCTTCTTCAGAATACTCAGGATCAGGCGTATCCAAGGCGCGCGGCGCCGACACGCCGCCGCCCACGCGGAACACGCCACCACCAATGCCACCGCCATGACCTGGGCCCACGCCTGGCCCGGTTCCTGAGCCTACGCCTCCGCCAGAGCCGGACCCGATGCCGCCGCCGCTCCCCGTGCCATTCGACGGAGGGCCAGACGGAATCGCTGCCATGGGATTGCCGATCGTCGGCATATTGGACGCAAGCTTGATCTGCGGAGGTACCACAACCGTAGGCTCGACTGGAAGCTTAGGGTGATCGTTTCGAATCACGATGGCCGGGGGCGTGATCTGCTCCATCGCCTGCTTTGGCAACTTGCCCTTGGGTGCTTGCAGCTTGTCGCGGTCACCACCGCCACCGCCACCGCCGGACGTGGTGTCGCTCTTCTTGGTCATCGGCAAGGGCGGCGTCAAATCAGGGGCAATCAGAGTCACGGTCTCTCGCGGCTTCTCCACCTGCTTGACTACCCTTGCGCCCATGACGGAAATCGCAATGAGTCCGCCGATCATCAAAATGTGTACCACTACAGAAACACCGGCACTCTGCTTCTTGTAGTTGTAGTCGCCCCAGATCTCACGCACCCGCACCGGGCGCGAGGTCAACTGCAACGGGGGCAATTTCTCGGGGAACAACGCAGCGCGGATGTTGCTCTTCAGCGAGCTCCACAGGGACTCGTCCATGTTGGTCCGTGGCAGAAGATTCAATCCATCCGGCTCGAATTGGGGAGTCAACGCCCGATTGGCCATATGCTCGTCTGTGTCCTTCAAACTTCTGGTTCCAGGTTGTCCCTGGTCGCGCCTAGACTGCCGCAAGCACAACCGCGTTTGCTTTCAGGTTAGATGCAGAGCTTTGCCTACTGTTGTTTGGCGCTCGCACTTTACTTGTGACGATTCCCGCTGGAAAAGGCGAGCATGCTGGAACCTGCTGATGGACGTGAATTCACCTGCTCCCTATAATGAACAGATAACTTACGCGTCGTTTGCAGTCCAGTTACCGGCTGGCGGGAGATATAGGGAGTGCCGCTCGATCTGAAATCCACGCTGAATCTGCCTAAGACCGACTTTTCCATGAAGGCGAACCTGCCTCGGAACGAGCCGCTGATGCTCGACCGGTGGGAGAAAATGCGCATCTATGACCAGATCCGCGAGGCGCACAAAGGGCACCCCATCTATGTGATGCACGACGGACCACCCTACGCCAACGGTCCCATCCATCTGGGTACTGCCCTGAACAAGACACTGAAAGACTTCGTGGTGAAGTCGCGCAGCATGAGCGGTTTCGATGCGCCCTACGTGCCTGGCTGGGACTGCCACGGGCTACCAATTGAGATCAAGGTTGACGATCTGCTGGGCCGAAAAAAGCTCGATCTGGATCCGCTGGCAGTGCGTGAAGAGTGTCGAAAATATGCGCAGAAGTATCTCGATCTGCAACGCCAGCAGTTCAAGCGAATCGGCGTCTTCGGACGTTGGGAGAGGCCATATTCGACGATGGACCCCAGCTACGAGAGCGTCGTCATGGAGACGTTCTACTCCTGCTACGAACAGGGACTGGTTTACAAGGGCCTGAAGTCGGTGTACTGGTGCGTGTACGACAAGACCGCGTTGGCCGAGGCGGAAGTCGAATACGAGATGCACACCAGCCCCAGCATCTGGGTGCGCTATCCGCTGACCAGTGACCCCGCGAAGATCGACGCCGCGCTGGCCGGCAAGAAGAACGTCGCAACCATCATCTGGACAACCACCCCGTGGACGCTTCCTGCTTCGATGGCGGTAACCTTCGCGCCCGATGCGGAATACGTTGCGCTCGATACCGGCGAGTGGATTTACATCTTCGCCAGAGAACTGGCGCAGCAGACAATCGAGAAATGCAATCTGGGAGAGGCAAAGGAAATTGCGTCGTTCCCGGGCGCAAAGCTGGAGCATGCGACCTTCGCTCATCCTTTCCTGGAGCGCAGCGTCCTCGGTGTACTCGGCAACTACGTCACTATGGACACCGGAACCGGAGCAGTGCACACGGCCCCTGCGCATGGCGCTGACGACTTCGTCACCGGCGTCAAGTACGGCCTCGATTTGCATTGCGACGTGGATGAGGGCGGCATCCTGCGCAACGGGCTGCCAGAGTACAAGAACCAGCAGGTCTTCAAGGCCAATCCGTTGATCGTGGAGTTGCTGAAGAGCCGGGGTGTGCTGCTTGGTTACGAAAGGATCGAACACTCCTACCCGCATTGCTGGCGCTGCCACAATCCCATCATCTTTCGCGCCACCGAGCAGTGGTTTATCTCGATGGAAGGCAAGCTCCCCGGCGGCACCTTGCGCAGCCGCGCGCTGGAAGAGATCAAGAAGGTGAAATGGGACCCGGCGTGGGGCGAAGAGCGCATCTCCAACATGGTCGCCACTCGCCCCGACTGGTGTATTTCGCGACAGCGCATCTGGGGTGTGCCCATCGCGGTGTTTCAATGCGAAGCCTGCCAGACATTTCTCAACGATCCGGCAGTAAATCGCACGGTGGTTGAGATGTTTGCTCGCGAAGGCGCTGACTCCTGGTACAAACACGCGGCCGAAGAGATCCTTCCCGCGGGAATCAAGTGCGCCAAGTGCGGAGCCACGAAGTTTCGCAAAGAGATGGACATCATCGACGTGTGGTTCGAATCCGGTTCCAGCCAGGCGGCGGTGCTGGGCCGCGAGCCCGGACTTCCCTGGCCTGCTGATTTGTATCTGGAGGGCGGCGATCAGCATCGCGGATGGTTCCAGTCTTCCCTGCTCTGCTCTGTGGCGACAAAAGGGGCAGCACCGTATCGAAGCGCGGCCACCGCTGGCTGGACGCTCGACCCGCTGGGCCGCGCCCAGTCAAAGTCGCTGGGAAATACCGTCGATCCTGTCGAGATTGCGGACAAACTCGGAGCAGAGATCGTTCGCCTATGGGTAGCGTCGGTGGACTTCCGTGAGGATGTCATGGCGTCCGACGAACTGATGCAACGGATATCCGAAAGCTACCGCAAAATTCGCAACACGTTTCGCTACATTCTCAGCAACTTGCAGGATTTTGTTCCTGCCCAGGATTCAGTCGGCTTCGCCGAGATGCATCCGCTCGACCAGTACATCCTGTTGCGCGCTGCCGAAGCCACCAAGGATGTGCTTGAGCACTACGACAATTTTGTTTTTCACCGGCTCTATCATCGGCTTAAGGATTTTTGTATTGTTGACCTGAGCGCGATTTATTTCGACATCCTTAAAGACCGGCTGTACACTTCGGCGCCGAAATCGGCGGGCCGCCGGTCGGCCCAGACTGCGCTCTGGCGATTGGGCGAAGCGCTGGTGCGGCTGCTCGCTCCGGTGATGAGCTTCACCACAGAAGAGGTCTGGGGATTTTTGCCGGCTGTCGGGGGCCGTCCGGAGAGTGTGCATTTGACGTTGTTCCCGCAGCCGGAAGACCTGACCGGCAAGCTGCCCTCTGGCTTCGATGCCAGCGCAGTCGAAAGCGATTGGGACATTCTCGTGCGAGTTCGCAATGAAGCCCTGAAGGTGCTAGAGACAGCCCGCGCAGAGAAAAAGATTGGCGGCAGCCTGGAAGCCCAGCTACGTGTGGCCGCTTCCGAGCAGCTTTATCCTGTCCTGGATCGTCATCGCGATCAGTTGCGTTATCTGTTTATCGTTTCCAATGTGCTGTTAGAGAAATCTCCCGCCAATAACGGCGACACCGGCGTAGTGATTACGGTCAATCGGGCCCCCGGCGAGAAGTGCGAACGCTGCTGGAACTATTCGATCCATGTCGGGGAAGATAAAAACTACCCCACGGTATGCGAACGCTGCAGCGCAGTTCTGGCAGAGATTGAGGAGACCACCAGCGCAAGGTGAAGCGCGGGACCAGGAGAGCAAATTTCGGACTCCGATTTTGCGCCGTAAAAGCGGGCTATACTGTGCTCCTTTCGGGGGGGTGACCGCGTCTAAGAACTAGGAAATGCATCAAAGTTACGTCATGCGCAAGTATTTTTTCTTCATCGCCGCTGTCGTATTACTCCTGGATCGCCTCGCCAAATGGGCCGTGGCCAGCAATATTCCCCTGCATGACAGCGTTACGATCATCCCCGGCTGTTTTCACCTCACCCACGTGGAGAATACCGGCGCGGCCTTTGGCCTGTTCGCTGAGTCCACGGCGCAATGGAAGATTGGCGCGCTGGTCAGCTTCTCGGTCATCGCCTTGATGGTGGTTTCGGCGTTACTGTGGAAGCATAGCCACTCGCTGAGCACAACCACCATCGGCCTGTCTTTGATTCTGGGCGGCGCCACCGGGAACCTGTGGGACCGCATGATGACCGGCCACGTTGTGGACTTTCTGGATTTCTACATCGGCAGCTATCACTGGCCGGCATTCAACGTGGCCGACAGCGCCATCGTGATTGGCGCGATGTTGCTGGTGTCGGAGATTATCTTCGCCAAGTCCGGAAATGAAGCCGTGAAGTCGAGCGGGTAGCAACGAGCAACCTAACGTCCGCGCTCCTTCGCATCTGCCGTCCATTGGCCGATCCGAAAAATGACGAACTCGGCCGGCCGCAGCGGCGCAACCCCGATTTCAATAATAAGGCGTCCATTATCGAGGTCGCTCTGGGTCATCGTTGTACGATCACAGCGAACGAAGAACGCATCCTCGGGCCTCGAACCCTGTAACGCGCCGCTCTTCCATTCGTTGAAAAGAAAATCGGACACGCTGCGCCTCACGGCACCCCAGAGGTCTTCCCCGTTCGGTTCAAACACTACCCACTGGGTTCCGTTTTTGATCGAGTGTTCAACGTAGATGAGATAGCGCCGAACGTTGACGTATTTCCACTCCGGGTCCTGCGAGGTTGTGCGCGCGCCCCAGACCCGGTTCCCCATCCCAGTAAAAACGCGGATGACATTAACGCCGGCCGCATTCAGAACTTCGCTTTGCTGCTGCGTGAGGACCTGATCGAGGCCGGTTACGCCGAGGACTACCTTGTTTGCCGGTGCATGCCACACGCCCTGCTCGTTATCGGTGCGCGCGTAGACGCCAGCAACAAAGCCGCCAGGCGGGACGGCGATCTCGCCACCCTCCGAGGCTCCCGCAACAAGAATCCAGGGATAGTAGTAGGCAGCGTACGAGGACCGCAGGGCATCAGGCGGGCCGTCGATCGGGGCAGGTGTTTGTGGCCCATCTAATACGGCGAAACGGTAGCGCATGTTTTCGCAATGCGCGATCAGGGCGCCGGCCATACCAGAAATCGAGTCTGCGTCGGGCGAGCAGACGATTGATACATCCAGGCTTTCCAGTGCTTGCAGCGATTCAGAGGGAACGGCCGTTGCCTCGAGTCGCATAACGTAACACTGGACCCCTCCGTTGTCGAAAAAGCCTCGTACTCCGTAGCCGAGAAATCCGCCGTCGTTCGGACTACCGAACGTGCTCTCGTATTCGGTGAAGCTGGTGATCATGGTCGGCGTGAACGGCCCTGAGGCGGCGATGCCGATAAATGCCGCTGTCGAGGTTGACACTCCGGTAATCGGGTGAGGACCGGGATCGCTCTCTTCTATGTAAACTCCAGGAAAGGTATCGTCAGGCATCTCGATCTCCTGCGCTCCCACTGAACCACTGACTACTGACAACTGGCCTGCTACGGTGTCCCATAGACCCGCTTGTAGACCTCGGCGTTGCGCACGATGGCCTGCACATATTCGCGAGTTTCGGTGAACGGAATCGATTCAACAAACTCCTCCACGTCGCGGAAGTTGCCCGACGAGCGCCAATCTTCGACGCGCTCCGCCCCTGCGTTATAGGCAGCCAAGGCATACTCAGTCTGTCCGCCGAAGTGGTCAACCATCTGGCGGAAGTAACGGGTCCCCAGCTCGATATTGGTGGCCGGATCGAGCAGCGAGTCAGTGTTGTAGTGCTGTAGTCCCGCCTTCTTGGCCTCGCCCTTCCCTGTCTTGGGCAGCAGTTGCATCAGTCCGTACGCGTTGGCATGGGAGATGGCGCTGGGATTGAATTCCGATTCCTGCCGAATCAGCGACGCCACCAGATAAGGATCGAGGCCGTTCTCCTCGGAGTAGCGCCGCAACGATTCCCAGTACGGGCGCGGAAACAGTCCGTGCCAGTAGGGCGCGGGCAGCCCGTCCACGTCCATCGCAAAATAGCCGGCGATGGCGCGCTTCAACACCTGCAGCGCGCGGAAGTAGTCGCCTCCGCTGGAATAGATGCGCGAAATTTCCAGCATCTCCCACGACGGTCCGGTAGAACTTCCGGCCTGAAGTTCCCGCACTGCCAGGTCGATCACGCCGGCATTCTCCAGCAGCCGAGCGCGCATGTAGTGAAGATCGTCGTCAGGCGGGTCGGTGACTTTCGACGCCGGATCATACGCCGGCGCCGGACCGATGTGCTGCAGTGAGGCCACGACTACGGCCGGGGCCGTCGGCAAGACAGCCAGGCGTTTGCGCGCCAGCACGCCGTAGTAATAGTTGCGATAACGCTCGGCAAGTTTCTGGTAGTACGCTCGGGCAATACCATTCTGCGCCTCATCTTCGGCCATGCGTCCCCGCCAGTACATGGCATTGGGTACTTCATTCGTGCCGGGATAAAACTCGATCTGCTCGTCAAAATATTTCCTGGCCTGCTCCTTGCGGTTCTGCCGATAGGTGAGCCACGCGCACTTCCAATGGGCGTAGGCCGCTTTCGTTCCCGTGGGGAAGCGATCGTGAATTTCGCGATAGTAGTCGATGGCGCGGTCGTAATCCTTGCGCAACAAGTACATGTTTCCCGCGGTAAATAAAGCCGATTCCAGCCACGGCGACTTGGGAGCGGTGCTGCGCATGTGCTGCAGAATTGTGGTGAGGGCGGCCTCATCATTGGCAGTGCGCGCTATCTCGGCCTGCTGATACCACTTTTCCGCGCTGGCTTCGCTGCCATCGTCGGGAATGCGATCGAGCGCGGCGCGCGCATCCCGGGTGTTGCCGTCGTGCATGTAGCAATTGGCAAGCTGAATCAGCGCGGCTTGCTGCTCGCCCGCGGGAGCCAGGTTCGTCATGGCGCGATACTCGTCGGCCGCGGCAGGATAGCGACGTACCCGGTACAGCGCATCAGCGCGCTTCAGGTGCTCGGCGTAGGTGACCGGGGGAAGCGTTGTCGCTTCGGGGATCTTCTTCAAATCGGCAGCGGCGCTGTCGGCGGTGTAATTGGTCGCGTAGTTGTAGTAAACGTGCCGTAAGATCTCAGCTCCGGCGCGTCCCTGGCCATTCTGCACATAGGCTTTGCCAAGAAAATATTCGGTTTCAGCGCTGGGGGGCGAGCGGTGCGTTTCTAGTTGCCGTATGGCCTCGGCCGAGCGATTGGTGGCGAGCAAGGCCCGCGCGTACGCGATCAATGCGTCGTGCCCGTAGAGCGAGTCGGGAAAGCGCGTGCCGAAGTCGCGGAGATAAGCAAATGACTCCTCGGGATTATTGCTGGCCACAAACGAATTGCCAATGAAAAAGGCGGTGTAATCCTTCAACTCGCCAATCTGTGGCTGTGCTTTTTGCATGGCTGCGATGGCTGCCGGATATTGTGCGTCCAGGTAATGTGCGTAGCCAATGGCGAACCAAGCCAGCGCTCCGGCTTCGGTTCCCGCATGGGCATGGGCGTAGGTCTCCACTCCGGCATAGGCGGCAGGAGTGCGAAACTCCACCAGTTGCCGCGCCATCGGGCGCAGGTCGCTGGAAGCGACAAAAGTCCGCTTCAGGGTATGGGCGCGGGCAGCCGTTGCCTTCTTGCGAGGCGCGTGGTGCTGGGAACTAGCTGACGCCGACTTCTTGCTCGCCGGCTTACTGGATTTATGAGTGCTGGCAGTGGCGGTGGACTTTTTCTTCGCGGGCGTGGTGCTGTCTTGCGCAGGCAGTCCGTGCCCTGCAGAGCCAGTACAATGGCCAGAATAACGGCTTGGAAGCGGCTGTGGGGATTCACCGGATTCAGTGTAACGCGATTTCTTCCAGGCCGGACTGAAAGAACTCATTTACGAATTGTATTCCCGCTTGTGACATTTATCGGGCCCGCCCGTCCGTACAATAGACGTATTTCCACCAGGACCGTGATTCAACGAAGCGGCAGCTACAGTTCGAATAAGTAAAATTTGTTTCCCCAGTTCTCCCGAATCTGAGGCCGTTATAGGTACAATGGTTCGGGAAATTTGTTCTGGGCCGTAAAATCCTGAATCTACGCAAACATGGGAACCATCCAACCAAAGGTAGAAGCCACAGGCGATGAACTTACACTGGTTCATGCGGCCAAGGCCGGCGACATCAGCGCTTTCGAAGAGCTGGTGAAGCGGTACGACCGCAACGTGTTCCGGATCGCGCAGCACATCACGCAAAACCGCGAAGATGCGGAAGACGTGGTGCAGGACGCTTTCCTGAAGGCGTATCAGAACCTGGCGAACTTCCAGGAGCAGTCGAAGTTCTACACCTGGCTGGTACGCATTGCGGTGAACGAAGCGCTGATGCGCTTGCGCCGCAGGCGGCCCGAGCGCATGGTATCGCTCGATGAAGACATTAAGACGGAAGAAGATTCCATGCCGCGCGAAGTCGCGGACTGGTCTCCGAATCCGGAGCAGCTTTACAACCAGGGTGAGTTGAAAGAGATCCTGGGCAAGACAATACAAGGGTTGCCGCCCAGCTTTCGGACGGTGTTTGTCTTGCGTGACGTTGAGGGGCTCTCCACCGAAGAGACGGCGGATGCCTTGGATTTGAGTATTCCCGCAGTCAAGTCCCGCCTGCTTCGGGCTCGGCTGCAGTTGCGTGAACGATTGAGCAAGTATTTCAAAAATCGTACTGGTGGAGATGGCAAACAGTGACCTGCTCTGATTTCCTGAAGGAGCTCACCGATTACCTTGACGACTCGATGGACGCTCAAACGCGAGCCGAATTGGAAGATCATCTTCAGTGGTGCCACAACTGCTACGTGGTCTGCAATACGACCAAGATGACCATCGAGATCTACCGCGACTCTCACCTGTACGAACTTCCCGACGACCTTCGCACCCGCCTCCGGACCGCCATCGTCGCTAAATGCGAGTGCCACAAGAGTCAGGGCAGCGATCCGCATCCCAAACAGAGCGACTCTCCAAGGGCCAAATAAAAGTCTTTCCAGCAAGATTCCGGCCCACGGCCAGGTGCCACCCGCGCCTTCACTTCGACCTTCAGACACACTCTCCACTCATCTCAGCCTCCCGATTTGTCGATAACGAGTGTGACAGATCGGCTTCGCAGGAGCACTTTGGAGAAGGCACTTTAGTAATCGCTGTTTCTTTAAAAAAGGAACAATGGTATCAATCCGTCGAACCCTTTTCCTAGTCCTCGAATCCAAACTTTCGAAGCGGGTTATTTAGTTCGGGCAGCTTCACCCGAGTTCGCACACAGCCCGGGTCATCGCCTTGGCTGTTGTCGCCGAGGGGCGGTAGGAGGCTTATGAGGCTTTTCGATCTGGTCTTCGGTTGTTCGCACCAACGCTGCAGCTTTCCCATCACGGTTAAAAGTAAAGTCCAGCGCAGCCCAGTGGCCTCCATCACTGGGACCTATGTCGTCTGCCTGGATTGTGGAAAGGAATTTCCCTACGACTGGGAGGAAATGAAGTTGGTTCGCGGCAGGCCTGAGACTTCCCTGCCTGCCGAACCGATCGAAGTCGCGCCGGGTAACAAGGCCGCGTAGATTTCCGTACAGGTAGCCTATTCCTGACGCAAGATCTGTCTAGAGATTTGCGGCGCTCTTTCGATCGCCTTTTTCTGTGCTTGGGCGCAGAGCCCATAAACTAGACCTATGGCAACCAACGACAGCCCGCCTGTCTTCCGGCAACCGAGCGCGCTGGAGCGCGCCTTCAACCGTCTGTTTGGATTTCTGGTCGGCCTCGGCCTTGGTCTGAAACACAATTACCTGCTTCAGGTCCGGGGACGCAAAAGCGGACGGCTGTACTCCACTCCAATTGACCTACTGGAGATTGGTGGCAAGCGCTTCCTGGTTGCGCCGCGTGGTCAAACCCAGTGGGTCCGCAATGCAGAAGCCGCCGGCGAAGTTACGCTCAAGAAAGGGCGCTTCCGGCAGGCCTATCGCTTGCGGCCGGTTGCTGACGCCGAGAAGCCCCCACTGCTGAAAACTTACCTCGACAGCTTCAAGACCACGGTGCAGCGTTACTTCCCTGTGCCTGCCGGTTCGCCAAGTGAGCGCTTTGCAAGCATCGCCGCAAATTATCCAGTGTTCGAGCTGATAGAAAAGTAACTTTACGGGCGAAGAACGCGGTCTGCGAATGAACCCGGCGGAAAATGCGCTTGCAAAGCAAAACCGGCGACACGTGGCCGCCGGTCGAGCCTAGCCTAGCCTGAAGAAACTACCGCTGGCCCGCGCTGGCGATGTAGTCATCGTCGCGCCGTTGCAAGGTCGGACGATCGTCGCCATCTTTCCCATCTTTGCCCTTATTGTCGCCCTTGTTGTCTGCGGTTTGAGTACGCCGCAGCGAAGGCTTGGTTATGTCCTTCTCCTCGATGCCTTTCTTGCGGTTCTGCAACGCCGCCAGGCGGGCCTTCACGCTGTCGAACTCAGAAGTGTTGACGATATATTCCGGACGCGCTGGAAGCACCTCGCGAATTTCTTCCTGCGTCTTGAGAATTCGGTCGGGAGTTGGCGGATGCGAAGCGAAGGCCCTGGCCATCGTACCCGGTTTCTTCTTTTCCTTCGACACAACTTTCTCGAAGAAGGAAACGAATGCCTGAGGATCGTAACCGGCCTTATACATGTACTGTAGCCCCAGATAATCGGCCTGGGCTTCGAAGCCGCGCGAGAACTTCATGAAGGTCATCGGCAGCGCCAGGCTCATGGCCGCACTCACGCCTTCATACAGGCCCCAACTTCCCACGAACATCAATGGGATCGAAGCCATGCTGGCGTAGTTGAGGCGGGTCTGCTCGCGGGTCGCATGGCGCGCGGCAACATGGGCAATTTCGTGGGCCATCACACCGGCTAGTTCGGCTTCTTCGTCGGCAGCTAGAATAAGCCCGCTGTTGACGTAGAAAAATCCCCCGGGCAAGGCAAAGGCGTTGATGTCGTCGGAGTCGATGACCTTGATGGTAAACGGCACCTTGGCATCGGAGTTGCGAACCAGGTTCTGCCCGATGCGGTTCACGTACTCAACCACCACCGGGTCCTGGATCATTCGCGCACTCGACTCGACCATCATGGCGTATTGCTTGCCCATCTTGATGTCGGTGTCGATCGAGTACCAATCGCCCAGGCTCTTTCCGGTCCCGCCCACTTTGCGATTGCCGATGTCGTCGATATCGTTCTTGCCCTTATCGTGGGTTTCCTTAGGCGGATTCTGCGTCATCGCCGTTGGCGCCGTGGTAGGGGCTGATGCAGCCGGGTCAGGCTTAGCGTCTGTCGCCGGTTGAGTTTGGTCTTGTGGGTTGCTGGGTGCCTGCGCTGAGGGGTCCTGGGTTTGCGTATTGTTTTGCGCGAACGAAGGAACCACGAGGAGAACGCTCAGCAGCATTGCGGTTGCAACCGCGAGAGGGCGTGACTTCATGGGAGAACTCCAGTGTCGAACGCTAAGCCACCTTGCCAGGGTGGTATTTACGCTCATTATAGGCTTGGAGCCACTTTGTGGCACATTGGATTCCCAGAATTTGACATTTCTCCGTCGGAGTGCCCCTGCGGACCCTGACAGCGAGAACCGGGTTAGAATAAGCAGTTCGTCCCAGAGCGGAGGGTTGTCTCGGAAATGGCCACGTCAGCAGATCAGGTAACGCGCAAAATTTCAGTGCAGCACTTTATCGACGGCCTGCGTCAACTCAAGGAAAACAACTTTACCGGAGTCGAAGCCCCGCTGCAATATCTGCGGGAAAATCCGGTTGATCCCGAGTCGCTGGGGCCCTACCTGTTCTGGAATGCGCAACACTATACCCGCAACCTGATTGACAAGACCGACCTTTACGAACTGTTGGCCATCTGCTGGGAAGTCGGCATGGCCAGCTCCATTCACAATCATCAGGGACAGAATTGCTGGATGGCCGCGCCCATCGGGCGCCTTGCGGTGCAGAACTTCCGCCTTCTCTCCGAGGACCTCGCCGCTCACCGTTGCAACATCGTCCCTACCAATGTCGTCGAGATCACTCCGGCAAACCCGGTCGCCGTCGATCCCCTGAATCCGGTGCATGACGTCCGCAATTTGCGCGAGTGGGGACAGCGCGCCGTGAGCCTGCACATTTATTCCCGCCCGTTCAACTCCTGCATTGTGTATTCGGTGGAGCAGGGCAGCTGCGGCCAGATTGGGCTGAACTACTCGTCAATGTACGGCAAGCTGTGTTGAAGGCCGCATTTGGCGTTTAGCACTTGGCATTTAGCACTCAGCGTTCAGTATGACCCCGCCTCACGCTGATAGCTGAATGCTGACGGCTGAATGCTGAATTGCTGATCTCCCACATTTGGGGAATGCCGAATCCTGCGCCGAGGTTGAATTCCCTAGGTGCCACGCATCTGTGTTCTTATAATTAACTCGGGCGTTTGCCCGCACTCTTACGTTCTTCCTAGCGAGGCGTTAATGACGGTCATCAAGCAAGACGATCTTATCCAGAGCGTTGCCGACGCTCTGCAATTCATTTCCTACTACCATCCGGTCGATTTCATTCAGAGCCTGGCGGACGCGTACGAAAAAGAACAGTCACCAGCCGCTCGCGATGCTATCGCCCAGCTACTGATCAACTCGCGCATGTGCGCCGAAGGCCACCGGCCGATTTGTCAGGACACGGGAATCGTGTCCGTCTTCCTCAAGGTTGGTATGAACGTGCAATGGGACGCGACCATGGGCGTGGAAGACATGGTCAACGAGGGCGTCCGTCGCGCGTATCTTCATCCGGACAACAAGCTCCGCGCCAGCGTACTGGCCGATCCGGCCGGGGCGCGCAAGAACACCAACGACAATACTCCCGCTGTCGTAAACATGACGCTCGTCCCCGGAGATAAGGTAGATGTCATCGTTGCCGCAAAGGGCGGTGGCTCGGAAGCCAAGTCGAAGTTCGTCATGCTGAATCCCTCCGACTCCATCGTTGAGTGGGTGCTGAAGACGGTCCCCACGATGGGCGCGGGCTGGTGTCCTCCGGGGATTCTCGGCATCGGCATCGGCGGCACCTCGGAAAAGGCCATGCTGCTCGCCAAGGAAGCTCTGATGGAGCCCATCGACATCCAGGACCTGATTGCCCGCGGGCCGAAGAATCGTGCCGAGGAGTTGCGCATCGAGCTGTACAAGAAGGTCAACGAGCTGGGCATCGGGGCGCAAGGCCTGGGCGGATTGACCACGGTGCTGGATGTGAAAGTGAAAGACTATCCCACGCACGCCGCCAACCTGCCGGTAGCGATGATCCCCAATTGCGCGGCTACCCGCCATGCGCACTTCGTACTCGACGGCTCGGGCGCGGTTGCGCTGAAACCACCGTCGCTGAAGGATTGGCCGAAGTTGACCTACAATCCGGCGGGCGCGCGGCGCGTGAACCTCGATACTGTCACTCGCGAAGAAGTAGCGACATGGAAGACCGGCGAAGTCATTCTGCTCAATGGCAAGCTGCTCACCGGCCGCGATGCCGCACACAAGCGCATGACCGAGATGCTCAAGCGCGGCGAACAGCTCCCGGTGGACTTCACCAATCGTTTCATCTACTACGTCGGGCCGGTCGATCCGGTGAGGGACGAAGTTGTCGGTCCCGCCGGTCCCACTACGGCCACCCGTATGGACAAGTTCACCCGCCAGATGCTGAAAGAAACCGGCCTGCTCGGCATGGTGGGCAAGTCGGAACGCGGGCCGGAAGGCATTTCTGCTATTCGCGACCACAAGGCGGTCTATCTGATGGCGGTAGGCGGCGCCGCGTACCTGGTGTCGAAGGCCATCAAGAAGTCAACCGTGCTGGGCTTCGCCGACCTCGGCATGGAAGCCATCTACGAATTCGAGGTTGAGGACATGCCGGTCACGGTTGCGGTGGATGTCAACGGCAACTCGGTTCACGAGTCCGGCCCGAAAGAATGGCAGGCGAAAATCGCGGAGTTAGTGGCGATCGGGTAAACCTCCTTAGCGTATCCAAATTTCGGTGCGGATGAAACCTGCGTTTAAATTCGGGTGGCTTTCTGGGGACGATTACGCTCAGGAACAGCGTTACGACTACCCTAATGTCTTTGCGGTTGAACAGACGACAGGGCCGGACCGTCTCGTCATCGCGCCGTCGACGCAACATATTTCCATTATGTTCGACCTTCTCGATGTAATGGCCGAACCAATCGGGGTCCTGTATGTCTTGACAGTTCCTCGTGGGACGGGAGCGGAAGGGCGCTACCAAAGTGCGAACCCTCATTCGAAGAACGAAGTTAAAGCGTTGTTGAAAAAGTTTGGAAATTTCTTCGAGAACGACGGGCGGCATCATCTGTGGATCGCATCAATGTCCAGTTCTGATCTGCTTGTCCTCGACAAACACAACATCATATATGCGTATGGTTGTTTGCCGATATTCGAAGAGGTCGTCGTCCGACGCGGGCTGACCAAAGTGGAAAGCTTTCAGGTTCCTTGCCCTCATGTCCATAACTACAACGAGGTGTTTGATCGGACTCAAGCAGAGCTACTTTGCTATTGGGACTGGAAGCGGTTTCCTCTCAAAGATAGTGACGACTGAGCACTCTGTTCCAGGAGGGCGCGCGCATCCGCCCATACATGTTACGAATGCAACTCGTCGAGTGCCTTCCAGAGAGGATCGAGTGGAACTTCAACTGGAGAATTTGGGATCAGCAGCTTGTCAACTAACTGCCAGGCGACCTGACTGCAGTCGTAGGCCTTATGCCGGATGGGATCAATCACCCATATATTCACAACGCCCATCACGCGGTAGTCGTCGAGGCGCTGCAGGTAACGCGAGACACGGTCTTCGGGCGAAAGTACCTCGATTACCGCGAGCGGTGGCTGCGTCGGCACTGCCTCATACGCTCTCTTGACGGGAAGAATCGCGACATCAGCGACTCGGAACCGGGTTGGCGAGATGCGTAGCCGCAAATCAGGATACGCTTTCAAATGCCAAGTCTCCCGATGGGCGGCGAACCACGTAATAAAAAACTCCTGCACCTCGGAATGATCGGTTTCCCCCAAATCCCGCTCCTCCAACTCACCGTCCAAATAATCGCAGTCCGGTTCGTAGTCGGTCCTGAGATATTCTTCCAGCGATACCTGCGTCGTTGCCATCGCGGAGGCTCCTCGGGACAAGTGTACCATTCCTATCTGAAGCATTTTCGCCTCGTGCCCCTGCCAGAATTGCGGCGACGCGTCCCGTCTGGCAGTCATCTGCCTGAGTGGAGGGTATCCTAATGGCCGGCGCCACAACTCCCCGCACCCGCACCGAAAAAGATTCTCTCGGCAGCAAAGAGATTCCTGCCGACGTTTACTACGGCATTCAAACCGCGCGCGCGGTGGAGAATTTTCCCATCAGCGGACTTGCGTGCTCACTCCTCCCTCATTCGCGCCATCGCGATGGTGAAGCAAGCTGCGGCGCTCGCCAATCGCGAACTCGGCCTGGTGGATGAGAAGACCGCCAACGCCATCATCGAGGCCGCCAAAGAAGTTCAGCAGGGCAAGTGGGACCAGGAATTCGTGGTCGACGTTTTCCAGGCAGGCGCGGGCGTCAGCTTCCACATGAACAGCAACGAGGTCATCGCCAACCGCGCCTCCGAGTTGCTGGGTGGCAAGCTGGGCGAGTACAAGCACGTCCATCCCAACGATCACGTCAACTACGGGCAATCGACCAACGATGTGTTCCCTACCGCGATGCGCCTGGCCGCGCTGCTCGAACTCGACAAGCTGTACTCGGTGCTCGACGGCCTAATTGCTGCGCTCGACGAGAAAGGCAAAGAGTTCCACAACATCCTGAAGTCGGGCCGCACTCACATGATGGACGCGGTGCCCATGCGGCTGGGTCAGGAGTTTCACGCTTACGCGGGTGCAATCAAGCGGGCGAAGAAATCCATCGAGCAACAATCGGAGCTACTACGCGAGATTGGGCTCGGAGGCTCGGCGGTGGGCACCGGCATAAACACCCATCCCGATTACCGTGAAAAGGCGATCGCCAACCTGGCGCGCATCTCGGGGCAAAAACTGCGCGCCGTGGACGACATGCGCTATGCCATGCAGTCGAACCTGGCGATGTCGTCCGTCAGCTCGGCGCTGCGCAACCTCGCGCTCGAGGTGATCCGCATCTCCAATGACCTGCGTCTGCTCTCGTCGGGCCCGAACACCGGCCTGGCGGAAATCAACCTGCCCGCGCTGCAGCCGGGCTCATCCATCATGCCGGGCAAAATCAATCCGGTGATGCCGGAGCTGGCGGCGATGGTTTCGTTCCAGGTCGTCGGCTACGACACCACGGTCGCGCTCGCGGTGCAGGCCGGCCAACTCGAACTCAACGTCATGATGCCCGCCATGGCTTACAGCGTGCTGACCTCCATCACCATCATGACCAACATGCTGCGGCAACTCACCGAGTTCTGCATCAAGGGCATCACGGTGAATGAGAAGCGCACCGATTTTTACGTGCAGAGTACGGTATCGCTGGCCACGGCGCTGAACCCTTACATCGGTTACGCCAAGGCGGCGGAGATTGCGAAGGAGTCGGTGAAGACGGGCAAGTCGATCATCGAGATTGCGCGCGAGCGCGGCGAACTAAGCGAACGGCAGATCAAGGAGATTCTTGATCCGGCGCGCATGACCGAACCGGTGCGTCCACTGGACGCGGCAAAAGACCGGGAGAAGATCAAAGGCAAATAGCTCGGTGGGCTCGCTTTCTGTTGAAATATCTTCTAAACAGCCACGGCAGCCTTGATCTGTACCTCTATTTGGGGCGGGTGCAGCAGCGTGTTGTGGATCAGGCAACGATGCACTGCTTCCTCGACGCCTTTCAAGTGCTCGTCATCGAGTTCGCCCGGAACATCGACTTCGATATTGAAGTTATCCAGCCGGAATGGCGCTTTGATTTTTTCAGCCGTGACCCGAACCTTTGTCCCTTCTGATGAAAGTTTGTTGCGGTTCAGATAATCCACTGCATAGTACGCGGCGCACGAACCCAGGGACGCGAGCAGCAACTCCGGAGGCGTCATGCCTTCGTCATAGCCTCTGTTCTCAACCGGCTGATCGCAAATCAGCGTATGCTGCCGTGCCTTGATTTCGAACTGTACTGCCCCGAGGTGTTCAATAAGAACTTCCATGATGCCTCCTACCTGTTATTAAGACTGCTGCGAATCCGCGGTAGAGCTTGTCCGCGGAACCAGCGCCGTATCCATATAGCGACGCAGGTTGGCCCTGGCGCGGTGCAGCCGTGACTTCATAGCCGCCAGGGTGATATTGAGCTTCATAGCTGTTTCGTCTCCGCCCAATTCCTCGATATCACGTAGTAAGTAAACCTGACGTTCCGCTTCGGGTAATGACTCAATGGCCCGTTGCAAGAGCGCCTTCATCTCGTTGCGGGCAGCTTGCACCTCCACCGACGGGCGATCGGAAGCAAGCTCCACACCCTCTTCTTCCATTGCCGAGAGCTGCATGAGCGGCAGCAAGGCCTCGCGTTCCTTCAGTTGCCAGCACACGCGACGCCCAATCTGGGCCAGCCACGCGCGAAATGCCTTCGATTCTTGTAACTGGTCGAGACTGCGGTACGCTTTCAGCAGGGCCTCGATCAGCACGTCCTCGGCGTCTTCCCGGTTTCCGCAGGCGCGAACCAGTTGCCGATACACGACGTCCTTGTGCTCATTGGCAAGCGCCTCGAAATCCATACCTTGATTCTGTCACGTCGTCGCAATCAAGTGCAGCAATTTGCATCCGGCGAACGCTTAAGTTCCAATCTAGATTTCCGCTCGGAGTTCCACGGCATCTTCGCCAAGCAGAATCGCCATACCGCAGATGTTGGTGGCTCCTGCAAAGGTGAGCCCCGTCCCCACCAGCATTGGAAGGTAAATCCAGTTTGCATTGATCAAAACTGCCAGCAGCGTGCCGGCGAAAACAATCAACCCGGCGATGAGCCTCACCTGGCGCTCCAGGGTCCATCGGCAGGGCGCACACGCCACCAGCGGATAGCCGGCGTCTCTCCACGCTCGCGTGCCGCCTTCGAGCAAGGTCACGTCACGCTGCCCTGCAAGCCATCCCGCTACAATTTCCGCGCGCTTGCCGCTCTCGCAGATCAGTACCAGCGGACCCGCCGGCAGGTCTTGCATCCGCGATTCCACCTGCTCCATCGGTATGTTCACCGCGCCTGGAATGTGTCCGGTCGCGAATTCAGCGGCCGAGCGCACATCAACTCCCCTCACCGGCGCATGGTCAACCAGCAGTTGGCGCAGATTTTCAGCTCGGATGGTTGCGATCATTGGTTCCCTCTATATGGGAAGAGCGGCACCTTGAGTGAAAGGATTCGCGCCGAGCAGGTCTTATTTGATTGGCAGATTAGTTACTTTGTCGGCGGTGTGGCTAACTACCGCTAGTACGCCCAGCGCAGCAGAGTCGCTCCAGAGGTGAAACCCGCGCCTACCGCTGCCAGCAAAACCGTGTTGCCCTTCTTCAGCTTGCCCTCGTCGATCGCGGTCTGCATGGCCAGCGGAATGGTTCCGGCGGTGGTGTTGCCGTAGCGGTCGATGTTGATGATGACTTTTTCGATGGGCATCTTCAGCCGGTCGGCCGTCGCCTTGATGATGCGCATGTTGGCCTGGTGGGCAATGAAGCAGTCCACGTCCTGTCCGGTGAGACCGTTCTTGCGCAGGACCCGCTCCGTCATCTCCGACATTTTCTTCACCGCATACTTGAATACTTGCTGTCCATCCTGATGAATATAGTGCATTTTCTGGTCAACGGTTTCATGCGAAGCGGGGTTCAGGCTCCCCCCTCCCGGCATGTAGAGGTACTGGCCACCCACGCCTTCAATCTGGGCCTCGTAGTCGATAATTCCGTCCTCACCATCTTCTGCGGGTTCCAGCAACACGGCGCCCGCTCCGTCTCCGAAGATAATGCACACTGCGCGGTCGGTGAAGTCGGTCATGGAAGAGTTCACATCGGTGCCGACCACCAGTACCTTCTTGGCCCGGCCAGACTCGATAAACTGCGTGCCGGCGTTCAACGCATACACGAAACCTGAGCATCCCGCCGAAACGTCAAAGCCCCAGGTGCGCGCGATGCCCAGTTTGTGCTGCACCAGGCATGCCGTCGAGGGATACATCATGTCGGGAGTGACGGTGCCCACCACGATCACATCCACTTCCTGAAGGTCGAAGGGGTGGGATTGCACAAGCTTCTTGACTGCTTCCACCGCTAAATCGCTGGCTGCTACGCCCTTGTCGGCCAGGTGGCGTTCGCGGATTCCGGTGCGGTCCAGGATCCACTGGTCGGTAGTGTCCACCATTTTTTCCAGGTCCTGGTTGGTAAGAACGCGAGGCGGGACATAGGTGCCGAGCGCAGTGATCTTGGCGCGACGAGTAGTTGGCAATAGAGTTCTCCGACAGCGTTATGAAGCAGTCTTTAGCCCTTAGCTCTTAGCCTTTAGCAACCGCGCTAGATGAATTTGCTAAGAGCTAATAGCTAGTCACTAACAGCTAAACAAGCCAGGCGCCAGTTGACCGCTGCACCCGCACTAGCCTGCTACCGTTGCTTCCTTCCGGACCTGGCGGGATTCACAAGATTGCGTTGCGCGGGACCAGCGCCCGACCATTCAATATAACATTCCGTCGCGGCTGTGTGCTCGACGCTGCACGCCTGCGAATTCGATCTTAACTACGCTGAGAGCCGCCAAAAACAATGCTAAAATAGAGAAATCCCATGCCGCCAAGAACCGACTCTGTAGCCCTGCTGGACGTTGCTGAAGAGCGTCCTGTTTCGGCTGCTCCCAAGAAAATTGGCTTCGTTAGCCTGGGCTGTCCCAAGAACCTGGTGGACAGCGAGGTGATGATGGGCCTGCTCTCCCAGGCCGGAGCGCAGATCACCTCTCGCGCCGAAGATGCCGACATCATCGTGGTGAATACCTGCTCTTTCATCGACACAGCCAAGCAGGAGTCGGTGGATACGATTCTGGAGATGGCCCAGCATAAGACCGCGGGGCGAGCACAGAAATTGATCGTGGCTGGGTGCATGGTTGAACGCTATCGCAACGAGATCCAGAAGAACATTCCTGAAGTTGACGCCGTGGTCGGTACCGGCGAATTGCAGGGGATTCTCAGCGCTGCCGGAATTGCACCGGCGTCATCCCCAGGATCTCCGTTCGTCATTCTGGGCTCGCGTTCAGAAGGGGACGCCCGAGAAGCAGCCGGCCGCTTCTCGAAAGCGGAATGGGACGGCGCAATTGCCGATCTGCCCAACTACCTGTACGACGAGAACACGCCGCGCGTGTTGGCGACCCCGAAGTATTCGGCCTACATCAAGATTGCCGAAGGCTGCGACCATCCCTGCTCGTTCTGCATTATCCCGCAACTGCGCGGTAAGTTTCGTTCCCGGCGATTCGAGTCGGTGATCGCCGAGGCACAGCGGCTCGCCGAACAGGGTGTCCGCGAAATCACACTGATCGGCCAGGACACGACTTGCTATGGCGAAGATTTGGGTCTGAAAGATGGCCTCGCACTTCTCCTAGAGCGGCTGGCGCAAATCGAGAAACTCCGCTGGGTGCGCTTCCTGTACGCCTATCCCAACAAAATCACCGGCAAACTGCTGCAGACGATTGCGGCCCATGAAAAGATTTGCTCCTATATCGACGTGCCGTTGCAACATGCCTCGCCTGCGGTTTTGAAGCGCATGAAACGCGGCGCTGGGGCAGACATCTTCTTGCGCTCCATCGAGAGGATGCGGCGCGATGATTCCCGGCCTGACTTTGCGTACCTCGTTCATTGTGGGTTTCCCCGGCGAGAGTGAAAACGATTTCGAACAGCTCTGCGGGTTCGTGCGCGAGGCGCAATTCGACTGGTTGGGAGTGTTTGGCTACTCTGACGAGGAGGGTGCCGGGGCTTTCACTTTGGGCGACAAAGTATCGCGGAAAGAGATCGAGAGACGCCGCAAGAAGCTTATGGCGATGCAGAAGCAGATCAGCCGCAAAAAAAAGCGGGCCTTGGTGGGGCAGCAGTTCGATTTGGTTCTGACGGGGCCCTCGGCAGAAACCGAGTTGTTGTGGGAAGGCCGCACGGCGATGCATGCTCCCGAAATTGATGGCACAGTTTACGTGAACGATTTTGCAGATGACAGAGATATTTGCGAAGGTGAGTTTTACCGCTGCGAGATTACCGAGGCCCACGACTACGATCTGGTGGCGCGCATCATATGAGCAGTAGCCAGTCGCGAAATCGGCTCCCGCAGCAAACTGACTACTGACGACTGGCGACTGACTACTGTTTTTATGAAAGTTCGCAGCTTACGTTGTCCAACTTGCAGGAAGATCGTGCTGGCCAACGATCCCGAGTATCCTTTCTGCAGCGAACACTGCCGCGCAATCGACCTGGGCAAGTGGGCCAGCGGAGCCTATGTCATCTCCACCCCGTTGAACGATCCGGAGACCGACGATTCCAACTACCCGAGCCAACGAAGCAAAAAGCCACAATGAGCCGGGACTGAACGGTCCGCCGGCGCCGCGATGGGCCACCCTCGTGGCTACATTCTTTGGCGCCGGGCGATTGCGTCCAGCCCCCGGGACATGGGGATCGCTCGCCACTGTTTTGCTGTGGTGGCTGCTGGCCTCGCACCTGCCTTCCGCGGCGCGGATTCCGGTGATCTTGTTGCTGATCGTGGTGGTAGTGGCGATCGGCATACCGGCCGCCACCCTGGAAGAGCGAGGATGCGGCCGGAAAGATCCATCGCATGTGGTAATTGACGAAGTCGCAGGGCAACTGCTGACGCTGGTGCTGTGTCCCATTGTGTGGCAAGCGCTGCTTGCCGGATTTATACTTTTCAGGGCATTCGATATTGTTAAGCCGCCGCCGGTGCGTAGTCTTGAGCGGCTACCGGAAGGCACCGGAATTGTGGTGGACGACCTGGGCGCCGGTATTTACGCGCTAATTGTCCTGCAGTTGCTGCTGCACTTTGGGCTTGTACGCTGATAGGAACGGGACCGGCAGATGCTGGAAAGAAAGACGGGCGCAAAGAACGTAAACGGCAAGCCCCATATCGATTCCATCGATCCGGTGTGCGCACTGCCAGGCGGGGAGATTCGCATCAGCGGCAGTGGGCTTCGGCCGCGCGAACTGCGCAGGCCGCAGGTGCGGTTCGGCGACGTGGATGGCTCCATCATCATCAGCTCCGAACAATTCATCGTAGCTCGGGTGCCCGAAGGCGCTGCTTCGGGCGAAGTCGTCGTCGCAACCAATGGTCACAGAAGCAATCCGGGCGCGGTGCGGGTGGGTGTTCCCATTGCGGAAAACCTGCACCCGGTAGCGAATCCGGCCATCGATCAAGATGGAAACATTTACGCCACGGTTTCCGGATCGCGCGGACAGAAGGTCCCGGTTGCCATCTACCGCATTGACAACAATTACAACGTCAAGCCCTTCGTCCACGAAATGATGAATGCCACAGGGATGGCGTTCGACCGTGCGGGCAGCCTGTTCGTTTCGTCGCGTTATGACGGCACCGTGTACCGTGTGGCGCAAAATGGGACCATGACGTCTTACGCCGAGGGAATGGGGGTCGCGACTGGGATAGCCTTCGACCCCACCGGAAATCTCTATGTGGGCGATCGCAGCGGAACCATATTCAAGATCGATCATGATCGCCAGATTTTCGTGTTCGCGATGCTGGAACCGAGCGTCTCCGCTTATCATCTCGCCTTCGCCAGCAACGGAAATCTGTACGTCACCGGCCCCACCACTTCGAGCTTCGATGCCATCCAGCAGATCGATCCTCACGGCGCGGTCAGCGTCTTCTACCGCGGCCTCGGGCGTCCCCAGGGGTTGGCCGTTGACGTTGACGACAACCTTTACGTTGCGGCGTCGCTCAACGGCCGCCGCGGAATTGTGCGGGTGACGCCCGATCGCCAGGCATCCTTGGTTGTGTCGGGACAAAACCTGGTGGGACTGGCCTTTGCGCGCGACGCCTCTGCCGTGCTCGCCACCACCACCGGCGTGCATCATCTTTCCTGGGGCATCGAAGGCCGGGACCTGATTCCGGAGAGCTAGCAGTTGGCATTTAGCAATTAGCAATTGGCATTTAGTATTGGCATTTGGGATTTAGGCGCGCATATATTCCTCTTCGACAACGCCTTCGTTACTCGGTCCGGTTTGACTAATTGCTAACTGCTGATTGCCAATTGCTGAATGCTAGACTGGTTCCGTGATCGCCGAAATCATCGCCATCGGCTCGGAGATACTGACTCCGTACCGCCAGGACAGCAATTCCCTGTTCCTCACCGGGCGTCTCAATGATCTGGGCATCAGCGTGGCTTTCAAAACCATCGTCGGCGACAATTCCGACCACCTCACAGCGGCGGCACGCACTGCGATTGGCCGCGCTGATATCGCCATTTTCATGGGAGGTCTGGGGCCGACGCAGGACGACCTGACGCGGGAGAGTGTGGCCGCCGCGCTTGGAATTGAACTAAAGCGCGACCACGCTATCGTCACCGAGATGTACAAGCGATTCGCCGAACGCCGCATCCAGATGCCGGGAAACAATGCGCAGCAAGCCGACGTGCTGGAGGGCGCCCAACTGTTGCCAAATTCCAAAGGCACAGCGCCCGGACAGTGGCTGGAAACGTCCCGGGAGGAACAACAAAAGATTATCGTGCTGCTCCCTGGTCCTCCGCATGAACTTCTCGAGATGTGGGACCAGCAATGCATGGAGCGCCTGCGCAGCCTGGCTCCAGTGGCAGCCATTGCGACCCGCGTTCTCAAGGTCGCGATGATGGGCGAGTCGGCCGCAGACGAGCGTACCGCGCCGATCTACAAGAAGTATCCCAATATCGAAACCACCGTGCTGGCTGGTCAAGGGCAGGTCGAGTTTCATCTGCGAGCGACCGCCGCTACCAAGGACGAAGCACAGGCACAAGTGGACCATCTGGCAGGCGAGTTGGAAGACGAACTCGGAGACGCGGTGTTTTCCTCGGCGGGCGAATCGCTGGAGGAGATCGTCAGTTACTACTTGCAGATGCGCAACCTGAAACTGGCGGTGGCCGAGTCGTGCACCGGGGGGATGATCGCCGAGCGGATTACGTCGGTGCCCGGAAGCTCGCGCTACTTTCTGGGCGGAGCGGTGGTGTACTCCAACGATTTGAAGACGCTGTTTGCCGACATTCCTCCGCTGATGATCGAAGCCCATGGCGCGGTGAGCAAAGAAGTGGCCGTGGCGCTGGCCGACAACATCCGCGAGATTTGTAATGCCGATATCGGCGTCGGGGTTACGGGCGTCGCCGGTCCAGGTGGCGGCACGGAGGAAAAGCCGGTTGGCCTGGTGTACGTCGCCGTCACCACCGGCCACAAGCAGGAAGTGGTGCAGCGGCGTTTCTTTGGCGATCGTGACCGCATACGCCGATGGGCGAGCCAGCAGGCGCTCGATTTGGTGCGCCGCATGCTGATGTAAAATTATGCGCCTTTTCGTGGCACTTGATATCGAGCCGGAAATACGCCGGCGAATCTCCGAGTTCCGCGATCAAATGCGATCGTTGGCCCCAGATGTTCGTTGGATCTCTCCCGAAACATTTCACATCACGTTGCAGTTTTTGGGCGAGACAACAAAACTCGACGAGATTCAGCGGGCCTTGCAGTCCGTGCGTGCTGCACCCATCGAGTTAAGCTTTCGTAATGTCGGCTTCTTCCCTTCTCCGAAGTCGCCGCGCGTGTTCTGGGTCGGAATTGAAGCAGACCAGAATCTGCAAGGATTGCTTGCCTCGATTGGTCACGCGCTTCAGCCGCTGGGATTTCAAGCGGGACGGTACTTCGTTCAAACCTCATTTGACGCTGGTGCGTGCTGGCAGCGGGCGTCCGCGCGCAGTGCCCGGCGAGCGTGCTGCACCTGCTTGGCAGTTGGTGCGCGCCAAGCTGGAAACCCTTGGGCCGCTGGAGTTCGGTACAATGACGGCGCACGAATTCTATCTCTACGAGAGCAAGCTGTCCTCGGCGGGACCGCGATACACAAAGTTGTCGCGCTATCCGCTGGAATAGTTCGCGGCCATCGCATAATTTTGACGAAACTTACCCTCACGATCGTCGTGGTTTCCTATCTGCTGGGTTCGATACCCTTCGGCTATCTGCTGGTGCGCATCTTCCGCGGCCAGGATGTCCGCCATACCGGCAGCGGAAACATCGGCGCAACCAATGTTGCCCGCACTGGTTCGAAAGGGCTGGCAGTTGCGACCCTGGTCCTCGACGCGTTGAAAGGCTGCCTCGCAGTCGAGTTTGCCTTTTGGCTGGCGGGGTCGCGGCGATTCACCGTTGGTGAGGTTCCCGCCAGTCTGTACGACGCTTCGGCGCAGATGATCGACAGCCGCACCATCTTTCTGCTGGCGGCGGTCGCCGCTTTTTGTGCGCTCGTGGGACACATGTTCCCGGTATGGCTCCGCTTCAGCGGCGGCAAGGGAGTGGCAACTGCGGCTGGCGCCTATCTGGCGCTGGCTCCGAAGTGTCTGCTGCTTTCACTTTTGTTGTTTGCCATTGTCTTCGCCCTGACGCGCTATGTTTCCTTGGGGAGTATTGTGGCCGCCGCAGCGTTCCCCTGGCTGGTCTTGTGGCTCAATCCTCCCGAGCGCAACACCGCTCCTATTCTCCTGGTGATTACCGCTTCCTCCGCGCTGGTTATTGCGCGACACAAAGACAACATCGGGCGCCTGCTGTCGGGCACCGAAAACCGCTTCCATTGAAAGAGACCTGCTTGTGAGCGAGATCGCAGTCATCGGCGCGGGAGCATGGGGTACGGCGATATCCATCGTGCTGGGCCGCAAACAGACGCACCGGGTGCGGCTGTGGGCGCATGAACCCGAGGTGTGCGAGAGCGTCCGCACGCGGCGCGTGAACGAATTGTTCCTGCCGGGAAACGCCATACCAGAGACCGTCACCGTAACCAACAGCTTTGAGGAAGCATTGCGCGGCGTGGGGATCGTGGTGAGCGTGATGCCTTCTCACCACACGCGCCGCGTGTTCCAGGCGATGCTTCCGCAGCTTCGCCCAGAGATGCTGTTCGTCAGCGCAACCAAGGGAATAGAAAATGATTCCCTGCTGCGCATGACGGAGGTCATCACCGAACTGGTGAGCGGGGCCGACGGTTTTATCCCACGGATTGGCGCGATGAGCGGCCCGACGTTCGCCAAGGAAGTAGCGAAAAGCGATCCTACGGCCATCACCATCGCCTCATTCGATCAGGAACTGGCGGCCATCGTGCAGCGCGAATTCAGCGATCCCAACTTCCGGGTGTACACCAACGACGACGTTATCGGTGTGGAGCTGGGCGGGGCCTTAAAGAATATCGTCGCCATCGCTGCCGGAGTGCTCTTCGGCATGGACCTGGGATACAACACGGTCGCCGCACTGATCACGCGGGGGCTGGCTGAGATCACCAGGCTGGTCGTCGCTTGTGGAGGCCGGGCCGAAACCATGGCCGGACTCGCCGGGCTGGGCGATCTGGTGCTCACCTGCACCGGCGGCCTTTCGCGGAACCGCAGCGTGGGCGTCGAGCTAGGGCGCGGCCGCAAACTGGAAGACATCATCGCCGGCATGCACGGCATGGTCGCCGAGGGCGTGCTCACCACCAATGCCGCGGTCGGACTGGCCCGCAAGGCGGGGGTCGAGATGCCAATTACCCAGCAAATGCACGCGATTCTACAGCAGGGGAAATCGGTGCAGGACGCCATCCGAGACTTGATGAGGCGGCCCTCGACCAGCGAAGTGGGACTCTATCGCAATTAGGCCGCTGCAAAATAATGCCCTAAGGAGTTCGAGTATCACCCTATTTTGAGCAACGCCGATGCCCCGAAATACATCTAAGAGCGCTGACGCGTACGACCCCATACGTGCATGTATGTGCTAACCACCCATGGAAAGACCTGAACGCAATGCACTCAAGAAGTTCTTTCCTGCGCCTGGCGCGGGGCTGATCGTCGTCACTGTTCTGCTGGCGTGCGCTTCTGCAATGGGACAGATTCTAGCGCCGGATTCGTCTTCCCTTCCCTCGGCGGAACAGGTTATCAATCGCAATCAAGATAACTTTGCGGGCTCGATACCGCAGGGCAAAGCCACGGCGGAGACCCTCGAACTCACCATCGAAGACGCACTGCAGCGCGGGCTGAAATACAACCTCGGCTTGTACCTGGCTGATCGGGTCACGCAACAGTCGCGGTCTGCACGGCTTCGCGCCCTCAGCGACATGCTGCCTGTGGTCAACGGCTCGTTTGCCGAAGAAGAGCAGAAGATCAACCTGGAAGCGTTGGGGTTTAACGGCACGCTCTTTCCGGGAGCTCCGACTTCGGTCGGCCCGTTCGGCATCACGGATCTACGCGCCACAGGCTCGTGGAACGCCATTGATCTGCATACCATTGATAATGTCCGGGCGGCGACTCAGAACGTGAAGGCCGCGCAGGCCACCTACCGTGATGCGCGCGATACTGTGGTGCTGGCCGTGGGGGCCAACTACCTGCTGACCATTGCCAACGAATCGCGGGTGGAGGCTACGGACGCTGAACTGAAGGCTGCACAGGCGCTATACCAGTTGGCGGCGGACCAGGAGACGGCAGGGCTGGCACCCAACATCGACACGTTGCGCGCGCGAGTCCAGTTACAGGCCCAGCAGGAGGCCTTGATCGAGGCGCAGAACGACTTGGAAAAGCAACGCATCGCTTTGGCGCGCGTGATTGGATTACCGGTAGGACAGAAGTTTCGCCTGGTGAATCGCGTTCCCTACCATCCTCTTCCCGAGATGGACTTGCAGAATGCCTACGCGCGGGCGCTGCAGACGCGCCCGGATTATCAGGCGGCATTAGCGGCATTGCGCGCGGCACAGTTGAGCCGGGAGGCCGCCTGGAAGCAGCGTCTGCCTTCCATTGGATTAGCGGGCGAGTACGGCGTCCTGGGCACCACGCCCGATTCCATGTCCCCCAACTGGTCGGCTGCCGCAACTTTGAAGATTCCCATATTTCAAGGCGGCAAAGTAGAAGCCGACGTGCAACAGACCGACGCCGTTCTGAAGCAGCGGCAGGCCCAGGTGGATGACATGCGGGGGCGTATCGAGCAGGACGTTGAAGATGCGATCCTCGATTTGAAAGCGGCCGCGCAGAACGTTGAGGTAGCGAAGTTGGGGCTCGACCTGGCGCAACAAGCGCTTGGGCAGTCGCAAGACCGCTTCGCGGCCGGCGTGACCAATAATGTTGAGGTGATTCAGGCGCAGCAACAACTAGCGTCTGCTAATGACCGGTTCATAACCAGTTTGTATGCCCACAACATCGCCAAGGTGCTGTTGGCGCGCGCCATTGGTAACGCCGAGCAGGCGGTGCAGCAATATCTGGCGGAGCCGGGCGGCACGGTGCCGTCGAACCCCACCACGGGTCCGGAGAACACGCCGCCAGAAACAAAGCCCAACGCTAATCCAGGCAATGACAATGCTGGGGCTGCCCCAGTTCGTCACGAATAGACAAACAGGTGAAGAGATGAGTCCTGGCAGGACTGATGAAAAAGAGTTGGAACGGCACGAACCCCTCGATCACCCCGAGGAAGAGCACGTCGATCCGGAGGCCAAGCGATACGAGGAAGACCATCGCGGCTTCTTCCAGAAGCATCCGGCAGCCAAACCGATTGTCTTTCTAGTCGCAATTGTGGTCGTGGTGTTGGTGGGTTGGTTCTGGTGGGAGAGCCGTCACTGGGAGAGCACCGATGACGCGGAGATTGATGGCCATATCTACCCAATCAGCGCTCGCGTCGGCGGCCAGGTAGTCAAGGTGAACTACGACGACGGCCAACTGGTGCACAAGGGCGACGTGTTGGTGCAAATTGACCCCACCGATTACCAGGTGGCGCTGGCGCGGGCCCAGGCCGACTATCAGGACGCTCAGGCGCAAGCCGAGGCCGCACAGTTTGGTGTGCCCGTTTCCAGTATTGGTTCGCTCAGCCAGATCCGTTCGGCAGGCGCCGATATGGACTCCGCACAAGCCGGTGTTACTGCCGCCGTCAAACAGGCAGAGGCCGCGCAAGCCCAGGTACTGGAAGCCCAAGCTGATGCCCAAAAGCTCAATACCGACGTTGAGCGATATCGCCAACTGCTGGACAAGCGCGAAATCTCGCAGCAGCAGTTCGACCAGGCTACGGCGGCAGCCATCGCGGCCAATGCAACGGTCAGCTCGCGTCAAGCGGCGCTGTTGGCGGCGCAGGCGCAAGTGAAACAAGCTCAATCCCGCATCGAACAGGCCGTGGCCGAAGTGCGTAACGCGCGGGCGACGCCCAACGCGGTGGCTGCGACCCAGGCCAAGGCGAAATCGGCCGATGCTCAGGCGCAACGCTCTAAAACTGCGCTGGATCAAGCGCAGCTGAACCTCTCGTACACGACCATTGTCGCTCCTGTGGATGGCGTGATAGGTAAAAGGTCCGTGCAAGTGGGAGAGAACGTATCCAACGGGCAGGACCTGATGGCCATCGTTCCCCTTCGTGAGATCTGGGTCACAGCCAACTTCAAGGAAACCCAACTCGCCAATATGAAACCGGGACAAGCTGCAAAGGTCAAGGTCGACACCTACGGTGGCCGCAAATGGGATGGACACGTTACCAGTATTGGAGGAGCAACGGGGGCAAAGTACAGCTTGTTGCCACCGGAGAATGCCACCGGCAACTACGTTAAGGTCGTGCAGCGCATTCCCGTGCGAATCGACTTCGATGGTAACGACAAACCCGACTTCAACAAGGATGGCGCGCTACATCAGGGCATGTCAGTCGACCCCGAGGTTAAAGTGCGCTGAGCAGCGAGGACTTCCTTCCGGGCCGACTGCGCACTTCTGCATATGCCTCCGAGCTACTACCGCCGGTAGTAACGCTCACCGTGGGCGTAAACCCCGTAGGTTACTCATTTCGAGTCGATTGCAGACTTTTCCCTTAGTATTTCGTCAAATCGCTGGCATACTGTGAATAAGGATTCACGTAAGCGCCACTATTGTTATGAACCTCAGCGTTCTGCCCAGTCTCGTTGCGCTTGCAATCCTGGTCGGGGTCTTTGAGGCCATCCTGCGGCAGGGCGCGGCCGAGCGGCTGCAGCTGTGGCTCACGGCTTGGGCCTTTGTACTCATCCACTTCGTTGCCCAGTTCTTAAACGTAGGTCATGGTCTTTGGGGCCACATTGCAAACGCCATCAGCCTGGGATCTCTGGACCTTGCAGCCGTATCGTTCCTGATCTCCATGTCACCGCGGGCGACCAGCGCTCGCCGTCAGTTCCTGCTTGGGACAATTCTGGGTCTCCCGGCGCTGGCTTTCACAACCGCCGCCGTTTGGGGGCTGGCAACGCACGGCTTCTATTATGTCGTGGTAGTAGTTGCCCTCACCGCTACCTTGCTCCTCTCCTGGACTTGGTATCGCGACGCGTCCGCTTATCTGTCTGGCCTATTCATTGGGTGCCTGCTGTTCTCCGCGTTGTTGGTGTGGATGGTCGCGCACAATCACGCTGACCTTGGTGTCGGCGTGATTTTCGCCGGTCTGAACTTCATGGTTGCGGTCCTGTACTGGCGTCATTTCAAGCGCGATACGGCGGGTGTACTGACCACAGTAATCGGCTTCCTCGCCTGGGGCATGCTGTATCCGATCGTAATGTTTCTGAATCTCCACTCTCCATTGACGATCATTGAATCCGAGACCTGGAACATTCCCAAATACTTTGTGGCCGTCGGAATGATTCTCACGCTTCTGGAAGACCAGATTCGCACCAATCAATATCTGGCGTATCACGACGCATTGACTGGACTGCCGAATCGGCGGCTGCTTGAGGACCGCGTGGAGCAGGCCATGGCTCAAGCGGCACGTGCCGGCCACAAAGTGGCTGTGCTGTTGATTGACCTTGACCGTTTCAAGGAAGTGAACGACACCTTCGGGCACCGAATCGGCGATCTGGCCTTACAGCAGGTGGTGTTGCGACTGTCCAGCCGAATGCGCGCCTCCGACACGCTGGCCCGTTCGGGAGGCGATGAGTTTACCGTGGTCAGCAACGTGTCGGATGAACTTGGCGCCGAGACTCTGAGTTCGGCGCTGGTGTCGGCGCTGGCGATTCCCTTAAAAATAGAGGGACATTTTATTCAAGCTGGACTGAGCATCGGCGTGGCCCTTTACCCCGATCATGGTCTTAGTCCCGACGAATTGCACGCCGCCGCCGACAAGGCCATGTACCTGGCGAAACGCCGCGCCCGCAGAAGCGAACCCGTCATCGCTTTCCCCGACTCCGCCATCTAGCTTGGCGCTTTGTACTCTTTTGGAGTGTGCTTGTCGTTTTCCCTGCGCCTGTTGTAGGCTCGGAGCAAGTCGCGCCCGCCAGGAGTGCGCGATTCTTTCCTCGCCGGGATGGCGAAACTGGCAGACGCAGCGGACTTAAAATCCGCAGGACCGAAAGGTCTGTGGGGGTTCAAGTCCCCCTCCCGGCACCAGAACTAAATCTATTATAATCATCTAGTTAAGGCTGAATAATTGGGGCTTGTTTCTTATTTTGTGGAGGTCTTCCGCAACCTCTCGGGGATACTTTTGGGGATACTTTGTTCCAGTATAGCTTTTGGGACAACACAAATGGGAATTTGATCGCTTTCCTTTCGATATGTTACATCACGCGCGAGTGGTGCTCTTGAAATGCCAACACATGAATCGCGGGTCCCCACCTGTTCCCAAAACCCGCCGGGCGCAGTTTCCCACCGTAAACGCCAGATTTCGTGGGGTTCGCTGAAGGGTGCAGTGAGCGGTTTTCAGTGAGCACCTCCCTAATCAGCAGCGCGACGACGAACCATTCGAACCTGCATTAAGGTGATTGGAGAAGAAGTCTGGGAGATGTCGATTGGACTGACTGTCGACGAGATCGTCTACATAGACCCGTACGATCTTCGATCTAATGATTGAGAGTCCGTTGCCCTGTCGCCATTTCACTTTCCCGCCTCCAAATGACCGGTGCGTCGCTAGCTCTGTCGTCTCGTCTCCAAACCCATGGGCTGTGAGCTCCTCAACGGGCATTCCACGGCCTGCCCAATTACCCTCCGAAAACTCACTGCACAAGTTCCAGATTCCGCGGCGTCAGTCTAGACCTCGCAGGGCTGCCCAATAACGCAAGGTTTTGAAGCGCGCTCGCGTCGTAACTTACGATATGGCGACATTACGACGGTTATGTGTGAATCACTGCGCGGAAACCCAGAGAGAGCCATGATGCCAGAGCAGAGCCCAACCCTAGCGCGCAAACGTTTTACACCGTCTTCGGATTCCCCTAGTTAGCAGCACCATCAGGGTGTTGGACACGACCCTAAGAGCAAAGAACAATAAACCCCGAGCCTAGCGTGTCACTTCGAACCCGGGCCCAATTAGCGTTTCGACTTGGA
>CAVSLE010000003.1:0-247891 GCA_963728805.1 uncultured Acidobacteriaceae bacterium
TCCGCCACAACCGCTTCTTACACCGCAAACCTTCGTTCAGTGCAACCGTTTGCAACTGATTCATGATCCGCGTACGCGCCTGCACCATACGATGCCGATGCCATAGCAGTTGCCGCAGATCTCGGTTCTCCCAACTTGGCACCCAGATCTTCGGAAAGTCATCCTTCAGCATCAGCTTCAGAATCAGCTGGGCATCTTGCCGATCGGTCTTCTGCTTACGCACGCGCTTAGTCCGGATCTCGGCTGCATCTCCGATCCACAGCTCGATCTGCAACTCACCCAGCAGCCGCTCGAACCAGCGCCCGTGCCCACTGGCCTCCATACCCACTCGCACCTGGACGGATCGACTCACAAGTTCGCGGTAAAAGCTCTCGGCTTCGTTCGGATGCTGCAGACGCCGTTCCTGCAGCTCTCCAGTCTCCGTGTCAACCATCGCGATTTGCTGAAACTCGGGATGGAAATCTACTCCTATAATGATCATTGTTCGGCTCCTTTCTCCCGAGCCTGTTGGTTGGTTAGCACCACCAACTTTACTCGGGGACGGGAGCCGACATTGTCATGGAATCAATTACACTCATAACCGGCCGGTTCCGAGTGATGAGGCCTGTTCACTGCGAGATTCGGTTTGAAGCGAATGACTGATTTATCACAATCTGACTTGCGGAACCTATTGACGACCCAGAAGTATCGGTTGGCTACTGCGTTAAACAATTTTTACAACGCGGACAACAAGAATCCGGCAGCCGGAGATGCTGCAGCAATCGAAATCGCACAGGCAATCCGCGTATTGGTACACGGCAACGAAGCGCTGTTGAAGCAGTTGATTCCGGACTTTGAAGACCGACTAATCGGATTCGACCCGAAGCTCGTTCAGCAAGTGCCCGACGTAGAACTAGCACCCGGCCATTTTTCGCAGACTCGCGGCGTGCCTCAAGATGTCGTGCTCATGGGAGACCGAGTACGATACCACCGTAAGAAGCTGAGCTCGTCTACCCCGCGAGTTTCACTTCGAGACTGGTGGAGCCAAGTCTGTTGGAACAGCGGCGCAAATAGTATCACCAACGGGGAAATTGTTCTGGGTCTCGCGAATAAGGACGGCGGCGCTCATGTGGACGGTAGCGGATACCCGAACTATCGCAAGGCGAAGCTACAAGGTCAGATGTTTTTCCGTCAACAGCTTAGCAATATCGCGAAGATGGGACATCTGGCGGCTATCGCTGGCGACCAACTCAGAGCTTTCATTACAGAAAATTGTGGCGAAGAGCCGAATGAAGTTGAAGATACCGAAGGACCAGAAGGAGTACACATAGGCGACATGAGAATGACGGTTTATTACAAGAAATAGCCGTAAGAGACAAAGACTGTCGTGCGAGGCCACGGCTTCGATGCCTCGGTCAGTTTACGTAATATATCCATTGCACAAGTGATCACCTTCCCTAATCCATCTCATAACCTGCCCCATCCCAAAACCTGCGCTGCATCACTTGCCCGGTTGACGCACGTCACAGCGTTCCAGTTCGCTACGCGGTACAAAAGAGATAGCTGAATGATCGAATCGGTCTGCCCGGTTGGTTAGCGGGGCGTGGCTTCGCGTCTGGGCGGGAGGTTCCATCGAGTGACCCCACCGCGTGGGGAGAATGGTCGCGCAAGATGTTGACAGCACAGCTCAACCCGGTCGGGGTGGGCATTCATCACGTGCTCATCGCGACAGACTTTTCCGGCTGTTCCGCCGTTGCGGTAAATCTTGGCCTCGAAGTGGCCCATGAATACCATGCCAAAGCCGATCTGGGGTTCGTTTTGCCCAGCGACAACTTTCTGATGGCCGGCCCGGACGCTTACCTGGCTGCCAAGGATGCAGCCCGCCGCGACCTGCTGCAGTTGAAGTCTGAGTTGCGGCAAACCTATTCCTACATTGAAGGGGAAGACTATCACCTGCTTCTGATGGAAGGGGAGGCGGCGCAATCCATTCTGGACTGCGCGCGCGAGAACAAAGCCGACATGATCGTGGTCGGCACGCATGGCCGCAGTGGCTTGGGCAAGATCCTGATGGGTTCGGTGGCCGAACGCGTCTTCCGGCAATCGCCGGTGCCGGTGATGACCGTTGGCCCGCACCTGCACCATCCAGGCCGGGGATTCGCGCCGCGAAACATCCTTCTGGCGGCTGATTTCACGCCCGCCTCGCAATGCGCCACGCACTATGCCGGCACTCTGGCCCGGGAGCGTAACGCGAAGTTGACGATGCTCCATGTGCTGAATCCTGACGAGCTGAGTGGCGTCGCCGATCGTGCCGAAGTCATGCAGGGAATTGAAAGGAAACTGGCAGCTTTGATTGGACAAGAGGCTGAAGGTTTGCAGCTTTGCTACCGCGTCGAGGTGGGCAAAGTGGTGCCGACGATTCTGCGAACCGAGGCCGAAATCGATGCCGACTTGCTGGTGATGGGCGTGCGTTCACCGTTGGGATTGCTGGATCGGCTGATGTGGCCCAACGCCTATGAGATTGTGCGAGAAGCTGCCTGCCCGGTGCTGACTGTGCGCGCCAGGGCTTCGCAGCATTGAAACGGTTTCTCCGGGTGGAGCACCGCTTTAACGGTGCAAGCACGGACCGGAAATTAAACGGCTTTGGCCGCTCAGGCGACAGAAACATCACCTCAGGCGGTAAAGCGCGGTTCAGAAATCGGTGGAAATGCACGCCTGCAAGGGGTGCGCCATCCGTAACCTAATACAGCAGAAGTGAGACAGCATTCATAACTCTTTATAACGAACACCACAGGAGATGCAATGATACGTAAAAGTGGGTTTGCGATAGACGAAACCTCGGCCCCAGCGATAACACCGGACCTTCTCGGGGAGATGAAAAAGCAGGACATGAAGCAGGCGATTGTGGAGCGGTTCAGCTATCGGGCCAAGGCCATCAGCGCGGAGACCAAGGTCTCCAAGAAAACACGCTCGCCTTATTGGCAGCCGGTGGACGAAGAGTGCTAAGCGGCCGCTAGAGCGGTCCCGGGATTAGTGTATCCACCCGCACGGTTAGTGCAGCGCTTCAGCGCCGCGTTCACCGCGCCCAAACGCCTCGCCTAAGCCGCTGAGGTCTTCGCCCTTAGCGGCTTAGGCGATTTTTCTTTCTGCTCCAAATACGCGCGGCTGAAAGGCCCGCACTACCCGTGCAAAGCGGCATCGTCGCGCCTACTTGCCTCGCTGCAGGGCCTCCCGCGCCAGTTCGATCTGCGCTCGCTGTTCGGGGGTAGGCTTGGGATATTTCAGGTTCATCTTCTTCAGCGTATCCACCACGATGTCGGAGACGGTCAGATGCGTGAACCACTTATGATCGGCGGGGACGATGTACCAGGGCGCGTGCCTGGTGCTGGTGTGGTTGATCATGTCTTCGTACGCTTCCATGTAGTCGTCCCAGCGCAGGCGCTCGTGCAAGTCGGCCTCTGAAAATTTCCAGTTCTTGCCGGGATCGTTCAAGCGCACCAGGAACCGCTTCTCCTGTTCCTCTTTGGAGACGTGCAGAAAAAACTTGAGAATTACGGTGCCATTGCGGACCAGGTGTCGCTCAACGTCGTTGATCGATTCGAAGCGATGTTGCCAGAACTTCTTGTCGGGCGCGGTAAAGCCGGGCAGATGTTCCTGCTTAAGCAACTCAGGATGGACCCGCACCACCAGCAGCTCTTCGTAGTAGGAGCGATTGAAGATGCCGATCTTGCCGCGTAGCGGCAACTCGCGATTGGTCCGCCACAGGAAGTCGTGGCTGAGTTCGTGCTCAGACGGCGTCTTAAAGCTGAAGACATCGCAGCCTTCCGGGTTGACACCCGACATCACATGCTTGATGGTGCCGTCTTTGCCGGCCGCATCCATGGCCTGCAGGATCACCAGCAGGGCGTAGGTGTGCGAGGAATACAGCAGGTCCTGGTACTTGGCCAGGCGCTGCGCGTTTGCCTTCAGCTTGCCTTGAGCATGCGCGTGCGATGCGTAGCCGTCCTTGAAAGCTGGGTCGTAGTCCTTCAGCCGGATGCGCTTGCCTGGCGGGGCCATCATGGATTTGGTCTTCATACGAGTTGAAATCATACTCGGACTTCCCCGGTTTGCCGAGTCGCACGCAGATTTCGCCGCCAAACAAGGGGGCTACAGTCCTGCTTTGGGCCGCATCCAATATGCCGCCATGCCGCCGCCAATTGGCGAACTTCATATTTCGTAGTAGAGTTTCTTTCACATTAGGAGGAGACATGCATAAGATTTGCAGAGCTTTGGGTTCCGTGTTCCTGGTGCTGCTGAGTTTCGGGGTTCTCGGAAGAGCGCAACAGGCGCCGCCTCCGGCGTCCAGCGCCCAGTCTGTACAGGCCCAGACGCCAGGGCAGCAAGCCAACGAGACGCTCAGTCCGGAGAGCCAGGACCGGCTCGTCCGGGAAATCCGCCATGAGTTAATCATGCTGCCGTACTATGGCGTCTTCGACAATCTGTCTTTTCGCATTGAGGGCCGGACGGTCATTCTAGATGGGCAGGTAGTGAAGCCGGTCGTGAAATCCGATGCTGAGAACGCCGTGAAGCGGATCGAAGGCGTGGACAAGGTAGTCAACAATATTGAGGTGCTTCCCCCCAGTTCAATGGACGACCGCACCCGGCGCGCGGTGTACCGCAGCATCTATAGTTATGGCCCATTGTTTAAGTATGGAGGCATGGCGGTGCCGCCCATTCATATCATCGTAAAGAACGGGCGCGTCACCCTGGAAGGCGTGGTGGATAGCGAAGCCGACAAGAACATGGCAGGCATCCGCGCCAACCTGGTCCCGGGTACTTTCCAGATCACCAACAATCTTCGAGTTGTGCCCAGCGGCGGCGACAAAAAGAAGAAGTAGTCAGCCTTCAGTTTGAAATGCATTGCGCTCCGCAGAAATGTCGCGGGGCGCTTTTCTATGGGCGGGACACCCACTTGTGGCGGGCCCTTACCAACTCCTGGCAGAGTGCTCGATTAGACGAAGCTGTTGACTCAAAGCTTGCCTCTAACCTAGCTGGCCGTAAAAAATCTTGGTGTCGTACTCGAGCGTGACTTGGCCGTTGTCTGCATGGGACGAAAACAGGTGCGGCAACTCGCGCATCATCGCCTCATACTTCTCGCCCGCCTTGGGTACATACGACGACGACAGCAACCGCCCGCGCAGGCCGTCGAAGTCTAGTTGTTGCTCGTTGTGCTGTTCGATCAACCGCACTTCGCCGGGAGCGAAGAAGCGTTGCAGGGCATCGTAGCTGGCCAGGTATTTGTGCGCGACCTGTTCATAATCGGTGGAATGGCGCAACACAAAATCTTCATAGGCATGCAGGAACGGCTTGGAAGTCGTATCGCGATCATTCCACACCAGGACCACCCAGCCTTGAGGCCTGAGAATGCGGGCAAACTCGGCGCGGGTCTCGTCAGGCCGGAACCAGTGGAATGCCTGCCCGGCCATGACGAAATCGACGCTCGCCTCAGCCAGGCCGGTGGCTTCGGCGCTGCCGTCCACCATACTGAAGTTGGAATACTCCGCCAGGTAATTTTCGCCGCCGATGCGCATCTGGCGATTGGGTTCCACGCCAACGACGCGATTGCCGTTCTCCAGAAATATCTTTGCCAGCAGGCCGGTGCCACAGCCAACGTCAGCGATGGTGTGCTCGGGACGCAGTCCGCAAGCTTGCTCGACCGCCTGCACCACGTCTTGCAAATAATGGGGACGGTACTTTACGTAGTCATCCACGCGGTCGGAAAAACGCGCTTTGGGATCGCGAGTTGCATCAGCCATGGGTGTATCTTAACTTGACCGATGAATCTCGAGCGTCCCACCAGAACGCCTCTCGTGAACGCCATCTGCGACGCCATCCACAAGATTCCGCGGGGACGGGTCAGCACCTACGGGGCGATCGCCTCCGCCGCCGGTTATCCGCGCTGTGCCCGCCACGTGGGACGGGTTCTGCAGCAAGTGGACGGGCTGCCCTGGCATCGCGTTCTGGGCTCAGGCGGCCGATCTGCGATGCCTGGCGAGTTTGCCCTGGAGCAGCGCTTTTTGCTGGAAGCGGAGGGCGTACGCTTTCACGGCAAGCGGGTTGACATGCGAAATTTTGAGCACCGGTTTGAGAAAACCAGCCGCAAAGCTTCGGCCTCCAAGGGACATAGGAGCGATAAAGGGATACCGCGAAAGTAGCAGGTGGGACAGCACTTCACAGTGGACAGCGGGCGTTGCGGTGGCTTAAATTCATGACTGCTGCGCACTACTTTCCAGATTTATGAGCACCATGGGCCCGGTTAAGATTTCGATTATTGCGATGACCCTGCTGTTAGCGATGTCGCTTTCGGCGCAACGTTATCAGGGACGTGATCATCACGTCTTTCATCCGCCTGCTCCGGCCAAACATCCGAGTGCGCCGACGCAAGTGCGCGTCTCTTCAACCGGAAATCCTGCCCCGCCGCGCAGCCGTGATGCAAATTCAAGCCCCGCGCGCAGTTCTCCCCCCGCTCCTCCGCAGCTTCCGTCGAATCCCGATCCGGTCCATCCGCATTAGTATCTGCTGGCTGTTGCTCGCAATCTCTGCCGTAACCGGAAATTAACATTGAACGCAGATGTCGCTGTTATAAAATCAAGCGCTATGCAAGATAAGCCATTGGAGATAGAGAAAGTTGCGAACGGGACCGATGTTGTCCTTCGGATCCACGGCCCACTGTTGCTAGGGAATTTTTTTCCACTTCAAACCGAGGTCAGGTCCGACTCCTCCAATCTGCTGATCATCGACGTTTCTGACATGCCCTATATTGATTCGGCGGGAATCGGATGCCTGGTGGGAGCCCACATCTCCAGGCAAAACTCGGGTCGCAAGCTGATCATCGTGGGCGCCAATGAGCGCCTGCTGACTTCGTTGAAAGTAACCAAGGTGGACGGCCTGTTCAACTTTGCTCCGACAGTGGAGCAGGCGCGCGCGCAAGTTGGCGGCGGATAGTCCCGTTCAGTTAAGCGATCCCAGCACAGTCGTGGTGTATCAGGTGCCGGCTTAGGCTGTGCCGCACCGGCTCGCGTCCCCCGCGATTCGCCGCTAAAGGCCTCATTCGCAGCACTCAAGTCCAAGCTCTGATAAACTTTTGCGCCATGTAGGCTCGACGTCTTCCGCTCCGTCGCGGGTATTCCGGTTATCCATTTATCGCGCGGAGAGGCGGAGGCGCTCGGCCTCAGGAGGTCATTTATGTCAACCGCTGTAAGCACAGCACAGATACACACGCATGTTCAGGAATTTGTCAGCCGGCCGCGCCACATGTTTGTCGACGGAAAGTGGGTGGAGGCGGCTTCGGGAAAAACTTTCCCGACCTATAACCCGGCCACCGGAGAAGTCCTGGCGCAGGTTGCCGAAGGCGACCGCGAGGACATTGATCGCGCGGTGAAAGCCGCACGCCGGGCCTTCGAGAGCGGGCCCTGGCCGGAGATGACGCCCTCCCAGCGCGGCCGCCTGATATGGAAACTCGGCGACTTGATTGAAGAGCACCTGGAACAATTCGCGCAGCTTGAGAGTCTGGACAATGGCAAGCCGCTATCGGTGGCGCGCGTTGCCGATGTGCCACTGGCGGCCGATCTGTTCCACTACATGGCGGGTTGGGCCACCAAGATTGAAGGCAACACCATTCCGATTTCGGCCGGGTCGAACCACGCGAGGTTCCTTGCCTATACGCGGCGCGAGCCCGTTGGAGTCGTAGGGCAGATCATCCCGTGGAATTTTCCCCTGCTGATGGCGGCGTGGAAGCTGGGTCCGGCGCTGGCGACCGGTTGCACCGTGATATTAAAACCGGCAGAGCAAACTCCGCTGAGCGCGCTGCTGCTTGCCGAGTTGATTGCCCAGGCGGGTTTTCCAGATGGTGTGGTGAACGTGGTGCCGGGCTACGGCGAAACCGCCGGAGCTGCGCTGGCGGCGCATCCTGACGTGGACAAAGTCGCTTTCACCGGTTCCACGGAAGTGGGCAAACTGATTTTGCAGGCGGCGGCCGGCAATCTGAAGAAGGTCTCGCTCGAACTGGGGGGCAAGTCGCCCAACCTGGTGTTTGCCGACGCCGACATGAAGACGACCATTCCCGGAGCGGCCAACGCCATCTTCTTCAATCACGGTCAATGCTGTTGCGCCGGATCGCGGCTCTACATTGAGCAGAGCATCTTCGACCACGTGGTGCACAGCGTCGCCGACCAGGCCAGGAAGATCAAACTCGGACATGGCTTCGACCCGGAAACTTCGATGGGACCGCTGGTCTCCGAAGAGCAGATGAATCGCGTCTGCAGCTATCTGGAGAGCGGGCTGCACGAAGGCGCAGAGGCCGTGGTGGGCGGGCACAAACGGCCGGGCTCGGGATATTTTGTCGAGCCCACGGTGATGGTGAAGACCAAGCCCGACATGAAAGTTGTGCGCGAGGAGATTTTTGGGCCGGTGGTTTGCGCCATGCCGTTCCGCGATGTGGACAAGCTGATTGCTGAGGCTAATCAGAGCGAGTATGGCCTGGCAGCGGCAGTGTGGACTCGCGACATCAGCAAGGCGCACCGTATTGCCGAGAAGCTGCGCGCCGGCACGGTGTGGATCAACTGCTACAACGTCTTCGACGCAGCCCTGCCTTTCGGCGGTTACAAGCAGTCAGGCTGGGGCCGCGAGATGGGCCACGAAGTGTTGGAGATGTACACCGAAGTGAAAGCGGTGTGCGCGGCGATTTAAGGTAGTTGCAAAGTTCGTGCCGGGTGCCCCACTCATTCCTGGTTTTGGAATGAGTGGGAACTGATTACTTCGATATACGAGTTTTCGATTGCATCAACTCTTCATGTCCCACACATTCGAAGTCGCGAATGTGTGGGGCACCCGGCTAGTCCCCGCTTGTAGCTTCACTGAGACTATCCACCGCAACCCTCGCGGCGGCGATGTTGGTCAGCGGCTGCTCGCTGTGGCGCGGATGCATGGTCACAACGTCCGCGGTGTGCCCTACTTTGCCGGCTATCCAGTTGCGCCGCTCGACGAAGGTCTCCGGCTCATAGGTAACGCCATTGGCAAGACGCCGGTCTTCGCGTTTGGAAGTCCACAGCAGCACCGGCCCGACCACCCGACGCACCATACGAGTCAGGATTCCGAAGGCGCCTTCGACTTCGCGCCGCAGCTCACCAATTCGTTTCGATACCGCCGGATTGGTTGTGCGCAGCCGCTTTTCCATCGCCCACAGCGCCGCATTGTAGGTAGTGCGCAACTTCCGCGCTTCCAGTTCGAAGCGTCGCCGTACCCGCAGGTCAGGATGGTTGTGATAGCGCTTCCATCCCTGGAAGATGGTCTCGCAAATGCGAAACAAACTGGGGCCGTTGCTCTCGAAGTCGTGGCGGAAGGCCCAATCGAGAAACTCTTTCGACTGGTCGCGCGAAATGGCTGCGTGCTGGTAGTTGAACTTGTACTGCCCGTGAATGTCAGCCAGGTCCACGTCGTCGAGCATGCGCCCCTCTTGCTGCATCTGGGCGAACAGCGGAGTGCCCGGCACCGGCGTGTACAGCATGAACTGATGGAAATCGGTGCCGTGCGAGACTGCGTATTCGATTTCCGCATGGATGTTTTCGGGAGTATGGTGTTCGAGGCCAACGATGGTTGAACCCAGTATCTTGATGCCATGCTGGCGCAATTCCGCCACCACAGCGCGGGTATCGGAATTCTTCAGCTTGGCGTAGCTGGAGTTGGGCGACTCAAGTCCGACCCAAATCCACGAGACCCCCAGTTGCACCAGTTCTTCCATGCTGTATTTGCGGATGGCATTCACCGACGAGAAAACGTAAAGCGCCCAACTCTTGCCGGCTTCCTGCATGCGGTTCAGAAGTTGCATGGCCCGCGGGCGGTTCAACAGGAAGTTCTCGTCCATCATGAAAAAGGAGTTCACGCCCAGAGCACCCTCCAGCTGCTGCATGACTTCGAAGAGCTGGTCTCCGGTTTCGTAGAAGTGGATGCTCTTGCCTTTGCCGCCGAAGAAAGAAGACGTGGTGCAGAAGTTGCACCCCAGCGGACATCCCACCGAAGGAATGACGGTGGCGGCGGTATCGCACTTGCTGTCGGGAACGCGCATTCCCAGAATGCGAAAGCCAAAGCCGGAGACGATTTCCGGATGAACGATCGGCGCTTCGCTATCTTCGCCAAGATAGCGGCGCATCCATGAAATGCCCTCACCGCGAACGATGTAGTCGGCATCAATTAAGCTATCCAGTCCGGGAATTGCAGCGACGTGCCCGCCCACGACGATGATGGAGCGCGGCGACAGGCGGCGCACCTGGCGGCACATCTCGCGCACCTTGCCGAAGTTCGGGATGATTCCAGAAATTCCAACGATATCGTAATCGGAAGAGGTCAGCTCGCGTTGGAAGTCTTTGAGAGTGGGAAAGTCGAGCAGCGTGCTGGGCGCCGAGATGTTCTTCTGGATCATCATCAGTCCCCAGGAGCGATGGAACATGCGCAGCGAGAAGCTGCCTTGCTCGCGCGTGACCTGGTTGTGATACAGCTCCATGGGATTGATTGCACGGCTACCGAATTCGTCGTCTTGCGCGTACGGGCCGAACACGGAGCTGAGCAGCACCCGCGCCTGAGTCCCTTTAGGATGTGGGGTAATCCAAACAGAGTTTGATGTCGATGCCATGAGTCCATGCTAGGGAACCTGTGATATCGGTTCAGTGATACAGGCCACGTTCTGATTGAAATGACAAAACTATTACATTGGCTAATCATCTTGGGAAAATGAGACCGGCATAGAGAATGGCTCTGCTCGGGAACAGGGAACATCGGGACATTAATCCATGGCTGATCGCCATCGCGGTTATGTCGAGCACCTTCATGGAGGTGCTGGACACCACGGTGGTCAACGTTTCGTTACCGCATATTGCCGGCAGCCTGTCGTCCAGCAACGACGAAGCCACCTGGACGCTTACCTCTTACCTGGTCGCCAATGCCATCATTCTTCCCATGACCGGATGGTTGGCCGGTCGCTTCGGCAGAAAACGGCTGTTGATGCTTTCGGTGACAGGGTTCACCGTTGCGTCCTTTTTGTGCGGGCTGGCGCCGTCACTGCCGTTCCTGATTGTGTGCCGCCTGATTCAAGGCGCGTGTGGCGGCGGACTGCAGCCGCTCTCGCAGGCGGTGCTGCTGGAGTCGTTCCCGCCCGAAAAGCGCGGCCAGGCCATGGCATTCTGGGCCCTCGGCATCGTAGTGGCGCCCATGCTTGGCCCGGTGGCCGGAGGCTGGCTCACCGACAACTACAGTTGGCGCTGGGTTTTCTACATCAATATTCCGATTGGCATCATCGCCCTCATCCTGACAGAGCTGTTCATCTTCGACCCGCCGTATCTGAGGCGCGAAAAAACCGGCATCGACTACTGGGGAATTGGTCTGCTGGCGGTCGGCATCGGAAGTTTGCAGATCATGCTCGACAAGGGCACAGAAGACGATTGGTTTGGCTCGCGCTTTATCGTTACGCTCTGCATCCTGGCGGTGGGCGGACTGACGGCGCTGATTATTCGCGAACTGACCGCCAAGCATCCCGTGTTGGATCTCACGGTATTCAAGTATCGCTCGTTCGCTATCGGCACATTTCTGATGACGCTGATTGGGTTTGTGCTGTACGGCAGCACGGTGTTATTGCCGCTGCTGATGCAGGTGTTGCTAGGCTACACCGCGACGCACGCCGGCATCACCAACCTGCCGCGTGGCCTGGCGTCGTTCCTGATCATGCCGATCGTGGGACGCCTGACTGGCAAATTCGACCAGCGGAAGTTGCTGGGGATTGGACTGGTGGCCTCCGCCTACGCCATGTGGGAGCTCTCGCGCTTCAGTCTGGATGTGGCTTCGGTAAATTTCTGGTGGCCGCTGTCGATCCAGGGCGCGGCGTTGGGTTTCGTTTTTGTGCCGCTAACAACCATCACCAATGGCGGGATTCCGAATGAGCGCATGGGAAATGCCACCAGCCTGTTCAACCTGATGCGAAACATTGGCGCCAGCATCGGGATCGCCATCGTCGAAACCGTCCAGTTCCGCAATCAGCAGAAGCACATCAACATCTTGGGTGAGCATGTGTATCCCCAAAGCGGTACCGCCCGGCAAGTGTTCGAAGATATGAAAGCGTTGTTCATGCATCAGGGCTCCAGTGCTGCCATTGCGACACAGCAGGCCCATCAGACGATGTGGGGAATGGTGCAACGGCAGGCGGCAATGCTGTCTTACAACGACACGTTTTTCTTCATGTCGATGATGTTCCTTACCATGATTCCGTTCCTGTTCCTGTTGAAGAAGCCGAAGCCAGGAAAAGCGGGAGCGGCGCCGATGCACTGATCGGTGTCCACATAGTTTTCCCGCAGGCGTGGAGGTGCTTAGACTCCTCCTCACGATGTTCGGGGTCGCTCAGGATAACAGACAGAAACGCAGATCCTTCGACTGCGCGCCCGCCCGACCCGCAACGGATGCGGGTCGGAAATTCTTTGCGGGCGCTACGTTCAGGATGACATCCGCATTCGTCGTTACTGTGGCTGGGTCGCTTCCGTTGTCGGCTGCGAGAACTTCTGCAGATGCTGGTCAATGCGGGCCATTTGCTTTTCGCGCAACTGGTCGGCCTGGGTGCGTTGCTCAGCCGTCAACACCTGGGTGTAAATCTGGTGTTGCATGGAAGCCTTCTGCACCATCAACTGTGCCATCGCTTGCGACTGCTGGTTGGCAATTGCCTGCACCTTGGCCTGGTCGAAGGCGCCGTTCGCCGTGGCGGCCAGCATGGCCTTGCGGTTTTCAGCAAGTTGCTGCATCAGCGGACGCGTGGTTGCGCGCTGCGCCTCCATCATGGTCTTGATCTGTTGCTTCTGGGCGTCGGTCAGGTTTAGCTGTTTGGCCATCCAGCCCATATGCTGATGCCCGTGACCGCCCCACCCCGAAGCCCCTCCTGCATCGTTCTGCTGCGCGTACGAAAGCACGGCCGCGCCACACAGCACCAGCGCTAACAATGCGACCGCGACGCTCCAAAACTTGGTTTTCATAAACTTTGAACTCCTCCTTGACAGTTCCTCTGTCACGTATTGAAACACTCGAAATTCGATTTCGACGGTAAAGTCTGGTAGCACAACTGTTAAGTTTTGTGCCGCGCACCGCCGTTACTACAGGTTATTGCGGGATGAGGGACGCAAAGTTCCGGAAATGTTGCTGGTGTGGCCGGCTTTGCCGCTGAGGGAAGTTACCTCAAGCGCTAAAGCGCGATCCAGGAACTGACCCAGTTATGCCGCCTGAAAGGCATGCTCCACCCGTCCCGTCACACACCGGGTGTGAAACAGCTTTAGTTTCCACCCCTGTTGTGAGGAAAATCACATTTGCAAGTGACTCGTGTCATAGGGGGTTCCCCAATCCCCGCCTTACGCTTTCAACCACTCTATGTCTATCCCATCAATGTCTCCGAAAAGGTGAACTGTGAAACGATTTATTCTGCCTGTCTGTCTGCTTGGCGCGCTCTTGGTCACTACCGGTTTTGCCCAGAACTTAACCCTCGGCTTCACTGCCTCCAACACCGGGGCCATGAATGTGGACTCGCTGGAACAGAAGCGCGGTTTCGAACTCTGGCGCGACAAAGTGAACGCCGCTGGAGGCATCAAGGCGGGCGGCAAGAGCTACAAGATCCAGTTCGTCACCTACGATGACGAATCCAATCCCAAGCGTGTGCAGCAGCTTTACTCCCGCTTGATCCTGCAAGACAAAGCCGACTTTTTGTTCAGCCCGTACTCTTCAAGCCTGACCGCGACGGCCGCTATCGTGACCGAGCAGTATGAAAAGATCATGCTGACGACCGGCGCTGCCGAAGGCAAGACCTACACGCTGGGCAATCACTACCTCTTCCAGATGTTCACACCCGGAGCAGAATACCTGAAGGGAGTGCTGGACGCGCTCAAGACCAAGGACCCGAAGGCGGCGGTTGCGTTCGTCTATGAAGACGCCTCGTTCTCGGTGTCGGTAGTCAATCCCGCGAAAGAGTATGCCCAGAAGCTCGGTTTCAATGTGGCCTTCAGCGAAGCCTATGCCCCGAACACCACCGACTTCAGCGCCATTATCGACAAAGTGATCGCGTCGAAAGCCACGGTACTGCTGGGTGGCGGCCATTACGCCGATGGTTCGACTTTGGCCAAGCAACTTTACGAACACAAAGTTCCGTTGAAGATGATCACGTTGCTGGTGGCTCCCGACAGCGACAAATGGACCGAACTGGGCGAGGCCGCCGTGGGCGTGATGGTTCCCTCGCAATGGGAGCCCCAGGTAGCTTTCAAGGCGCAATATGGACCAAGCGGCGCCGAGTTTGCCAGAGATTACACGGCGAAATACAACACACCTCCAAGTTACGAATCGGCGGGCGGCTACGCATCGGGCCTGATTCTGCAGCACGCAATTGAACAGGCAGGCGGCACCGACACGGCGAAAGTGGCGGCGGCGCTGAATGCCACCGACATCACGACGTTTTATGGCCGCACCAAGTTTGCGACCGAGTCCAATCAGCACGGTCTGCAAATAGGCCATGCCATGGTGATAGCGCAATGGCAGAAGGACAAATCAGGCAAGCCGGTGAAGCAAGTGGTTTGGCCGCTGGCCGGCAAGAGCGCCAATCTGGTATATCCGATCCACTAAGTTTGCAGTAGATTGATTGACGGAATATGCGCGCCACTCCAGCAAGCGGAGCGGCGCAAAAGGTGAGAAATGTCTGGCATTCTGGCTTCCATGATTGACGGTCTGCTCATCGGCTCGGTATATGGGCTGGCCGCTATGGGCCTCAGTCTGATCTGGGGAGTGATGGATGTCATCAACCTCACCCATGGTTCGGTCATCGCGCTGGGTATGTTTGGCATGTACATTTTGTTTGCCGCCTTCCCGGTGAATGCCTACTTTCTCCTGCTGCCCATCCTGGTGGCAGGTTTGCTCCTCGGCCTGATTATTTACTGGATCTCCGTGCACTGGGTAATCGGCCGTTCGCAATTGTCGAGCCTGCTGTCGACCTTCGCCGTGAACATGATGATCATTGGGATCGGCACCGCGATTTGGAGCACCAGTCCCTACAACGTGAACTTCAGCCTGCGCGGCTTCACTGTGGGGGCCTATACCTTCACCGGGAACCACATTGCCGCGGCCGCCGCAGCCGTGGTCATTGCGCTGGCGCTGGAGTTGTTTCTGTATCGCACTCGGCCTGGCAAGGCCATCCGCGCCGTGGCCGACAACCGGGAAGCGGCTGAACTGATGGGCATCTCCTCGACCATGGTGCTCGCCCTGGCGTTTGCAATCGGCATCGCGTTGGCCGCGTCTTCAGGCGCGTTGGTCTCCACACTGTTTCCGTTCACGATTCTCTCCGGCGCCGGCTACCAGATGAAGAGCTTCGTGGTGACCGTGCTGGCTGGACTCGGCAAGCCCCTCGGGGCCCTCGCTGCAGGCGTATTGCTGGGCTTGCTGGAAGGCGCGGTGACCCCCTTCATCGCCGTCAGTTGGATCCCGCTGATTGAGTTTGGACTGTTTGTGGTCGTGCTGGTTGCCTTTCCCAAAGGCATATTCACGAGGGTGACGGCATGATCTGGCGGCGCCCCGTCTTCTGGCTGATCCTGATTTTTGCTGCGCTGATGGCGTTCATTCCATTCCACGCCAACGATGTTTCCCTGCGCGAAGACCTCATCCTGGTCGCAATTGCTGTGATTCTGGCCAGCAATCTGAACCTCATGATCGGCTATACCGGCTATGTGAACTTCGGCCACATTGTCTTTTACGGGTTGGGTGGCTATGTGGGACTTTATCTGGCCACGGTGCGAAATTGGAACCTGGTTCCGGCCGCGCTGGCTGCCGGTGTGGTGGTCAGCCTGTTTGCCCTGGCGTTGGGTATGGGCATTCTTCGATTGCGTGGCGCTTATTTCGCGCTGGCCACCATCGGCGTTTTGATGGCGGTGCAATCTTTCGTCTCCAACTTCGATCCGTGGGGCAGGTCCACCGGCATGTACGTTGACTTTGGCGCCTACGAGAAGCTGGGCGGAGCGCGTCACGCCCTTTGGATGACCTACTTCCTGGTCATCGGCGTGATGGCGCTGTCGATGATTCTGAGTCTGGGCATCAAGATTTCGAAATTCGGCCTGGGCCTGTTTGCCATTCGCGAAGACGAAGATGCGGCCGTGGTTCTGGGGGTGAACACCACCGCATACAAAGCCATCATTTACAGCGTGTCCGCATTTCTCCCGGCTGTAGCCGGCGCGCTGATGTTCTACAAGAACGGCATGATCGATCCCTCGATTGCATTTGAATTCATGCTCTCGCTCGAAGGAATCGTGATGCTGATGCTGGGCGGCAAAGGTACCGTGGTGGGCGCGGCTTTGGGCGCGGGCTTGTACGAGAAATTGCGTTCCTATCTGTTGACGTCTCCCAAGCTATCTAATTTCCAGCTCGTGATTGCCGGCGGACTGCTGCTGCTGGTCGTACTGTTTGCGCCCGGCGGCCTCATCGGCTGGCTCTATCGCCTGCTGCCGCGCTCGCGCAAGGTGATCGAATGACAGCGCTACTGGAAGTCAACGGAGTGAGCAAACGCTTCGGCGGACTGCAGGCGGTCTCCGATGTGAGCTTCACCCTGGGAGAGCGCGAGATCCTCGGCCTGATAGGCCCTAATGGCGCTGGCAAGACGACCCTGTTCAACGTTGTCAACGGCGTGTACAAGCCCGACAAGGGAAGCATAAAGTTCGCGGGGGTGGACATCACCAATCGTCCTCCCAATGAAGTGGTGCATCTCGGACTGGCGCGCACCCACCAGATTGTGAAGCCGCTACAGGACATGACGGTGTTGGAAAACGTGACGGTCGGCGCCTGCTTCGGCCACGAATATCTGCCTCTGAAGCCGGCCCGCAAAGTTGCGCAGCAGGTCCTCGAACGCGTGGGCCTCTCCAAGAGTGCCGACATGCTGGCGCGTTCGCTGACCATTGCCGGCAAGAAGCGTTTGGAGGTTGCCCGCGCACTGGCGGCGCGTCCCAAACTGCTTCTGCTCGACGAGGTGCTGGCTGGATTGAATCCCACCGAAATCGCTTACATGATCGGCATTGTGCGAGACATCCGCGACAGCGGCATCTCGGTGTTCATGATCGAGCATGTGATGCAGGCCATCATGAGCCTTTCTGACCGGCTGGTAGTGTTAAGTTTTGGCCAGAAGCTCGCCGAAGGGCAGCCCGAGGAAGTCGCGCGCGATCCCCTGGTGATTGAGGCGTACCTGGGCGATCCGGACATCGCGGAGAAACTGAAGGACAAGAACTGATGGATGCCGTTCTGCAAGTGGAAAAACTCGAGTCTGGGTACGGCGAGGTGCAAGTGCTGTGGGGCATATCGCTGCAGGTGCAGGCGGGCAAGATGACCACCGTCATAGGCGCCAATGGCGCGGGCAAAACAACCACGTTGCGCACCATCATGGGCAGCGTGCCAGCCTGGGGCGGCCGCGTGCTGATGAACGGCGAAGATGTGACCCGGTTGTCACCACACGCCAAAGCCAGCCGCGGCCTTGTTCTGGTGCCTGAGGGCCGGCAGCTTTTTCCCGACATGTCGGTGGAAGAAAACCTGGAGATGGGCGCCTATTCGCACCGCGCCCGCAAGCGGGAGAAGGAAAACCTGGAGCGGGTGTACGAAACTTTTCCGCGCTTGCAGGAACGTCGCAAGCAAAGGTCATCCACTCTTTCCGGCGGGGAACAGCAAATGTTGGCGATGGGCCGCGGATTGATGCAGGAGCCGGTCGTCCTCATGATCGACGAGCTGTCACTGGGCCTGGCGCCGGTGCTGGCGCAGCAGTTGTTCCTCACCCTGAAAAAGCTGAGAAAGCAAGGGCTGACCATTGTGCTGGTCGAACAGAACGTACACCTCGCTTTGGCGCTGAGCGATCATACCTACGTGCTTGCCGAAGGCCGGGTGGAAATTGAAGGCGATTCACGCGAGGTTGCCAACATGGACGAAGTGCGGCGCGCCTACCTGGGACTGTAGAACCTGGTCCTCCTGCCAGCGCTGATTCTTATCCCATCTTGCCAGGGGCATCTTGCAAAACTCCCACATCATCCGAAAAAGAGAACGTCATGATAAGGCCGAAGTTTCTCTTAGCAGGTGCGTGCGCAGCCGTTGTCGCGTACCTCGTTCTGGCCCCTCGAAAAGCGAGCGTGGAGGCGGTCGCCCTGGAAAGTGTAGAACGAGCGTTCGATGGGGTAGGCCGGATTCTCCCACCAAAGTGGCAAGGGGCGTCGATGTTACCCTCCTAGACTGCTTGTTACTTCAGCTAATTAGCCTAGAATCTATGGATTACGAGTTCATCGATCACAGAGGCGGAAGCCCATGCTCACATGGCCTATGTGACCAATATCACATTCAGACGTGAGCCATGTCCGCCAGCCTTCCCCATGCTGTCTCTTACAGTCTCCATCCAAGGCCCAATTCACAGATGGGATTACCGATCAGGAATCCCGATGACGGCAGGCTTCCCGTCTGGTCATGAATTGCGCCTACTTGCTTGGAGGCGAAGATGCGAGATTGTTTCCGGTCATCGGTAGTATGCCTGCTGGCGGTTGCGTGTCTGTTGATTCCGGTGGCGTTAGTTGCTGCTGATTCAAATGCCACAACCTCAGCGGATCCCACCAACGCGGCTACCAGCGCCGCACCCACGAACAGCGGCGCCAGCATAGGAACAGCCGCCGTTATCAGTCCAACCTTGGTCGATCTCCTGGTTAAAAAGGGAATCCTGACCACAGCCGAAGCCAACAGCTTGCGCAGCATGCCCGCTTCTGCCGGGATGCAGCAGTTGCTGCTTCTGCTGAAGGCCAAAGGCGTTGTTAATGACTCGGAAGCGGCAGAGCTGAAGAGCGCTGCGGATGCAGACACCTTGCACTCGCTGGTCGATACCGAATCGGATCCCACGCAATATGCCAGTCTCACCAGTCCGGGCGCAGCAGGTCAAGCTGGCGCACCGAAAGAAGCCCCCGCTCCAGTCGTCATTCCTGCTATCGCGCCGGTTCGGGTACTTCCGATTGACGCGCCGGTTAAGGAAGGTCTGGCGGGCGCGCTGAAATTGGGCGCGGTCAGAATGACGCCATATGGCTTCATCAAGGCCACCGCGGCTTATGACAGCAGTTCTCCCCGTGGCGACGATTTTCCGCCTCCGGGTTTCCTGAATGCCGACACCGGGCCAACCGACAATGCCGAATTTCACATCAAGGCGCGGCAGACCCGCATGGGTTTCAGGTTCGAGTGGCCTGATGCCTCGAAGAATGTGGTCGTAACCGGCCAAATCGAAGGCGACTACGAAGGCAACTTCAGCCGCGCCGACAACCGCAACGTCTCCACCATTCGCAGCAACGCATTTCAGTTGCGTCTGGCCTTCGGACGAATCGATTGGACCGTCGCTCCCAACACCGACTTGTTCTTTGAAGCTGGACAAGACTGGACCATCTACGGCTCGAGCGCGATGATGAACCTGTTCGAGACGACGTTCTATGGCGCCTATTGGGGCAATACCTACGAGCGCGCTCCGCAGATGCGCCTGGGCTTCGTGCAAAAATTGGGCGGCGACCGCAACTGGAAGCTCTCACCCGAGGTCGCGATCATGACGCCGGCCGAAGGCAATGTCCCGGCTGACGTGACTACTTGCACGATCAAAACCCTGAACACACCGACAACTTGCACGGTCCTCGACGGAACCGGCAACCAACTGGGTTACGGCGAGCGCCAGGGCGCTGACTATGCCAGGCCCGATATCGAATCCAGAGTCGTGCTGCAGTTCCAGCTCGACAAAGCTCCGGGCGTTGTTCCGGCGCAGATCCTCTGGAGCGGCTTCTATAGCGGACGCCAGGCTACGCTGCCATTCGCTAACGTACCCAACGCGCCGTCCCCGCTGCCGGAAAACTTTTACAAAGAGGCTTTCCCCCGCGGCGTCGACGCCACCAGTCACGGTTACGGCAATCAGGTGGCAGTATCACTCCCCACGCGCTGGGCAACGGTTGTGGCCAGCGGTTACATGGGAGCTGACCTGAGATTCATGTTCGGCGGCCAGTTGTTGTCCAACTACAACCAGGCGGCCGGTCTGACCAACAAGGCGAACGGCATCTCGGTTGATGGCTCTTCGACGGTGGTGTTCGGAACCAATTCCGCCGGCAATGCCGTCATCGCCCCCCAACTGGCGGTACGCGGTTACGGCGGCTTCATCCAGGCTGGCTTCCCCATCTCGCGCTGGTTCAATGCTGATCCCAAGGGCCGGAACGCGGGCTGGCAAGCCTACTACGAATACGGTATCGACGCGGCCAATGCCAATGATTTCCGATTTGCCAAGGGCATTAGCGCGGAGGCCGGTGCTGGGCCCATCAGGAGCGAGCTCAACGCCATTACCGTGTTCTACAAAATGAATCCCTGGATCCAGTTCGGGTTCGAAGAGAGCCATTACGCCAGCTATGCTCTTCCGAATGAACATGGTGTTTGCACAACCAAGATCGCCGGCTTGCCAAACTGCACGTCGCTCGATTGGCGCACCGAGTTCGGGCCGGTATTTACCTTCTAACAACCAGTCGTATGACCTCCACAGGGGTGGCCGCAGTAGTGGGCCACCCCGGTTTTTGGGGCTCGAGTCGAGCCCATGGGTCATTTATCACAATTCCTTGTGATCCATTTCCGCGTCCCCGTCGCCGGCATGCTATACATTCGGCAAGGTAAGACGGCGGAGCATTTCTGGTCCGCTGGTCCGCATGGTTTGCAACGCAATGGGCTCATACAAAGAAGCGTAAGGAAACGAAATGGCGATATCGGTGCTGGCTCCGGTGCAACTTTCCTCTGACGAAATCAAGTCTTCGCTGGCCGGGACCATTGCCGCCGAACGCATTCTCATCCGCCCCATCGACCTGATCGCCTGCGCTTCCGATGCCAGCTTCTACCGGCTGATCCCGAAGGCCGTAATCCAGGCGCAGGGCCTGGATGAGGTCCGTGCATTATTCGCCTTCAGTCAACAGACGCAGCTGCCGATGACCTTTCGCGCCGCCGGCACCAGCCTGTCGGGGCAATCAATTTCTGATGGATTGCTGGTGGACGTGGCGCGCCATTGGCGTGACTTGCGAGTGCAGGACGGTGGCAGGAGAATTCGCGTGCAGCCCGGGGTAATCGGCGCACGCGCTAATCATGCGTTGATTCCCTATGGCGCTAAAATCGGCCCCGATCCCGCATCCATCGCTACTTGCACTCTTGGCGGGATCCTCTCCAACAATTCCAGTGGCATGTGTTGCGGCGTCGAGCAGAATGCCTATCACACCCTCCACTCGATGAAGTTCATGTTGCCTTCAGGGACCATCATCGATACGGCGCTGCCCGATGCCGATGAGGAGTTTCATGCGCGCGAACCGGAGCTGGCCCGCGAAATACTCGCCCTGAAAGCGCAGTTGCGAAACAATCCCGGCTTGCGCGAGCGAGTGCGCAACAAGTACCGCATGAAGAACACCACCGGCTACTCGCTGAATGCGTTTCTCGACTTTGAGCATGCGGTGGACATCTTTCAGCATGTGCTGATCGGCTCGGAGGGCACGCTGGCCTTCATCGCCGAGGCTGTGCTCAATACCGTTCCCGATCTCCCCGTGAAGTACACCGGACTGCTGCTCTACCCGGATTTGTACGCTGCCGCAGATTCGATTGTGCCCTTGCGGCAAGCTGGCGCCAAAGCGCTGGAGATCATGGACCGTGCCTCGCTGCGCTCGGTTGAGAACCAGGCCGGAGTACCGCCCTCACTTCGCAATTTGCCGGAGGGTGCCGCCGGCCTGCTGGTTGAGTTTCAATCAGCAGACGAGGATGAGCGCGCCGAACTGGAGAAAGTTGCTGCCGACGCGATAGGTGGCCTGCAATTGCACGAGCCGGCTCGATTTACGCATGTCGCAACCGAGCAGGCACTCCTGTGGAAGATACGCGCCGGCATGTTCCCATCAGTAGGTTCCGTGCGCAAGAGCGGGACCACGGTTATCATCGAAGATGTTGCGTTCCCAATCGAAGCTTTGGCGGACGCCGCCCACGATCTTACCGGCCTGTTCCGCAAGCATCAGTATGAGAACGCCATAATCTTTGGTCACGCCAAAGATGGAAATCTGCACTTCGTCATCACCCAGAGTTTCAACAACCAGGCGGTAGTTGACCAGTACGCCCGCTTCATGGACGACGTAGTCGATCTGGTGGTGTGGCGCTATGAAGGCGCTCTCAAGGCCGAGCACGGCACCGGGCGAAACATGGCTCCCTTTGTTAAGACTGAATGGGGAAGCGACGGCTACGCCGTTATGTGCCGCCTGAAGGAGTTGGTGGACCCCTACAATCTGCTGAACCCGGGTGTGATTATCAATCCCGACACGCGCGCGCACCTCGCCAATCTGAAACAGTTGCCGTCGGTTGAGCCCGAGATCGATAAGTGCATCGAGTGCGGCTATTGCGAGCCTAAGTGTCCCAGCCGCGAGCTGACGCTGACGCCGCGTCAGCGCATCGTGGTGCGCCGCGAGATGGCACGCTTGCAGGAAAGCGCAGAGCGTTCTGAGTGTGTGATATCCGCTCTTGCCGACGAGATCGGACCGAAACAGCTGTATGACGCTCTCGACGCGGAATTTCCTTACATGGCGCTCGACACCTGTGCTACCGACGGGCTATGCGCCACCGCTTGTCCGGTAAGTATCGACACCGGACAGCTCGTCAAACGCTTTCGCCGGATGCGTTTGTCGGTTACTGCAAAGCACTGGGCAGCACGCATCGCCAGGCACTTCGAGTTGACGGAATGGGCCCTGCGCTGGGCATTGCGGCTGGGGCATGCCGCACAGGCGGTCATTGGATTGGGCGGAATGCGCCGCGTGACCCGGACCCTGAAACGCTTCGCCGGAGACAATCTGGCGGAATGGATGCCCGACACTCCTCATGCGGCCGGACCGGTGCCGCGAACCAGGCGCGCCGGAGCGCAGGCCATTTACTTTCCGGCCTGCATCTCGCGCGTTATGGGGCGCTTGCCTGGCGAGCCCGCCGACCGCTCCCTGATGGAGTTGACGGTAGAGTTAGGCCGGCGCGCCGGGGTGCCGCTCCACATTCCGCGGGACGTCGCCGGAACATGCTGCGGCACGCCGTTCTCGTCGAAAGGATTCAGCGGCGCTCACTTCACCATGATCAATGCGGCGATAGAGCGCTTCTGGAAATGGTCGGAGCAGGGAAAACTTCCCATCGTGATCGATACCAGTCCCTGCACCTACGGATTCAAGACTGCGCGTTCGTATCTGACGGAAGAGAACCAGCAACGCTTCGACCAGATGGCACTTGTGGATGCGATCGAGTTCGTTCACGACCAATTGCTGCCGAAGTTGCCGGTCAAAACCAAGTCGAAGTCCGTGGCCCTGCATCCCGTGTGCTCGGTCACCAAGATGGGCATCACCGCGAAGCTGGAAGCGATTGCGAGCGCCTGCAGCGAGCAGGTCACAATTCCGCTGGAGGCAGGTTGTTGCGGCTTCGCCGGCGATCGCGGATTTCTGTTTCCTGAGCTGACCCAGGCGGCCACCCGCCATGAAGCGGCTGAGGTGAAAGCCAGTCAGCCGGACGAGTGCTACTCCAGTAGCCGCACCTGCGAGATCGGCATGAGCCGCTCCACGGGACAGATCTACCGTTCGTATATGTATCTTCTGGAGAAAGCTACTCGGTAGGCTGCGGCAGCGCCAGGAAGGCGTAGCTCACCTTGTCGCGGTCGGTTGCATTCCACGCCCAGTTGATCGTGGCGTTCTTCATTCCGGTTGCGCCCAGGCGGCCCCAGTATCCCGTCGGATATTTATCGTGAGACAGTGGTCCCTGTACCACCACGACGACATGGCCATGCGGAGTATCTTTCAGGCCTCCCACAACGAAAAAGCCCTGGTCGGCTTGGGCCTTTGCCGCAATGCCATCGGGCAGCGGCGTCCACGGCGAACTGTGGATTGCATCCACGATGTCGTCCGCCATCCCAGTTATCGCGATTCCCAGGCTGCCAGCCACGGCTTTCAAAAAGCCGCTGCAGTCGTGGCTATACGCGTCAAAGTGTGCTTCGCACGTGTCGATGATATTTTGCTGTGGAGTAGGATCAGCCATCGTTGCCTCATGGTCCGTCTGGGAAACGTCTTCTACTGGATCTCGATCACGCTGCCGGTGTCGGCTTCCTGCAATTCTTTGGTGCGCTCGATCACGCGCTGGGTGAACGCGAACAGCGACTTGGCATGCGGAGACTGGTCGCCCTCAAGCACGACCGGCTGGCCGCTGTCGCCGCCCTTGCGAATGTCGGGATCGAGTTCGATGCTGCCGAGAAACGGCACCCCGAATTGCTGCGCGGTGCGCGCTCCGCCGCCCTTGGAGAAGATGTCGATCTCGTGCTGGCAATGCGGGCAAATGAAGTAGCTCATGTTCTCGACGATGCCGAGAATGTCCACCTTCACCTGCTTAAACATCTCGATGGCCTTGCGCGCGTCCTGCAAAGCAACGTCGCTCGGCGTGGTGACCACCACCGCGCCGGTCAGCGGCACGGTCTGCACCAGCGAGATCACAACATCGCCCGTGCCTGGCGGCAGATCGACGACGAGATAGTCGAGTTGTCCCCACTCAACCTGCCCGAGAAACTGTTTGACGATGGAGTGCAGCATGGGGCCGCGCCAAACCAGGGGCTTGTCGCCGGGGCTCAGAAACCCGACCGACATCACCTTCAGGCCGTAGCGCTCCGGCGGCAGGATGCGATCTTCGCCGACCACGCTTGGGGCCATGGTGGTACCCAGCATCAGCGGGACGTTTGGACCGTACACGTCGGCGTCGAGTAGTCCGACCTTGTGGCCCATGCGCGCCAGCGCGATGGCTAGGTTCACTGCAAGCGTGGTTTTACCGACGCCGCCCTTGCCAGAGCCTACGGCGATGATGCTGTTGACACCGGGAAGCGGCTGCGGCCCGGCCTGCGGCTGGCCGGGGGTGTGTGCATGCTGATGACTCACGTGGGTTCCTGTAGTAATGGGGATGAGATGCGCAAGGCACGATTATACGCTGCAATGAGAACGGGTTCAGCGATACACTTCGCTCCGGTGACCTATCCGGACTATGAGAATTAGCAGTCGATCGTCTTCGATTTTGCTGACGATGCGGTAATCGCCAACTCGATACTTCCAGTATTCTCCGAATTTCGAACCCCTGAGAGCGGCTCCGATCGCCCTAGGATCGTCCAATTTGGCAATTCGTTCATGAAGAAACTTCAGAATTCGGTTGGTGTGCTGCCGGTCGAGTTTATCCAGGTCGCGAGCGGCTTCCGGCAGAAACTCGATGCGCCACATAGAATGGCTAGTCTTAGCTTCGAAGAAATTATTGCAGTATATTGACCGGGCGGGATATGTCGCTTGCTCGACAAAAAATCCCGTTAAGGTTTGTCCGCGCCATTTCGTGGTCTTCGGTTAGATAGCGAGGGTTCTCTGTCACTGCCGTACTTCCGCACAAGTCGCGACAATGGCAGCGTGCGCGTCTTTCCCGTGCGGAGTTTCGCCAGCCGTTTGTCGGCAATCTGCACGTCTTCCAGATCTTCGAGGTGCTGGATGATCGCCTGTCTGGCGTAATAAGCCGTGGTGCGACCCGTTCGCTTGGCAAGACGCTCGAGACGCTCCTCAATTTTTTCGGGCAGGCGAATAGCAAGCACGTCAGAAACCTCTGCATCAGTATAGCAGCGCAAAATTAACTCACTTCCGCTCATAGTGAATCTTGAACACCTGTGCCCACTCGCCATCCTTCTGCATGAAGACGGTGAACCAGTAGGCATCGTTTCCATCGCGCACCACGGTGGAGCGGACGTGCCCGGTCTTGCCATCCGGATGCATGATGTCGAACTCGTGGACCAAGGTTTTGCCATCCGGGTCCGGAGTCGCCGTGCCGATGGTCAGCTCACCCTCAGAATTTGTGTAGTAAAACGAAATGGCCTTGGCGACAGGGTTGTAGGCATAGAAGCCGTAATAGTGCGGCTTGCTGTTGAAGTCGGTGTTGAACTCGATGGCCTGATGGTTCGACGCCCAGCGGATTCGGTTCTCAACGTGGGTGACGGTTCCGTCGGAGGGAGCTTTCACGTCGGTGACCCAGGTTCCCCCGACCATCCATGCCACCGGCGCAAGCGGTTCGACAGTAGAGGCCGGGGTTGAGGCCTTTACTTGCGCAAATCCGCCTTCGGCGAAAACCGCCAACCAGAGAAACAGCGCGACGGGGAGGAATCGTTTCCTGATGTTCATACTTGCTCCTGGAGCGGCGAGTGTGGAAATCTGCTGATTGTTTCCCTTGCCAAGTTCCCGCCGAGGAAGCATAATAACATGTTCGCTTTTTCTTCGCATACTGAGGGTGTGGTGCAGAATTATCTACCATTTGACTTCGAGCCCACCGACGAGCAACGCGAGGCCATCGAGCATGTGCATGGTCCCATGCTGGTGGTGGCGGGCGCAGGCACCGGCAAGACCACCGTGCTGGCGCGCCGCATCGCCCACCTCATCGAGAGCGAAGCCGCCAGGCCGAAGGAAATTCTTGCCGTTACCTACACGCGCAATGCAGCGGCCCAGCTGATCAGCAAGGTTGGCGAAATACTCTATCCTCACCTCGACCGGCAGACCGCGGTGCGCAAGCTGATGGCGAGCGGACTGCGCCCTCACACCTTTCATTCCTATTGCTACGGACTGTTGCACGACGCCAGCATTCACTTTGAGCTGCTCGATGACAAGGACCTGCAGATTCTGTTGCGGCGCCGCATTCGAGACTTGCCCCTCAAGCGCTTCATCAAGGCCTCCGATCCGGGGGTGTTCCTCAAAGATCTGCTGGAGTTCTTCCGCAGTTGCCACGACGAGCTGCGCACCCCGGAAGATTACGATGCGTATCTGGTACGGCTGGAGCGCGGTGAGATTCCTTTGCAACGCGTAGGGAAATCGAAAGACGCCGGCGCGATGTTGGACGCGGAGGTGCTCGAGCGCTGTCGCGAGATCGCGCGGGTGTTCCATTATGTCGAAGACCTGCTGAAGCAGGAAGGTCTGGGGACCTTCGGCCACATCATCACGCGCGCGGTCGATTTGCTGGGCCGCCGCCAGTCCGTGCTGCAACGCGCCCAGAAACATGCCCGCTTCATTCTGATCGACGAGTTCCAGGACTCCAACGTCGCCCAGATTCGGCTGGTGAAGCTGCTTGGCGGGGAAGAGGCCAATATATTCGCGGTCGGCGATCCCGACCAGGCGATCTATCGCTTTCGCGGCGCCACCAGCGGGGCCTTCGACCAGTTCCTGAAGACTTTCGACGCGGGCCGCGTGAAACGTGTCACCCTGTCGAAGAACCGCCGTTCCACGCCGCAGATCCTGAGTTGCGCCTATCAAACCATCAGGCTTAACCCCACCGTCGCCAGCAAAGAATTGCACGAGGGCGGCTGGCCGCGCGAACCGCTGGGCTGCGCTCGTCTTGAAACAGACCCGGCGCTGGCGCAGGCATCGCCGGTGCGGGCCATTATCCATAGCGGCAATGAACAGGAAGCGAAATTTGTCGCCGACACTATCGAGGGCATGCGCCGGCAGCGGCCTGCGATGAGCCTCCACGGCATCGCAGTGTTGTACCGCAGCCATTTCAATCGCGATGAGGTGCTGGCTGAACTTCGTCATCGCGACATCCCCGTGCACGTGCAGGGCGTCGATCTTTTCGATACGCCGGAGGTCCGCGACGCCATGTCGGCGTTGCAAATCATGGAGTCTTCCGGTCCCATTGCGCTTGTCCGTGTGGCGGCCCTTCCCCAGTTCAGAGTGGACCCGGAAGAGTTTCGCGCCGCGCTGGCCCTTGCCGCAAAGAAGGCTTCCATCGAGTCGGTGCTGGAGCAAGTATCCGGCGGCTTCGCGGTGATGGAATCGGTGCGCGAGGCGCGACACGATCTGGCCAACGCCAATGGCCTGCTCGGCCCGGCGATGAAGAGCGCGCAACAGGTATTTCAACTTGCGGACTCGCTTCCGTTGCGGCGCCTTCAGGAACTGGCCGAACAATGGTGCAGCAAACCCAGGCCGCTGGTGGGGCAGGGAACGCTGCGCGAATTCCTTGAGTACGTCGAGTGGTTTCGCGAGGCGGGTGGATGCCTGGCCGAAGATGGCGGAGAAGGCGATCCGGTGGCGGCGCTTGCTCCAACCGAGTTCAACGGCCCGGCCGTCGAGGACGCTGTACAGTTGATGACCGTGCATGCTGCCAAGGGATTGGAGTTTCCGCACGTTTTCGTTTTGCGCGTGGTTTCGCAATCGTTTCCTTGCAACTACAAGGAACCCCTGGTTGAGTTTCCGCAGCAATTGCGCAGCAAAGAAACTGTCCCTGAAAGCCTGCCCAAGCTGCTTCACGAAGAGGAAGAGCGGCGCCTGTTCTACGTCGCCATGACACGCGCCGAGGACCAACTCTACCTGTGCGGAAGGATCAGCAAGGCGAAAAATGAGCCCGCCCCTACTAAATACATGCGCGAACTGGTGCATGCGGGCAAGTCTGCGCTGAAGGGCGCAATCGAGTGTTGGGTGCTGCCGCCGGACGAAATCGTTCCCACGTTACACGCCGCGGCGGAGCCGCAGCCGCTGATCTCGCAATGGGTGCAACTTCCCGCCCGCTGCGATGCGCCCCTGGGCGAGATGAGCGCCAGCGCTGTCGAGCAGTACGAACGCTGTCCGCTGGCATTCAAGCTCAGTCGCGACTGGTGCATCCCTGAGGAACCGGCGGCCATGATGCAATTTGGCTCGGCGATGCACCTCGCCCTCAAGGCCTATTTCGATGGCGTGCGTGTCGGGAGTCCCGCGGATGAAGAGGCGGTCATTGCCTGCTTTCGCGACGAGTTCGGCAAGGCGAAGATCGATGAGGACGCGCAGCGCGAGCTTTACGAAAAGGCCGGGTGCGAGCAATTGCGCGAATTTCTGCGCTCCGACCTGGCGAAGCCGGCAGGAGAAATCCTCAACAACGAGCGCTTCTTCCGTGCCAATATTGGCGGCACGCTGGTGAAGGGAAGAATGGACCGCCTGGAGCGCATTGATGGAGACCGCGTCAGCATTGTCGATTACAAGACCGGAAAACCGAAGACACAGGAAGATGCCGACGACAGCCTGCAACTTTCCATCTACGCGCTGGCGGCCAAGAGCATGGGTTTTGCTGCTGACTCGCTGGTGATCGTCAATCTTGCCAACTGTAGTGCCATCGAGTCGCGGCGGTCGGAGACCCAGCTCGACAAAGAAGCCGCCCGGGTGGGCGAGGCCGCCGCCAATATCGCAGCGGGAAACTTCGATCCCAAGCCCGGCCGGCATTGCCGCTTCTGTTCGTATCGCAACCTCTGTCCAGCGACGGAAGTGAACGTTGCCCAGCCCGCCGCACGCACGGCGACGGTGAATTAGAGCCGCTCTTCCATCCCCTATGGGACTGGGTCTTGTTTCCCCACCTTACCCAGCGCTCAACCCGCATTATTCACCAGGAACAAAAGATAATATTGTCATCCCGAGTCGAGGCATCTGCGGTTCGCTGGCATCGTTACGCTGTCAGGAACAACCGCAGATCCTTCGACTGCGCGCCCGCCCGACCTGCAAACCAGCGGGTCGAAATTCTTTTGCGGGCGCTCCGCTCAGGATGACATTCTCAAATTCATGAATGATCCAGGTAAAGAGCTGCATGAGCCGCCAACCACCACTGTCTTCCGATCACCGCTCATTTACTATCGTGAGCGGAGGACTCCGCACGTGCGAGACTTCAACAGCTTGTCGCAGAAGGAAATTCTGGCGCTGGCCATTTCGCTGGAAGAAGAAGATGAGCGAATCTACTCCGACTTCGGCGAAAATCTGCGGGAAAACTTTCCCGGCACGGCGCAGGTATTTGAAGAGATGCGCCAGGAAGAGATTGGCCATCGCCGCCGCCTGATCGAACTTTACCAGCAGAAATTTGGCGAGCATATTCCGCTCATTCGCCGGCAAGACATTCGCGGCTTCGTGCAGCGCAAACCGATCTGGATGAACACGCCGCTGCGTCTGGAACAGATCCGCAAACAAGTGGGCACCATGGAAGTGGAGACGCGGCGCTTCTACCAGCGTGCCGCCGCGCTCGCCACCGATGCCGGCGTTCGCCAATTGCTTGACGATCTGGCCGTGGAAGAAGCCACGCATGTCGAGCGGGCCGAGCAGTTGGAGAAAAGCGAGCTCAAGCCCGAGGTCCGCGAAGAAGAAGCCAAAGCGCAGCGCCGGCTTTTCGTGTTGCAGATCATTCAACCGGGACTGGCCGGCTTGATGGACGGGTCAGTGTCCACGCTGGCTCCGGTCTTCGCCGCTGCCTTTGCCACCAAGAACACTTGGGACGCCTTCGCCGTCGGACTGGCCGCGTCGCTGGGAGCCGGCATCAGCATGGGCTTTGCCGAAGCGCTGTCCGATGATGGCAGCCTGACCGGGCGCGGCACTCCGTGGTTGCGCGGCCTGGTGTGCGGAGCCATGACCGCGCTGGGCGGCATCGGCCACACCTTGCCTTATCTCATTCACGATTTCCGAATCGCCACCACGATTGCCATCATCGTCGTGCTGTTCGAGCTGGCGACCATCACCTGGATTCGTAATCGCTTCATGGATACTCCGCCTTTGTCGGCGGCAATCCAGGTGGCGTTCGGAGGCGCGCTGGTGTTTGCGACGGGGGTTCTGATTGGAACGTCTTAGGGGCCGGCACTGCGCTCAGCAGGTTTCTTTGAAGGGGCACGGCTTCAGCCGTGACGACAGGGTGCGTTGAGTGGCGGGCTTCAGCCCCTGAGGGGACCCGTGGTTCATCTCAACATCGAAGTCCCTCAGCGGTTAAAGCCGTCACAAGCAGAGCAACTTTATGGCACGGCTGAAGCCGTGCCCCTTCAACGCGCGCGATCCCTATTGAATAAACCGGATCCTTGCAGATGTGCGATATTCGATGGTGTGAAGCTGAAGCTCATGACTCGTCTTGCAGCGCTCGTGCTTGGCGTAGGTTTTGCCATGTGCCCTTCGGTTTCAGCGCAAACCTATCTCGGAATGGACCGCAATGATTATCCCGGCGACGCGAACATGGCAACTCTGCGCAAGACGTTTGCCTTCACGGGATATTGGCTGAACAACCCGCCGGGCGCGACCGGCAATCCCTGGCAGGGCAAGCGCAAAACAATTCAAGCGATGGGCTACGGATTTCTCCTGTTGTTTAACGGCCGGGATTACCGCCAGCTCAAGGCCTCAGGAAATGCAGCACAAGTCGGCAGCAACGACGCCGCGACGGCGGTGAAGGCGGCCGCACAAGACGGCTTTCCCAAGGGGTCGATCCTGTTTCTCGATCAGGAGCAGGGCGGCCGCATGTTGGCGGAACAGCGCGCCTACATCCATGCCTGGATAGATGGCGTGATGCGCGCAGGCTATCGTGCTGGCATCTACTGTTCGGGCATTCCGTTTCGCGAATCGGCCAGCGTCTCCGTGGTGACGGCCAACGATATTCGCGATAACGCCGGTGGCCGCGAGATCCACTTCTTTGTCAGCAACGACCAGTGCTCTCCCTCGCCGGGCTGCGTGTTCACGAAGCCACCGCCGCGTCCCGCCGGCAGCGGCGTGCCCTTCGCCGATGCGTGGCAATTCGCGCAATCGCCCCGGCGTCCGGAGATGACTGCGGCCTGCCGGCAGACTTACGCCTCCGACGGCAACTGCTATCCGCCCTCGCACCTTGCCGGCTCTGGTGTGTACGTTGATGTGGACACGGCGAACTCCGCCGATCCCTCGCAGGCGCGAGCTCGCTGACTGAGAGCAACCAGGATGTGTTTGTACGGGGAGTGCCGGCCTTCAGGCCGGCGTGTGGTCTGGGCGCGGCTAAGGCGGCGCTAAAGCGCCGCACTACCCGTGCGGGCAGATACAACAATTCTGGAACCGCCTCAGCAAAACTCCAGCTTTATCGCAGCGCCGCTTCCGCGGAGGGCCCCGTCAAGGTTTCAACTCGCGGTTTGTCCAGTGGTCCCGAAATCACGTAGGAGTGGCCGCCCGCCCGCTCCAATCGAAGGGCCACACTACGGTCATAGAGCGCCGTGCCCTTGACGGTATAGTTGGCGCCAGCCGATTGCAGCTTGCAGTCAGCCAGCGTGAAGGTTCCGTTGGCCAAAACTACTTTGCCGATGAGACTCGAGAACGCCAGTGGCGCACCTCGTCCGTCGAGGACAACATGGCGCAACAAGCCGTCGCTCCAGGTAAAGTCGGCCGACCCGCTTGCCGAGTCGCGGAGGTTGACGCGGTTCACGCCGCGCATGGACAGGCCGTATTGGGCGTCCATTACCCCGGCGGCCCAATTGTCGTGCATCAGGGTCCCCATTTGCGCCATCGACACGCGCGTAATGCTTCCCGTTCCTGAGTAGGTTGGCGGCGTGGCGGTGAAATCGGCAGTCCAAGTGCCGTTGTGGTGGCCTCCGACGATGTCGGCGCGCAGCTCGCGCACGCGCAGTTTGCCGGCGTCCAACTCCACTGCCGCGCTTAGATTGTTAGCAACCGCAGTTCCCAGTTCGAAGCGGGAGCTGGAAAAATGTCCGTGGGCGTGCAGCTTCAGCAGCGCGCCTTCGCGCCTCTGTCCTATTTCCAGCAAGTGATACCACGGCCGATTGAAATAGCTGGGGTTCACCAGTTCATTCAGCCGCGCCAGTGACGCGTCATCGGTACGAATGTCAAACAGCACGGTACAGCTTTCTGGGGCGCTGCAATGCACCGGGAAACTGGCCGAGCCACTGAGTTCCGGCCCCTTGGCGAAGCCTGCCGTAAACGAACTGACAGTCACCTGCTGGTTGGCCAGAGTTGCAGCCGCCGTCGAGATCAGCAAGGGCTCAGCAACGCCTTGCAGCTCGGCGGTCACGCTGCGCAGTTGCACGTTTCCCGAGGTGCCGGGAGGCGCGAACCCAACCCAGGTGCCGGCTACATCGAGGTCAATCTGGGCGATTCCTGCCAGGCCGACCCCGGGCGTGCCGACGCCCAGCGCCTTGGCTATGTTCAGCAAACGCGCCAGCTCCGCTTCGCCCTTGAGGTCGACGCTGTAATGGTCCTGATCGAAGGCGGCGCTGGCAGTTGCGGGCGAGATTGCTCCGAGCGGAAGCGGAAACGGCTTGACCACCAGACGGAGTTCCGGGTTCGCCGGCGGCTGCGCAACTTTGCGGGGAGCCGAACGCCGGGGATGCGGATAGGCGGCAGCAATCAAGCTCGGAATCGCGACCTCGATATCCCCGATCTGCAAATCCTGCTTCAACACCCCCGATTGCAGCGCCAGCAGATTGGTGCGCCCGCCGCCTTGCCAGACGGGCATGCCTCCGGGCGATTTGCGGACGGAAAACGTTCCATCGAACTCGCCGGTTGCGGTGAGGTCGGCGGGCAGGTCCTTCTTGGCGTGGCGCGCCAACGCCACCATTTGTGCCGCCGGAATGCGCCCTGCGGAGACGCTCAAGTCGTAAGCATCGCCAGCCCAGCCTTGCGCATTGCCGCGGACCTCGAGCACGCCCGCACCAACTGGAGATTGGCATTGCAATCCGTGCAATGTGTCGTCGGGCGACGAGTAGGTTCCGGTGCAATGTACCAGCAAGCGCAGGGCTTCACCCAGAGCGATGTCGTAACGGCGAAAGTTATCAACCTGAGCGTCCAGTGTGACTTCCAGAGCAGCCGGGGTGCCGGACAACGTTGCATTGGACTGGACGTTGCCGCGCCAGCCGCGATCGCGTCCATAGACCAGTTTGGTGAGCTGTCCCAGCGGACCACCAGTGAAAGTGAGCTTGAGATCGAGCCGTGTGTCGCGCAAACTTGCGGCCCGGTGGAAATGCCCGTCCAGCTTGAGAACGCCGGTATCATGCACGTCCACATCGGTGCGCATGGGGCGCGCTTCCAGGCGGATGCCCCATTGATCTTCCGACTCCAGCCAGAGAGCAAAATCGGCATCGGTAAAGGCAAATGCCTTCTTCACCTGGCCCAGCTTGAAGTTAATTCGCCCGCTCGAGGCCTCCACGTAGGGGAAGCGGGGGCGCACCTCGGGACGCGCTTGCGTCGTGGGAGCAGAAGAAACCTGCGAGGCCCGCTCCACCAGTTCCTCCACGTTCCAGTGGCTGTCGGAACGGCGGACCAGATTCAAGCTGGGATTGTCCAGGTCGAGCGTCCCAATCTCCAGCCGGCCGCGCCACAGCGAGGTCAGGCGCAGATAGGCAGTGACCGTGTCGGCGCGCAGCATGGGCTCGACGCCGTAGCTGGGGTTCTCGGCCACAACAAAATTGGACAGCACGATTCCGGGCCGGGGCAAAGCCCTGAGGGCGATTCGGGAAACCGTGACCTCGCGCCCCAATGAGCGGCCGATAGCCTCGGCCACACGCTTGCGGTAGCGATTCACATTGACGAATGGCGGTACCAGCACCGCCAGCAGAAGGACCAGCAAGATCGCCCATGTCATTCGCCGTGCGGTGCCGCCCCGCATCAACGCACCACGTGGAACATGCGCGACCAGCGCGTCTGATCAAAAAAGTGGAACAGGATGTTGAACACCCACTGAATGCGATCTACGAGGCTCTGCCGTTCGTACTCATCCCGCGGGGTAATGAACGACCAGTAGATGAACATGGGCCGCCCGATGACGTTCTCGCGGGGCACAAAACCCCAGTAACGGGAATCAAGGCTGACATCGCGATTGTCGCCCATGGCGAACAGGCTGCCTGGCGGCACCACCAGGTCTCCGTTCTGCAAGTGCGAGGGCATGGTGAGGCGCCACTCAGGGGTCACGTCTTCATAATCGCTGACCGGCACGCTGGGAAAATTATCGCGGTACCCGTTGTAATCGCCTTTGCGCACAACGTACGGCTCATCGAGGCGTTCTCCATTACGGTACACCACCCCATCCTGAAGATGAATCCGGTCGCCTGGGACACCCATGACGCGTTTGACGATGTACAGGCCGGGTTGCGCCGGGGAGATGAAGACGAAGACGTCGCCGTGACGCGGGTCACGATAGGGAATCAGCTTGCCGATCCAACTGGTTTTGGGGGCCAACAATGTACGGTCCACGAACACGTGGTCGCCAATGAGCAGAGTGTTCTCCATCGAACTCGATGGAATGGTAAAAGCTTGCAGGGCGAAGGTGATGATGAACAGCCCGGTCACCAGCACCACGGCGATCGAGGCGATAAATTCCGAAGTTGTTTCCTTCGGCTTTTCCGGCTTCTGCGCCTTGTCGGCCTTCTCGGATTTTTCTGCTCCCTCAACTTTACCGGGCGCAGGCTTCACAATTTTTTTCGTAGCAGCCAAATGCACTCTTCCTTATTCTTGTATGCCGGGGCATTCCACATCCGGTGTATCAGGGACGAGTGGAGCACGCCTTCCAGGCACCCCTTCAAAGGCAAATCATTCCACGCTGCGCAGCATGCGGTGCCAGCGCACTTCTTGCAGCATGTGAGTAACGTCGTATGCCAGACTCGAAAGTTTATCAGACGGGACCCAGCCGGCGGCGGCCGGCCGCAGAACTGACCAGTAGATCACAAGCGGACGGCCAACAATGTTCTCCGCGGGCACAAATCCCCAATAGCGCGAGTCGGAGCTGTCGTCGCGATTGTCTCCCAGAACGAAATAGGAGCCTTCGGGAACGATCAACTCGCCATCGTCAAGCAGCTTGCGAATTTGCAGATACCATGGCGACGACATTCCCAGGACCAGCAGATTGCCGTCGGGGAAATTGTCGCGGAATCCATCGCGCTGCTCCCAATGAAAGGTTGCGTAGGTATCGTCCTGACGGACCCCCTTGACGTACACGTGCTTGTCGATAAGCCGGACGCGGTCGCCGGGAACCGCCACCACCCGTTTGACGAAGTGCTGGCGCGGGTCGAGCGGATAGCGGAACACAATAATGTCCTGCCGCCGTATGGACTGGTAGGGCATGAGCCAGCGCCAAAACGCCGAGTGCCCGTCGTGCGCCTTGTCCACCAGCAGGTAGTCCCCAACCAGCAGGGTTTTCTCCATCGATGGAGAGGGAATCTGGAAGGCCTGCACAATGAATGCGATGACGAAGACTGCGATCACCACCGTCACCGCAAGCGATTGCAGGGAGTTCATGCCGCCGGAATGGCCGCGTGCCGGCAGCCGCGGCCGGGAAGCTTTCGGCTCCGCGGCCACGGTCTCGACAGGCAACTCGGTATGGACTTCGTTCATGAAGATTGCGAGAGCTCGCTCGGGGTGTCGGTGTCCTCTGTCCCAGAATCTCTCTTTAGTGATTGTAGAAAATCCCAGGCCTCTCGTGCAGCCCTTTGCTCGGCCAGCTTCTTGGTGTTGCCCTGGGCGCGGCGGGCAAACCCCTTGTCCCCGTTAGGAGCGGCCGGGACCTGCGCTTCCATGGTAAACACCTTGTTATGATCTGGGCCTTCTTCCTTGATCAGCACATAACGCGGCTGCGAACGTCCACTGGCGTGCACCGCTTCCTGCAACGCTGATTTGTAGTCAATCACCGGCAGCTCGGTGCTGCCGCCCTGGTGAACTTCGGCTAAGCCGGGTTCAAGGATCGATTGCTGAATGAAACGATGCGCCACTTCCAATCCGGCATCCAGAAACAGGGCGGCAATCACGGCCTCCAGCGCATCGACCAGCAGGGCCACCTTGCTGCGGCCACCACTGCGTTCCTCGCCCTTGCCCAGGCGGAGATATTGTCCAATATCCAGCTCCCGCGCCGGGCGCAGCAGATGGCGCGCGCTTACCAGGTGCGCCCGCAGCTTGGAAAGCTCCCCTTCCTGATATTCGGGAAAGCGCTGAAAAAGTTCCAGGCTTATTACGAAACCGAGCACCGCGTCGCCGAGGAATTCCATTTGCTCGTTATCAACTGCCGGAGCGGGAGTTCCCCCGGCCGCATTTTGCGATTCGCGTTCCCGGGCATAGGAGGCGTGCGTGAGGGCCTGCTCCAGAAGGGCGCGGCTGGCGAAGCGATGTCCGAGAGCGTTCTCCAACGTGGAAAGGTCACGGGGGGCAGGGTTCATGGGTTTCGATGACCTGAGGAGCCGCTGAGAAGGCGGGTGGCCCGAAGGCCACCCTTGCTTTTGCGTCTCAATGCGGCGGATTCGGGGGTGTTTGGGCCGGCGCAGTCTGGGCAGGCGGAGTCGTCGGTGTCTGGGCCGGCTGCGCTGCCGGCGCGCTCGAAGCAGGCGCGGCGGGAGCGATACTGCTGGGAATCCCTGGACCACTACTGCCACTGCCACTTCCACTTTCCACTTCCACTGTTACTTCCACTGCTACTAGCAACCAGCGTCTTCAGTCTTTCCTGCTGCTGCTTGGCCAGATTCTGCGCTGCGCTTCCCGGGGGTGCATACTGCACGGCCTTGTTGGCCGAGTTGAGCGCCTCCTGGTACTTCTTCAACTGGTCCTGTGCTACTGACAACCGCAAAAATACTACCGCCTCCGGCTGCGCCTTGCTGGTGTCGACGGCCTTCAGGAACTCCTGCTCTGCGCCGGCCGCATCTTTCTTGTTCAGGTCAACCATGCCCAGCGTGTCGTGGGCCATGGTTAAAATGCTGGCTTTCACAGCCGCAATGCGCTCAGCCGACGCATCAGCCGGAACCATTAGCTGGTCGATGTTGTCGATAGCGCCCTGGGAGTCTTTGGCAGCCTCGGCAAGCCGCTGGTCGCGGTCCATGTCAGTGTCGCGAGTGCCTTCCACCAGCGCGGAGCCGATCTGCACCAGCGAGACCGGGTTGGTTGGGTCCGCCGCGATGGCTTTGCGTCCTAATTCAATCATCTTCTCAGCATTGTTGGCCTGAGCGTACAGGTTCATGGCGCGAACAAAGAGGGCCGCCTTCAATTCGCTCTTGGGATATTTCGCGGCAAAGGCATCCGCGGCGGTATCGATTTGGGCAGGATCAGTCTTGCTCATTGCATCCTGGTAGGCCTTCAATTCATCCTGCGACTTCGCCTGCAGCACCTTGTGGCCGCTAGCGGCGGCGGGCGGCGGAGTGCTCGGAGGTGGAGTCTGGGTCTGCGGCTGAGGCTGTGCGCCAGGATTAGGTGTCGGGACCGGATATGGACTCTGCTGGGGCTGGGGCGGCCTCACCTGGGTCTGCGCCACTGCCAGGGTTGCCGCCAGCAGCAACAGCGCCAAGATTGCGAATTTCGATCTCATGAGTGCTTGTCCTTTCTACGGGGAGAAACGCTGCTCTCCCCTATTACGAAACTATTGCGGTTCGCGCTTTGCTTGGGGCGGCTCGTACGGTTCTTTCAGCCCACGTTCGGCCGCCTTTCTGGTGTCGGCCGACGCATCCCCGGCGTTGAGTGCCGCCTGATATTGCGCGACCGCGCCTTCCCGTTGCTCCTGCAAATCCAGAATGCGCCCCAAATAGATGTGGCACCAGGCCGCCATGCGAGGGTCGTGGGTCGCATTCAGCGCCTTTTGAAAGTTCTCCTGCGCAGCTTGCATGTTACCGCTCATGGTGGCCGCCCGGGCCAGCACGAAATAAGCGCCCGCCGGATCTTCCTTCTCACTGAGGGCTTCTTCGGCCAGCTTCTGTGCGCCTGCCGGATTGCCGCTCAGCAGCTCCCGCTCGGCCAAATCCACCTTTTGTTGAGATGCAGGTTTCGCGGCCCGCATTACCTCCGGCGCTGCTTGCGATGCAAACTGGATCTGGCTGGCGCGCCTCTTTTCGCCGTCCACATCAATATTGTGCATCCAGTCGGGAAAGGCGTCCTGCAGGCCGGCGTTTCCCTTCTCAAAGTCGCGCAACTGGTCGTAGAAGTAGCGGGTGAAGATGAAGCCCTCGGACTCGTCCTGCTGCAACATGGCCTGGCGGTCCTTGTCGGGCAATTTGGGGTCCCACGGAGCACGGGCTTCGATCGCCCGAATCAAACACTCGACCACCAGCAGCCCCGGATCGTATTTGTAGTCCTGCGCCATGGGCGCTTTCTGCACCGCCACGAGGACCGGCTTCAGGCGCTCCAAGGCGGTTGCCCGTTTGGCAATCAGCGGATCGAGCACGAAATGAAGGTAAGTATGCCGCAAGGCGTCGATGTGGATGTTCTCTCCGCTGGGCGAGATCACCAGGTAGTAATAATCCTGACGGTAATTGCGCGAGTTCACCTGCCCGGGCGCGCTCATCGGTTCCATGTACACGGTAAAGCTGCGGCCGGCATATCCGGCGAGCGGCATTCGCAGGTAGGTGTCAGTTGCGGTAATCATGTGCGCCACCGGCTGGTGGTAGCGGTCGATCAGCGCAAGATATTCAGGCTGGTGTTTGAGCCAGATGGAATGCAGATTGGCGGCCGCAGAATACTGCTTGAGCAGGGGCACAAATCCCAACAGATAGGCCGAATCCGGAGGCATGTCGGATTCGCTTACGCCAGGTGCGAAATCTGGAGGCGGCCCCAGGTACAACGCCAGGGAAACGTACTGCGCCAGCTCGTGCGCTCCATCGCCCTGCTGATGGTCGCGATAGAACAGACACACCTGCTTGGCGGCCGCCGCAGCGGCGGGCAATTTGCTTGCTTCCTGCAGCTCGGCACGAACCTCGGTGCGAACCGGCGATGAGGACTGCAGCTCCTGATCGTATCCGCAGACGTTCATGGCCGCTATCACGCTGAACAGCGTCTCACTCACGTCGAGCGTGGCCTTGGACTGCGCCGATGCAGCGCAGGCGAACGACGCCAGCACGAGCGGCAGCACAAACAAGCGGCGACAACAGCCCAGAGGAGCCTCCTGATGCGATTTCGGCGGGAATCAGTTACTACAGTTTACGGGCAGAGATTGTGGCGCGCAAATCGGGCCTGGGTCGGCTTCTCATAGATCGCGCGCCGGATGTTAAACTATCAAGGCTGCTATGTGCGCGATATCGCGATATGAAGATAGCTATTCAAGCTGAATTCAGGCTTTTCGGTACTCTTAAGCGCCAGGGTGGCTGGTATGTCGCTTACTGCCCTCCGTTGGACATTACCACCCAAGGCAAGACCAAGGAAGAGGCCCGCCGCAACCTGATCGAAGCGTCCGAATTATTTGTAGTCAGTTGCTTCGAGAGGGGAACGTTTGAGCAGGCGCTCCGTGAGCTTGGATGGCACGTGGTGCCGGCTGGCAGTGTCGCGAAGATAGGGGAAGGGCACCCTGCTGCCGTGCCTGCCGGCTCTTTCGGCTTCCCCATCCCGGTTCCATTTGGCTTTGAGAAAGTCGCAGGATGTCACGCCTAACTCCCCTACCATGGGGAAAGTTGGTTTGTGTTTTTGAACAACTCGGATACAAGCGAGCTGGCCAAAAGGGTAGCCACATAAAGCTGGAGAAGCCGGGGTGTGCGAGACCGCTCATCGTACCCAAGTACGATGAGATTGGCTTGGACATCATCACCAACCTGATGCGAACGGCGGGAATTAAGCGCGAGGCATTCTTTGCGCTACTGCAAAACTGCCGTTAAATCGCCGCGCTGCCGGGGGGCGATGCGTGGCTTTGGCTAGCTACCCCTTGACCTGCACCTTGGAAAACGACAGGACCACGCGGCTTGCCGTCGGCTGTCCGAAGGCGGTTGCCGGATGAAACGTGGTGAAGATCAGCATGTTCTTCAGTTGCGGCAGAAGGGCGCTGGCGTCTTCCGGCGCTGACAGGATGCGGTAATCCTGCACCCGTCCGTCGGGCCCGACGTAAGCTTCCACAATCAGTGACTCCGCGTTGGCCACGCCCGACAACTCGAAGGGAGTGAATTGCAATTCCGCCGGCGTGTAAAGCATGGTCGGCACATCGTTGGACGCCGCCCGCACTTGCGTGGGATAGAGGAAACTGATCAGCAGTCCAAAGACGATCAACGTGGTCACTACGCCAGCCGTGGCCGGAACCATGGTTGCATTGAAAGCGTTCTCCCAGCGTACCCGCATCATCTCCCAGCGTGAACGTTGGGAGTTGGCCAGCGCCTGGGAAGCTGCGACACGCAGCCGCAGGGTCAAATCGGGCGGGGCGGTCTTTCGCCCCAGCGATCCCACCAGCATCTGAATCCGCTGTGCAGACGAATAGAACTCGGCGCATTCCTCGCAGCCCTGCAGGTGTGCATTCACCTGAGCCAGTTGGCTGCGGGTTACGGCATTGTCCAGGTACGACGACATGAGACGTTTCGCAATTGAGCATGTCATGGCATGACCTCAACCTTCTGCCCACCCACGGAACCATCCTTGCGCTGTTTTCTGTGGCGCGTAACGCCAGGGTTCATTCCGAAATCCTGCAGGTGGCGCTCCATGCGTTTGCGCATCGCATCGCGTCCCCGCACCAGCCGCGACTTCACCGTCCCCAGCGAGATATTCATCACCTCGGCGATTTGCTCGTACGAGAGTTCTTCAATGTCGCGCAAAATCACCGTCGTCCGATACGGCTCGTTCAGAGCTTTCAGTTCGCATTCCACCCGGGCCCGTAATTCCTCGTCATACACGTTTTGCAGAGGAGACTTGCCCTCGTCCACCAGCGTGTCCTTCATTGCCAGGCAAGGCTGCTCGCTTCCGTTTTCGTTCGCCGGCTCGATCGACAGCTCCTGCACCTTGTGCCGGAACCACCAGCGGCGATGATTGGAAGCCTCATGCACCGCAATGCGGTAGATCCAGGTTTTCAGGCTGGAATCGGCGTTGAAATTCTTGACCCCGCGAAAGACCTTGATGAACACTTCCTGGGTCGTATCGGCGGCGTCGGACGGATCGTCCAGAATCCGGTAAACCAGGCTGTAAACCGGCTGGTTGTAGTGCGCGATGAGCCAGTAAAAAGCATCTTCCGACCCAGCCTTCAATTCGGCCACGATCGATGCTTCCGCGGTGCGGACATCCAGCGCACTTGCGAGGTCACTCAATGTTGTTGCTCCCGCCATGAACGGCGTACCTCAATGATAAATAGAATTGGAGTCCGCAACAACTTCCCGCAACGATCCCGGCGCCACTACCACCCCGTTTCGCAGACAAACCGCCTCGCCCCGATAGAAAGCACGGCCGGCCGGTTCTTTGGATCGGGGCTGGATGAGATAGACCCCAAATGAGGTGCAAATGTTCCCACGAAAGACGGGTTAGCTAATCGCTGCTAAGCACCCTACTGTTTTGTCATGCTGAGCGACGAGGTCGCCGCGGCGACCGAGGAGTCGAAGGACCCCTATGGCCGCAACGAATCTCGGCTCAGCTACGGCTTCGGAGCTGTTGCCGCGCCGGTGCTGTCTTTGGATTTATCGCCGGAGGCTGGCGGCGTGCTGCTCGGGGCTGCCGGCTTCTTCTTATGCACAGTCTTCTTCGTCGTTGGCTGGTTGTCGTCGACGACCACCCTCTTGGGAGGCGCTGCGGCCGCCGCCTGTTGGTAGGTGCGGACCTTCGTCCGTAACTGGTCCAACTCCGACTGCGTCGAGGAAGTTAACCTTTCCAGCGCATCGCCCAGGTTGCGCCGCACGGAATCAACCGTCTCCAGTTGTTGTGCCAGGGCCTGGAAGTCGTTTTTCGGCCCAAAGGCTCCGGTGACTTCCGTCAGAGATGCGAACACGTCGTACAGGGCGTTGAGATTGCGATAGAGCTTAAACTCGGCACTCAGGTCCTGGGGTGCTGACCGCACGGCGCTGATCATCCCCGGCAATGCGGAAGTAAGGTTTCGCTGAACGGAATCGGCGTTGCCCTGGGCTTGCCGCTTGGAATCGGCGTCCGCCTTCCATTTGTCGATTCGCATGTGGGAAAGATCGAGGTTGACCTGCGAGGCTGCGGCCTGCAGTCGGTCCAGGTCGGGAAGTATCGAAGTCATCGAGGTACTGCCGGAGGTGCTGCCAACGGACGGCGCTTGTTCCCCTGTAGATGTCGCCGGCGGACTCGCGGGAGTCTGTGCCCACGCGGTCGCGGCCGCCAACAAAAGATAAAGCAGGAACAATCTAATGTTCATCTTGAGCTCCCAACAAACAGAATTGTAGGCGACGGTCGCAGACGAAGTGGGAGGCACAGGCAGAGTTTCACAGACGTTATTGGATGCTACCGCAGCAGTTGGTGATTGCGCCACCGCACCATGACATCGCGGGAGAAACTGAACCCGTTGGAAGTGGCGGCAATACGGTCGATTCATGGCCTTCCGGGGCGGTTTGCGCCGGCAAGTTAAGCCCGCCTGCTCCCAACCCTTATACCCAAGTCTGCATCCAAAAAAAGTGGTCGGATTTTTTCTGCTAAAACAAACAGCTTTACCACCATTTTCCTGAAGTATAATCGGCAGGTTTTGGTTGCGACGGCATTCCGTCGATGGGGGCCCAGCAAGTATGTCAAACCGCGTGTTGCACCACCAGCACAATCTGGAAGAGCGAACTTTACCCTCCGGGCACATTGTCCAGTTCTATGAGAAAGACGATTTTCTGGTGGAGTCGGTAGGACGTTTCCTCGACCCGACGTTGGCGGCTGGCGGCGCTGTCTTGGTGGTGGCCACGAAACCCCATCGTGATGCTCTCGCCGAAGAACTCAAGCTGCGGGCCATTGACATCGAAAAGGCCGCTAGCGAAGGCCGTTACGTGGCCTTGGATGCGGCTACGGTCCTGGCCCAGTTTCTGGTGGAGGGCAGGCTCGACGAGGCCCGCTGCAAGCAGGTGATGCCAGGGATAATCGAACAGGTCACGGGCGCTGCCAAAGGCAATGGCGTGGCAGTGTTTGGCGAGATGGTGGCATTGTTATGGGCCGACGGAAAGCGCGATGCTGCAGTCCGGCTGGAACAACTTTGGAACCAGTTTGGCCAGGTTTATTCCTTCGGTCTTTTCTGCGCGTACCCCATGGCGGGTTTTGACCACGAAAAGGACCGCAAGCTTTTCTTCAATATCTGTGGAGAGCATTCCGAAGTAAACCCGACCGAGGACTATCCGGGCACCGGCAGTGAACGGCAGCGTCGCCGCAAGGTAGCGCACCTGCAGCAGAAGACCCGTGCCCTGGCCAACGAAATTCGGCTTAGCCAGGAGCGGATCATGCTTCTGCAGAGTGCCGCCGGCGTGGGTACCTGGGAGATGGACCTGCTGGATGACACGCTCTCGTTTTCCTCCAAGGCCGCCGCCATGCTTAGGCTGGAGGCGGGATGCATTCCGCTGACCCAGTTTGTGGAGGTCATGCCTTATTCCGGAGATCGGGACCGCCTGCTGGCCGCCTTGAAACGTGCCCGGACCGGACGTAAGGAGTTTGTGACTGAGTTCCGGCTAAGCCTCGGGACTGAAATTCGCGTCTTCTCAATCCGTGGAAAAACCGCGTTTAACGATGGCCAGCCGCTGGTGTTGGGAGTGCTGTCTGACGTGACCCCGGGGGCGTAGCTGAGATCCGGGCAGCAGAGCCCCTGCAAGCTCACTTAAAGACTTTTGGAATTGTCATTACGAGCGCAGCGAGGAATCTGCTTTTGCTTGCGGCCGCGAAACCGGATGGAGGAACAGCAGATCCCTCACCGACTGAAGTCGGTTCGTGATGACAAAAGAAACGGCTTGCAACGGCGCGGCTGAAGCCGCGCCCCTTCAAATCTGCCTGGCTTTCAAGGCTGCTAAATGGATTCAACCTCGCAACTGGTCTAATACTTCACAATCTTCGTAAAGCTGGCGGGATCCAAGCTGGCGCCGCCGACCAGCGCGCCGTCAATTGCAACTTCCGCCATCAGCGCTGAGGCGTTGTCGGGCTTCACGCTGCCGCCATAGAGAATTCTCAAGCCGTGCGCGAACTCCTTGCCGAACGCCTCTTCTGCTTCGTGGCGAATCACCATGTGCGCGTCGGTGGCCATCTGCGGCGTTGCCGTCTTTCCCGTGCCGATGGCCCACACGGGTTCGTAGGCGACCGTGAGTTTCGCCGCTTTTCTTGCCGAAATTCCGTTGAATGCGCGCGTGCACTGGCGGCGCAGCACGTCTTCGGTCAGGCCGGCTTCGCGCTCTTCCAGCACCTCACCGACACACACGATGGGCGTCAGCCCGTTCTCAAGCGCGATTTCGAGCTTGCGGTTGACCGTGTCATCGGTCTCATTGAAATACTGGCGGCGCTCCGAATGTCCGATGATGACGTGCGTGACTGGGATCGCGGTCAGCATCAGGGGCGAGATTTCGCCGGTGAAGGCGCCCTCCTTTGCCCAGTGACTATTCTGCGCGCCGATGGCGACGTTGGATCCACGCGCGGCCTCCACGGCGGCATGGAGGTCAATGAATGGCGGGCAAACGACGATCTCGTCGCGAGTGTGGCCGGAGACCATAGGCAAAAACTCCGCGAAGAAAGCTGTGGTCTGTTCCGGCGTTTTGTACATCTTCCAGTTGGCGGCGATGAGTTTCTTACGTGTCATGGATTAGTCCATTTTCAGGGATGAGTTGCTGGCCAGCGTGCGAGCAGCATGCGCGTACTGGGCGAACGTTTCGGAGTCAAATAGCACGAACCGAACTTCCCGGATGTGAGTGGCGTTTTCCAACGCTTCAGCCGCGCTGGTGATGGCGACTTGCGATGCCTCTTCCACCGGATAGCGGTAGGCGCCGGTCGAAATTGCCGGGAAGGCGATGGATGCCAGTTGCAGCTCATCGGCGATGCGGATCGACTCGTGATGGCAACTGGCAAGCGTTTCGGCCTCACCGCGCGTGCCACCGTTCCAGAACGGCCCGACGGTATGGATGACGTAGCGCGCCGCCAGCCGCCCCGCAGGAGTGGCGACCGCTTGCCCCGCAGGAAGTCGGCCGATGTGGCCAACAATTTCGCGGCATGCCTCAAGGATTGCCGGCCCGCCGGCGCGATGAATGTCGAAATCCACGCCTCCGCCACCGAGCAGCGACGAGTTGGCGGCGTTTACGATAGCGTCAGTCTGTTCGCGCGTGATGTCACCGGGGCCGAAGATCACGAGAACGCGATCTTCCATCGTTACGCGCAGAGCCTGAGGGCTGCCATGCATGGCCGTTATTTGTTGCTGAGCGCTTCCACGCCGGGCAACTTCTTGCCCTCCAGGAACTCCAGTGATGCGCCGCCGCCGGTCGAGATGTGTGTGATCTTGTCCGCGACTCCGGCTGCCTTGACCGCAGCCACGCTGTCACCGCCGCCGACGATGGAGACCGCCGCGCCATTGTCGGCCACGGCGAAGGCGATCTTCTTGGTTCCCTTGGCGAAGGCCTCGATCTCGAACACTCCCATGGGGCCGTTCCACACGATGGTGCGGGCCAGGCCAATCTCGTTGGAGAACAGTTCCACGCTTTCCGGTCCAATGTCGAGCGCCATCATGTCGGCGGGAATCGGCTTGCCAACGCCAATTTGCTGAATGCGGGCGTCGGCTGCCATCTTGTCGGCAACAACGTGATCGACGGGCAGCAAGAGTTTCACGTGGCGCGCCTTGGCGTCGGCGAGAATTTTCGCCGCCAGCTCCACCTTGTCCGCCTCCAGCATCGATTTGCCGATCTCGTGCCCCTGCGCCTTGAGGAAGGTATAGGCCATGCCTCCGCCGACGATGAGCGTATCCACCTTGCTCATCAGGTGGGTGATGACGCCGATTTTGTCGCCGACCTTCGCTCCACCCAGAATCGCGACGAACGGCTTTTGCGGATGAGACAAAGCCTTGCCGAGGTATTCCAGCTCTTTCTCCATCAGCAGGCCGGCAGCTTTCTTGTCCACAAAATGGGTGATGCCTTCGGTGGACGCATGAGCACGATGCGCCGAACCGAACGCATCGTTCACGTAGAAGTCGCAGAGCTTGCCCAGTTGCCGGGCGAATTCCGGATTGTTGGCTTCCTCCTCCGAGTGAAAGCGCAGATTCTCCAGCAACAAGGACTGCCCACGCTCCAGCTTCTCAGACATCTCCTCCGCCTGCGCCCCAATGCAGTCGGGCGAGAAGCCGACGTTTTCGCCGCGCCGCAATACTTCGTCGAGCAGGACGCGCAGCCGCTCGGCCACCGGCTTCAGGCTCATCTTGGGATTCGGTTTGCCTTTCGGACGCCCGAGGTGGGAGGCCAAAATCAGGCGGGCACCGTGACGCAGGGCGTACTCAATGCTGGGCAGCGTCTCCCGGATGCGGGTGTCATCCATGACGCGGCCATCATCGAGTGGGACGTTGAAATCAACGCGCATGAAAACGCGTTTGTTATTCAGCGGAAGATCGCGAATAGATAATTTCGACATGGAATTAAACCCTTGCTGTGAGCTCTCAGCTGTCGGCCGTCAGCTACAACATCACAGGCGATACGAACTCGAAATTGCCGCTTCCTATCGATTGTTTAGCTGACAGCCGAACAGCTGATAGCTGATAGCTGATAGCTAGCTACTGCTTCACAGTCCTTTTCCGGCGATGTAATGAATCAGATCGCGCACCCGGCAGGAGTAGCCCCACTCGTTGTCATACCACGAGATCACCTTCACACAGTTGCCGGCCACCACGCGGGTCATGGGCGCGTCCACGATCGAGGAGCGTGGATCGCCACGGTAGTCGATCGAAACCAGTTCCGCCGTCTCGTATCCCAGGTAGCCCTTCAGTGGGCCCGCCTCTGAAGCGGCCTTCAGCGCATTGTTCACCTCTTCCACACTGGTCTTTTTCTCCACGAAGACCACCAGGTCAACCACCGAGACATTGGGCGTGGGCACGCGCATGGCAAAGCCGTCGAGCTTGCCCTTCAAGTCAGGGATGGCCAGATAGACCGCCTTGGCGGCGCCGGTCGAGGTCGGAATCATGGACAGCGCGGCCGCGCGCGCGCGTCGCAGGTCCTTGTGCGGAAAGTCGAGGATGACCTGATCGTTGGTGTAGGAGTGGATCGTGGTCATGGTGCCGCACACGATCTTGAAGTTGTCGTTGATGACCTTGGCAATGGGCGCCAGGCAGTTGGTGGTGCATGAGGCGTTGGAAATCACGTTGTGCTTGGCCGGGTCGTACTTGTCTTCGTTGACCCCCAACACAATGGTGATGTCTTCGCCGCTTGCCGGCGCCGTGATGATGACCTTCTTTACCGGCCCGCGCAGATGTTGCTTGGCCAGTTCGGCTTTGGTGAACTTGCCGGTGGACTCAATCACCACCTGCGCCCCTACCGATGCCCAATCCAGCTTGGCCGGATCTTTTTCGGCAAACACGCGAATGGCCTTGCCGTCCACGCTGATGGAGTCGGCGGTGGCTGAGATGTCATTCTTCAGGTTGCCGAGGATGGAGTCGTACTTCAGAAGGTGGGCCAGCGTCTTGGGGTCGGTGAGATCGTTGACCGCAACAAAGTCCAGGTTCTTGTCGGTAAGGGCGGTCCGGAGAATGTTGCGGCCGATACGCCCGAAACCGTTGATTCCTACTTTAATTGCCATTTTGCCTCGCTAAGAAAAACGTCAGATTGAAATGCGATGAATCCAAACTGCGGGTTCCACAACGAAATGCCGATTGTGGGAGCCAAACCGAAAGCCTAGCATCATGGGTAAGTCGAGGCAATGGCCTAGGTCACTGTGGCCCTGGCGGCAACTTCTCGGGTGCCGGAGACAGGTCCTCGATTGCTAGCAGCTAGGCAGGCGTGTTACAAGTGCAACATGCGCAGATGGCGCGACCGCGGTAAGCGGCGCAAACCGCAAGACGACAAGCCAGGGCAAGGGCAGGAGAATCCCGCTCCTTTGCAACCTAAATTTCCCGATCCTGCTGCGGCTGAAGCAGAGGCTGACAGCCAGCCCGATTTCGCAGCAGAGCAACCCGACACTCAAGCCGAATTCCAGATCACATCGAACGAGCAGCAACCCAGCGTCCCGCCGGCCGAAGGCCAAGGGTCTGCGCAACCATTGCGGCGCGATCGCAATCGCCGCCGCGGACGACGTGGCCGGGGCAGCCGCCCGCCGCAGCCGGCACAGACACCGACCCTGCCGGGTCCGGGTGGTCTCACCGGAGAAGCTGGCGAAGCCGAGGAGGGGACGGAGGCTGGCGAAGCCGCTGCCGTAGTGTCTGCGCCTCGTCCGCCGGCGCCGCACGAGACCAGAAAGTCGAAGGGTGCGGTCGTGCTTTCCATCGGACTTCCGGGCTCGGGTAAAAGCACATGGTTTAAGCGCCACAATATCCTGCCGCTGTCGAGCGATATGGTGCGGATTCTACTGTTCGACAACGTCACCGAACAGCGCTACCAGGACCTGGTGTTTTCCACCTTGCGCTCCATGCTGCGCGCGCGCCTGCTGGCGCGGCGGCCCTGGAACTACGTGGACGCCACCAATTTGTCGGCGCACGAACGCCGCAGTTGGATAAAGCTTGCGCACGATTTCGGCTATGAAGCGCATGCCGTTTTCTTCGATGTGCCGCCGGAGGTTTGCATCGAACGCAACCGTCGCCGCGAGCGCAACGTACCGGAAGACGTTATGCAGCGCATGGCGGCGAAGCTGCGTCCGCCGAAGTTCGAAGAGGGCTTCGCCAAGATTACCGTGGTGCGATTGAGAAGGAAGGACGGGGAAGCGATTCCGGCCGAAGAACCGCGTCAGGAACTGCCCGTCGAGCCCGACGAAGGTGAACCGCCCAACGTGGCGGATTCCGAGTACTAGGTCCTCTCGCAACCGCAGATCCCTCACCGACTAAAGTCGGTTCGGGATGACAAATATAAAAGGACTTATGACGGCGTACCTAAATGTACGCCCCTTCAAATGTAGTCGAGGTCGACTTTTTCAGCGGCCTGTTTAGCCGTGGGATTTCCCGAGGCCAGCGCTAAAGCGCATGATCAAGAAACCTCTCCCGGAGCGAAGAGTCCCTTTCCCCCGCATAAATGCGGGGGCTTCCACCAAGAAGTACACTCCCTGGGTTTTGTGTAGAGCCCCTCTTGCAGCATCCTGAACGCTTAGTCCTCATCGAATCGTAACAATTCCTGTGTTACCATCGCCGCCAGCAGCCGCCACCGTCGCAACGTCATTCCAGGGAGGAATCTAGTCATGCAAACGAAAATTGATGCATTGATGTCGGCCGGATGGACCGCTCTGATCGCGCTTGGCATACGAGTGCTGGAAGCCCTCGCGCTGTGGATTGTGGGTCGCTGGCTCATCGGTTTCGCCATCCGTCTGATCGGGCGCGGCATGAGCCGCCAGAAAATCGATCCCACGCTGATTCGCTATATCCAGAATGCGGTGGCCGCCATCCTCAACATCGTTCTGGTCATCGCCATCCTGGGCTTCTTCGGCGTCCAGACCACCAGCCTGGCAGCCCTGATCGCCGCCGCCGGTGTGGCCATCGGCCTGGCATGGAGCGGATTGCTGTCGAACTTTGCCGCGGGAGTCTTTCTGGTAATCCTGCAGCCGATGAAGGTGGGAGATTTTGTGATCGCCGGCGGCGTGACCGGCACAGTGCATGAGATTGGCTTGTTCGCCAGTTCGATTGACACGCTGGACAATGTCCGCAACATCATTGGCAACGCGAAGATCTTCGGCGACGTGATTCAGAACTTTTCGACGAATGCCTACCGAAGAGTCGACCTGACGGCGCAACTGGCACACGGGGTCGATGTGCATACAGCGATGGCGCTACTGAAGACGGCGTTGGTCGGCATTCCGAACGTGTTGCCCTCCCCTAAACCTGACGTCGAGATACTGACCTTCAATTTGGCAGGGCCGGTGCTGGCCGTGCGCCCGTATTGCAATAACAAGGATTACTGGCAGGTGTACTTCGACACTAACAAGCTGATAAAGGATTCGTTTACGACTGCCGGCTTTGCCGTGCCGGAACAGCATTACATGGTGCGTACGGCCGCTGCCGCAACCGCGGCGGGGCGTACGGCCTGATCATTGGCGAAAACGCCTGCCTGGGTAGTGCGGGCCTTTGGGCACGTGTTACCCAGGTATAACTTTCGTGCTGGCAGAGTGTGCAACTGGTAAAGTCCTTTCAGTTGCATTGCCGTTGAATCCGGGACACAATAGCAGGACTTGTGACTCGGCCAGGGCCACAGTGTGGGGACGAGCAAAGGGGGCATATGCTGCGCTGGATACTGACTGGTCTCCTGCTTCTTGTAATCGGCATGGCGAGTGCTCAGGTGAGCCGGCACGCAGTTGCCAGTGCGGCGGGAGTGACCAACGCACCCTCGACGGCTGCGGTGACCAACTCACCATTTTCCGCCGAAACGGTCACGCTATACGATCGCACTTTGGACAACGGCAGTCATATTCACCGCGAAACGCGCGGCAAGGTTTTTCGCGACAGCCAGGGCAGGCTGCGCACCGACAGCGAAGCGCCCTCCACCCAGCCAGGGTCTGAAAAATTTGACTTCGCTACCATCAATGACCCGGTTCAGAAGGTGATTATCAACCTCAACCCCAAGCTCAAGACGGCCACGATTTTCCACTTTGCCAAAGGCGTTGGGCCGGCGGCGGTGGGAATGGCCAACCTCAGGGGTGCACCCGTGAACGTCGCTCCGGCGCAGGCATCGCCAAAACCCGCCGGGACCACTTCGCAAATGTCAGCCAGCCTCGGTACCTCACCGGTGCAGGTCCGGACCGAAGCATTGGGCAGCAAGTACATCGAGGGCGTTAGCGCCACCGGTACGCGGACCACGCGGATCATCGATGCCGGATCGCAGGGCAACGACAAGCCAATTGTGGCGGTGACGGAGACGTGGTTCTCTCCAGAGCTGAAGATGGCGGTGCTGACCGAAAGCGATGACGGCCATTCCGGTTACAGTACTATGAAGCTGGTAAACGTCACCCGTACCGAACCGCCGGCGCAGTTGTTCCAGGTTCCGTCGGACTACACTGTGAAGGACACCGAACCGGCAACGGCCAGCGTGAAACATTAAGGAGCAGGCGGCAAACTGGATGTCTGAACTGGATTTTTCTCCTCCCCAGGAATTGACCATATCTTTGTGGCGTTCGCTTCTGCTCAACATTGTTGACCGGCTCTCGCCCGAGCGCCTTCCGCCGCTGCAGCTGACCTCCAAACCTGTGGATGTGGGTATCTTGGTGGGCGACCTGGTCGATCGCCCGTGGTATCGCACGATCTTCAATAATCTGGCCGACGTAATTTCACCAGAGGTACTGCCCGCGCTGGAACTGGAATCCCGGCCGGTGGATGTCGGCGAGCTTCTGGGGGATGATTTGAGCCGGGGATGGTGGGACACACTGCTGTCCAGCGTCCGCGACCGGCTGGCGCCGGAGAAACTTCCGCCCCTGAATCTGACCTCGCAGCCCGTGCCGGTTTTTGGGGCCGAATCAAGTCTTCAGCTTCTGGACTGGTCCACGCTGATCAGCACTCCAAAGGTTTTCCTGCAAGACGCACCCCGGCCAGATGTGCTGCCGCAGGGCGGGCCGAAACAAGTTCCTGCATCAGAAGAAGTCGCGCAGCCCGCGGTTCCAGCGGTCCCCCGCGATCCGGTGCTATGGGCGGTGCGGATGCAGTTGGCCCGCGACCTGGGTCGCACCCGCTTCCGGCGCAGAATCTGGATTGGACTGGCGGCCGCCGAAGCCGTTTTCCTGATCTTCGCAATGTTCAAGTTCACGTAAAGGGAAAAGTCGAGGGGATGTTGTCATCACGAGCGTAGCGACGGATCTGCTTTAATTCTGTCATCCTCAGCGACCCCGAACGTCGTGCAGGGGGAAATCGAAGGCCCCCGTACTGCTCACCCATTCTTGGTTTTGTCATCCTGAGCGGAGAGAGCGCAGCGAACGGAGTCGAAGGATCTGCGGTTCGAAGTCGCCCGGCAGATGACACGCAAAACCTACTTGCGACCGGAATGATCCGGGCCTACGTAACGCTCTTTCCGGCCCGTAACCTAATTTCGCCATTTCCCCCGATTCACTTGCAGTGTAGGATGGTTGCCGCTCCCAATTGGACGGCGGCGGGAGCTGCATCGCGAACTCTTGAGGCGGCCACGTGAGTATCAAAACCAGTACACGAGTTGTAAATGACATTGTGATCGTCGACATCATCGGCCAGCTGCGGCTGGGCGAGGGGACCAACGTGGTCCGTGACCTGGTCCGCGAGCTGATGGGCAAAAACTACAAGAACATATTGCTGAACCTGGCCGATGTGCGCCACATCGACAGCGCTGGCGTGGGCGAGTTGATGAGCTGCTATACCTCCGTCCGCAATCAAGGCGGTCAGTTCAAGCTGATGCGCCTCAGCAAGAATGTCCACGATCTGCTGCAGATCACCAAGCTTTACACCGTCTTCGACATCGAGGAAGACGAAGCCAGGGCCATCCAAGCGTTCCTGTCGGCGTGATCCTCTGGCGCGTTTGACAACTGACACAGGCCGATACGCCGCAGGCGCTCACTATGCCCATGAAAGACCCGCCGCACCCGGGACGCAGTGTAAGGACCGCTTGTCTTGAGCCCTTGGGATTGTCGGTGACCGAAGGGGCAAAGGTGCTCGGCGTCACCCGTCAGACCCTCAATAACGTCATCAATGGCAAGTCCGGCATCAGCCCGGAGATGGCGATCCGGCTAACCAAGGCCTTCGGCAGCACTCCCGAAACCTGGTTGCGAATGCAGCTTGCTTATGATCTTGCCGCCGCTCGGAGGGGGCAAAGCAGGATCAGGGTGCGCCGCCAGCACGTCCCGCAAGAACTACGCGTGCACTGACCACATCCTGAACAAAAGCGATGTCCATGCGCTCGCTGACTGACGCTTAAGCTCAGGGGTACCATCCCGCCCGCATGAGCACCGGTAGAATAGCCTCAATGCCGATTTCAACCGAAAAGGACCCGGGAGAACAAACCTCCGGGCAGACTCCCCACGAGCAGACCTCCCAACAAAAATGGCTCGCGTACTCCCCGCTGATCGTGGTCGCAGTTGCCGCCATTATTTATCTGAGCTGCATTATTTCTCCGCCGTCTTTGATGGACGATGTGGATGCGGTACAGGCGCAGATCGCGCGCGGCATGCTTGCCAGCGGCGATTGGGTCACCGCGCGGATTGACGGACTTATCTACGTCGAAAAACCGCCGCTCATCTACTGGACGATTGCCAGCTCGTTTCGCCTGCTGGGCGTGCATGATTGGGTGGCGCGAATTCCCATTGCGCTGTCGGTCATCGGGGTGTGCTGGTTGACTGCGATGTTCGGGACGTGGGCGTTCGGGAAGCGGGCCGGATTTTATGCCGGACTGGTGATGGCGACCTGCGTGGGGCTGTTCCTGTTCACCCGCATTCTGATTCCGGACGTGATGCTGACGTTCACGATTGCGCTGGCGATGTGGGCTTTCCTGCGTGCGCTTGATGAGGAGGAAGCGCGCCCGCGCTTGTGGGCGTGTCTCTTAGCGGCCAGCCTCGCGGTGGGGCTGCTGCTGAAAAGCCTGATCGGCGTAGTTTTTCCCGTGGCCGCCGGGCTGATCTACTTGTCGGTGACAGGCCAACTCTTCTCGCGGCGGACCTGGAAGCGCCTGCACCCATTTCTCGGGACGCTGATTATTCTCGCGATCGCGGCGCCGTGGCACATTCTGGCGACCCTGCGCAATCCTCCCTACTTTGCGTTCACCATGCACAGCGGTCCCGGCCAATACCACGGGTTTCTTTGGTTCTTCTTCATCAACGAGCAGCTGTTGCGGTTCCTGAACCTGCGGTATCCGCGCGACTACAACACTGTGCCGCGACTCTGGTTCTGGCTGTTGCATCTGGTGTGGCTGTTTCCCTGGAGCGTGTACTTTCCGGCGGTCGCCAAGCTCTCGTTCAAACCGGTGGACCGCGCCGGCCGGACGCGCCTGCTGGCGCTTTGCTGGGCCGGCTTTCTGCTGGTGTTTTTTACGTTCTCGACGACGCAAGAGTACTACTCGATGCCCGCCTACCCGGCGCTGGCGCTGCTGCTGGGTTCGGCGATGGCAGCAGGAGGCGCCTGGGTCCGCCGCGGCACGCGTGTGCTGGCCGTGATCACCGGGTGCGCGGCCATAGTGGCGGTCACCATAGTTTTCCTCGTCCGCCACGTCCCTTCGCCGGGAGATATTTCCTCTGCGCTGCACCACACAGGGACCTATAGTCTCTCGCTGGGCCACATGGGCGACCTCACCTTCGACTCGTTCGCCTATCTTCGAGTTCCGCTGGTGGTGGCGGCAATCGCACTTCTGATCGGCGCTATCGGATGCTTCCGGGCGGAGGGCCAGCGAGCGTTCCTGGCCGTCGCGCTCATGATGGTCCTGTTTTTTCAGGCTGCGCGTCTGGCCCTGGTGGTGTTTGATCCCTATTTGGCGTCGCGTCCGCTGGCGACAGCACTGATGGAATCGCCGCCCGGGGAGCTGATCACCCAAGGCTTTTACTACCAGTTCGCCTCGGTGTTTTACTACACAGACCGTACCGGGCTGTTGCTCAGCGACCGCCGGGTGAACCTGGAATATGGCGCGAGCGCTCCGGGCGCGCCCAAGGTCTTTCTTGACGACTCGCAGTTTAAGGATTTGTGGCTGGAACCGCAGCGCTATTACCTGGTGGCGTTTGCAAAAGCGCTGCCCCATTACCAGGAACTGGTCGGGGCCTCACGAATGATCGTCGTGCGTAAGAGTGGGGGGAAGGTGCTGGTGACGAATGAGCAGTAAAGTCCCGGCAACAATTTTCTGTCTGTCATCCTGAGCGGAGCATGGCTCCGCAAAGCGGAGTCGTGCGAAGTCGAAGGATCCCTCTAGCTGCCTAGGGAGACTCTGATTAAGCTCTCCCTTTCCACCGCGAATGCAGCTACAGTGTCGGCAGATGAAGCAGAGGACACTGGCGATGGTGAATGGATTCGAGCGCTACAGCAAAAAGACGCGGCGGGCATTGTTTTTGGACGAGATGGAGCAGGTGGTGCCTTGGAGCAAGCTATGCGGGCTGATTGAGCCTTACTACCCGACGGCGGGTAACGGACGGCCTCCGGTGGGTGTGGAGCGGATGCTGCGCATTTACTTTCTGCAGCAATGGTTCAACCTGTCGGACCCGGGGGTGGAAGAGGCGCTATATGACTCGGCGTTGATGCGCAGCTTCGCGGGCATCGATTTAGGTAACGAGCCGGTGCCGGACGAGACTACGGTATGCAAGTTCCGTCATCTGCTGGAAGAACACCGGTTAGGCGGGCAGATGCTGGAAGCGGTGAACCTGCACTTGCAGAGTAAGGGAGTTCGGATCACGACGGGAACCATCGTGGATGCGACCATCATTCACGCCCCCACTTCGACCAAGAATCGCGAGCAGAAACGCGATCCCGAGATGCACCAGACGAAAAAAGGTAACCAGTGGTACTTCGGCATGAAGGCGCACGTGGGGGTGGACAGCAAGACCAAGCTGATTCACAGCGCGCTGGTGACACCCGCCAATGTGGCGGACGCGACCGTGCTGCCGGAGCTGCTGCACGGGGAGGAGACGCGGGTGTGGGGCGATCAGGCGTATCGCGGGCAGGCGGATGTGATCCATGCCTCTGCATCGCGCGCGCAAGACTGCACTCATCGGCGCTATCGGTATAAGGACCAAATCGACGAAGTGGAGCGGGCGAAGAACCGCACGAAATCGACGGTGCGATCCAAGGTGGAGCACGTATTCGGGGTCATGAAGCTGAAGTTCGGATTTGTGAAGGTGCGCTACCGCGGACTGGCGAAGAACGCCAACCGATTGTTTGCGACCTGCGCACTGGTGAACCTATTCATGGTTCGCAAAAAGCTGATGGCAACAGCGGCGTAGTGTCTCCGAACAGCCCCGAACCGGCCGAACCGGCGAGTCGAAGGGGCCAAATAACCTACGGCAATGAATCAAGGGAGCTGAATCTTCCCGTTGGACTTACTCCCAAAGCTTAATGGCGGTGGTTGTTCAGAGGTTCCCTAGCTGCGAAATCTGATCTGGCCGCCTCAGGGTGGGCTGCGCTCGCTCAGGATGACAAACGGAGCTACCCGCCCGCTGCCGCAATCTCATCCACGATTTGCTGCGCGGCTTTTTTCGGATCGGCAGCTTCGATGATTGGCCGACCAACCACCAGATAAGTCGCTCCGGCGGCGATGGCGTCCTTGGGAGTGACCACGCGGGCTTGATCTCCGGCAGCGGCGCCAGCGGGACGAACTCCGGGAGTCACGATGGCGAATCCCTCTCCCAGGGACTGGCGCAACGCGCGAGATTCCTGGGCCGAGGCGACCAACCCGGCGCAACCGGCGACGCGAGCCAGCGCTCCCAGACGCAGCACCTGGGTTAAGGCGTTTCCCGTAATCCCCATTTCTTGCAGGTCGGCATCCGACAGGCTGGTCAGCACGGTGACCGCCAGCACCATCGGTTTGGTCGGGGACTGGCTGGCGGCCTCGACTGCTGCCTTCAGCATCTTGCTGCCTCCGGAGGCGTGCACGGTGAGCATGCTGATGCCCAGGTCGGCGGCCGAGCGCACCGCCGCTGCGACGGTGTTGGGGATGTCGTGATATTTCAGGTCGAGAAAGACCTTCCGGCCGGAGGCGACCAGGTCGCGAACGACCTGTGGCCCCTCGGCCGTGAACAGTTGTTTCCCGATCTTGTAAGTGGTTGCGGCGTCGCCGATGGCCTGGACGATTTGGCGGGCTTGGGTGGCGCCCGGGACATCGAGCGCCACAATGAGCCGGTCTTTGACGTTCATCGGCTCAAGTTTACCGTATGAAGACAATGCCGAGAACGATTACTGCTGACCTATGTTCTCCGCGACCATCGGGGTCTCGAGGACCTCAAGCTTGACTCGGTCCACGCCGTCATGGGCCATGCCGAGCATTTCGGCCGCGCTGTAGGACAAGTCGAGGATGCGGTTCTTCGGCATCGGCCCGCGATCATTGACGCGAACGATGACCGACCGGTCATTCTTCAGATTTGTAACCTTGATCCAGGAACCCAGCGGCAAGGTGCGATGCGCCGCTGTAAGTTGATTCATGTCGTACGGTTCGCCGCTGGCAGTCTTTTTGTGCTGAAAGATCCGCCCGTACCAGGAAGCCTTCCCGACCTGAGATTTCCGGGCCTTAGCTGGCTTCGCGTTGTCCTGAATCTGTCCTGGGGTCCCTTGCTGCTTCGAATCCGGTGTGCTATTACCGGGTGCCGCGCCTAGTGCGGTGGCAAAAACCATGGTCACCGCGACCTGGCTGAGTACTCGTAACATTAAACACCTCTCATCGTTAAGTTTGGTCCTCCCGGGGTTCTGTGTATCCTGTAAGTCTATCCACCCCAAGAAGTGGGAGTCAATCCACCTAAGTGGGGATGGCGGCCGCTGGGCTTGCCTTCTAGGGCGTATCGTGCTAGGCCCCAAAAAAGCTCGTAACGGCAGACTCAACTGCCCCGGTGAAAACCACTAATTGACGGTAGGCGCTTGTACATGAGATGGATGGACATCGACAGGGGTTGTTAACCTGGTTAACTTAAATTGGGCCTTTGTTTGCAATCATTTACACGAGAAGCACCATGCGGAAGGCAGTCGCTTAATCTTGAACGGCCTTGTGAATTGTCATCACGACCGGCTTCGGCCCGTGAGGGTCTGCTTGTGTCCGTGGCTGTCCAAGAGCAAACGAAAAACAGATTCCTGGCTTCGCTCGTAATGACAATTCAGAATTAACTCGTGGCGGGGATTGCGGTACAGTCGTCCTATGAGCCGGCCGCCAGTCATTTTGAGCATTGCGGGTTACGATCCTTCTTCCGGGGCCGGAATCACGGCGGACATAAAAACGGCTGCTGCCCAAAGCTGCTACGCCGTCACCTGCATTACGGCTTTGACCGTGCAGTCCACGCAAGGGGTCTTCGGCGTCGAGCCAGTCGATCCCGAACTGGTATCCCGAACGCTGGAGACTCTGGCCGACGACCTGGAGGTCGCCGCCGTGCGGGTGGGGATGCTGGGATCCGCAGCGGTCGCGGCTGCCGTTGCTGACTTTCTCGCGGAGAGACGGCTGCCAAACATCGTTCTCGACCCGCTCCTCCGGTCCTCCTCGGGCGCCATGTTGCTGGACGAGCCGGGACGAGAGGTCCTCATCAAGAGGCTGCTGCCGCTGGCCGATGTCATTACGCCGAATGTTGACGAGGCGGCAATACTGGCCGGGGTTGAGTCGGTCGAGGGTGATGCTCCCTGGGACGAGGTGCTTCCAGCTTTGCGGGCGATGGCGGAAAAGCTTCGCGAACTAGGAGCCCGCACGGTGGTAATCACCGGTGGCCACCTGGCGCAGGCCAACGATTACCTTAGTTATGAGGCACCCGCCGGTTCGTTCAAGGAGGAAGTGTTTCCCGGAATACACCTCGAGTCCCGCTCGACTCACGGGACGGGATGCGCCTTCGCCACGGCCTTGGCGTGCCAACTGGCACATGGAAAAACTTTGCCGGAAGCCGTGCGAGCGGCGAAGGAATATGTCGGCAAAGCAATCGCGGCCGCGTACTCGTTAGGAAGAGGTCGCGGGCCGATCAATCACGGAATCGGTTGATAGCTCTTCGCAATTCGCCTTTCGCTCTTCGCTAACATATCCTTCGACTCGTCGGTTGCCACGGCGACCTCCTCGTCCAGGATGCCAAGAACAATACGATTCGCGGCGTTCGCTCGCAGGATGGCAGAGAAAACTCAGGGGCTCTTATACGCCTGCTTCATATAGTGGCGGGCCAGGTCAGCCGCGCCTGAGGTGGAATCCTGGGCAATGACGGTGCGGTACTTTTCCAGTGCGGAATCGCGCTTCTGCAGTACATCGTACATTTCGCCGGCGGCCAGCGTCGCCCTCTGACGCAGCTCCGAATCATTGCCCTGACTGGCAGATATATCGTAAGCCTCGGCAGCTTCCTGGTACTGGCGCTGACCGCGCAGGGCTTCGCCCAATCCATAGGCCGGCACCTCGATACGGCAATCCGAGTAAGCCTTGCTGCGACAGCCTGCCAGGACCTTGCGGTAGGCGGCAATCGCCTCCTGCCCGTGTCCGGCGGCATTCAACAGATGCGCGTACTCTGAGGCGATCAGAAAGTTGCGCGGAAATTCGGCCGTCATTCCGCTGACCAGCTTCAAAGCCTCGTCATATTTCTCCTCGCGGCGAAGAAACAGGGCCAGGACAATCTTGCCGTCGTTGGCCACTTCACTGTGGCCACCCGCCACCACTTCGCGCAGATAGGTCAGGCCCTTCTGCTTGTTGCCGCTGATCCCCACTATGGACGCAGTCACTTTGGCCGGCCAACTCAGGCTGCCCACAATGTAAAGATGAGTGCCCACCAGCAGCTTGGCGTCCACATACTTGGGGTCCAGTTCCAGCACTCGTTCGTGGTCGCGGCGCGCGCTTACCGCGGTGCGCAGGGCGGGGAACCAGGTTTTCTCGGCCATGCCCATGTAGGTGGCGCGAAGGCCTCGCGTGACACCACGGGCATATAAGGCGTCAACGTCGTCGGGATTCTTGTCGAGCTCAGCCTGCGAAAGCGCCAGCGCCTGGCCGCTCAACTCTTTGACCCGGTCGTGCACCTTGGGGTCGAGCGGCTCCAGATGCTTCTTGGTGAGAAAGCTGTCGGCGGCGTAAGCCTCGGTGTCGAGCGCGCCAATGCGGTACAACTCCCTGAAAATCACGCCGGCCAGAACATGATTTAGGGCGAATGGGTCGTCGGGGTGGGCCTGCTGGGTGGACTCAAACTCACGGATTGCCTTGTCGTACTCAAAATTGTAGAAGTAGTCGAAACCTTTGCGGGTGGCCGGATCGTTGTCGGAACGCATGGGAGTGGACGGCGATGCAGCGTGAAGGCCGCCGCCTGCCGTTACCAACAGGGTCAAGACTACGAACCAAAAGTAGAGTCGGTAAGGTTTCATCTACAGGTGTTACTGAGAAGTTTACCTGATATGGCAGACCGTAAAAAGGAGGTACAAATAGCCTAACGCACCCTGGTAGCGCCACATGACTCCTAATGCTGACCGTCCTCTCAAGGAACACTTCTCCGAAGCGGAAGCCGCTGCCGCTTTGGGCATCAGTATCACCAGGCTCCACGAACTCTTGGATGCATATATCTTCACCCAAGGCAACAAACGTCCGGAGTGGCTTGAGTTCAACTCCAACGACTTGTTGCTGTTGAACTACTGGAACAAGAGCGAAAAATCTCCTCCGGCGGCCCGGAGAGTGCTTCAAATGCCCAGGCGGAAGTGACCGTGCGGCTGCTCTGGGAACGCAATTCTTTCCCCTGATGAGGTAAATCCTCGCTAGGCGCTGCCTAGGTGAGCAAAACTCTCTTAGTGCAACCCCTATAGATACTTCTGCTTATGCCGGACTGAAGCTTGGTTGCCTGCTTGCAGTATATGGGGCAGGAGTACCACTCAAATGCTTCAGGCAGCGCGCACCCGCGTGGAGGAATACTGGCGTCCTGCGGACCCGGAAACCGCACGCATCGCGGGGCCAATTCTGGCCGAACACTTTTGCCGCGACTGCGGCGCGGAGTACTCGGCGGGCGCGCGCTTCTGTCATATCTGCGGAGGTAAGCGCAACCAGTTCCCCGTTGCGCCCTCCCGTCCCATGACCTTCGCCGACTATTTCGATGTGACCATGCTGGGCAAGCGTTTTTCTGTCTCCGTACCCTGCCTGGCGTTTTTCTTCCTGGGCATCGCCTGCATCGTCATCGCATGCAGCCTCGGCCTGCTCTACAAGTCGGAGACCCTGGTGCAATGGCAGGCCCTTCAGTTCTGGCGGATCGAATGGTTGCTGGGAGCGGCGGCGGCGATGCTGGCGGGAATTCTGCTGAAGAAGTAAGGAAGCAATCAGCAACTAGCAATCAGCAATCAGCAATTGGCCAAAACGGTTCACACTCCCATTACTGTGTCATCCTGAGCGCAGCATGAGTCCACCGTGGCGGACTCATGCGAGTCGAAGGACCCCTATAGCAACAGAAAACCGCGAGATTTAGGGACTAGCCGTGTTCCCTGGGTCTCCCTGGTGAATAATCTTCGCGGGAGCCGCACTCTCAGTGAATGCAGCTCTGGTTCGATGTTCCCGTGTTGTTGTACCAGATGTTGGTGCCGCAATTGGAATTGAGATCGACCATGTCCTGGTTCTGCGGGTTGCCGTCATTGTGATTCACGGTGATGATGTTGCTGCCGCTATGTTTCTGAATCACGATGCCGGCCATCTGATTGCCCGGCGCGCCTGAGTTGGTAATGCGGTTATTGTCGCTGCGTTCATTACCCGTGCAGTGAGAATTTCCGCAACCGATCAGAATCCCAGTGTCCCCATTACCCGACGTGCCGTTGGCGTTAACCACCGTGTTGCCGGACGATTGCATCAGCCAGATTCCATACTTCCCATTGCCCGCGGCCGAGGCTGTGGCAATGGTGCTGTCATTGGAAGAGTCCAGCCAGATGCCCGTCTCCACATTGCTGATCGTGCTTACATTGAAGATATTGCTGCCTGAGCTGTTCTTTACGATCACGCCTGCTTTGCCGTTATAGCTGGCTAGAAAGTCGGCGGCGACGACGTGGTTTCCTCCGTTGATAAACACGCCCGCGGTGGCGTTGCCGTCGTGTTGCTGAAATATGTTGCCGCCCAGGTTCTTGAACAGTTCGATGACTGCATCGTCGGCATCATCTTCGATGGCAACGTCCCATTGGGTAACAACCCCCTGGGCCCCAGGAAAATCCCGGCCCTTGGTGCCCGCGTCGTCGGGCGCGGGGTCAGCAGCTTCATCGCCGCCTTCTACGACCGCATGAGTCGCGCTCTGATGGATGAGGATGCCAATCCCGGTGCCGTTGCCAAATCCGAGGATGGCATAACCTTTCACGTTGAGGATCGAGTTGGCCGCAGTTATCTCGATGCAGTTAGGCCTGTCGGTCTGGCTGGCACTGAGATCGTTTGCGACGGTGTAGGTGTTGGTATGCTTGATCTCGCATCCACAGGATGTAATCATCGTAGAACACGATGGGGGCGCGGGATCCAGTCCCTGTGCCGGCATAGCACCCAGAATGAACAGCATTGAACAGAACACAAGCCAGAGCCCTGAAAGCTTTGTCATAGAAGCATTCTCCTTGGCGCAATTTGATTTTTGTGAAACGTGAGACGGGGCCGGAAAAACTGGTGAGAACCGGGCTGGTTACGTCTGACTAAGCATCGCCGGTGGAGCTGGCGTAGGCCCCCATGTGACCGCTTACTATGGCAGCAATCCTGTGGCAGAAACTTCGATGGCGCAATAGAAGGGCGGTCTTATCCCCACATGGCGCCATAGTAGCTAACAAGACCCTGGATTGACAGGGGAATCGCCCAGTCACTTAGAGAATTTATTATTTGGCAATTTAGGGGCGATAAGCGAAAGCCAAGCGACCCGCCTACTGCACCTTGGCTTCACCTTCCTTATTTTCCGGGTTCGACTTCTCGATGCGCAGGTTATTCGCCCGGTATTGTTTCCCATCGAAGATGGCGTGTGCCGTCACCTCTGACCCCACCTTCAACCGGCTAGCGCCTTCGATGGCGGCAGGATTGAAGTGGAGTTCATAGGTCTCCTCGTCGCTGCGATTCTCCAGCGCCAGGGTGTGAGTGCGCATATCAAGGTTGGTAACCATCCCGGAGAAGATATAGTCGTCGCCCGGCTTAGCCAGAACCAGGACCTCCTGGGCCATGTCGTGATGGGCCGGGCCGGTAGCAAACTGCACATCGACCAGCGTACCTGGCCGAACATCGCCTGAATTTGCATTGCCCTTGAACGAACTGTACTTGGTAGCGCCGCTGACGTTGAAGGTGACCGGCCGCGAAGACAACTGGTCCTGCACTCGAATGGTTCCACGCTGCGGATCGGTGGCGATGACTTGCCCTCGCACCTCGGCGATTCCCGGCTCGGTGACCACGCGAACATTCTTGGCAAATATCCTGGCGCCGTCGAGCATGGTGTCGGCATACACGCGATCGCCCTTGTGGATGGCCAGCACGGTGGTCTCCGTGCCATTGCGGAAGATGTGCGTGCGCTCATCCAGGAACAGCTTCATCTTCGGGCCTCCGCCAAAGGGAGCGAGGGTCAAGCGGTAGCGCACTTGATCCACGCTGGTCGCGACTCCGCCGACCAATGTCGGCTTGCCCTTCGGCAACGGGGGCGGTTCCAATATCGGATCGTAAGGATTGTCGTCAAGCTCAGCCGCTTTTGCCTTTGAGGAGGCTGCCGCAGGAGGGGTCGAACTGGTGCTCTGCGGAAGTGCGTTCCCCGCTCCGGCGCTCACGCCGGCGGGCTGTGAGGCCTGCGCCGCATTTCCCTGGACGGGCCCGTTGTCTTGCGCTGCGCCTTGCGCCACGCCGACAACCACAAGCAGCAGCGCCAGCGCGAGCACGCCTAATATTGTTTTGAGGGTCGCTGATTCCATGATCTGAACACCCGCAACTCTTGATTTGTCCGCGAGGTCATGCCTCAAGCGGCAGCCCTCTGCATGTTTTGGATGCAATTTCGCCCGGCGGCGTCCATCTCCGCGCCAAGAGCGCAAACCTCGGCCATTCAGAAATCCGACTGAATCCAAGCCACCCCTGCCAACAAAAACACCTTAGATCCCATCTAACCAAAGCGTGGCGGTTGCCTGCTTTCAGATGGCGGCAACTCACGTCCCGGAGGCTCTAATGTTCCCTGTCAAGATGCACCGGCGCTGGATCGGTACGGCAATCCTGCTGGCAGCTTTGATCACGACGGCCGCGGCGGGTGATGTGCGGATCAGCATTCCCAAGCGCACCAAGCCCACCCCGGTGCAAAAGTTGAATCAGGAAGGTGTGAAGGCGGTCGAGAAGCACGAGTACAAGAAGGCCAAGTCGCTTTTCTACAAAGCCTACCTGATTGATCCGAACGATCCCTTCACGCTGAACAATCTGGGATACATCGCCGAGCTGGAAGGCCAGGTTGACCGCGCCCAGCGTTATTACGCACTCGCCCAGGACCAGAAGTCTGACGCGGTGGTGTACAAATCGACCGAGCGCGCCGCCGTGGGCCAGCCGGTCGACAAGATCGCCGGCGATGCAGCCGATGCCAAGATGCAGATCAACCGCATTAACGTTTACGCCATGAGCCTGCTGCAGAAGGATCGCTCTCCTGAGGCCGATCTGGCGCTGCAGAAGGCCCTGAAGCTTGAGCCAAACAATCCGTTCACCCTGAACAATCTGGGCTATGCCAAGGAAGAGGAGGGAGAACTGGAGGAGGCGTACAAGTATTACACCCAGGCGGCCAACCAGCACTCCACTACGCCGATCGTGGTGACGGTGCGTCCGGCATGGCGAGGTAAAGGCATCAGCGAAATCGCGGCGCAAAACGCGGAGAAGGTGCGCAGCGTGATGGCGCGCGAACAGGACATCGGCGCGCAGGTTGCCCGCCTCAACACGCGGGGTGTGGCCGCCATCAACCGCAACGATTACAAGCTGGCGCGGCAATATTTTGAGCACGCCTACAAGCTGGACCCGAAGAACGCATTCGCCCTGAACAATATGGGCTACCTGTCGGAAATGGATGGCGACCGCGAGACCGCCGATTACTATTACGCCAAAGCCCGCGAAGGTGATCAGTCGAGCATGCGCGTGGCCTACGCGACGCGTAAAGATGTGGAGGGCATGAAGCTGGCGGCGGTGGCTGGCGACAGCGACGACGCCGTCCTCAAGGCCACGGAAGAAGCCTCGGCCGCCCGGCGCGCCCAGGGTGGGCCGGTGGTTCTGCGCTATCGCAACAATCAGCCCGTGGTGGAACCTGCGACCCCGCCCACGCCCCCGCAACCGGAGACAACCACGCCTTCTCCGTCGTCCAGTGGCAACGGATTGATGCAGCCCCTGCCCGACAATGAGCAGCCGGGCGCGCAGCCTGCCACCCAGCAGCCGCAAAATCAGCAGGCGCCGTTCGTGCATCGACCGCCGCAGTCACAGGAACAGCAGCAGGCGCCGGTCCACCGGCCTCCGCAGTCGCAACCGCAGACAACGCCAGAAGTGGCAAATCCGTCAGGCGGTCTGTTGATGCCGCTGCCCGACGACCAGCAGCCTGCGGCGGCCCAGCCGACGCAGCCGCAGAGTACACCGCCGCCGCAGTAGGGGGATTCGCTTTTCGCTTTTCGTGTTTCGCTTCCGAATACAGTGGAGGTTTGTATGCCCTAGGACACGATAGCCGCGCTTATAAGGATCGCTTGACTAGGGGACGACAAGCGTAGCGAGGAGTCGAAGGACCCCTATAGCCGCACAAAACTATCCTTCATTTCAACCCGATGTATATGTCCACCTGCGCCTGATTGGGATCAGCGGCGCGCTCATCGTACACCTCGAAGTCGGCGCGGTAGGCCCGCTGACCGTTGGCGGGCGATTGATAGAAAGTCCAGATTCGCAGCCAGGTTTCGACCACCACTTTGGCTACCGGCCCGCGCTCGCTGCTGAACACCTCATATCGCCCAGCGAGGACCGCTTTCGCAATCATCCCTTGAGGTGCCGTCGACGCGGGCTTCACTTTGCCTCCGATCAGCAGCGTGTAGTCGCCATTGGCATCGCTGGCGTAATCGGCATAAACGGCGTAAAGATTCGAATCAGTTTTGTCAGGAACGTGATCGATCACATGTTCCTGCATCGCGCGTTGCCACAGCCTGGGGATGACGCCGTCCTGCCCAGATTCCCGGGCATTGTTGGTCCGGGCCGCAATCCCGATGACCTCAAATCCGTCGAGTTGGACAATCTTAGGGTGCATTGGAATTCTCCGTGGCCGCCGAACGCATAAATCGCCGCGCGCTGAATCCCGAAAGATCGAGGCGCGAAGGATGTCCTAACGCCTGCGCCGCGAGTGCTTCGCCTAACGCCGCGGAATGTTTGAAGCCGTGTCCGGAGCAGGCCGAGGCGAACACAATATTCTCATGGTCGCCCAGACGATCGATGATGAACTTCGCGTCGGGAGTGACGGTGTACAGGCAGGTCGCGGTGTGCAGACATTTGCCAGATACGTCGGGAAAATGTGGCGCGATGTACTCGCTGTACATGGCAGAGATTTCCGCAGCGCTCACGTCGCGCGGCGCCGCATCGGGGTCGACCGTGGCGTCATATTGTTCGGCGGCAATCTTCAGTCCGCCGTCGGGGCCGTCAATCGCGGGGAAGCCGTACATCATGTCGTGCGGCCGGTTGCCCGCGATCCAGATGAACACCGGAAACCGCTCTGGCGCGTACTGCGCGGCGTGCCCGCCCAGCGCAAACCAGTACATCACCTGGCGATAGACATTGAAGTACGCCGCGTAACTTTCGCCGAGCAGCTTCTGTATCCATGGCCCGGCAGTCACAATGACCTTGGCGGCGGAATAGACGTTGGTGCTGGTGGTGACTTGGGCTGTGCCATCTGGTATCGGCTTGCAATCGACGACGGTTTCCGAGGTCCGGACCTGGGCGCCCAACTTCTGCGCCAACGAAAGCTGGGTTTCAATGCAGGATTCGGGACGAAGAAATCCGGCGCCCGGTTCGAAGTATCCGATCTCATCACCACGCAAACCAAATTGCGGATAACGAAGGCGCAACTCGTCGGTGGCCAGGACTTCATGCGTAATGCCAAACTCGGTTGCTGCGGCGATAGTGTCTTGAATGAACGACGTTGACCCGTGATGATTGCCGGGCATGTCCGGTGACGCGAGAACCAGTCCGCCGTTGCGGACGAGCAGGCTGCGGCCGGTCGCGGCCTCCAGTTCCTCCCAGATCTGGTTGGAGCGCACCACCAGGGGCACGAACTCGCGGCCCTCGCCGATGGCCTCGCGGGTGATGCGAGTGTCGCCGTGCGACGAGCCCAGATCGTGCGGGGGGGTGAAGCGATCAATGCCAATCGCGCGCCCACCCAACTTGGCCGATTGATACAGCGCCGCGCTGCCGACGGCCCCCAGGCCGATTACCAGCACATCCGCGAGGTTGGGCATACGCGCCATGATAGAGCACCGACCTGAGCTTCATCGAGAGCGGTGAGATTTTCGGTGCGTGCTGGCGTCGTCGGTGTAGAATGCACGCGTATCCCAATACCAAACAAAATTGCGAATTACAGCTTCACAGGTAGTTGAGCAGTCCTTCCGTACCGCTAGAATGCTTGCTAATCATTCGCTAGTTGATAATTACTTTTCAATCAGGAGAGAAGATGAAATCCAGAACGATTGCACTCGCCGTAGTGCTTTGCTTTATTGCAACCGCAGTATGTCTGGCCGGCGACGCCAATATGGGCACCTGGAAACTCAACGAGGCCAAATCGAAATTCCCAGCCGGAGCAAGCAAGAACAACACAGTCGTTTACGAGATGGCGGGCGACCAGATAAAAGTCACGATTGACGCTACTCTCGCTGACGGTAAGCCTGCCCACATCGAGTGGTCAGGAAAGTTCGACGGCAAGTTATACCCTCTCACCGGCGATCCGAACAACGACGAACGGTCGTACAAGAAGATTAATGATCGTACGATGGAGGGAGTCAGTAAGAAGGGTGGCAAGGTCACTTCCAACACTCGCATTGTCGTAGCAACCGACGGCAAAAGCCGTATTGTTACCTCCACCAATTCGAAGGGCGAAAAGGTTGTTGCGGTCTACGACAAGCAGTAGGGAACTCTGGCGAGCTGAGATGTAGCAGTTCTGGGGTGTATCAGGGCACGACTAGTCGTGCCGAACGAAGCGCAGAAAAGGTAAGGGCTTCAGCCCCTGCAAAAAATCTCCAGGGGCTGAAGCCCTCGTCGTTTGTGTGCTTGCGGCACGGCTGAAGACGTGCCCTGATACAAGTCCCAGAATATGCAGCGAACTTCCAACTGCTAACTGCTAACTGCTAACTGCTAGTTGCTAGCTTCTCCTATTGCTGCACCGCCTGGATCGCTTTTGGCCGCACTTGCTCGTTCTGGATTTGCGAAGCATCCCAACCTCCGCCGACGGCCTTCACCAGATACACCGAAGTCACCATCTCCTGGCCGAGCAGTTGCGTCGCCAGGCGCTCATTCGTCAGCAAGGCCGACTGCGCAGTGATGACGTCCAGAAAGGTTGTGACCCCGCCGACGTAACGGTTGTTGGCAATTTCCAGCGCGCGGCGCGCGTCAGAGACGGCTGCGTTCTGGCTGGTGGTGGCCTGCGAAAGCGCGTTCAATCCCGACAGTCCGTCCTCCACCTGCTGGAATGCGGTCAACACCGCCTCGCGATAGTTGGCGACAGATTCCTCGTAGGCAGCCTTGGTCGCCGCCAGGTTGGCGCGATTGCGTCCGCCTTCGAAGATGGGTTGCAACAGGTCGCCACCCAGCGACCAGATTGCGCTGGGCGCGCTAATCAGGCTGGTAATGCTGGTGCTCTGAAAGCCGCCGCTTCCCGTGAGAGTGAGTTGCGGATAGAATGCCGCGGTAGCAACGCCGACTTCGGCATTCTCGTATGCCATGTTGCGCTCGGCGGTGGCGACATCGGGCCGCCGTTCCAACAGGTCAGAAGGCACGCCGAGCGGAACCGGAGGAGGCGTGGTGTGCAAGGGGGCCACCGGCACGCTGAAGGTAGAGGCTGCATTTCCGGTCAGCACCGCGATGGCGTGCTCGTACTGCGCGCGCTGCTGTTGCACCAGGGCCAGTTGCGTGACCGTGGCATCAAGCAATGTCTGCTGCTGGGCCAGGTCGAGTCCCGAGGCGACTCCGCCGGCATGGCGGTTCTCCACCAGTTGCAATCCCTTCTGCTGAATGGCAACTGATTCCTGCACCACCTGAGTTTCGGCGTCAAGCTCGCGCAAAGTGAAGTAGTCGGCGGCAAGTTCGGCGGTCAGCACCAGGTTGACGTTGTACATGTCCGCTGCGGTGGCTTGCAGAGTCGCATTCGAAGCTTCCAGGGTGCGCCGGTATTTTCCAAAGAGGTCGGGTTCGTAACTGAGCAGAAAAGGAATCTCGTATGTGCTCTGGGTGAGCGGCCGCCCAATGGTGACAACTTCCGGCCGGTTTCCGGAGTAGCGGTTGCGCGTTGCATTGGGATCGGTGCTGGCTTGCGGAAAGAGTCCAGCCGAAGCCACTCGCGCCAGCGCGCGCGCCTGGCTCAGGCGGTCTTGCGCAGCCGCCAGCGACTGGTTCGCCTTCAGCAGTTGCTGCTCGTAGTTGTTCAGTTCGGCGTCATTGAAAATCTCCCACCATGCGCCTTTGGGGAGCGAATCTTTTGGCGCCGCCACCCGCCACGGCCCTTCCGTTTTGTACGCCGAGGGGGCCTGCACTTGCGGCCGCTGATATTTCGGTCCCACTGCGCATCCCATCAGCAAAGCGCTGACGGCGACACTGACCGTCAGGAACGGCCACTTCATGACGGATTGCCTCCCTGGTTTGCCGGAGCGATATTGACCTGTTGCCCTTCTTCCAGCGAGTCGGCGGGATTGATAACGACCTGGTCACCGACATCTACGCCGCCCAGAATTTCCAGGGTCGCGCCATAATCGCGGCCAATGATGATGGGCCGCAGTTGCACCTTGTTGTCGCTGCCAACGATGGCCACGCGCGGCCCTTCCTGGCGGAAGAGCATGGTGTTGACCGGCAGCGTAACTCGCTGGCCGATCATGCCCGGTCTGAAGTGGACCTCACCGAAGGAGCCGGGCAGCAGGTGTCCGTCTTTGTTGGGAACATCAACTTCGGTCAGCAAGGTGCGCGTGGCAGGATCGATGGACTCCGCGGTGCGAGCTACCGTACCCTTAAACTTTTTCCCCGGCAACTCCTGCAGCGTTACCCATGCTTCCATGCCGTTCTTGATGGCCGGGGCGTAACTCTGCGGGACGCTGACGTACACGCGCAAGGGATCGACGCGGGCCATGTCGAACAGCTCCTTGCCGGTTCCGCCGGCGTTGATCAATGCGCCGGGATCGACATTGCGCTTGGTCAGCACTCCGCTGAACGGCGCGTACACGTGTTTGAACGATTCCAGCTCTTCCAGACGGCGAACGTTGGCGTCGGCCGCGTCCAGATTGGCCTTGGCCTGTTGATAGCCGCTGGCCTGCTGGTCGGCTTCCTGCTGCGAAACCGAATCGGTCTTGCGCAGGCTGAGATATCGGTCGGCATTGATTTTGGCCAGGTCCATCTGCGCCACGATCTGCTGACGACCGGCGCGGGCCTGCATCAACTCCTGATCCACTTCCGGAGTGTCGATGTCGGCCAGCAGCTCGCCCTTGTTGATCCGGCTGCCAATGTCTTTGTACCAGCGCAGTAGATAACCATTGGTGCGGGCGTAAATGGGAGACTCCTCGAACGCCTGCAAGCTGCCCGGCAACACCAGTTCCTCGTCGGGCTTCTCCGACGCGGGATGGATCACGGCCACGGTGGGAACTGACTCGCGCTCGGTTTCCTTCGCCAGAACATCACTGTCGTGACGGCGGGTCAGCATGGCGATCACCGCTCCCGCCACCAGCAACAGCAGCACCACGGCGATCAGTAACAGCGCCTTGCGCGGAGTCGCCGGAGGAAGCTTCGGCGGGGCTGTGATTTCAGCCGCGTGGTGCTCGGGTTCTTCGGTTTGAGTTGAACGCGAATCCATATGTAAGTAGCAGTTAGCAACTAGCAACTAGCAATTAGTCAAAACCGCTAAGTGCTGGCGCTGGCTGGTTTCATCCCTTCGAAATAAGTGGCCTCGTTTATTAGTTGCAAACTGTGTGCTCAAAGCTGCTGAAATACTCCAGTTTGAGTTGTCATCACGAACGGCCTTCAGGCCGTGAGGGACCTGCTTTTCTCTAGCATCTTTCCAGTGCCCAAAAAAGCAGATTCCTCGCTTCGCCCGTAATGACAACTCCAAGCGTTTCATTGCTAATTGCTAACTACCAACTGCTAAGTGCAAATTGCTAGCTGCTAGTTGCTAGTCGCTAGTTGCTGTTCTGCCTCTCCTGCCTCGCCTCGCGATGGCCGTGAATCATGGCAAAGATAGACGGCACAAAAAACAGCGTCGCCACCGTGGCGAATAACAAGCCGCCAATTACCGCGCGTCCCAGCGGCGCGTTTTGTTCGCCGCCTTCGCCCAGCCCGAGCGACATCGGCACCATGCCGATAATCATCGCCAGGGCCGTCATCAGCACCGGCCGGATGCGAGTGTAGCCCGCCTCCAGCGCGGCTTGCGCTGCGGGTATGCCAACACTCATGCGCTCGCGCGCAAACGAGACCAGCAAGATAGAGTTGGCTGTGGCTACGCCCATGCACATCACCGCGCCGGTCAGCGAGGGCACACTCAGCGTGGTGTGGGTCAGCAGCAGGATCCAGCAGATGCCGGCCAGCGCTCCCGGCAGCGCGGTGATGATGATGAAGGGATCGAGCCACGACTGAAAATTCACCACAATCAGGAAGTACACCAGCGAAATCGCCATCAGCAGTCCGAGGCCCAGGCCGAGGAACGACGACTGCATGGTCACCACCTGCCCGCGAACGATGATTTGCGTGCCTCTCGGGCGATGCTGTTCGAACGGCTCCAAGACTTTCCTCGTGTCCTTGTACACCGCGCCGAGGTCGCGGTCCTGGGTGCTGGCGTACACGTCGATCACCGGTTGCACATTGTAATGCGAGACCACCAGCGGCCGGGCCACGGGAGTCAACTGCACCAGGTTGCCCAGCACCTGCGAGTTAGGCACGCCGGGATCGTTGACCGGCATGTTCATGAGGTCCTGCAACGAAGTCATGCGGTATTGCGGGGCCTGCACCGCGACCTGGTAGGTGACGCCATTCTTCGGATTCAGCCAGAAGTTGGGCGCCGTCTGGAAGCTGCCGCTCAACGAAACCAGCACGGTCTGCGCCACGTCGCGCGCGTTCATTCCCACTTGCGTGGTCTTGTTGCGATCGATCTGCAGATGCAGCGTCGGCAAACTCATCACCTGTTGCACATGCACGTCGGCGGCGCCGTTCACGTGACGCAGGCGATTGGCGATTTGCTGCGCAATCCGGTAGTTGCCCTGCATGTCGGCGCCGGTGACCTGAATGTCGATGGGCGCCGGCAGTCCGAAGTTCAGAATCTGGGTCACGATGTCGGCGGGCTGAAAGAAGAACTCCACGCTGGGAAATTGCCGCGGCAGTTCTTCGCGCAATTTCCGGATGTAGCCCGCCGTCGGGTGATGGTGCTCGGCATTCAGGCCAACCAGAATTTCGGCATCGCTGGTGCCCACGACGCCCGAGTTGCTGTACGACAGATTGATTCCGGAATACGGCAGCCCGATATTGTCGAGGATGGTGACCAGCTCGTCTTTGGGAATCTGCTGCCGCAGATACGCTTCCACCTCATCGGCCAGGCGCGCCGTCTCTTCCACGCGCAGGCCAGGGCGGGCGCGCATGTGCAGGCGCATCAGGCCGGCATCAACGTTGGGGAAGAAGTCTTCCCCGAGGAAGAAGACCAGGCCGAGCGAGAGCACGCAGAATGCAAGAAAGCAGGCGGCGAACAGCTTGCGATGCTCGAGGGTGGTTTCCAGCAACTGGTAGTAGCCGTTGCGAAAGTTGTCGAAGCTGCGCTCGAATCCGCGCTGATAGCGGCCGAAAATTGTTTTGGGTCCTTCGGCGCGATGCTCGTGCCCGCGCATGATGTACATGACCAGCGTCGGGATCAGGGTGCGCGAAAGGAAGTAGGAGGCCAGCATCGCGAACACCACGGCTTCCGCCAGCGGCACAAACAGGTAGCGGGCAACGCCGGCGAGGAAGAACATGGGCACGAACACGATGCAGATGCACAGCGTGGATACGAACGCCGGCACCGCGATCTGCGAAGCGCCATCCAGGATGGCCTGTTTCATCTCCTTGCCCTGGGCAAGGTTGCGCTCGATGTTTTCGATCTCGACCGTGGCGTCATCCACCAGGATGCCGACCGCCAGGGCCAGACCTCCCAGCGTCATGATGTTGATGGTCTCGCCCAGCGCGCTCAACATGAGCACGGAAACAAAAATGGAGAGCGGGATGGAAATCGAGATGACGATGGTGGGCCGCCAGTCGCCCAGAAACAGCAGGATCATGACCGCGGTGAGAGCGGCGGCGATGACCGCCTCCTTTAACACGCCGTTGATGGAAGCCCGCACGAACAGCGACTGGTCGAACAGCGGCTTGATGGTGATGTCGCGGGGCAGGGACTGCGCCGCAATGGGCAATACTCCCTTCACGGCACTCACGATACTGAGCGTGGATGCGGTGCCGATTTTGTAAACCGACATCAGCGTGCCGCGCACGCCGTCCTGGCGCACGATGTTGGTTTGCGGCGCAAAACCGTCGCGGATGTGGGCCACATCGCGCATGTATATGGTGGAACCGTTCACCGTCTTGACCGGCAGATCGTTCAACTCCGCGATAGTCTGCGGGCTGCTGTTCATCTCGACCTGATATTCCAGTGGCCCGATCTTGGCGGTGCCGCTGGGAGTAATCAGGTTTTGCGCGTTGATGGCGGCGACGATGTCGTTGGGAGAAAGTCCGTTGGCCTGCAGCCGAGGCAGGTCAAGATCGACCTGCACCTGGCGTATCTTACCGCCGTAGGGATAGGGCATGGCGGCGCCGTGGACGGTGGCCAGTTGGTTGCGTAGAAAGTTCTGGCCCAGGTCGAACAGTTGTTGTTCGGGCAAGGTCTTGCTGCTGAGGCCCAACTGCACCACCGGGGTGGACGACGCCGAATAGGAAATGACCAGCGGCGGCGTGGACCCCGGCGGCAGACCGCGCACCGTGGTCTGCACAATGGCCGTCACCTGCGCCAAAGCCGTCTGGATATTGGCCTGCGGCCGGAAAAAGATCTTGATCACGCCCACGCCGCTCACCGACTGCGACTCGATGTGCTCGATATCGTTGACGGTGATGTTGATGCCGCGCTCGGAATTGGTGACAATGCGGTCGGCCATGTCCGAAGGCGCAAAGCCGCCGAAGTTCCATACCACGCTGACCACTGGAATGTTGATGTCGGGAAAAATATCGACCGGTGTGCGCAGCACGACGATAGGCGTCAAGATGATCAGCACCAGCGCCATTACAACGAACGTATACGGACGCCGCAGCGCTAGAGCAACAATCCACATCGGTGGGGTACGACTCCAATCAGTGCCGGACCGGCAGGTGGTTCACAAGCGCTCAAGCCGGACCCATTACAAAATCCGATTCGATACGCTACGTATTGGATTCAAATATATGCTATGGTTGCTTCATGGCGCAAATGTCTTCGCCTACTCAAAAGCGGTCGCCTGAAAATAATAACGGCGGCAAGCGCCTGCCTGGCCGGCCGCGCAGTGAAGAGGCGCGCCGGGCAATTCTGCGCAGCACCATCCGACTTCTGCAACACACCGGTTTCGCGGAGCTCTCGATCGAGGCGATCGCGGCCCACGCCGGCGTGGGCAAGGCAACAGTCTATCGCTGGTGGCCCGATAAAGGCGCGTTGGTGGTGGATGCCTTTGCCTCCAGCGCCGAAGAGGAATTGCACTTTCCCGACAGCGGCTCGGTCTATCGCGACATGAGCCTGCAGATGAACCAGTTCCTGGCCATACTTCGTTCACGCCGCGGCCGCATTGTGTCGGCGGTGATTGCGGGCGGCCAGTCCGACCCCGGTCTCATTCAGGCGTTTCGCGAGCGGTTTCTGCGGCCCCGCCGCCAGGAAGCCTACCAGACCCTGCGGCGTGGAATTGAACGCGGGGAACTGCCGCGCAACCTGGACCTCGATCTGCTGCTCGACATTCTCTACGGTGCGATCTATATGCGCTTTCTGATCCGCCATGATGAATTGGGCGAGGACTATATCGCGGAGGTCTGCCATCTGGTGCTGAATGGCGCGGCGAAGAACGGAGTGCGCTCTGCGCGCTCAAAAGCCTCGCGATGAGTTACGCCTTCTTGTTTTTCCGGGCCGACTTGCGGGTGGTTTTCTCGGGGGCCAAATTTTCGTGCGAGCCGAATGCCTCGCTCATGGCTTGCATCCGCTCCGCGTCTTTACGTACCTTGGCCGCATAGGCGAGCGGATCGACTTTCTTCTTTTTCATGTCCCACAGCATGACACAAATTCAGCGACAGTCCAACTCAACTTTAACCCCGGGTATTGTCTGGATTGGGCCGTGGCTAAAGCCACGGTGAGAAACAGCAGATACCGACACGGCTGAAGGTGAGTGCGTGAGAACCCTGTCGTCCCCTGGGGACTCGGGTACTTTTCCCACTCTACCCAGCACTCCGCTTCGCTCCGTGCTGGGCTATCATGACTCCGCGCGTGCGGCGCTCTGTTTTTCGAGCTTCTTACTCCACTGGACTTCTGCGTTTGACACGCCTCTCTCCGGCTGAGTACGATTCGGGCGCTGCCCATGCCTACAAAAATTCCTGTTTTATCGCGGGCCCTCCTATCGCAAGCGAGCGCATCTCGAATCCGTCGCAGCACGCTTTGCGTGGTGCTGGCCTTTTCACTGCTGGCCACGGCGACGGCGCCTTCGATTGGATCTGCCGATCCTGCCCGTTATCTCAACGACATTAAGACACTCTCGGCCCCCGACATGGAGGGACGTGGCGCTGGAACTAAGGGAATTGAACGGGCGATGAAGTACATTGAACACCGTTATCAGACCCTCGGACTTCAGCCTGCGGGCAGCAACGGATACTTGCAGCCGTTCACCGTGACTACCGGCGCGAAGTTGAAGTCGGACAATTTCATCGTCGACGACGGCGGAAAGAAGCAGCCGTTGGCATTAAATCAGGATTTCGTGCCCGTCAGCTTCTCTTCTTCAGGTTCGCTGACCGCTGCGGTGGTCTTTGCCGGATATGGCGCTACGGCCGACGAGTTTGGATACGACGACTACGCCGGCCTGGATGTGAAGGACAAGATTGTGATGGTGCTGCGCTACGAGCCGGAAATCTTCGGCGTGAAAAGCGGTCAGCACGGTTTGACCCAACACTCACAACTGGTCACCAAAGCGATCAATGCGCGCAATCACGGAGCCAAGGCGCTGGTGTTGATCAACGGCAAACTGGCCGACGGCGAGGAGGACCTGCTGATGCGCTTTGGCGGCGTCAGCGGCCCGCAGGACGCCGGCATCATGCTGCTTCAGGTGAAGAACGCTGTCGCCGAGAATTGGTTCAAAGCGGCCGGCAAGTCGCTCGGCGACGTTCAACAGCAGATCGGCCACAGCGGAAAGCCTGACTCATTCGCCTTTCCGGCAACGCTGCAACTGTCGCTGAAGGTGGACATCGAAGCCACGCACGCGCGGGTGAACAACGTGCTCGCATACCTTCCTGGCAAAACCGCGGAATACGTCATCATCGGTGCGCACTACGATCATCTTGGGCGTGGCGATTCCAACTCGCTGGCGCCATCGCAGATCGGGCAAATCCACCCGGGGGCCGATGACAACGCGTCCGGGACCGCGGGCGTGCTGGAACTGGCGCGCTTGTTGGCTCCCCTGAAGGGGCAGCTTGACCGCGGCATTCTGTTCATGTCGTTCTCGGGAGAAGAGCTTGGCCTGCTGGGTTCGGCGGAGTGGGTGAAGGACCCGACGCTGCCCGCTGGACAAGTGTGTCGCCATGCTGAACATGGACATGATCGGCCGCATCAAGGACAACAAGGTGTATATCGGCGGCGTGGGCACCGGTTCCACGTTCAAGACAATTCTGGAGCAGGCGCAGAAGCAGGAGCCGGATTTCAAGATTGAATATTCCGCGGGCGGATATTCGGCCAGCGATCACACCTCATTCGTGGGCAAAAAGATTCCCGTGCTGTTCTTCTTCTCCGGACTGCACTCGGATTATCACAAACCTTCCGACACCTGGGACAAGATCAATGCGCCATCGGCGACGCAGTTGCTGAAACTGGTGGGTGACGTTGCCTTGCAATTGGCGGATGCGCCATCACCGCCGGCCTTCATCACCGTGGTGGAAGATAAGCCGGTGAGCGGCGGCGGCGGGGGCTACGGGCCGTACTTCGGTTCCATTCCAGACTTCGGCGAGGTGAAGGACGGGGTGCGATTCTCTGATGTGCGGCCGGGATCGCCGGCAGCGAAGGCAGGACTCAAAGCCGGCGACATCCTGGTGCAGTTCGGCGACAAGCCGATTCACAATCTGTACGATTTCACCGACGCGCTGCGCCGCAGTAAGGTGGGCGAAGTGGTGGAGGTGAGAGTGCTGCGCGATGGCCAGCCGATTACTGCCAGCGTGAAGTTGGAGCAGAGAAAATGATCTCGCGAAATTTCTTCTGCAAATTCCTGGCCGTTCTGTTGCTGTTTGCCGTCGTCGCGTCTTTGCCTGCCCGGCAGGCAAGTGATGCCTCCAATGCCCCCTCCTTGCTGGTGCCCGGCGAGGAGAAGCACCTGCGCAACGTCCGCCAGCTTACCTTCGGGGGACAAAACGCCGAGGCTTACTTCTCCGCCGACGATCGTCTGTTGAGCTTTCAGCACCAGGGCGAAGGCGTGCCCTGCGACCAGATCTACATCATGCCGGTGGACACGCCCGACGGCAAACCGGCCACGCCCAAGCTGGTGAGCACGGGCAAAGGTCGCACCACGTGCAGCTATATTTTCCCCTCGGGCGATCGCATACTGTATTCGTCCACGCACGCCGCCAGTCCCGAGTGTCCGCCAAAGCCCGACTACTCGAAGGGATACGTGTGGCCGATTTACGACAGCTACAAAATCTACACCGCAAAGCTGGACGGCAGCGACCTGCACCTCTTGAGTGACGCGCCCGGATACAATGCCGAGTCAACCATCACCCGTGACGGTAAACACATTGTGTTCACCTCGACGCGCAATGGCGATCTCGACATTTACACCATGAACGCTGACGGCACCCACGTCAGACAGCTGACGCATGAGCTTGGCTACGATGGTGGACCGTTCTGGTCCTATGACGGCAAAAAGATTGTCTATCGCGCCGAGCATCCCAAGACCGCGGCTGAGATCGCCGATTACAAGGCGCTTTACGCGAAGGGGCTCATTCGTCCCGGCAATCTCGAAATCTGGGTGATGGATGCCGACGGCAAACACAAGCAGCAGGTGACCCACAACGGCGCCGCCAACTTCGCGCCCTTCTTTCATCCCGATGGCAAGCGCATTATCTTTGCCTCCAACCAGGCCGATCCGAAGAACGGTCGCGACTTCGATCTCTACGTCATCAACGTCGATGGGACGGGGCAGCAGCGCATTACGTTTTATCCCGACTTCGACGCCTTTCCCATGTTCACCTCTGACGGCAGGCGGTTGGTGTGGGCCTCGAACCGCAACGGCAAAGTCCCGCACGAAACCAACATCTTCATCGCCGATTGGGTGGAGTAGGGGGAAGTTCGGATTCGTGGGGAGCATCAGAGGTTGCTGAAAAAGTACGAAAAGCAGATCCCTCGCGGGCTAGTGCCCGCTCGTGATGACAAAAAATAAAGAGCGTAACGGCGCACCACGTTCCCGGGCCTAAAGGCCGGTTTTCCATCAGATCGTTTGACGCGGCGCTGAAGCGCCGCTCTACCCGACATCGCTTTCTTCACAGCCGTGCCCTGATACAAAACGCTCACGAAATTGCTCGATGGCTCGGGATGACAATCGAAAAACTGACGGCCGAAAGCTGATAGCTGACGACTGACAGCTAATTCAGATCTGGTAATCCATCTCGATCACCTGCTGCAGCTTGTCGGTTCCGTTGGTCGGGGTCGGAGGCGTCTGGCGCCCTTGCAGGCGGCACACCTCGTCCTTCAGTGTCTTGACTTCGTTGGCCACCGCAGATAGCGCTTCCGATAACGGATCGTTGATTTGCTTGGGATCGATAATCACCACGCGCTTGCCCTCGCGGAAAACAATGTGGCCGGGCACGCCCACCACAGTTGAGTTGTCGGGCACGTCGCGCAGCACCACCGAGCCGGCGCCGATGCGGCAGTTTTCACCGATGGTGATGTTGCCCAGTATTTTTGCGCCTGAGCCAATTACGACATTGTTGCCGAGCGTAGGATGCCGCTTACCGTGTTCTTTGCCGGTGCCGCCCAGGGTCACGCCCTGGTACAAGGTGACGTCGTCGCCAACCATCGTGGTCTCGCCCATGACCACTCCCATGCCGTGATCGATGAAGAAGCGCCGGCCAATTTGCGCACCGGGATGGATCTCGATGCCAGTAATGAAGCGGGCAACCTGCGACAGCAAGCGGGCAGGGAACTGCCACCCATGAATCCACAGCCAGTGGTGGAAGCGGAAGCCCCACAGGGCGTGCAGGCCGGAGTAGAGCAGCACGATTTCAAGCGAAGACTTGGCCGCGGGATCGCGGTCCTTGACAGCGGCGATGTCCTCACGCATGGATGCAAACATGGTTTAAGCGCCTTCGGCCACCATGGCCATCGACTCGTTGCGAAGCTGCTCGAACAGCAGGCTGCTGAGGTAGCGCTCACCAAAGTCGGGAAGCACGACCACAATCAGCTTGCCTGTGTTCTCCTCGCGCTGGGCGACCCGCAGGGCGGCCACCATAGCCGCTCCTGACGAAATGCCGACCAGAAGGCCTTCTTCCCTGGGCATTCGCCGCGCCATCGCCAGCGCTTCGTCACTCGATACTTGGATGACTTCATCAATATAGTCGGTGCGAAGAATGCTCGGCACAAAACCCGCGCCGATGCCCTGGATCTTGTGGGGACTCGGCTGGCCGCCGGAGAGGACCGGGCTTTCCACGGGCTCAACCGCAATCGCCTTGAACGACGGCTTCTTTGGTTTGATGTACTCGCAGACGCCGGTCAGCGTGCCGCCGGTGCCGATGCCCGAGATCAGGATGTCCACTTTTCCGTCGGTATCGTTCCAGATTTCCGGGCCGGTGGTTTCAAGGTGGATCTTGGGATTTGCCGGATTGTCGAATTGCTGAAGCATGTACCCGTTGGGCGTTTTGGCGAGCAGCTCGTCGGCTTTGGCGATCGCCGCCTTCATGCCCTTGATGCCGGGAGTCAGCACGATCTCAGCGCCAAAGGCCTTCAGCAAAACGCGGCGCTCGATGCTCATGGTGTCGGGCATGGTGAGAATCAGCTTGTAGCCTTTCACCGCCGCCACAAACGCCAATCCGATGCCGGTGTTGCCGCTGGTCGGCTCGATCAGCACGGTCTTGCCGGGCTGGATTTTTCCAGCACGCTCGGCTTCGTTTATCATGCTGACGCCGATGCGGTCCTTTACGCTGCCAACCGGGTTCTGGCTTTCCAGCTTGGCCACCACCGTGACCCTGGCGTCGGCCGTGACCTTGTTGAGGCGCACCAACGGAGTGTTTCCAATCAGCTCCGTAACGTCGTTGGCAATCTTCATAGCGATCTCCGAAAGTTTGAGCTCAGGTAATGGATATTCGCATTATAGGGGTCCTTCGACTCGGCGCTGTGCGCCTCGCTCAGGATGACACCACGCGAAGTGGAGAGCTTGATGCGGACGGCTGAATGCTGAGTGCTGAAAGCTAATTTCTGAATGCTAATTGCTAATTGCTGATGGCTAAATCTCCGCCCGCGCAATTGCAACGGCCGCAATCGCGGCGGTCTCGGCGCGGAGAATGGTGTCGCCGAGTGAGGCGGCAAGCCATTGCGACGATTCGAAGAGCTGCAACTCATCGGTAGTCCAGCCGCCTTCGGGGCCGACGGCGAGCGTCAGCGACGTGAGACTGTCGCGTCCGCGCAGTACGTCGCTGAGCGTGGCTTCAGGTCTGGCTTCCGACAGAACGATCGGCAAATCGTAACCCGGACGACCAAGCGCATCTTGTAGCTTTACTGGATCGGCGATCTCGGGCGGCGCGATGCGACGCGACTGCTCGGCCGCCTCGCGAGCGATGCGGCGCCAGCGCTCAACGCGCTTGTCCGCCGCCAGGGCAAGATGCTTTTCGGTGCGCCGCGCAATCACGGGAACGATGCTGGTGACGTTCAGCTCGGTGCACTTCTCAATCGCCCACTCCATCCGATCGAACTTGAAGACGGCGAGCAGCAGGGTGATGGGTACGGACTCACGGGCTGTGACTTCTTCGCCCAGGGTGAACTCCACGCGCCCGTCTTGCACGCTGCAGACCGTGGCCCGCCGGACTTGCTCGCCGCATGCCACTTCGAACTGTTGGCCGACGCGGGCTCGCAAGGTGCGCGACAGATGTGCGGCGTGCGCCCCGGTCAGGGCAGCGCGATCTCCAGAGAACTCGTCGGCAATCCAGCGGCGTCGGGTCATGGGGGAATCGCTTTTAGCTCCTAGCTCTTAGCTTTTAGTACGCCTTCAGCTCTTAGCTTTTGGCTCTTAGCTCTTGGCTTTTAGTGCGCGACATCCCAGAGAAACGTCAACAGGTTCAGCCAGTGCAGGTTCAGCTAATTCCCATGTGCTGAGGATTCCTTCGAGCATCGAGGAGCTCCGCTAGATATTTTCGCTGCAGGGTTTAAGGTTTAAGGCTAAGAGCTAAAAGCTAAGAGCTAAGAGCGAAAAGCGATCTCCCGCTACTGAAACATGTCCTTCATCTTGTTCAGCAGCGAGCGGCTGACGGGCTTGTTCTCCACCGAGGTCGTAGCCTGCAGTTCCTGCAACAGTTCGCGCTGACGCTTGGTGAGCTTCGACGGCGTCTGCACTTTGACTTCGACGTGTAAATCGCCTCGCCCATGTCCGTTGAGTACGGGCACGCCCTTGTTCTTCACCCTGAAGATGGTCCCAGGCTGTGTGCCCTCGGGGACCTTCACAACACTTTCGCCATCCAGCGTGGAGACGCTAATCTCCGTGCCCAGCGCCGCCTGCGCGAAGGAAATTGGAACGGTGCAATAAAGGTGCTTGCCATCACGCTCGAAGAACGCGTGCTCCCTGGCATGCAGCACGACGTAGAGGTCGCCGGAAGGACCACCGTAAACGCCTGCCTCGCCCTCGCCCGAGTACAGCATGCGCGCGCCTTCCTCCACTCCCGCCGGAACTTTGACGGTGACGGTGCGCTGGCGCGTGACGCGGCCATGGCCTTTGCATTGCGTGCAGGGATCGACAATCAGTTTGCCCGAACCCTGGCAACTGCCGCAGGTGCGCGCTATGGAGAAGAAGCCCTGCTGATACCGAACTTGCCCGCGTCCGGCGCAGGCGGTGCAAGTGATAGGCGCCTTGCCCGGGGCCGCGCCGCTGCCTTTGCAATGGTCGCACTCTTCCAGTCGCCGTACCTGCACTTGCTTGGTGACGCCGAACACCGCTTCCTCAAACTCGAGATTGAGGTCCTCGCGCAGATCGGCGCCGCGCTGTGCGCGCGAACGGCGGCCCTGGCCTCCGAACATCTCGCCAAATCCAAACAGGTCGCCAAAGATATCGTGGAAGTCGTTGAAGACCGTGGAGTCGAATCCGCCATTGCCGCCCGGGCCGCTGGAGACTCCGGCGTGACCAAAGCGGTCGTAGCGCGCGCGCTTCTCGCTGTCGGCAAGAATCGCGTAGGCCTCGCTGCATTCCTTGAATCGCTCCTCCGACGCGGGATCGTCGGGATTGCGGTCGGGATGATGTTGCAGAGCGAGCTTGCGATAAGCGCTCTTGATCTCCTGGTCGTTGGCCGTGCGGCTGACGCCCAGAACTTCGTAGTAATCGCGTTTTACGTTGGTGGCCAGAACTGTTTACCTTCTTCGAATCTGAATTATGACTTGGGATGGCGAGCCACACGCACCATCGCCGGACGCAGCAGCCGGTCTTTCAGCTTGTAGCCGCGCTGCAGCTCATCGATCACGTGGTTGTCTTCGACTTCGTCGGTGTCAACCATCTGGATCGCCTGGTGCAAATTGGGATCGAACGGCTCGCCCTGCGCGGCCACCGGCTGAACGCCTAACTTCGCCAGCGCATCATGAAACTGTTTGTCGATCAGCTCGATGCCGGCGTGAAAATCCTCGCGCGATGCGGCCTTGGTGTTCAACGCGCGGTCCAGGCTGTCGAGAATGGGCAGCAACGCCTTCATCGCGTCGGCGATGGCGTATTCGCGGAACTCCTGCTGCTGTTTCTCGCTGCGCTTGCGAAAGTTTTCCAGCTCGGCCTGAAGCCGCGCGGCGCGATCGAGATAGGCGGCGCGCTCGGCGCGGACCCGCTCCAACTCCGACTGCTGCTCCTCAGTTGCGGCCGTGCCGGCGCCGCCTGGGGAAACCGGATCGTCCTCTTCACCTTCGGCTGGCGGAAGTTCGTGATCCAGTTCCAACTCCGCCTTGTGGGAGCTTCCATTGTGTTTCTTGGCTTGCATAAGTATTTTTACGTCGATTCGTTCCAAATCTGGTCGAACAGCCGCGCGATATATGACACCGCCGTCATGGTGTGCTCATAATCCATGCGGGTCGGGCCAATCACCGCCAGCGAGCCCATCACTTCGTCGCCCACCCGCGCCGGCATTCCAATCAGCACAAAATTACTTAGATGCGGCATGGCGTCTTCCAGACCCACAACTACGCGGACTGCCTCCTGGCGGACGTCGAGGTAGGCAGAAAGTAAATCGACAATGCGCTGCTTTTCCTCCAGCGTGGCCAGCAACTGGCGCAGCCGCTCCTGGTCCTGTTCGGTGATCACCAGGTTCGATGCGCCTTCCACGTACACCGCCTGCGCAGGTCCTTCTGTGGCCAGCGCGCCCTGGGCGCAGAGCTGCTCCACCGAGCGCATCAGGCGATCGTATTCGCTGCGCTCCTGCTGAATTCGCTTGCTGATCTCGTTGCGCAGCGACTCCATCTCCCAGCCGCGGAAGTTCTGGTTAATGTAGGCCGCAGCCGCTTCCAGATCGGGCACCGACAAATCCTGGCTCAGGCGCAGCACGCGGTCGCGCACCACGCCATTGCGCATCACCACCACGGCCAGCACTTTCTTGTCGGCCATGCGCTGGAAGTAAACATGCTCCAGCGCGTTGTACTGTCCGGGCGCTGAGCTGATGGTGACACCCACGCTGTGCGAAATGAGCGACAGCACATGCGAGGTGCGCTCCATGAACTCGGGCACATCCTGCAGTCCTTGCAGGCTTCCCTGGATCAGGTTCTCGTCGACGGGCGACAGCCTCGCCTCCCCGGTCAGCTGTTTCACGTAAAAGCGATAGGCCTTTGTGGTCGGCACTCGGCCAGCCGAAGTATGCGGCTGTTCCAGAAAACCAGCGTCGGCCAGATCGGCCATCACGTTGCGAATGGACGCCGCGCTCAGGTTCTCCGGATTGGCACGGGCCAGGGTGCGCGAGCCCACCGGCTCACCCGTGGAGATGTAAGACTCCACGATGGCGGTGAGGATGTCGCGTTCCCGTCTGCCGATATTGGCTGGTGCGTCCATGAGTCAGGCGTGGCGGAGGATAACTTGTGTTGTTGCAATTATTTACAGACAAACAAGGTACAGTTCCGCATTCTTATTCTAGGGAGCGCAAGGGGGTGATGTCAAGGTTGGCACTCAAATGGCCTGAGTGCCAAAGGGTCAGAATGAGGCGTGCTGGATAGGACTTTCGATGAGCACTGGGTTCAGGCATGAGTGGCGACCAATCCGCGCAGCGGACACTGGCGGAATGGGCAGGGATTAGAATAATGCGATGAGTCCTGAAGTTTCCGATCTTTTGAGGCGAGCGCTCGCCCTCTCGGTTGATGAGCGCGCTGCATTAGCTAACACCCTGCTGGACAGCATTGAAGGTGCAGATAAATCTGTGCAAGAGGCTTGGGACAAAGAGGTCGCACGCAGAATTGAAGACCTGAAAGCGGGCAGAGCGGTGACCGTGCCGTGGGAAGAACTCCATCGCGAGCTGCTGGCCATGGTGAATGAGCGCTAAACGCCTTGAATATCACGGGGGGCCGTTGCGGATGGAAGAGAGATAATCCCGAAATGACCCCTCCTCACCGAATGAATGGTGCCCTTGTCAGGGTAGGAATAGACAGCACTAAGAGATACGGAGGCTGGAATGCTCCTGTAGATGAGCGGACAGGACACTTCGTGTTCGTGCCCATCACTGATTCAACGTACAATCCCACCGATTCTTACGCACCCGGAGGACAACGAAAATACGACGAAGTACTTCCTGTGCTTCATCGGTTCAGTATCGAGTACGGAGAGCCAAGGCATCAGGGTTTTAGCCTCCCGGCCCGGCTTCACGGGCAGAGTATGCACCTCGACCCCGACTTCCAAGAGCTAACGTACGGGGATGATGCCAAGAGAGGCAGCTGTTTTAGTGGCGCCTCTGAGTTGGACTTTGCCGGTTTTTATTCCAGCCTTCGGTCGCTGCAAACCGGCAAACTGGTTTACGGCGCTGGTCGGAATATTTTTTCTTGCTGGCAGGCCCCGAACAGTAGAGCCAGATTCCCGCCGAAGAATACCTCCTCAATACCCACACTCGATGGAGCCAGCAGAAAGCTGGCGATATCATCATTCGGGGAAAGCCCGGAGAATCGAGGTCTTTTCGACAGGTGCATTGAGCTCGGCGGGAAGCGGGGCAAGGGTAACAACTATCGGGTACACGAACACTTGTTGGCCGAATGGGGAGGTCTCGGTGTAAAACACAGATGGATTCACCGCAGCGCTGTGCTCCCAAGGTTTACTTGCGGAGAGCGTTTCCTAGATTGGCTCCAGAAGCAAAATCGTCGCGCTGCTGCGGCACAGTACCGGGTTCCGTGATTCTCTGAGGCTTCGACATGAAAGCCGGATTGCCAGCCCCGGTTGCAGTCGCCATTCACGTTCCAGCGTCCAAGCACGCAGTGAAATGTGACAGTGCCTTCGGCGCCGGAAAGCGCCGCCATTTGTGACCAATTTGTGACATCTATTTGCGAATCGTCGTGTTCTTATATTCATCTGAAGCTTTGAACAGGAAGGTGTGGGGTTTGGTATTACTTCGACGATTCTGCATTTGCGTAGTTTTCGCGGCTGTCATGCCGACTCTGTTGAGCGCCGAGGCGGCCACGGCCCCGAATTACCAAGACCCGCAGACGCTCGATCGCGGTTTCCGGCAGATGTACGGCCTCGACTTTGTGGCGGCCCATGCCACTTTCCGCAGCTACCAGGAAACTCATGCCGCAGACCCGATGGGCCATGCATCCAATGCTGCCGCATATTTATTTTCCGAGTTCGATCGCTTGCACGTACTGCAATCGGACCTCTTCCTGGATGACAAGACATTCGACGGACGCAAGAAACTGACGGCCGACCCGGCGCTGAAGGCCGAGTTCGAAAAGGAACTGGCCAAGAGCGATGAGTTGGCTACCAGGATTCTGGCGCAGAAGCCGGATGACGAGAACGCCCTGTTCTCGCAGATCATGGCCAATGGGCTGCGCGCCGACTATGCCGCGCTCATCGAGAAACGAAACCTGGCGAGTCTGGCCTACATGAAGACGGGCCGCAACGTCGCGCAAAAACTGCTGGCCATTGATCCGACCTGTTATGACGCGTACCTTGCCATCGGCGTGGAGAATTATTTGCTGGGAGACAATCCTGCCCCGGTGCGGTGGGTGCTGCGCATGACGGGCGCGGAAACCGACAAACAGGAAGGTCTGCAGCGCCTGCGCCTCACCGCCGACAAAGGCCGGTACCTTGCGCCCTTCGCGCGATTGTTGTTGGCGGTGGCGGCGTTGCGCGATAAGGACCCGCAGACCGCGCGCACTCTTCTGGCAGGACTGGCGAAGGAATTTCCCAGCAACCAGCTCTATGTCACAGAATTGGCGCGCATCCGGTAGGCGGGGGCTGGTGGCTAGTGGCCCGCAATACCCGTGCGCGAATCGCACTACCCGTGCAAACCGGACCTAGCCACTATCCACTAACCACTATCCACTAGCCCCTGCTTGTAAACTCCACCAGCAATTGCAGCCGCTGGCGCGCGTGGCCGCTATCGATGGCGTACGCCGCCAGGGGCACGGCGTCGGCAATGCGGTCAGCGTGTCCGGCGGCGACCAGCGCTGCGGCGGCGTTCAGCAGAACCACATCGCGGCGGCAGGAGCGCTCGCCATCGAGAATGGCGCGGATGATGGCCGCGTTCTGCTGCGCATCGCCTCCGGCGATCTCGTCGAGCGGCGCCCGCTGCAAGCCAAAATCTTCCGGCGTGACTTCGTACACGTGCACCTGAGAGTTGCGAACTTCGGCAACTTTGCTGGGGCCGGTGATGGTGATCTCGTCGAGCCCATCGCGCCCGTGGACGACCAGCGCGCGGCGCAATCCCAACTCGCTCAGCGCCTCGGCCAACTTCTCCACCAGCTCGGAGGAATACACGCCGACCACCTGCGCCGAAGCGCGCGCCGGATTGGTCAGCGGTCCCAGCAGATTAAACACCGTACGCAGCCGCAACTCGCGGCGCGCCGGCTGCACATACTTCATCGCCGAATGCATGGCCGGCGCAAACAAAAATGCAATGCCGGTCTCGCGCAAGCAGGCGGCAATGCGCGCCGGCGGCAGGTTGATGTTGACCCCGAGCGCCTCCATCACGTCGGCCGAGCCGCACTTGGAGGTGATGCTGCGATTGCCGTGTTTGGCGACCCGCACTCCGGCGCCCGCGATCACCAGCGCTGTTGCGGTGGAAATGTTGAATGTGCCGCTGGCGTCTCCGCCGGTGCCGCAGGTGTCGACCAGCGCGTCGCGCTCGGTGCCGCTCAGGTCAAGCGCTTCGCCATCCTCGTTCTGCAAGGGCGCCGCCTCGGCGCGAATGGCCTGCGCGAAGCCGACAATCTCCTCGACGGTCTCGCCCTTCATGTGCAGCGCGACCAGCAGCGCGGCAATCTGCGCGTCGGTGGCCTCGCCGCGCAGGATTTGCGACATGACCTCGCGCGCCTCCTCGCGGGTGAGGGAAGTGCGGTGGTTGGCGATTTTGTGCAGCGCGTCGAGGAGCATGGGAAAGAAGAAGCAACTAGCAATTAGCAATTAGCAACTAGCAACTAGCAACTAGCTTAGCATTCAGCACTCAGTCAGCGGACCTCGCTCCTCTGTTGTCATCCTGGCCCTTGCCTTTTATTGTCATCCTAAGCGACGAGCGAAGCGAGGAGTCGAAGGATCCCTATTCTGGTGAAAAACCTTCGATCGTCGCGTTTGTCATCCCGAGTAAGGAGGATCTTAGTCCGAGTTGAAGGACCTGTTTTTGTGGCGTCCCCGAGGGACTCGACTTTTTTCTTCTTCCGCACCCAGCGCTAAAGCGCTGGGCTATCATCTTTCGTCCCGCCTCGCGGGACTGGACTTGCGATCATTGAGCGACAGCGCGGATCATTTGCTGCTTTCGAATCGGCTTTCGAGAATTCACGAATCGGGTCTTGCCGCAGGAATAGGGGTCCTTCGACTCCTCGGTTGCCACGGCGACCTCGTCGCTCAGGATGCCACAACGTAAACTGAATGCTGAATGCTGAGTGCTGAGTGCTAATTGCTGAGTGCTAATTGCTGATTTCCTAATTGCTCCCCACTCTCTCCGTCAATTACAATCAGTAGTTTCCTATTGTTCGCCATCCTCATAAGGAGTAATCAAGTCCAGCCTGTCTGGTCTGAGCTGCGCGCCACTCGGCCGCGGTCGTCATACAAACATGAAAATACATGAGTACCAGGGAAAAGCCATCCTCTCGAAATACGGAGTGGCGGTGCCGCGCGGGCACATGGTTGAAAGCCGCGAAGCAGCTGACACTGCGGCCAAGGCCCTGTTCCGCGAAGGCGCGACAGGAGTTGTCGTCAAAGCGCAGATCCACGCCGGCGGGCGCGGCAAGGGCGGCGGCGTCAAGATTGCCAAGTCGCCGGAAGAAGCCAGCGAGTTGGCGGGCAAAATGCTCGGGATGCAACTGGTCACGCACCAGACCGGTCCCGAGGGCAAAAAAGTTCAGCGGCTGCTGATTGAAGAGACCCTGCCGATTGCGCGCGAGCTGTATCTGGGCATCGTGCTCGACCGCGGCAACGGACGCCTGGTGTTCATGGCCTCGGCGGCCGGCGGCATGGAGATCGAAGAGGTCGCCGCGAAAGATCCCAACGCCATCATCAAAGAGCACATCATTCCGGGCTTCGGGCTGCAAGCTTTTCAGGCGCGCGAGATCGCGTTCAAACTGGGCCTCGACGCCAAGTACATCAGCGGCGCGGTGAAGTTCATGATGGCGCTGGCGCGCGCGGCCGAAGACACCGACGCCTCGCTGGTCGAGATCAATCCCTTCATCACCACCACCGACGGGCGCCTGTTCGCGCTCGACGCCAAGATGAACTTCGACGACAACGCGCTCTATCGCCATCCCGACATCAAGGAGCTGCGCGACCTGAGCGAGGAAGACCCGCTCGAGGTTGAAGCCAGCAAGTACAACCTGAACTACATCAAGCTCGACGGCAGCGTGGGCTGCATGGTCAACGGCGCCGGCCTGGCGATGGCGACCATGGACATCATTCAGTACGCCGGCGGCATGCCCGCCAACTTCCTCGACGTGGGCGGCGGCGCCAACGAAGAGCAGGTCACGCACGCGTTCGAAATTCTGCTGAGCGACAAGAACGTGAAAGCGGTGCTCATCAATATTTTCGGCGGCATTCTGCGCGTGGACACGCTGGCCAACGGCATTGTCAGCGCGGCGCGCAAAACCAACATCCAGTTGCCGATTGTGTTGCGGCTGGAGGGAACCAACGTGGAGCAGGGCCGCCAGACCTTGAAAGAGAGCGGACTGAAATTCATCGTGGCAGAGACCATGAAAGACGCGGCCGAGAAAGTTGTCGCCGCCGCCAAGGGGGTCCAATGAGCATTCTGGTTGATAAGTCAACGCGATTACTGGTGCAGGGACTGACGGGGCGCGAAGGGACCTTCCACGCCAAGAATGCCGCTGCGTATGGAACCACGGTGGTCGGCGGCGTCACTCCCGGCAAGGGCGGCACCACGCATGAAGGCTGGCCCATCTTCAACACGGTAAGCGACGCGGTGGAGAAAACCGGCGCCAACGCAACGGTAATCTTTGTTCCGCCGCCGGGCGCAGCCGACGCCATCATGGAAGCCGCCGATGCCCGCGTGCCGCTCATCGTCTGCATCACCGAGGGCATTCCCGCGATGGACATGGTGAAGGTTTGGGAGTTCCTGAAGGCGGGGAACTCGCGCCTGATCGGACCGAACTGTCCCGGGCATCATTTCGCCCGGCCGCTGCAAGATCGGCATCATGCCGGCGTCCATTCACAAGGAAGGCAATGTCGGCATCGTTTCGCGCTCGGGCACGCTGACCTACGAAGCGGTATACCAGTTGACGACGCGCGGCATCGGGCAGTCCACCGCGATCGGTATCGGCGGCGATCCCATCATCGGGACCAACTTCGTGGACGCCATCAGCCTGTTCAACGACGATCCGGAGACGGACGCAATTATCATGATCGGCGAAATCGGCGGCACTGCCGAAGAGACCGCGGCTGACTTCATCAAGAAGAACGTGCGCAAGCCGGTGGTGGGTTTCATCGCCGGGCAGACCGCGCCTCCGGGACGCCGCATGGGCCACGCGGGCGCAATCATCTCCGGCGGGAAGGGAACTGCGGCGGAGAAGATCAAGGCCATGGAGGCCGCGGGCATTCACGTGGCGAAGTCGCCGGCCGAGATCGGCGAGACGCTGGTGCAGGCAACGGGCATGGCCGCGAAGCGGTGAAGGAAGCCGTCAGCTATCAGCTATCGGCCGTCGGCCAAGGGCTATGGCTCTTAGCTCTTAGCTCGTTTAGCTCCTGGCAAATCGAGGGCGCACCAGCAGAGGAGCTCGCTGGAGCCCAACGAACCGCAGATTCCTCCGCTCGTGGCTGAAGCCACTCGGTCGGAATGACAATTCAATTTTTCTTAAACTAAAGGCTAAGAGCTAAAGGCTAAAAGCGAAGAGCGAAAGCGAAGAGCCAGCTTTAGCTGAATAGCGAAGAGCTTATCGCCAAGAACAGAAAGGTACGTCATCCACACATGAAGACCCTCCAACGCACTCTTTCCATCGTCAAGCCTGACGCCTTCGAACGCGGCGCCACCGGCGACATCATCAACACTCTCCTTCATAGCAATTTCCGCATTGTCGGCATGAAGATGTTGCACATCACCAAGGCGCAGGCCGAAGGCTTCTACGCCGTGCATGTTCACCGGCCGTTCTTCGAGTCGCTGACCGACTTCATGTCGAGTGGTCCGATTGCCGTGATAGCGCTGGAGAAAGAAAACGCCATCGCCGACTACCGCAAGCTGATGGGCGCAACCGATCCGGCCAAGGCCGAGGAAGGCACCATCCGCAAGAGGTGGGCGTCGAGCATTGAGAAGAACGCGGTGCACGGCTCCGATGCCGAAGACACGGCGCGTTTCGAGCTGAGTTATTTCTTCGCCGGATACGAACTGTCGAAGTAAACTGTTTACGCCATCAGCGCTTAGCCAGGGAGACTAGGCTCTCTGGAGGCGAAGGACGTACTTCGTCTCTCGCGAACTCGCGGGGGACATGCTGGAGGTCCTATGCCCCACGTTCAGATCACCATGCTGCAAGGCCGCAGCGCCGATCAAAAGCGCAAAGCGGCCAAGCGCATCACTGATGTCCTGCAAGAGGAACTCAACGTCAACCCGGAAAGGTTGAGCATCGTTTTTGTCGAAGTGCCGCGAGACAGCTACGCCAGAAACGGTGCTTTGATCAGCGATCGGTCCACCGCGAAATAGAGTTCTCACGCCGGGCTTGAGGTGACGCGTTCCACCCGCCGCGACACCACGGTCAGAAAGCCGCGCCGCGGAAGCCCGACTTTCGTCTGATATTTGGTAATCACAAAGTAGGATTGGTGCCGGTTACGGCGGGTTGTCACACCCAGCCCACTACAGAAAACTCTGATGTTGTGGCGACAGAATGATGCATTAGAATGGCAGCAGAGAGTGCGCTGGGTGGGGCGGCATCGTCGGGGAACAGTGTCGGCGACCCTTGCCGACAGTTGCGTACTCCCCGAAGACAGCCACACCGCTGCGCAATCGATCAGAACGCAGACGGACCATTCTCCGGGAGCCAGCTAGCGAGAGCAGACAGGCCGCCATTTTCTATGTCATCCCCCGAGTTCCTCACGCAGGGCCAGCCAGCCGATTTTTTGCGCGAAGCCATCCTGCGGCACGTTCGTTACACTCTGGTCCGTCCCACTTCAGACTTGAAGCCATCCGATTATCTGAAGCCGGTGTCGCTGGCCATTCGCGACCGCATCGTGGACCGCATGCTGGAGACCGAGTCGCGCCAGCGCCACAAGGATTCCAAGAAACTCTATTACCTTTCCATGGAATTCCTGATGGGACGCTCCCTGGCTGACAACTTGTCGAATCTGCGGGTGGAAGAGCTTTGTCGTGAGGTGCTGGCCAGCCTGGGCGTCAGCCTCGACGAAGTGTTGGACAGCGAGCCGGATGCCGGATTGGGCAACGGAGGCCTGGGTCGGCTGGCAGCGTGCTTCCTGGAATCGCTGGCCACACTGGGCATGGCCGGCTATGGCTATGGTATCGACTACGAATACGGCATGTTCAAGCAGGAGATCTTCAACGGCTTTCAGCGTGAGAAGCCTGACCGCTGGAAGGCCAGCGGCACTCCCTTTGAGATCGAGCATCCGGAAGACGCGGTCAGCATTCCGCTGTATGGCCGGGTCGAAACCGGCAGCGATCCTCACGAGAACCTGAAGCAGAGCTGGCTGAACCCGAAGATCGTGGTGGGCACACCCGCGGACATGCCCATTGTCGGCTACCTGGGACAGACCGTGAATTGGTTGCGGTTGTTCACCGCCCGCGCCTCGGAAGATTTCGACATCGAGATCTTCAACCGCGGAGATTACATCCGCGCCGTCGAACAAAAGATTGCCTCGGAAAATATTTCCCGGCTGCTCTATCCCGCCGACTCGGTCATGAGTGGCAAGGAACTGCGCCTGGTGCAGGAGTATTTCCTGGTCGCCTGCGCCATCGGCGACATCCTGCGCCGTTTCCGGCAGCAGCACAAAGACATCGACTCCCTGCCTTCCAAGGTCGCCATCCAGTTGAACGACACTCATCCCAGCCTGGCGGTCCCCGAGCTGATGCGGGTTTTGCTCGACGACTACCAACTGGAATGGGACCATGCCTGGGACATCACCCAGCGCACTCTGGGTTACACCAATCACACCCTGCTGCCCGAGGCGCTGGAAAAGTGGTCGGTGCCGCTGCTGGAGAAGGTGCTGCCGCGGCACATGCTGATCATCTACAACATCAACCATCAGTTTTTGCGCGAGATGCAGCAGTATTCCTTCCTCGATGGCGAGAAGTTGCGCAGAATGTCGATCATTGAGGAAGGCTACGAAAAGCAGGTGCGCATGGTGCACCTGTGCATCGTGGGATGCCACTCGATCAATGGCGTTTCCAAGCTTCACAGCAATCTGATTGTGAAGACATTAGTGCCTGAATTTGCAACCATTTGGCCGGACAAGTTCAACAATAAGACGAATGGCGTCGCCCCCCGCCGCTGGCTCATGGAAGCCAATCCCGGACTCACCGACTTGATCAGCCAGACGCTCGATGAGCGCAAGTGGATTACCGATCTAAACCGGCTGCGTGAGCTGGAAAAGTTTGCCGACGACTCAAATTTCCGCGACGCCTTCAAAGAGGTCAAGCGGCAGAACAAGCTGAGACTGTCAGCAGCCATACAGAACCAGATCGGCGTGGTGGTGGACCCGGACTCGCTGTTCGACGTGCAGATCAAGCGCATTCACGAGTACAAGCGTCAACTGCTGAACGTGATGGGCATCATCCACGATTACCTGGGCATTGTGGAGCGCGGCGAGATGCCCGACGTCCCGCGCACTTATGTCTTTGCGGGCAAGGCCGCTCCCGGATATTGGGCCGCCAAGCAGATCATCAAGCTCATCCACAGCGTCGCCGACGTGGTGAACCATGATGAGAAGGTGAAAGACAGCATCAAGATTGCTTTCATGCCCGACTATCGCGTCTCGCTGGCGCAGTTGATCATGCCCGCCGCCGACCTGAGCGAGCAGATCTCAATGGCCGGCATGGAAGCCTCCGGCACCGGCAACATGAAGCTGGCGATGAACGGCGCCCTCACCATCGGAACTTACGATGGCGCCAACATTGAGATCGCCGAAGAAGTTGGCGCGGAGAACATCTACATCTTCGGGCTGCGCTCGGAAGAAATTCAGGAGATGCAGAAGAAGGGCTCGTACAATCCGCGCGATCGTTACGACAATGACGCCAGCGTTCGCGAGGTGATGGACGCGCTGGCCTCGGACCGCTTCTGTCCCAACGAGCACGGACTGTTCCGCTGGATCTTCGACGAGTTGGTGCACCGCGGCGACCGCTACTACCACATTGCCGATTTTCCCGATTACATCGCGACCCAGCAGATCATCAGCGACGAATATCGCAAGGAAGAAATCTGGTGGCGCAAGGCCATCCTGAATGTTGCCCGCATCGGCAAGTTTTCCAGCGACCGCACCATCACCGAATACGCGCGCGACATCTGGCACATTGGCCCATTTGAGAAATTGAATCGGCCAGGCAAACCCCCCGCCCGTCCTGAGCCCACTGCCAAACCCAATGGGGAAGCGGCCGCGCTGGACACAGTCGCGCCTGCCCCCGAAACGAAGAGTCATCAAGAGGTTTAAGATCGGTCACAGAGTTGGCCGGGTGCCCCGGGTCTCGCGGGTTTCGAGACCCGGGCGAGTGCGACGGGTCACGGCTCGATACGCTTCGCCTCAGGATAGAAGTAGATGTTTTCGTGCAGTGATGGAGAGCACACCGGTCGGGTGATCGACGAGAGTCCCAGGTCTCGAACCCCGCGAGACCTGGGGCACCCCGCGGATCACCGTGGAAAACTTGTCGGTTCGATAGACTTCAGCTTTGGCACACTCCACTGATTTATTCCGACCGGGCCCTTCTCCCGGTAGGCATACGTGCGGAAGCTGCTCCAGCGCCACAGTTCCGGCGTTTCCACCAGGCCCCGCTTCACTGGGTTGCGATGGATGTAACGGAGTTTCTCGACCCGCTTGTCCGCTGTACAAACGTTGAAGTCATGGTACCGAGCTTGCCAAATGCGTTGTGGGCCGCACTCGATTAGTTCACTCGGGTGTTGTCTGCGCCGCTCGCCTATGACGCGCCGCGCGAACCCAAGCTTCAGCGCCTGGATGGCGGTGGACAGCGGGCGCTTCGCCGGCTCGCTCACCAGTAGATGAACGTGCTCCGGCATCACCACGTATCCCATCACTACCCAGCTATAGCGCCGCCGCACCCGTTCCAGCACTTCGAGGAACAGGTCCCGACACTGCGCGGTTGCCAGCAGGGGCTGCCTTCCATAGCAACTGAAGGTGATGAAGTGCAGGTCGTGTCCGCCGTGCCAGCGTTCCAGGCCCCAAGGCATGCAAGGAGGATAGAAGTTGAGGTTGGTTCGTGCGGTGATGAAGAGCACACTACCCGAGTGATCGAAGACGACGCTCCCAGGTCTCGAACCCCGCGAGACCTGGGGCACCCAGCTCAGGATGACACCCCTAAAGACCCTACCGCCGCCCGAGGAACCCTTCCAGCTTGCTGATCTCCGCGTTGGCCTGGTCCAGATAACGCCGCGCACGGTCGGTGTCGGAGACGTCCAGGGCCTGCTTGGCCTTCGACATGTCGCTGCGCATGCTGGCGCGTGCCGAGACCATGTCGCCACGCAATCCCAGACCGCTCTGATGCATCTGCGCCTCCAGAGCTTCCAGACTGCTCTCGACCGCGGCCGCCCGGCTTTCCAGGTGATCGTTTTCAATCTCCATTTCGTCCAGCAGCTTTTTCTGCTGCTCCATGGCGGCTTGCGCCGCCTGCGCATCCGGCACTATTGTTCGGAGGAGGAGCCGGAGGAGGGTTCAGTTTGGCTTGCGTCGAGGTGTTCCTTGCGTTCGGCGGGCTTACGTTCGGAGTATTCGGTTTGTCGGGCGCAGCGTTCTGACCCTGGTCGGCGCCAGACGAACTCTGAGACGGAACCACCGGCATGTCAATTTTCGCCATGGGCTGATCTGAGGCTTGGTTGCCCCTCGGGGCGGTGGCAGACGACGCGCCGCCGGAAGACATGGATCCGGCAGCAACGGTAGTGGCTGCATTCTGTTTGTAGCTGCGATAGGCGCGAGCGCCCGCCAGGGTCGCCAGCAAAAGTATGATCGCCACTGCCAGAATCCAGTAGGGCTGCTTGGCTCCGGCCTTGGGCGGGAGCGGGGTTGGACTGGGCGTAGGCATCGTCGCCGCATAAACAGGAGTGGCGGCGGGTTGGCTTACCGGCGTGGGCTGCCTTGCATCGGCGACTTGCGTGGGCGGCAGTGGTTGCGCAGGCCGAGGCGTCGCCGGCGCTGTAACCGTCTTGGGCATGCCCGGCGAGCCGCACGAATCTTTGATCTGCGCCAAGGCATTGCGAAAAGCGTCAGCCGTCTGAAAGCGTTCCGCCGGGTTCTTAGCAACCGACATGATGATCATGTCGCTCAGCGACTTGGGCAACGAAGGCTGCACTTCGATGGGCGGACGAGGAGTCTCTTTGATTTGCGCCTCCATAATGGAGAAGCTGCTGGTGGCGCTGAACATCCGCTGGCCCGTCACCATTTCATAGAGCGATACGCCCACCGAATACAAATCCGAGCGCCCATCCGTGGGCTGCGCTTGCACCTGCTCGGGAGACATGTAATCCAGCGAACCCAGGGTTGTGCCGGTCACGGTGAGCCCGAGGTCATTTCCCGACCGCGCAATGCCGAAGTCCATCAGCTTTAGGACGCCGTTAGGCGTCAGCATCATGTTGGCCGGCTTGATGTCGCGATGGATGATGCCGTTGGCGTGGGCGTAGCTCAATGCGGCCAGCACCTGGTCGATGTAGTTCAAGGCCTCGGCCGGGGGAAACGGTCCTCGCTCCAGACGATGGGCCAGGGTATCGCCCTCCACGTACTCCATGATCATGATGAGCTGATTGTCCGCCGAGAAAGCCGTCCGCAGCGACGCAATGTTGGGATGATCGAGGCTGGCCAGCAGCTTGATCTCGCGGATGAAGCGGGCACCCAGGTCGCCTTGGTTGGCCAGGTCGGGGAGCAGGATCTTCATGGCCTCGACGCGGTCGGAAATCAGGTTGCGCACCAGGAAGACCTGCCCCATCCCTCCGTGGCCGAGTTCGCGGATGATCTCGTAGTCACCGATTTTTTTTCGTTCTGGATCTGCCATAGTAAGACCTCAAAAATTCGTGAGAGGAGGGCCGCCAAGCCAGGAGCGCTGTGCGGCGAATTCGAATTGGGCCGGCGGAGCGCTCTCCGCACGATGCCAAGGCGCAAGGTCCGCTGTTACAGGAGCGGCGTAATTATGCGCCCGTCTCCAGCCACGGTCAAGCCGGACTGCGGTGGCAATTTGGGCAAACATCCGCCGCTCCGCTAGAATGAGTTAGCCATCCAGGAGAGAACTTTCCCATGAAAAAATTCGCGCTGCTGGCTCTGACTTCGGTGCTGGCGGTGGTCTGCCTGGCGCAGGGCGATAAGGTGCCCGCTTACCACGATCATGCAATGCAGGCCGGCGATGCCATGCCCATCCTGCCCAAGGACCAACTGTGGGGTGAGGCGTTCCAGTACCCGTATCAGGTGAAAAGTTATGAGCTGGCGGCCAAGATCCCCAGCGTGCTTTACCAGATGCCGTGTTACTGCTATTGCGAGCGCATCGGGCACGGCAGCCTGCATAGCTGCTTCGAGACCACGCACGGAGCGCATTGCGGAATCTGCATGAAGGAAGTTTTCTATGCCTATCAACAGATGAAGTTGAAGAAAACGCCGGCCGAAATTCGCGCCGGAATTATCAAAGGCGACTGGAAGTCTATCGATCTTGAGTCAGTGGCGAAATCTGATTGATTTCATGAGCCTCTGGCGCACCAGACTTTGGTGAGTTGACGGCCATCCCAAGTTGCGGGTATAACTCAGCACAATCAGCCTGCGTCAGATTGGGGTTTGTATCCCGCTGAGCGATTCCCTGTCGCGAATCGACTCGAGGAAGTCATCGGATGAAGAAAAAAGCCGCCGAAAAAGGTAAGCAAACCAATGCTAGATCTAAGGGAAATAGCGAGTTACGTTCTTCGGCTGCAGGCTCGGAAATTCGCCCCCGGGGAAGTAAACCAATGAAGTTGACCGACGATCCTCGTTTTATCCAGGCGGTGCAAAATTACGAGGCCGGCCTGAAGGCCCTGCAAGCCCACAAGTACGATCGAGCCAAGGCGTGCTTCGAGAAAGTGGTTGACGGCGCCAGCCCGGAACTGGCCGACCGGGCCCTGGTCCACTTGAATAGCTGCAACCAGCAGATGAGCCGGGTGGTCAACACCTTCAAGACTCCCGAAGAACAATTCGATTACGCCGTGTCGCTGATGAACATGGGCGACTACGTCACCGCGCGGGAGAATTTTGAGATCCTGACCAAGAATGCTCCCAAGCTGGACTTCGTGTGGTACGGGATGGCGACGTTGAACTGCCTGACCGGCCATTTCCCCGAGGCCATCAATAGCCTGCAGCAGGCGATTCGACTCAATCCGGCCAACCGCTACCAGGCGCGCAACGATGGCGACTTCAAAAACCTGGCCGACGATCCCCGATTTACCGAACTGCTTTATCCCGATACCAGCCCGGGAACCCCGTCTCCACCGGACCAGTGGCGTTTCTAGCTGGGTATATTCTTTAAGCGATTGCCATGCAGAATTCCTCCACCTCAGCGGCGCCGCGGGCCGTAAAAGTTGTCGCCATGGGCGGGGGCACGGGACTGTCCACGCTGTTACACGGCTTGAAGCAATATGTGCCGGCTGCGGGAGAAGCTCTGCCGGCCGGCACGCTGCCGCGCATCGACGATCTGTCCGCCATCGTTACAGTCAGTGATGACGGGGGTTCCAGCGGGCGCTTGCGCAAAGAGCTGAACGTGCCTGCTCCTGGCGATGTGCGCAATTGTATTGTGGCGCTTTCCGAAGACGAGGCCCTGCTGTCTCGCCTTTTTCAATACCGCTTCCCCGCCGGCGAGGGCGTGGGAGGCCACAACTTCGGCAATCTTTTTCTTTCGGCCATGATGGCGATTGCCGGCGACTTCAGCCAGGCGGTGAAACACTCGTCGGAGATTCTGGCCACCCGCGGGCACATTTATCCGGCGACCACCAGCAACGCACAACTGTACGCCATCATGGACGACGGCTCGTTCGTGCGCGGAGAAACCAACATCACCGCCAGCCAGAGGCGAATTGTCGAGCTGCGTATGGCGCCGGCCAACGCCAAGCCCCTGCCCGTGGCGCTGACGGCCATAGAGAATGCCGACCTGATTACCATTGGTCCGGGCTCGCTGTTCACCAGCCTGGCGCCCAACCTGCTGGTGCGCGATGTTTCCAAGGCCATCGCCAACAGCCGCGCGGTCAAGGTGTTTGTCTGCAACTTGATGACGCAGGCCAACGAGAGTCTCGGGCTTACTGCTTCCGATCACATTCGCGCGCTCTACAAACACGCGCGTCATCAATTCTTCGATTACGCGCTGGTCAACCGCACGCCCGCCTCTCCGGCGCTGGCGCAGAAGTACGCCGAAAAGCAGCAGGCGCAGATCGAAACCGATGTTGACGCCATCGAGGCGCTCGGGGTGAAGCCAATCCTGGGCGAGTATCTGCTGGAAGAAATGCATTCCACCGAAGGCCTGGTGGCCCGCCACGATACCCACCGCGTCGCCCACGACCTGCTGCATCTGATGATGGAACTGCGCGAGTCGCCGGTGACGGCGATGCAGCGCGAGCGCTAACGGTTTGACTGCATTTGAAGGGGCGTACCTTTAGGTACGCCGTCATATGCCCTATACATTTGTCATCACGAACCGACTAAAGTCGGTTCGTGATGACAACTCAGAAATTGTGAGAGGGAATGCTATTCTCTGAATCGAAATGGCAAAGCCGAACTCCAAACCCGCCAAGCCTGGTAAGAGCAAAGCCGGCCAGTTCGCCATCGCGATTCTGGCCGCGGGCAAAGGCACGCGGCTGAAGTCGCGCCGCCCCAAGGTCCTGCATGAGATCGCGGGAAGGCCCCTGCTGGCGCACGTGGTGGCCGCCGCCAGCAAAGTAGTTCCTGTACAGAACATCTTCGCGATTGTCGGATACGAAGCTGAGCGAGTACGCGAGGCGCTGGCCCTAACCGGGATCAACTTCGTCCTGCAACGCGAACAGCGCGGCACCGGCCACGCCATGATGGAAGCGCGCGACGCGCTGAAGAATTTCGAGACCGTGCTGGTGCTCTCCGGCGATGTGCCGCTGATCAGGGCGGAGACCATTAAGCTGGTCCGCGATTTTCACAACGCACAGCGTGCCGCCATGACCATCCTCACCGCCGAGCCGCCCGACCCCACGGGATACGGCCGAATTTTCCGCAAGCAGGTCAAGGGCAAGGCGAGCGACGAAGTCGAGCGTATCGTCGAACAGAAATCGCTGCGCGGCGCCGAAGCCGGGGAGCGCGAGATCAACTCCGGCATATACGCCTTCGCGATTAAGCCGCTCTACACTCACATCGGCAAGCTCAAGACCGACAATGCTCATCACGAGTACTACCTCACAGACATGGTCGGTCTGCTCGGCAAGGCCGGCGAGAAGGTGCTGGCACTGCCGGCCGGCGACTCCAGTGAGGTGCTTGGGGTCAACACGCGAATTGAATTGGCCGAACTGGATGCCAAACTTCGCAATCAGAAGGCCCGCGAGTTGATGCTGGCGGGCACGACCATCTTCCGTCCCGAGACCTGCGACATCGATGCCAACGTCGAAATCGGCGCGGACACGGTGATCGAGCCGTTCGTCCAACTGATTGGCAAAACCAGGATAGGCGCCGACTGTCGCATTCGCTCGCACTCCGTCATCACCAACTGCGAAATCGGCGACCGTGTTCTGATACGTCCGGGATGCATCCTGGAAGATTCCGTGGTGCGCAATGGCGCGCAGTTGGGACCGTACTCGCATCTGCGGCCGGGCAGCGACATTGGCGAGGGCGCGCACGTCGGCAACTTCGTGGAGACCAAGAAGACGCGCCTGGGCAAAGGCTCAAAGGCCAACCACCTCACGTACCTTGGTGACGCCGAAATTGGCGAGGGCGTGAACGTCGGGGCCGGCACCATCACCTGTAACTACGACGGTGAGAACAAGCACGGCACCACGATTGAAGATGGCGCGTTTATCGGAAGCGATGCCACGCTGGTAGCGCCCATTCGAATCGGCAAGGGTGCCTACGTCGGAGCAGGATCGTGCATCACCGAAGATGTTCCCGCCGACGCGCTGGCCATCGGGCGTGGCCGGCAAGTCACCAAAGAAGGCTGGGCGTCGCGGCGGCGCGCGAAATTGCAAAGTCGATAGTTCTTTGTCGGTTATCTGGAGCGCAGTTCGCAAAAGCGGAGTCGTGCGGAGTCGAAGCCCCGTATTGTAGCCGATCGTAGTAATGCCAATACGGGTCCTTCGATTCGTCGCGGCGCTCCTCGCTCAGGATGACAACTTTCAAGGTCATGGATTCGGACTCGCTGGCGGGTTCAGCGTGATTGAGTGGGCCAGCTTGAAGGTGACCGCCGACTCGACCGGGATCTCGACCTCGCGGTTGCCGGTGAGACCCGCACCTGCCGTGCCCGCGCCCGCGCCCACCAGAGCGCCGATCGCCGCGCCCTTGCCGCCGCCGGCGATACCACCGATTAACGCCCCTGCGCCGGTTCCGCCTCCGACCGCCACCGCAGTGCGCTTGCCCTTACCCTTTACGACCTGGGTGTAGGTATGAGTCTTGACCGGCACCGTCGCTCCGCCGATGTTGACGGCGGTCAGTGCAATCGACAACACGCCCTCGCCCTTGAATTTGCCCGGCGATTTGACGTTGACAACTCTCCCGCTGACGCCAGAACCGGCTGGGATCACTTCCACTCCCCCGACTTTGACCGGGCGCGTCACAGAACCGGTGAAGCTGTCGCCAGCAGTCGCGGTTTTCGATGTGAGGCTGGTTCCCATGCGGATCACAATGTGGGTCCCTGCTGGAATCACGATGGGCGCAGGCGGCGGCGGTGGCTCCGTAGCTTTCGCCGCCTCCGGCGCGGAGGCCGGCGCTGCAGGCTGCTCCTGCGGGGATTGCTGCGCTGTCGCTGGCGGCATTTGTTGTCCCTGCGGGGACTGCTGGGCCGGCGCCATCTGGCTGGCCGCAGGCGCGCTGCTCGCCGGTTGGCCGGACGGCGCGGACTGGTTGGGTTGGGCCGCAGTGGAATTATCGCTCGCCGGCACTGCCGTGTTCTGGGATTGATTTTTCTTGCTACAGGCCGCGAAGCTCATGATGAGAACCGCGATCAGCGTGAGCGTAAGCAATCGGGAACGCATGACATTTTCCTTTCGCTGCACCGCAGGAATAAAAGCCCGCAACGTAGGAAGAGACCAGCGCCTGCGCTGCCGGGGACTTGTCTGACGCCGTTGAGATCATGGAAATTGTATCGTGTTTCGCGGATGCTTCGCGGCGTTTGTGACGAGGTACCTCAGCGGTTAAAGCCGGCTCCGATAACAACTGCTAACGCGTGCCTCAAGAGACTGTGTCAGAACCTCTGCCGTCCCTACGGGACTCTGCCTTGTTTCCCACTTGACCCAGCGCTGAAGCGCTGGGCTAAACTCTTTCGCCCCATTCGGGGCTGAAGTTTGCGTGATTCTTTCCACTGCCTCAAACCAATATGGGTTGCGACACAATCCCTCAAGGCCCGCACTATCCGAACAGCTTAAGCTGCGGGCTCACGCATGGCGAAATATCCCAGTCCTCCCGCCAACAGGGATGCCACCAGCACCGCCGTCTTCGCCTCCAGAATATGAGACGCATCGTCGAACGCCAGCCCGCTGATGAAAATCGAAACCGTGAAACCGATGCCTGCGAGAATTCCGACCGCGCCCAGTTGGCGCCAGGTAACTCCGGTGGGGAGTTGAGCCAGACGCGTGCCCACCGCCAGCCTGGCGAATCCGATGATCCCCAGCGGCTTTCCGACGACGAGCCCGAGCAGAATTCCCCAGGCGATGCGGCTGGTCAGCAACTCGCGCCACGCGCCAGGGGAAAACGTGACTCCAGCGTTCGACAGCGCGAACAAGGGCAAGACCAGAAACGAAACCCAGTCATTCAACTTGCGAGTCAAAAGCTCGGATGGCGATTCTGTCCCCTGCACCAGTTGCTCGATGGCGCCGAGTAAATTTTTGGCCGTCCTCTCGTCGCCCTCCGCCAGCGCTGCACGGAACCGCTCCACGATTTCAATACCGATCTCCTGAAACTGGTGCAGCGACAGGGTTGCGGTGGTGGGAACCATAAACCCCAGCACGACGCCTGCGATGGTGGCATGAATGCCGGAGCGCAGAATCGCCACCCAGAAAGCTACTCCCAGCATGAAATACAAGACCGGCTGGGTGATGCCGACCTTGCGCAACAGGAAAATCACGGTCAGCAGAAGCAGGCCGATGACCAGCGACTGCACCCGCAGCGAGTCGCTGTAGAAAATCGCGATTACCGCAATGGCGCCGATGTCGTCGGCAATGGCCAGGCTCAGCAGAAAAACTTTCAGGTCCTGGGGAACCCCTTTGACCATGCCCAGCACACCCAGCGAGAAGGCGATGTCGGTTGCCATCGGAACGCCCCAGCCGTGCTGTCCTGCATGTCCAACGTTCAAGGCCATGTAGAGAAGCGCCGGAACAATCATGCCCCCCAAGGCACCGGAGATCGGCAGCGCGGCGCGGCGCATGTCGGCCAGCTCGCCGTGCACGATCTCGTGCTTGATCTCCATGCCGACCAGGAAAAAGAAGATGGCCATCAAGGCATCGTTGATCCAGATGTGGATGGGCAGGCGCAGGCCGGAAACCGTCAGCTCCAGCTCCCAGATATGGTGGTACGACACTTGCCACGGCGAGTTCGCCCACACCAGAGCGATGATGGCCGCGCCCAGTAGCAGGATGCTGCTGAGGCCTTGAATGTGGATGAATCGCTGGATGGGCAGGACCAGCGCGCGGGTCACCAGCGATTCGCGCAGCCTGACCTGTAGCGCACCGTATGTGCGGGGCGGAATTCCCATAGTGTGACCAGACGCGTACTCCGCGCGTAGTTACATTCAACGTTACATTCAACCCGCAAAATGCGGCGTGGTCAATGCCACCAAGCGCCGGGCGATGTGGTTAGGATATGCTGTGGGTCTCGCATGTACGCCGTCATACGAAACGTGCTGCTGGTTTTTGCCGCGCTGCTTCCCATCGTGAACCCGCTCGGCATGGCGCCCATCTTTGCGGAGATGACCTTCGGTTACGACACCAGCATCCGCCGCACGGTGGCGATGCGGGTCGCCATCAACGGCGTGGTGCTGCTGGTCGCCTCATTGTTGATTGGTTCCTACATTCTGGAGTTCTTCGGCATCAGCCTGGCAGCCGTCCAGGTGGGCGGCGGGTTGGTCGTCACCGTGGCGGGCTGGCAAATTCTGAATCGCTCGGCTGCGGACACGAGCAGCCAGGTGGCGACACCGCCTAGCCGCGCGCGAATCCTGTCTCAAGCCTTTTATCCGCTCACCATGCCGCTGACGGTCGGACCGGGATCGATCGCGGTGGCCCTCACCTTGGGCAGCAACATACATGAGGAAACACATCTGCAATTGATCGTCAGCGCGCTGGCGGCGGTGATTGGGATCTTGCTGATCGGGGTGACGATTTTCCTGTGCTACCGCTTCTCCGACAAACTGGAACGTCTGTTCGGTCCGTCGGGAACCGGCATCGTCATCCGGTTGTCGGCGTTCATCCTGGTCTGCATTGGCATACAAATCATTTTTAACGGCCTGAAGGACTTCTACGAAGTTCTCCACGCGGTGGCGAAATAGCGGGGCATGCATTTTGGAGGGCCGCAGCTTCAGCTGCGCCGTCCGCTTTATTCTTGCCATCTCGAACCGACTTTAGTCGGTGAGGGATCTGCTTTTGAGGCGAATTCCCTCAGTGGCTAAAGCCAGTTGCGTGCGGCAGGTGTACGGCGCGCCTGAAGGCACGCCCCTTCAAAGCTACGAGGGGAGAGGGGTCTCGCCGGCAGTAGCTGCTTCAAAACGGAATATTCGCGGCTTTCGTAGAATGAAGTCAATATGAAGTTTTCTGTAGGCTTCCGTCACTTCGTTTATGGCAGCAGCTTTTTCGCCCTACTCTCCTTACTTTTTCTCAGCGCCTGTTCCCATGCTCCTGCGGCCAAGGGGTATGAGTTGGAAGGCCGCGTGGTCGCGGTCGATCCCGGCAACCGTCAGTTGACCGTCGCTCACCAGGACATTCCCGGCCTGATGAAAGGCATGACCATGCCGTTCACGGTGAGCAAATCAAGTGAAGGGATATTCCAGGCGATCGCGCCCGGAGACAGCATCCACGCGACGCTTGTGCTCAGCGACCATGCCGAATTGCAGGACATCACCTTCACCCGGATCGAAGCCAAGGACGGCGAAGGACCTTCACTGCTGCACACTCCGCAACCCGGCGAAGAGGTGCCCAACTTCACGCTGGTCAACCAGAGCGGCAAGACGATTCACTTCCATCAGCTCCGCGGCAAACCGCTGCTGCTCACATTCATCTACACGCGTTGTCCCTTTCCGGAATATTGCATGCGCATGAGCAACAACTTCGGCGCAGTCATGCAGCAACTGCAGAAAGATCCGAAGGCGTTCAGCCAGGCGCAGTTGCTCAGCATCAGTATCGATCCAGAGAACGACAACTCCGCGGTTCTGCGCAGCTACGGCGAGCGTTACGTCGGACGTGTCGATCCCAACTTCGCCCACTGGGAGTTCGCCTCAGGCTCGCCACAGCAAGTTCGCCAGGCCGCAGATTTCTTCGGGCTGGCTTATGACCAGAAGGATGGGCAGATCGTCCACGGGCTGGTCACGGTGCTGATCGGCAAGGAGGGAAGAGTCGCCAAGGTATATTCTGGAGGCGATTGGAAGCCTGACGAAGTGGCCGCCGATTTTGTCGCTGTTGCAGGCGGGTAGGCATTCTGAAACCGCCTTGCGGACTCAAGCCTGTTTAAAAAGTGGTTTATAGGGCAGGTCTGGTTTCAGTGTTTTGAAAGGGCGCACCTTTAGGTGCGCCGTTACAGCTCGTTAAGAATTGGGCTTCAGCCCCTGAGGGAATTCGACACTTCGTCTCAAACACCGATGTCCCTCAGTGGCTAAAGCCATCCTAAGGGCAGCAGCTTGCGGCGCGGCTAAAGCCGTGCCCCTTCAAAGTGCAAGGGACGCTGGCGGATGATGCAGCCGATGCGCGGCCTCAGCGGCAGCATCCTAAAATGGCAACCAAGGAGCTTACATGGCGCAGACTTACGATCCAGTGGCCAAACTAAACCAGTTGATTAAGGGCATCGATTTTGCCATGCTGACTACCATCCGGAGCGATAGCAGTTTGCACAGTTGCCCGATGGCGACCCAGGCCGTGGATGCCGACGGCGTAATTTGGTTTTTCAGCGACACCAATACCGAGAAGGTGGAAGCCGTGCGCACCGACCATCGCGTCAATCTTGCGTATTGCGATGCCGGCAGCCAGCGTTATGTCTCGGTTGCCGGCCACTGTGAACTGGTGCGCGATCATGTCAAGGCGCGGCAGCTGTGGAGTCCTCTGTACCAGACGTGGTTTCCCAAAGGGGTCGAAGACCCCAATCTCATTCTGCTGAAGATCCACGTACAGGAGGCCGAGTACTGGCATGCGCCGGAAGGCCGTATGCTGCAGCTACCCGGTTTCGCTAAGGCAGGCATTGATTAGCACGGTGGGAAGACGTGGTAGCAGTCACCTCCAGTCTCATAAGGAAATTCCCGCTGATTATGGACCACTGAAAGAGGGAAATACGCCCGGTCAACGCTCGCGCTGTGACGATGTGCGAACCCTACTTCTTATCACGGCCTCCGCACCGGAAATGCAAAGAGTACGGCGTCGTCGCGTCCTGAACTTCCAGCAGATCACCATGCCGTATCTGGCCGCCTTTGCACCACCGCGGTGGGCGGTGATCCATATCGATGAAGTGGTGAGGCCGGTAGATTTCGGGCTGCGCGTGGACTTGGTGGCCATTACCTTTCACACCCCGAGTGCGCCACACGCCTATGCCATCGCAGATCAGTTTCGGCAACAGGGGACCCCGGTGGTCTTGGGTGGACCTCACGTGACTCTGATGCCCGATGAGGCGCAGGCGCACGCGGACGTGATCTTCGTGGGCGAGGCGGAATCTCATTGGCCACAGTTCTTCGGCGAGTTTGAAGCCGGGCGCCATCGCCAAAGATACTCTTGCATGGAATCGCCAACCCTGGAAGATATTCCGATGGCGCGGAAGGACCTGTTTCACCGGCGAGACCATACCGCGGGAGTCTTGTTTGCCACCCGTGGCTGCCCCTACCATTGCGATTTCTGCACGCTTCCGGTCATGTATCAAAGTCGTGTGCGCAAGCGACCCGTGGAAGCGGTCGCAGAAGAGTGCGGCTCTTTTCCTGGCAAGGTGATCATCCTGTGGGATGACAATATCGCCAGCGACATGCAATACGCTAAGAGTCTGTTCCGGGCGCTCGCTCCTCATCGCAAATGGTGGAGCAGCCAGGCAAGTATCCATGCTGCTCAAGACGACGAGTTCCTTGCGTTGGCCGCCAGCAGCGGCTGCAAGCAGCTCTTCATTGGGCTGGAATCAATTTCCCAAGCCAGCCTGAACGAAGTGCAAAAGCCATTCAACCGCGTCTCCGACTATGCCCGCGCAATTGAACGCATCCATTGCCATGGCATTGCGGTGCAGGCGGGCGTCGTTTTCGGTTTCGATAACGACGAGCCGGCGATTTTCTGCAAAACGTTGGACTTCCTTGAGGCGACGGGAGTGCAGAATGCAACCTTCAACATCCTGACTCCCTTTCCGGGGACCAGGCTGTACCAACGTTTTGAGGCCGAGGGCCGGATTCTGACTCGCGACTGGAGTAAATACAACAGCCGGGCCGACGTGGTCTTCCGGCCCCGACGGATGAGTTCAGAGGAGCTCCTGGCTGGATACGAGTATGCGAACCATCGCTTCTACTCATGGCGAAGCGTATGGCGGCGACTGGCACGCTCTCCGGTGGGACTACCTTGGACTTTGCCACTGAACCTGGCGTGCGGATTCGCTTCGTCCATAGCGCGATTCCAGACGTAGTCGAGTGATAATGATGGGGACCCGGAACCTTTCCGGCTTGGTCGCATCCAAGCAAGTCTGTAACGCTTCGTCTTCGTTGATTCCAAACCCATGAAGCAGGTGCTCGAATTCGTAGTTCATTACGGTTACGCCCTGCTCTTTGTGTGGGTGCTGATCGAGCAGGCTGGGCTGCCTATTCCAGCGGCGCCGCTGTTGCTGGCGGCCGGGGCGCTGGCCGGACAGGGCCGCATGCATCTGGCGCTGGCCATGCTGGTTCCGGCATTGGCCTCTTTGTGCGCCGATACTTTCTGGTACTCCTTTGGCAAGCGTCGTGGCGCGGTGGTGCTGAATTGGCTGTGTCGCATCGCCCTTGAGCCCGACTCCTGCGTCCGCAGAACCGAAACCACGTTCACCAAATACGGCGCGCGGACCCTGCTCATCTGCAAGTTCGTTCCCGGCCTCAATACCGCAGCCCCCACGCTCTCTGGAATGGTGGGAGTGGATTTTCCGCGCTTCGTGCTCTTCGATTTTCTGGGAGCGCTGCTGTGGACCAGCGCATTTGCCGGACTTGGTTTTCTGTTCAGCAAGCAACTTGACGTTATCGCCGCCGCTGCCTCGCGTTTCGGTGGCTCGATTGTGATGCTGTTCGTTGCCGGTGTGATCGCATACGTGTTCTACCGGTGGAACGAGCGGCGGCGCTTCATCGAGCAGGTCAAGGGCGACCGCATCACTCCCGACGAGTTGAAACACAAGCTGGAATCGGGTGAGCCGCTGACCATCATTGACTTGCGGCATCCGCTGGATCGGCTCACCGATCCCCGGACGCTGCCTCACGCTCTACAGATTTCGCCGGAGGAACTGGAGGGACGGCAGGGAGAGATCGCACGCGACGGGGAGATCGTGCTGTTCTGTACTTGACCCAACGAAGCGACCAGCGCCCGGGTGGCGCTGCAATTACGCAAGCACGGTATTCGCTCGGTGCGTCCGCTGCTGGGTGGGTTCTACGAGTGGAAGCGCCTCGGCTTTCCGCTAAGCGGCACGATGGATGAAGATGAGACAACTCCAAGCTCATTAACAGGAGTTGAAGGGGCGCAGCTTTAGCTGCGCCGTCGTGGCCCCCTATTTTTATTTTGTCATAACGAACCGACTTTAGTCGGTGAGGGATCTGTTTTCTCCTGAACGTCGTACCAACCCAACAGAAAGCAGATTCCTAGCTTCGCTCGTAATGACAACCCCAAGCGTCGTTGGACGCCCTGCGACCGAAACTATCCCGGCGGTGCACCGTCTAAACCGTATAAGATGAAATCTGTGCCCCACCTAGACAACACTGGCTTGCCTCCCGGGCCCACACCCGGGGCGCCGGCGTCTGCTGCCGGCTCGCCCCCGAGTCAGAACCGGACAAAGCCGAAGATGTCGGGCTGGGTGCGCGACCTGCTGATCTCGCTTGCCGTCTCGGCGTTCTTCATCATCTTCCTCTACCAGCCAGTCAAGGTGGAAGGCACCAGCATGATGCCTACACTCGACGATCAGGAACGCGTCTTCATCAACAAGTTTGTTTACAAGCTGGAGCCCATCGAGCCAGGCGATGTCGTGGTGTTTCGCTATCCTCGCGATACCGCCAAGAGCTACATCAAGCGCGTGGTGGCCGTTGCCGGAGATCGCGTGAAAATCACCGATGGCGTGGTTTTCGTGAATGGGCGTCGCATGCGCGAGCCTTACTTGCCTGACGCTTACGAAGATGTGCGCTCGTATCCGGAGACGGTGGTACCGCCGCATTGCTATTTCGTGCTGGGCGATCATCGCAATCTCTCCAACGACAGCCGCGACTTTGGACCGGTGGACGAGGACTTCATCTACGGCAAGGCAGTATTTGGATATTGGCCGATGGCCAAGCTGGGCAAATTGCGGTAGTGCCTCAAATTGTGTGCAGAACAAATTCTCCGGCGGCCCCTCTTATGCTGTCGCGCATTCCCTGATAAAATCAATAAAATCCAAACCCCGGAGATGCAATGCAGGCAATCCTTGCGTTGGAAGATGGACGGATCTTCCACGGCAAAGGCTACGGCGCAAAAGGCGAATGCTACGGGGAAGTTGTTTTTAACACCTCCATCACCGGCTATCAGGAAATCTTTACCGATCCCTCCTACGCCGGGCAGATCGTAGTTCTCACCAACCCCGAAATCGGCAATTACGGCACCAACTCCGACGACAACGAATCCACGCGTCCGTACATCGAGGGACTGATTGTGCGCGAGTTCTCGCGCGTCAGCTCCAACTGGCGGTCGCAGGAGGTTGCTGAGGGCTATCTCGAGCGCTACAAGATTCCCGTGCTCGGCGAGATCGACACGCGCGCCCTGGTTCGTCACCTGCGTACCCACGGCGTCATGCGCGGCGTCATCTCCACTTTGGAGAGCGATACCGACAAGCTCGTCGCCAAGGCGCGCTCGATTCCGAAAATGGATGGCCTCGACCTGGCGAAAGAAGTCACCACGCGTCACGTGTATCAGTGGGATGAAGGTGTGCGCTCGCACGAGCCGACGGAAGTGGTCGGCGTGAAGGACGAGCCGCCGCGGCACCACGTCGTCGCCTACGACTACGGCATCAAGCACAACATCATGCGCCGCCTAGTTGGCGAGCGCTGCAGCGTGACCGTGGTTCCCGCCACCACCAGCGCCGAGGATGTGCTGGCGCTCAAGCCGGACGGCGTCTTCCTGTCCAATGGCCCGGGAGATCCCGAGCCGGTAACGTACGCGCAGGAAAGCATTCGGAACCTGATGGGGCGCGTGCCCATCTTCGGCATCTGTCTGGGACATCAGCTCATCGGCATCGCGCTGGGCGGAAAGACTTACAAGCTGCGATTTGGGCACCATGGCGGCAATCATCCGGTGAAGCAGATGAATACCGGCAAGATCGAGATCACAGCGCACAATCACAACTTCGCCGTCGATCCCGACTCGCTGAAGCAGAGCGAAGTGGACCTGACGCACATCGATCTTAACGACAACACGCTGGAAGGCCTGCGCCATCGCTCCCTGCCGCTGTTCAGCGTGCAGTACCACCCTGAGGCGTCGCCCGGCCCGCATGACTCGCACTACCTGTTCAAGGACTTTGTGAAGATGATGGAGGAGTGGAAGAAGTGACTACTCGTGTTGTGGGTCCCAATAGCATGGCGAAAGCGGTTCATGGAACCTTCGAAGAGTTCCTTCCGGCAGAGCTGACCCACATAGACGATCTTCAAACTGCAATTCCTCGGGTCGCACGAGACCAGGAACTTGTCGCCGCGATTGCGAGAGCGGCAAGAAAGATTCCGACACGACATGAATTGCTGCTTGGTGACGCCCGTGAGATGGATCTACCAGACAACAGTGTTCAATTGGTCCTCACGTCGCCACCGTATTGGACTTTAAAGGAATATAGGGACACGATCGGACAGATGGGCCACATTTCGCAATACGATGAATTTGTTGAACAGCTCGATCGGGTATGGCAGAGGTGCTACCGCTCATTAGTGCCCGGGGGAAGGTTGATATGTGTCGTCGGCGATGTATGTCTCTCTCGCAGAAAAAACGATGGGCGACACACTGTCGTTCCTCTTCATGCCTCGATTCAAGAAAGTTGTCGCAAGATCGGATTTGACAATCTCGCGCCAATTATTTGGCACAAAATCGCAAATGCTGTTCACGAAGTGGAAAACGGCGGAGCCGGGTTTTTGGGTAAACCTTACGAGCCAAATGCGGTTGTTAAGAATGACATCGAGTTCATCTTGATGGAGCGTAAGTCCGGAGGGTACAGAACTCCTGAGCCTGCCACGCGAATTCTAAGCGTAATCAGTTCCGAAGATCACAAGCTTTGGTTTCAACAGATTTGGACGGGAGTTACCGGCGCTTCGACCCGTCACCATCCTGCGCCATACCCTCTCGAACTGGCCGATCGACTGGTCCGAATGTTCAGTTTCGTTGGCGACACAGTACTCGATCCGTTCTTGGGAACCGGGACAACTACCGTAGCCGCAGCCTTGGCTGGACGTAACAGCATCGGCATTGAGATTGATCAACACTATCTCCATGGGGCACTTACTCGAATTAGGCAGGAAACGACATCTCTGTTTCACCAGGTCAAGATCGAAGTTAAGGAGAATGCTGGAAATGGAGTTTAACCCCAGCCTGGAAGAGAGACTTCGATTGGCGATCCAAGCGTTTTGGACCACGCGTGAATCTCAGGCCGTTAAACAGGGTGCGACGAGTGGAATTCGCGATGCTGGTTCTCGGACGGCGGTTACTGGCGGAGCACAGATGAATGGGTTTGTTTCTGTGATCCGAGATCTGCTCGAAGAAAGCGGAATTGGGAAGCCGGTTATTTTCACAGAGCGTTCTGTGGAGCTTCCGGGGTGGTTCAGACCGGAAAAGAAATGGGATCTCCTCGTTGTAGTTGATAACTGCTTGATTGCCGCGATCGAGTTCAAGTCACAGGTCGGATCATTTGGGAACAACTACAACAACAGAACTGAAGAAGCGTTGGGTAGCGCTACAGTCATTTGGGCGGCTTACCGGGAAGGCGCCTTCAAGCCGTCAGTCAGACCTTGGCTTGGATACCTCATGTTGCTGGAAGAAGCACCGGATTCTACTCGTCCGGTACGTGCTCAGGAACCCCATTTCAAAGTATTCGAGGAGTTCAAAGCCGCGTCGTATGCGAAGCGGTATGAAATCTTACTCACCAAGCTGGTTCGAGAACGCCTTTACGATTCCGCATGCTTTCTTATGTCAAGTCGTGACAACGGCCCGTCCGGTCAGTATCGTGAACCAGCGCCAGAGCTTAGCTTCGAGAATTTCATCACTTCCCTGATGGCCAGGGCGATTGCTTGTAAGAAGAGTTCCTGAAACCAAATGCCACGCCGCAACGACATCGCGAAAGTGCTCATCATCGGCTCGGGGCCCATCGTCATTGGCCAGTCGGCGGAGTTCGACTACTCCGGCGCGCAGGCCTGTAAGGCGCTCAAGTCCGAAGGCTACGAGGTGGTGCTGGCCAATTCCAATCCGGCCACCATCATGACCGACCCGGAGATGGCCGACCGCACCTACATCGAGCCGCTCACGCGCACCTATCTGGAAGAGATCATCCGGATTGAAACTGAAATGCTGGCCGCCAGCGGAAGAGGCGGCATCTTTGCTCTGCTGCCGACGGTCGGTGGACAGACCGCTCTAAACCTTGCGGTCGAGTTGGCCGACGGCGGCGTGCTCGAAAAGTATGGCGTGCAGCTCATCGGCGCGCAGCTGGGCGCAATCAAGAAGGCCGAAGACCGGCTGCTGTTCAAAGACGCGATGACCGCCATCGGCCTCGACGTGCCCAAGTCATCGCTGGTCAACAATCTGAAAGACGGAATCGACTTCAGCAGCAAGATCGGTTTCCCGGTCATCCTGCGGCCGTCATTCACGCTGGGCGGCACCGGCGGCGGCATCGCCTACAACCGCGAAGAGCTGCTGGAATTGCTGGCACGCGGTCTCGATCTTTCGCCGGTGCACGAGGTGCTGATCGAAGAATCAGTGCTGGGCTGGAAGGAATACGAGCTGGAGTTGATGCGCGACCTCGCCGACAACGTCATCGTCATCTGCTCCATCGAAAACTTCGATCCCATGGGCACGCACACTGGCGACTCCATCACCGTGGCGCCGGCGCAGACGCTCACCGACCGCGAATACCAGGCCATGCGCGACGCGGCCATCGCCGTCATTCGCGAGATCGGCGTCGAGACCGGCGGCTCGAACATTCAGTTTGGCGTTGATCCGCATAACGGGCGCATGGTGGTCATCGAGATGAACCCGCGAGTGTCGCGCTCCTCGGCGTTGGCGTCGAAGGCCACCGGATTTCCCATTGCGAAGATTGCCGCCAAGCTTGCCGTCGGTTACACGCTGGACGAAATCACCAACGACATCACGCGCAAGACGCCGGCCTGCTTTGAGCCGACGCTCGACTACGTCGTAGTCAAGATTCCCAAGTGGCAGTTCGAGAAATTTCCCGGCGCCGACGAGTCGCTGGGCCCGCAGATGAAGTCGGTTGGCGAAGTGATGGCCATCGGCCGCACCTTCAAGCAAGCGCTGCTGAAGGCGGTGCGCTCGCTCGAGACGGGACGCAAGGCGACCGCGGAGGACATCGAGCCACGCATTCTGACCAAGCGCCTGGTTACGCCTCATCCCGAGCGGCTGCAGTACATTCGCTACGCGCTTGCGCAAGGCATGAGCGTGCGCGAGATCGCGCAAATGACCAACATCGATCCATGGTTCCTGCATCAGCTGAAAGAAATCTCCGATGTGCAGGCGAAGCTGGGCACCGAGCCCATCGACGCGGAACGGCTGCGCGAGATCAAGCGCATGGGATTCTCCGACGCCCGTCTGGGCGAGGCCCTGCAGATGAAAAACGGCCGCACCGCCAGCGAGAAAATTTATCAGCTTCGCACCCAGCACAACGTTCGCCCGGTGTTCAAGCGGGTGGACACTTGCGCCGCGGAGTTTGAAAGCTACACGCCCTACCTCTACTCGACCTACGAGGAAGAGGACGAGGCCACCCCGACCGACCGCAAGAAGGTCATCATTCTGGGCAGCGGGCCCAACCGCATCGGGCAGGGAATCGAGTTCGACTACTGCTGCTGCCACGCCGCGTTCGCGCTGCGCGATGACGGCTTCGAGACGATCATGATCAACTGCAATCCCGAGACCGTCTCCACCGACTACGACACCAGCGATCGCCTGTACTTCGAGCCGCTGACCTACGAAGACGTGATGGCGGTGTATGAGCACGAGGCAGCGGGCGGCGCACCGGTCGGGGTGATCGTGCAGTTCGGTGGACAGACGCCGCTCAATCTCGCGCTGCCGCTGAAGGCGGCGGGCGTGCCCATCATCGGCACTTCGCCCGAGAGCATCGATCTCGCCGAGGACCGCAAGCGCTTTGGAAAGTTGCTGGAGGAGTTGGACATTCCGCAACCTCCGGGCGCGACCGCCGCCAGTGTTGAGGAAGCCGTCGCCAACGCCAATCGCATCGGCTATCCGGTGCTGGTGCGGCCTTCGTACGTGCTGGGCGGGCGCGCCATGGTGCTGGCCTACGACGACGAGTCCCTCATCGGCTACATGAAGGAGGCGGTCGAATATTCGCAGGAGCGTCCGGTGCTCATCGATCACTTCCTGGAGTCGGCCACGGAGATTGATGTGGATGCGCTCTCCGATGGCGACGACGTAGTGATCGGCGGCATCATGCAGCACATCGAAGAGGCCGGGATCCACTCCGGCGATTCATCTTGCGTGCTGCCCGCGGTGGACATCCCACAGCAGCAATTGGCTACCATTCGCGATTACACCTTCCGCCTGGCGCGCGCGCTGAAAGTTGTTGGCCTGATGAATGTGCAATACGCCATCCAGCGCGACAAGGTGTTTGTGATCGAGGTAAACCCGCGTGCCTCGCGCACCGTGCCCTACGTGTCGAAGGCGACGGGTATCCCGCTCGGCGAAGATCGCCGCGCGGTTGATGACGGGCCGCAAGCTGCGCGAGTTTCTGCCGGAGAACGTCGAGCGCGGCACCGATCTCGATACCGGTAACTTTTATTTTGTGAAGTCGCCCGTCTTCCCGTGGGGAAAATTCCCCGGCGTGGACACTGTGCTGGGGCCGGAGATGAAATCCACCGGCGAGGTGATGGGCGTGGCCGACAACTTCGGCGAGGCTTTTGCCAAGGCGCAAATCGCCGCCGGGCACGTGCTGCCGACTCAAGGGACGGTATTCATCAGCGCCAACGATCGCGACAAGCCCTTCATGGCCGACTTGGGAAGACGCTTTGTGGAGCTGGGTTTCAGCCTGGTGGCCACGCATGGGACAGCTCGCATCCTGGAAGACGCAGGCCTGCGCGTCGAGCGCGTGTACAAAGTCAAGGAAGGCCGGCCGAACGTGGTTGACCTGATCAAGGGCGACCGCATTCAGTTGATCATCAACACGCCGCATGGTGTTGAGCCATGGTTCGACGAAAAAGCCATTCGCCGCGCTGCCGTGACCGCTCGCATCCCGACCATCACCACGCTGTCGGCCGCACGCGCCGCCTGTGAGGGAATCGCCGCCTTGCAACGCGGCGAAGCCAAGGTGTACGCGCTGCAACATCTGCACGCGGAGCGGGTCGGGGCGGGGAAGTGACGTCGAGCATCGCGTCGCCTGCATCTCCGGCTACAAGTCCAATCACATTGGTAACGGTCATTTGAAATGTACGGTATAAGCGTACATAATGAAATGATGAAGGGGTGGGATGCGCCTTATCCGGTTCCGTCACAAAGGGCTGAGGCAACTCCATGAGGATGGCAATGCCAAAGCGGTACCGCCCGCAATGGCTGACAAGCTGCGCAAGGTTCTGTTCGCGCTGGAGACGGCTAACGATCTTGACCAAGTGAGCCGGTTCCCGGGCTGGAAGCTGCATCCGCTGAAAGGCAACCTGAAAGAGTTCTGGAGCTTGACGCTCACCGGAAACTGGCGGTTGATTTTCCGTTACGACGCAGAGGCGAACAGCGCTAGCGACATCGACTTGATCGACTACCATTAGGAGGTCCAGGCTTATGGCCATGAAGAACCCGCCCCATCCGGGCGATCTGATCAGAACTGAGATCATTGAAGCCCTCGGGCTCAACATCTCCAGGGCGGCGGAGATTTTGAAGGTGCGACGTGCCACGCTCTCCGACCTTCTGCACGGCAAAGTTGCATTGACGCCTGGAATGGCACTGCGGATCGAGAAGGCATTTGGTCCCGACATGGACCACCTGCTGCGCATGCAGCTTGCCTACGACGTGGCGAGAACGCGAAAGAACGCGCGGGACATCGTGATCAAGCGGTATGTTCCGGCTTAGAGACGACGCTCTGGGTAATGCCTCCACCAGTGATGCGAAATGACCTCATCCCGATACCCTGGAATGATCCGGGTGCCCCACACATTCACGCTGTTGGCGAATTTTGTGGGGCGCAAGAGGATCGAGTATCCCACTTATTCGCAAGGTTGGCGAATGAAACTGCCATTTGACCGAACAATTGGACTATGGCCATGATGTTAGTTAGGTAGAGACGATATGCTTGAAGTGGATTTCTCTGAATTCAAGGCCAAGTGCCTCTCGTTCTTGCAGCAGGTCCGCAAGGCGAAGCAGCCGATTCGCGTAACCCGCTTCGGAAAGCCGGTTGCTGACGTCGTCCCTGCGGCGGACGTTCCGGTAGATCGAAATGCCTGGATCGGCTCCGGCAAAGGCACCGCAAAGATTCTCGGGGACATCATCTCGCCCGCCAACGGCTCAGCCGACTGGGAGTCGCTGGGCGATTCATAGACATCCACATCGGGCTTTGGGCATACCTTCGATCAGCGCCTGTTGGGATTGGCGGAAGTTCGGACTCTAGCCAACCGCTGAGGTCAGTAGTTCTATAATTTGCTCATGCTTCTCCACGGAATCTTTCCTCCCATTACCACGCCGTTCTATCCTGACGGCAAAATCTATTTTCGCAAGCTGGAACAGAATGTCGAGCACTACTCGCGCACGCCTGCGGTGGGCATCGTGGTGCTCGGCTCAACCGGCGAGGCCATCCTGCTCAGCGACGAAGAGCGTCGCGAAGTGTTGAAGTGTGTCCGCGAATCTGCTGCCAACGAGAAAGTTTTGGTCGCCGGCACCGGAGCCGAGTCGGCCATCGAAACCTTGCGGCTGACCGAGTACGCCGCTGAACTGGGCTACGACATCGCGATGGTGCGCACGCCGCATTACTACAAGGGCCAGATGGCGAACCCCCAAAATATGCTGGCTTTTTATCGCTTCGTCGCCGACCGCTCGCCGCTGCCGGTCGTTATCTATAACTTCCCACAGGCCACGGGATACGACATTCCTGCTGAAGTAGTGGTTGAACTGGCCGAGCACCCCAATCTGATCGGCATCAAGGAGTCGTCAGGCTCGATCGAGAAGGTGCAGAAGATGGTCGAACAGACGCGCCACATCAAGCGCAGCGCCACCGTGACGGAGACCTTCGCCGCGGTGACCAGTCGAATGCTAAACGCAGCCAACGCTGCGTCGGCGAGCGCCGAGGGAGGCGCCCTGGTGACGGTGGGCGCGCTAGCGGGAACGGGCGCGCAGAAACCGTCGTCAGCGGCGGTCACGGTCGTCGGCAGGATGAAGACGCGCAAGAAAGAGATCGGCTTCCAGGTACTGGTGGGCGCCGCTCACAAGTTGCATCCGTCGCTCGAGGCGGGCGCCGTGGGCGCGATCCTCGCGTTCGCCGATTGCGCTCCCACTGCGTGCTATGAAATTTACGCGGCGTGGAAAGAGGGCGACGCGGCCCTGGCTGGCGAGAAGCAGGAGCGCATCGCCAGAGCCGCCGAGCGCATTGTCTCGGGCTTGAGCATTCCCGGCGTGAAGTATGCCATGGATTTCAACGGCTGCTTCGGCGGCGTGCCGCGCCTGCCGCTGCTGCCGCTGACCGCAGAGAAAAAGGCTGAGGTCGAGCGGTTGCTGGAGAACATCAGGAACTAGGCTTTTCCGCGGCAACTCGTGCTTCGGAGTAATGGAGTGTACTCAATGGCTGTCGTGCGCTATCTCGTCTTGATCTGTGCTCTTTGTCTGGTTTCGGTTGGTCTCTTGCAAGCCAAAGACTCACCGCCGCCTGTAACCTGGCCCCCCGATCACCCCTTGTTACAGTTCACGGTCAACAAGATGAATCACGTCGGCGGTTACCAGGGACAACAGACCTACAGCATGGAACTGGCAGTCACCAACTTGTCCGGCAAGCGGATTTCACAGGCTAGCTTTGTCTTTTACCTTTTCGACAAGCAAAAGGTCAGAGTCGGCCAAGGAAACATTGATGTGAGCAATGTCTCGCCCAACGAAACCGTGAAGATGCAGGTGACCGCCATAGCAATGGGCACGCCGGCCAGCTTTACGATCACTCCAGAGCATCTGCCTGTCGAACTTGCCGGCGCCGCACCACCCAAGCCAATCCCGGTAACGGTTTATTCCGTCCCGTCAGGCGCGAAACTTAGTATTGATGGCAAGGATGCGGGATTTACGCCAATTGCGGCCCAATTAGTTCCGGGTAGCCACACGTTGATTTTCAGCAAAGATGGCTACAATTCCGGAACGTTTCCGATGATAGTGGCCGCAGATCAACTGCCAGGAGGCAGTGTATCGTTTGAACTGGGGTCAGCCGCGCACGACACGGTCGAGCTTCGAGATGGAACTGTCGTCAACGGCGACATGCAATATGTGGATGCGACGCAGGTCGTGGTAATGGTCGGCGGCAGCCCGCAGAAGTTCGACCGCAACCAAGTGAAGAGAATATCTCTGGTCGAGCGGGAACAATCCAAGCCATAGATCATTTTCTGGAACATTGCCTTGCTCCAGGCTCGGCGAATTGTCAGTTGTCGGAGGACTAGGCCATCGACGGTAGAATTTCGGTAAGTCCCCTTTTGGGAATGGCCTGCAAAAATATTTCCGCAAATCACTGCTCGTTTCGTAGGCAATGTGCTAGCGTGAAATTGGCACCGAGACAAGGCATGCATACCTTTTTTCGGTGCCTTTTTGTTTTGCCGCTGACAGAGTCAACGCGTCGACCGGCGGCTGAAGCAAAAACGGGCTGGCCCAGTGCCTCGTGCCTGACACAGGATATTTGAAAACTGAAATACCAAAGGCAGTCGCGCCGGGGGCCCGTCAGCGCAGATCGTGCTGCGCGGCGGGCACAGCAAGGCCCTGTTCCGTGCTGGAGACGGACGAGGTCAACAGGGCCTTGCTGATTTTCACCGACCGGTAGAAGGAGAGAAAGCTTGGGCTGGTCTACGCCACGCGCTTCTTGCGGTCCCGGTTGTTTCCTTTCAGCGAACGCGGGCGACTGCTCATGCCGGGTTGCTTGCTGCGCTCGGGGTTGTCCAGCAGCGTCTTGTCGCCGCTGATCAAATTGCCGACTCCTTCGCGATTACGTCCTCCGCTGAGGTTGGGCTGTTCGGGCTGTTTCACACCACCGCCCTCGCGGGGCGTCGCCGGCACATCGAGCTCGCGATGATGAGAGCTCTTCTGTCGCTTCGCACTCTGCCGGTCGCCACCGCTCTCGCGCGACTGCGTCCGCTGGGCTGCGCGCTGCTGCCGCGACTGCTCGTTGTGGTGCATGTCGAGCGGATGTGTGCCCGGATCTTCGCCTTCCGTTTCGCCGCTGCGGGGATCGGTGATAAAGAGCAGGTCCGACAGATCGCTGGCGTGTTCTTCTTCGTCGCTGAGGATTCCCTCAATCATGACACGCGTGGTGGGATCGTGGTCGGCGAAGTGGCGAATCATCTGCTGGTAAACCTCGATCACGATGCGCTCGGCGATGAGGTCTTCCTTGATCATGTCAGACAGGGACTTGCCTTCGGCGTACTGCGAGGCCGAGCGTTGCACCAGCGAAGCCGGGTTGAAATCAGGCTTGCCGCCGAGTTGCTGAATGCGCTCGGCAATCTTGTCAGCGTGTTCGCGTTCGGCGTCGGCGTGCTCCTTGAACTCGTCGCGCACCGCCATGGCGTGAACGCCGGTGGCCATGAAGTAATGGTGCATGTAGCGCAGCACGCAAACAATTTCCGTGGCCAGCGCCTCGTTCAGTATCGAGATGGTCTTCTCCACATCGCCTTGGTAGGTGTCGGTTACCGCGCCGTCTTCGATTTTCTGGGCCGCGCGCTTGCGTATCTCTTCCACATCGGTCACAAAACTCGGCATAAGGGCTGACCTCGTAGGGGGAACTCCCGCCGGGACGGCAGGGCAGGTTGTTGGATTCCCGAGCTGGTCAGGCAGATGTCTGATTCAGCAATTTTGTTTCCGACCACGAGCGGGAGCAGCTATTTCCGAGCCCGCGCGCGACAGTGCAGCGGCCCCACTTCGCCGGCGATGCGAATTCGCTGAACATTTCCGAATTCATCGAATATATTGGCTGTAATGCCTTCTCTCGCACTTTCGGAGCTTATTGGCGCGCCGGTAATCGACAACACTGGCGCCCGAGCAGGCAAGGTGCGCGAAGTTACGATGGTGCCGCAGGAAAATTCCTGCCAAATCGCGGGCTTCGTGGTAAAAACCCGGCACGGCGACCGTCTGCTGCCCACCAAGTCACTCAGCCTGATCAATGGCGGGTTGCGCATCGCCACCCCCGCGTCGGAGTGGAGCCCATTCGCTGGCGGTGAAGGCATGCTGCTGCTGGAGCGCGACCTGCTCGATCAGCAGATCATTGACGTCCATGGGCGCAAGGTGGTGCGGGTCAATGACGTTGATATCCACGAGGAGGATGGCCACGACCACATTGTGCTCAAGATCGGCGCGGTGGACGTGGGTGCGCGGGGAGCGGTCCGCCGGCTGCTGAAGGGAGTGGTCCCGGCAGCGGCACTGAATTTGCTGCTCGACAGGATTCCGCCGCGAATGATCCCGTGGGATTTTGTTGACCTCATCGAGATTGATCCCGCGCGACGCGTCAAGCTGAAGATTTCCCTCGACCGCCTTTCCAAGCTGCATCCAGCCGACATCGCCGACATCGTCGAAGATCTTGCTCCCGCTGAGCGTGAGGCCATCTTCGAGACGCTGAACGACGAAGTCGCCGCCGAGACCCTGGAAGAGATTGATCCCAAGATGCAGGTTTCGATTCTCAGTTCGCTCGACTCGGAGCGCGCCGCCGACATCGTGGAGGAAATGGACCCCGATGCCGCTGCCGACCTGCTGGGCGATATGCACCCCGACGACTCGCAAGAAATCCTGACCGAGATGCAGCCGGAGGAGCGCGCCGAAGTCACCGAGTTGATGAACTTCGAGGAAAATACCGCGGCCGGCCGCATGACCACCGACTATATGGCCCTGGGACCGAATGCCAAGGTGGAAGATGCCATCGAGATGCTGCGCAACTTCGAGGGTGGGGTGGAAAGCATTAGCACAATTTATATTGTCGGCGACAAGGACAAGCTGCTGGGCGCGGTTCCGCTGGCCAAAATTGTACTGGCGCCCGCTGGAACCCCGCTGATGATGCTGAGCACAGGGCACCTCACGACCGTGCATCCCGGCGCCGACGAAAAAACCGTTGCCGAGCTCTTCGACAAGTACAACCTGCTAACCCTGGCGGTGATCGACGACGAGGGCATGTTGACCGGCGTCATCACGGCTGACGACGTCATCAACATGCTGCGCAAGAAGATGTAGGGGGAGTGGACAGGTCAGGGGCAGGATATAATTTTCGCATGAGCGACGTGATACACATTTCGGAGTCGGAAGCCGAGAGCGATTTTGGCTCTGTGCTGGCGCGAGTGCGCGCCGGCGCCGAAGTCATCATCGAAAGCGAGAGCGGCGGCACGCCCGTGGCGGTGGTTCGGCCGGCCGGCTCGCGTCCAGGGCGCCTGCTTTCCGAATCGATCGCTTTGGCGAAGGCGCACGCTCAAGAACTCGGCTATGAACCCACCTTGGATCCCGAGTTTGCCGCTGACTTGGAAGACATCATCAACAGGCGCAAGCCGCGCGACGTTACGGAATGGGAGTAATCCTCGACTCCAGTGTACTGATCGCGGGAGAACGGCGCGATCAGAGCATCCGACAAATTCTCGATCAACTACAGGCTAAACACGGAGAAATTGAAGCGGCGCTTTCGGTTGTGACCGTGCTGGAGCTGACCCACGGCATCTACCGGGCAACAACTGCGGCCCACCGCGCGCGCCGTCAGGCGTTTGCTGAGGAGGTCTATCGCGACATGGTCGTGCATCCGGTGAGCATGGAGATTGCCCAACTTGCCGGACGAATCGAAGCCGAGCAGATGGCAGAAGGTATCGTCATTGCCTTTCAGGACCTCTTGATCGGAGCAACCGCATTGCACGTTGGATTCGATGTGGCGACGCTCAATATTCGGCACTTTCAAAATATTCCTGGCCTGAAGATCGTCTCTCCCATCTCCTAGTTGGCGCATTTTCCGATGTCCGTTTATTCTGGGAGGTCTTTATCTCACAGTAACTCCCATTGTCATGTCCGAAACGCGACGGCTTAAAGTCTGGAGAATCCGCCTGTTGATGTTCCTGGCCGTCATCGGTCCAGGGTTCATCACCGCGAACGTGGACAATGACGCCGGCGGAATCTACACCTACTCCGCCGCCGGAGCACAGTTCGGCTACCTTCTGCTCTGGGTCATGATCCCCATGACGATCGCGCTGGTAGTGGTGCAGGAAATGTCGGCGCGCATGGGCGCGGCCACAGGCAAAGGGCTGAGCGATCTCATCCGCGAGGAATATGGCCTGCGGATTACGTTTTTCATGATGCTGGGGCTGGTCATTACCAACTTCGGCAACGTGGTGGCGGAATTCGCCGGCATCGCCAGCAGCCTGGAGTTGTTCCACATCTCGCGCTATGTAAGTGTGCCGGTGGCGGCGCTGGTGGTGTGGTTGCTGGTGGTAAAAGGCACTTACAAGAGCGTGGAGAAAGTGTTTCTGGCGGCGTCGTTTTTCTATTTTGCCTACATCATTGCCGGGGTGCTGGCAGGTCCGAGTTGGAGAGAGGCGTTCGTCGCCACGTTCAAGCCGCCGCGCGGGGGCGCGTTCCATCAGTCGGAATACATTTACATGGTCATTGCCGTAGTGGGGACTACGATTGCGCCATGGATGCAGTTTTACCTGCAGTCGTCGATTGTGGAGAAGGGAATCACGCCGCGCGAGTATCGCGCTTCGCGCTGGGATGTGATCCTGGGTTGTCTGTTCACCGACCTGGTTGCGTGGTTCATCGTGGTGGCGTGTGCCGCGACGCTCTACGCCCACGGTGTACGCCAAATCCGCGACGGCGCCGATGCCGCCCAGGCATTGCGCCCTCTGGCTGGAGAGTATGCCTACATACTTTTTGCCGCTGGGCTGTTCAATGCTTCGCTCTTTGCCGCCTCCATCCTGCCGATCTCGACGGCCTACACGGTGTGCGAAGGACTGGGCTTTGAATCGGGTGTGGGCCATAAGTTCAGCGAGGCCAAAGTTTTTTACTGGCTGTACACGCTGCTGCTCATCGCCGGTGGCGGGGTTATTCTGCTGCCCAACATTCCGCTGGTGAAGATCAGCATTCTGTCGCAGGTTGTGAACGGCATCGTGCTACCGTTCGTGCTCATCTTCATGCTGCTGCTGGTAAACAAGAGCGAGCTGATGGGCAAGCACGTCAATGGCACATGGTTCAATCTGATCGCGTGGGCCACAACCATCATCATGATCGGGCTGACGATCGCATGGTTCGTTACCGGCCGCGCCGGAAGCTAGAGCAGCTCGCCGGCGGCGAGTTGCTGCACCAGGCTGCGATCGGCATCCAGAAAATCAAGCGCCGGCAAGTCACGCCGGTTTACCCAGCGGATCTCGCGGAAAATGCGGTTCTGCAGCTCGCCCTCATAGTTGTCAACCCGAAAAAAATGCAGCTCCACGGCGTTGCCGTTCAGGTAAGTGTGTTGCAGTTGCGCAACTTTGGGACCGATCTCGGCGTGGACGCCCAGCTCTTCCTCGAGCTCGCGCTTCAAGGCCTCGGGAGCCTTTTCGCCGGCCTCGATCTTCCCGCCGGGAAATTCCCATTTCAGCGGCAGCGCCTGATATTCCGTCCGCTGGCAGCACAGAATTTCCTGGCCTCGCACGAACAAGGCGGCAACCACCTGCTTGATCAAAGCGCGCGCCTCATGAAGTTTTCTCCAGGTAGCGGCCGACCAGAGCTGCGCAGTGTTCGACCAACTTGCGGTCGGCATAACCGAAGGCGGCGGTTGCGTGGCTGTCGATGTCGAGCTCGCCCACCACTTTGCCCTTCACGATCACGGGCACGACAATCTCGGAGCGAGTTTCGATGGAGCATGCCAGGTATCGCGGATCGGCCTGAACGTCGTCCACTACGACGGTCTGGCCCGACGAGGCGGCTGCTCCACAGATGCCCTGATTGAGCGGAATGCGCTTGTGCGGCGTGTCTGCGCCAACATAGGGACCCAGCACCAGCACCGGGGCTTCGCCGGGCAGCCCAGCCTCGATCATGTAAAAGCCGACCCAATCGAAGTGGCGCAGCCGCTCCTGCAGCCGGCCCACGATGATGCTCATCAGGTCTTCAACGTCGTTGGCGGCGTCGGCCAATACGGTGAGTTCCTCGCCAAGGCGCTGATAGTTCGTCTCCATCGTCCTCCATTCATATCACACGCCGTGAAGCTGGCGAATTCCGGCAGGTTTCGGAAACAGCTCGGGATGTAGGGCCCATGCCAGCGCATGCAGTCCTCCGAGCAGGCTGGTCGCCGGCGTGTTCAGCAGTTCATCGTTGATACAGTACACCCGCCGTTGCCGCACAGCCGGCAGCTCTGCCCAGCCGCGCTGCTCGACGATCTTTTCCAAGGGGACGCGATCTCCCGCTCCGCACCAGGCGGCCACGATGACATCGGGCTGCGTCGCTTCGACTTCGGCCGGTGTAATCGTCTTGCCGGGGACGACAATAAACTCGCCTCCTGCGGCTTCCACCAGCTCGGCCACCCAGGGCTGCGACGCGATAATCGGCTTTCCCCATTCCTCGCAAAAGACTTTTGACTTGGATGCAGACGCGGTGCGCCGGCGAACCGCCTCGATTTCGTTTTGCATGGCGGCGATCACGCTTTGGCCACGCTCCGATGCACCCATCACGCCCGCGATTGCAGTCATGTCGGTGTAAATGTCGGCGAGCCGTCGCGGCGCCAGCCCGAGAAATCGTACGCCAGCTTTCAGGATAGCGGCGACGGCCTCCAGTTGGTAAGGGACCGACGCCAGCACGAGGTCGGGCCGGGCTGCGAGAATCTGTTCGGTCTGCGCAGTCCAGGAGTCGGCGACAATCAGGCGCGAACCGTCGGCTACCTCGGGGCAAACGTCGGCGCAGTACCTGGTGCAGGCAACCAGGCGGTCGAGCAGGCCGAGATCGCGCAGCGTAACGGTGGCGCTGGGCTGGAGTGAAACCACACGCTGCGGACTGTGGTTGGTGTTCAAGGCTGTTCGATTATACGGAGCGCTCGCCGACGACCGGGAGCGCACTGAGCTATGGACTCCAGGAATTGTCATTACGAGCGAAGCGAGGAATCTGCTTTTGTTGACGCTGGAGCGGCGGTTGACCCGCACTCGCTCTTTATGAGATGGCTATTCTTTACGGGTTTTGTCCATGTACTCTCCCCAGCTTCTCGACCATTTCGAGCATCCTCGCAACGCTGGAGAGTTGCCCGGAGCCGATGCTCAGGTGCGTGTCGAGAATCCAGCGTGCGGCGACATTCTGGAACTTGCCATCAAGATGCAGGCTGGACGCATCAGCGAGGTCCGCTTTCGTGCCAAGGGCTGCGTTCCCGCCATGGCGTGTGCCTCGGCGATGACGGAGTTGGTGAGAGGGAAGACTTCGCAAGAAGTCGGAGCAATTGGCAAGGCCGATGTCGTGAGTGCGGTGGGTGGCGTGCCGCCAGCATCGGGACATGCAGCGCAACTGGCGATTGATGCGCTACGGGCGACGCTGCAGAAGATCGGCTAAACATCCCACGCTTTGTCATCCTGAGCGACGAGGTCGCCGTGGCGACCGAGGACTCGAAGGACCCCTATCGCTGCAAAGGAGCGTCCTACCTTGTCATCCTGGGCGGAGCGCCCGCGACTAATTTCCGACCCTTGGGGTCGGGCGGGCGCGCAGCCGAAGGATCTGCGTTATCCTCGGCCTGCGCAAAAGACGCACCCCCCTACACCGTTTCCGTTTCCAGCTCTTCCTCCAACAATTGCTTGTTGTACAGCTCGGTGTAGTAGCCGTTGCGCTCGATCAGCTCTTCGTGGGTGCCATATTCCACAATCTCGCCGTCGTGCAGCACGGCGATGCGGTCGGCGTTGCGCACCGTCGAGACGCGGTGCGAGATGAAGATAGTGGTGCGTCCCTGCATGATCTCGCGCAGGTGGTTCAGGATGCGATCTTCCGTCTGGGTGTCAACACTGGCGAGCGCGTCGTCGAGCACCAGGATGCGCGGGCTGCGAATCAACGCCCGCGCAATCGCCGTACGTTGTTTCTGTCCGCCGGAAAGGGTGAGGCCGCGCTCTCCGACCAGAGTGTCGTAGCCTTGCGGAAAGCTCTCGATTTCTTCCGCAATGTTGGCGGCCTCGGCGGCCCGGCGAATCTCCGCATCGGTGGCGTGCTCGGCCCCGAAGGCAATGTTCTCGCGAATGGTGTCGCTGAACAGGAAGGTCTCCTGCGGAACAAAGCCAATGTTCCTGCGCAACACTTCGAGCGGAAACTCGCGGATGGGCCGCCCATCAATCAACACTGCGCCTTCGGCCGCATCGTAGATGCGCGGAATCAGCGATACCAGCGTGGATTTGCCCGACCCGGTCGGCCCGACGATGGCCAGGCTGGTGCCTTCGGGAACGCGCAGGTTGATGTTTTTCAGGACCGCTTCATCGCCATGCACGCGACCCATGCCGCGCTCGGTCGCGATCAAGGTGTGGCCGTAGTGAAAGCTCAGATTGCGGAACTCGATCTCGCCGCGGACCTCAGTGGGCGCGCCCGTTGCGGGCACGCCGGCGTCGGTGACCTCGGGCCGTTCAGCCAGCATGTTCTGGATGCGCCCCATGGACGCAGTGCCGCGCTGGAAAATGTTGATGACCCAGCCCAGCGAGATGATTGGCCAGGTGAGCTGCACCATGTAGGTATTGAAGGCCACGAAGCTGCCGACGGAAATGCGATGCAGCAGGACTTCGCGGCCGCCAATCCACAGCACGATCACGATGGCGACGCCGAGCAGCGTCTCCAATGTCGGCCACAGCATGCCCATCAGGCGCACCAGCTTCAGGCTGCGCGCGATGTATTCGGTGTTCTCGCGTTCGAAGCTCTCGATCTCGGCCTGCTCCTGAACATAGGCGCGAATCAGCCGCGCTCCGGAAAAATTCTCCTGCGCCTTGGCCGAGATGTTGGAGAACATGGCCTGGATGCGCTCAAAGCGCTCGTGAATCTTGCGGCCGAAGTATTGCACCACGATGCTGACCACGGGCAGCGGCAGGAAGGCGAAAAGCGTCAGCCGGGGGCTGATGCTGAGCATGAAGGCCAGCGCGCCCGCGGTAAACACCACGGTGTTGGCGGTGTACATAATGCCGGGCCCGGCCAGCATGCGCACCGCATTCAGATCGTTGGTGGCGCGAGCCATGATGTCGCCGGTGCGTGTGCGCTGATAAAAACTGTAAGACAGCCGCTCCAGATGCGTGAACAGATCGTTGCGCAGGTCGAATTCAACTTCGCGCGAGACCCCGATCAGGATCCAGCGGGTAAGGAACTGGAAGATGGTTTTGGTCCCGGCGACCGCCAGCAGCAGGGCCGAGTAGGTGAGCAGCTTGTGGCGGGTGACGCCGAGATTTAGATCGTCGATGGCGCGGCGGATGACCAGCGGAAAAAGAATCCAGACCCCGTTGTTGCACAGCACGCATAGAGCGCCGATCCAGAAGGTCGGCCGGTACTTGCGGAGATAAGGGAACAGGGGGCTTAGGTTCGTGAACATGAGTCAATAGAAGTTAGATGATGGTGGATGGGGTTTAGCTTTATTGAGTTGTCATCACGAACGGCCGAACCGGGGTCCCCGACGAGCGCCGTTCTTGCGCTCGTTGGGGTAAAGTTGGCCGCGAGGGATCTGCTGTTCCTCAGTCTTCGTTCCAGCTATAGACAAAAACAGATTCTTCGTTTCGCCCGTAATGACAATTTCACACCGCAGCGTCGCCCCTACGTTGGCACTCGCAGCAGAAGGTAGCCTCCGGCCAGAGCAAAAATAAAGTCGGGCGCCCAGGCCGCCACCATGGCGGGCAATTGATTGGCATTGCCCATGGCCTCGAACAGGCCGGCGGTCACCCAATAGACCACGGCGATGCCGACCGCAACCGCGACACTACCAAACGCTCCGCCCTTGCGGCCCGACGCTGCGAAGGGAACGGCCAGTATGGCCATCACCAGAGTGATCAGCGGGAAGGCGAGTTTCTTCTGCAACTGCACCTTCAGCCGCACGGTGGCAAAGCCGCTCTGCTCCAGGTCTGAGATGTAGCGCTGCAGCTCTTCGTAATTCATCTCCGACGACTGCTTGACTTCTTTCTTGAAGTAGCTCGGGTCCTCTTTCAGTTCATTGAAGGTGGCCACGTCAAAGGTTTTGTAATCCTGGATGGAAGTGCCCGAGAGGATCCGTATCCAACCTTGCGCGAAGATCCACTTGTTCAAGCCCTCGTCCCAATGGGCGTGGGCGGCGTAGATGCGGCGCGTGAGCTGGAAGGTGTTGGGATCGAACTCGAAGATGGAAACTCCGCCCAGTTGGTTGGTGTCGGGGTCGAAGACCTGGTAGTAGAAAATGTCGTTGTTCTCGCCGAAAATCCACTTGCGGTCAGCCTGCAGGTAGGTTTGCGGCGGCTTGCCTTTGATCTGGTTGCGCAGGATTTCCTGTTCCTTATTGGTGTGCGGAATGTAGAGCTGATCGAAGATGAACATGGCTCCCGCAAACACAGCGCACACCACAATCACCGGAAGCGCGGCGCGATAGATGCTGATCCCGGTGGCCTTCATGGCGGTCAGCTCGCTGGATTTCTCCAGCAACCCGAAGGTGATGAGCACCGCCAGCAGCACCGCGACCGGCGCCATCAGGTAAAGCAGAGACGGGCTCAGGTTCAGCAGGTATTCCGCCAGCATGATGACCGGCACTTTGTTGCGGACGATGTCGGTGAGCAATTCGAAGAAGGTGAACACCAGCGCCAGAATCAGGAACGTCGCCAGCACCATCCCCAGATACAAGGCGAAGTCGCGCAGGATCATGTCGTCCAGAATGAGCGGGAACCTTGCGCTGAAACGTTTGCGGTGCGGCGCAGAATCTTGCAGTGCAGCGCCTGTGGGCAGGTTACGGCGGCGCATCCAAAACTCCTGCAGCTTCTCCCACATGCTCTTCCAGTTCGCACTGAAGTTGCCGAGCTCAATCGGCATGCGATCCACGCGCCATAACAGCACCAGTCCGCACAGGAAGAAGAAGATGTTTGCCATCCAGACACCTTCCCAGGGAGGCATCTTCCCCTGACGCGCCAGAGAAACGCCGGTCAGAGAGAAGAAGTAGTACACGAACACCAGCAAGATGGTGAGCACGAAGCCGGTACTCTTGCCGCCCTTGCGGGCCGACAGTCCCAGCGGGATGCCGACCATCGCCAGCACCAGGCACGCTGCCGGAAGCGCAAATCTGCGATGGAATTCGATCTCGTAGTAGCGCGCTTTGGTCAGGTCGTAATTCCAGGTCCCCGGGTCGGTGTCCTTGAACGGCACGGCGGCGCGGCGGTCCGCTCGTGCGTTGCGCAGCAAGTCTCGCAACCCCAATTCAGCGACGGGAAGCAGTTCGTGCGCACGCTCGGCGGTGCGGGGCACTTGGATGGGGATCTCAGTGCTGTCAAACGTGGTGATGGAGTACTGGTCTCTGGCCTTGGGTACGTTTTCCTGCTGGGTGCCGTCTTCCAGATGCAAGCGCAACTTGTCGGGCGAGTCGCTCAACAGGGCGCCGCGCTTGGCGAGCGTGACCTTCGGAGACGACGGGTCGCTCACGTCGGCCAGGAAGATGCCCTGCCACAGCGACCGCCCATGGACGGGAATTGAGTCCTGCACATAAAGAACGACGTTCTTGAACTCTTCGTAGAAGACGTGCGGTTGAATTTCAAAGGAGGCCTGCGACGACTTCAGCTGGTGCTGCAATTCGTTCAGGGCGATGGCCGACTTGGGCGCCACGTAGATGTTGTTGACCATGCCCAGCATCCAGGCGCCGATGGCGAAAATCGCGATGGCGCGGACAAACATTCCCACGCCCATGCCGCTGGCACGAATCGCGGTAACTTCGCTGTCGGCCGCCAGCCGGCTGAGTCCCACCAGAATGCCCACCAGCACTCCCATGGGTAAGGTCAGAGTGAATGTGGTGGGCAGAGTGTAGAGAAAAATCTCCCCAACACTGGGCACGGGAGCGCTGTTGCGGACAATCAACTCCAGCAGCCGCCCCAGGTCCCGCATGAAGATGATGAAGGTGAACAGCCCCACGCCCAGCAGCGCGTGCGAGCCCACTTCTCTCAGGATGTAGCGGGTCAGAATGCGCACAAACGTCTAGTTTAGCCGAAGAGCAGGGGGAAGCGAAGAAATGGGGCGGGTGTTTTGAAGGGGCCCACCTTTAGAAGAGCCTGCCCTGAGCGAAGTCGAAGGGTGCGCCGTTGCAAGATTCTTGTTTTGTCATCACGAGCGGGCTTTTAGCCCGCGAGGGATCTGCTTTGTTCCTCAACAGTCCTCCAAACGCAAGCAAAGCACATTCCTCCCTCCGCTCGTAATGCGCACCTCCTAAGGGTGCGCCTTTGCAGTAGGGTTTTCTCGTATTCCGCGCCAGCCGCCGCCCTGATACACTGGGTCGGCTAATTTTCATAAATGACTCATAACGGTTCCCCTAAGATCCGGTTGGTGCTTCTCTGGCACATGCACCAGCCGTTCTACAAAGACATGGTCACTGGCGAGTATCGCCTTCCCTGGGTCCGGCTGCACGCCCTCAAGGACTACTACGGGATGGTGAAGCTGCTGGACGAGTTTCCCCAGGTCCATCAGAATTTCAACCTTGTTCCTTCGCTGGTGGCCCAAATTCAGGACTACGTCTCGGGCCAGGCGCACGATCCGTTCCTTGATCTGGTGTCGAAACCGCCGGACGAGTTGACGCCGTCGGACCGCCGCTTCGCCTTGCAGTATCTTTTCCAGGCAAACCCGGTGAACATGATTGGGCGCCATCCGCGCTATCGCGAGTTGTGGGAGCGTTATCGCGCAACCTGCGAGCGTCCGGAAGGGCCGGATAGCTATTTTGGCACGCGCGATTATGCCGATCTCCAGGTGCTTTCGCAGCTCGCGTGGTTCGACGAATTCTTCCTGGCCGAGCCTGATATCGCCGCGCTGGTCAAGAAGGGCGAGGACTTCAGCCGCGACGACCAGCAACTGGTGATTGCCAAAGAGCGCGAGATTCTCGCCAAGGTCCTGCCTGTTTATGCCGCGGCGGCTCAGCGCGGATCAATTGAGCTTTCGGCTACTCCTTACTATCATCCGATTTTGCCGTTGCTGTACGATACCAACGTGGCCGCGCAGTCCGCGCCGGGGTTGAATTTGCCGACCCGGCATTTCCGCCGTCCGGAAGACGCCAGCCTTCAAATTCAACGCGCCCTCGATTCGCATCAGGCCCTGTTCGGAGTGCGTCCCAAGGGGCTCTGGCCCTCGGAGGGAAGTGTTTCGGAAGAGGCGGTGACGCTGGCGGCCCGGCAGGGAATCGAATGGATGGCAACCGATGAAGGCGTGCTCGGACGGTCGCTCGATTTCAATTTCGCACGCGACGCCGGTGGCCAACTTTCTGCCGACGCCGCGGAGCGGCTGTACGGCATTTACCGCTACGAGAAGGGCGACACCCGGATGCACATGGTGTTCCGCAATCATCGCCTTTCCGACCTCATCGGCTTTGTCTACTCCGGGATGCCCGCTGAAGAAGCTGCCAACCATTTGCTGGAGAACATCAGAAGGTCGGCGCGCCCGGTCCTGGAACGCGGGAAGGACCCCGTGGTTTCGATCATCCTCGATGGGGAAAACGCGTGGGAGTACTACCCGCAATCAGGCCGCGAATTCCTGCGTCGCTTTTACGATGCCGTGCAGCGTGACCCGGAGATTGAAGCGGTCACCATCAGCGAGGCCATCGCCCGGCACAATCCCGAAAACTTCAGGCCGTTGCAGCGACTGGTTCCCGGTTCGTGGATCAATGCCAATTTCAACATCTGGATTGGCTCTCCCGAAGATAACCGGGCGTGGGATTTGCTTTCCGAAGCCCGCGACTATTACGAGCGCCACTCGCAAAAGGTCTCGGCGACACAGCGCAAGCTGGCGTGGGAGGAGTTGCTGATCGCCGAGGGCAGCGATTGGAACTGGTGGTACGGGCCGGAACATCACTCGGCCAACGATCGCGACTTCGACGAACTCTATCGCCGGCACCTCTCCAACGTGTACCACGCCCTCGAAGGCGTCCCGCCGGAAGAGTTGAACACGCCGATTGTCAGCGGAGTGGTGCGCCCCAGCTACATTCCGCAGACGGCTTATGTGCGCGCCCGGGTGGACGGCCTGGTCAGCGGATACTTCGAATGGATGGGCGCGGCCAGCTACACCTCGGACCACCGTAGCAGCGCCATGCATGGCAGGCAGTTTCTGCTGGACGCGGTTTTCGCTGGACTGGACGCGGATTCAGTATCGGGTCGTCTGGACTTTCAAAAGGGCGTGCCCGAAGGCGCTTATCGCCTGATTGTGAACCTCGAAGTTCGCCGCGACGAGCACGACCGCAAGTCGCCGATGCAACCGTACCGGCTGACCGTGGATGCGCGGGGAAGCACCATTCAGAAATGGGTGCTAACCAACGGGGAAGAACGCCAGAAGCTCGCGAGCTTTTCTGCTGACAATGGCAAGTCGAGCAGTAAGGGCGCTGAGGTGGCGCTGAGTGAAGTGTTCGAATTCCGCATTCCTTTCGCCCTGCTCCACGTGCAGCTGGGGAGCCGCATCCGTTTGCGTTTCTCTATCTGGCGCGACTTCCTGCCCGTGGACTCGCTGCCCCTGGAGGGCTGGATCGATCTGTTTGCGGTGCCGGAGGAAGAACTGGAGAACAACCTGTATAGTTTCGCGCCGCAGCAATAGCGCTAGCTGCGTGGGTCGGCGTGGGGCTTGGTTCCCGCAGGCCAATAGACGCGCCATCCGCGCTCTCGCGCCAACTGCTCCAGATCTTCGTTGGGATTGACGCACACCGGATACTTTGCCATCTCCAGCATGGCCTGATCGTGCACGGAGTTTCCCACGACCACGTCGATAGGTTGGCCAATATGTTTGCGGATTGCCACCGCCTTGAGTTCATCGGTCGGGACCCGGATCAGGCGATCGCTGGCGCGCCCCTCCTCAACCTTCACGCACGCGGCCAGCACGTGCTGGCGTGGTATGCCGAATTGGAGGGCGCCATATTCCACCAGCCAGTTGTTGGTTGAGGAAACCGCCCACAAACTGCATCCTTGCGCCGCCAGCCGCCGCGTCAACTCCTGCATCTCAGGAAACACCCGTGGGGTGACGACTTCAGTGAAAAACTCTCGTGCCGCACGCCGTAACAGCCGGCAGGAGACTCCATGATTCATGGTGACCATTTCACCGCAGATTCTTTCTTCACTCACCTTGCCGGCTCTGTATTGCTTGTAGCGTGCCCGCGCCCACTCGGCAACTTCGCGGCTGACGATGCCGCGCTCGATCTCCCAATAGAAGAAGTCAGCGCCGGCGTCGCCGCTCCACAGGGTTCCGTCGCAATCGAAAACCGCGATCGCCGGCCGCAGCGCAAGCACAGACTCAATAAACTGCAAGGCTACGCTGGGGCAGTCCGCGGCACTCAAAATTGCTTCTCCGACGAGATCATGTCCGATTGCGACAGGCGTTCGTAGTCTTCTGGGGTGTCGATGTTGGCGATGGCCCGCGCATCTTCAACCGGCAGGTACATGATGTGCTGTTGCTGCTGGTGCTCCAGATCGCGGGCGTTTGCATCCAGCGGAGCGCGGAGAAACGCTTCGATCATCTCCCGGCCGATCAGTATGGGATGCCCGTGTACGCGCTCGGCGCCGCGTTGCACCTCGGGAACGACCGCCCATATCTCCGGGTCCGCGTTCAGAAATGCATCGTGCAGTTGCCGCAGCGTTGAGGGCAGCACGGGGGGGCGGTCGGTGAGTGCGAGGAAAGCGGCGTCGCGCCCGTGATTCAGCACCTCGCGTAGTCCGATCCGCGCAGAACTGAACTGCCCCAACTCGGGAGCTGGATTTACCACCAGGAAGGCCCCGTGCGCGTAAGTAACCGGCCCGACTGAAGCTGCATTCTTTCCGGCAACTACGATGACCAGGTCGGTGACGGGCTGAAGCAGATCGATGGTGGCTCCCAGAAAAGTGTTGGCCGCTGGCGTTCCTTCGGCGACGGGCGGCCACGGCAGAAGTGCCTTGTCGCGGCCCATGCGCGTGGAAAAACCGGCCGCCAGCACGACCCCGCAGATACTGGGAGACATCGCCATGCCTCGAAGATATCAAAGCCCCCTTGCCGAAACCAGCCGAAACCGGGGCAATGCCGTTATACTGCTGCAACGGTGCGATTGCTTCCGCATCGAACCTTGCATGGCGAGCCGGACACAGCCTCTGAACGAACAAGACCTTCGCGACCTCGGCTTTGGCGCGGTGGTGTCGCGCGAAAGTCGCCAGCGCCTGCTCAATCGCGATGGCAGTTTTAACGTCGAGCGGCGCGGATTGCACTTCTGGTCATCGTTCAGCCTGTATCACGTGCTGCTGACCATGAAGTGGTGGCACTTTGCGCTTCTCGTGGTGGGCTGGTATGCCTTGGCCAACACCCTCTTTGCCCTGGCTTACGTTGCTTGTGGTCCCGCGGCCCTGGCCGCCACCTCACCCGGTATCGAGAACCATCCGTTCCTGCGCGCATTTTTCTTCAGCGTGGAGACGCTCTCCACCATCGGCTACGGAAACATCGTGCCCACCGGCGTGGCCGCAAATTTCGTGGTCACCATTGAGGCGCTGGCCGGACTGGCAGGATTCGCCATCGTGACCGGACTTCTATTCGCGCGGCTTTCACGGCCCACGGCGAAACTGCTGTTCAGCAGCCACGCTGTTATTGCGCCCTATCGCGACATCACGGCGTTCGAGTTTCGCGTGGCCAATGCGCGTTCCAGCGAGTTGATCCAGGTCTCTGCTATCGTGCTGCTCAGCCGCTTCGAGGAGGTTAACGGCGTGCATACCCGGCAGTACTACACGCTGTCACTGGAGCGAGACAAGGTTGTGTTTCTCCCCTTGACCTGGACGGTGGTGCACCCTATCGACGATACCAGCCCGCTGCATGGCGAAACGCAGGAGTCGATGCGCCGGTCGCAATCGGAATTTCTGGTCCTGCTCAGCGCTTTCGACGAAATTTTCTCAGCCACCGTCCAGACACGCACCTCTTTCACCTCCGACGATGTCATCTGTGGCGCGCGCTTCGCCAACGCTTTCATGGTGGATGCCGCGCAGAAGTTTACTGACGCCGCGGGAAAGAACAAGAAGGTTGCCGTGGACATGCGCCTGTTCGACATAGTGGAACCAGTCGATCCTGCACTGAATCGTTGATTATCGCCGCTCTCTTCGTTGTCATTCTGAGCGAAGCGAAGAACCCCTATTGTGGCAAGAATCTCAGGGATTGCTCGGTGCGCGCTTATGCCACTGGGTCGCCCGCTCGTAGGCGTGAGCGACTCGCAGCGCGGTCGCGTCAGCGCCCGGCTTAGCTGAGATTTGCAATCCCACGGGCAATCCTTCCCGCTGGAACCCGCACGGCACCGAGACGCTGGGCCAATAGAGGACACTGAAAGGCGCAGTATTGCGCAGCAGATATTTGGTCTCGAATGGCCGCAGGTCGCCGATGACCAGCGCTTCGAGTTCCGAGATTCGCGGCGCCACCACAGGAACCGTCGGCGTAATGACCACGTCCACTTGCTGGAATAGCTCTTCGGCCCGGTTCCGCTCCGCGCGCAAGCTGCGCCAGTCGCGAATGTAGTCGGTGGCGCTAATCCCGGCGCACTTCAGAATTCGGGGCAGGGTGTGAGGCTGGTAGAGTTTCGGATGTTTCGTCACCATGGCTTCGTGATACTCGTAAATCTCGGCGTTGAAGATGGTCCGGTGTCCGCCGACTTCAAGCTCGACATCGTCAACCTTCATCACCATTGCCGTGATGACTGCGATGGCCTCCTCCACGCAGGCGGTGACCTCTGGCTGCAGGTCGTCGAAGAAACCCCTGCGGGCGACTCCAACTCGCAGCCCGGCCACGCTGTCGTCGAGTGCTGCCCAATCGTTCGGCGCAGAAGCGCCAGGGTCGGCCACCAGCGCGCCCAGTAGATGCGAGGCGTCCCGTACCGTGCGTGTCATTGGCCCCGGCGTATCGAACGATGTGGAGAGCGGGATAATTCCCTCGCAACTCAGCCAGCCTGCGCTGGGGCGATGTCCGACGATCCCGCAGAGCGCGGCGGGACAGCGAATCGAGCCAGCCGTATCGGTTCCGATCGCCGCGATGCAAAGCCCCGCCGCAACTGCCGCGGCCGAACCCGACGACGATCCGCCGGTGATGCGTTGCAAATCCCACGGATTCTTCGCCGCCCCAAATGCACTCACGATGCCGCTGCCGCCAAACGCGAACTCGTGCAGATTCAACTTCCCCATCAGCACCGCGCCTGCCTGCTTCAACTGGCGGACTAATACGGCGTCGTGGGTGGGAACCCGATCGCGGAACTGATTGCTGGCCGCCGTGGTTTGAACTCCGGCGGTATCGAGCAGGTCTTTTAACCCAATGGGGACGCCGTGCAGGGGCCCCCGCCAGCGACCTGCCATGACTTCTGTTTCAGCCCGTCGCGCCTGCTCCAGCGCAAGCTCCGCCGTGACGGTGATAAAAGCGTTCAGGTTAGAATTCAGCCGCTCGATGCGCGCCAGACATGCGCGAGTTAGTTCTAGTGGAGAAAGTTGGCGGGTGCGAATCTGTTCGGCGGCTTCGGCGAGAGTGAGCATGGGATTCGGGACTTAACAGGCGCCGGACCCGCTTGAATTGCTCAGCGTCATCACATAAATCTGAGCCCGGTCAAAACCTAGTCTGAGGCGGCGCATCCTTGCGATCGGAGAGAAAGTCCTCAGGCACATCGACCGTCTTCATCAACTCGAAAAAATCCCGCCAGGACTCTGGTTTGCGTGACAAGACGACATCTCCCGCCGCCGTGCGACGGATATATACCTCAGAACCCTCGAAGCGGTAATCCGCGGGCAAGCGGACCGCTTGGCTCCGGCCATTGCGAAAGAGTTTGGCAGTGCGGGACATGATGCGCCTCTCCAATCCAAAGTGACATAAACGATCATACAAAACAAACTAGAGGCCATCTCGAAAACGTTTTGTATCGGGGCACGGCTTCTGAGTGTGAGTGAGAACTCATTTTGAGGGGCCTTGGTGGTGCGAATTGCGCAAAGAGCAAGCCCCGCAGGGGCGAAAGAGCTTAGCCCAGCACGGAGCCGCAGGCGGAGTGCTGGGTAAAGTGAGAAATGGGTCCGAGTCCTGTAGGGACGGCAGAGGTTTTCACGCACACTCTTCGGCCGTGCCGCAGCGGGTGAGCGGTGACCTGGGCTTCATCCTCTGAGGGACATGTTCTTGCAGAGGCTAAAGCCCCGACCTTTCCTGCGTCGGTCGGCACGACCAAAAGTCGCGCCCTGATACAACCCAGCACGATTTCTGAGATGAGTTCTAATTACTGTCCTTGGATTCGTCTACTCAAACTCCTTCAGCTCTTCCGGCTTCCGCTTCAACTGCCATCGCCAGAAGAAGTAGAACGGTGCGCCGAGAAAAACAATCGCGATGCCGATCAGCGTTTCCTTGGGACGCGTGAACACAGAGTTCAGCGCCCACGCTCCCGCTATCAACACATAGAGAGCCGGCAGGTAGGGATAGCCGGTGCAGCGATACGGGCGCGGAAGATCGGGACGGGTGCGCCGAAGCACGAACAGCCCGGCCACCGCTGCGGCGTACGACAGCACCATCATGAACATCACGTAGGTATAGAGCTGATCGAAGCTGCCGCTGAGGGCCAGCACCGCCGCCCACGCGCTCAGCGAAATCAGGCTGAAGGCCGGCGTGCGATAGCGCGGGTGCACCCGCCCCATGGCGTGAAAGAAGGCGCCGTCGCGCGCCATGGCGAACGAAACCCGGGCGCTGCTGAGAATGGCGCACGACATCGCCCCGAAACACGACAGGGCAATCACCGCGCTGAGCCACCGTGCTGCACTGCCTCCCAGCAGCGTGGCCGCGGCAGCGTGCGCGATGGTTTCTTCCTTGGCCACAGCCGTGATCGGCAGTGCGTAAAGATAAACCGCGTTCACTGCCAGATAGATGACTCCGACCAGCAAAACGCCCATCACCATGGCGCGCGGCAGCACGCGCTGTGGGTTCTTGATCTCCCCCGCTACCCACGTGATGTAAACCCAGCCGTCGAACGCCCAGAAGACGCCGATCAGCGCGACGCCGACTGCGGAGATCATAGCGCCCAGCGACATCGGCTGGCTGACCGGAATGCTGACGGCATAGTTGGCCCAATGGCCGTGACCGATCGCCAGGCCGAGCACGACGAACAGCCCGATGGCCGCGAACTTCGCCCAGGTCGCCACGTTGATCAGCGCCGAGCCGCGCTTCAGTCCGAGCACATTGATAGCGGTCAGCAGAACAATGGAGCAGATGGAAACAATGTGCCCGCGGGTCAGCGTCCATCCAAAGATGGTTGCGACGGGGACATGGGCGGACGCGATGGGCAGTACCGAACCGAAGTATTCAGCAAAGCCGACGGCGAGCGCGGCGATGGTGCCGCTCTGGCCGACAGTGAAGATCATCCATCCGTAAAGGAATGCGGGGAACTCGCCATAGGCCTCGCGCAAATAGACATATTGCCCGCCCGCCTCGGGGAACATCGCTCCCATCTCGGCGAAAGCGAAGCAGGCCAGCAGCGAAATAAGTCCGCCCGCCAGCCACACTCCCAGGAAAAACAACGGCGTGCGCACGGCGGAGGCAATCGGCCCGGCGGTGAGGAAGATACCCGAGCCGATAATGCCGCCGGCCAGCAGCATCACGGAATCAGTCAGCGACAGGCCGCGCACCAGCGATGGCCCATGATGCTGTTGGGCCGCGGTTGCGGACGGCGCTGTGCTGGGCTGCGCCATGGATCAGCCGATGCCGAGGTCCGCCGACATTTCCAGCGGCGTGCCGCACACCCGGCAGATCACCGCCGAGCAGTCGCCGCAGGTGAGCGGATCGTCGACCTCGCGCGCGCAGTTGGGACAATACAGCTCGGGCGAATGCGCCGAGCCGTTCGTGGGTTCAGGAGTTGGAGCCATACGTTTCGGAGACTGTAGCATAGACGCCCGTGCGGAGAAACAATTTGGCGGCGCGGCCATGGGTTAGCTCCCCAGTGTCTGCCAGTAAGCACGACCAGATGGTTGAAGCGATCGGGGTTGAACAAAACAGCACCCGGGCCGTACGCTGCTTTTAGCGAAATCCGGAAGAATTCATATCTAAACCCTGATTTTTGAGAAACAACTTGATCGTGGCCAAATTGTCTCGAACCGTTCGCGTTGCGCGCGATCGGCTCCGTACGAGAGTGACCCATTCGTCGAGGCTCTCCTTCACTGGCGCTTTGAGAAGAATCGTCTCTAGAAATAGGGTTGTCCACTCGGGCAGATGTGACAGCCAAAACAGACCGGCTAGAAATACGATTGCAACGTCGGATACCTTGACCGATGTCTCCTGAGCGGCATTTTTTGGGTTATAGAGATCTGCCTTCGTTAAACCAGCGACGGCGAAGTCGATCGTTTGTCGCAGCGCGGTCTCCAATGCTGCTTGAACGTCAGGCGGCTTTCTAGAGGTAATGTACTCAGTTAACGCGGCGAGGTCCCGCCAGTAACGATCGGCCTCGTAGGTAGTGTATATACGTAGGTCATCAATCGAGTTGGAGTTATCGTTCGGAGATTTCGGCTGGCTCAAGCGTCGGTGTGGCGAGGAGCTCCCCCCAAGGAAAGAGGAAATCTAGCTCGGTATCAACGGTAGGTCCCCTCAATCCAGTGTGTGGGTCTAGAATGTGAGTTCTCACAAAATGAACAAGGTAGGCTGTCGATGTGCCCGCGGATTTAATGCTTTCGAAATATCGAAAAGCTTTGACATAGTTCCACGAGAGATAAGCGATTGCCAATTCGGCATCCGTCCAATGGCGTTCTAAAGCTTCTCCCCGGTTGGCTAAAGCGCGTTGAGATTCTTGAACAATTGGGATCCGGATGTCACCGGCAACTTTAACAAAAGCACTTCTCAAGGGTGTCAGATTAGCACCAGCCGATATTAGGGCGTCGTAGGATGGAGCGAGTTCTTCTTTTTCCTTATTATCGGACCAGAATACAGCCATTAACTTGGGGGAACTCGACTGAAACTGAACCCACCTAATAGCTTCTTCTGCTGCAATTCCCTGGAAGGACTCGGCAAACCATCCCGCCTTTTCAAGGTCCATCCATATCAGCGGGCGACTCGCCGAGACTGGCATATCCGTATTTGCGGAGGACCTCCACTTCCGTGCGACGACCCCTAGATTTCCATCATTAAGATTTGCGCGCTTGAAGAAATAGGTCTTGGTCGGGTTCGTCATCACCGTCGTCAGGTGAGAGAAGGCCTCCCGTGCTTCTGGATCACACAGCCCATCTTCTAACCAAGAATCACCAGCAATTAGCTTGGTCACATCTGCACACAATATCTTGTCGGTCGTCCTATTCATCGATTTTTACCTTCGTCTGAACATCCTTCGTTTAGCCGCGTGGTCTGCATTACTAGCGATTCTTTTTCCGGGTGACCGTCTTCGTTTTCTCAGGCTTGGCAAGTTCCTTGGCGCGGAACTTCACGATGCGTTCGATCAACCTCATGGGGACAGTCTCGGACAGCGGAAAGCGGACGGTGGCCTTGGCGACCTTGTAGGGTGCAAGTTCGTCTTTGAACGCCGCGACCACGTAGTCGGAGACGGGATAAAGCGAAAAGTGCTGCTTCCACCCAGCGAAATAAATCACCGTGCCGCCGTGCAGGTTGTACGCAGGAATCTGGTACGAGATTACTTCCTCGGCCTTCGGTACGGCCTTGCGGATCGTGCTCCGCACGCTCTTCAGAACGCCCTGCGCGGCCTTGGGCTGCGCGGCGAGGTATTCGTCCACGGACTTGTAGTCGGTCTTAGTCTTGGCCATCGCAATCTCCAGTCTCGATGCCTTCGTATCGAGCGCTCTATCGGCGCTGAACGAGCCGCGGAAAACCGAAATTATCTCATGGGCAATTCCGTCCAAGCCGTCATCAGAAAAGTTGGCCTGAGTCCCAAAGGCCCTTCTCCGATGTCTATACTGAAAGTCCAGAGGACTTCATGATCGACAAGAAAACCGTTGCAGCCGACGAGCGTTTGCGCCAGGAGTTCAACCAGTGGGCCGAGCAGGGCCGGGGCGAGGAGATGGAGAACCATCACATCAGCATTACCCGGCAAACACTAACACACATGACACTTAAGGCCGGTGACCGCGTACTAGACCTGGGTTGCGGAGCGGGATGGGCCAGCCGCCTGATGGCGGATGCGGTCGGCGGGGGCGACAAGCCCGGACAGGTGATCGGGCTCGACGTGTCGGACGAAATGATTCGGCGCGCGCGTGCCGGCTCGACCTCGTATGACAACCTGATGTTCGTCATCGGCTCTGCCCAGCAGATTCCGTGGGAGGAAAACTTCTTCGACAAGGTGCTGTCGGTGGAAAGTTTTTATTACTATGCCGACCAGGATCGCGCCCTCGCCGAACTGTTCCGCGTGATGGCGCCACATGGCGAGCTGTTTATCCTGATCAATCTTTACAAGGACAATCACTATTCGCTGCGGTGGGTCGATGAGCTGAAGGTGCCGGTGCAGGCGCGCTCCGAGCAGGAGTACATCCAGTTGCTGAAGGCGCACACCTTTGAAGATGTGCGTGCGGTGCGCGTGCCAGACTTGACTCCGACGCCCGAGGAGTACAGCGGAAAGTGGTTCAAGAATGCGGAAGAGCTGCGCGAATTCAAGCGCATCGGGGCATTGCTGTTGATGGCGCGCAAACCCGGCTTCCAGTCGCCCCCGCCGGGGTATGAGGTGTACTGACAAGGCCTTTGGGTGGAAGCCCCCTGCTTCAGCATGGGGAAGCTGGACTTTAGTCCAGCGGGAAAGTTCCGCGCTTGAACTTGGGCTTTAGCCGCTAGGTTTCCCGAATCCAGCGCTAAAGCGCATGATCAAAGTCAAAGCTTTTTGCGGAGCACTGAAGCGCTTCTTCCCCTGCATAAATGCGGGGCTCCCACCAGCCCCTCACCTGCATGACGCCACGCCGTTTTCGATGGCGGTGCCCTCCTCGTAATCGTTCCAGGTCTCGATCATGAGGAAGGGAAGCGGGCGCTGCTCGTTGTAATAGCGCCGAAACATCCGCAAGGTGTCGTCGAAGGTCTTGCCGCAGCGCGAGCTCATTTTGCGGTTCTGGCTCCAACTGGCCTTGGCGTCATTGAAGCCTGGCCATGCCGCTCCCACCGCGATCTTGTTGGGATAAGTAGCGATCATGGTGCGATAGAAATTGTCGAGATACTGTTGTCCCCAATTGCTGCCGTCGGGCTTCCAGCCCGGCGCGCCGGGCGAGATCCACGCATAAAAACCATCGAACGCATTCGCCACTTGCGGGCGAATGTCTTTGATAATCAGCAGCGGCGGCTCTTCCCAGGAGTTGACCGCCTGGCGCACACGGTTCCAATCGGTGTGCCCAGCTTTAGGGAAAATGAAAATCATGGGCCGGCCATCGTAGCGCAGGTAAGTATCGCGCGGCACCACGGCCTGCGGTCCGAGAAAGCGGTCGTGCGCATATTGCAGATCGGCGATGACCGCGTCGGTCGCGTTGGCGGGGTCGCTGTCGTCTTCGTCGTACATCAGTGCGACCTTGAAGTTCTTCTCCGCCGCCACCTGCTGCATCAGGGTGTACGCCTTGTCCTCGAAGTCGTGGTGCGCGCCGTACCAGTTCACCACGAAGCCGGTGATGCCCAGTTGCCGGGCTTGATCAATCTGCTTCTCAATCTGCACACGGTCCTGTGACGAGTAGCCGGGGTTGATGTGTCCTGGCCGCCCAAACCAAGGCTGGTAGGCAGCCAGCATGACGGGATTGCTTGAGCCGCCGACAAAGTGGTTGGCAGCAAGGGAGGAATGCACTCTGGCGTGCTGACAGCCGGCTGCCATGAGCAAAACAATAGTAAGCACCAGGAACACGGGCCAGCGCAGGTTCATTTTTCCATCAGGCATGCTTGTGTCGTTTAACTTCGGATTAAGAATTTGCCGAGGTTCGGGTCAGAAAACTTAGATGAAGAATAGCGCTGCAGTGTTGGACGAGCCTCGGAAAGCCAGTTCAAAGAACAGCACATTCCTCGCTGTGTTCGGTCGAAAATCGTTTACCACGGAGACACAGAGGCCACGGAGTTCTTGGTTTGCCTCAGGTTTCTCCGTGATCTCTGTGCCTCCGTGGTGAATCTTCATTCCTATCACTCAAAAATGGTCGCGCAGGTGCCCGAAGCTCTCCACCTGCAGCAGGCGGCCATCGCCGGCCTCGGGACGCAGTTCGTCGCGCTCCAGCATCCAGGTATTGCGGTGAGGAACAAAGACCGCGTGCAGTCCGGCTTCCAGCGCGGGATTGATGTCTGACTTCGGGCTGTTGCCGATCATCCAGGTGCTCTGGCGCGGCAAGCCATACTTCTCCACCACCGCGTTGTAGCTGGCGGCGTCCTTCTCGACCACGACTTCGATGGCTGCGAAATGTCGCTTCAGCCCCGAGCGCTCGACCTTGCCCGACTGCTCGACGACATTCCCCTTGGTCAGCAGCAACAGATGATGGCGTTGGGCGAGATCGGCCAGCGTCTCGGGCACCTCCGGCAGGATCTCCATGGGGTGCTCGGCGATGGCATAGGCAAAGCCGCGAATGGTCTCGTGCAACGCCGGCGTAAGAGGCTCAACCGAGAGGTGCTCGAAGCATCTGACCAGGGCCAGCGCGAAGCTGTGCAGGCCATAGCCGTGGGCGCGGATGTTGTCGCGCTCCACGTCGTAGAGCACCTGGCGCACCTGGTCGGGCGTGTACTCATGGTGATTCAGAAACGAGATGAAGTTGGCAATTGCCCGCTCGAAGTAAACGTTGTTCTCCCACAGGGTGTCGTCGGCGTCGATCAGGAGGTGCTGGCCGGGCGGGATGCGATGGTCGAGGGACATGAATCTATCTTGACAATCCGCCTATAGAAACGGGTTGACGATGCGGACACCGTCGATTTCGCGCCTGTCCTGCATGTCTTCCGACAATAGCACGCTGCACCCAGATTGTTTCGCAGCTCGCAACACCAAGGCATCCCAGAAGGAAAATCCGTGGAGACGGTGCAGGTCGATGGCGGCGAGGACGTCAGCCAGTTCAGGGATGACAACATCGAACTCGGCCCACAATTCAACTTTCCGGCGAGCGATTGCCGCATCGACGTGCAGCTTCCGCGTCACTGCAACAAAGTACTCCTGGAGCACCTGAAGAGATACGACCCCAGTGCGTGCGCGCCGGTGCTCCGCGACCAGGTGGAGCGCCCGTCTTTGCTTCAGCGATGCCGATTTTTCGTCCGTGTAGATCAGGATGTTGGTATCGAAGAAGCTACGAGCGCTCATGAAGCTCGTTCCGGTCGAAACGCCAACCGCGAGAGTTACCCCGGCCCGATAGGCGCTTAAGCTCTTCGATAGTGCGCTCCGGATCGTCGCCTCCGGCCAGGGTCTGCAGGTAGTCGCGAATGAGTTGATTGAGGCTCTTGCCCAATGCGTCGGCTTTCTCTCGGGCCCTAGCGACTAGTTGCTCATCGATGGAGAGGGTGACATTCATCAGCACAGTATATGTGCGCATGTATGCTGTGTCAATATCTAGGTTGAACATCCACCCTGGGTTATTGTGCTATTCGTCGCCCCCCGGCCCCTGCTGCATCAGGCTGGCCGGTGGAGGAGGAATGCTGATATCCAGTTCCTGCACCGGGCCCAGCGTGCTGAGAGGCTTGTCGAATTCCGTGTCGTTGCCCACCACCAGCACCGCCATGCGCTCTTTGTGAACGTACTTGTGCGCCACCCGCGAGACGTCATCGGCCGTTACCTTTTCCACCTCGCTGCGGTAGCGTTCCAGAAAATCGAGTGGATAATGATAGAACTCGTATGCCATCTTCTCGCGCAGGATTTTTTCCGGCGTGTCGAACTCGAAGATGAACGAGTTGAGGATGTCGTCCTTGGCGCGCTTTAGCTCTTCGGGCGTGGCCGCATTTTTCTGCAGTCCGTCGATCTCCTCGTCAAGTCCCTGAATGCCTTCCACGGTGCTTGAACTCTTGGTTTGCATCTGGACGTTGGTCACGCCAGGGTGGTCCCAGCTGGAACCAACTCCGCCTCCCACGTGGTAGGCAAGTCCTTTTTCGGACCGCAGGTGATTGAACAGCCGCGAGGAGAAGCTGCCGCCAAACATTTCGTTCATCACCGTCACAGCAAAGTAGTCGGGATTGCTGCGCTCGATGCCGAGATCGAGCATGTCGATGCTGCTCTGGTTAACGTTCTGTTTTCCGGACAAAATAAATGCCCGGCTTTGGCTCCGCGAATTTGATGTCGGGCCGCTTGGCCTCAGGCCCCTTCTGCCATGAATCGAACGCCTGGCGCAGCCGTGTCTCCATGGCCTTGGGATCGAAGTCGCCTGTGATGCCGAAGATGATGTTGTTGGGATAGACGTACTGCTGGTGCCAGTTGAGCAGGTCCTCGCGGTTGACCGCGGCCACCGTCGCGTACTCGGGAACGAGCGCGTAAGGACTGTCTTTGCCGTACGCGATGATGCGGCTCTCGCGATGCACAATGGAATCCACATCGTCGTTGCGGCGGGAAATTTCCGTGTACATCTGCTCCTTCGCCAGTTCCAGCTTGTCGGGACGGAACTCGGGATGGTGCAGCAGATCGAGAAACATCCCGAACACGGCGTCGAAGTCGCCCTTCAGGCAGTTCAGCGAAATGGTGATCGAGTCCGCCTGGTTATCAGTTTCGATCTTGGCGGCGCGCGCCTCCAGGAAGTCGTCCATCTGATCGCCAGTCTTCGTCTTGGTGCCGCCGGTGCGCCAGACCTCGCCATACAGATCGGTGAGCCCGGCCTTGTTCGCCGGTTCGGAGATTGAGCCGCCACGGATGCGCGCCGTCGCCTCGATCAACGGCAACTCATGGTCTTCCTGAAGAAAGATCACCATGCCGTTGGGCAATTGAACCCGAACCGGCTCCTGAGGCTTGAACGCCGGCAGGGGAGGGGGCTGGATTTGGTTCCAGGGTTTGACTTGGGCGGGGCTGAAGGTGGCCAGCAGCAGGAGGAAGCAAAATAGCGCCAACAGGAAATGGATCCGGGTGACCGCAGATCCTTCGACTGCGCGCCCGCCCGCCCCGCAAAAACGGCGGGTCGGAAAAACTGCGCGGGCGCTTCGCTCAGGATGACAATAGGACATGGATTTCTCGCGGGTGCTCATTGCTGTTCCGCTCCTTTGCTGGCCGCCGGAGCCTGGTTGCTGGCCGTTTGCGTTTGGATGATGCCGACAGTCCGGTTGGTCTCGGAGAAAACCTGGTTCGACACCCGCCGGATGTCGGCCTTGCTGACCTTGTCCACGCGGTCGAGATAACGAAACAGCTCGCGCCAATCGCCGTAACGCGTCTGATAGGTCGCAAGCTGTTGCGCCAGACCTTCATTACTGGCCAGCCCGCGAATCAGGTCAGCCTTGGTGCGGGTCTTAAACATCTGCAACTCCTCGTCGGTCACGTCCTGCGTCTTCAGTCTTTCGATCTCCTCGTGCACCGCCTTTTGCACTTCGTCGTTGCTATGGCCGGGCACAGGAACGCCATAGAACGCAAACAGGTGGCTGTACTTTATTCCCGGAAAGCCGGTAAAGCCGGCCGCGACGGCGGCAATTTTCTTGTCGCGCACCAGCGAGCGAAACAGGCGCGAGGTGCGGCCGTTCGACAAAATGTCGCTGATCGCGTCGTACACCGCGTCATCCGGCGCCAGATAGCTTGGGCGGTGATAGCCCTCAAGGTAAAAGGGCTGCGCCGGGTCGTGCAGCGTGACCTCGCGCACCGAGTTCTGCGGAGCTTCCGCGGTGACCGGCTCTTCCGGTTTGGGCGTGTTGGAGAGTCCCCCAAAATATCTTTCCAGGATGGGGAAAACTTGCGCGGGATCGAGATCGCCGACCAGGCCGATCACCATGTTGCTGGGCACGTAATAATGCTTGAAGAATTCGGCCGCGTCGGTCGCAGAAAAGCTCAGCAGATCGGATGCGTACCCAATGGTCGGCCGATGATAGGGATTCGCCATGAACGCGGTGCCCAGAAACTGCTCGACCAACCGTCCCGTGGGCTGGCTGTCGGTGCGCATGCGCCGCTCTTCCATTACTACGTTGCGCTCCTTGTAAAACTCGCGCATCACCGGATGCGCCAACCGGTCCGACTCCAGCGCCGCCCATAGTTCAATCATGTTGGATGGCATCGAGTACATGTAGGCGGTTTCATCGTAGTTGGTGAAAGCGTTCACCCCGACACCGCCGTGGCTCTCCACGATCTCGCCAAATTGGTTTTGCACCACGTACTGCCCGGCCTCCTTGATCGCTTGCTCCCAGGCGGCCTTCAACTGTGCCAGCTTCTGCGGGTCCTGGCCAACGCGCTTGATGCGCTCGGCTTCGTAAGCCGCGTAGGTCTGCTCCACCTTTTCCAGCGCGGGCTTCTCAGCGGCGTAATCCTTGGTACCGATGTCGGGCGTGCCCTTGAAGGCCATGTGCTCCATCATGTGCGCCAGACCGGTCTTGTGCAGCGGGTCCTGTGCGGAGCCAGCGTCAACCAGGGTGAAAAACGAAAATACCGGGGCCTCGGGGCGCCGCCAGAGGACGACAGTCAGGCCGTTGGGCAAGATCTTCACCGAGACGCGCTTTTCGTACGAAGAGAGGTCTTGGGCTGCCAGCGGCAACGCCGTCATCAGCAGGAGCAGGCAGGTCAATTTCGAAAACCAGCGGTTCATCGAGCCTCCAGAGGGGCGGACTTCCGTATGCATAGGTTAAAAAGTTACAGATAAGGACGCGCAAGTCAAACCGAGGAGAGCGGGAGTACTTCGGCAGGCAGTGCTGTCTTGTCATCCTGAGCGACGAGCGCAGCGAGGAGTCGAAGGAGCCCTTTGGGCGCCAACAATCCCAACTTTGTTGCCGTGACAGGCAGCCATACTGTGATTGTTTGCAGCTATAGGGGTCGAAGAAAAACTCAGGTTGCATACTTGCTCGCTCAACCTGCATCATTCTTTGAAGCCTGTGCAGCGCGAGCGAGGACGCAATGGCCAAAGAGACCGTGGTTGATATCGAGGGAAAGCACCTGAAGCTGTCGAACCTCGACAAAGTGTTATATCCAGAGGCCGGGTTCAGCAAGGGGCAGGTGATTGACTATTACGTGCGCATCGCGCCGGTGCTGCTGCCGCACCTGCACAACCGGCCGCTGACCATGAAACGCTATCCCAACGGCGTGAGTGGGCAGTTTTTTTACGAGAAGAATTGTCCCCAGCATCGCCCCGAGTGGGTGCAGACCGCGCGCGTGTGGAGCGAGGGCAACAACCGCTGGATGGACTACTGCATGGCCCAGGACCTGGCGACCTTGGTTTGGGCGGGAAACCTTGCCGACCTTGAACTGCACACCAGCCTCTCGCTTGCCAGTGACATCATGCGGCCGACGTTCGTGGTCTTCGATCTCGACCCTGGCCCGCCGGCCAACATCGTGCAGTGCTGCCAGGTCGGGCTTTGGGTGCGCGACATCTTCGCCCAGCTCAAGCTACAGAGTTTCGCGAAAACTTCAGGATCGAAAGGTCTGCAAATTTACGTTCCGCTGAACACCACCGTTACTTACGACCAGACCAAGCCTTTCGCGCGTGAGCTGGCACGATTGCTGGAGCGGCAGCATCCGGACCTGGTGGTCTCGGACATGAAGAAGGCGCTCCGCACTGGCAAAGTGCTGGTGGATTGGAGCCAGAATGACGATCACAAGACGACGGTGTGCGTGTACTCGTTGCGCGCCAAAGAACGGCCAACAGTTTCGACGCCGGTGAAGTGGAACGAGGTTGAAAGCTGCCTGAAGAAGGGCGATCCGAGTTTGCTGGTGTTTGAGTCAGATGAAGTATTGAAACGTGCGAAGCAGTCTGGCGACCTGTTCGAACCGGTGCTGAAGTTGAAGCAGAAACTGCCGCCCGTGGAAGCGCTACAGCAGGTACAGGCGGGCTCGGTTGCGAAATCCGGACCTGCCACCAGGCGCCCATCAGCGCCTGCGGCGAAGCAGAAAACAGCCGTGAAGCGAACCAGTGAACGAAAGGAACAAATCGCTAGCAAAAATGCGATTGTGCGCTCGAAGGCGTCCAGCTTGAAGAAGGCAGGGAATAGAAAGTGAACTGGGGAGCTTTAGTTAATGAAGCTCTGGTTCGGCAATGACATCGGATTACGGTAAATCAGTCCCGCTTGCGGAACGGAAGATGATAGCCCAGCGCTTCAGCGCTGGGTGGGTGCAAATAAGAAAGAGGAGTCCCGTAGGGACGGCAGAGGTCACGCAACTCGGGACCGAAGATTTGTCGCAATCGGTAAAATCATCCAATCGCATTGCAGGCCGGACGACCCTTGCAGATGCGAGTGAGGAACTCTGTGGCGAGTGATACGCAACCCCTGAAGAAGACATCAGAATCGCCCGACGCTCCCAATATTCCCCTTTACGTTGGCACCTCGGGTTGGGCGTACACCATCTGGAAGCCCGACTTCTACCCGAAGGAAGTTTCGTCGAAAAATTTCCTGAGGTACTACGCGACACAGCTCACCGCGGTGGAGGTGAACTACACCTTCCGCCGCCAGTTGTCGGAGAAGGCTGCGACCGGATGGATGGCGGATGTCGGCCCCAATTTTCGCTTCGCGCTGAAAGCCAACCAGTACATCACCCACATTCGCCGTTTGCAGAACGTGGAAGAGGCCATACAGCGGTTTCTTCCCACGCTGCAACCGCTGGCGACGCAACTTGGTCCGGTGCTGTTTCAGTTACCGCCAACCGCCAAGGCCGATGTGGCCGTGCTGAGGGATTTCATGGCGCTGCTGCCAACGAATTTCAAGGCCGCCTTCGAGTTCCGGCACGCGTCATGGTTCAGCGACGAGATCTATCGGGCGCTGCACGACCGCAACGCGACGCTGTGTGTGGCTGAAACCGAAAAGCTCAACACGCCCGAGGTCCGCACCGCCAGCTACATCTATTTTCGCTTCCGCCAGCCCAGCTACTCGGCTGACGATCTCAAGAAGGTCATTGAGCGCGTGGGCCGTTGTGTCGCCGATGGCCTGGAGACTTACGCGTTCTTCAAGCACGAGGAAGATCCGCGCAGTCCGCACAATGCGGTGGAGGTGTTGAAAAGCGTGCAGCTAGAGATGGGTGGCAAGGCATGAGGAAGTCTTGATTTCATTTTCTCTGTGTTCTCCGTGTCGGGGCCCGCCCTGAGCGAAGCCGAAGGGTGGTGAATAATCTTCTTGCTCCCCGTACCCCGCTCGTTATTCCCGTGTGGCTTGCGCGCGGTCATACTCATCTCGTGCAGAGTGCCGATCCCAATCTGCGGCTGTTGAATTCATTTCTTGACTACCTCAAGGTGGAGAAGGGACTGGCGCCGCTGAGTGTATCGGCCTATCGCTCCGATCTCGACCAGTACTCGGAATTCCTGCTGAAGCGCAAGCGCGCTCCCCGCGAGGCGCGACGGCAAAACGTCCGCGACTTCCTCAACGCCTTGCTCTCGAATGGCGTGGATGGGCGCAGCGTGGCCCGCAAGCTTTCGGCTTTGCGGCACTTTTACAAGTACCTGCTACTCGACCGCTACATCACCGTTGACCCCACGCTGAACATCGATTCGCCGCGACAGTGGAAGGTCCTGCCCAAATCACTGGCGACCGATGAGGTCGAGAGCGTGCTACAGGGACCGCCGCGAGCCAAAGACGATCGCCTGTCCCAAGCGCTTACGGCCCGCGATCGGGCCATGCTGGAGGTGTTTTACGCCGGTGCATTGCGCGTCTCGGAGGTTATTAACCTCAAGCTCGAAGACCTGAAGCTGGAGTTGGGATACGTTCTAGTGCGCGGCAAAGGCGACAAGGAACGGATCGTTCCGCTGGGATTTGCTGCGCAGCAAGTGCTGCAGCAATATTTGCAGCAGGCGCGCGGGGTGCTGGCGGCCGCGAAGTCGTCGCCGGTTCTGTTTATCGCGCGTGGGGCCCGGCCCATCACACGCCAGCGCGTGTGGCAGGTGGTGAACGACGCGTCAGCACAATCAGCGCGTCATGCCAGCCCGCACATGCTGCGCCACAGTTGTGCCACTCACATGGTGGAAAACGGCGCCGATCTGCGCACGGTGCAGACCATCCTCGGGCACGCCGACATTTCGACCACGCAGGTCTATACGCACCTCGCGCTCGACCGGTTGAATCGGGTATACAAGGAGCATCATCCGCGGGGCAAGCGGGCCGGGAAGAGCGAATGAGAAAGCGCGCCGCAACCATCGTCGAGAAAGCTGTGGCGCAATTCCTTCGTGCACTGCAAGAGCGCAATGCCTCGCCGCATACCATCAAGGCCTATCGCACCGACCTGGCCCAGTTCGCCGGCTACGTTGGACCGCAGGGCTGGCGCGACATCGACCACGTGCTGATTCGCGGCTATCTGTCCAGCCTGTACGAACGGGGACTGAGCAAGACATCGGTGGCGCGGGCGCTGGCGGCGTTGCGGTCGCTGTACAAGTGGCTGGCGCAAGAGGGCGAGGTTGAGCAGAATCCGGCGTCGCTGGTGGCCACGCCGAGGCTGCCGAAGAAGCTGCCGCGCGTACCCACCATCGAAGAGGTCAACACGGTCCTCGATGCGGCCATGCCTGATTGCTCGGCATTTGCCGAACGCGATCAGGCGATGCTGGAACTGCTCTATGGGTGCGGCATTCGCAACTCGGAACTTATCGGCATCAACGTTGACGACATCCGATGGTCCAACGAACTGATTCTGGTGCGAGGCAAAGGTCGCAAGGAACGGTTCGTCCCGTTCGGCGATTCGGCGAAGGCGGCGGTGCACGCCTATCTGCCAGCGCGCCAGCGCGTGCTGGGCGAAACCAAACGCACGACCGAACGAGCCCTACTAATCAACCTGCGGGGATCACGACTCACGACCCGCAGTGTGGGCCGCATTGTGAAGCAGATCGCGGTGGCGCGCGGACTTTCACCCGACGTGCATCCGCACACCCTGCGCCACGCCTTCGGCACCCACATGCTAGAGGAAGGCGCCGACCTGCGCGCCATTCAGGAGATGCTCGGCCACGAACGCCTCTCGACCACCCAGCGCTACACGCAACTCACCGTCAAGCATGTGATGGAGGTTTACGATCGCACCCATCCTCATGCGAAGGGCGAGCGGGGAGGGTGAGGGCGTAACGGCCTCGCGGCCGTGTGGGCGAAACGCCGACGAACCTCCAAGTTGGCCCATTACTGCCGGAAAATCGTGATCCCTGATTGCTCGGCAGCCTTGCGCATCGCCGCGTCGAGAGTGGCAAGGGTCAGTTTTTCCCGCGAAGCAAGGTCGAGGTACGCCGCATCGTAAGCTGTAAGGCCATAATGCATCGCTGCCGCCGTTCCATACTGAATAACGCTCAAGGCGGAGGCTGGTTGTTCAACATCAATGCCCAAGTGTGACAGGGCTGCGAGAAACGCCCTCTCATCGGCAGAGGTGATGCGCCTGCGTAGGTAGGCTACGGCAAGGCCATTGGCAACCTCACGTGCCCAGAGTTCGGGAACGCGCATGCCGTCCCGTTCAACGGCGGCCAAAACAGAGTCGGCATAGGCGCTGCTTTCATCGGGGAGGGCCCATGCGAGGGCAACCGAAGCATCGACGACTAGCGGCATCTAGCGGCGGCCATAGTGGACGTAATCGCGCGTAGTCCAGCCTTCGGGATCAGGTTTGACGCGGGCGCGTAACGCACGCATTTCGGCAAGCACACTGCCGGGAGAGGGGGGATGGAAGTCAGCAGTTTCTTCAAGCAGACGCAAGACCGCATTCTTCACTAATCGCTCTGCGTCGGTGCCTGCATTGGTGGCGATCTGCGCTAGCTGCGCTTCCTGGTCGGGAGTCAGATGTACTTCCATCAGCTTTAGGGTACGGAAAAAGCTCGCTCGGGGCAAGTTGCAGGACGGACCCATCTGAAGCCCTTTCAAAGGGTCAGATGCTCGTGAATAACCCAGATTGCGCGCCGCTCTTTCCCTCCTCGCCGGACTGTATAATCTAGTTTTCCCCTCCCATGAGTTATCAGGTTCTGGCGCGCAAATACCGTCCACAAAAGTTCTCCGACGTGATCGGGCAGGAGCACGTCACCCGTACGCTGAAGAATGCCATCGAGCAGAAACGTATCGCCCACGGATACATTTTTAGCGGCCATCGCGGCATCGGCAAAACCACCATCGCGCGCATTTTGGCGATGGCGCTCAACTGCCAGTCACAGGACCATCCCGTGCCCGAGCCGTGTGGAGTTTGCGACTCCTGCGTCGAAATCCGCGCCGGCAACTCAGTGGACGTGATCGAGATTGACGCGGCCACCAACCGCGGCATTGATGAGATTCGCGAGTTGCGCGAGGCCGCCCGGTATCGCCCGGCGCGCGACCGCTTCAAAATCTACATTCTCGACGAGGCCCATCAGATTACCGACGCCGCCTTCAATGCGCTGCTGAAGACCCTGGAAGAGCCGCCCAGCCACATCGTTTTCATGATGGCGACCACCCAGCCGGAGGACATTCCGCAGACCATCCGCTCGCGCTGCCAGCACTTCAGCTTTCACGCCGTCCGCTTCGACGACATTGTGCAACAACTGCGCGATATCGCCAAACAGGAAGGCATTGCATACGACGACAACGCGCTGGCCATGCTGGCCGAGGTAGGCGACGGTTCCATGCGCGACGCGCTCAGCATTATGGACCAGGCGATCGCTTGCTGTGGTACTACGCTGAGCGGCGATGTGGTGCGTGGCTTGGTGGGAACGGTCTCGTCGGATGTGCTGGAAGACGTGATGGACGCGGTTGCGCGCAATTCCAGCGCAGATGTTTTGCGGGCCATCGACCGCCTGCTGGTGGAAGGACAGAGCGCGCAGCATTTTGCCCGGCAGATGTTGCGCTTCCTGCGGAACGTGATGGTGGCCAAAGTGGCGGGAAGCGATTCGCCGGTGCTGCAGATTTCGACCGATGAACGCGCCCGGGTGGCGCGCGTGGCGGAGCGTTTCAGCGAGGAAGACCTGGCGCGCTTCATGCAGATCATGCTGCGCACCCACAGCGATCTGGGCTACAAGCAGGAGCAGCGCTTCCATCTGGAGTTGGGCCTGCTTAAGCTGGTGCACGCGCAGCGATTGCTGCCGCTGGAAGAATTGCTCAGTGGAGAAGCGGGGAAGAGCGCTCCGTCGGGATCGTCGTCGCGTGTGGGCGGCGCAATCGCACGGCCAGCAGTTGCTCCGGCGCGGCCGAGCCTGGCCTCTTCGCCGGCAAGGGAGACGGAACCGCCGTCGTCGCGCGCGCCCGCGACATCGCCGTTCACGCGGCCTTCTCCGTTTGAGGCAGACCGCAAGCGCAAGAGCGAACCGAAAGCTGAAGGGAATATCGCGGAGCAGCAAAGCACTCCGGTTACGGTTGCACGATCGACCCCAACGATAGAGGCAGACAGCTCATTGCCAGGAATGGAAGCCGGCGTGGCGACAGCGGTCGCGCTGGAGCCAGAGCCGAGCCAGCAACCGGGCAGCAGTGAGTTATCGGTGGATTCGGCGCGCGCTGCGGTGCTGGCAGCGCTGGAAGATGCGGGACAGCAGATGTTGGCGCAGAACCTGGAAGAGGCCGATTGGTCGGTGCGCGGATTGAGGTCGTGCGTTACGGTCGGCCATGTCGCAGGTGCTCATCGACGTCGCGCTGGGTCCGGAACCGAAGCGCGTGATTCAAGCCGCGTTGCACAAAGCCACAGGGAAGGCCACTGAAATTCAAGATGGTGAGCGGGGGCACGGCGATCGCGGCGAAACCGGCGGGGCCGCGTCCAACGAACGGGGCGGGGGCGCGCGGCCGGGCGGCGGCCGATCCGATCGTGCAGCGCATGCAGGAAAAGTTTGGCGCCGAGATCCGTACGGTGATCGACCACAAAGATCGCGGCTAGAACAGGTAGCGCAGGCCTTTAGGCCTGCATCGAAGGCTGCCTTTCACATTGGGGCTTTAGCCCCTGAGGTAACAGATGGGTGGATTCAATTGGCAGGAAATGCTGGGGCAGGCAAGGCAGCAGGCGGAAAAGCTGCAAGAGAAAATGCAGCAGGTCACGGTCGAAGCCTCGTCGGGCGGCGGCAGCGTGACCGTGAAGATGACCGGTCAGAAGCAATTGCTGAGTGTGGTCATTGAGCCCGAGGTGGTGAAGTCCGGGGACATCGAGATGCTGCAGGACCTGGTGACGGCTGCGGTGAACGAGGCGTCGCGTAAGGTGGATGACGCCTTGAAGTCCAGTCTGGGCGGGATGTTCGGCGGGATGGGATTGCCGGGAATGTGAGTGGGGGATCAGGGTGTCGAGATTTGCCGAGCCCATGGCTCGACTGATTGAAGAACTGAAGAAGCTGCCCGGCGTGGGTGGCAAGAGCGCGCAGCGCTTCGCGTTTTACATCCTGCGCTCCAGCGACGAAGACGCCGAGCTGCTGGCCAACGCCATTCGCGAGGTGAAGGCCAGCCTGCGCCTGTGCTCGGTCTGCAACAACATTACCGACGTGGATCCCTGCATTTATTGCACCAGCGCCACGCGCAATCTGCGGCTGGTCTGCGTGGTCGAGGAGCCGACCAATATCGCCGCCATCGAGAAGACGCGCCACTACAACGGTGTTTATCACGTGCTACACGGCGCGCTGTCGCCGCTGCATGGCGTTGGTCCAGACCAGTTGCGCATCAGCAATCTGGTGAAGCGAGTAGATGCGGGCGACGTGGACGAGTTGATCGTGGCGACCAATCCCACGGTCGAAGGCGAAGCCACGGCGACCTATCTTTCGCGATTGTTCAAGTCGGCGTCGGTGAAGGTGACCCGTATCGCCACCGGCGTACCCGTCGGCAGCGATATCGAGTACGCCGACGAGGTCACCATGCAGAAGGCGATGGAAGGGCGGCGGGAGCTGTAGAAAAGCCGTTCTTCGCTGTTTCAAAGCGTGCAGAAATTTGCGGAGGAATAGGGGTCCTTCGACTCGCTACGCTCGCTCAGGATGACAGCGTAATGCTGATAAGGCTCCTTTGACTGCGTTCGGTCGCGAAGCGACCTCACTTCGCTCAGGATGACACCTACTATTTTGAGCTTTCCTCACTGCTGAACATTATTTCTTCGGCCCAGCCGTATGGAGTTTGGCGAAGTAGCCGTTGATAGCCTCGCTCCATTCCTTGCCTGCCGCTGCATCCTCTCTTGCGAACTGCTCGACATGCTGGTTTGCCTCGGGCACGAGAGCGGTTCGTTCATAGACGACGATGACTCCGGTCTTCTCCCCGCTCTCTCGCGTCAGGTGGATGTCGATGAGCGTGGTCATGGTCTCGCTGATCCAATACACATACTGGATATGTCCGGCCGTCAGATCGAAGGCGGTAGCCACCCACACGCTGGTGAACTGCGCCTTCGGAACCGTGAAGACCATGCCCTGCTGATCGCGCGCAGGGACGGGATAGATGAACTTGGGGTCCCATCCCGGTGCCCACTTGCGCTCCTCGTCCGCCCCAAACAGGGGCGCGACCTGATCGAACGGTGCGGCAACCGTAAAGCTGAATTCGGTGCGGGTGTGCAGCGGCAGAGGTCTATCCCCTCAATTTTGCCAGCAGATCAGAAGGATGGACGGGCTTGCCGAGGATTTCGAACTCATGTCCTTGGGCGCGGGCATTTTCCAGCAGGTCGGCGGTGGCCGCTTGCCCGGAGAAGAGCAGGATCTTGCATTCCGGCAAAAAGCTGCGGATGCGGATGGCAGCCTGGATGCCGTCCATGTCGGGCATGATCACGTCGCTGATGATGAGGTCGGGCCGCAGCGAGCGCGCGCTTTCCACCGCCGCCGTCCCGGTATAAACTGCCGAGGCTTCGTAGCCGTTGAGATCAAGAATCTTGGCCAAAGTGTCGGCGATGACCTGCTCATCGTCGACGACCAGAACTCTTCGTTTTCTAACCACATCCATGCACTTGCTCCTTCCGTTAGCGAAGCCGGATTCCGATTATAGCTGAGCCTTCGAGCCGTCCAGAATTAACACATGGGATGAACAAATTACCCTGCGTAACCGCGACCGTGCCGAGTTTCCAACTAGTTGGCAGGCTTTGCTGGATAACTACTCAGTAAATAGCAACTAGGGTGCCAAAGGGCACCTGGCGGCATGGGGATTACGATTCGTTACCAAAGCGGGGGAACTGCCCCCGCGGTGTCATAGGGGCTGAGGTTGTCGAAAATGCCATGTGCGCTAGCTCACAACAGGGGAGTGATTGAGGTCACCGCCTTCATGGTTGAGGAATTTGTACATTGGGTTTGGCGGAACAACCGCCACGCTGTCGCGATGAGGGTGGCAGCAATACCAAAATCGGAGATCGCAATCATGGCCTATATCATTACCGATACCTGCACCAAAGACGAACTTTGCGTCGAAGCTTGCCCAACCGACTGCATCCATCCCAAAAAGGATGAAGAGAAGTTTGAAGCTGCGACCCAACTGTATGTGGACCCTGAGGGCTGCATTGATTGTGGCGCCTGCGTCCCGGTGTGCCCGACCAATTCGATTTTCATCGTGGATGAGGTCCCGGCCGACAAGCAGGAATTCATCGAGAAGAACGCCGCGTACTACGCGTAGCGGCAAAGCTAGCTTCCAGGCTCCGGTCCGCGGCGATCAGTAATATCGCGGACCGCCAAGCCTTGCGATCCTTCTCTGGCTCTTTACCCGCTTGGGATACGGTCACACGACGGTTGACCACCCCGGCGACGGAGCCTACATTAGTCGAATGAAAACACCCCCCGCTGGGGCTTTACTCTTTGCATTGGTTCCCTTCATTGCCATTTGCTTTTCGGTTCCGCTATGGGACCGCGTCTATCCCATGGTTTTCGGGCTTCCCTTCAACCTGTTCTGGCTGATCTGCTGGATACCGCTGACCAGCCTGTGTTTGTGGGGCGCATACCGCTTGCAGGACCGGCGTAGTGGGAAAGGCGCAGGCGAATGAAACCCAGCACGATTGCCATGGCCGTGATCTCCGGCATCATCCTGACGGGTGCAATCACCGGCATCTGGTCGGGACGGCGCCGGCAGATGAACCTGGAGCAGTGGACTGTTGCGGGCCGAGGCTTTGGCGTGATTTTTGTCTGGCTCCTGATGGCGGGGGAGATCTACACCACATTCGCTTTTCTGGGGGCAAGCGGGTGGGCCTATTCCCGCGGTGGGCCGACGCTCTACGTCATCGCATACATCACGCTGGCTTATGTCGTGTCTTTTTTTATCTTGCCGGAGATTTGGGAGGCGGGCCGAAAATTCACTCTGCACACTGAGTCCGATTTCTTCCAGCAGCGCTACGGCAGCAAGGCCTTGGCCTCGTTGGTGGCAATTGTCGGAGTGGCCTTCATCATTCCTTACTTACAATTGCAGCTTACCGGGCTGGGCATGATTGTAGAGGTGGCGAGTTTCCAGGCGGTCAGCCGCCCGCTGGCGATGTTAATGGCCTTCGTCATTGTCGCGGGATTTGTTTTTTCCAGCGGTATTCGCGCGGTGGCTTGGGTCAGCGTCTTGAAAGACATACTCATGCTGATTGCTGCCTTCACCATCGGCATCGGAATTCCCTACCACTACTTCGGCGGAATCAGGCCCATGTTCAAGGCGCTGGCCGAGGCCAAGGCGGCACATCTCACCATGCCGGGCAGCACCATCAACATGGGGCATCCCTGGTATATCTCGACGGTCTTACTCACCGCGCTGGGCTTCTACATGTGGCCGCATGCCTTCGGTTCGGTGTTTACGGCAAAGAGCGGCGATACGCTGCGTCGCAATGCCGTTATTATGCCACTCTACACCATAACCTCACCGCTGCTGTTTTTTGTAGGTTTCACGGCGATCCTGGTCCTCCCGAAGCTGAAGAATGGCGATTTGGCGTTATTGACCCTGGTGCGCCAGACGTTCCCTCCGTGGTTTCTGGGTGTGGTTGGCGGAGCGGGTGCACTGACCGCCATGGTTCCAGCGGCGGTCATGATACTGAGCGCGGCCACTATGTTTGCCAAGAATTTCTTCCGTCCGGTGTTCAGGCCGGCGATGAAGGACGATGACGTCGCTAAGCTGGCGAAGATCATGGTGGTGGTAATCACTGCGATTGCTCTATATTTTGCGATTTACAGTTCTACAACGTTGGTTGGTTTGCTGCTGCTGGCCTATGCTGGAATCGCCCAGTTTTTTCCAGGTGTAATCCTCGGTCTTTGCTGGAAACGTGTAACCACGGCAGGCGTGTTTGCCGGTATCGTGGTGGGAGTGGGTACGGCGATGGCCCTCATATTCAGCAAGCACGATCCGTTTCTCGGGTTGAATGTGGGATTTGTCGCGCTGTGCATAAACCTGGTTGTGACCCTGGCGACAAGCTTTGTAACTCCCGTGCAACGAAACGGATTTGAAGACCCGGGCAGCCGCGCTGCGGCCAGTGCAGGTGCATCCAGTTAGCGGAACGACGCTTTCGACAAAGACTATCCCTATGCAACTTCCTACCGGGCTCTACCTGGACCTTCTAAAGAAAAGTATTCTCGAAGAGCTCTATGTCGAGAACGAACTGCGATTGATCTATCTGCGCGGTTGCCTGGATCGGCAGGAGGAATTTCGTCAGGAAATTTTTCTCGACATCCGCCGGCATCGGCCCTCCATGTATGACGAGTACGTGAAACTTCGCGAAGTCGGCATTAACTACGACCGTACGATTCAGAACCTGGGATTTCAGCACTCCATGATCGGCCGCCGCAGGTTGGAGAACATTGAATCCTGTCTCGAGGCGATCCTGGCAGACCGCATTCCGGGTGACTGCATTGAATGCGGCGTCTGGCGGGGCGGCGCCGTCGTCTTCATGAGAGGTTTCCTGGCCGCCCATCAGGTCCCGGACCGCACGGTTTGGGTGGCCGACTCCTTCGAGGGCCTTCCAGCGCCGACACTGAAAGAAGACGAGGGACTTGATCTAACCGCGGCCCGATATCCCATGTTGGCCATCGATCTGGAAACGGTTCGTGACCTGTTCGAACGCTACGGGCTGTTGGACGATCAGGTCCGCTTCCTGCAAGGTTGGTTCAAAGATACGTTACCGTCTGCGCCGATTCGCAAGCTTTCGTTGTTACGCCTGGATGGCGACATGTACGAATCCACCATGGATGCCTTGAATGCTCTGTACGACAAGGTCGCCGAGGGAGGGTTTGTGATTGTGGACGACTACGGCGTGCTTCCGCAATGCAAACGCGCGGTGACGGAGTTCCGCGAGGCGCACGGAATCAGCGACCCGATACAAGAGGTGGACTGGACCGGCGCGTTCTGGCGCAAGGGTGGGTAAGGTGCGAGCGGCGCAGGTTCATGAATGATTCGGCTTCATCACGAATCCTTGAGCAAACTGGCGATGCAGGAACGGACGGCCGCAAAGCTGTTCTCAACTGTGTCGGGCATTTGTTGCGAGCGGCCCTGGTAATCGCGAAAGTCGAGCGCCAGGTACTCTGCCACCAGCTTATCGAAGTTACGAACCAGCACATCGGAATGAGGGTCAAGACGGCTGATCAGACATAGTCCGGTCGGGCCGGTGCGTATTGTCGTCAGTCGCAAATCCTTGCGCTGTGCCTTAAGGCACATGGCCAACTTCCATACATCGCCGCTGTAGAAGTGGGTGGTGCGCACCCGGTCGGAAGTCGTGCGGTCCAACGGCAGGGAATCGTGAATCATGATGATCGACTGGCGATTTGCGTATCGTTCCAGATGAATGAAATCCAATAGAGCTTGCTCGAACAGGTGCAATCCGTCGATAAACGCCAGCGAGAAATTGCTTGCGCCCAGGACATCAGCGAGATTGTAGGACTCGAAGAAGCTGTCGCTGGTCATGGCAAACACGCGAGCGTCGCGAGGAAGAACGCCCTCGACCGTCGGTTCCGGATCGATACCAACGCATTTGGTTTCCGGCAACGCCGCGCGCAGCGAATCGCCATGGCGGATTCCGATCTCCACATACGTTGCCGGACGTAAAATCTGGTGGACCCAGCTCAACACCGTGTAGTAATCGGGCCCCGGCAATGCCGTCGAGGCCTGCGCTATGTGAATCTCGCGGAGCGCGTCATCGTAGGTGGAGGGATCTGGCACAGCTATTACTATATCGGCGTGTGCGCCGGGCGATCAAACCTGCGGACTTCGGTCCGCATCTCACCGACATGCGTGTGAATACTGCTTTATTGGCATGGGTTTTGTGTGGCGCTCAGATTGTGCTTACGGGTTGCACCGCCTGCAATACGCAGCCGTCCAATCCTGACGAGGTAAGGAAAAAGACCGCGGAGGCCACCGCGGAAATGAAAGACAATGCGAAAGCAGTCGCGCAAGGCATACGCGAGGGTCTTAGCCGGCCCACCTCAGATCCCCTCGACTTGAACTCGGCCTCAAAGAGCCAGCTTATGAGCCTGCCTGGAATCGACGATGCCGCTGCCGACCGGATCATAGCGGCACGGCCTTACAACGACACACATCAATTAATCGACAAGCGGATCATTGCCCGCGAAGAGTACAGCAAGATCGCCGACAGCATTACCGTGCGAAGGTAGAATTGCGCCTCAGGCTTGGCGTGCGCCTCATTAGGGCTTCGCCAGACATGGCTGTCCGTTAATCCAGCTCGTAAGATTTGTCAGTACATTTTCCCAGGTTGCGCGGGTGGCCTGTCCCGGCTGAGTGGGCACATAGACCCAAACGTAGAGCCGGGCGTCAGGGTCATCCTGCGAAATTGTGTAGCCCGAGTCTTTCGACGCGTTCCCGAGGCTTTCGTCTTTAACGAATCCCAACTTGTTCATGAATATGCGTGTGGCGACCGCCTTGCCGAAACAGCCCGAAGGCGGCGGCGGCTTGGTCTGGTCGTTGTGTAGATTCTTGGGGTCAAGGGTGGCGAAGCGGACCAGCGCTGGTTCGTCATCTGAGACTAGATGGTCTTTTTCGATCCAGTCCGCCCAGTTGGTTGCAAAGTTCTGCCCGTCCTCGCGAACCTGCGGAGGAACAGCCAATAGAATATCGATTAGTTTCTGGTCGACCAGCGGGTGGCCGTTCAACGGGAGGCCGAGATTCAACTCCCATACCCACACAAACGGGGCTGCGTTAACCAGGTTAGGTACGAGATATTCCGGAACCATAGCGGCGGCGGCGTTCGAGCGTTGCACCGGTTCGGAGTTGCCCGCCCCAATGAATCTTTCGTCCACGCTGAGGCGTTTTTTTAGTACGTCGTGGACGATTGGATTGGCTAACAATACTTGCCCGGCGATCACAGCGCTGGCTAGTTTTGCGCTTGCATTATTAGATTTGGGACGATTTTCCAGGACCGGTTCGAGCTGCGTGCTCAGGCAGCTTTCCGGGGTTGGGCTCTTCTTACACTTTGCTGCTGACAGCTCCAGAGACATCTGCCAGTCCAGCCATGTTTTTCCCAACAACGTATTCTGCTTTTCGGCACGGTAAGGCACAACCACCAGGACCAGAACCAGGGTCATTGCCAGAAGCGCAGTCACCAGCCAAGGCAGCACCAGCGAAATCGATTTTGCTTTTGAGATGTTGGGCAAAAATCGTAATGCAACCGCAATCAGCAGGGCACAGAGGGCCCAGATGGCAAGGACCCGCTGGCTTTCCGTGAAGAAGCTGGCGACAACCGTTACCAAGGTGGGAAGTCCAGCCAACTCACGGGCGAGCTCGAGTGGTTTCTTATGCCATGGGAGAGGCGCTCCTTCTCCAGTCGGAGGCGGAGCCGGGGGCAGGACTGCGAGCTTCGATGCGTGGCGCATGGGGCGAATCCAGGCTTGTCTTAACCCGGATTTCCTTCTTGACTAGGAAAAAGTGGGTGCGATTATATAACGGTTTTGTTCTGAGGTCATTCTGAATTGCTTTAGGAAACAGAGAGGAAGGCAGGCTAAAGCGACAGAAATGCCGAAAGCGGGTGGTGGTTGCGGGTGCCGTACTTGCTGGCACTGTGATGTACGGTTCGGGACAGGCGGCTTTTATTCGTTTGGGTTGTGACGTGGCGTGACCGACTTGAGGTAACTTAGCACCGCCTCGGCGTCTGCACGGGTCATGTGAAATTCAGGCATCGGCGAACGAAGAACCTTGCCGCTAGTCCAGATGCCGGTGGTCAGCAATGTGATCATCTGGGCATCGCTGGCTGGCGGTAAGCCGCCAATGCGCGGGCACTGGAGCGGCCAGTCCGCCTGGGGCTGGGCCGGCAAGTAAGGCACCGGCCCACCTGCCAGCCAGCGGGTGTAATCAAGCTCGCCATTTGGTTGACGCGGAGTGTGGCAGTTACCGCACTTGGCAACCTCGGTCACAATGTACTTGCCGCGCGCAGAGGCCGAATTTCCAGCGTTCTTTTCCTGCGCGCTTGTGAAATTGGATCCGATGGTGATGAGCAGCAGAAATGCGGCGATCGACAGTCCCGCAATCAGGTGTTTGAGAGTGCGAGTAACCCTCCAACCTTCCAACCAAATACGAGGCTGCATTGTTCCTCCGTTTTTGTCTTAGCCACTAACCACTAACCACTAACCACTAACCACTAACCACTAACCACTTTTTCCTCACTGCCCCAAAATCTGGAAGAAGCGAATGATCGATTCGATCCCGCGATAGAAGTTGGGGATGTGGAACTTCTCATTGGGGGCGTGCAGGTTGTCGTCGGGCAGGCCCATGCCCATCATGATGCTGGGGATTTTCAAGTCCTTGTCGAACTGGGTCACGATGGGAATGGAACCGCCCGAGCGAATATACACGGTGTCTTTTCCGAAGATTTCGTGCATGGCCTCGACCGAGGCGCGCGCGTACTTGTTGTCAGTGTTCACTACGCACGCCGGGCCCTTGCTGTGTACCTTGATGTTGATCTGGATGCCCTTGGGCGTGAGCTTCTTCACGAAATCGGTGTACTTCTTCAGGATGTCGTCGGGATCCTGATTGGGCACCAGACGCATGGACACTTTAGCCGACGCGCGCGCCGGAATTACGGTCTTGGCGCCCGGAGCGACGAAGCCGCCGGGCATGCCGTGGACTTCCAGCGTCGGGCGCGCCCAGGTGCGATAGAGCACAGAGTACCCAGGCTCACCCGTCAGCACGCTCGACCCCACTTCCGCCTTGCGATAGTCTTCTTCGTTGAAGGGCAGATGCTCCCAGGCTTTCAACTCGGCATCGGTTGGCTTTTGAACCGCGTCGTAGAAGCCGGGGATGAGGATCTTTCCGTCCGCGTCCTTCAGCTTGCTGATGATCTCCACCAGTGCGAACAGCGGATTGGGTGCGGCTCCGCCATACACGCCGGAATGCAGATCGGTCTTGGCGCCCTGCGCCTCGATCTCGGTATAAACCAAGCCGCGGAGTCCGACGCACAGAGTGGGCATATCGGGCGCGAATAGCTCGGTGTCGGTGACCAGCGCGAAATCGGCCTTGAGTTTGCCGGTGTTGGCGTTCTTCAAGACGTATTCCTCGATGCTCTCGCCGCCAACTTCCTCTTCGCCCTCAATCAGCACGCGAACGTTGATGGGTAGCTTGCCGTTGCCGCCTTTGAATAACGATTCAAAGGCCTTGAGCTGCATCCAGAGCTGGCCCTTGTCATCGACGGCGCCGCGCGCATAGATGTTCTGATTGCGCTCGGCGGGCTCTGACCATCCTTGCTTCACCGCCTGTGCATTGTCACCCTTCACCGGACAAGCATCCTTGTCCACAAAGGGAGGCGACTTCCACTCGTCCAGCGGCTCGGCCGGCTGCACGTCGTAGTGCGCGTAGCACAGCGCTGTCGGCTTACCCGAGGCGTGCAGCCAGTCGGCGTAAACCAGGGGATGGCCCTGAGTGGGAATGATCTCGACATTCTCGAAGCCGATGCGCTTCAGGTCGTTGGCCACCATCTCGGCAGCCTTGCGGACATCGTCTTTGTGCTCTTCAGCAGTGCTGACGCTGGGAATGCGAAGCAAGTCTTTCAACTCATCGAGAAAGCGTTTCTGGTTTTCGCGTGCGTAGGAAACGGCTGCGGATGACATGGGGAAAATTTCTCCTTCGAAAAGTAGAGCAGCTTGCGCGCTACCGCTCGCAAACATTGACGGCAAACCCCAAAGTATATCGCAACGGCGGCGGGGAGTTTGGGAGCGGCAACGCAGCAATGAGCAGAAACCGGCTACGCGGTTGCCGCAACCAGTCGTGCCGGCTCTTCGTGGAAGCGCACCGACACCAGCTTCGATACTCCCGGCTCCTGCATGGTGACGCCGTATAGGACCGGCGCCATGCCCATGGTGCGCTTGCTGTGGGTGATGATGATGAACTGGGTTTGCGAGCTCATCTCGCGAATCAGTTCGGTGAAGCGGCCGATGTTGGCTTCGTCGAGCGGCGCATCCACCTCATCGAGAATGCAGAACGGGCTGGGCTGATACTGGAAGATGCCGACCAGCAGTGCCAGCGCGGTAAGCGCCTTCTCGCCGCCGGAAAGCAACAGCACATTTTGCAGCTTCTTGCCCGGGGGCGAGGCAACCACGTCGATGCCGCTCTCCGCCGAGTTCTCGAGGTCGGTGAGGCGCATAAAGCCCTGGCCCCCGCCGAACAGCTTGCTGAAGGTGCGCGAGAAGTTCTCGTTGATGATCGTGAACGCCTCTTCAAACTTCTGCCGCGAGATGGTGTCAATCTCTTTGATTGTGTTCTGGGTGTTCTCGATGGCCTGCAACAAATCCTGCCGCTGAGTCTCCAGAAATTCGTGACGCTGGGCGATCTCCTTGTACTCCTCCAGCGCCATCATGTTCACTGGACCCATGTTGTCGAGCCGGGTGCGCATTTCGCGATAGGCTTCTTCCTCGCCGGCCAGCGCCTCGGCGGCGACGCGGGGCAGGGAATCGTCGGCCATCAGCTCATGGGGTTGCTGGCTCAACTCCTGCACGCAAGTTTCAGACATATGCTGCACGTCGGATTGCACGCGCGCCTGCGCGGCCGAAAGCTCGCCTCGGCGGTCGCGCGCAGCATCGAGAGCTTCCCGTGCAGCTTTGAGTGCCTCTTCCAATTCAACGATTCGCACCCGCACGGTCTGCAGTTCAGCTTGTAGTTCCCGATCGCGAGTGTTCGCGAGTTCGCGCTCGGTAGTCCAGAGCAGTTCCTGCTCCGCCAGGCGGAGGTTTTCAGTTTCGCGTTGCAGCTTCTCGGCGGCAGCGGCCTCGAGTTGTGACCGCAGCTTCGCCAAATGTGTCGAGACCTCCGATAGCATCGCCTCGACGCGCTGTACCGTGGTGACCGCTCCGCGGCGGCGTTCTTCCAGCGTCGCCAGTTGTGCCCGAACTTCGCTGGCGATCTGGGCCGCTTCATCGCGGCGCAAGCGCAGGCCTTCCAGACTGCTGGTGGCGGCCTGCATTTCCAGCTCAAGCTGACGCCGTTGTTCTTCCTGCGCCGACAGCTCGCCGCTTTGTTGTGCGATGAAGTTTTTCTGCTGGCTGCGTTCCTCGGCGACGCGCGCCAGTTCACGTTCATAGGTGGAGAGGCGCTCGCGCACGCGCACCATCTCGGTTTCGAGCTGGCGAAGCGTGTGGCCCGAAGTCATTGCCTGGTGTTCGCCTTCGCGCTTTTCGTCCTCCAGGCGGTGCAGAAGTCCCGTCAGCTCGAAGATTTCGCGGCCCAGCGTGGAGACACGCATTTCTTCGGCGGCCATGGCGCGTTCCATCTCGCCCATCAGCTGTAGCACCTCGCGCAGTTCGCGCTTCATTGAGAGCGGTCCCTGGCTGCGCTGCTTGCCCCCGGTCACTGTGACGTTATGGAAACACTCGCCGGACTTGGAAAGGAAGAAGGCATCAGGATTTTCGAGGGCCAGATCGCGGCCTGCGCCGGCGTCGGGCACGATGTAGCCGTTGCCGAGCTTGGGCAGAATTACTTCCAGCGATTTGCCAAAGCCGTTGAGCACGCGAATGCAGTGTTTGAGCGGAACCACGCTGTCGGCATGCGCGACCTGGTGGGCGGACTCGTCAAACAGGAACGAGAACTTTGCCTGGGAATCTCCAGGATGGACAAGGAACGTCGCCCGGCCATCCATATCGCTGCGCAGCAGCCGCAAACCTTCGTCGGCCGCGTCCCAGGACTTGACCACAATGTAGTTCAGTTCGTCGCGCAAGAAATCGTCAACCACGTGCTCATAGCGATCTTCCACTTCCAGAAAGTCGGCGAGAACGCCCACCGGCGCAAGACCTTCTTTCATCGCGCCCGAGGTGAAGAGCTTGCGCACCGATTCGGTAGTGTAGCCGTGCTCGGTGATAACGGCTTCCAGCGAACTCCTTTTGCCCATCGCGCTGGCGTATTCGCCGCGCAACGAATCCAGATGCCGCTTGCCGGTGGTTTCTGCGGCGCGCTTTTCTTCGAGTTGCTGACGCGTCTCGCCGATCTGCGCGGCCAACGCCACCACGCGCTGCGAAGCTGATTCAAACTCCAATCCGAGTTGGCCCTGTTGGCCGCCGAACGTTTCCAGTTGCAGCATGGCGGCGGAGGTTTCGTCGCGCAGCCGCTGCGCCTCGCGATCGAGCGCTGCAATGCGTTCTTCGGCTTGGGTAATGCGATTGCGCACCGCGGAAGTCGCGGAGACGGCGTTCAGAATTGCGTCGCGACGCTGATCCTGCTGACGCTCGATCTCAAGCAGCGAAGTCGCCGCGGCCGAAGCCTCTTGCTGCCGGGCTTGCGATTCATGCTGGGCATGGACCACCTCGACGCTGGCTGATTCGAGGGTGACGCGATTGGTTTCCAGTTCCTGCTGCAGCCGCGCGCATTGCGCTTCGGTGTTGGCGGCCTCGGCCTGCCCGGCGGCGGCGCGCGCATCCAGTTCAGAGCAGCGCTCGTCGTTGGTGCGGCGGCGGGCGGTGGCACGATCAATCTCCAGCGAAAGCCGGTTAAGCTGCTCGCGGTTCTCCTGCGACTCGCGCTCGATGGCATAGCCACGCTGCGTGCGCTCGCCGTGCTCACCTTCCATTTGCTGCACGGCTTCGGCCTGCGCGTGCATGGCTTCGCCGATTTCCGTGAGCTGGCTACTCAGCAGGGAAGCCTCGGCATCAAGTTGGGCAAACTTGCTAACCAGCAGCACGCGAAGTTTGGCGCGCATCTCGTCGCGCAACCTGCCGTAACGCTCGGCCTTCGAGGCCTGCCGCTTCAGCGAGTTCATCTGGCGCGTGACTTCGTCAAAGATGTCGTTGATGCGGGCCAGGTTCTGCTTGGCATCTTCCAGGCGCGCTTCCGCCAGTCGCTTGCGTGTCTTGAACTTGGTGACGCCGGCGGCCTCTTCGATGATGGCGCGGCGGTCGGTGGGCTTGCTGCTGAGGATCTGACCGATACGGCCCTGTTCGATGATGGCGTACGATTCCGGGCCCAGACCGGTGCCCATGAAGATGTCTTGAATGTCGCGCAGACGGCACAGCTTGCCGTTGAGCAGATACTCGCTCTCGCCGGAACGGAACAGGCGGCGCGTGATGGTGATCTCGCCGGCTTTAAACGTGCGCTTGAATTTGCGGCGGCGGATTTTCAGCACGACGTGCGGAGCAACCGCATCGTGCGCAGCGATCTCGCTCGAGGCCGGGGATGCCTCTTCGCCCTCGTCATCGCTCAGTCCGGGATGCACTTCTTCGGAGTAGCGCTCAACGTCATCAGCCTTGGCCGCACGCACCGCCGATTCGTCCCAGTCGTCGTCGGGGAGATCGTCCTGAATGTCGATCTCGGGCTCGGGCGTGTCGCCGTAGACTTCGGGATCGACCAGCGTCAGCGAGACCTCTGCCATGCCGGTGGGCTTGCGCTCGCGCGTGCCCGCGAAGATGACGTCCTGCATGTTGACGCCGCGCAGCAAACGCGCCGACTGCTCGCCCAGCACCCACGAGATGGAGTCGGAAATGTTCGACTTGCCGCAGCCGTTGGGACCAACGATGGCGGCAATGCCTTCGCCCTGGAAGCGAAGGTCAGTGCGATCACAGAATGATTTGAACCCCAGAATTTGCAGCTTCTTCAGTTTGAGCAACGTCATACTCCCGTTCGGATAGGGCTGGCCGGTTCCACTGCTGTCGGGACGGTCAGGCCAGCGCTAACCCGCGATTTCACCTCGACCCAACGAAAAACGCCAAGCCCAATGTACGTTCGAAGGCGAGGAGGGGTCAAGCTGTAAACACAATATTTAGGGCTATGCCTGTGGAAACCACACTATATTGCACCACCCATGCAGCAAGTGTACCCGTTTTGGGTGCAAATGGGGATTTGGAGGAAGGAAGAACCGCCGGAGCATCTTTCATGCTAGACAGTCCGTTTTGCCCTATTCAAGTGCAAAACCCGGGGGAGTACCTGAACGGTTACGCTAGGATCCTTGGTTGAGATCTATTTTGCAAATCGACATACAGCCAATTAGCAGGATCAAGGTTGTTGTGTGATTTCCGGCTGATAGCTGACAGCTGATTTGCTGACAGCTTTCCTGCTACACTGCGCTTACCTTCGGGCGAGTCGAGAGCTCTCGTGCTACTGGAACTGCGGGTCGAAAACTACGCGGTCATTGACAACGTTGCCGTGGAGTTTGCGCCCGGCCTGAACCTGCTGACCGGCGAAACTGGCGCCGGAAAATCCATCCTTATTGACGCACTGGCTTTGCTGCTCGGCGACAAGGCCTCCACCGACGCCATTCGACATGGTACCGACAAGGCCGTGGTCTCGGCGGTCTTCGAGACTGAATCGAAAGCCTTGGTGGCCGCGCTGGAAGCCAACGGCCTGGCCAATTCCGATTCCGCCACGCAACTGATTCTTCGGCGCGAGATCGCAGCCGGTGGCAAGGGGCGCGTCTTCGTGAACAACCAACCGGCGACGGTAGCTGTCCTCAAGCAACTTGCGCCCCACCTGGCCGTGATTCATGCGCAGAACGCGGCCGTGCTGGCGTTCGACGCGGCATCGCGGCTGGCGCTTCTGGACACTTTCGCCGCACTGGATCCATCCGCTGCCGCGGCTGCATTCGAAAGTTGGAACCAGGTCCGCCATCGCATTGCCGACCTGGAACGCGATGAGCACGACCGCCTTCGTCTGCTCGACCTCTGGAGCTTTCAGCGCAAGGAAGTCGCTGACGCGCGCCTGCAGCCAGAGGAAGACAGCAAACTCGAGGCCGAGAAGCGCGTGCTGGCCAACTCAGAGAAGGTCCTCACGGCGGCGATGGCGGCCTATGACGCGCTCTATGAAAGCAACACCTCAGCGGCCGCTTCCATTCGCGCGGCCACGCGGCAAATCGAAGAGTTGTTGCGCTTCGATGAGAAATTCCGGCAATCGCTGCCTGAGCTTGAGTCGGCGCGCATCATTCTGGAAGACATCGGTCAGACGCTGCGCGATTACGCTGATGGCATTGAGGCATCGCCCGCGCGTCTCGCCGAAGTCGAAGACCGGCTGGCTTTGCTCGATCGCCTCAAGCGCAAGTACGGACCGACTCTCGACCACGTGATCGCCCTCGGCGACGAACTCGAAGGCAAGCTCAACGAGATGGAGAACAAAGACGAGGTCCTGCGCGTCTTAAAGATTGAGCTGGCAAATGCTGCCGCGAAATATCTGGACGCGGCGCGCAGTCTTTCGCGTCACCGTTACGAAGCGGCGCGCAAGCTGGAGAAGATGGTCGAGGGCGAGATTAACGAGCTGGCCATGAAGGCGCGCTTCAGGGTCGAAGTCAGCGGCTCGGACGAAGAAGCCAACTGGAGCGCGCGAGGCTTCGACCAGGTGCAGTACCTCATCTCGGCCAATCCGGGAGAGCCGCTCGGCCCGGTGGATGAAATCGCCTCGGGCGGCGAACTGTCTCGGGTGATGCTGGCGCTGAAAACCAGCGTTGAGGCGGGCAGCACCAGCAAGGGCCGTCACAATGGCGCGCGTGGTGGGGCGGCACAGAGGACGCTGGTCTTCGATGAGATTGATAGCGGAATCGGTGGTCGCGCGGCCGAAGCGGTAGGCAAGAAACTGAAGCAGCTCGCGCGCACCAAGCAGGTGCTGTGCATCACTCACCTGCCGCAGATCGCCTCATTTGCCGACCAGCATTACCTCATTGAGAAGCGCGAATCTGGCGGCAGGACCAAGACCTCGGTCCGCCCGCTTAACGCCGAAGAACGCACCCGCGAGATCGCGCGCATGATGAGCGGCGCCAAGCTGACCGATACCTCGCTGAAGCACGCCGAGCAAATGCTGAAGGCGAATCAGTAGTCAGTGGCCAGTTGTCAGTGACCAGTAGTTGGATTCTGGAGCGATAGGGTTGTTATGTGGCTCTTTTTGCTTGCGATCATAGCGCTGGTTCCGCAAACCTCGCCGGGCCCGTCAGTTTCGGTTTCCATCATCGACAACGAGATTTGGTTACAAACGGCCTCCGGCGGTCGGCAGTTGACGCACGATGGCATTCCCAAGAGGCTGCCAAGCATCTCCCCGTCTGGCGATACTCTCGTTTATGTCGTCGATCATCCGGTGCCACACGATGCGCCCAAGGAGGAACTTTTCCTGTTGGATTTAGGCGGGAAGGTCCTACGACGGATCACCCCGGAAGGCTATGTCCCTGGAGAGTTTGAGCGTTTGGATTGGCTCGACGGTTGGCGCATCGGAGCAATGACGTGCGGCCATGCGAACTGCATGTATTGGTTGATGAATCCTGGTTCTGGCAAGACCATCGAAGTCATGTCGGGCGGCTTCGAATTCACCTGGTCGCATAACCGGCAATTTGTCGCCCGGTGGGGCGTGTCGTATGGGTGCGATGACCCACGCGAGGAAGGAACAGGGGTGCCCTGTATGAAAGAGCATGACTCTGTGTCCTTCAATCAGGATGATTTCAACATGTATCCGCCGGAGTGGGTGGGGAAGAACTCTGACCGCAGTCACAGCCACGACCTTGGAACAAGCAGACGCCAAATTTTTGTCTGGTCGCCCGACGACAAGTGGGTGGCCTTCACCGATCTAATCGGGCCGGAAGACGATTGGTACGTGGTGATACTGAGTGCTGACGGCAAGGTGCTGCGCGATACGGTACCGATTGATCCAGATTCCGACGCAACGCTCGAGTGGCTAGATGACACGCACTTAGACTTGCGAACCGGAAAACGCGTATTCCACTTCTTGGTTCAAGGCAATCAATTTGGTGAAATCCGGGAGAGACTGTGAATCGCGCGGGGCATTAGCCTTGGCTGTATAAGAGCTAGACTGGATCGCGCTCCCGAGCGGAGCCTCGACACCATTAACTGCTAGTTGCTAGCTACTTGATCGCCCATTCTTTGCCAGCCAGCCTGCGCAACAGTCCCATCTGTCCGTTGTGATAGCCCTCGTGATAGTGCAGGCGAATCAACGCTTCCGCGACTGAACCTGTGAGTGGCGGTCGCCGGAGTTGCTCGGGAACGGGCTGGGCCAGCGCATCGTCGGAGAGTGCGGCGAGAGCGATCGCGCGCATGATGAGCGGCGCCAAGCTGACCGATACCTCGCTGAAGCACGCCGAGCAAATGCTGAAGGCAAACCAGTGGTCAGTTTCCAGTTGTCGGTAGCCAGTTGCGCAGAAACAATCGCCGACTCTGCCTGCCTGTCAGGCTATAATCACGCGCACCGATGGCAATCACCACAGGAACAAAGCTTGGTCCTTACGAAGTCCAGTCGCCGCTTGGTGCCGGTGGCATGGGAGAAGTCTATCGCGCACGCGACTCCCGGCTCGACCGCACGGTCGCCATCAAGGTGTTGTCGTCGCACCATTCATCTGACCCTTCGGTGCGGCAGCGATTTGAGCGCGAAGCCCGCACCATTTCGAAATTCTCTCATCCCAATATTTGCACCCTGTACGACGTTGGCAATCACGATGGTGTTGAGTATCTCGTGATGGAGTACATCGAGGGGGAGACTCTCGAGCAGAGGCTAACCAAGGGTCCCGTGCCACCGCCCCAAGCCTTGGCCTATGGAACTCAAATCGCCGACGCATTAGACAAGGCCCATCGCAGCGGCATTATTCACCGCGATCTAAAGCCCGGCAACGTGATGCTGACCAAGTCCGGCGCCAAGCTGCTCGACTTCGGCCTGGCCAGGTTACAAGAGCAGGTTTCGATAACGGCCGGCGCGCTTACTGAGATCACCGCTGACGCCAAGCGGCTTACCACCGACGGCATGCTGGTCGGGACCTTCCAGTACATGGCTCCCGAACAGTTGGAAGGGAAAGAACCGGATGGTCGCAGCGACATTTTTGCGTTCGGGGCGGTCCTGTACGAGATGCTCACGGGCAAGCCTGCTTTTGGTGGCAGAACTAAAGCCAGCACCATTGCCGCGATTCTCTCTTCGGAACCGCCGCCGCTCTCCACTGTGCAACCGCTGGCGCCGCCTGCGCTGGAGCGCGTCGTCAAGCAATGTCTGGCGAAAGACCCTGAAGAGCGCTGGCAAAACGCCGGCGACATTGCGCGTGAGTTGAAGTGGATTGCCGAGGGCGGTTCGCACGCCTCCTCACCGGCTCATGTCCTTCCGCACCGGCAACGTGTTTTGTCTTTGCCGTGGGCGCTGGCTGCAGGGGGATTGGCGCTGGCAGTGTTGTTCGGGTGGCTGTTTGTTAACCAGGCATCCAAGCAGCAACCGCTGATTCGCTCCCTGATCCTGCCCGAAGAGAACACCACCCCACTTATTACGCAAGATAATGCTGGCCCCGCCGTGCTTGCGCCGAATGGGAGCGCGCTGGCTTATGTGGCTACGGATACGCATGGACAAATATTGCTTTGGGTCAGAAAACTGAATGAGATCCATGCCCGGCCGATTCCGGGAACAAGTGGCGCCAATTTTCCGTTCTGGTCATTCGATAGTCGCGCTATCGGTTTCTTTGCGGGAGGCAAGCTACAAACGATACCGGTGGATGGAGGTTCGCCAACAGTTGTATGTGACGCCGCGCTCGGCCGCGGTGGGACCTGGAATACAGACGGAGCCATTCTTTTTGCGCCAACCTTCGAAAGCAGCCTGTTTCAAGTACCCAGTTCCGGAGGAACACCCCAGCCGGTAACCAAACTGGACAAGTCAAAGCACGACAGCCATCGCTGGCCTCACTTTTTGCCGGACGGGCGGCATTTTCTCTATCTCGCTATCACTCATAGCAATCCGCGCGACCCGAATAATGGCGTCTACTTCGCCTCGTTGGACGGCAAAGAGAACCGTCTGGTGATGCAAACCGATAGTCAAGCGGATTTCTCATCAGGCCATTTGCTTTTCCTGCGAGATACCACTTTGATGGCACAGCCGTTCAATCCGAAAACTGGTTCTCTGAGCGGAACTCCAGCGCCTGTAGCGGAACAGGTACTGCTGGATGGCGGTACCTGGCGAGCTGCTATCTCCGCTACGGAAGGAGGTATGCTTGCCTACCTGTCCGGCGGTGCTGCCGCTAACCAACTCACCTGGTATGACCGTTCCGGCAAGAAGATAGGAGTTGCCGGAGAAAAGACGCTCAATCTCAATCACGTTCGTATTTCCCCGGACGGGCTCAAGATAGCTGCCGATCTCGGCGAATCGCTGACCGATATCTGGATCTACGACTTGCAGCGTGGGGTCAGCACTCGATTTACCTTTGGACCAAGCTCGTCAAGTACACCGGTGTGGTCGCGCGATGGGAAATGGATAGCATACGGAGTCCTGCAACACGGGTACCTTGAGCTTTATCGCAAGTCTGCGAGCGGGATGGGCCAGGCCGAACTGCTGCTGGAAGGAAGCGAAAAGAGTGTGCAGAACTGGCCCAGCGACATTTCCCCCGATGGTCAAACTCTGCTCTATGCCGTAGGTGATTTGGTCGGAGCCGCTCAAATGTGGGAGTTGCCGCTCAGCGGAAATGACCGCAAGCCCAAACCTTTGATGCCGGGCAGCTTCATAACCATGGAAGGCAGATATTCGCCCGACGGTCACTGGATCGCCTACACGTCGAATGAATCGGGCAAGTTCGAGGTTTATGTAATCTCGTCAGGCGCGGGCGGCGGTAAATGGCAAATCTCCAGCGGCGGCGGCCAGCAACCACTTTGGCGACGTGACGGCAACGAGCTTTTCTATCTGAGTTCAGATGACAAGCTGATGTCTGTTCCAATCAAGCTGAATGCAGACTCGGTGCAAGCAGACGCCGCCCGGCCCCTGTTCTCCCTGGCCGATTCCATCCTGTCGGTCAACGGGCTGGTGGCGCCGTGCGACGTCACTGCCGATGGCAAACGGTTCGCGGTCGTTACCATCGAAGAAGGCAAAAGCTTTCCAATTAACATTGTGACGAATTGGACCGCAGCCCTGCCGAGATAATCCAACCTCGTACCGGCGGGCGGCAAAGAGAATAGCCCAGCGCTTCAGCGCTGGGTATGCGTTGGTTTATTTGTCGAGCCCCTTCAGGCGCGGCACTACTTGATCGCCCCTTCTTTGCCGGCCAGCCTGCGCAACAGTCCCATCTGTCCGTTGTGATAGCCCTCGTGATAGTGCAGACGAATCAAGGCTTCCGCGACTGAACCTGTGAGCGGTGGTCGCCGGAGTTGCTCGGGGACGGGCTGGGCCAGGGCATCGTCGGAGAGCGCGGCGAGAGCGGGAAGCAGTCGATGCTGCGAATCGCTGAGAATGCCGCGGAGCGTGGCCAGGCCGGGTACCTTGTCGCCGGGCTTAAGCGCGTCTGACCCGCGACGATAGTGCGCCGCCACCTCGTCGCCCACCATGGGAGCCACACCCGCGAGGCTTAGCACCATGTTGCGCGCCACCACGATGTGTCCCAGCACCCAGTTGAGGCAATTGCCAGCGCCCGGCGGCTGCACAAGACTGTCCTGGTCGCTGACATCGTCAAGGTTGCGTTTGATGGCTCCGTAGCTGAATTCGTACATCTGCGCGATTTCGCTTCCGGTCATGAGTGCGTTCCCCTATGCAAGATTGTACCGCTTCTCCTAGAGCATTCTCACGGCGTGGTTCGAAGGGTGGAGCACCGCTTTTAGCGGTGCAGTTAAGATCCGGAAATGAGTTGGCTTTAGCCATTGAGGTGGCGGAAACATTACCGCAGGCGCTAAAGCGCGATCTAGGAACTGAGGCTGGTCATGCACGCCTGAAAGGCGTGCTCCACCCGTCGCAGCCACAACTCCTTCGTTCTACCCGGTATCGCACCAGTAGACCAGTTGCCGTTGGCTGCGAAAATTGCGCTTTAGAGTGCTAAATTGCCCCGCTTCAGCCCGTTACCTTGGTGATTCCAGTGCCGCTGCATACAATAGAGTAGCTGTGGGGAAAAGCGGGTTTTTACCCGTATACTGGACAGACAACAGAATGACTGAAAGCAACGCCAAGACCCTCCTTTTATTGAAGCCGCGGGGCTTCTGCGCCGGCGTGGTTCGCGCTATCGACATTGTTCGCATCGCGCTGGAGACCTTCGGAGCGCCAATTTACGTGCGCAAAGAGATCGTCCACAACCGTTACGTGGTGGACGAGTTGAGCGCCAAGGGCGCTATCTTTGTCGACAGCGTACAGGAAGTTCCGGCCGGCGAGCGCATTATCTACAGCGCGCACGGGGTCGCACCCGAGGTACGCGACGCCAGCAAGCTGCGCGAGTTGCGCGTCATCGACGCCACCTGCCCGCTGGTCACCAAGGTGCATGTCGAAGCCGTCAAATTTGCCCGGGAAGGCTACTCGCTCATCCTTATCGGCCACCGCGACCACGATGAAGTCATTGGCACCCTCGGCGAAGCCCCCGACGTTACTCAGGTTGTGGACTCGCCTGAGGACGTGGAAGGCCTTCAGGTTCCCGATCCCGACCGGGTCGCGTATCTTACGCAGACGACGTTGAGCCTCGACGAAACCAGCCACGTTATCGAGGCGCTCAGGAAAAAATTTCCCAATATCAAAGGGCCGCACGCGCAGGACATTTGCTATGCCACGGAGAACCGGCAAACCGCGGTGAAGGACGTTGCTGGCGAATGTGATCTTCTGCTGATTGTCGGCTCCGACAACAGTTCCAATTCCAACCGCCTGGTCGAAGTCGCCCGCAATCTGGGCGCGCAGTCGCATCTCATCGAGAACTACCGCTCGATCAAGCCGGAGTGGCTGGAAAACGTCAACACGGTGGGCTTAACGGCCGGCGCATCGGCGCCTGAGATTCTGGTGCAACAGGCCGTGACTTTCCTGGAAGAGCAGGGTTTCACCAACATGCGTGAAATCGAAGTCATGCCTGAGCACGTGCGTTTCGGACTACCCTCCGAGATCATCGAGGCCATTGGCGCTGCGCCAGCGATGGCGGAGTAGAGAGGGAATGGCAGATTCTTCCGATCGTGCCGAAGTACGTTTCGGCAAAATCGATGACATAAAAAGCCGGGTGGCCGCCGCCATCGATGCCTCGCGGCAATATCTGTTCTCTCTCCAGGACCGCGACGAGGGCTACTGGTGTGGCGAGTTGGGCGCCGACACAACCCTGGTCTCCGATTACATTCTGCTGCATCGTCTGCTGGGTACCGAAGAGCCGGTGCGCACCCAGAAGTGCGCCACCGAGATCCTGAACCGTCAGAACGCCGACGGCGGCTGGCCGATTTTTAACGATGGTCCTTCCAACATCAGCGCCTCGGTCAAGGCTTATTTCGCGCTGAAAATGGCCGGCTACAGTCCCGATCATCCGCAACTCAGCAAGGCCCGCGAGCGGATTCTCGCCCTTGGCGGCGTCACCGCGGTCAATACCTTTACCAAAATTTATCTCTGCTTCCTCGGGCAATACGACTACGACGCGGTGCCGGCAATTCCCCCCGAGATCGTTTTGTTCCCCAAGTGGTTCTGGTTCAACATCTACGAAATCTCGTCGTGGTCGCGCGCCATTCTGGTGCCGCTTTCCATCGCCTACGCCAAGAAGCCGTTCAAGAAGATTCCGCCGGAGCAGGGAATTGACGAGTTGTTTGTCGGTGGGCGAAGCCGGACCCAGTTGCGCCTGCGTTGGGCCAAAAAGCTGGTGAGCTGGCGCAATTTCTTTCTCGTGCTTGATCGCATGGTGCACTTGCTGGAGCAGATACATGTTCGCCCGCTGCGTTCGCAGGCGTTGAAGGTTGCCGAGAAGTGGATGCTGGAGCGCATGGAGATGAGCGATGGCCTGGGCGCAATCTATCCCGGCATCATGAACTCCATCATCGCGCTGCGTTGTTTGGGTTACTCGCTCGACGATCCGCAATTTATCCGCGCGATGGACGAATTTGAAAAGCTGGGCATCGAGGAAGAGACCACCTTCCGCATGCAACCCTGCATGTCCCCGGTTTGGGACACCGCCTACGCCGTGTTTGCCCTGGCGGAGAGCGGTGTGGCGGCCAACGACCCTCGCCTGGTACGGCCCTGCGAATGGATGCTGCGCAAGCAGGTGACTCGCAAAGGCGACTGGTGCGTGAAAAACCGCAAGGCAGCGCCGGCGGGCTGGTACTTCGAGTTCAACAACGAGTTTTATCCCGACGTGGACGATAGCGCGCAGGTGATGCTGGCGCTGAGCCGGGTGAAGACCAGTAACGAGAGCTATCACACCAAGTCAGCACAGCGCGCCCTGGACTGGATATTGTCGATGCAGTGCAAGAACGGCGGCTGGGCGTCGTTCGACAAGAACAACGACCGCATGGTCTTCCAGAACATTCCCTTCGCCGACCACAACGCCATGCTGGATCCGCCGACGGTCGATATCACCGGCCGCGTGCTGGAATGCCTGGCCAGCTATGGCTACTCGTTGAAGGACGAACCGGTGCGGCGCGCGATAGAGTTCATCAAGCGCGAGCAGGCAGTTGACGGCTCCTGGTTCGGACGCTGGGGAGTGAACTACATCTACGGCACCATGCAGGTGTTGCGCGGGCTGGAGGCGGTCGGCGTGGATTATCACGAGACCTTCGTGCTGCAGGCCGTCGAGTGGCTGCGCATGATGCAGAACCCCGACGGTGGCTGGGGCGAGACTTGCGATTCCTACGACGATGGCAATCTTAAGGGTGTGGGTCCGAGCACGCCTTCTCAGACAGCGTGGGCAGTGATGGGCTTACTCGCCGCCAACGACACGCGCAACGATTCGCTGCAGCACGGTATCGCGTATCTGCTGAAGACGCAGGGCCGCGATGGCTCATGGGATGAGACCTTGTACACCGGCACGGGATTTCCGCGCGTGTTTTACCTGATGTATTACATGTACCGCCAGTACTTCCCGCTGCTTGCGTTGACCACGTATGCAAAGGCGTCAGCGGCCTCGCAGGAAGAACAGTTGCGCGTGGCGCGGAGGAATCAGCAGTAGCCATTGACAAGGGCGGGCTCGCATTTTCTTGCCAAGAGCCGTGGGAAGCTTGTGGGCGTTCGTCCTTTCTGCCACTCTGAAAAACTGGCTATACTGACCAGGTGGAGCTGCGACGATGACCATCACCCTCGATATTAAGCCCGAGTTGGAGGCCGAACTGGCTGCCCAGGCTGCCGCTCGCGGCATGGACGTGCCGGCCTATGCCGCCATCCTGCTGGAGCAGGCCGCGCAACCGGCCGAGCAAACGACCGAGCAACCGAAGCGCAAGCAAACGCTCTCGGAGTTTTTCATGGAGTCTCCCCTCTCCGGTTCCGGGATCAACCTGGAGCGCGATAAGGATCCGGGCCGCGACATCGAGCTATGAGCCGGTATCTGCTCGATACCAACGTAATTTCCGAGTACAGTCGGCCTTGGCCTCCAGATGTGAGGGTAAAGAGATGGGTGGACGCTCAGAATGAGGACACACTCCACTTTAGCGTCCTTACGTTTGGGGAGATTCGCAAGGGCGTAACGCTTTTGCCTGCGGGCAAGAAGCGTGACCAGTTGGAACGATGGCTGGAGGGCGACCTGTCTGCCCGATTTGCGAATCGTCTGTTGCCGATCAATGAGGCAATTGCGGAAATCTGGCGCGCCATGGCCGGCCAAGCGCAGCTCAAAGGCATCACGCTGGCCATCATCGACGGCCTCATGGCAGCAACGGCGAGGCATCATGGCCTTACCGTCGTCACTCGCAATGTGAAGGATTTCAGTGTGTGGGGAATCCCGGTCACCAATCCCTGGCAAGGTTGACCGGCGCTCCACTGGGAGCTGACCAGGCTACTGACTACTGAAACATGAAATGTTTCGTTACAGGCGCGACCGGATTTCTGGGGAGCCACGTTGCACGACAACTGCTTTCCCAGGGCGCCGAGTTGCGGCTGCTGGTGCGTCCCACCAGCCGTCTGGACAACATCGCCGACCTGCCGGCTGAGCACGTTGTGGGCGACCTGCGCGATCTCCAGTCGCTCAGGACCGGCATGTCGGATTGCGAGTTTGTCTTCCACGTGGCCGCCGATTATCGCCTCTGGACGCGCAACTCCCAGGAACTTTACGACTCCAACGTCGAGGGCACTCGTAACGTGCTGGCAGCGGCGAGGGTTTCAGGTGTGCGGCGGGTTATTTATACCAGCAGCGTTGCCACCATGGGATTCGGCAACAACGGCCGCGTTACCAATGAGAAAACGCCAGTCACGCTATCCAACATGATTGGCGATTACAAGCGCAGCAAGTTCATGGCCGAGCAGTTGGCGATTGACGCGGGACGGGCAGGGCAAAACGTTGTGGTGGTGAATCCGACAACGCCTATCGGCGAGCGCGATATCAAGCCGACACCCACGGGCCGCATCGTGGTTGACTTTCTGAAGCGCAAATTTCCGGCCTATGTGGATACCGGGCTGAACCTGGTGGATGTCGTCGATTGTGCCGAAGGACATTTGCTTGCCATGGAAAAAGCGCTGCCGGGTGAGCGCTACATTCTCGGCGGTGAGAACCTGACGCTGAAGCAGATTCTCGATAAGTTGGCGACGATTACGGGCCTGCCTTCGCCAAAGGTCAAGTTGCCTTACGCGGTGGCCTATGCGACGGGCGTGGTGGACACGCTGTTCAGCGGTAGCATCATGGGACGCGAACCGCGGGTCACGCTGGATTCCGTCCGCATGGGACGCAAGAAGATGTTTATCACCAGCGCAAAGGCGGAGCGCGAGCTGGGGTGGAATCCAGGACCGGTTGACGGCGCTTTGCGACGGGCGGCGGAGTGGTTCCAGGCAAACGGCTATGCTCGGTAAGCCCATCGCGATTGTGGTGGCGATGCGGGTGGAACTCTCGCCACTCCTGGGGAAATTGCAGCCGCATCACGTGGACGGCGTTGAGCTATTCGAGCTGCCTGAGGCCGTGGTTGCGGTTGGCGGTATCGGAGCAAACCGCGCCCGTCACGCTGCCGAGGTGGTGATCGAGCGCGCGCAGCCCAAGCTGCTGGTTTCCGCAGGCATGGTTGGCGCCGTTTCGCCGGAGTTAAAAATCGGCGATGTTGCCCGGATTCGCGAGGTGGTGGATGTCGCAACCGGTGACCGCTACCCGGCGCAGGGACGCGAGTGGGTGCTGGCGACTTCGCCAAACATAAATGATGTCGCAGAGAAACACGCGTTGCTCACGAAATACGGAGCGGACGTGGTGGACATGGAAGGCGCGGCAGTGGCGCGAGTTGCCGCCGAGCGAGGGATTGAGTTTGCTGCGGTGAAGGCTGTTTCCGATGACGCTTCCTTTCCCATGCCGCCCCTCATGCGATTTATTGACGAGAACGGAAGGTTCGACACGCGGCCGTTCCTGGTCTATATAGCGCTTCACCCGAAGTGGTGGGCGACGCTGGGCAAGATGAGGAAAAATAGTAAGGCCGCCTCTGCGAACCTGTGCCGGGCATTGGAACATCTAATTGAAGACAGTAGTCAGCGGCCAGTACTCAGTAGCCAGTCACATGTCGAGCGCCACCCAACTCGGTAATGCCGTCGGCCAGCACCCCCTGCCCGCAACCATGCAGGCGGCGGTTTATCGCGGCGTCAACGACGTCCGCCTCGAGACGGTCCCAGTTCCAAGGATCGGCCGGGGAGAAATCCTGGTTCGGGTGCACACTTGTGGCATCTGCGGCACCGATCTGAAAAAGATCGCGACCGGTTCCCATTCCGCCCCGCGCATCTTTGGCCATGAGACGACCGGTGTGGTTGCTGCCGTTGGTGAAGATGTCACCGGCTACAAACTGGGCGACCGTGTGATGGTGTTTCATCACATCCCTTGCGGGGAATGCTACTACTGCCAGCATAATGTGTTTGCCCAATGTCCGACCTACAAAAAGGTCGGGGCAACCGCGGGCTACGAGCCCAGCGGAGGCGGTTTCGCCGAGTATGTTCGCGTGATGGAATGGATCGTCGGCAAGGGAGTCATCCGTATTCCAGATGGCGTTTCGTTCGAGCAGGCCTCTTTTATCGAACCCATAAACACCTGCATGAAAGGCATTGAAACGCTGAGACTTACGCCCGGAGAATCCGTACTCGTAATTGGCCAGGGACCGATTGGCATCATGCTGGCTGTGCTGGCGCGCCGACGCGGAGCGCGGGTAATAACTTCCGATTTGTTTCCGCAGAGGCATACAATAGCTCAGACGTTCGGCCTGAACGAAAACATCGACGCTTCCGCCTCCGAAACCGTAAGGGCCGTTAAAGAGCTGACGGAGAGCCGGGGGGCGGATGCAGTCATACTTGCGGTAGCCGGCAACGCATTAATTCGCACGGCCATGGACGCGACGCGTCCTGGGGGCCGGGTATTGCTATTTGCGCAAACGCAGCACGGGGAGGCGACTATCGATCCGGCAGCGGTTTGCGTCGATGAAAAGAGTCTTTTGGGGTCCTACAGTGCTTCTGTGGACTTGCAGGAAGAGTCAGCGCGCTTTGTGTTCAGCGGTGAAATGGAATTAGAGCGTCTCATCAGTCACCGCTTTCCGCTGGCCGGGTCCGTTGAAGCGCTGGATTTGGCTGCCCATCCCAATGCGGACTCCATGAAGGTAGTCATCCAGCCGGGCAGCTTATGGAAGGGCCAATAAGTGACCAAACACATGACAGCGGCGGTCCTCTATGGCAAAGAGGACGTCAAAATCGAGCAGGTGCCGATTCCCACGCTGGGTGAAGGGGAAGTGCTGGTCAAGGTGCAAGTAGCCCTGACCTGTGGCACCGATCTCAAGGTCTATCAGCGCGGCTATCACGCCCGCATGATTGTGCCTCCGGCCTTGTTTGGACATGAGTTAGCGGGTGTGGTTGAAGAAGTTGGGCCAGGGGTTAAGGGTTTCCGCAAAGGCATGCGGGTGGTGGCGCTGAATTCCGCCCCCTGTGGTACTTGCTTTTATTGTTCGAAGCACCAGGAGAACCTCTGTTCGGACCTGCTGTTTAACAACGGCGCTTATGCCGAGTACATTCGCATTCCCCGTCGCATCGTGGAAACCAACATGTTGGCCATCCCGAAGCACGTCAGCTTCGAAGAGGCCGCCATGGTTGAGCCGTTGGCCTGCGTGTTGCGCGGCTTGCATGAAACCAAACTGGAGATTGGTGACTCGGTCGCCGTCATCGGCGCAGGCCCTATTGGCCTGATGTTCGTGCAGGTCGCGAAACTGGCCGGTTGCAACGTGATCTCGGTGGTCAAGCGCGAAGCGCAAGTGAGTGCGGCTCGCCGCCTGGGAGCCAACAGCACGGTCCTGATCGAATCCGTGGACGATCCGGTGAAGGCGGTGCGCAAGCTTACAACTGAGGGCCGCGGTTGCGACGTGGTCATCGAGGCGGTAGGACGCCCGCAAGCCTGGGAGTGGACCATCGACATGGTGCGCAAAGGCGGCACGGTCAACTTCTTCGGAGGTTGCGCCAGCGGGACGACCGTCGCACTGGATACCCAGCGCCTGCACTACAACGAACTGACGCTGAAAGCCACGTTCCATCACACACCCGAGACGGTGCGCAAAGCGTTTTCGCTGATCTGCGAGAACAAGATCAAGGGCACCGACTACATCACCGGCGAAGCGCCTTTGTCGCGCTTGCAGCAGGTATTGCGACACATGCTGAATCGCAACGGCGACATCAAGACGGCCATCATTCCGGGAACGTAAGAGCAGTGGCTAGTGGTCGGTTGTCAATTGGGTCGTAGCAACAAGTAGGCTAGAACGGGGCATCCCGCTGCAGTCGCCGGTACAATCTTCCTGATGTCTTCTCTTCCCACTCATAATGGCGTGGATTTTCCGCAAGCCGGTCCCGCAGCCGCGGCAGGCTGGCGCTCGCTGCCTCCCGAGTATGCCATCCCCGAGCGCGCGCCGTCGCTTGAGGATGCGCAGCAGTATTGTTCGCGGCTGGCGCACTCGCATTACGAGAATTTTTCCGTCGTAACCTGGTTCCTGCCCAAACATCTGCACCAGCATTTCTACAACGTCTATGCCTACTGCCGGATCTCGGACGATCTGGGCGATGAGGTCGGCGACCCGCAACAGTCGCTGGCGCTGCTCGGCCAATGGGAAGCCGAGCTGGAGCAGTGTTACTCCGGAGAACCCAGGCATCCAGTCTTTGTCGCCCTGCGGCCTACCGTTCGCGAACTTGAAATTCCGCAGCATGAGTTTTCCGATCTGCTGCGGGCCTTTCGCCAGGACCAGACGACCGCGCGATATCCGACCTTTGGCGATATGCTTGGCTACTGCCAATATTCCGCCAATCCCGTCGGACATCTTGTGCTCTACTTGTGTGGCTATCGTGATGCCGAGCGGCAAAAGCTTTCTGACTACACCTGTACAGCACTGCAACTGGCGAACTTCTGGCAGGATGTAGCCGTCGATTACGCCAAAGGGCGAATCTATCTTCCGCTCGAAGATCTCGCGAAGTATGGCGTGACCGAAGATGACATTGCGCAACATCGAGCGACGCCCGCATTTCTGGAGATGATGAAGTTCGAAGTCGCCCGCGCCCGCGAATGGTTTCAGATGGGACTGCCGCTCGCGAAAATGGTGGATAAACATCTGGCGCTCGACATCGAATTGTTCAGTCGCGGCGGGCTCGAGATCCTGAACGCTATCGAGCGCCAGGGGTACGACGTGTTGACGCGACGGCCCGTCATCTCCAAGCCACGCAAGGTATGGCTGCTGGCACGCGCAGCCGCGGGAAAGCTGTTGTGAGCAAACACCCGCTACAGTTGCGGGCCGCCTACGGAGTTTGTCGTCACATAGCGCGCTCCGCCGCCAAGAATTTCTACTACGGCTTCCTGGTTCTACCTGCTCCCAAGCGCAACGCGCTCTCGGCCGTGTATGCCTTCATGCGTCACGCCGACGACATCTCTGACGACCCTTCGATCCCGGCGCAGCAACGTCGCGAGAAGTTGGATGAATGGATCAATGCACTACGCCGCGTGATCGCCGGCGAGCCCACCGATGATCCGGTGTTGTTTGCCCTGGCGGATTCCCAGAAGCTCTACAAAATTCCCATCGAGCTGCTGGAAAAGCTGGTGCACGGGACCGCAATGGACGTGCCACAGCATGGTGTTGGCCCGAAACCAGCACTGGGCGAGGATTCCGGGCAACTCCAGTACGACACCTTCGATCAACTTTACGACTACTGCTATCACGTGGCATCGGTCGTCGGCCTGATCTGCATTCGCATCTTTGGCTATCGTGACCCCCGCGCCGAGAGGCTGGCGGAGCAAACCGGGGTGGCGTTTCAGCTCACCAACATCATCCGCGACGTGAAAGAAGATGCCGAGATGGGGCGCGTCTATCTGCCCAGGGAAGATATGGCACGCTTCGGAGTCGAGGCTGGTGCGCTGACAAATGGCACAGCATCCGGCTCATTGCGCCCAGTGCTTGAATTCGAAGCCGAGCGCGCGCGCGAGTTCTATCGTGCCGCCGATGAACTGCTGCCGCTGGTGGACGAAGACAGCCGGCCAGCTTTGTGGGCACTGGTCGAGATCTATCGGCGGTTGCTGCAGAGGATCGCCGACCGCAACTACGACGTCTTCTCGGAGCGCGTTCGCCTGGGCACCGCGGAAAAGCTGGCCGTGCTCGGCAAGGGATTCTGGAAGCGCCTGACATGAGCGTCCCGCCAACCTCGCAGCGTCGATCCGTCGCTATTATTGGCGGCGGCCTCGCCGGTCTTGCCGCAGGAAGCGCGCTGGCCGACGCGGGATATCAGGTTGAATTGTTCGAGCGGCGTCCCTATCTGGGCGGCCGAGCGTCGTCGTATGAGCTGCCTGGGACCGCCGAAGTTGTAGACAACTGCCAGCACGTGTTGCTGGGCTGTTGCACCAATCTCATCGAGTTTTACCGCAGACTCGGGGTTGAACAGCAGATCCGCTGGTACGACGAGATCACTTTCATCCTTCCGGGAGGACGCTCCTCAACCCTGAAGCCGGGAGCGCTGCCGCCGCCCCTGCATGCCGCGCCTTCCTTTCTCGACTCGTCTGTACTCGATCGGAAAGACAAGCTGGCCATCGCACGCGCCATGATGGCTCTTGTCCCCGGTCTTCCTAAAGACAGCGGAGAAAATTTTCTGTCATGGCTGCTGCGTCACGGCCAGCCACAAACCGCAATCAATCGCTTCTGGACCCCGGTGCTGGTCAGCGCCCTTAACGAAGATCTGGACCGGATGTCGGTGCGCTACGCTGCGCAGGTGTTTCGCGAATCTTTCTTGAAGTCTGCTGAAGCGGGGCGTATGGGAGTCCCGTCTGTACCACTCTCGCAGCTCTACGGGACAGCGGCCGAGTACATCGAAGCGCATGGTGGCAAGGTGCACACGCGGGCGGCAGTGGATTCGGTCCGCGCCGATGCCGATGGTGTGCAGCTTTGTATCGGTGGCGAGGATGTGCGTGCCGACCACGCGATTCTCGCGGTGCCGTTCAACGGAGTCGAAAAGCTGCTTCCGGATGTTCCAGAACTCGCACCGCTGCGGGATCAGTTGCGCAACTTAACCTCTTCTCCAATTACCGGGATCCACCTTTGGTTCGACCGCGAGATCACGCCATTGGAACATGCCGTGCTGCTGGAGCGGACTATTCAGTGGATGTTCCAGAAGTCGAAAATTCTGGAGACGCGGAGGGATTCGACGCAGAGCGGCAGCTACCTGGAACTGGTGGTGAGCGCGTCGAAAACGCTGGTGGAAAAGTCGCGAGCTGACATTATCGAAATGGCGGTCAGGGAACTAGGCGAATTCTTTCCTGCCGCGCGCGATGCGAAGTTGACGAAGGCGACAGTCATCAAAGAAATCCATGCTACGTTCTCGCCTGCTCCGGGCAGCGATGCGTTTCGTCCCTCGCACGTCAGTGCATGGCCAAGGCTCTTCCTCGCGGGAGACTGGACGGCGACAGGATGGCCCTCAACCATGGAAGGCGCCGTGCGTAGCGGCTTCGGGGCGGCGGAAGCGCTAAGCGGCAGGAAGTTTCTTGTACCCGATCTGCTGGGCAAAGGACTGATGCGGCTATTGGGATAATTCCGCTCATGTTCACCATCTTCACCAACTGGTGCTATAATTCCTTTGCTATGAAGCGCGCTACGGTGACAATCCCCGACGACTTGGCCGACGCAGTTGAGAGCTACATCCGCGACCAGGAAGCTCGGCCACCGCTCACCGCGGTCGTTCAGGCGGCGCTACGCCAGTATTTGGCGCTGCGCGGCTACTTACGGCCCGCCGGTCCGCTACGGATACGACCAGCCCGGCGAGGGAGCGGCCATCGTGACATTAGTCAGGAGCATGACCGTTATTTTGCCGAACCATGAGTCGGGCAATTCTTGCTGATGCAGGTCCTCTTTTTGCTGCTGTCGATCCCGATGATGCATACCACAAACGTGCTCAGAGCGAGCTAAATCGAGTCGCACACGAAAAGCGAGAGCTAATCGTTTCTTATTCAACCTTGCTGGAGACTCATGCTCTCGTGTTGCGTCGGTTAGGCGCGCGGGCAGCCGAAAATTGGCTGACCGACATTTTAGGAAGTGCAAGGTTCGTCAATCCCTCCATGGAAGATTACATAGGCGGGGCAATGAGGATGGTCAAGTTTACCGACCACTCCATAACACTGTTTGACGCTGTTCTGGCTGTGCTTTCCGCACGGCTAGGAGTCCAGGTTTGGACATATGACCACCATTTCGATGTTATGCGCTCCAGAGTCTGGCGCCCGTAAATCCCACAGGTTCCTCACCACACCTTGCACACCTTATCCGCAGCCTTCACCATCGGTTGGCCAGGTTTGCAGGAGAAGGCCGCTCCGAATTCGGGCATATTCACTACGACGCCATTGATGCGGTACTTCGCTGGAGAGTGCGGATCGGTAATGGCACGCGCCCGCAGGTCTTCTGGCCGATCGTTGGCGCAGGCCCATTGTGCGAAGCCCACAAAGAAGCGCTGGTCCGGAGTCAAACCGTCGCGGTTGGTCAATTGCTTGCCCTTGTCCGCGTCCTTCCACGCGATGTAGGCCAGGATGGTGCCGCCCAGGTCGGCGACATCTTCGCCTTCCGTTAGCTTGGAGTTGATGTGGATGTCGTCCACCACGACGTACTTCGCATACTGGTCCACGACGCAATCTGCGTGCTTGACGAACTGCTCGGCGTCCTGCGTAGTCCACCAATCCTTCAGATTGCCCTTGGCGTCGAACTGACGGCCTTCATCGTCGAAGCCATGGGTCAGCTCATGCCCGATCGTCGAGCCGGTATTGCCATAGTTGGGGGCATCGTCCAGCTTGGCGTCGTAGAGCGGCGGTTGCAGCACGCCGGCAGGGAAGTTGATGTCGTTCATCTGCGGGTTGAAATAGGCGTTCACGGTGGGCGGCGACATTCCCCACTCGGTGCGGTCCACAGGCTTGCCCACTTTGTTGAACTCGCGGTGGCTCTCGAATTCTTCAGCGCGCTCGGCGTTGCCATAGAAGTCGTCGCGCACGATCACGACCGAGCTATAGTCGCGCCAGGTGTCGGGATAGCCGATCTTGTTGCGGATGGCATGCAGCTTGTTCAGCGCCTGCTGCTTGGTCTGCGGGCTCATCCAGTCCAATTGCTGGATGCGCACCGCCATGGCATCTTCAATTTCTTTTGTCATGTCAAGCGTTGCCGCCTTCAGCTCGGGCGAAAACGTCTTACGCACATACGCCTGTCCCAGCGCCTCGCCAAGTTGCCGGTCTACAGACTGAACGCAACGTTTCCACCGGGGCTGCAGCTCCTTGGCCCCGCGCAGGTACTGGCGATAGAAGGCGAAATTCTCGTTGACGAAAGCCGAAGAGAGGAATGGCGAGCGCGAATTCGCTACATGAAAGCGCAGATAACTCTTCCAGTCCGCAAGCGAAGTGGAAGTCAATTGCGCGTTGACCTCCTTCAGGAATTCGGGCGACTCCACATTCAGAATTTCGAACGGGGGCACCTGGGCGGTAGAAAAGTACACGCTCCAATCGAAGTTAGGCGCCAGCACATTCAACTCGGCCGCCTTCATCTTGTGGGTCACTTTGTAGGGATCGCGCCGATCCACTCGCGTCAGCGAAGCCTTCGCCAGGCTGGTCTCGATGCGCATTACCGTGTCGGCTTCTTTTTTCGCCGTGGCAGGCGGATTGCCCAGGAGTTCGAAAATCTTCTGCACGTGCTGGAGATAGCGCTCGCGAATTTCTTTCGACTTGGCATCGTCTTTGGTGTAGTAGTCGCGGTCTGGAAGGCCCAATCCCCCTTGCTCCAACCCCACAATCATGGCATCGGAGTTGTCGGGATCCTGCTGGGAGCCGCTGTCGAACAGAAGAGTGTCTCCGGCGAGATGCAGACGAGCCACTACCGGAGCGAGATCGTGAACGCTCTTGACCGCCTGCACCTGGTCGAGTGCGCCCTGCATGGGTTTCGCTCCCAGTTTTTCGACCGCGGACTCGTCCATACAGGCGGCGTAGTAATCGCCAATCTTTTGGGTAACGGCGTCAGCCGACTGGGCGGTGGATGCCTCTTCGAGAATGCCCCGCAAATAATTGAGATTGTCCTGGTACAACTTCGAATAAACGTCCCAACGGATCTGGTCGGCTGGAATGGGATTGTTCCGCTCCCAGCCGCCGCAGGAGTAATGGTAGAGGTCCACACATGGGTCCACCGAACGGTCCATCGCGGAAACGTCGAGGCTGGGGATGTAGGGCAAAGTTGGCTCAACTGGAGCTTGGACCGAGCCAGGCGTACGGCCGGGATTTGTAGCGCCCGGAGTGGCCTGGCCTGAGGGTTGTTGAGCGAACGTTGTAGCAACGACGAAACAGAATGAAAGCAGAAATATCTTGGAGCTCACGAATATCCTCCGACGGAAACTCAAAGGATAGCAGAGGTTTACCGCCCGAAACGACAAGTGTGCTGCTCAGCGCCTCGTCAAAGTGCAGGTCACAGTCAATTGCCAAGCATCCGTCAGCTTTTGTCGCCCGTTCACCTCTTTTCGGGCAGTGCGGCCATTCCCGCTTTGGGCTCTCGGAAGACCTTCTGCCCACTATTCTTTGGCCAAGGCATCGCTGGTTTCGGCATCCTGTGAGAAAATCGAATGACCTTTAGGTGCGCGAAGGTAGCGTACTCAGGTCAAAAAAAACTTGCATTTACGCACAGGTGAATTAACCTGCTTGGTAACAGGGACCTCTTCCGTTGTTCCGCCCAGGGTGTCGTGCCGCACGATGCTGTCAGGCTGCGCCGTAAGAAAGTCGGCCCAGTCTCTCGGGAGTGGCGTCCACAAAACCAGCTTTCAGAATAGCTTGAGGAGTTGCATGAAAGGGTTTAAGCCTTTCCCGTTTCTCGCCTTGTCACTCTGCTTGTGTCTGCTGACCGCGTGCAGCACCGGCCATCCACCCAACGGCCCGGGGGCACTTATTATCACGAATAAGGCGTTGCCCGGTGGGGTAGTGCAGTCTCCTTACAGTGTCACCATGGGTACCAAAGGGGGACAAGGGCCGTATGCCTGGACGATGGACTCGGGAACCCTTCCTCCGGGTTTGACCCTGACTCCGCAAGGCGTGATCAGCGGCACACCGCCGATTACCGATCTGAATTCCGACGGCACCGCCAAGACCTACGGTTTCGTGTTAAGGGTGACGGATTCACAGATCCCGACCTCGGCCTATGAGACGGGTGGTTTTTCCATCACGATCAATCCGCTTCCGTTGATCACCACGACCACGCTGCCTAATGGGACCATCGGCTTGTCTTACAGCGGCCCGTTGACGGTCACTGGGGGACTTGCGCCTTTTACGTGGACTGTAACTACCGGGACTCTGCCTGCGGGATTGGCTCTCGGACCGACCACGGGAGTTATCTCTGGGGTTCCTACCGGGCCTTCCGGATCCTTCCCGATTACGGTGCAGGTGACTGACGCCGACTCTAATACGACCAGTGCCAACCTCAGCATCACAATTTTGGGAAGACTTCAGGGTACCTTTGCCCTCACGTTTAATGGCTTTGACAATGGGCAACCGTTTTACACGGTGGCCAGCTTTGTCGGCGACGGCAGTGGCAACCTTACCGGCTTTCTTGATCAGAACGGTGTGGCGGCGCAGGACATCCTCACCAAAACAGCATTGACTGGCACCTACAGCATTGGCACCAACGGTCAGGGCACGATGGCCTTGACCTTCGGAGGCAATACCTACAACTACGAATTGGCCCCGTCGCTGGCTGGGGACCTGAAATTCATCCTGGCCGATTCCACCCATCCGCAGGTGTACGGCTCCGGCGTCATCAAGGGGCAGACCCTTTCGACTACGGGGATAGCGGCGATGGTGGGGAATTACGCCATGGGCTTCTTTGGGGTCGACAGCGGAGGGAATCGTTCCGCGGGTGCGGGCGCCTTCGCCGCCGATAATGCCGGCAACCTGACGAGCGGAATACAAGACACTAACGACAACGGGAGTGTGGCCAGCCAGGTGGCCTTCACCGGCGTGTGGGTGGCAGATGCCGACTTCGCCACAACCGGGCGTGGCACCATCACCCTGAATATCGGGATAAACACTCTCAACTACGCTTTCTATGTCGTCAATCCGAAGTCTGAATTGATCGCTGTGGAGACGGATGCAGTCTCCGGCGGCGCCTCTGTGAGCCTGGTCTCGCTGCTTCAGCAATTGGCCGGCTCCCTCAACGGCCACTTCAGCAATGGGTCTTTGAATTCTTCCGCCGTGATGGAACTCAACGGGAAGGCCTCCGGGGGACCTGATGTACAGCTTGGGGTGGGCCAGTTCGATGGTCTGGGCCACGTCACCCTCTTTCAGACCGACGAGAACAACGCTGGGACGGTCACCCGGAACATCTTCACGGCTGGTACTTACAACGTCGACCCGACCACAGGGCGCGTTATCGTCACTGGCCTCGGCACTGGATCTCAGCCGGTGTGGTACCTGGTGAACGCCAACCGGGGTTTTGTGATCGGAACTGACACCTCGGTCACGGAGGGAATCTTTGAGGGACAACAAGGTGCGCCGTTCGGCCTCCCCTCTTTCCTGATAAGTTACGCGGGAGCAACCGTGCAGCCGGTGTCAGAGAGCGTGACCAACGAAGCTGACTTCACCAACATCCCGGCACCGGGCGGGGTCCTCGTCGTGAACTACTTCACCAGTGGGCCAGGCGGGCCGCAGACGAATCAGAGTGTGGCGTTCCCCTACGTGCTCGATAACAACAATGGCGCCACTACAGGAGCGATCTTCCTGCAGCCGCCGAACGGAAGTCCAGCTCCCTCGAACATCTGTAATTGCGACGAGATCGTCTACCTGGTTAGTGCCGCCGCGACAGGGGGTATGGGACCGGTGGACCGGACGAACAATAAGTGGGTATCAATCAATCTCGCCACTCCCGCAACCGGCGTAGCCGATCCGAATCCGCGGTTGACGGTTGTGCAGAGTACTACAGGTTCTCAATAATCAAGCGACCGGCCGGCGCTGCAAGGCGCCGGCATTTTTTTGCGTGTGCAGTTGCAAGTTGCGTTCAAGGTCTTACGTGAAGGTAGTTCACCTCCGCTTGCCAGCAAATCTTTTCTGTACTTTCCCGTTTTGGCGCTAGCCCAAATTCGCAATGCGCGTGGCCAATTCGCCTGCCAGTCGCACGGTGTGGCGATGGCGGAGTAGTTTAGTCACGTTTAGTTGAGACCGCGAGTAGCGTCTGGTTCCAGACAGTAGCGGTTTACATAGCCTAATGCTGGGGTTTCATGTATCATGATATTGCGTATGTACGAGCGGCGCGTCTAGCAGCCATCCTCCTCTCAGTTGAGCGATTCCTGCCTGCAACCTTCCGATCCTTCAGCGCAACATCAATAACAAGGATATACAAAGAAACAAATGGAACAAGGAACAGTTAAGTGGTTTAACGATGCCAAGGGTTTTGGTTTTATTTCACGTCAGAACGGCGAAGATGTATTCGTCCACTTCTCGGCCATCCAGTCGAACGGTTTTCGTTCGCTGCAAGAAGGTCAGGCGGTGAGCTTCGACGTGAAGCGTGGTGCTAAGGGTTGGCAGGCTGAAAACGTTCAGGTCCTGTAAACGAAACGACGACAGGGGGGCGGCAGATGCTGCCCTTCTGTTTTTGACGCGGCTAGAAGTCAGTATTTGGTCGTGAACACCCCCAACCGTCGTCCGCCCGCGCGATCGATGTTCGGTCCAGCAAGCGGTACACGAAAAGTGAGGATCTAATGAAGAACATCTACGTGGGGAATTTAACCTTCGATGCCACTGAAGACCAGGTGCGCGGGTTGTTCGAAGCCTATGGCCCAGTCGATAAGGTAAGCATCGTTACGGACCGCGATACGGGGCAGCCGCGGGGCTTCGCCTTTGTCGAAATGGCCGATGATGACTCAGCCGGCAAGGCGATGGAAGCGCTGAATGGTACCAATCTTGGCGGCCGCAATCTGACCGTGAACGAAGCACGTCCCAAGACCGATCGCCCTCGCGGCGGCGGTGGCGGCCGTGGCGGTTTTGGTGGCGGCGGCGGACGCGGCGGCGGCGGTGGTGGCCGGGGTCGCTCGGGCGGCGGTGGCGGCGGCGGCGGCTGGGGACGTTAGAGGCCAGTTTGTCTGCCTGCTGATTGACTGACGCTAGAACTGTTTAAATTTCACAATCGTGCCGGAGCTTGCCCTATTCGGGTGGCTCCGGCATTGTTCTTAGCAGTGTCCATCTTCGAGCCATCCGCTATTTTCTGTTTGTCATCCCGAGCAAGCTGCCAACTGCGTCCCTCTGCTACCCTGTAGCGGCACTCTCGGGTCTGCTGAATGAACGACGCGGCTGCCATCACGATTGAATTCAACAATGTGGAGTTTAGTGTTGCCGGTGGCAAAGTTCTCCTCTCGGGGGTGAGCTTTTCCGTGCGCCGGGGTGAGACCTTGATGCTGCTCGGTCGCAGCGGGTCGGGCAAAACCACTTGTCTGAAGATGATTAACCGCTTGCTGGCGCCGACGCGCGGGGAAGTTCGCGTGAACGGAATTCCGGTCGAACAATGGGACGCGATCAAGCTGCGACGAAGCATCGGCTATACGATCCAGGAGGTCGGCCTATTTCCGCACTACACGGTGCGGAAAAACGTGGCCTTGGTGCCGAAACTGGAGGGGTGGGACCGCCAAAAAATTGACGCGCGGGTTACAGAGGTGCTGGACTTGGTCGGCTTGCCGGGCCCCGAATTCGCAGACCGCTATCCCCATCAGCTGTCTGGCGGCCAGCGCCAGCGCGTCGGCCTGGCCCGTTCCCTGGCTGCCGACCCTCCCATCCTTCTGATGGACGAGCCCTTCGGGGCGCTCGATCCCATAACCCGTGCCGAGCTGCAGATGGAGTTCGGAAAACTAGCGCAAAAGCTGGGCAAGACCATCGTATTTGTGACCCACGATGTCGGCGAAGCCTTGTTACTGGGTAACCGAATTGGGGTGATGGAAAACGGCAATCTGCGCGGAATCTACACTCCAGATGAGTTTCTGCGCTCCACCGACCCTGGCGTAAAAGCTTACGTCGATGTCTTCCGGGCCGGGCAGCAGATGTTCCGTAAGTGAGGGCCAAAGCAGCAAAAGGGGAGCAGCCTTCGCCGCTCCCCCTTCGTTTGCTTCGCTCTGGCTTACTCGGATTTCTTGTGCGTTGTCGTATGGTGCACGGGCGCCGCCCCGGTAGTGACCGGGTTACCGTTCTTGTCCAGCAGTATGCCATCGCTCATGGTCATCATGAACGGATTGGGCGTATAGCTGGAGACCGTCCCTTGGAATGCCATCATTGCAGCGGGTTGGGGCATCAGACGTGCCGCGATAGGCTTCGCCATAGTCAACGTGATGTCGGCCTTCTTGGCTTCAATGTCGTCGTCGCTACCGGCAAGCTGGACAGTGTTCGAAGTCGCGCTGATGACGGCGGCCTGCAACTTCACGGCTTTGTTCTTGATTGCATTCCACACTGTGTCAGCCGCCTGCTGATTACCGGAAGAAAGCACCAGTTCCCATTCGGCAAAGCTCATCTGCTTGGGGTCCTTGCTTTTCACCAGGTCGGCGGCCTGCTCGGCGGGAGACGGCGGAGGGGGCGCTGCGGCGACCGTGAACCCCTGTGGCGCCAGCATGCTTTGTGACCCTTGCGCTTGTTTCACCAGATCAGCCCAGCCGTCTTCGGAGCCATGGTAGCGGATATATTTTTTCCTGCCATATTCCAGGATCTGCGCCTGGCCGGGCCCCTGGGCCAGTTGTGAAGCCTTGACGATGAACCAGAAGCCCTCCGGATTCATCGGCTTGGCCTCCAGATCGGCCGTGGCCAAGGGGTAAATGTCCATGATGTTCGGTTGCGACTCTTCCGCTACCGCGTCACGCAGGTCCTTCTGCGCCGTGGCCAGGTCCTTCTGTTGTAATGCCGCAAAGCCAATCGCGCCTTCGAAAATGGCGGCTGTCTCGTTGTGCAGCTTGGTGAAGTCAGCATCGCTCATGCCTTCAGGCTTGGGCATATTGTTCAGCGCCTGCAATCCCTTCTGACCATACTGCTGCGCCATTTGCAGATTCTGTTGCATCTGCGGACCACCCTGCGACGCCGCCGCACGATAGTTGTAAGCCAGCAGCGCCAGTGCCCGGATGTTATTGGGATTGACCTGCAGCAGACGGTCGGCCGCGTCGATCGTCTTCTTGGCGTCGTTGGCCTGCTGATATGCCACCATCAGCTGTTCCACCGCATCTTCCTTCATTACGCTGTTGGGATAGGTCTGCAGAAACGCTTCCAGCTGTTGCGATTTCAACTGCGGGTTGGTCTGCTGAATGGCGTTCACGTAGGAGTTATATTCAGCCGGATCCTTGATTTCCTTCTTCTGCGTCGGTTGAGCTGGCTGACCGGCCTGCGCGGGCTGTGCCGCCGCCTGAGCTGCCGATTGCTGGACTAGCGCCGCGATAGCGAGCACCAGCAACATAGTGACTAGCGACTTCTTCATTCTTTTGGCTCCTTCGTTCTGGCAACTGATGATGTTCAACCAGACACGTTCACGTATGCGCAGGGATTTCAGCCCGACGTATCCAGCCAGGCTGCATGATAACTGTTCGCCCGTCCGCATTTCGCCCCTGAACGTCGAATCGAAATGCAAATCATGCGGAGACGGGATTATAAGTACCCACATCGGCTTAAGGCAAGTAACCTACTACTTTACACAATTTCCCGTGTTCCTGAGATGCGGAAAGCCTAATCTGCAGATGTGCGCATTATTACACGTGCCATGCGGTTCGGTGTATATAGTGAGCCCGTCCCGCGGAAGTGGCCTGCCGCCGGCTCGAGGGCATCTCAATTGTTGTCGGGCCGCCAAGGGCTTCCTCGGTGCCTCCGATCATTTGGAATGAGTGTTAAGCAGCCTCTTGTTCCGCGGCATGTGCGAGGCTGAACCGGCATTGCGCCAGGTGCTTGAGACGCAAGAAATCTGTGGGGAGGCAATCTATGCAGCCAAATGAGTTCGTTTCGCTGTCGGGGTCTGTCGCCGTCGTGACCGGGGGTGGGCGCGGCATAGGGCAGGCCATTGTGACCAGACTGGCCGCCATGCAGGCCACTGTCATTCTCACTGGCCGGGATGAAGCTCGGGTCCAGCAGGTCGCACGTGATCTGGTGGGACAAGGACACCGGGCAGAAGGCATCGCATGCGATGTTACCGATCTGGCCAGCGTGGAGGCGCTGGGGGAACATCTCCGCAAAACTTACGGGCGTGTCGATATCCTGGTGAACAACGCCGGTATTGGTGGGCCCCAGGGCCTGCTGCATGAGCTTGCTCCCGATGACTGGGACGCCATCTTTCATATCAACCTACGCGGCCCGTATTACATGATGCGCAGCATCGTGCCGCTGATGATCGCGGCCGGGTCTGGCCACGTTATCAACATCTCCTCACTGGCCGGGAAGAACCCGCTGCCTCGCGGCGCTGCCTATTCCGCCTCCAAGTGGGGACTGAATGGGCTCAGCTATGGAGTGGCGGAAGAGTTGCGCAGCCAGAATATCCGGGTCAGCGTAATCTGTCCCGGCTCGGTGGATACCGATTTCAGCCCGCGCCGCGGCGGCAAAGACACTCGAAAGATGCTCAAGCCCGACGATGTTGTACGAGCTGTCGTCATGCTGGTAACCCAGGAGCCGCAGTCCTTCATCAGCGAGATCTTGATCCGCCCCACGCAGAAGCCATAATCGTCGCACATGCTTCCTAACCTGTATTATACTGTTAGGAGGTTAGGAGAAATCATGAACGAAGTGCAACGCATACTCAATCACTACGACGTCGTCATGCAGGGCGCAGCTTGGCATGGCGATGCCATCTGGCAAATTCTCGATCGCATCTCAGCGGAACGGGCTGCCTTGCGACCCATCGGCAACGCTCACAGCATCTGGGAACTCGTCGGGCATATGGCGTACTGGGAGGGAGTGGCTGCGAAACGACTTGGCGGTTTGCGCGCCGGTCTCGAGGCGGAAGGCAATTTTCCCCCAGCGCCAACCGAAGCAAGCGAAGCCAACTGGCAGAAGACACTCGACCAGTTTCGCGCATCCAACCAACAATTTCGCGAGGCGCTGCAAAAACTCAGTCCTGCCCGTCTGGATGAGCTATCGGCGGCTGGCAAGCGGTCCTATTACGATGAGGCGCTCGGGTTGATCGAACACAGTGTGTATCATGCCGGGCAAATCGCCCTGCTGGCCAAGGCCATGGACCACAGCTGAGGCTTGCTCCGGAGCTTGCAAGTCCGCATAGCAGGTTTGTAATTCTGCAAAACGGATGCTACCATCCGGACTCGTGAAGGTTTTTCTAGGAGGCAATCATGTCTGATCACGACGGAAGTGGTTTCTTGTGGTTCCTTGCCGGCCTGGGTATCGGCGCGGCAGTAGGAATTCTCTATGCTCCGAAGTCCGGCGAGGAGACGCGCCAGCGTCTGCGTGAGGTGGCTGAAGAGGGTCGCGACTCCGTCAAGGAGCGGGCGCGCCAGGCGCGTGAACAGGCAGGAGGCTGGGCCGACAAGGGACGAGACTACCTGAGCCAGCAGAAAGAGCAGATCCGCTCTGCCTACGAAGCTGGCCGGCAGGCTTACCGTGAAGCTACCAGCGAGGATGTCGAGGGTACCAAGCCCAGCGTTCCGTAGGATGGGTTCATCGTCACCCGCTAGCGCCCAAGTAAGAAAATGCCTATGTCTGACAATCTGACCCTTTTTGTCGCCGTTACTGCAGCCGCCGTAGTTCTGCAGATGCTCATTCTCCTCGTCATGTGCGTGGTGATCGTGAAACTCAGCAAGAAACTGCAGGCGGTCACCGACGAAACCCAGTCGCATCTGATTCCGGTTCTCGACAACGCGAAGGTGATGCAGCAGGAAGTTAAGTCCTTCCTGGAGACCTCGCGTCCCAAGATCGACACCATCCTGGATAATCTGGCGCACGTGACCACGACTACGCGCACCGAGGTCGAGAGGGTTGACGCGACTGTGCATGACCTTCTTGATCGGCTGCGCCTGCAGGTAATCCGCGTCGATGAGATGGTGACCCACACCTTGGATCGCGTGGAAGAAACGTCGGAGAAGGTGCAGCACTCCGTCATGTCGCCGGTGCGTCAGGTTTCGGGGATTATGCAGGCCATCAGCGTCGGAGTTGGGGCGTTCTTCAACAGTCAGAGGCGCGGCCGCAATGGCGGCCCTTCCGACGAGATGTTCATCTAGCCGGAAAACGCGTTGCTGGTTCAGTCCAGCAACGCCGCTTCCTTCTCTTCTGCCTCGGCCACCGCTCGAATCGACACGTGCTCGCGGCGCGCCAGCAGCAATCCCATCGGGATGACCGACATAAAGGTTATGGCCCAGATCAGGATGCCGCAACTTACAGCGAGCTCCTTCTCGATGCCGAACCCCGAGCTGAGCATGCTGATGGTCGCTAGTTGCGAGCCACCGCCGACAGCCGGCAATTGCAGCATGGAGCCCACCATGCTGGAGCCCATCAGCACTACCTGAAGAGGCAGACTCAGATCATGCAAGCTTGCCAGGATAGGCATGGGTGATTGCGTAATAGTCAAAGGCGATCAGCACCCACATGAAGAGTGAGACGGCGACCAACTGCAGCGCCGAGCTGAGGTCTTGTATCGTTTCCAACCCAGTGGCTGAAGGAGAGAACTTTCTCGCGCAGGTGGTGCGCGAGTTTGGGAGCGAAGCCGACAAAACGGTCGTGGAGGAATTGAGCGACGCGATAGCCGGAGCGACGAATGACGACGATACCGACGATCAAGGCCACGATGAAACCCATCAGCAAGAATGAAAACTCCCGCATCCCGGCACGAACCAGGAACCATGGTAGAAGGGAGTGAATCTCAGCCAGGGCCAGTGATGTTGCACCCACTGTCCGCGATAAAAGGGAAGTGCCCGCAGATCGGGCGACAGGAAACTGAGCGCCAGGAGCACTGCGAAGGACGCCCATATCGAAAATGCGTTCCACCCCCCAAACCGCAACCTGCGAGGTGAAAGTGAGGCGCTCTTTCTTGGCAATGACGTAGGGTCGAATCATTTCGCCAGCGCGGCCCAGCAGCGCCAAGGCAGCAAAGCCAACAAACTGCGGCGCCAGCAGACGGGCCGTGGTCGTTTTGCGAACCGGTGTCAGGAAGATACGCCAGCGGACTGCGCGCAGGACGTAGGCCAGGTAGGTCAGCACCAGGCCGTAGAAAGCATAGAGCCAGTCAATGTGTTTCGTGCTGATCCAGAATATATGCCAATCGAACGTTTTCCAGGCGCGAATCTGCAGGTAAATCAGAAGGCACAGCGCGACCAGGACGATGCCGAGAATGAGCGTATTTTTTTTATTCATGGAAGAAAATCAACGCCGACTGGCATCTGCTGCTCTTTGTGGGTTGGGACGGAGATCTGCGGCTCAGGTCCAATCGTCAAGGTATATGACGGCAAGAGTGGGGTCAATCGGCCAGCTATTCGCTGTCCGCTGCCGGACCGGTCGCGCTCTGTGCAATCTCTGGCTTCGCCGCAGTTGCGTTTCGCACCGGTGGCTTCGGCTGATGCTTGCGCTCGGCCAGCTTCTTGCGGTTGTAATCGTTGATGACCCGCGCCACATAAGCATGGGTCTCGCGGTACGGCGGTACGCCCTTGTACTGCTGTACTCGCTGCGGACCAGCGTTGTACGCTGCCAGCGCTTTAACCATGTCGTTGTTGTAAAGCAGCAGCAGCTCTCGCAGGTAGCGCACCCCACCATCGACATTCTGCGCCGGATCGAAGGTGTTCTTCACCCCCAGCTTGCTGGCGGTGCCCGGCATGAGCTGCATCAACCCCTGCGCGCCTTTGGGTGAAATTGCGTGCGCATTGTTGCCGCTTTCGGCCCGGATGACGCTGGCGATGAAGTCGGCATCCACCTCGCTACGGGTGCTGGCTTCGCTTACGATGGTCCTTAAGTCCACGGACGTTTGTGCCGGTGACGCGACGGGTTGCGGTTCTTGCGGCGCCGTCTCAAAGTTCTCGATCTGGGCCGTGGGCACGTCTACATATCCACCGGCTGGCTCGGCACTCATATACAGGCGGGTGATGTCGCCAACCACCTCATGATGCTCATGGCGAATGCTGAAACCGTTCTGCAAGTTGGCGATTTCAGCAGCCGGCATTTGCGACACCACCAGCAAGCCCAGGAAGCCGAATTGTAAGAACTTACGCATTCACACTCGCGGTATTCGCGTCCAGTACCTGTTCGATGGCCGCGGCCACCCCGCTTTGATCGTTATGCAAAGTGATGGTCCAGCCGTTCTGCTTCAGATCATCCGATGCATTTCCCATGATGACCGGATGGCCGGAGAAGGTCAACATCTCGATGTCATTGTAATTATCGCCGATGGCCATCACCTCGGAGCGATCGATGCCGCGATAGTTCGCCCAGCGCTCCAGCGCGTGCCCTTTGGAGCAGCCGGCGTTGAGGATGTCAACGATGCACAAGTTGCGCAAATCATATTGCGTCCGCAGCATGGTGAAATCACCGGTGAAATCGCAGGTAAGCAGCTTCTGCTGCGCCTTCTGCATCAGCTCGACCGGGCCGCAGAACATGGCCTGGATAGGATCTTCCGTCAGCGCTTGTGCAATTGGGCTGACATATTCGATATACGGCGCGTTCTTCTCCATCCAGCGCTGGATGACGCCGTACAAACGCTCGCGATTTTCGCACACGATTGCTCCCATACCTTCGCGGTCGAAGGTGAGGACGGTGTGGTTGCGATACTCCGCCATGTGCCGGCAGATCTTAATTGCCGTTTCCTTCGGCAACAGGTCCTGGTGAAAGAGCTCTCCGCGTGTGGAGCGGGTGACCGCACCATTCGAACTCATCAGCCACAGGTCGAAGCCCAGCGACTCCGCGATGGGTAAGGCGAATCTGTGTCTGCGTCCGGTACCCAGCACGATCTCAATGCCGGCTTCATGGGCCCGTCGCAGCGCTTTCAGATTAGCTTCAGTGATCTGGACATTCGAGTCCAGCAGGGTGCCATCAAGGTCGATGGCGATGAGGCGTATGGAGCGGGGCACAGAATAATTCTACAGGAGGAAGGCTGGGCTTAGCAGTTAGCAATTAGCACTTAGCATTCAGCTGTCAGCTGTCAGCCTTCAAGTCCTTCTGCGGAGGAACTTGTCTAGCGGATGGCGTGCATCCCCGGCCAGACTCATGGCCTACTGCCACTGCCAAGTGCCAAATGCTAAGTGCCAGGTAGTGCCAATTACGGACTGCCTGGCTGCCGAACGATTCTTCCACATTGCTTGCCTCCCATCCCCAGAAGTAAAGTAAAAGAGCGATGGAACTGCGAAAGGACCCCATCACGCGCTCGTGGGTCATTTGTGGCGACGAGCCCGACGCCGGCTCTTCGCCCGACTCCTTCTGCCCCTTTTGTCCAGAGTCCGGCCTGCCCCTCCAGGTGATAGCCTCGTCACCCACGGTCGATGGCACTCCCTGGTCGGCGCGCGCCGTGGTCCATCCCCATCCGCTGTACGGAATCGACGGCGAGCCGTTGCGCACGGGCAACGGTTTGTACGACAAGATGCGTCCGGTTGGCGCCCACGAAGTGATCGTCGAAAACGTTCGCCACGACCGGCACTTGTGGAACGCCGATGACCGCGAAATCGAGGAATACCTGGCGCTCTGCGCCCAGCGTATTCAGGACCTGAAGGGCGATGTCCGTTTCAAGTACGTTAGCGTCTTCAAGAATTTCGGTACCCAGTCGGGGCAGGAGTTTGACCATCCTACCTCAGAGGTCGTGGCCACCACGTTTGTTCCGCGGCGGGTTCTGTACGAGTTGCGGGCGGCGCGGCAACACTATCAGGTGAAGGAGCGCTGCGTCTTTTGCGACATTCTGCGGCAGGAGCAGGAACAGAAGGTGCGCGTCATCGAGGTCCGCGGCGACTACATCGCCTGCTGTCCTTATGCTCCGCGTGTGCCCTACGAAACCTGGGTCGCTCCCCATACTCACGAGGCCTATTTCGAGCGCATGGCGCTGAAGTCTGGGGCCATACGCGACCTGGCGGCCCTGCTGCGGCGGACACTTTACCGGATACGCACCATCGCCGACGGCTTCCACATGGTGCTGCATACTTCGCCCAATACCATGCACCGCTCGGAGACACTCGGTTTTTGGAGGACGATCGAGGACGACTACCACTGGCACATCGAGATCCTGCCCATTCTCGCCGCCAAGGCAAAGTCATACACCTTCAAAGAGGTGTATTACTCGCCCGTCAGCTCGGAGACGGCGGCAGCAATTTTGCGCGAGCGGCCGACGGAACGGTAAGCATTTCGCATTTAGCACTTAGCATTTGGCACCTTAGCTTCTAACAACATTCACCAATGACGGCTTGATAAAGCTAACTGCCAATTGCTAATTGCTAATTATGACCATTCGCCGCCTCAAGACATATACCGGACAGACCGGCTACGTTTATCAGTACTATTTTGTAGGCAAGCGGCCTGCGATCGATGGCGATCCTGAAGCTCCCTCGACCGAGTTCGTCTTCGACGTGACCTCGGACCGCAAGACAATTTTCGCGGTCAGTGTCTTTCTGCCTCCGGAGGCGCTCTCCGCCTGGGCGGCGAGCCGGGGCCGGACCCTCAGCGAGTCGGAACAATACGCTGCGGTGAAGCTGCGACTGATGCAGGCCTTCGACGAGATTCCCGACATGCTTAACCATGGACGCCGCTTGCGCCTTGAAGTTCACGAATTGCCCGTGTTGCTGGATTCCATCGGGGTGGAATAGGGCTACAATCGTTGCAGCTAACGCCTTCTGGTGGGTTGCGTCCAATCGAGCAGAAGAGGCGAGTGAAAGCCTTTGGCGCGCAGAAAGCGCGGGTTTTCGACAGTGGGGACTTCCTGATGTTCACGCAGATACAGTCGTCCGGACGCCCGCGATGGAATCGTGCTCAGCTGGCTTCCTTCGCGGTTCATGGTCTGCTGCTATTTCTGCTTGTCCATCGCGCCGGTCCAATGTTTGTCACTCCTTCTGAAGTCGATCTCGGAATCAAAGGATCTTCCGGGTCGATGTCCATCGTTTACCTTGCGCCGGTGGGGCCCGAGAAGACGCAGTCACCGCCTGAGGAGCAGCGGTTTGTTCTTCGTGCAGCGCTGGCGCCGAAGCCAGCACCGAAGCTGCCCAAGCCTGATGCGAACACTCGGCGACCGGACCAACCCACGCGAGAGAATGCGCCCCAGCAGACTGCGCGCGGCGGCTCTCCTTACGGGCGCCTGCCAGGCTCGCCGATTACTGGGGATGAAGTGGTGCCCGCGCTGCCGGAAGTCTTTCCCGATCCTCCGGTCTCGCGCTCGGATATGCCTGCGGGCGTGCAAGGCGATGTGATCGTCGAGGTCACGATTGACGCGGAAGGAAACGTGGTCCAAACCAAGCTGCTCCAAGGCATCGGATACGGCATTGAGCAGAAAGTGCTGTCTGTGCTGCCGCGCTGGCACTTCCGTCCGGCCTCAAAGGACGGGGTTACCATCGCCTCGCAGCACATCGTGTACTTCCACTATCCCAGCTAGGGAGAGCCTTTCTGCCACCATGCATGATGTGGTGGCCAACACTTTTGTGACACAAATCACATGCGGACGTGATAACTACACTCCTTCTGGAAGCCCGCCCCGCTATACTTAGCCTAGAAGAAACAGTCGAGCTGAAGCGTTACATTCGTGGGGTTTATGCCGTTAATCTGGCTTCGAGTCGCGGTCGTTTGCTATGGCGTGGGGCTGCTCTATTCGCTCCTTCTGCTCAGCAAGCAGGGCAATGTTCTGGCCAAGATAGTGGAACCGGCCGTCGGGCTCGGACTGATCTTCCACTTCGTTTCGCTCGTCGAATCCACCGTCCAGATCGGTCACCTTTCCCTGGCTTCGATCCACTACTCTGAATCCATCCTGGCGTTCCTGGCGATGGTGGTATTCTTCGTGTTCTTCGTGGGCTATCGCACAACCTCGCCCGGTATTGTCATCTTTCCCATCGTTTTCTTTCTGACGTTCGCGTCTGCTATCGGGCAGAAGCCGGTCACGTTGACCTCGCCCCTGCTGCGCAGTGGCTGGATCTTCGTGCATGTGGTGCTTATCTTCACTGGTTACGCGGGGCTATTTCTCAGCTTTGGCGCTAGCCTGCTCTATCTGGTACAAGAGCGGGCATTGAAGTCCAAGCGCTCTAGCCCCCTGCTTACCTGGCTACCTCCGTTACAGACCATTGACGAAATCGGCTATCGTTCACTGCTCTTCGGTTTCCCGTTTATGACGCTGGGCCTCATAGCGGGATCGGTGCTGGCCATCGACAAGTATGGCCCGCTGTTTTTCTACGATCCGAAGATCCTGTTGTCGTTCATCATGTGGGCGGTGTACATGCTGCTGCTGTACACTCGCTGGAACTCGGGATGGCGTGGCCGCCGCGCGGCATTTCTGGCGACCTTTGCCTTCATCATCGCCTTAGGCGCATGGGCGGCTAACAGTTTCAGCCGCACCCACAGGTTTCTTTCATGAACCTCGTCGTCATCGGCGTGAACCACCAGACCGCACCGGTCGAAGTGCGCGAGCAGTTCGCCATTTCTGAGGCGCGGCTGCCGGAAGCGGTCAAGTGCCTGGCGACCTATCCCGGTATCGAGGAGGGAATGATCGTCTCCACCTGCAACCGGGTGGAGATGTTGGCCCGCACTACTAATGGTTCCGCCGATCTCGAAGGTTGCTTGCGCCAGTTGTATGGCTTCGACATCGAGCCTTTTCGCAAGTATCTGTACGAATATCACGCGCGTGATGCGGTGCGTCACATTTTTCGTGTGGCCTCCAGCCTGGACTCCATGATCGTGGGCGAGCCCCAAATTCTGGGACAGGTCAAGGAAGCGTATGCTACGGCGCGCGCGGTTGGCGCGGTCAACTCGCAGCTCGACGCCTTGCTGACCCGTTCCTTCGCCGTCGCCAAGCGCGTGAGGAACGAAACCGCCGTTGCCACCTCAGCGGTATCAATCGCGTCGGTGGCAGTGGACTTGGCGAAGAAGATTTTCGGCAACCTGCAGGGCAAGAGCGTTTACCTGGTAGGCGCGGGCAAGATGTGTGAGTTGGCGGCGCGCCATTTGCTGGCGCATGGCGCCAAGCAGATTTACGTTGCCAACCGCACTTTCGAACGCGCCGCAGCGCTGGCGAAAAAGTTTAACGGTCAGGCGATCCCTTTCGAACAACTTTATGAGACCGTGCCCAATGCCGACATCGTAATCAGTTCCACGGGCGCGCCGCACGCCATCTTCCGCAAAGAGCACGGTGAAAAATTCCTGAGCCTGCGGCGCAACCGCCCCATGTTCTTCATCGACATCGCGGTCCCGCGCGATATCGATCCCGAACTGAACAAGCTGGACGGCATCTTCGTGTACGACATCGATGACCTGCAGCAGGTGGTTTCATCGCACATCGCCGATCGCAGGACCGAAGCCGACCGCGCCGAAGCCATCGTGCAGCTGGAGGTGGACAAATTTGAATCGCGTCTGCAGACGCTGGATGTGGTACCCACCATCGTTTCGCTGCAGGAGCACCTGGAGACGGTCCGCCAGGCGGAAATTGACCGCGTCCGCGGCCGGCTGGGCACGCTCTCGCCGGAGCAGGAGCTGGCGGTGGAAGCGCTGTCGCGAGGCATCATCAACAAAATCATGCATACGCCTATTACCACTCTCAAGAGTGCGGCCCGTGAATCGTCGGAAGTCACGACCGTCGTCGATCTGGTGCGCAAGCTCTTCGGCTTGCGCGAACCCCAAAAAGCTTCCGACGAGGATGCCACCACAGTAAGCACCGGAAAACCGGGAGTGCGAAACTGATGGCGCGCCTCAGGATTGGTTCACGCGGATCACAACTCGCTCTCTGGCAGGCCAACCACATCTCGGCCCTGCTGCGCGAGCGCGGCCACGAGGTCGAGCTCGAGATCATCAAGACCACTGGCGATAAAATTATCAACGTCGCTCTCGCCCAGGTCGGGACCAAAGGTATGTTCACCAAGGAGATCGAAGAAGCCCTGGCTGAAGGCCGGGTCGATGTCGCGGTGCACAGCCTTAAGGACCTGCCTACCCGGCTGCCACCCGGATTTGAACTGGTCGCCATCACCCAGCGGGTCAATCCGCGCGACGTGTTCCTCTCGGTCAAGTACGACAGCGTTAAAGCGTTGCCACAGGGAGCGCGCGTGGGCACCAGTAGCCTGCGCCGCCAGGCGCAGTTGAAGGCCTCGCGGCCCGACCTGGTGATCCATCCGTTGCGGGGCAATGTTGACACGCGTATGCGCAAGCTGGAAGAAGGCGAATACGATGCCATCATTCTGGCTGCTGCCGGACTTACACGGCTTGGCAAAACCGAGCTGATCAAGGAAGTCCTTTCGGAAGAGTTCATGTGTCCAGCGGCGGGACAGGGGGCACTTGGCATCGAGATCCGGGAAGGCGATGTGGAGATGCGCAAACACCTCGCGTTTCTCGATGACTCTGCGGCCCACGCCGCGACCACCTGTGAGCGCGCCTTGCTGAACAAGTTGGGCGGCGGTTGCCAGGTCCCGATTGGCGCCTTCGCTGAGATGAAAGATGGCAGGTTGCAGCTGACCGCGATTGTTGCGCGTCCGGACGGCACGGAGGTTCTGCGCGAGCAGCAGAGCGGCAGCGACCCGGTTGAACTTGGTGAGAAAGTTGGCGATATCCTGCTGCGCCGAGGCGCGACCAGGATTCTCGAAGAGGTGTATGGCGCGACGGCAGCGGTAGCACAGCAGCCGTAAAAGCGGTGGATAGTGGTTAGGGGCGAGTGGTTAGTTAGTTGAGAGCAGGACGTCCTTGTGGGCCTTGGTTTAGCCCGCAGCGGCGATATTTGTTTTAGCCGTGGGCGTATGTCCGCGGTCGAGTGGCAAAATGAACCGAGCCCCTTTAGGGACGGCTCAGCACCTTGAGTGACCCGACAATATTCAAACTGATAGCAGCACAACATCTTCACAATAAAACTCCCGATGACTCAAAGCTCCACTCGGCAACCAAACAAATTCCGGAACGCTGCATCACGCACGAGCGTCTTGCCTCTGGCCGGATGCCGCGTTTTAGTCTCCCGCGCGAAGAAGCAAGCTGGCGCTCTTTCTTCGGCGCTGCGCGAACTGGGCTGTCGTGTCATCGAGATTCCCTTCATCGAGCTTCGTGAGCCTGTCTCCTACCAGCCGTTGGACTCGGCATTACGGAACCTTGCCGCGTACGATTGGTTAATTCTTACCAGCGTGAATGGAGTTGAGGCGCTGTTCGCCCGTCTCGCCAAGAGAAAAGTTGATGCCTCAACCCTGGCGCATTTAAAAATCGCTGCCATCGGTCCTGCGACCAGGAACGCAATCGAGCAACATGGCCTGCGTGTGGCGGTCACGCCGAAGGAATACGTGGCCGAGTCAGTTGTGGCTTCGTTGATGCGCAGGGTAAAAGGGAAGCGGGTGCTTCTGGTGCGAGCAAAGATCGCGCGCGATGTTATCCCACGCGAGTTGCGCAAAGCTGGCGCCGAGGTCGACGTAGTCGAAGCATATGAGACGGTCGCGCCCAAGTCTTCTGCAACGCGACTGCGCGCCTTGCTGGCTGACCGGACACGGAGGCCGCACGCCATCACCTTCACCAGCTCCTCAACCGTAAAGAACTTCGTAGAGCTGGTGGGATTGCGCGGCGCACGTACCGCCTTGGAGAAGTCGGCCCGCCGTCGGGGCGTGCACACGGCATCCATTGGTCCCGTGACCTCCGCCACGCTACGCGAATTCGCATTGCCCGTGGACATCGAAGCCAGCGAGTACACCATTCCTGGGTTGGTCGCGGCAATCGTGGAAGCGAGAAGCCGGATCCGGAGCATGCAGCAGAAAAGGCTTTGAACAATCCTGGAAGCGTTTTATGCTGGAATGCCTCGATGGTGGCTGTGGGGAGCCCAAAATCGAAATTCCGGTCTGGTCCGCTTTGGGGAAAGCACAGTGTTGCTGGCGGGATTGAATCGCACCGACTCGGTCTCGATGGCTGGTCCTATCATCCGGTCCAGGATGCCCGAGCTCGACACGATCCGCGGTATAGCCGTTCTTGCCGTGTTCGTGTTCCACGGGTTCGATGGTATTGCCTGGTTGCCAGTGGTGCGTCCCGCCTGGCAACGTGCGATTCTGGGACTGACGTTGCAAGGTTGGGCGGGGGTTAACCTATTTTTCGTCCTGTCGGGCTTCCTCATCACTGGCATCCTGTTGGACAGTCTGCCTAAACCTGGTTACTACTCCCGCTTTTACTCACGTCGTGCCCTGCGTATCCTGCCCGCTTACTACCTCGTGCTGCTGGTCCTTTTCTGCATGGGACGCGCCGGCTTGATCGTCGGTAATGGCCTGGGCGAATTTCTCGCTTTAAGCTTCGTCTATCTCTCGAATGTGGTGACTCTGTTTGGCGTAAACACGTTCTACTGGCCGTTGTGGTCGCTGGCCGTCGAGGAACACTTTTATTTGCTGTGGCCTGCGGCCGTGCGACTGTTGAGGAAACGAGGCTTGGCGATCACTGCCGTGTTGATTTGCCTGATCGAGCCAATGCTGAGGCTTTATGCGCTGCATACGGGATCCGATCTGTGGTGGGCCGGTCCTCATCGGGGAGGCTCTTACCGCTACACGTGGATGTACGCCGATGGCTTGGCGCTCGGGGCGCTGCTGGCCCTGTTTGCCCGCTCGGCATGGGGCACGCGGAGCAACCTCCTCAAGCTTGCAGGCATGGCCGCTGCGGGCACGGCGGGAATGGCTGTGCTGTGCGCGTTCGTTCCGCAGGCGCTCAACTCATGCCTGCGAGGCACATTGGTCAACTATGGCGCGCTGGCTATCATCGCCACATTTCTGTGGTTGGGCAGCGGAGTTCACAGCAGATGGGTGAACATCCGCGCCCTGGCGTTCTATGGCTACATCAGCTATGGCTTGTACCTGATCCATTACTTGAGTCTGGCAACCTACGATTTTGGCAGTCGTATGTTCGCGCCCGCTTTGTCGGTGGGGCCGGACTTTGGTCGCGCCTGCCTGCGATTTGCGGTTGCGCTGGCGGTTGCGACGGCCATCGCGTACTTGTCGCGCGTAACTTTTGAAGAATTCTTTCTCCGAATGAAAGATAAGTCTGCGAAATTGCGGACAGGGATTCGCTCGGCGGCAGTTGCCTGATTAGTCTCGCATTCTCCCGCCCCTTGACTCACTCGTACACCGAGCATCCACATCCCGGCGAGGGTACGTGTACCTTGAGGAAATCGGAGACGCGTTGGTACGCGTTAATCTGGTTCTCCACTCGCGCGAAGCCGTGGCCCTCGTTTTCGTAAATCTTCAACTGAACCGAGCCACCACGCTTCTTCACGGCATCAGCCACCTGTCGCGCCTCTTCCGGAGGACAGCGAGGATCGTTGCCGCCGGCCAGCAGCAGCAGCGGGGCCTTGATCTGGTCCACGAAGTTGATGGGTGAGCGATCGTCGTAGAGCGCCTTGTTCTTCACCGGGTCGCCCATGGTTGCCAAGTCATACTCGCGCAGTAAAGGGTCTTCGTTGGCGATCTCCGTCGCCCAGTTCACGAACGGCACAATAGGCACGCCCGCGGCCCACATATCCGGCGCCTTGGTGACCGCCATCATGCTCAAGTAGCCGCCGTAGCTTCCGCCCATGACAATCATCTTCTTGGGATCGACGAAGCCACTCTTCTCGATCCACTGCGCGGCATCGAGAACGTCGTGCAACTCGCCGCCACCGGCATCGCCGCGGTTGGCCTCGGTGAAGTCTTTGCCGTATCCGGTGGACCCGCGATAGTTCGGCGCAATCACCAGGTACCCCTGGTTCACAATGTACTGGATGAAGCGGTTGAAGGAGTTGACGGTTTGCGCCGCCGGCCCGCCGTGAATGTAAACGATCGCCGGATACTTGCCATTGCGCTGAATATTGTTTGGCACATAGGCCAGCGCCGAGAGCGTCCACTTACCGTCGCGGCTGGGATAGTGCACCAGGTAGGGCTCAACCATGTCGTCGCTCTTCAAGCCCGCAATCAGCGAGTGCGTGACCTGTTGCGATTGCTTCGACGCAATGTCATATACCCAGAGGTCGGTGGGAGCATCGGCGCCGTTGTGGGTGTACAACAACTTCGAGCCATCGCGGCTGTAGGGAAGGGAATTGCCGCCCAGCGAGTTCACGCCCGGTTTCAAGCGTAGGGCGTCGGCGCGCCGGCTCGCGATGTCATACAGATAAATGTCGGTGTTGCCGTCAAAATTGGCCGTCCACGTCAGCGATTTGCCGTCGGGCGAAAATGTTCCTGCCCTGAGCCTCCATTTCTCCGCGGTCAGCCAATCAATCTTCCTGCTTGCGATGTCGAGCAAGCCGACGTTGTCGTAACCGTTCCCGGCATTCGATGAAACCAGGACCGTCTTGCCGTCGGGCGCGATGTCCTGCGCTTCGTAGATGTGCTCTCCCTGATGCTGCGTCAGGTTGGTACTGTCGCCGTTGGCAAGGTCGAGCACGAAAATGTTCGAGTCTCTGCCGCCGGCGTGGGCTTGCGTGTAAACCAGGAACTTGCCATCACGCGAAAAAATCGGTCGCCAGTTGCTCAGCTCCTTCGGCGTGTTCTTCGTCAGGTGACGCACATGGCGCGTAGCGACATCCATCAGATCGATCTCAAAGGTCGAACTGGTCTTGGGCTTGGTGATGTAGGCGATCTGCCGCCCATCGGGTGACCACGCCGGCTCGTCTTCTGCGCTCTCGGGCGAAGTCGTCAGGTTGACCACGTCGCCGGTCTTTGGCGAAACTAGGAAGATGTCCCACTGCTCGTCGCCATCGTGGTCGGAAATGTATGCGATCCAGGTGCCGTCGGGCGACCACATCGGATGCGTCTGCCGCTGATCGCTGATGGTCAATTGCGTCGGCCATCCGCCGATAGTGGGAACCAGCCAGATATTGCTGCGCCCGCTGATGTTCGAGACGAACGCGATCTGCTTGCCATCGGGCGACCACGTGGACTCACCGGTCGTGCGGGTCATGTAGAGCTTCTCGATGGAGAACGTCTGGATGTCAGCGACATTCTTGCTCTGAAGCTTGGTGGGGTCGGTGATGGCTTGTGGCGCGGTGAGCGGCTGCTGGGCGAATGCGGTCAGAGTCATGGCGAGAACGATTGCGAGAATAATGAGTTTCAACTTTCGAGTTCCCAGTTTCATTGCTGGGTTCTATTGTAGATTGTGTCGCGGGAACCCATGAAGCGCGAAGAGTTCACTAAGCTGGTCGAAGAGGTGCTGGATTCTCTGCCGAAGGAGTTTCGCAGCAGAATCCACAACGTCGCCGTGCTGGTCGAGGACCAGCCACCAGGCCAGGAACCGCCCGAGCCGGGAAAGCCGAGGAGCTTACGGCTGGGCCTGTTTCATGGTGTGCCCATGACCCACAAAAGTGTTTTCCAGTTGGGGAGCGGTCCTGATTACGTCGTGCTCTACCAGGAAAATATTGAGGCGATCTGCCCCAACGAGGCGGCGGTCCGCGAACAAGTTCGACGAACCGTCATCCACGAATTCGGACATTACTACGGAATGACGGAAGAGCAGCTGAAAGATGTGTAGGATCGGGTAACGTTAACGGCGGGATTTAAGGACTTTCGAGGATTTTGCCCCTACTCGGCTGTTACTGAAGATCTAGCAAGGCACTTTACGTTGTTGTGGTCGTCGTCGGGTGACTCTTGTTCCACTTCTTCTCGGCCTTCTTTTGCGACTTTTGTTGCTTCTTCATTGCTTTGGCCTGCTGCTTGTTGGCGTTCTTCCAGTTTTTCTCCGAGTTCTTCTGTGCTTGGGTCTGCCCGGAACTGGTTCGCGCATGAGCGACGGTCGGCCCAGACAACGCCAGACCGAGAAGGACAAAGAGGACGCAAGCCGTGAATTTTTTCACAAGATCACCTTAGATCTGATGCTGGCTGGATTCTACACTGCTTGCTCACACTCGGAGAAGGAAATTAATGAATCGCTTGTGCCAAGGCACGGCTTTCATCCGGGCACTAACCACTAAACTACCACTAACCACTAACCACTAACCACTCATCACTAATTCACGGCCTTGCCTCCTTGTGGATCTCCACCGTGCTCCAGGTCTTGTCGGCGGCATGGCAGAGGTCTTCCAGAGGACAATCAACGCACTTGGGTTTGCGGGCGATACAGATGGCCCGGCCATGCAGGATGAGCTGATGCGCGAAGATAATCCACTTGTCACGCGGTATCACCTTCATCAGATCCTGCTCGATCTTGCGCGGGTCGTCGTTCTTGGTCAGCTCCAAACGGCGCGAGATGCGTTGCACGTGGGTGTCCACCACCACGCCGTCGGCGATCTTGTACCACGTGCCCAGCACGACGTTGGCGGTCTTGCGCGCGACTCCGGGCAGTTGCAGCAGTTCGTCCATGGTGCGCGGCACCTCGCCCCCGAATTCGGTGATCAGTTTGCGCGCGGCGCCCACAACCGATTTCGATTTGTTGCGGAAAAATCCAGTCGAGCGGATGTCGGGTTCAAGCTCTTCCGGTTCAAGGGCCGCGAACGCCTCTGGTGTCGGGTATTTCTTGAAGATGATGGGCGTCACCATGTTGACGCGTACGTCGGTGCACTGCGCCGAAAGAATGGTCGCCACCAGCAACTCCCATGCGCTGTTGTGATGCAGCGCGCAGTTCGTCGTGGGATAGCGCTGGTCAAGCCGCCTCAGGAGCTGGCTGATGCGCTCCGGCGCCAGGGGATTGTAGCGCCTGGAAGCGATACCAGCCTTCTGGGACGTTTTCGTGGGTACCCCAGCCAAGCTGGTTCTGTTTGGGTGGGAGAGAGCTGCCTTCACTACGCGGGCTTTGGTATGCCCGTGCACGCCGGCGACTTTGACTTTGTCCTGGCGTCCGCTGCGCGAAGGTCGGCGAGGCATGGTCCCACGTGGCATGACTGGTCTCCGAAGTGACGAGAGGATTATAACGGCAGTCGCGGAAGAGGCGGGTCAATGCCGATGAACTATTACGACTCCCATTGTCGGGTAAAATCTGCCAGAGATCGAATCAGTGCTGATTAATGGAGGATTCCGTGACCGATCTTAACCCGCAGGCCAAACAGATGGCCGACGAGTCGATGGTGCGAGGCTTGGATGCGCAGGCGCGGGCCATCTGGCCGCAGGAGGTTCCGTTGCTTCGCCGGTACGCGCTCCCTGCCGACAGCCGCATACTCGACGCCGGTTGCGGTACGGGCGAAGCAGCCTCGCGTGTTGCCGAACTTTTTCCTCAAGCCAGCGTGCTCGGAGTGGACATCATCGACGAGCATCTGGAGCTGGCCCGCGAGCGTTATGCCAGTCTGGCGCCACGCCTGACCTTCGAACACCAGAGTGTGTTTGGACTCGACGCCGCCGATGACAGTTTCGACCTCGTGCTATGCCGCCATGTCCTGCATTCCATTCCCCACGCGGCCGAGGTGATGGCCGAATTGGCCCGTGTTACTCGCCCCGGGGGCTACCTGCACATCATTCCCGAAGACTATGGGATGCTGCACTTCCAGAGGGGCTCACTCGACCCGCGGGATTTTTGGAATGTGGTTCCACCGGCTTTCGAGGCGACAACCGGCACTGACCTGTTCATCGGCCGCAACAGTTTTAGCATCCTGGCTGCGGCCGGGCTTGAGGAGATCGCAGTGGACTACATCGTTGTAGATACGCTGCGGGTGCCGCGACAGACCTTCGCCGATATCATCACGGCCTGGCGTGACGGATATTCCGAGCCGATTGGGCAATATACTTCGATCACCCGCGAGTCGGCGATTGCTTACTTCAATCAGATGATCGCTACCATCCTGGATTCCCAGGGATACGCAGTCTGGATGGTCCCGGTGGTGAGCGCGCGAGTGCCGGGGGCAGGCCTGCGGCGATAGCGTTTGACAAGACGCAAGGCTGTATCATGGAAAGGGTGAGACGCACATGAATATCAATTTGACGCGGGAGCAGGAAAAAGTCGTTGAGGAAGAGCTGAAATCCGGCCATTTCCAAAGTGCGGAAGAAGTGATTGGCGAAGCTCTGCAGGTTCTGCGCGAAAGGGAACAATCTTCAGTCGCCAACCAGTCTAGCGGCGATCAGAGGGAAGCCGTGAGCGAGATGCTGGCATTTGTTGAGAAAAACCACGTGCGCCTGGAAGGTGTTTCGGTTAAGGAACTGATTCACGAGGGCCACCGTTTGTGAGCGATTTCGTGCTGGACGCCTCCCTTGCGCTCCAGTGGTTCTTAGAAGACGAATCCGACCGGAAATATAGTTTGGACATTCTAGCCAGCCTCTCTGAGAAGCGCGCCATAATGCCCAGCTTGGGGTTATATGAAGTCGGCAACGGTCTTGTCATGGCAACTCGCCGCAAACGACTCGCCCTCCATCAGGTTGAGGGATTCTTGGCACGCCTGAAGGCCCTCCCTATCGAGACAGCGCAGCAAACGCTTGCTGAGATTCTAGAATTGCCTGTTCTTGCGCTGAAGCATGGCCTTACGAATTATGACGCCGCCTACCTCGGGTTAGCGATGAAACTCAATCTACCACTTGCGACCACGGACAAGCTTCTTCGAAAAGCGGCAGTTTCGGCAGGTATGAATCTTGTCGAAGCTTAGGCTCGACTCCACCGTGCCATTACCGGCAGATTACAATGAGTGAACGTCATCCTTCTTACCGTGGAGTTTTGCAATGGCTTCCAGCAATGCCGGAGTACAGACTGTCTCCATTGAACTGCCAGCGATGCCGCTCACGCTTGAGGGCCTGAGCGTGCTGCATCAGATGTTCCGCTTCCGCTGGCCCGAGTGGCGCAAGCAGGATTCATCGCGCCAGGCCGACATTGCACGCGAGGCCGCCGGGGTGTTTTCGGCCAGCGAAGAATCTGGGCAGAGCGCTGTGTACTCCATGCTCGGGGCACAAGGGCGATCTGATGGTCGTGCACTTCCGCGAGTCGTTCGACCAGCTCAACGCCGCTGAGTTGCAACTGGACCGTACCGCCTTGCAGGATTTCCTCGAGCCCATGCACTCGTACTTGTCGGTGATCGAGCTGGGATTGTACGACTCCAGTGTGAAACTTTTCCGGCAACTCGCCGATCGCGGCGTCAAGCCCTTGTCCAAGGAATGGAACGAAATAGTAGAAGAGACCCTGGAGCGCCAGCGCGAAGCCATGCGGCCTCGTCTCTATCCAAAAATTCCCGATAGTCGCTACCTGTGCTTTTATCCCATGGATCGCAAGCGCGGCGAGGACAAGAATTGGTACATGTTGCCCATTGAGGAACGCCAGCGGCAAATGGAAGAGCATGGCATGGTGGGCCGCCGCTACGCCGGCAAGGTGCAGCAGATCATTACCGGGTCCATCGGCTTCGATGATTGGGAGTGGGGCGTGGACCTGTTTGCTCCCGATCCGCTGGTCTTCAAGAAACTGATTTACGAGATGCGCTTCGACGAAGTCAGTGCGGTATATGCGCTCTTCGGCCAGTTCTTCCTGGGAGTGCGGCTCCCGGTGCAGAAGCTGGAAAATTGGCTCAGCGGGAATTTGCCGCAATAGCAACGAACAACTAGCTTCCAGGTCGCCATCATCTCGGGGAAAGGTCTGCACTACACAAATATGATCTCTCACATTCTTGAAATAGTTGGGGCGTGGATTGTCAGCGTAATCTCGGCGGGCGGCTACGGGGGCGTGATGCTGTTGATGGCGATCGAGTCCGCCTGCATTCCGCTGCCCTCGGAAATCATCATGCCGTTCTCGGGATACCTGGTGTACACCGGCCGCTTTTCACTGTTCTGGGTGGCTACCTGGGGCGCGATTGGCTGCAACCTGGGTTCGGTGCTGGCCTACGAGATTGGCTACTTTGGCGGTCGCCCTCTGGTGGAGCGCTACGGCCGCTACATTTTCCTTAGCCACCGCGAACTCAATATCGCCGACCGGTTTTTCGAGCGGCGAGGCTCGCTGGCGGTATTGATCGCCCGCCTCCTGCCCGTGATCCGCACTTTTATCGCACTGCCTGCCGGAGTAGCACGCATGCCGCGCCTCAAGTTCCACATCTACACCTTTGTCGGATCATGGCCCTGGTGCTTCATGCTGGCGTACATCGGCATGAGGCTGGGCGAGCGGTGGGACAAAGATCCACGGCTGAAGATGTGGTTTCACAGGCTCGACGCTGTGATCCTGGCCGTGATCCTCATCGCGGTGGCTTACTTCGTCTGGTCACACTTGCAACATCGCGTAGGCAGGGAAGCTGGCGAAGCGGCGAAATAAGGAAAGCAGTCAGCACTCAGCATTGCAAGCATTCAGCAGTCAGCACTCAGCATTCAGCAGATCAGCATTCAGCCAGCTCAGCACTCAGCATTCAGCACTCAGCATTCAGTATTCAGCATTCAGCATTCAGCATTCAGCACTAGTCAATGAATTGTCATCCTGAGCGAGGTCGCCGCGACGACCGAGTCGAAGGATCTGCGGTTCGTCAGCGCCGGAAACAACCCCAGATCCTTCGACTGCGCGCCCACCCGACCCGCAACAAAGGCGGGTCGGGAAGACCAAGCGGGCTCTCCGCTCAGGATGACGGTGGAATGTTGAATGCTGAATGCCGACTGCTTCTTCAGTCTATCTTCAGCGCCTTGGCGATCATGCGTTCGTATATCCGCCAGGGCAGGATTCTCTTCAGCCAGACTTGCATCCTGGCGTCGCCACCGATCAAATATCGCAGCTTGGGATTAGGGTCGCGCGCGATGCAAACGATCAACTTTGCTACCTCGCGGGCATCGCGCCTGTTTTTTGCACTTTTCTTCACAAACTCAGAGAAGCGCTGGCTGCGCTCCTTATTGGGCGATGCTGGATCGAGGGCGCCAGCCGCCAGTTTCACGTTGCGCGTCCAGATGTCGGTGTCGTAAGAGCCGGGTTCGACCAGCACGACTCGAATGCCGAGCGAGTGGACCTCGATGCGCAGCGACTCACTCCATCCCTCCAGCGCGAATTTCGAGGCGGAATAGGCACCCAGAATAGGCGGCGCCGCGCGTCCACCAATCGAACTCAGTTGTATGATGTGGCCCGACTTCTGCTTGCGCATCAGGGGCAACACGGCCTTGGTCATTGCGACATTGCCGAAGAAGTTGGTCTCCAACTGGTCGCGAATCTCGTGCAATTGCATGTCCTCGCCAAAACCGGCGCTGCTGAATCCAGCGTTGTTCACCAGCACGTCGATACGCCCGTGATCGCCGACGATGGCGTCCACCGCGCCTGGCAGCGTGTCGAACTCCGTGATGTCAAGCCGGCGCAGGTCGAGCCGATCGCGCACCCCGGCTTTTTGCGCTGCCTCCTCAAGACGTCCCCGGTTCTCGAGATTGCGCATGGTAGCCACCACGCGATAGCCGTTGACTGCCAACTCGACCGTGGTGAGCAGTCCAATGCCGCTGGAGCTTCCGGTTACGACCGCAACTTTTTCTTCAGCCATGGCTTTCCACCAAATCCTTCAAATTGCCGCACAGGGCACAATCGCGTCCGTTCACGCACCTTCAATTGCAATGCTGGCGGGTGGTGCGAGAAGATAACGGGTTTGTACATTCTTTCATGAAACGGACTGATAGCATGCCGACAAGCAAGAAGCAAGGAAACACGAATACCGCCAAAGGACGAGATCGCGCCAGCCAAAGGGAAGCTGGGAATCATGATTCCTGGCATGGGCGCCGTTGCCACCACGTTTGTAGCCGGTGTCGAAGCGGTGCGCAAAGGAATTTCCAGCCCCATCGGCTCGCTCACCCAGATGGGTACCATCCGCTTGGGCAAACGCACCGAAGGCCGCTTCCCCAAGATCAACGAATTTGTGCCTCTCGCCGGGCTCAACGACCTAGTCTTCACCGGCTGGGACATCTTTGAAGACAACATGTACTCGGCGGCGCGCAATGCGGGCGTGCTTGAGGTTGCGTTGCTGGACCAGGTCAAACCTTTTCTCTCAAAGATCAAGCCGCGGAAAGCCGTGTTCGACAAGAACTACGTGAAGCGACTCGACGGGCCCAACGTTAAGAAGGGCAAGAACAAGATGGAGCTTGCCGAGCAACTGCGCGACGACATCCGCGACTTTAAGAAGTCCAGCGGCGCCGAGCGCCTGGTCATGATCTGGTGCGCCTCTACCGAGACCTTCATTGAGTCTGGTCCAGTACATCAATCGGTGGCGGCGTTCGAGAAAGGCCTGCACAAAAATCACCAAGACATTGCGCCCTCCATGATCTACGCCTACGCCGCGATGAAGGAAGGCGTGCCCTTCGCCAATGGCGCGCCGAACCTCACCGTCGACATTCCTGCCATGCTGCACCTGTCGAAGGAAATGGAAGCGCCCATCTGCGGCAAGGACTACAAGACGGGCCAGACGCTGATCAAGACCATCCTCGCGCCGGGTTTCAAGGCGCGCATGATCGGGCTGAATGGCTGGTTCTCCACCAACATTCTGGGCAATCGCGATGGCGAAGTGCTCGACGATCCCGGCTCTTTCAAGACCAAAGAAGAGTCGAAGCTGTCGGTGCTTGAGCACATTCTGCAGCCCGAGCTTTACCCTGAGCTTTACGGCAATATCTGCCACAAGGTGCGCATTAATTATTACCCGCCGCGTGGTGATAACAAAGAGGGTTGGGACAACATCGATATCTTTGGATGGCTGGGCTATCCCATGCAGATCAAGGTCGATTTCCTGTGTCGCGACTCCATTCTTGCCGCGCCCATCGTGCTCGATCTAGTGCTGTTCCTCGATTTGGCAAAGCGTTCATCGGAGTTACGCGGCATCGGCATCCAGGAATGGCTGAGCTTCTACTTCAAGTCGCCCATGACGGCCCCCGGGCTGTATCCCGAGCATGACCTGTTCATTCAGTCTATGAAGCTGAAGAACACCCTGCGCCACCTCAAGGGCGAGGAGATGATCACGCACCTCGGGCTGGAGTATTACGACTGAAGTGGCCCGAAGCGACCTCTAGCTAATGGCTCGGCGGGGTCGCCGGTTTTGTGGTCGCCGTCTTAGATGCCGGTGCAGTCTTCGCTGCAGCATGATGCGGGTCAATGATCTTGATGACGATGATCTTCACCGGTTCGGTGGGCTTATCGTTACGAGGGTCGGCCGGCACCCGCGCGATCTTCTTCACAATGTCGAGGTCCTGGCACTGCCCGAAAATCGTATGGTGGCCATCGAGGTGGGGCGTGGGGACCTCGGTGATAAAAAATTGCGAACCGTTAGTACCGGGACCGCTGTTGGCCATCGCCAGCCGTCCCGGCTGGTCAAAGGTGAGCGATGGGCTGAACTCATCTTTGAAGCTGTAGCCAGGATCGCCCGTTCCATTACCCACAGGGTCGCCGCCCTGAATCATGAAGTTCGGGATCACCCGGTGGAAAATGGTGCCGCTGTACAGAGGGACGCCCTTCATCATCTTGCCGGTGTTGGGGTCTTTCCATTCCTTGGTTCCGGTCGCCAGCCCGATGAAGTTGGCAACCGTCAACGGCGCTTGAGTGGGAAAGAGGGTGCAGGTAATGTTGCCGGCGGTGGTTTCGATGATGGCCGTCGGTTGCCTTGGTTGGGTTGGGGTTCCCTGGGCGACCTTCTCGGTATTGGCGTGTTGCGCCGATGTGGAACTGGAACCTGGAGCTTGCGCTCCTGCAACCCCTGTGATGATGAGGCATAGAACTGCTGCTAAGACGTTACGCATAAATTCTCTCCAATAAAAAGTTTTCTGTGTCACGGCTGCTCCGCGGGTGCAATTTCGCGGCGCGTGTCTGGATTGCTTTCTGCCTGTATCCGCCGGGAAAGTTTCTCCACCTCGGCGAACACCCGCATCAAGTTTCCGCCCAGAATTTTATCAAGGTCGGCGGCCTTGTAGCCGCGATCATACAGTGCCTGGGTGATCTTTGGCAGGTCGGCAGCCGAGTCGATACCTTGCGGCGAGCAATCAATGCCATCGAAATCAGAGCCCAGGCCGACGTGGTCCACTCCCGCCACTTTCACCATGTGGTCAATGTGGTCGATCAGGTCGTTGAGCGGTGGACGCGGCAACTTCAGCAGGAGCTTGGCCTTGGCTTCATCCAACTCCTTCTTCACCTCAGGGGTTTGCGCCTTCATGAAAAGCGATTGCACCTTCTCGTAATCGGGATCATGTTGCTCCTTGAGCTGTTGCTGGCGGTCCACATACTTCTGAGAAATAAAGGCGCAATAGAAGTTTACCTGGGCCACGCCGCCATTGCGGGCCAGCGCGATCAGCATGTCGTCGGTCATATTGCGCGGAGCATTGGTGAGCGCGCGCGACGAAGAGTGCGACGCGATGACCGGCGCGCGGCTGGCCACCAGCGCCTGGTAGAAGGTGCGGTCGGCGACATGCGAGATGTCCACCATCATGCCCAGCCGGTTCATTTCGCGCACTACCTGCCGGCCGAAATCGGTGATGCCGTCGTGGTGCTCGACGCTCTTGTCGTTGAGGTCGCCGCTGGAATCGCCAAGCTCGTTGGTGTTCGACCAGGTCAGGGTCATGTAGCGCACGCCGAGGCGGTAGTAGTCGCGCAGGATGCGCATGTCGCCTTCGATCGCGTGGCCGCCTTCAACCCCCATCAGCGCCGCCAGTTTGTGCTGGCGATGCGCGGCAAGAATGTCCTGCGTGCTGAAAGCCATCATCATCTTGTCGGGATGCAGGCGTGCCTGCTCGTACACCGAGTCAATCATGTCGAGCGCACGCTTGGTCTCATGGCCCTTGTTGGCTTTCGGCTCGACCCAGATGGAGAAGAACTCAGCTCCTAGATTCCCCGCCTTGATCTTGTTGAAGTCCAGGTAGCCGGTACCGGCGTCTTGCGAGAGGTCAAAGTTCTCATCGACGAAACGTCCAGGAGTGTCGGCGTGGGTGTCAACGACGAGCGCCGAATTGTGGATGGCGCGCCAGCCGGTCGCTACGCCATTGGGTGACATGGTAAGTGCTTTCGATGGCGATTTCTTAGGCGCGGTCTGCTGCGAGCTTCCCGCCGGATTGGCGTTTTGCGCAAGCGAGAGAGAAGTCAACAGCACGGAGGAAATGAGCAGCCGAAAGAGCGTCCGCATAAGCGTGATGGAGGGCTCCAGGAAAAGAATGATGGTTCGCTTGGATTGTAAATGAAGCGCGGCGAACGTGAGAGATGGGTATGTTCAGCGTGCTTCAGGCTAGTCAAACTGACGGCCGCGCGATCACAAGCAACGGGTGGAGCACACGCTTTAGCGGTGCATTAAAGCATTTCTCCGGGCACGGCTTTAGCGGCTGAGGCAATTCGTCTAAGACGAAAGCCATCGCAACATCTGTTTACGTCCGGAACAGATCCTTTACCGCTTGCCACATGACCTGCCCACCCACGTCGGCGATGGATTTGGTCAAGGGCAATTCTTTGGGGCAGACCTCGACGCAGTTCTGCGCATAACCACATTCCTGAATGCCGCCGTCGCCCATCAGGGCCTTCAGCCGTTCGGTCTTTAGCGCGCTGCCGGTAGGATGCGAGTTGAATAGTCGGACCTGCGCGATGGTAGCGGCGCCCACGAAACCAGTCTTGTCGTTGAATTGCGGGCAGGCTTCCATGCAGCAGCAGCACGAGATGCAGTTCGACAGCGGATACGCTTCCTCTTGCATTTCTGCCGACTGGCGTGGGCCGGCCCCAAGATCGTAGGTTCCATCAACCGGAACCCACGCTTTGACGCTTCTTCAGGTTTTCGAAGAGCACACTGCGGTCAACCGCAAGGTCACGAATGATGGGGAACTTGGTGAACGGTTCCAGGGTGATGGGCTGCTTCAGGTTGGCCACCAGGGCCGAGCACGCCATCTTCGCCTGGCCGTTGATGAGCATGGCGCACGAGCCGCATATCTCCTCCAGGCAGTTGGAATCGTAGGTGACCGGAGTGGTCGGCTTGCCTTGCCGCGTGACCGGATTGGCGGCAATGTCCATCAGTGCGGAAGTGACGTTCATGCCCGAGCGGTATGACAGCTCGAACTCTTCCCAGTACGGTTTGGACTCGGGAGTTTCCTGGCGTTTAATTTTGATGAGTACGGTTTTAGAATTCGCCATTTTCGCTTTTACGCTCTTCGCTATTGCGCCTTCGCTTTTCGCTATTCGCCTTTCGCAACTGCGCCAGGCAAATACGTTTCAAACCGACAACTGATATCTGACAACTAGTCCCTGACCCCTAGTCCCTGACCCCTAGCCCCTGACCCCAGCCCCTGACCCCTAGCCCCTGACCCCTAGCCCCTGCCTTTACGTCGCTGCGTCGTAGCGCCGCGGACGTGGCTTGATGAGCGACGTATCTACCTGCTCAAACTCGAAGCGGGGCTCATCGGCATCGGCCGCGAAATATGCCTTCGTGGTCTTCAACCAGTTGGCATCATCGCGCTCCGGAAAGTCGGGCTTGTAATGGGCGCCGCGCGACTCGTCACGCATGGCCGCACCTTGTGCGATCACTCGCGCCAGTTGCAGCATGTTGTAAAGCTGCCGGGCGAAGACGAACGACGTATTGGCCCACATCGAGCGGTCACTCAGGTTCACATGGCGATAGCGCTCGAGTAGCTCGACTAATTTGGCGTCCGTCTCGCGGATGTTCTTGTTATAGCGAATGACCGTGACATTCTTAGTCATGGTCTCGCCGAATTCGCGCCACAGCAGGAACGGGTTCTCGGTGCCATCGTTGCTCATCAGGTGCGCGTTAATTTCTTGTTGCCGCTTACGCTCGGAGTCGTAAACATGCTGCGCTGGATTACGCCCACTCTTGATGACGTTACGGGAATAGTTGACCGCGTTCGGTCCCGAGACGAATCCCGCATAAATGCACGACAACAGCGAGTTCGCGCCCAGGCGATTGGCGCCGTGATACTGATACTCGCATTCACCGGCTGCGTATAGACCTTCGATATTGGTGCGCTGCTCAAAATCGACCCACAGCCCGCCCATGGTGTAGTGCACGCCGGGGAAAATCTTCATGGGCGTGTCGCGCGGATCGTCACCCACAAACTTTTCGTAGATTTCGAGGATGCCCTCCAGCTTGCGGTCAAGGGTGGCGCGGTCGATGTGCGTCAGGTCGAGATAGACCATCGGCTGGCCATCGATACCGAGGTGAAGTTCGTAAACCACTTTGTGGATGGCCCGGGTCGCAATATCGCGTGGCACCAGGTTGCCGTACTTGGGATACCACTCTTCCAAAAAGTACCAGCGCTCGCCTTCCGGAATGCTCTTGGGATCGCGCTTGTCGCCCGGCTGCTTTGGCACCCACACCCGACCGCCCTCGCCGCGGGCCGATTCCGACATCAGGCGCAACTTATCTTCGCCGGGAATGCACGTGGGATGTACCTGGATGAACTCTCCATTGGCGTAGTACGCCCCCTGCTGATAAAGCGCCGACTGCGCCGATCCGGTACAGACTACGGAATTGGTGGACTTGCCAAATATGGCGCCAACGCCGCCGGTGGCGATGATGACGGCCTCGGCGGGAAATGTCTGAACCGCCATGGTGCGCAGATCGATGGCGCATATGCCATGGCAGACGCGCTGGTCATCGATCACCGCGGAGAGGAATTCCCAGGCTTCGTACTTGGTGACTTTGCCCTCGGCCTCATAGCGGCGCACCTGCTCGTCGAGCGCATACAGCAGTTGCTGGCCCGTGGTGGCGCCGGCAAACGCGGTGCGGTTGTAAAGCGTGCCTCCGAAGCGGCGGAAGTCGAGCAGCCCTTCCGGGGTGCGGTTGAAGGGAACACCCATACGGTCAAGCAGGTCGATGACGCCGGGCGCGGCATCGCACATGGTCTTTACCGGCGGCTGGTTGGCCAGAAAATCGCCGCCGTAAATGGTGTCGTCGAAATGCTGCCAGGTGGAGTCGCCCTCACCCTTCAGGTTCTTGGCGGCGTTGATGCCGCCCTGGGCGCACACCGAGTGAGACCGCTTGACCGGGACGATGGAGAAGAGGTCAACGTGACCTCCCATCTCGGCGATCTTGATGGCGGCTGAGAGACCTGCCAGCCCACCACCTACAACAATGATTTTAGGATGAGACATGATGATCTTTACGCAAAGTTATAAATACGGCCGAAGCCGCCGATGCTTGAACCTTAAGTACTGATACCGCTAGTCGTGCTCGACATAAGGGACTTGGTCGGCCGGCGTTCTTACGAAACCCGTTATGGTCCAAAGCCCAATGCCGATGAGCAAAACAGCCAAAGCAGCGCAAGCGTAGCCGAACCGGCGGCGGGCCCGGTCGCCAATCGTCAAGCCCCACTTGGCGGCAAACAGCCAAATACCGTAAGCAAAGTGCCATGACGCAGCAATGATTCCGATGACGTAGAAGGCAATCGTCCAGGGACTCTGGAAGTCGAACCACACCTTCGAAAACGCGTTGTGATAGCCGCCACCCATCAGGTGGACGCCCATGAACCGCATGTCGATGACGTGCCACGCGATATAGATGAAGGCGATAATTCCCGTCCAGCGCTGCGCGGCGTAAAGCCAATTGCCACTCCAGGGATATTCGCCGACATTGGAATCGCCTTTGTACCAGATGTATAGGCCGTAGATTCCGTGATACAGCAGCGGCAAAAAGATGAACAGCCACTCCATGACGTGCACGAACGGCAGGCTGGTAAGGAACTTTACCTGGTCGTTGTAGGCCTGAACGCCGTTGGTCGCCTCGGCATTGGAAATGAAGTGTTCAACCAGGAAAGCCCCGATGGGAACAATGCCCGACAGGGAATGTAACCTGCGCAACACGAAGGAATAGCCCTGCCCGGCGCGCAGGGGAGCCACTCCTTCCTTAATTCGAGAGGAACTCGTATCGACAGTACTGGCCGAAGAAGCCACGAAGCCAACTCCTTATGAATGCGGAGTGTATAAGAGAACCTTCGATTATCAATTTCGCCGACAGAGCAAGTCAAGAAAGCCACAGGCACTTTGACGTTGGCGAAAACCTGAGACGGGCAGAATCTCGGGTGATAAGCGAGGTTCAGAATAGCCGCTGGGATGGCGAAATAGTTGTGATATTCATCACAATGTCTTATGACCACGTGAACTGGTCACCGGTCGGTGTGAGGATGCTGTTCGCGGCTTTCGTCCTCCCACGCGAGGAACGCGCGGAACGCCGCGCCCCGATGACTATAGAGAGCTTTCTCTTCGGCAGTCAGTTCAGCGAAGGTCTTACCGATCTCGGCGAAGTAGAAAAGCGGGTCATAGCCGAATCCGTTAGAGCCCCGGGGAGAATGCAGCAGAATGCCTTCCGCTTTGCCTTGAAAGGTCGCCAGAGTGTGCCCATTACGGGCCACGGCGATGGCGCACACGAACCGGCCGGTGCGGAATTCGTCGGGAACGTCGTGCAACTCGCGCAGCAGGCGTGCGTTATTGGCTTCGTCGTCGGAGTTTGGCGCATGCTCTGGTGGGTTGCGCTCGTCGACAGCATAGCGTGCCGAGCGAATCCCAGGCGCGCCGCCCAGCGCATCGACTTCGAGTCCCGAGTCGTCGGCGATTACCAGCTCGCCTTCGGCGTATTTGCTGTAGTGCTCGGCCTTCTTGCGTGCGTTTGCTTCGAAGGTCAGACCGTCTTCAATGACACCCGGCAGCGATGAGAACCCCGTCAGGGTTTCGACCTGGACGCCATGACCGGCGGCCGCTCCCACCAGGTCCCGAATCTTGCCCGCATTGGACGTCGCAACCAGCACACGTTTCATCAATGCCTCCTGGATTAAACCTATCAAAATCGCACGGGCCCTTGGAGTGTGTCTGCTCTGTCGTAATTCAATAGCCAAAACTTGGCGGGAATTGAACATAAACGTGTCCGCTTAATTCTCCTTTAACGCTGCGTTCATTCCGGTTTGATGTGGCCGGAGTATCAACAGTCGAAGGTTCATTCCGGACACGAGGTGATGAGAATATGCGTAGATTTCTCGCAGCTACCATTGCAGCGGCAATGACGTTTGGGCCGCTGGTCAACCTTTACGCGGCACCGGCAGCCCCGCAGCGGACAACCACCGGCGTTCGCCGAACGTCCACCCCGATCACCCATCTGGTGATTATCTTTCAGGAGAACGTCTCCTTCGACCACTACTTTGGGACCTATCCCAATGCCCTGAATCCCCCGCCGCCGGCCGGAGGACCCAGGTTCGTTCCTTTGCCGGGAACCCCGACCGTCAATGGGTTTTCGCCGGCGCTTCTTACCAACAATCCGAACCTTAATCCGGCCAATGGCACCGGAGCTACCAATCCATTTCGCCTGGATCGCACCCAGGCTTGGACTGTCGACCAGGACCACGACTACGGTCCGGAACAAGCGGCGTTCGATGGCGGCTTGATGGACCTGTTCCCGCTCAACGTGGGGACGCCCGGACCTCCGCCATACACAGGACCGCCAGTGGTTAGCACCACGGGACTGGTGTTGGGTTATTACGACGGCAACACCACCACCGCTATGTGGAATTACGCCCAGTACTACGCGATGAGTGATAACTCGTACGGGACCACGTTCGGTCCTTCGACTCCGGGCGCGCTCAACGTGGCGTCGGGCCAAACCGATGGAGTCATCCGGAACATTAACTCTGATTATGCCGTGGTTCCTGATGGCAACGGTGGGTTCTCACTGGTCAGCGATACCGATCCATTTGGAGACCTTTGCTCAGGCAGCTCGCAGGTGCAGATGGGAGGCCAAAACATCGGCGACTTACTGACAGCCGCTGGCGTTACCTGGGGATTCTTCGAAGGCGGGTTTGACCTCACCATCACCAACCCAAACGGAACCACGGGATGTCATCGGTCCCACACTTCGAGCTTGGTCGGGACATCGAAGGTGGACTACATTCCTCACCATCAACCTTTCCAATACTACGTCTCAACCTCCAACTTGCAGCACACTCGCCCATCCTCGGTCGGTACGATCGGACACAATGGCGATGCCGGCAATCACCAGTACGACATTCACGACTTTTTTGACGCCGTGAATGCCGGGAACTTTCCGGCCGTCAGCTATCTGAAGGCGCCCGGTTATCAGGATGGACATGCCGGCTACTCCACGCCACTCGACGAGCAGAACTTCGTGGTCAACGTGATCAACTTTCTGGAGCAGCAACCAGACTGGGCTACCACCGCGGTCATCATCAACTGGGATGACTCGGACGGCTGGTACGATCACCAACTAGGGCAGATCGTAAACCAGTCTCAGACCTCACAGGATGCGCTCAACGGGCCTGGCTTCTGCGGCCATGCTCTCCCGATGCTGGCGGGTATCACCGGACCTCGGGCCCAAGGCCGCTGCGGATATGGTCCCCGGTTGCCGTTGCTGGTGGTTGCCCCTCTGGCTCGGCATAACTTCGTCGATCACTCCATGACCGACCAAAGTTCCATCGTGCGCTTCATCGAGGACAATTGGCTTGGTGGCCAACGGATCATGGGCTCGTTTGATGCGATTGCAGGGCCGCTCAACAACCTGTTCGACTTCAATCAACGTGGGAACGATCGCGTGATTCTCGACCCGGAGACGGGTGAAGTGAAATTCGCTGACAACGCGGCCAGTCGCGCGGCCAAACAAAGCGAAAAGTAAAGAAGACGCTTAGGGCGAGTGGATCGTCTTAAGCAACTAGCCCCTTAGCAACGGCAGGTTGTGTACGAATCGCACGTACATGCTCCTGCCGTTTTCTTTTGTACAATGTCCCAATTGTAGTTGTGCCCGACCTGATAAAGGCCTCCTGATGACATTGCAAGATGTCCGCAACGAATTTCCAGCGCTCCAGCAGCAGACCTTCCTCGACTCCGCCTGTGTAAGCCTGGCTCCGCAGCGCGCCGTGGAGAAATTGCGCAGCTTTCTGGAAATGGCGGCAAGTTGCCCGTCGGGCTCTTCGACGCAACATCACCTTGATATGGACGAGATGCGGCGACAGGCTCGTCCACAAGTAGCAAAACTCATCAAGGCAGGGGAGGACGACATTGCCTTGGTAGAGAGCACCACCCACGGTTTGAGTCTGGTGGCGAATGCGGTCGCGTTGGAGCGTGGAGATCGAGTCGTAATCTGTGACTTGGAGTTCCTCGAAGTCGCCGTGCCGTGGATGCAGAAACGTGAGGAGTGTGGCATCGAGATTGATAGTGTTCACCATCGCAATGGACAGATTCTGATCGACGACATCGAAGCCGCGATCGGCCAGCGCACCCGCGTGGTCGCGATCAGCTCGGTCCAGTGGAGCAACGGCTTCCTTTGCGATCTCGATGCGCTGTCCCGCCTGTGTCGTGAGCGCGACGTTTTCCTGGTGGTTGATGCAGTCCAGCAAATCGGCGCGATTCCGTTCGACGTGCAGAAGACGCCGGTGGACGCAATCGCGTGCGGGGGCCACAAGTGGCTCATGGCGCCCTTCGGCTGCGGATTTCTTTACCTCAGCAAAGAATTTCGTGCGAGAGTAGAGCCCCCAATTGCCGGGTATCTTTCCGTTGCCGAGCCGGAAGGCGGATGGGGCAAATACTTCCAGACTCCGTCGGCCACGCCGGTGCGTGATTACACATTTGTCGATGGTGCGCGTCGCTGGGAGACAGGAGGCACTGCCAACTATCCTGGTGCAATCGGACTCGCCGAGTCAGTAGGTCTGATCAACGATCTGGGCAGCCAGAATGTCGGCGCGCACGTGCTTTCGCTCACCGACTATCTCATCAACGGACTGAAGCAGCAGGACATTCGTGTGGTCACCCCTGAGGAGCGGCTCTACCGGTCGGGAATCGTGACCTTTACGCTGGGCACAGTCGAAGAGAATGTCGCCCTGATGAATTTTCTGCAACAACACAAAGCTTTGGTCTCAGTGCGCTATACCTCGCATGTCGGCGGTGTGCGCGTCGCCTGCCATCTGTTCAACAACCGGGAAGACCTGGACCGTCTACTGGAACTGCTGGGGGTGTATCTTCGCCAGCATGCGAAGGCCACGGTGTAATGACTGAGCCTGGCGCGAGCGTTCAACTGCCTCACCAGCATGCGATCGATAAAGAGCAGGGGTTGGTCCGCCAGTTGAACGAGCGGCAGTTGAGCATGATCGCCATCGGTGGCGCGATTGGCACGGGACTATTCCTCGGCAGCGCGCTGGCGGTTCGCATCGCTGGGCCGGGCGTCATCCTGAGCTACATTCTCGCGGCCGGAATTGCTCTGCTGTTGATGGGTTGCCTCTCCGAGATGGCGGTTGCCCACCCCACCGCCGGCTCGTTCGGGATTTACGCCGAGCTGTACCTATCGCATTGGGCGGGCTTCGTAGTGCGCTACACCTACTGGGCGGCGGTGTCCATAGCCGTCGGAGGGGAAGCCGTTGCCGCCGCCATTTATACCCAGTGGTGGTTTCCGCATACGCCGGGGTGGTTGTGGGTGATCTTCTATGCGGTGATCCTCGTTCTCGTTAATGCCCGCAGCGTGGGCACATTCGGCGAGTTTGAGTACTGGTTTTCCATCATCAAAGTGAGCGCCATCGTGGCGTTCATCGTGTTGGGCGCAGCCATTTTGTTTGGGGTGTATCAGCGGCGACCCATCGGTCTGGAGAACTTCCGCGCCCATGGCGGCTTTCTGCCAAACGGATGGCTCGGGGTGTGGCTGGCTCTGGCATTCGTGATCTTCGGTTTCATTGGGACGGAAACCGTCGCGGTTACCGCGGGCGAGGCCAAAGACCCCGACAAATCTGTGCCGCGCGCCATGCGATCGATGCTGTTCAGGCTGATCATCTTTTACGTGGGCGCGATCGCGGTGCTGGTGGGTGTGGTCCCATGGAACCAGATCCAGCCGGGGCAGAGTATTACGGTCAGCCCGTTCGTGCGTGTCTTTGAAGTAATGCACATTCCGGCAGCCGCACACGTCATTAACTTCGTTGTGCTGACCGCTGCGCTGTCCAGCATGAACTGCAACCTTTACGTTGCGACACGCATGATGTTCTCGCTGTCCCGCGGAGGATATGCGCCAGTGATACTGGGCCGCGTATCGAAAAAAGGCACTCCCCTCGCCGCGCTGCTGTTCTCGGCCGGCGGTTTGGGAATCGCGACGCTGGCCGCGTTCTGGTTTCCAGGCTCCGCTTTTGTCTACATGTTCGGCATCTCATTGTTCGGCGGCTTGTTTGCATGGATGATGATTTTCGTCACCCACCTGAGCTTTCGCAAACATTGGCGTGAGCAGCATGGCCGCCGCCTGCCGGTGGAGATGCCGCTGTTCCCATTCGCCACCATCGCCGGAGGACTGGCGGTGCTGGCAATCTTGATCTCCACGTGGTGGGTTGAAGGAATGCGGGTCACGTTGGAAGCGGGAATACCCTGGTTGTTGCTCATAAGCGCGCTCTATTTCATCGTGGGGCGCCAACGCGAGAGGGCCGCTGCCTTGCGCCTGGCGAAAGCGGCTAGTGCGCCGGAGGCGGCGGAATAGCCCGCGGGTTTATACTGAGCCTCTCGCACACTTCACCTCCCGAGGCGCTATGAAACATCTCTTGCGCATTCTTTTCCTTCTTTCGCTCATCTCCACTTTCAGCGCAGCACGATCCACGAACAAAATGAATCAGCCGAATCAAGCCAACGCGAAATTCGCTCAGATGACCGATCAATTCGTGAAAGAGTCGCTGGTGCTTTCTCCGGTAAGCGCGTCACAAGCCGGTTACCACAAGCATGTCGATGCAAAGACTGGCAAGACGATCTCTCTTGACGCCGAACTCGACGACGTTAGTGCCCAGGCAATTGCCGTGCAGGAAAAGTTCTATCGCGAGTGGCGGCATCGCTTTCAGACCGAGACGCCGGTCGCGGGACTGAACGCACAGGATGCCGCCGACTACCGCCTGATCGACGATCAGATCGCCCTGAACCTGCTCGAGTTTGACCACATCCAGAGTTATAAGCACAATCCCACCGGGTACGTGGAGCTGATCGGCAACGGGCTTTTTCTGCCTTTGACGCAGGAGTACGCGCCTAAAGAAGTTCGCGTGGGCGACGTGATCTCGCGCATCGGCCAGATCCCGCGCTTCCTTGAGCAGACTAAGTCGCAACTCATGGACGCCGATCCCATCTTCATCTCGACCGCGGTCGGGGAGGACGAAGGCAATCTGGATCTGGTGGATTCCGTGGCCGCCGAGATCCCGGCAGGTTCGCCGTTGAAGGCGCAATACGACAAAGTAGCGCCCGCAGCCAAGAAGGCGCTGACCGACTTCAATGCGTGGATGCAGAACGATCTGGCGAAGCGTCCCACCCACGGCCGCACATGGCGACTGGGCAAAGAATGGTACGCGCCCAAGTTTCACTACGTGATGGAGACTTCTATCGAGCCAGAGCAGTTGTTGGCCGACGCAGAGGCCGAACTGAAAAATGTCCGCGCCGAAATGCTGCAACTGGCGCTGCCACTTTATAAGGAGATGTATCCCGGCCAGGACGACTACAGCAGTCTGCCCGCCCAGGAGCGCGAGAACAAAATCATCTCGGCGGTGCTCAACAAGATCAGCGACGAGCATCCGCAGCGCGATCAGTTAATCGACGCGGTGAAGGCCGACCTGGAAGGCATCAAGCAGTTCATCCGCGACAAGAAGATCGTCTCGCTGGGCAGCCGCGACAACCTGAAAGTCATTCCCACGCCGGAGTTCGAGCGCGGTATCTACTCGGTTGCGGGATTTCATAGCGCGCCGCCGCTGGAGCCGAATGCCGAGGCGCAGTACTGGGTCACACCGATCGATCCCAAGATGCCGGAGGCCAAGGCCGAGAGCAAGCTGCGCGAGTACAACAATTACGCACTGAAGTGGCTTACCATTCATGAGGCCTTGCCGGGACACTATGTCCAGTTCGAACATGCCAATGACGTTGAGCCGCCTACGCGGCGCGTGCTGCGCAACCTCTTCGGCAACGGCGCCTACGTGGAAGGCTGGGCCGAGTACATCGCCGACGTGATGACCGAGGAAGGTTATCTCGACTACAGTCCGAAGTTCCGCCTGGTACGAAAGAAGATCTGGTTGCGCGCCATTGCCAATACCATCCTCGACATCCGTCTGCAAACCATGAACATGACCGAGCAGCAAGCGCTCGATCTGATGATGAAAGACACTTTCCAGACACAGGCCGAAGCCGAAGGCAAAATAGTGCGCGCCAAGCTCAGTTCGACGCAGCTGCCGACGTATTTTGCCGGTAACCGCCAGTGGTGGTCGCTGCGCAAGAAGTATCAGGCTGCGAAAGGCAGCGGCTTCACGCTGGAGGAGTTCCACAATCGCGCCCTCGACCAGGGGCCTTTGCCGATCGAGTATCTGGAGAAGATCATTCTGCCGGGGAAGTAGCAGCTAGCAGCTGACAGATAGCAGTTGGCATTCAGCACTTAGCATTTGGCACCGGGGTGGATCCGTTACTTCGTCTTGTATCAGGGCACGATTTTTAGTCGTGTCGAGCAGGGCGAAGAATGGGTCGGGTGTTAACCCTGTCAGAAATTGAGCGCCGTATAAACGACAAAACAGCTGAGGACTGGGCCCAATTGTGAAGAATTGTAAAAACTCTTTGTCGTAACGAACTTTTTCCCGCGGGCCGCGTCTATACCAGTAACCCAAATCCAAGGCGGGCGCCGTAACCCAACTGAAAGACACGGCGCCCACCGTCCAATTTCCCCCCTGCTCCATAGTTCCAATCGCCAAAAGCTGATGGCTGACAACTCCCCTCTGGCGTTACAATAAGTACAAGTAGTTACTATGCAGTTAACAGTCTTACAGCCCCAGGTCCATGAGGCTCGCTGGTGGGAGACGATGGCCGATGGCCGCCTCCACTGCTACCTCTGCCCGCGACACTGCCACATCGGGGAAGGCCAAAGCGGCTTCTGCTTCATCCGCAAGAACGAGGGCGGACGCCTGCTGCAACTTGGCTACGGGAGGCCTGCCGCGATCGCGATGGATCCCGTCGAAAAGAAGCCACTCAACCACTTTTTTCCGGGCACGAAAATCCTTTCCATGGGCACTGCTGGATGCAACATGGGTTGTTCCTTCTGCCAGAACTGGGACATTTCCAAGGCCAAGTCCGACCAGGTCAACGCGCTGGCGCTCAGTCCGGAAAACGTAGTCGAGGTGGCCCTCGAGCACCGCGCACCGCACATCGCGTTCACCTACAACGAGCCGACCATCTGGGGCGAGTACGTCATCGACATCGCGCGCGAGGCCCACGATGCTGGCCTGAACACGGTGATGGTGTCAAACGGCTATATCACGCGCGAAGCTTTCTTCGAGATTTATCGCCACATCGACGCCGCCAACATCGACCTCAAAGCCTTCACCGAACAGTTCTACGGCAAGATCACGCTGACCCACTTACAGCCGGTGCTGGACACGCTGAAATGGCTGCGCCACGAAACCGGTGTATGGTTTGAGATCACCAACCTCATCATCCCCACGCTGAACGACGACGATGCGGAATTCCAGGAGCTGTGTGACTGGGTACTGGAAAACCTGGGCGATGATGTGCCGCTGCACTTCACCGCGTTTCATCCCGACTTCAAATTGCAGGACAAGCCGGCGACTCCGCCGGAGACGCTGCATCGCGCGCGCAGGCTGGCCATGCGGATGGGATTGAAATACGTTTATGAGGGCAACATCTTCTCGGATGGGGCCAACACGATCTGTCCGGGATGCAAGCAGGTCGTGATCACCCGCTCCTGGCACTCAGTGATGTCGAACCGGCTGAAGAACGGCTGCTGCGCCAGTTGCGGCATGCGTATTCCGGGGGTGTTCACGAAAGCCGAAGCCGAAAAGCGGCGGGAGTGGGCGAGGCGGTAACACTCGCGCGCTGGTGCGCAAGTCGGTCAAAAAAGCGGTCTGATGACTGTTCTGGTGCCTAAGAACCCGGCCCGTCAGGAATTGGCCAGGGGTCCGGTAATGCGAGCACTGTTTTTGCTGCTTTCCCAGCTATTTTGTCCATCTGACATGTCGTTTCGTTCGGGACTTGTTGGCGAAATGGCCAAAGAGTGGGATCAAGCCTTCTGATCGCCCAAGGATTGTGAAACAACTCCGGCTCTGTCACCGCCATAGTCCACCGGCGACAAGTTCACAGTGACGACTACACCGCTGACTTCACTGTTTCGCGCTCCGCGGGGCCCGAACCAAAACCCATTTCGCTTCCGTTCGCCAGGTCGAGAGTCGAGCTTTCCACCGGCAGATTCGAACACGACACACGTTTCCTGTCCGAATAAGGCGTTCATGATATCGATTAAGTCACAATGCATGGCGAACATGTTGACCGCAACAACGTAAGGAAGGTCGAGTTTGCCGTATTTCTTCGACTTGTTTTCAAGCGCCTCCCTGAGATCAACATGAGTGGCCAGGTATCGTGCCTCCGGCACCATCATCCCGATCGGACGTGTGCGGGGTTGGCCTCGAGACTTTGGTGACTTTGGAATCGGTCGGAACAGAATGTTCCAGCCTTCGTGTGACCATTCGTAGCGAGGGATTTCATCCAGGGTGTTCGCTTTGAACAGAGCATCGATCGTGGGAAAGTCGAGGCTTCCGAGCCACTTGGTTAGGTCGCGCCGCAATCGAGCGCCCGAAGGAGGGGTTGCTGGTGCACCCCTGATCCGGAGTTCGAGGAAAAAGTCGGGAGATTTCAGGCTGTTTATGGCGTTGTACACCTGATTCTTGCGTGCCGCCCCACCGGCATCGGATACTGACGGAACTCCTCCAAGCGTCGCCTCGAGATAGAACAGAGGCGCTCGCGCATCCGACACCAGAAAATCGGGACGGCTTTTGACTTCTGACCGTTGAGGATGCGGCTTTAGAGAATAGCCCGTCCTTGTGAGGAGTTCGTGGAGATATAGCTCCCAAAACGCGGAACTGTGCTGATACCCCTCAGATTGGAATCTTCCACGAACATCAGCCTTCTCGCTATCCGATAATCGAGAGAACCACTCGTTCGCCATCTGCCGAAAAGCAGCCATTGCTGGTCTGGCTGCTTGGTCGATGTAGCTGAACTCAGGTTCGCCGTACCTGCCCGGCCGGTCATTCGTTCGCTCGCCTGATTCAAATAGTAGCAAGACCGTGCCCCCCTCTGGATTACTGCGTGGTGCCGATCATTTGAAACCCTAAAAATCCGCTTTACCGCTCTTCCCGCTCAATCCATTTCGCTACCGGCGTAGCTCGAAACGCCGCCATCTTCTCTAATAAACATCCCGGATCTTCATCATCCAGCACCAGCCTCCGGTTCACTTCGCGCAAGAAGCCTTCGCGCACAGCGTGGTCAAACAACTCCAGCAGAGGAGCGTAATAGTTCTCAACGTTAAGCAGTCCGCAAGGCTTCGACTGCAAACCGAGCTGCGACCAGGTTACGACCTCGCAGAACTCTTCGATCGTGCCAAAGCCGCCGGGCAGCGCGATGAAACCGTCGGCAAGATCGGACATCATCTCCTTGCGCTCATGCATGGAGCTCACAATGCGCAACTCCGTCAGGCCGGTGTGGCCGACCTCCTTCGCCATCAGCGACTCGGGAATCACGCCAATAGCGCGGCCACCTCGCGCCAGCACCGTGTCGGCAAGAACGCCCATCAGGCCGATGTTTCCACCGCCGTACACTAGCTCGATGCCGCGCTCGACCAGCAACAATCCAAGTTGTTCGGCGGCATCTCGATAGGTGCGATGCCGGCCCGTGTAGGAACCGCAGAAAACGCAAAGGCGACGAAAGGGCATGACGGGATTGAATATAGTTGCGCAGATTGCAGTGTACCGAAGTGCACCCAAATCTCGCATTTGGGAGACACGGGGTCCTTCGACTTCTTTCAACGTTCGTTAGCGCGGACCTCCTCCGCTCAGGATGACAAAGTGAAAAATCTTCCTCCAATAAGTGAATTGCGGAGGTCATTCCCGCTCAGGATGACAATTTCAAAATCTCCTCTGTGCCTCTGTGGTGAAGATGTGTTCTTCGTGCCTCTGTGGTGAAAATTCTGGACACAGACATTCTGAATCCTTTAATAACTATTATCATCTGATAAGTATGCGCCGGGAGACTTACAACGAGTTTCGGCGGTTGTGCCAACAGCACAGCTTGGCGGCGACACACCAGAGGCAAAAAATCTACGAGGCGCTGGTGTCACGACCCGGGCATTATTCGCCGGAGGAGATCTACGAGCAGGTAAAACAAGACTTGCCGTCGATCTCACTCGCGACGGTTTACAAAAATCTTAAGACCTTCGTGCACGCGGGCATGCTGCACGAAGTCAGTCCCCATCATGGCTCATGGCGCATCGACGCCAATCACCATCCTCATCACCACCTGGTTTGCACGCGCTGCCGGTCCATTACCGATTTGGAATTCGATTCTCTTGGTCCGGTGAAATTGCGCGGCAAACTTCCTTCAGGTTTCAGCCTGGAAAAGTTTGCTATTGAGGCGCAAGGCATCTGTAAGGCCTGCACCGCGGCCGAAACCAAGCATTAATTTTTCTCATTCCATTCTCACAGCGAGAGGATACGAAATGTTAAGCGTAGGATCCTCCGCACCTATGGCATTGATCCACTTGATTTTGAGCTTTGGTCGGTCGCGGTCTCTGCGATTAACGGTTGCGGGCATGCGGCGACTCACACGAGAAAATCTTGCGCGGCAAGGGCGTGAGCGAGGAGCAGGTTTTGGCTGCGATGCGTATCGCCTCGGTGATTCGCGCCATTGCGGTTGTGCTCGACACGGAACATGTCCCCGCCCAGTAACCCGCATTGGAATGAAGCTTTTCTGCAGTCTGGCGATGTAGCCGGCGCCACATTTCGAGGGCGCCGGCTGGCGCAACCCTCCAAGAAATCAGCAAATTTCTGCCCGTAGGCCTCGCTCTCCGTCGCCTGGGCAGTCACATGTCACAAGCGATTGTGATGTGTGCACTTGTTGGGTGTGCGGTAGGAGTGTTCCGCTGGACTGTATCTGGAGTAAAACCTTGACTGCCAGAAAAATCCCAGATGCCCGAGAGCGCTAAACATGAGGGTCTCAGCAGTTTTAACGGATCACATGGTTAGGTGACCACGGGCACGCACACAAGTGCGGCAGGGAAATACGGCGGCAGGGCGGGGTTTCCACCCGGAGGCGCTGTTTGGTACGCGTGATCCGGCCGTAGGACACGGGGATACGATTTAACTAAGGGGGTCTGCGTGCTTACACCATATGGCTTGGACATCATAGAAAGCTGCCTGGCTTGCAAAATGCGGGCCGAACACATATTTTGCGATCTTCCGCCGGCTGCATTACAAACATTTGAATCCGTCAAATACGCAACTGCTTACCCGAAGGGCGCCGTTTTGTTCGTCGAGGGGCAGACACCGCGCGGCATTTTTGTGCTGTGCAAAGGTCGCGTGAAACTCTCCATCTGCTCGACCGACGGCAAGACGCTGATCTTGAAGATTGCCGAACCCGGAGAGGTACTGGGCCTCAGTGCCACGGTCAGTGGAAAACCGTACGAGCTGACCGCCGAAACGGTAGATCCTTGCCAGGTGAACTTCGTCAAGCGCGAAGACTTCCTGCGTTTTCTCAAGGAACACGCCGATGCCTGCCTGCGGGTGGCTGAGCAATTGAGCGAAAAGTACAACACCGCGTGCCGTGAAATTCGCTCGCTAGGTCTTTCGCACTCGGCGGCCGAAAAGTTGGCGAAGCTGCTGTTGGAGTGGAGTGCCAAGAATGGGGAAGCGGCGAAGACAGAGCCGCGGGTGAAGCTGGCCCTGACCCACGAGGAGATCGCGCAGATGATCGGCACCTCCCGCGAGACCGTAACGCGATTGTTTGCCGATTTGAAACGCCGCCAGATTGTTCAGGCAAAAGGCTCAACTCTGCTGATCCGCAATAAGGCAGCTCTGAAGGCGCTGGCCATCACGCAGTGAACTAAAGGGCTGTGATTGCTGGCGATTGCAACACCTGTGCGGGCACGCCGCAAGATTGCTCCACGGTTTCCACGGCCGTTTCGGATCAATCTGCCAAGAGCAATTGGCCCGCATGGTGTGAACAAGGTCACGAAAACCAGTGACTGGAATCACTGCATTCGATGGGGCGGAGACGTATTACCTCAATCATGGAGAGCATGATTCAGTCGAGTTGCCTGACCTGCGATTTCCGTCCCGACCGGCTCTTTTGCGACATGCCCGCGGAGTCGTTGAAATCTTTCGACGAGATCAAATCGCTCACCTCTTACCCCAGAAGCACGGTCTTGTTCGCCGAAGGGCGGCCGGTCCGCGGCATTTATATTTTGTGCGATGGACGGGCAAAGTTGTCCATTTGCTCCGATACTGGAAAGCGGCTTACCCTGCGCATCGCCGGCCCCGGAGAAGTGCTTGGACTGGGGGCTGCCTTGTCCAATACTCCCTACGAGATCACGGCCGAATTGCTGGACAACTCGCAAGTCGTTTTCGTTCGTAAGAAAGATTTGTTGAAATTCTTGCGAGAGCATCGCGAGCCCTGCCTGCAAATCGTGCGTATGTTGAGTCAAGACCTGCATGGAGCCTACGAGCGCGTACGTAGCATTGGCATGATACGCACCCGCCGCCCGCGCATCCTGTTCCGCCCTCGCGCTATGCTGGTTTAAGTCCGAGTGCCTGTTGGCCCGCGATAGCCTCGCGGGCTTTTTTGTTTGGGCCGCTGGAAATAAGAGCGGGTCCTGCCGGCCTCAGGGGGCTTGGGCGGTGGCTGCAATGGCCCTCCGCCTGGTGATGTCGCTCACATCCTGTGGTGAGAAGCGCCACGGGTGTGATCTCAGTCACACCCGCCCGTGAGTCCACTCACTGCTCCTCTGCGCCCACATCGGCGATGTTAGTGAGTGACGCGACCTCGGGGCCGCGTCCGGTGAAAGCGAGGGTTGCGGTGAAGCGTTGCGGTGTGGTTCTCTTTGTTGCCTTGCTGCTCTGCACGGGGGCATTGGCCAAGTCCGCCCCCAAGATGAGCAACGAGGACTGCCTGGCTTGCCATAACGATTCCACTCTCAGCAAAGACGAGAGCGGGAAACAGGTCAGCTTGCATGTCGATGACGTCAAGTTCAAGGCTTCAGCTCACAGCGTTTTCGGTTGCACCGATTGTCACAAAGACATCAAGGCATTCCCCCACGATCCCGCGCCTGCGAAGCCGGTTTGCGCCACCTGCCATGCCGATCAGCAAAACGCCTACGACCACGGCGTTCATGCCAAGGCCGCTGCTGCAGGCAACACCAACGTCGCGAAGTGCCAGGACTGCCATGGCAGCGTCCACGAAATTCTGCCGGCGGGCGATCCCAAGTCTAAAGTAGCTCGTGGAAATATTCCGCAAACGTGCGGTGCCTGTCATGGGCAGAAATTCGTCATGGCGTCGAGCGGCATCAGTTCCGCTCCCTTCAACTCCTATCAGCAAAGTGTCCACGGCAAAGCTGTTGCCGCCGGTTCCGATAAAGCAGCTGTGTGTACCGATTGTCACGGTCAGCACGATATCCTGGCCGCCACCAATCCAAAGTCGCCAATTAACAAGTTCAACGTTCCCCTGACTTGCGCCAAGTGCCACGACGATGTCAAGCAGGAATACGTGCAGAGCATCCATGGGCAGGCGATCGCGCGCGGCAACTGGCAGGCGCCAGTGTGCACCGACTGCCACGGCATTCACACCATCAAAGCTCCCACCGACCCCAGTTCCTCGGTGGCATCGGCGAATGTGGGCAATAACTGTGCCCAGTGCCATGGCAGTGTGCGTCTGTCCAATGAGTTTGGCATGCCGTCGGGTCAGGTCAACACGTACCTGTCCAGCTATCACGGCATGGCATCGAGGATGGGTTCAGCGACGGTGGCCAATTGCGCCAGTTGTCACGGTGTGCACAACATTCTGCCCTCGGGTGATCCGCGCTCCACCATCAATCACGCCAATCTGGCGAAGACTTGCGGGCAATGTCATCCTGGCGCCAACGAGAAATTCATCAGCTTCAAGGTGCATTCTGACGGCGTGGCGAGGGCCGACTTCGGCAGCAAAGTGATTGGCTATATCAGTAAGTTTTACATTTGGATGATCATCGGCGTCATCGGCGGTATGGTGCTGCATAACCTGATCATCTTCCGCAAGAAGCTTATTCTGCACCGTATAGGACAGCCCCGCATTTTGTTCCGCATGACGCGCGCGCAGCGGCTGCAGCACATCACTCTACTCACCAGTTTTTTCACGCTGGTGCTGACCGGCTTTGCCTTGCGCTATCCACAATCGTGGCTAGCCACGGTGTTCGTCAACGAAGCGGTGCGCAGCATCATCCACCGAGTAGCGGGAGTGGTGCTGATCGCTGTCAGCCTGTTCCATCTGTGGTATGTGATCAAAAACCCTGATGGCCGCCGTCTGATCAAGGACATGTTGCCCGACTGGAAGGACGTCACCGACGCGCGTGACGCATTCCGCTACTACCTGGGTTACAGCGAGCACCGTCCGCTGTTCCGCCGTTTCACTTATGCCGAGAAGGCCGAGTACTGGGCCTTAGTGTGGGGCATGTTCGTAATGGCCAACACCGGATTGATGATATGGTTCAAGGTCGGTGTGGGCGATCGGGTGCCAGGCTGGTGGGTCGATGTCGCCATCACCATCCACTGGTACGAAGCCGTACTGGCCACGTTGGCCATTATCGTGTGGCACTTGTACGGAGTTATATTTGACCCCGATTCCTATCCCATGAATTGGGCCTGGTATGACGGCAAGATGTCGGTCGAGGCCTATGAGCACGAGCATCCTCTCGATCTGCTTGCCATCGAGCGGGCCAACGGCTCGGAGGAGAAAGACGCAGAGCCAGTTCCGGCTGCCGTGGAGCAGGAAGAGGAGACAGCCGCAACTAAGAATTAGATATCAGGCCGGGTTAATCCCTGCGACTTTGGGGTAATGCGAGCAGCACGTTCTGATTTTCTTGATTGCATACGACTTCACTGTGGTAAGTTCTGCCATACTGAATGTGCGCGTTTTGCACTGGGGTGAGGCGAAGAAGGGACAATTAAATAAATGTCTGACGACACGCAGAGGGTGGATCCTCTACGCGATCATCCGCCGGTTTCACGGAATCTCATTAAGAATCCCATCAGCCTGATCGGTCTGGCGTTGGCTGGCGTCGCCCTTGCCAACATCGTTTTTCTGGTTCTGATCGATCTCCTGGCTAGCCAGCCATCTCCCTACATAGGCATCCTCGCCTACATGGTGGGGCCGGCTTTTCTGGTCCTTGGCCTCATCCTGATCCCGATCGGAATGGTAGTCGAGCGGCGACGACGGCTGCATGCGGTAGGTGCGCCGCCCCATTTCCCCAGGCTCGATCTGAACAGTCCGGCGCAACGCAGTACGTTTGCCTTTCTGCTCAGCTTCGTGGTGATCTTTACACTTGTGAGTTCGGTCGGCAGCTACAAGGCCTATGAGTTCACCGACTCCGTGGATTTTTGCGGCCAACTGTGTCACACCGTCATGCACCCTGAATTCACGGCATATCAAGCCTCGCCGCACGCGCGTGTGGCTTGTGTCGAATGTCACGTCGGATCGGGGGCCAGTTGGTACGTGAAGTCCAAACTGTCGGGCATGCGCCAGGTTTACTACACCGCTTTGGGGACCTATCCTCGTCCCATTCCCACCCCGGTGCAGAATCTTCGCCCCGCGCAGCAAACCTGCGAGCAATGTCACTGGCCGAGGAAGTTCTGGGGCGCGCAGCTCAAAACTTTCACTCATTATGGCGACGATGAGCAGAACACGCCGCGCGTCGTCCGCATGCTGATGAAAGTCGGCGGCGGTGATCCCAGGCTTGGACAGGCCGGCGAAGGTATCCACTGGCACATGAACATCGCCAACAAGATCACCTACTTTGCCACCGACGAACAGCGCCAGGTGATTCCCTGGGTGCGCATGGAAGACAAGGCCGGCAAGGTGACCGAATATACGGTGAAGGACGGCGCTCCTACCCAGGCGCAGATTGACAAGGCGGATAAACGCCGTATGGACTGCATTGATTGCCACAACCGCCCCTCGCACATCTACGTGCCACCCGATGCATCCGTGGACCAGGCGATGACCGGGCGCGCCATCGACGCGACGCTGCCGTTTATCAAGCAGCAGGGCGTCACGGTGTTGACCGCCGACTACAAAACCTCTGACGAAGCGCAGAAGGCGATTGCCACTAACATTCCGAAGTTCTATCAGGACAAGTATCCGCAAATCGCGTCGGCCAAGGCGGACAGCATCAAGGGCGCGGTCGTCGAGCTGCAGCGAATCTACGACACCACATTCTTCCCCACCATGAAGGTGAACTGGAAGACCCATCCCAACAACATCGGGCACTTGTACTATCAGGGCTGCTTCCGCTGCCACGACGGCAACCATGTGAGCAAGGATGGCAAGGTCATCAGCAAAGACTGCAACTCGTGCCACACGGTGATGGACCAGCAGGAAAGCGGCACGCAGATCGCCTCGGTGCCGGCCCAGCCCTTCAAGCACCCGATTGACCTCGGCGACCTGACCGGGGTGAACTGCTCCGATTGTCACAGCGGGGGCGTCGGGCCGTAGAAGCCCCGCAGAGGGCGCGCTTCTCAGCCCCTGGGGCGGTTCGGCCTCACGCCCGATACCCCCCTCCCCCCTCTTTCCCGCAAAGTATTGAAAACAAATGTCTGGCGCAAGCAATTCCCCGCAAAGTATTGAGCCCCTTTGGCTTACACGCAAAGTATTCCGGAATAAGGACTTAGAGGAGAAATATTGGCGACGCAGAGGCGGGCAAGTCTGGAAAATCGGAAAGGGCCGCAAGCGAAACAGACAGCGCTGTGGTCGCAGCACGCAGTCCTGCTCTCGAGGATGTTCTGGGAATCACCCACCCACAGAGCCACCATGGCGGGATCGCTCGGCGGGGCCCGCGCACTCGCAGGCACAACAGTCCTCGCCACAGTGTACGCTGCAGGTACCGCCAGACCCAAGCGAGTTAGACACAGAGCAGTGTGACTAGAGCGTGCTCCAAGAATGGTCTTTGAAGGGGCGTAGCTTTAGCTGCGCCATCGTGAACCCTTTTATTCTTGTCATTCCGAGGGGCAAACAGGGGTCCCCGACAAGCGCCGTTTTTGCGCTTGTTGGGGTAAAGTTCAGCCCCGAGGAATCCGCGGTTTCTTCCATCGCGACAAGTTTCTTATCAGCCTGTTTGTCGGTGAGGGATCTGCCGTTGCGAGTTTTTCACAAGCCTGGTAGAGACTGTGTCGCAACCCATATTGGAGCGGAGGCGTCGGGCCGCAAGGACATCGTGGAAGCTCGCGCTTAAGCCTCAGGTGGGCAGACGGCAGGAGCGGACGCATTCCTAAACACTGGCCGACTTGAACGAAGCCGCTGTGCGGCGGACGCGTTCGCGTGTTCCCGCACCGACATTTGAGGCTGCGGGGTAGCTTGGTGCGCAGAGAAGGAGGAACTCTCTGTGACCCAACTACGTCAGCTCATGCTTGAGGAGTTGCTTCGTCGTAACTTCGCCGAGACAACGATTCGCTCATACCTTCATGGGGTTGAGCACTTCAGCCGATATTTTCATCGTCCACCCGACCAGCTTGGCCCTGAGGACATTCGCAAGTATCAGGCGATGCTCTTCACCCATCTGAAGTTCAGCCCCAACACAGTGATCCTGCGGTTGGCTTCGTTGCGCTTCTTCTATATTCACGTGTTGAAGCGCGGCTGGAGCATCGCCGAGACGCCATATCCGAAGAAGGTTCGTCACCTTCCGCAGGTGCTCAGCCAGGAGGAGGTTGCGCGTCTGATTGACGCCGCAGAAAGCCCCTTCCACCGCATCCTGCTAATGACGCTGTATGCCACCGGGGCACGTCGCGCAGAAGCAGCGCATCTGAAGATCGGCGATATTGACAGTCAGCGCATGGTTGTTCATATCCGGGGAGGCAAGGGAGGCTTGGACCGAGACGTTATGCTGAGTCCGAAGCTTCTCGAAGCGCTGCGCACTTACTGGCGCGGGCTCAAACGCAAGCCGACAGAGTGGCTGTTTCCCGGCAACCGATGGCATACCGCAAGTTATCCCGTCACCACCAAGGTCCTCTGGACTGCCTGTCAAAACGCCGCTGAACGCGCCGGCTTGGCGCACAAGAACATCCATCCGCACACGCTACGCCACTGCTTCGCCACACACCTGCTGGAAGCCGGAGCCGACCTGCGCACTATCCAGATACTGCTCGGTCATCGCGACCTCGAAGTAACTACCATCTATCTGCATCTTTCCCAACGGCATCTCAACGCAACCGCCAGCCCGCTCGATGCACTCACCTTCTCTGCACAGGGAGGACACAAGCACAGTTCATGAGCCGGCTGCCGCTGGAGGTGGCCGACATCGTTCGCTGGGCTGGACAAGCATTTCTTAAACACAGTCGCAAGTGGATCAACTGGCAACACCAAAAAGTGTTGCTGGCCATCACCCGCTGCCGTACTGCCGCGCTGGGCGGACATCGCGATCAGTGCTCGGACTGCGGACATACTGCCATCTCGTACAACTCGTGCAGAAACCGCCACTGCCCCCGCTGCCAGGGCAACGCCCGCCTGCGCTGGCTTAAGGCGCGGGAACAGGAACTACTGCCCACTCGCTATGTACACGCCGTCTTCACCTTGCCGCGAGAACTAGCTCCGCTCGCCTTGCAGAACAAGCGGCTGATTTACAACCTGCTCTTTCGTGCCAGCGCCGAGACCTTGCTTGAGATCGCTCGCGATCCCCGGCATCTTGGGGCTGAGATTGGCTTCTTCAGCGTGCTCCACAGCTGGAACCAGCGCTTGCAGTTTCATCCCCATGTCCACTGCGTACTGGCCGCCGGTGGTCTGGCGCCGGATCACACCAGATGGATCTCCACCCGGCGCTCCTTCTTTCTGCCCATCGGCGTGCTCAGCCGTGTCTTCCGCGGCAAGTTCGTCGCCGGACTTCGCAGCGCCTCCCATCGAGGCCTGCTCCAGTTCCACGGCAACCTCCTGCCCCTGGCCGAGCCGCGTGCCTTTGCAGCATGGCTACGGGTACTGTTCCGCCATGACTGGGTCGTCTACTCCAAGCGGCCCTTCGGAGGGCCGGAACATGTGCTGCGCTATCTGGGCGCCTACACCCATCGCGTCGCCATCTCCAACGGCAGGCTAGTCGCTCTCTCCGAGGGCAACGTCACCTTCCAATGGCGAGACTCCGCCCATGGCAACAAGAAGAGGCTCATGACTTTGGATGTCGAGGAGTTCCTGCGCCGATTCCTGCTTCACTTGCTGCCACGCGGTTTTATGCGCATCCGTAACTTCGGCTTTCTGGCCAACCGGCAACGCGCCATCCTCCTGCCGCTCTGCTTCCAACTGCTCCACGGCTCAGAGAACAGAACTGCTTCACCGGCATCGCCGCCCACCCACCAGCCTCAGTCGCTATGGAACTGTCCCGTCTGCGGTGGTACCATGCACGTCGTTGAACGGCTCACCGCGGCTCAACTTCTGCTTCGCTCTCCACCTCAACCCGACCAGTGCGCAGCATGAACCTCTATCCGCATCCTCGGCATCTGCTCGTGCCCCGGCACGCACGGAGATCTCTTGTCTCATCGGGCCCGGAGTGCTCTGTCACCTATTTTTTCAGCCTATGCCGAACCCTTCTGTGCGACCCTTCGCCGCTCCAACACGACCTCAAAGCGGCAGATCATACCCATCACAGCGGGCTGCTTAAACCTCCGCACCCGCTCCGCCCCATTCAAAGTACATAGCCTTCCCCCGGGACGGCTTCCTTCAAGTCGCTGTATCCGAAGCGCCCGGCCAAGGATCATGCGACTGCCGACTGTTCCGCCGTGGGCGCTTCAGATACAGCACTAAGACT
>CAVSLE010000004.1:0-122928 GCA_963728805.1 uncultured Acidobacteriaceae bacterium
CGCCGAGACACAGGCGGAGCGGGCGGTTTGCCCTTGTAGTCCTTGGGATAGACCACGACATGGCGGTAGAGGGCTTCGCCATCGCTGTCGGTGCGCAGGTCATCGAAATCGCGCAGCGCCAGATGCACGATGCGGCGCTCCCGCGACGACATGGGCGCAAAGGCGTAGGGCACGCCGGTCTTGCGGACCCGCTCCGCCGCTACGTCGGCAGCCAGTCGAAGCTCCTGCAGGCGTGCGGAGCGAAAATTCTGGCAGTCGAAGTTGACCTTCTCGTGTTCGTCGGGAGCCAGGCGAAGCATCTCCAGCGCGACATGCTCGAAGGCGCGCAGCAACTCGGCACCATTCTCCAGCACCAGCGGGCTGTCGGCGCCGGAAATCTCCACCAGGATTTCGGGGCGCTCCCATTCGCGATCGCTGCCGACCTGGGGATCGACGGTGATCTTGTAGCGCAGATGGAAGTCGCCGTTGGCGAAGATGGCGTTCAGCAGTTCGCTGATTTTCTTGGCGGCCGCGATTTTGTCGAGAATGGGCATGGTGGCCTTTCCTGCACCTGGAAGCGTACGCGCTGAAGTGCTCGAAATCTCTTCTCACGGTCCTGCAAGTGCGCGCTTTCAAAACCAACTAGCTTACTTACCCGCCTTCTTGCGGGCGCGCTTTTCCATCTCGGCGCGCATCTCCCGGCCCAGGCCGGTGCGGTTCATGATGTACTGCTGGCGCGATCGCGATGAAGTTTCCCACCGTCCAGTAGACACTCAGGCCCGCCGCCAGGGAATAGCTGAAGAAACCGATCATCAGCGGCATCATCAGCGTCATCATCTGCTGTTGTTTCGGATCCATGCCGGCGTTGGGCGTCATCTTCTGCACCAGATAGGTGGTGATCACGATCAGGACCGGCAGAATGAACAGCTTGTCGGGCGACGACAGATCGTGCAGCCAGAGGAATGGCGCCTGGCGCAGCTCGATCCCGACTCCCAGCATGGAATAGAAGGCGAACAGGAACGGCATCTGGATGATCAGGGGCATGCAGCCGCCGGCCGGATTGGCGCCTTCGCGTTTGTACAGCTCGCCGATCTCGACGTTCATCTCCTAACGCCGCGGATCGCGCATCGGATACTTCTTGTATTTCTCCTGGATGGCCTTCATCTGGGGCTGGAGCTTTTGCATCTTCAGCGCCGACTTCATGCTGGTGATGCGCAGCGGCAGCAGCACCAGGTTGATGATGACAGTCAGAATGATGATGCACACGCCCCAATTGCGGGCCATGTGCTCGTGGGTCCACAGCAGCCACAGGAAGAGCGGCCGGGCGATCAGGCTGAAGAAGCCGAAGTCCACCACGTTGCGCAGATCGGGACCGTTCATTTGCCCCGGCGCGGTGTTGGAACGTATCGACTCCAAAACTGGAAGCGCTTTGGGACCCACAAACAACCGCTCGCGCGTGAGGCCGATGGGATCGCCCACCGCAGCGCCCAGCACGTCGTAGCGGTTCACGTTGTTGGGGTCAGGGTTCTTCGGATCTTTGGGTACGCTGATGGAGTTGTGCAGCGTGACCATGGCCGCGGTGTCGGGATTGTCGGGCAGAAAAATGGCTGCGAAATACTGGTCCTGCGCGCCGGCCCAGTTAAAGGGTCCGCGCAAGGTGTTGCCGTTGCTCACCTTCTTGGGAGCAAGCCGCTCCACCTTGTCGTTGGCCATGTACTCGATCTTGGCCGAAGCGTAGGAAGGGCCGGTGCTCTGATCGCCGAAGGCGGCCGGCCACATGGGATACGCCTGCACCGGCTTGCCGTTCTGCGTGACTTCGGTTTCGATCGAAATGACATAGCGTATCGGCGAACTGGAAGGTCTTGCGGACAGTTACGTCGCCCTGCGCGTATTCGTAAGTCAGCTCGCCGGGAGCAGTGATGTGGCCGCTGGCGCTGGCCACGTAGAGCGCCGAATTGATCTGGTTCCGCAGATTCTCGTCATAGGTGTACAGGCTGAGCGGAAGCCCGAACTTCACGCCCAGCGGGTTAACCAGGTCGAGCGGATGTCCGTCTTCGTCCTTGTACTTCTTCAGCACCCACGACTTCGCTTGCGCGCCGCGGTTGGTAAAAACGATGCGAACCAGGTCGTTCTCGACGACCGTCTCGACTTCGCTGCTGGCAGCCTTGGTAACTGCGGCGATTTGCCGGATTGGCGCTGGCTGGAGTCTGCCCTTAGAGACGGATTCCGCTGGTGCAGCCGCGGCTGCGGACTGCGTTGGCGGCCGGTGGGCTGGTCTGTGCGGTTTCGACGGGAGCCGGTCTTTGGCTGGCTGCTTGGACTTGTCTTTGAAGAGAAAAATCTGGCTGATGATGATCAGCGCAAAGGTGACGGCGAACACCATCAACATGCGGCGATCGCCGCCGGGCTCTTGCTGTGGGTTTTTATACTCGGCCAAGTTTAAGTTCCGTTCACAGGAGCGAGAATTTCCCGGCAAACCGTCTGGGAATCCGTGCCCTGATTTCGCGCATCGCCGGCGGCACAGGATCGAATCCCGCCCGCGCGAAGGGATGGCAGCGCAGCAGCCGCGCGGCGGCCAGCAGGCTTCCGCGAACCGCGCCGTGGCACTCCACGGCCTCAATCGCATATTGCGAGCAGGTAGGAACAAAGCGGCAGGAATGCGGCAGCATCGGCGAGATGACTCGCTGGTAGCACCGCAACACGAATTGCATTGCCTGCTTCATTTTTGTTCCCCGGTCCGGGCGCGTTGTGCGGCCAGCCGCAGGGCGCGCGTCACTTCGTTTACCAATTCCGCGAAGGGCAAGGTTACTGACGCTTTTCCGCGGATTAAATACAACGTCGATCGGCCCTTCGCAGGCCTGCGCCGAGAGCCGCACCGCTTCGCGCATCCGGCGCTTGATGCGGTTACGCTCCACTGATCCTCCCAGCACCTTGCCCACGGTGAATCCTACACGGGGCGTCATTGCCCGCCCATCGCTTCCGGGCCGCCGCTGCGCCGCAGAAAAAATACCGTCATGTTTCCCGTGAACTGCCGGCGGCCGCTCTGGTACACCCGCTGAAAATCCGCGTGCTTCAGCAGACGCCTCGATTTGGGAAACTTGCTGCTGGCGGCGGAGGTCACATTAAGCGCTCGGCGCTGACCCGCCGGGTTACTGTCTTTGCTGCGGCCGAGTCGCGACGACTCCCGTTACTTCATCTGGAAAGGTCGCGATAACGCAGATTTCGGGTCCTCGGATTAATCGCGGAAGCCAGGGCTTACGGAGACGCGCTTGCGTCCCTTGGCCCGACGGCGCGACAGCACCGCCCGGCCGCTCTTGGTCTTCATGCGAGAACGAAATCCGTGCGTCTTTGAGCGGTGACGACGGTTGGGTTGGAATGTGCGCTTGGGCATTCGAAAACTGCGCTCCTCACTGGCTAAAAATTGAACAGAGCAAACTCAAAGTATAACGGCCAGTGTACCTCAGTGGCAAACCCGCCTGCCCGGTTGGCAAAGCTCAGGGCATCTGGGCGCTGGCGCTGGCGAGCATCTTTGCCGTCCAATCGGCGTGGGGAAAACTGCACTCCGCAAGTGCCTTAAGCTCCTTGTCCGCGTCGTACTCTACGCGCCGTATTGCGCCAGAATCAGCGCCACTCACCAATGAGCTGCGTCTCGAAAATCCCCACCCAACAAATCACCCTAAAGTGCTGCGGTGGATTGCCTCTTGGTGTAGTTTGCAATCGCAGCGGCTCCGGTATTATTGCACCTGCACCAGCAGCGCGGCACTCGAAAAAAAATTTTCGGTAACTTTCCCCAAATCAATCACTCGCGAAAAAATGAAATTTCAAGCGCAAGATTTGTCTGGCGCTCAATTTTTTTCGTGCTAGTATCCCTTACAGCCACAAAAAAAACTGACTGCACGAACGCGGTGCAATGCTGCTGATCACCGCAATCGTTGGGTTTGCAACTTGAAGATTCTCAGTTAAAGTGTTCGCCGGTTTGTGGCTGTGTGCTCGGTTCGTTTCCCTCTAACATCGATTTTGCCAAAGAGGCAGCGACTGCCTCTGGACTACTCTTTATGTCTTCCTTTGGTGCCGCATCTGCCAATCCGTGGGTGCGAGTTCTCGACGCGCTGGAAAAAAAGGTCAATCGAACTTCCTACGAGACCTGGCTCAAACCTACACGCTACGACCATGCGCAAGGCGCGGTGTTGTTCGTGCGCGTCCCCAATCCCGAGTTCTGCCACATCGGTGAACGCTACGGCGACTTAATCAGCGAGGCCATGGAAAACCTCGGCCTGGAATTTCACGACGTCGAGTTCGTCACCGAAGAAGAGCCGCAAGCCAAGGGCAAGGCAGTCCACGCGGATGCCGTACACAGCGAACCTCCCGCCCCTACGGAGAGACCCGTGGCTATCCTGCCCAGCAACAACGCTTCGATTGGGACGGCGCCGCTCAACTTAATCCCAAGTACACCTTCGACGATTTCGTCACCGGCGCCGGCAATCAGTTCGCTCATGCTGCGGCGCGCGCTGTCGGCGAACATCCCTCTAAAGCCTACAACCCGCTCTTCCTCTATGGTGGCGTCGGCATGGGCAAGACCCACCTGATGCAGGCCATCGGTCACGAGATCAAGAAGCGCCAGCCGGAAAAGTCAATCTGCTATGTATCCAGCGAGCGTTTCACCAACGACATGATCAACGCCCTGCGCTACAGCAAGATGACCGGCTTCCGCGACAAATATCGCAATATGGATGTCTTGCTGGTGGATGACATCCAGTTCCTGGTGAACAAAGAGCGCACCCAGGAGGAGTTCTTCCACACCTTCAACGCCTTGCACGAAGGCATGCGCCAGATCGTGATCGCCAGCGATCGGCCGCCCAAAGAATTGGCGGAGATTGAAGACCGTCTGCGTAGTCGCTTCGAATGGGGGCTGATTGCAGACATCCAGCCGCCTGACCTGGAAACCAAAGTGGCCATTCTGCAGAAGAAAGCCGAGACCGATCGGGTGATGCTGCCCACGGAAGTGGCCTTGTTTATCGCCTCAAACATTCGCAGCAATGTGCGGGAGTTGGAAGGCGCGTTAATTCGCGTTCTGGCGTATTCGTCGCTGACCGGCAGGGAGATTAACCTGCAGACGGCGCAGGAAGTCCTGAAGAACCTGATTGACTCGCAGATCCGTAAGATCTCCATCGAATCGATCCAGAAAGCGGTGTCGGAGCAGTTCGGCCTGCGGGTGGCGGAAATAAAGGCGAAGAATAACTCGCGGGTCATCGTGTTTCCCCGGCAGATCGCCATGTACATGGCTAAGCACCTGACGGACGCCTCGCTGCCTGAAATCGGGCGTCAATTTGGCGGCAAGCACCACACCACGGTCCTTCATTCGGTCGACAAGATCGAACAGCTACGCAAAACCGATAAGGATTTAAACAGGGTGCTCAATAAACTGATGGAGACTTTAGGTGCCTGAACCGCGCATTCGGCGCGGTTTTTCACTCTTGGCGATAGTTTTTCTCCTCCATTGCCTGTGGACAGACTGTGAATTCGGTGAAACGCAGGGATGGAACTTTAAGTTGCTTCCCGTTCGTCACAAGCCTCCAACCCAGACCGGGTGATTTGTACAGCGGCAAGGGTCCGCGGACCCTGTCCGATGCGATTTCTCCTAAAATTTCCACTTTTCCGGGCTACCTACTGTTACTACTGGTTTTATATGTTTTCTATTTGGTATAAGGAGTAGCAGTAATACAAGGCCAGGCCCGTGCCTGCCGAGGTGGAAAACTATGGCTGCCGAAACCGGAGTATCCAAGGTACAGCGATGGAAATCAGTGTCAGCAAGTTCGAACTACTTAAGGAACTGACTGCCACACAGGGAGTGGTTGAACGCAAGACCACCATCCCCATTCTTTCAAATTTTCTATTCGAGGCTGCGAATGACCGGTTAAACATCACGGCTACCGATCTCGATCTCAGCTTGCGTACCTCGTGTCCGGCCAAAGTAAAGCGCGAGGGAGCCTGCACCATTCCTGCCCGCAGACTTTACGACTACGTCAAACTACTGCCCGACGGCGACATCTCCATCAAACTACTGGAGAACCATTGGGTCAACATTCGCTCGGGGCGCTCGAATACCAAGATGGTTGGCATGGCGCGCGCAAACTTTCCTGGTCTGCCAACCTTTCCTGCCGCCGGCAGCGTGAAGATTCCTGCCCAGACCCTGCGTAGCATGATCGGCCGCACCATCTTCGCCATCTCCAGCGAGGAATCGCGTTACACCTTAAACGGCGGGCTCATGGTGCTGAAGGCGGAATCCATTACCATGGTGGCCACCGACGGCCATCGCCTCGCGCATATCGAAAAGCAAGGCGAGCACTTTGATGTAACTGGAGAGAACAAGACGCTCATCCCCAAGAAAGCAATGGGCGAGATTTACTCGCTGCTGCAAAACAGTGACGTGGCCGACATCGAGTTTGCCAAGGACGACTCGACGCTTTTCTTCCGCATTGGCGAACGGCTGCTGACGTCGCGCCAGTTGACCGGACAATTTCCTAATTACGAAGCTGTGCTGCCGCGTGAAACCACCAAATCGGTCACGGTCCACGGTGCCGATCTCAACACCGCCATCCAGCGCGTGGCGCAGTTCGCCGACGAGCGCTCTCGCGCCATCCGTATGAAGCTCGACAAGAATGAGCTCAAGGTTTCCTCCTCATCCACCGATGCGGGCGAGTCTGAAGACTCCATCGAGACCGCGTACACTGCCGATCCCATGACCATCGGCTTCAACTCCGAGTACCTGCTCGACTTCCTGAAGGCATCGAATGGCGGCGAGGTCCGCCTGGAGTTCAAAGACGCCCAGTCGGCCGGGCAGATGCGTCCTGACGACGCCAACGACGACGGCTTCAAGTACCGCTACGTGGTCATGCCGATGCGGATCTGAGGCTGGCCCGGCTCCGCGGTGACGCAAGCGACACTCTCAAATCTTCCCGCAGGTGACGCCTCAGGGTTTCGCTATCGCCGAATCCCGCACTTTGTGCGATCGCTTCCAGCTTCTCAGGTGTCGCGGCAAGCTTTGCCTTCGCGGCTTCCGTCCGCAGTCGCGCCACAAAGCGCGCGGGTGTCGTGCCCACCTGCTGGGTAAAGACCCGGCTGAAATTGCGGTCGCTCATGCCGGCGCGGCGCGCCAGCGCCGGGACAGACAGATCAGCGCCGAGATGTTCTGAGATCCATGCCACGAGTTCGCGGATAGGCTGGTGGTCAGCGGCCTGGGCTGCGAGTTGCGAACTGAACTGACTCTGGCCTCCGCCACGGCGCATGAACAGCACCATGCGGCGCGCGATCTCCAGAGCGAGCGCGTGGCCGTGATCTGCCTCGACCATTGCCAGAGCGAGATCAATGCCAGCGGAAACGCCGGCGCTGGTCCAGACCTTTCCATCCTGGGTGAAGATGCGGTCACCATCGACGGAAATGCGCGGATAGCGCTCGGCCAATACATCAGCCAATTCCCAATGCGTGGTGGCCTGCCGCCCGTCGAGCAACCCGGCCGCGGCCAGCACAAAAGCTCCAGCGCAGACCGAACCAACGCGTCGCACCTGTTCTGCGCGAGTGCGCATCCATGCCAGCAATTCCGAGTCGATTCGCGATTGAGCGGTGTTTGGATTCGCCAGGACAAGCAAGGTGTCGATGGGATCGTGTGCCTCCGTCCAGCGATGGCCGCCGATCAATCCGAGTCCCGACCCTGTCATTAGCGGCGTTTCATCAGCGGTGAGCAATTCAACCGCATAGGCGGGTGAGCGCCGCTTCCCGTTGCGCGTCAGCAGCGCCGAGGCACGGGTAAACACATCAAGCGGGCCCGCTAGATTCGTCAAGTGGGTATTGGATAACACCAGGAATGCTATGCGGCGAGTCGGCCATTCCTTTGGTTTGGAATATTTCCCGCTCTTCTCAGTTATTAAGGCCATGCAGAAAGAGATGCCGGGCACAGCCACTTCGCTACATGAAAATTGGCTGAAAACGAGGACAAGTTGTCCGTGCGTGGTGACGGGCCGGCAATCTCATGTGCTAGTGGAGGATTGATTATGAAAGTACAGAAACTCATCCCGGTTGGACTTCTGCTTTTGCTTTCTGTTGCGAGCTTGTCAGCACAGAGTGCTTTGCCGAACCCACATGACGACGCCTGCTGGTCGAGTTTAGACGCGCTGCGGGCTTGTCAACTTCAGGCCTATGACCAGGCCATGGACCAGGCGCAGCGTTGCACTTCCTATCCCGAGTATCAGTGTCTGCCCGCGGATGTCTCGCCGCAAAAGACCGCAAAACATTCAGCTAAGGTCGCGAAGAGTGCCTTCAGCGCCGACAATGCGGTTGCTGTAAGCGCACCGGTAGCCGACACCAACGCCCAGGCTAGCAATTCGAAGTAAGTGCGGCTCCCGCCGCCCCATTAGTGTTGTCCCCGCCACGACCATTAAAAGGCGAGGGCAACACTTTTTTGTGGCGGTAAGGCCTTGTCGACTTTACGGCACTTCCCGTCTTCCAGCGCAGTAGGTAAAATAACTACATTGAGGTGGCGCGATGGACAAACCCGTATCCGCCGCAGACGCAAATCGCAGTCTTTCCCAACTTCTGCGGGGCGCACGCCGGGGCCGCAGCTACGTTGTGACTAGCCACGGCAAACCCGTGGCCAGAATAGTCCCTACAGGTGAAGCAGATACCGTATCCGCGGGCGCGCGCACTGCCTTGCTTACCCGACTCCGTTCGCAGCGGGTGCAGGAGATTGGTTCCTGGAGCCGCGATGAATTGTACGAGGATGCAGAATGAGAGTGGCGCTAGACAGCAACATCCTGGCCTACGCAGAAGGAGTCAATGGTGCCACCAGGAAGAAGCTTGCAGTCGAACTATTGCGACAACTACCTCAAAATGCGGTCATCCTGCCGGTTCAGGTACTGGGCGAAGTGTTTCGCGTGCTGGTGGGGAAAGCGGGACGACCGTCGGCAAAGGCGCGTTTGGCAATTCTCGATTGGCAGGACGCCTTTGCCACGATCGAGACCTCTGTTTCCGTTATGCTGGCCGCCATCGATTTGGCGACCGATCACCACCTCAGTATCTGGGACGCGGTGATTCTTTCTGCAGCCGCCGAAGCCGGTTGCCGTCTCCTCTTGTCCGAGGACTTACAGGAAGGATTCACCTGGAAGGGTGTCACCGTGAGCAATCCGTTTGCGGCTACTACCCACCCTTTGCTGCGAGCATTGCTGTCCAGCAACGCGGTTGAATAGCCTATTCGTAGGCCAGCGCGTCGATGGGATCTTTCTGTGCGGCCTTCATCGCGGGATAGAAGGCTCCCAGCAGCGAGCCAACCAGCGCAATGATTGCAGCCTTGACGATCCAGGCGTTGGTGATGAGCACCGGCAGTGTCTGGAACTTTGCGCGCAGGCCCACCCTGGCTCCGTAGCTGATAGCGATGCCGAGGATGACTCCGCCGATGGCGATCAACAGCGTTTCCCGCAGCACCACATTCACGATGTAGAGTTTGCCCGCGCCCAGCGATTTCAGGATGCCGATCTCGCGGGTGCGTTCCATCACCGCGGCGTACATGGCCTGGAAGATGACGATGAAGCCAATGATCATGGCGATGCCAATCACGACATTAATCACCGTGGTGAGGCCGGGGATGCTGGCCGACGTCATGAGGCTGAGATATTCCTTCAGCGAGTGCACGCCGTACTGTTGCATGCCGGAGATGCTCTTGATCGCGCGGACAACTTCGTCGGCATTATTGGGATCGTCGAGCTTGACGTAGAAGATGGAGGCCTTGCCTATCGCGCCGATCAGGTCCTGCAGAGTCGCGATAGGGACGAACTTGCGCGCGCCCTTTCCATGCTCAACGATGCCGCAGATACGGAACTGATGATTGAGCATCTCAACCATGTCGCCCACCTTGCGGTGTTTCGACCCAGCCTCGAGATCGTCAATGATCATGTCGTACGGCCCTTCAAACGGGCCGCCCGAAAGAAAATGGAAGCCTCCGCTCACCGCATCGAACGATTGCAGATCAATGCCGTCGAGGACCTCCACAGTGCCCGAGGTGGTGAGTTGGGTCACGACCGGCGCCACGGCAACCACATGCGGTAACCCACGGATTTTGTCTGCAACTTTTACGGAGACAGGTGCGCCGCTCACGCCCATCAGCAGCGAGGATCCTGGCGGCTGGACCATGATGTCGGCGCCAATGCCGGCCTGACGATTCTTGCTGTCGTTCAGCATTCCCAGCATGATGCCAACGATGAGGAGAATGAGCGTGACCTCGACGGCCACCGCGACCACGCTGATGATGGTGCGGAACGGGCGGTGTACCAGGTTGGCAAGGATCATCCGGTTCATGGTGGGAAGCTCGATTGTATAGGATGCGGAGAGACGTTCGGGCGATGGTGCTGGTGGGCGGAACCATTCACCAGGGAGGACACGGACAAGTCTCTAGCGAAGAGCGAACAGTTACTGCTGCCTTCTCCGGTGATACACGGCAAACTCGAATCCGGGATTCGCGGGGAACAGTTCGTTGATCTTGCGCAGGCGTTCGGCCAGCGCGTTGGCAGCCAGCAGAGGATAGTCACGTTCGCGCAGGTCCTGGTAGTCCACATCGAGATACAGCGACAGCGTGTACACGGCAATGGCGTCGGCAAAGGCGGCCAGCAGGTACTCGTGCTTCGCCTTCTCGGCCTCAGGTCCGGCGGTGGTGGCGACTTTGCGCAACTCGTAAGCGTCAAGCGAAGTCTCACCGCGGGCCTTCTCGTCCACCTGCTTCCATAGCAGGTCGGCAAACTCCTGCGAAACTCCGACGTGCTCCACAAAGTTGTGTCCCACATTGATGAAGAACTCAAAGGCGATGGCGAAGCTGTCTTCCATCAGGCGGGTCGAAATGAATACGCACTGCGAATCGCCCAGCGTCTGGTTGCGGTGGCAGACGGCGCTGTCGGAAAGCTGTACATCGTAGCGGTCGGCGATCATGGTGCCGTCGCCCATGTTCAGCGTGAGCGGCACAAAGTAGTAGGCCTTGCGGTTGAGAGCTGCGGCAATGGTGCGGGGGACGGCATTGATCATGCGCTCCACGTCGGCAACCGCGGTGGTGACCTCTCCCATGACCGAGTAGCAGATGCCGTTGGCCGCCTGCGATACCGGCGCCATGCGAACCACTTCGGCGGGCGTTCGGGTGACAGCCTGAGAGGTCGAAGACATGAAGAGTTGATTGTAACGCAACCACCATCTGCCGATGCCTTGCGCGAAACTACAGGGGCGCTTGGAAAAGCATTCCAAGCTTGCTGACAGCACCGCGACGCTGTTGACAGCGCGGACACAAATGGCCGCCCATGTCCGCATTTCATCGGTCACACCTTGAAGCTCCTAATCTCCTGAAACACAAGAGCATAGATAGCCAAGTGGCAGTGGCTGTGTGCAAGAAAAATCTGCGAACCCTCGCTGCAGTTGGGGCACGCCAAAATAGACAATCCTTTTGCATTTCCCTGACCTTTCAATGACACCTGCGGAAACCAGCAGCCGTAGCCTGAGTTGCGTCGGTGGAAGCAACCCATCTTGAGTGGCTCACCGAGATCAATTTTTGTTGGGAGTGTGGAGTATGGCAAAGGAAGATCTTTTCGCAACCTTGATGTCTCCCGGAGCGTCGGGAGAAGACGTTGGCCCTGAATCCAATCGCGCCGTCCAGCGGCGTTCATTCCTCAAGGGCATGGGCGTGGCGGGCGTGGCACTTTCTGCTGGAGCAGTGCTTCCGGCTGTCCTCTCTGGTCAGGAGAAGAGCGTTGGCCTAACCAAAGGCGATGCCGCGATCCTGCGATTTCTGGCAGCAGCCGAAATCATCGAGTCCGACCTGTGGCTACAGTACCAGGAACTTGGGGGCGTGCAGGACGACGAAGTTTCCAAGCTGGCCAGCCAGTTGATTCCTGGCTATCCCGCGCAACCCACGGGAGGAAACCCGCTGTACATGACTGACCTGATTCCGCTCGACGGTGACATGTCGCAGTACATTCATGACAACACTGAAGATGAATTGACCCACGAGGTTTTCATCAACAAATACCTGGAGTCAAAGGGAGCAAATCCGGTCAGTCTGGACCAGTTCCGCACCCTACCCAGCAGCAAAGCCACGGGCGCCAACCAATTCGGACGGCTTACCAACCTGATGCAACTTACCGTGGACACCAGCTGGTGGACGCGCTACCGCAGCCGTACCGACAACCCCGACTTCGGAGACACGTTCCCGCAGGCGATTCCAACACTCGCGGTTGGGCAGCATCCGGCAATTCCCAGGACCGACAACGACGCCAATTTTTCCGACTTCTTTCAGGCGATCGTAAACACCGCGGGCTTCCACTTTGCCTTCATCGAGCAAGGCGGGACCAGCTTGTACCCCATGCTGGCGCAACGAGTATCCAGCGCGGAAGTCCTGCGGATCGTGCTGGCCATTGGCGGGACCGAGATCGCGCACTTTCAGACCTGGCAAGACAAAGCCGGTAACGCACCGCAGCTGACGGACGTGGTAGATCCGTTCACCGGCGTGAAGGTCACCTTCCCGGATCTGAACGCCCCTCCATTTGGCGGGGAGGACTTTCAGACAAACCTGATCATGCCGGAACCTACCGTGTTTCTCAGTAAGCGCTTCCCGGCAGTTTCAATCATTCGCCCGACCGCGACCACGGGAGCGGCCATGGGAGCTGTCAAGGCTCTCACGGCGGACGGGCTTTTCATCGGCCAGTCGCACAGCTTCTTTCAGTTTCTCGGTGATCTGGCAGAAGAGGCGGACAACGCCCGGCGCGAGGGCTGAAAGCGTGGAGTTGCGAACCTGCCTCTCCACTATGACTAACGGCGCTGTGCCTGCAACCACAGCACAGCGCCTGAATTTTTCCAATACCAAACCTCCAGAGAGGTTCGAAACGAGGCGCACCAATGTTTGAAGGAATTTTTCAACCCATGCATCTGCTCGTGATTTTGGGAATTGCCCTGCTCGTGTTCGGGCCCAGGAAACTTCCAGAGTTGGGCAAAGGAATCGGGGAAGGTATCCGCGGCTTCAAGTCGGCCATCAACGGCCACGAACAGCCGTCGGATACGACTGCCGCAGGCGAGAGTCAGAGTGAGGCCAATCACAAAGCCAATACTGCTTCGTAGAGCGAAGATTTAGTAGGCCCGGAGTCGGATGGCATCACTCCGAATGTGGCCACGACTTCAAAGTGGAGGGATCAATGGCGGGTTTCGGCACGGAGATGCTGCTCTTTTGTGCTCTTGGATTTGTAGTTCTGGGTCCGAAGCGCATGAACATGCTCTTGCAACATATTGCGCGAGCTAAGGCGGAACTCGACAAAACACGACGAGAGATCAAGTCGCAGCTCACCACTGAACTCGAGGCCGAGAATCAACCTGGCGATACTCAGCGCTGAGCAGATGGGTTCGCAGCGCTCCCAAGGGGAACCATCCCCTTGGTTGTTACTACTGGTTTTATAGCGTTTTGATTGCTATGGTCACACTGTAAGCAGAGTTAGTGGAGACCGAATGGCAGATCAACGTGACAAGCCAGACCAGTACCAGCACTGGTGCGAATGTGAATGTTCACAATGCGAAATTGGCGCGCACGAGCGCTGCACGCATAAAGAATGTCACATGCCCAAGTGGGGTGATTTGGAACAGAAACCGGACAAGAAAAAGAAATTTACTTCTTGACCTTCTGCGCCCACTGACGGAAATGGAATTCGAATTCCTCAGGCGAGTAAATGCCCTTTTCCACCAGCAGCGTGTTCATGGCGTAAACGGTGGCCTTGAAGCGTTCGTCGCGCGACAGCACGGTCATCGCTTCCTCGAAGCTGATCAAGGTTTTCCCATCCGGAACTTGCGTGTAAGGCTGTTTTTCAGTCGGAACCGTTGCCATGCTTTGTACTCCGATACAAATGATTCTCTCTGATACGCGGAATAAGTCAATAGATACTTGTGTGCCCTGACCGGACGCACTGCTAAGCAGGAGATTAGAATCTCTAGTAGTGATGCGCAGCCCGGCCATGGCGTCCAGCAAGCAGCGCAGCACCGTCTCCATTGTCTTCACCTCGACGGTGCGGGTGCTGTTCACCACGCTGCTGTTCAGCGCCGCGGGCATGGGCGCGGGGCTGTTTTGCGGTATCGTGGGCACCGTGATTTATGGCATGATGAAAGGTACACAGGTCGATATGAGCAACGCTTACAAGCACGTGGCCATTCCCGCAGCCATCGTCATCGGCTCAGCCGCCTTCCTGGGCGCGCTGGTGCTGGAAGTGCGCACTCACCGGCAACGAACATCCCTGTAAGCCTCATCTCCCCGAGGCTGCGATGGCTCGTGATTGCCCTTGGATTCTTGCCTCCGATACACTCAAAATTCCGATGGTGCGATCTCTTCGATAACGGCTTTTGGAAACAGAGATCCCCCAGGGGCTAAAGCCCAGTGTATTTTTGAGCACTCTGAACGGCACGGCTAAAGCCGAGCCCTTTCAAACCCGCAGCGTGAAAGCTGCATACAGGTGTCATCATCATGGCCGAAAATATTCATGTGAAATTACCCGACGGCAGCGTCAAAGACGTGCCCCGCGGGACCTCCGCACTCGATATCGCCAAAGGCATCAGTCCGCGTCTGGCAGACGCCGCGCTGGCCGCGCAGATCAGGCCTCTGGCTTCGAACGGCGATGGCAGCACTGGCAACGGACAGCATCCGGCCGGCGAAGCCGCCGCGGCGCGGGCAGCTGAGCCCGCGAAGAACAACGCGCAACTCATCGACCTCACGCGCCCGCTGGAACACGACGTCGAACTACGCCTGCTCACCGATCGCGATCCGGAAGCGCTGGAAGTCTATCGCCACTCGTCCGCTCACTTGATGGCCGCTGCGGTGCTCGAACTATTTCCCGAGACCAAGCTCGGTCACGGTCCGGCAACCGAGAGCGGCTTTTTCTACGACTTCTATCGCGAGAAACCGTTCACGCCCGAGGATTTGGAGGCCATCGAGAAGAAGATGCAGGAACTGGTGAAGCAGGACCTACCGTACGCGCGCGAGTTTCTGCCGCGGGCCGAGGGACTGGAGCGCTTCAAGTCCGAAGGCGACTTCATGAAGTGCCACTTCATCGAGCAGTTCACCGCGCCCGACGAGAAGATCTCCATCTACAAGACCGGCAAGTTCACCGACTTCTGCCGCGGCCCGCACATTCCGTCCACCGGGCGCATCAAGGCGTTTAAGGTACTCAGTATCGCCGGCGCGTATTGGCTGGGCGACGAGAAAAATCCGCAACTGCAGCGCATCTACGGCACGTCGTTCTTCTCCCGCAAAGACCTCGACGAGTATCTGCACAAAATCGAGGAAGCGAAGAAACGCGATCATCGCGTGCTGGGCAAGCAGCTCGACCTGTTCTCCATCCAGGAGTTGGCGGGGCCGGGGCTCATCTTCTGGCATCCCAAGGGCGGCATGATGCGCAAGCTGATGGAAGACTGGATGCGCGATGAGTACCTCAAGCGTGGCTACTCGCTGGTGTACACGCCGCACGTCGCACGCGTGGACCTGTGGAAGACCAGCGGCCACGAAGGCTACTACGCGCAGAACATGTTCACGCCGATGGAACTGGACGACGCCGACTATCGCATGAAGCCGATGAATTGTCCGTTCCACATCCTGATCTACCGTGACAGCCTGAAGTCGTATCGCGATCTCCCGGTGCGTCTGGGCGAGTTGGGCACGGTCTATCGCTACGAGCGGTCGGGCGTGATGCATGGCTTGCTGCGCGTGCGCGGCTTCACCCAGGACGACGCGCACATCTTCTGCACGCCTGGGCAAATCGAGGACGAAGTGGTGGGCTGCATCGATTTCGCGCTTGCTGTGCTGAAAACCTACGGCTTCGAGCAGTTCCAGGTCGAGCTTTCCACCTGGGATCCGAACGATCGTTCGCCCTACGCCGGTCGCGACGACCAGTGGGAACTGGCGCAGCGCTCGCTGGAGCAGGCATTGAAGCGGCGCAACATAGAGTACAAGCTGATCCCCGGCGAAGCTGCATTCTACGGGCCCAAGATCGACATCAAGCTGGTGGACGCCATCGGCCGCCTGTGGCAGCTCTCGACCGTGCAGTTCGACTTCACCCTGCCCGAGCGCTTCGGGCTGGAGTACGTCGGCGAAGACGGCAAGCGCCATCAGCCGCTGATGGTGCACCGCGCGCTCTACGGGTCAGTCGAGCGCTTCTTCGGGGTGCTCATCGAGCACTACGCCGGAGCCTTTCCGGTATGGCTTTCGCCGGTGCAGGTGGTCGTCATCCCGATCGGCGAGAAGCACCACGCGTACGCCAACGAGGTCGGCGACAAGTTGAAGGCTGCCGGCATCCGCGTTCACGTTGACGTGCGCAACGAGAAGATGAACGCCAAGATTCGCGAACACGCTATGCAGAAGGTGCCGTTCCAACTCGTCGTCGGCGACAAGGAGATGGAAGCCGGCGAGGTGAATGTGCGCGTACGCGGCCAGGAGAAGGGCGAAGGCTCGGTCAAGGCGGAGGCCCTCGTGGAGCGGGTGAAGGGGCTTATTGAGGGCAAGAGTCCCACGTTGTAGGACTTTGGCATTCAGTGGGCAATCGTGGGTCACGAGCGAGGCATGTCTAAGAAAATGAGAGATTCTGCACCTCGGAGTAGCGAGCCGCAGAACGCGGAGCGAACCAAGGGAGGGTTTCATTCCGCTGTGAAATACATCTTAGGCATCCCTGTCGTTGCGATCGTCGGTCTCGCGCTCACTTACAAGTACCACGAATCCGAGGACTTGCGAAACAACCTCTACCGCCCTCTCTACGCTGAGCTTACGCAGGTAGAGAACGGGATACAGCAGAATCATATGGCGGTGACATTTCCAACCGCTACGAAATCCGGTTTGGAGGAAAAGGGCGAACTCAATCGTTTACCCAGAGAACTGCGCAATCAGGTTCAGCGTGTATATTTGGACGCTGCCTCACTCATCGGGAATATGTCTGCTGTTGAGGAAATCCAGAGGACAACGTCAGCCCAGGTCCAACGAATCCGAACAAAGCAACAAGATGAGGAATGGAGTCAGAGAACGGTCTCGAAAATGAACGCGGAATTGATGTCGAAGCCGGGGCAATCCGCAATTCGGAGTTTTGAATTCAAACATACCGGCATTTCTCCTGGTATCGAGGCACACGGTGAGAGCCCGAAGTATGTTACCCCGGGTGGCCTAGTTTGGGGGTTTCAGGACTGGGTTGATTATCCAGATAGTCTTCAAACCATTGAGCAGCAGTGGAGCGACCGGCAGTTCCTGATTTTCGACGAGACACGTGAAGACTGGTATTTTCGCATCACGAGAGACGATCTGAAGAGAAACCATCTCACCCTGTCGGATTTCTTGCGTCCGATTCACGATGCGATTTCCAGCAACACTGATTTCAAGAAGATAGAGCTCCGCCGGATGGAGGTTAAAGCCGAAATCGAAGCATTGCGCGGCACGGTTGCCAATCGGATAGAGGATCCCAAGAGACTTTCGGATCTAATGCAGTAACGGCGGCTGGCCCGGTCAACGCCCTCCCCAAACCAAGAAATCTATCGTCGAGTGCCCCGTTTAAGCGAAGGTTTCACTTCGCCGGCTTTAATGACGCTCATAAATAGCCGCGCATCAGCTCTTCTCAAAGGACAATATCCGATTGCCTATGCGGACGCATTCGCGGCGGCGCTCGCGCAAAAGCACCGTTGCCCGCTGGTAACGGGGGACACTGACTTCAGAGTGATTCCAGACCTCGAGCTGGACTGGATCGGCCAGGCGACAGCAAGGTAATCCTGCTCCTGCTGATCACGATAGGATGAGTGTGCGCCGTCGGGCAGCACATCCATCCGTGAATCCATCACGTCCCCAATCCGCTTCCATCTCCCACGCCCGCGCCGTGCTCATCATCGCGCTGGTGGCGACGATTTGGGGATTCGGCTTCCCGGCGACGCGCATCGTGCTCGACGGCGGGCTGTCCGTGGGCGCGCTGATGGGGTTGCGCTTTCCTCTCGCTGGGCTGGTGATGTTCGCGATCATTCGCACCAAGGGAATTCCCATCACCCGGCGCGGCGTGCTGGACGGCATCTGGCTCGGCCTCGTCCTGGTTGTCGTCTTCTGGCTGCAAACCGACGGCATGCGCTTCACCACCACCGCCAAGGCCGGCTTTATCACTGGCCTGTACGTGCTGTTTACGCCGCTGATTGCCGTCGCCATCGGCCAGCGAGTGAAGCTGGCCTCGGCGCTGGGCGCGCTTATCGCTGTTTACGGAATGTATCTGCTGGTCCATCTGCCGGGCGGCGGGTGGACGGGCCACGCCCCCTGGGGCGTGTTCGGAGAAATGAACCGGGGCGACGTCGAGATATTGTTGTGCGCCATCCTGTGCGGCGTCCACATCGTGATGATGGGCGCATTTACCCGCCGCTCCGAGGCGTGGCTGCTGGCGGGCTCGCAGGTGATGATCTGTGGCGTCGTGTCTGTCGGAGTCACCGCGTTTCTGCCCTCGCCGTACGGGTTTCAGAATGCCTTCGCGGCGCTGTCGCACTGGCCGGTTGCGGGCGCGGCGCTTTACCTGGCGCTGGGGTCCACCGTCTTTGCCTTTTGGGGACAGGCGACCGCGCAGACGCGGCTTGGGCCCACGGAGGCTGCGGTGCTGTTCAGCCTGGAGCCCGTGGTGGCAGCCGTGCTCAGCGTGGTCTGGCTGAAAGAGGCAATGTCGGCGCGCCAGGTTGTCGGCGGCGCGCTGATTGTGGTGGCCATGATCGTCGCCGAGGCGCTGCCATATATGTTCCGCGCCATCACGGTGCCCGACACGAGACCGTGAGAAGCTGTCAGCTCTCAGCTATCAGCTGTCAGCCCTCGGTCTCTTCGTGTTGTCATTCTGAGCGACGGCGGCCTGCATTTGGCCGCGGGAGTCGAAGAACTCCTATTGGAGCGAAGAATTGACTGACAGCTGAGAGCTGAGAGCTGACGGCTGAGAGCTTACAGCTGATAGCTGAAAGCTGACGCCTGCATTACCATCGTTGCGTGCGCGAGAAGGTGCTCGGTTACATTCGGGAACGCAAGTTGATGCGCGCGGGCGATCGCGTCGTTGTGGCTGTGTCGGGCGGAGCGGATTCGGTCGCTCTGCTGCGGGTGCTGCTTGAGCTGCGTAACGAACTGGGCATCGTCGTCTCGGTTGCGCACTTCAATCACGGGCTGCGGGGCGAGGCCTCGGAAGGCGACGAAGCCTTTGTCACAGAGTTAGCAAGACAGCACGACCTGGAGTTTTTCGGCGGTCGCGGCGACGTCCGCGAGCACGCGCTCACCAGCAAGTTGGGCCTGGAAGGAGCAGCCCGCGACCTGCGCTATTGTTGGCTGAGCTCACTGGCCGCAGCGCACAATCTGAACCAGGTTGCGACCGGCCACACGCTCGACGATCAAGCCGAAACCGTGCTGCTGAAGTTTTTGCGGGGCGCGGGAACGCGCGGGCTGGCCGGAGTCTACCCGGAGATCGCGATCGGGTCCAAACATATTAATGAAACAAAAGGTGTGTCGTCGGCTGAAGCCGACTCCTATGTAAGAACAGACGGCTTGGACGCGGGCCTGAAGGCCGGCACTACCCGACCGTCGCCTGTGTCGGCAAGCTCGTCTTCTCCCCACTCCGTGGAACGCAGGGCTAAAGCCCGCAATCATTCAACAGAGCCCTACGGCACGCCTAAAGGCGTGCCCCTTCAAATCCGCATCATTCGACCTCTTCTTGGAGTCACGCGCCAGGAGGTCGAACAGTACCTCGCTGCCCTTGGCCAGACTTGGCGCGAGGACGAGAGCAATGTCGACCGACGTTTCAAGCGCAATCGAGTGCGACATGAGCTGCTGCCGCTGCTGGAGCGTCAATACAACCCGAACGTGCGGCAGGTGCTGAGCGACGCAGCGGATCTGGCGCGAGCGGAGGAGGAGTACTGGCAGGCGCTGGTGGACCGGGAACTGGATGCCCGGCAATTCAGGATGACCGAAATCCCTCCGGGGCTAAAGCCTGGCGCTGGGGTAGCCGGTGACGGCACGGCTAAAGCCGTGCCCTTTCAAAGCAATGCGGTGGAACGGTTCCCCGGCGCGGCCGGACAACGCCTCAGTTTGGCGAACTTCCAGGCCCTTCCGCTGGCGTTGCAGCGCAGGCTGCTCCGGCGGTTTGTCGAGACCGCCCATCTGACTTTGGACTTTGAACATGTGGAGAAGCTCTTGCGCTGCGCCCTCGGGGAGTCGCCGAAGGCGGAGCTTCCCGGCGGATGGCTGGCCGTGCGCACTGGCGAGTGTCTCCAATTGCGTGCGCCTCAGTTAACGCACTCCTGTCCAGACTACGTTTACATCTTGCCGGCTCCAGGCGAGGTTCATATCACGGAAATCGGATTGACGCTGCGATGCATCCCCGTGCCCAAAGAGTTCGCCAAGGAGGAAGCAGCAGAAAGTTTACTTAGCCTTGATCTACTTGGTTCGGAGTTGACGGTCCGCAACTGGCGGCCGGGCGACCGGTTCTTGCCTGTGCACAGCAAGTCAGAGGAAAAGCTGAAGCGCCTGTTCTCGGAGAAGCACATTCCGGAGAAGGAGCGCCAGAGCTGGCCGCTGGTCTCGTGCGGCTCCCAAGTCGTGTGGGTACAGGGGTTTCCGGTTGCGCGAGCCTTCGCTTGGGACGGCACGGGCGATGCCGTGAAAATCGAGCTACTCGAATAAAGGTCGCGGCACTGCATCCAAGCCGCCTTGAATCCCACACATTCGAACAGCGACCCGACCGCATCATGCTCAACAGCTTGAACATGGGAAAGCACTTCCAAAACGGAATTGCCGCTTGGCCGCCTCCTGAATTTTCTTTAAGTCCATCGTGCGGTTCTGTTTAAGTGCGAGTTACAATGAGCAGAGCGCTGAATTTGTACATCCGGCGTGTAACGTTAGCATCTAAAGTGTTGGGTGCAGTGTTTTTGCCTGCCCCATGACACAGGAGTTTTTAGTGAATTCGACCGTCAAGACAGTCGTGTTCTGGCTGGTAATCGTGTTGTCGGGCGTCCTGCTGTGGCAGGTCGTCAAATCCGCCAACTCGGGCCAAAAGCAACGCGAAATTAACCTCTCCGAGTTTCTCTCCCAGGTTGACCAGAGTAACGTCACCGAGGTGACGATGACCGGCCAGGAGGTTACAGGCAAATTCAAGAACGACAAGAATGCTGGGTTCCATGTAACCGTTCCGTCGAACTATCCGGACATGTACAAGATCCTTCAGGACAAGAAGGTCAACATCACGGTGAAGGACCCGCAATCGGGGGGCTGGCCCTCCTGGCTGCTGAACCTGGCGCCGTTCGTCCTTCTGGGCGCGCTGTGGTTCATCATGATCCGCCAGATGCAAAGCGGCGGCAACAAGGCCTTGTCCTTTGGCAAGAGCAAGGCGCGATTGCTCTCCATGCAGCAGAAAAAGGTGACATTCAAAGACGTCGCCGGCGTGGATGAAGCCAAGGAAGAGCTGAAAGAGATCATCGAGTTCCTGCGCGAGGCGCAGAAGTTCCAGAAGCTTGGTGGACGCATTCCCAAGGGCGTGCTGCTGGTCGGGCCTCCGGGAACCGGCAAGACTTTGCTGGCGCGGGCGGTGGCGGGCGAGGCCAACGTTCCGTTCTTCAGCATCTCGGGCTCCGACTTTGTGGAGATGTTCGTTGGCGTCGGTGCAAGCCGCGTCCGCGACCTGTTCGAACAGGGCAAGAAGAATGCGCCCTGCATCATCTTCATCGACGAAATCGACGCCGTGGGCCGTCATCGTGGCGCGGGCCTGGGCGGCGGACACGACGAGCGCGAGCAGACCCTGAACCAGTTACTGGTCGAGATGGACGGATTCGAGTCCAACGACGGCGTCATCCTGATCGCGGCTACCAACCGTCCTGACGTGCTCGATCCTGCGTTGTTGCGTCCTGGCCGCTTCGACCGCCGCGTGGTGGTCTCGCGTCCCGATGTCCGTGGCCGCGAAGAGATTCTGCGTGTGCATACCCGCAAGATTCCCCTCAACGACGACGTGAATCTTCCTGTGCTGGCCCGCGGCACGCCGGGATTCTCCGGCGCCGACCTGGCCAACATGGTGAATGAGGCTGCTTTGGTGGCCGCCCGCCAGAACCGCAAGACGGTGCTGATGTGGGATTTCGAGCAGGCCAAGGACAAGGTGCTGATGGGCGCCGAGCGCAAGTCCATGTTGCTCTCGGACGAAGAGAAGAAAGTGACTGCGTATCACGAGGCCGGCCACGCGCTGGTTGCGGCCATGCGCGAGCACTCCGACCCGTTGCACAAGGTGACCATCATTCCGCGCGGCATGGCGCTGGGCGTCACCATGCAACTGCCGGTGGACGATAAGCACACCTACACCCGCGACTATCTGGAGACGCGACTGGCCATCATGATGGGCGGCCGCGTGGCCGAGGAGCTGTTCCTGCACACCATGACTACCGGCGCCGGTAACGACATCGAGCAGGCCTCGGACCTGGCGCGCAAGATGGTCTGCGAGTTCGGCATGTCCACGCTGGGGCCGATGACCTTCGGCAAGAAGGAAGAGCAGATCTTCCTGGGCCGCGAGATCAGCCAGCACCGCGACTTCAGCGAGGAGACCGCGCAGAAGATCGACCAGGAAGTTCGTCGCTTCGTCGACGAAGGCTACCAGTCGGCGACCAACATCCTGAAGAACAATGGGCCGCTGCTGGAAAAGATTGCCGCCGCGCTGCTGGAGCGCGAGGTGATCGACGCCGGCGAGATCCAGTTGATCATCGAAGGCAAGGAACTTCCGGAGCGCGTCAATCCCAACGCTCAACCACCCAAGGAAGACGTCCAGCAGGTGCTGAAGCCGGCCCCCGGCCAGCAGCCCAACGTCGCCCCGGAGCGTCCGGCGCAGGCGTAAGACAAGCGTTATCAGCCATAGCCCACCCGCGAAGGGTGGGCTATCTTATTTTCCTCCAGAAAGACGCCGCCCGACCCTCCCATCTACCAGCAGCCAAAGCCGAGTACGCCAAACTGCATTGAAATATCCTATGAAATATGACATCGTATAGGATGTTACATGATCCGCAGAGTTGTTCTCGACACGTCGGTTGTGGTTGCCGGTCTCCGCACGCGGTTGGGAGCCGGAAATGCTGTCTTGGAGTTGGTAGCGAATCGGCGGCTGGCACTGTTGGCGACTCCGCCTCTCTTCCTGGAATACGAAGAAGTGCTGAAGCGTTCAGAGCAACGACTGGCGCATGGGCTGGCTCTCGAAGAGATCGAATTTCTCGCGGAACTTGCGGCCTTGGTGGAACCAGTCGAGTTACATTTTCGTTGGCGGCCACAATTGAGGGACCCGAACGACGAAATGGTGCTGGAAGGTGCCATCAACGGCCAGGCAGATGCCCTTGTCACTTACAATGTTCGAGATTTTGCATTGCCTGGAGGGCGATTCAACATCTTAGTTCTCAGTCCGGTCGAGCTATTGAAGAGAGTAAAACGATGAGCAAAGCAACCTATCCTTTGAAGCTTCCTCTGTCAATCAAGCAGGCCGCTCAGCGCCTGGCCAAGGAGGACGGAGTGTCTCTGAACCAATGGATCGCTGCCGCGGTGGCGGAGAAGGTTGGAGTCGTGGAAACCGCGGCGGAGTTTTTCCAGAAGCGCGCCGGAAAAGCAACCGGACAAAGGCTTATGGAATTCTTGCGAAAGGCGCCGAAGGTCCGTCCGGAACCAGAGGACACAATCCAATCGGGACGTTGACGGGCGAAAGGGCAACCGATCCTGACATCCTCAGCTACCTATCGAGGCGCGAAGATGAAGCGGAACAGTAGAGTATTCGTGACTGCCGACGGTGCAGGAGGGTTCTTTCGCCGGGCGCGGGAACACGCTCGCAAGCTCGATCGCGGCGGACCGATCGCGCCCGAAATTACCTGACGTTCGAGGACGTTAGAGACATGTTTCGAGTGTTGTCGGTAGAGCGCGTCCGTCTGCTGCGCGTGGCCAGGGAGAAGGCAGTTCCGGTGTCTGACCTTGCGAGCGGATTGAAGCGGGACACCCGGGCGGAAAGTCGCATGTCGATCTGCTGGAGTCATTCGGCTTGCTGCAAACGCGTTACGAGAAGAATCCGGGACACGGCAGGCGCCGAATCGTCGAGTCTTGTGCAGCCAACTACCAGCTGCTGGCTGCAATTTGACGGAAGGCTCTGTAATCCGGCGCTAAGGGCCGAGCTGGCTACGCTAGCACCGTGATCAGCGGCTTTTGCTTGGGGATGACTTCGCCGATTTCGACGGCGTCGATTGCAGAGTTGCGCAAGGCCGCAACCAAACGTTCAGCATCTTTTTCCGCGATTGAGATCAGCAGTCCTCCCGCCGTCTGCGGATCGAACAGCAGCGTGCGAATCTCCTCGGGCACGGCTTCATCAAACTCGACACAACTCTCAGCGAAGCTGCGGTTCGCCTTCAGGCCGCCGGGAACGTAGCCGGCGCGGACGCATTCCACGGCGCCTTCCAACAGGGCCACGCGCGAAGCATGGATTCGCATGCTGACCTTCGAACCCTTGGCCATCTCTCGGGCGTGACCGATCAGGCCGAATCCGGTGACGTCGGTCATGCCGTGTACGTCGAATCTGGGCGATGCGGTCACCACCTCTGCGGCACTCTTGTTCAGTGTGGTCATGGAACGCACAGCGTCGCGAATCCATGCGGCGTCGGCCTTGCCGCGTTTGATCGCCGTCGAGATTACGCCCGTTCCGATCGCCTTGGTGAAGACGAGCCGGTCGCCCGCCCTGGCGCCACTGTTGGCCAGCACTTGTTGAGGATGAACCGTTCCGGTCACCGCGTAGCCGAGCTTGATCTCTTCGTCGCGGATGCTGTGCCCGCCGATCACGGTACAGTGCGCCTCGATCATCTTCGATAACCCGCCGGCCAGCATCTCTTCCAGCACTTTCACGTCGCCGCCGTCGGGGAAGCAAACCAGTGTCAGCGCGCTGATCGGCTGGCCGCCCATGGCATACACGTCGCTCAGCGAATTGGTGGCAGCGATCTGTCCGAAGACGAAAGGGTCGTCAACGATGGGGGTAAAAAAATCGACGGTCTGGACGAGCGCCAGTTCAGGCGTGAGTTGATACACGCCGGCGTCGTCGGCGGTCTCGAAGCCGATAAGCACATTGGGATCGTGTTGCCGGGCTAATTTCCCAAGCACCGAGTCCAGCACCGCCGGACTTAGCTTGCTGGCTCAACCCGCAGCTTTCACCATCTCCGTGAGGCGCGTTGTCTTGATGTCGGACATGCAGGTTGATTGTAGCGGAGGGGCTAGCCGTTAGCATTTAGCCCTTGGCATTTGGCTAAAACCATCGAACGAAATGCCAGATGCCAACCGCCAACTGTTTACTTCCCGTACAGAAACAGCAAGGCTTCCGGCAAGCGGCTCGACCACGCAGCTTCGTTGTGCTGTGCGCCTTCGTCCACCACAACCTTCAGGCGGGAGGGGCCCATGCCCTTTCGGCGCAGCACCTTCTCCAACTCCTGCACGCTCCTCACAATTTCGGCGTTCGGTTCTGGATCTGCTGTCTCGTGGGTGCCGATACCGAGATACATTCTTGGTGGAAGCTGCTTGGACTTTTCGCAATCTCTAATCAGTTGATTATTGCCGATCGACAGGGACGGGCTTTCGATCAGCACATGGCCGAAGACGCCAGGGTGCTCGAGCACAGTGTAGAGCGAAATATCGCCGCCGTACGATGAGCCACCGAGTCCGGTATTGGAGGCGCCGCGCGAGACTCGGTAATGCTTCTCGATGAACGGTACCACCTCGGTGAGCAGGAACTTCACGTAATCCTTGCCGTGGACGTCGTTCTCGTCGCGGGGGCCGGCCTCCTGACTGCGGCCATCCGGATAAGGCAGGTACTCGGAGCTGCGTTTTGCACCGGCGTTATCGATTCCGACGACGAGCATTGGCGGAATCTTGAAGCTGCCAACCAGGTGTTCCACGGTTTCATCCACATGCCACTCGCCGGCGTTGCTGGTGGTGTCGTCGAACAGGTTCTGCCCGTCCTGCAAGTACAGCACGGGATAGGAACGGTGCGCGTTACGGGGAGAGAGGTAATTTGCCGGGACCAGGACCCGCAGCATTCGCGTGTTGTGAAAGACCTTGCTCTCGAATGGAATGATGTCCACCGCTCCAACAACCGTGTGGCCCTCGTCGAAGGAGGTAATGGTTGAGGCTGCGCCAGTTGGATTGGGAGGCGTGGCCTTCGATTTCTTCTGGGCCTGTGTCACAACGGAAATCAAACAGAGGCAAATGAGGAGAGCAATGGTCCAAAGTCTCAGCATAGCGTGCACTGTGGCCGAAGCGCACGACCATGCTCTCATGAACCCGGCACGACTGCCAGACTGGTGGTGTTGTTGATCGCGTGCGGCGAGCCTGGGGCCTGCGTCAGCGATTGTCCGTTGAAGTTGAAGACGTACAGGCCGTAGCTGTTGGGATTGCTGCAGGTTCCATAGCAGTCGGTGGTGACGGCGTAGAGATGATGCGCATTGTCCCACTGCACGTACTGAAAGACTGGCGCGCCCGGTGGAAGTTGGGCGCCGCCGACGGCAACCAGCCGCCCGTCTGTCTGTAGCTTGAAGATTTGAATCGCACCAACGTTCTGCGATGGGTCGCCTAGCCAACCCGCGAGTGCAAGATAGGCGCCAGTGGGATCAAACGCCATACTGGACTCGCCAACCGATGGCATAGCAGCCGAGCCGTACACCAGCGCCAAGGTCCCGTCGCTGTTGATGGTGTAGGCGCCTAGCAATGTCCCGTTGTAACCGCAGCAATACTGGCCGTCCCAAAGAGCTGCAACATAGCCGGCGGTGGATGCCGCCACATCGTCTGAGCAGCCAACCTGACCGCCTGCCTGGAGGGGCGGCGGTGGAGCGGCCTGGGGATGGAAAGATGTAAGCGTGCCGTTACTATGGCGGGCAACTCCCTCCACGGCGCCGTCATAATGGCATGTTGTGGCGGTGTAAGCGAAACGGTCGTTCAGCGCGAAGGTCAGCGGCTTCCATCCCCACGCGGCGGAAAGGGTTGCGAAGGTCGAGGGATCGCCCAGGTAGGTAAGCTGGCCTGCAGACCCGATCACCCACTGATCGAAGTAGTTATTGCAGGAGCTGCAGACCACGCTGTCATAAAGCGTCTGGCCGCTGCGGTCAGGATTCAGGGAAAAAACTTCCATGTCGCCGGCGGACTGGTTGTGGGCGAGCCCGTCCACGGTGGAGGTCTGCTGCAACGAGCCATCCGCGGCGCGGGTGTAGGTCACGATGTAACGCCCGTCCGATGCGAACAGGTAATTCGATGCACTAGCTAGACTGTAACTGGCCCCATTGAATGGCGAACCGGAGAGGGGTTGAGCGCTGCCATCACTGGCGATCGCGAAACCGGTAATGTAGCCACCGCCGCTCGCATCTCGGTTCTGACCAGAATACGAACCGACATATGCGTAGGTTGACGTTGCAGGAGCCTGAGCGCTCAGTTCGTCCGCAATGAAGACGATTGAACTCACAGCGAGTAAACACACAAATAACTTGGCGGACACCGGGCAAGATTCTGAAAAACGGAGTTGGCGCATGACAGGGGCCCTTCCTTCAAGGGGTCTGTAATGCGTAGATGCAGAGCGCCACGGAAGAGTGAGCTATCTAAGGGATTTTAGACACCGCTGGCGGCACTACCTGACTGCGGCTTACTTCAGCTTCAAATTTACCAACTGGATCTCAGGGTAGTTCCGGTTCCAGTCGGCAGAGATGTGCTCGAGGGTCACACGGACCGTCTTGGTCTGGCCTGGACCAATTGGCGAACGGCCCAAATCCACCAAGTCGGGATATCCGCCCATCTGGTTTTCGACCAGAACTCGCAGCGGAAGGGACTCGGTCTGGACCACCTGGTCCAGCGTGTTCTTGAATACCGCCTTCAGGTCGGCGCCCACCAAAGCTCTGTCGCCGGTGTTGGTGATGTTTGCATCGAGGTAGGTGACCGTTCCGCCGACATAATTCTCCGCAGCGCTCAGTTTCGGAGTGGAGAGCTGCAGCTTGTCTGTATAAGGATTCGTCTGCGAGGCCGTCGGTCCGTGGCTGCGGGTGAGGACGACGATGATCCCGACGACCAGCAGCACGGCAATGAGGCCGATGACGATGGGCATCCAGTTGCGCTCTTGCGCCGGAGGCTGCGCGGGGGTAAAGAGGTCGGCCATGGCTATCCAGATTTTACTCCGAGTGAGCGATAGCCTCGGGTCGATTCACCGTTTCATTTAGGTATATATTCCCCATCGCTGGAGAGGTAACCGACTTCTTTGCCGCTGTAGTAGTCATACATCGTTACACCTGAAACACCGCACGCGCGCAGGAGGGATGCGGCTTGAACTTTCCCTTGATAGGAAATGGCTGGCCACTCTGGCCCGACGATCACGCGGTCGCTGTCGTGAAAACTTAACACCCCAGCACGACCAGTCTCGCGAAAGAACTTGCGGCAGAATTCGCGGAGTTCCTTTGCTTTGCGTACTTCGGTGGCCACCCCCGCAGTAGATGTTGTCGGCGGCGGGGCTTCGCTGACAGAACTCGACGGGACTGGGTTAGACGGTTGCTCGGGCTGAGTAACTTTAACCTGACCTTGTTTGCCAGCGTTCCAAACGTACTCGACCGTCCCCGCGAGCCCTTTCACAATCCAGAGGACCGTGATGAGCAAAGTTAGGACCATCAGAAAGACACCCGTACAATAGGTGAAATTTTTAGCTTTCTCGTTTCGGTTTTCAAAAATACCGTAGAAGATAAGGGCAGCCACCACCAAACCAATGAGGATGAGGATTGTGCGGAATGTGATCAAGCTCATAACGCCACCGACCACCACCGACCCACCAGCGTTGTGATGACGGGAGAGGGACCTGGGGGATTTGCGGGACGAACTGCTTATGTTGGCGTAGAAGGGGTTGTAAAGCAAGTGTCACAGGGGTTAACCCCAAAATACTCCTCTGTCTCGTACTCGGCAGGGCACATTGAAGTAGCAGACAAAAAGATGTAGGCCGGAACCAACATTCCGGCCTGCAGGTTGATCAGCGTGCTGTTGAGTGAGTTAAGGGTGTGATCCACAGACGGGGGAGGACTGTGAATCAATAAAGAATCCCGAGGTTGATGTTGGGCCGTTGTTCTCGACCAGTGAGTTGCATTCAGTTCCTGCCGAACTGTGCGACTGGTACTGGCGTACGCAGGGCATGTTCAGCTTGAATCTTGGGCTCGTCACCAGCCGGAAGACCGCTCAACGCCTCGGGATTCCGTCTTGCCCTCGACAGGTCTCGCGCTTTCCTCCGCCGCGTCGCCACCTGCTGTTGTGGTTCTTCTGCGTCCGCTCCCGAAGGAGCAGACGCAGTGAACTCGCTACAGCCGGTAATCTCAGCCGACTTTGAATAACGCAAGACTGTCAAGGAACGAGTGTGTTTTTACTCCTGCCGTGGCAGAAGTCAACATTTTTCTTACAACTTTATCTTCCATGTTTTCAATCGAGTGCAGCTCATCCACAGAGACATGCCGAGTTTTTGTGCAACTCTAAAAATCAACATTGGCGAAGTGTCTCTTGCCGGGCTAATTTCGCGGATTTTGCAAAAAATCGAAACCACTTTAACCTCATGGCAAACGGACACAGAATTGTGAAAATCTGGCAAAAACCACGTCCCGTGCGGGATTCATGCAAATGGGAATTTCACGTGATCGAAAAATCATTCACCACTGAGACACAGAGGCACAGAGGCACAGCCATTTGTTACCATCGCCACCATGGCCCTGCTGGAAGCTCGCAACCTGACCAAGACCTTCAGCTCCGGTCAGAGCATGTTTGGAACCGGGACGGCGGGACAGGTGCGTGCCGTCAGCGATGTGTCGCTGGTGGTAGAGTCCGGCGAAACCCTGGGGCTGGTCGGCGAATCCGGCTCTGGCAAGAGCACATTGGGACGAATGCTGTTGCGGCTCGTCGAGCCAGATTCAGGCGAAGTGTTGTTCGATGGTCACGACGTATTGCGCGCCGGCGCCGCGCAACTCCGTCGCTTGCGTCGCGACATGCAGATTATCTTCCAGGACCCGTTCGGCTCTCTCGATCCCCGCATGACGGTTGAACAGATTGTTTGCGAGCCCATGGCCATCCATGGAACCGACCCACGTGCCAACCGTCGCCAACGCGCCGCCGACGTGTTGCGCGCGGTGGGGATGGACGCCTCAGCTTTGCAGCGCTACCCCCACGAATTCAGCGGCGGGCAGCGCCAGCGCGTTGGGATCGCGCGTGCCCTGGTGTTGCGGCCGCGATTCATCGTTGCCGACGAACCGGTTTCCGCGCTGGATGTCAGCGTGGGTTCGCAGATCGTCAATCTGATGAAACAACTGCAACGCGATTTCTCGTTGACCTACCTCTTCATTTCGCATTCGATGCCCATCGTGCGCTACCTGGCGAACCGCATCGCGGTCATGCAGCGCGGAGAACTGGTCGAGGTGGGCGCTACCGAGCAGATCACAACCGCGCCGCAGCATCCCTACACGCGTAGTCTGCTGGCAGCAACCCCGGAGATCGAATTCAGCGAGCGCTGAAGGAGTCGTCTCCAGGGCCGCCTCGAACGGTTACACTTTGGGAGAGGTGTGGCGATGTTGCGGCAAATGCTTTCAGTACTTTTCCTCAGTTCCACATTATGGGCGCAAAGCGCTGGCGGGCAGCTCAGTCCGACGGTTCCATCGGTTCAGGGCGGGCAAAGTCAGGCGGACAGTGCGGCGGCACAAGCCGCGCCCCAGCCATCCCCTGGCGAGGCCAGTGATGACCTGGCGCAAATGCGAACCGACCTCAACCACATGGAGAGCCTGCTCAACAACATGAGCAGCGAGATCACGTTCTTGCACGACCAGAACCTGCAAATCCTGTTGAACAGCAACGCTCGCATGTGGACCATCCTGATTCGCGACCTGCGGTTGCAACTCGATCGTGAGGAGCAGCGCCGAACCGGCAAACGCGTGCCGGTCGGGCGGTCCGGCCTGCAGAAGTAGATCCGCCCGGCGTCCTGAAAAAGCACTCACCATGGAAAACACAGATTTGTTTCTTAACAGCGGCCGGTACCCGATATTGCCGGCGATAATTTTGTCAGCAAATTGTTCTGGCCAGACGCGGCCAGTCGGTCTATAGTTCCCGAATCAACGCAGGCAAGCTGCGTTCGGTAGTGGGGAACTCCAGATCTGAAGCAATCAGCACGGACTTCTTTAAGAGCCTGGCATTGGCCACCGGGCCGCCTGCTGGCCAGCCGCGACGCCTGCTTTCGGGCTGACATCGGCTCTCGCTCTTGACCGCAAGTTCCACGGCCATACACCGGATGCCGCAGACTAGCGGAGGCCGGCATGATCGCGCGAACCGCAATTCCATCTGCCAGGGTCGCAGTCCTTCTTTCTCCCGCACTGTTGACCTGCATCCTGTGGGCGCAGTCTGGCCCAATTGACCAGCCGCACGTGGTTCCGCGCGCTAAGCCCGATGCGGTTGAGTCCGCGGCGTCCGTAGCCGTAGCACCGCTGGGTCCGCGGACAAAGCCGATGCGCGTGGACGTTGACCTGGTGCTTGTTCCGCTGACCGTCACCGACGCGCTAAGTCGCCCGGTCATCGATCTTCCCAAACAAAACTTCATGCTGTACGAAGGCGGCGTGGCCCAGCCCATCCAGTACTTTTCGCATGAGGATGCCCCGATTTCTGTGGGGCTCATCCTGGATTGCAGCGGCAGCATGCGAAACAAGATCGAGTATGAGCGGGAAGCGGTGGCGGAGTTCTTCAAGAACGCCAACCCGGAGGACGAGTATTTCGCCATTACCGTGTCCGACCATCCACAAGTCATTGCCACGTCCGAGCAGTCAGTCGGAACCATCGAGGAAAAACTGGGCATCACCGAGCCGAGCGGTCATACCGCTCTTTATGACGCAGTGTACCTGGGAGTGTCGCGCATGAGGTCGGCACGGTATCAGCGCAAGGCCCTGGTCATCATCTCCGATGGCGGCGACAACCACAGCCGTTACACCTTAGGGGAAATCAAGAGCCAGATCGAGGAGGCCGAACGTTCTTGGCCTACGGGATCGGTGTTTTCGACGACATGCCAATACCGTTGTTGAAGACACTGGAAGAGCGCCTGGGCCGGAAATGGCTCAGCGAGGTCACCGATGCCACGGGCGGACGAACCATCCCGGCCGACGACCGCCGGCAGATTCCCCAAATCGCAGCACTGATCAGCCGCGAACTCCGCAATCAGTATGTCCTGGGATATCGGCCCAGCAATGTCCTGCGTGACGGAAAGTGGCGAAGGGTACAGGTACGGCTGGTGCCTTCCGCCGCACCCCTGCATGTCCACTACAAGCAAGGCTACTTGGCGCCACACGAGTAAAACGGCCTGTTTCTACCACTTTGCATAAGCTGGGGCACTTAAAGCTGAAATCTTTAAGCAATAATTAGCGTATTTTCACCAATCTAGTCCACTTTGGCCTTTGCCCATCTCCAGTGCAGCTTCGGGAAGTTCAACCCTCGCCAGGGTGCGCTGCATCACTGCGCTCGCTGCCAGCCAGGCCGACCATAATAGACAGCAGGTAACCCGAAATGACCGCCATGTTGAACGTTCGAGATGAGTGCGACCTCCCCGATGACGACGGCTACGATTTGTTCACGCGGGAGGTCGAAGTCGCACGGCACGGTCGGGACGAGGTGTCTTCAGGACCAAGCGCCAGCCCTGGCGTCGATCACGAACGTCAGCCCCCTTCCGGCTGATCACCAGGGCAGCACTTCTACGGCGCGAGAGATGTCGAGGATCAATTGGGTGATCCCTGACGCAGAGCATAGATTTTCTCATTGCTGCTGGGCACGATTGCCTAGATCAGTCGAGGGGGGAACTTTCCTCAACTTTGTGGCACAATTCTTCTCAAGAGGTGCTGCATGGCTCTCAGCTTCGCCAAAGACATTCGTCCGTTGTTCCGTGACACGCCTGATGTGGACACCATGAAGGAATTTGGCATGGACCTCGCGGCCTACGATGACGTCAAGACCCACGCCGAGGCGATTTACTCCCGGCTTGACGACGGCAGCATGCCATGCGACGAACCGTGGCCAAAAGCGCAAATCGCAAAGTTCAAGCAGTGGATGGACGACGGCATGGCCCCGTGACATCCGTGCCGGACCTCGTTAATTCGCAGGCACAGGCTGGCCCATGCAGAGGCGAGGGATCCGCCCTATCCACCTCGGCCACTCCCGCGGCTGAGGAAAAAACGATGTCAAAACTGCGCTCACGGCCCCCATTGCTACCCATTCAGTGCTAAAGTTCTGTCCGCTGCCACGTCTGAGCAAACCTTCGTCTTCGGCCCGGGAAAAAGACCTTTGCATCGAGGAGATGGAAAATGGCGAACAAAATTTTTTGCTGCTTGATAATCCGGACCGCTGTGGTTTTCGCACTGACGGCAGTGCTATTCGGCAGTACGCGGGCGGCGGGAACCGAGAGGTCGCTCTATAACTTTACCGGCGGAAATGACGGAGGCGACCCCGCCTCACAATTGACATTCGATGGCGCGGGCAATGCCTACGGCACAACCGTGACCGGAGGCGCATCCGGTTGTGGGACGGTCTTCCAACTCACTCCCATGGACGGGGGCCAGTGGCAGCAGAGTGTTCTGTACAGCTTCGGTTGCTTCGACGACGGAAAGAACCCCTACGGTGGCGTGACCCTTGATGGCGCAGGCAATCTCTACGGCACAACCGTCGCCGGAGGTACGGGCGGAACTTGTTCGGGCGATGGCTGCGGCGTGGTTTTCAAGCTGACACCGTCAGGTGGTTCGTGGACCGAGAGCGTGCTGTATAACTTCACCGGAGGCACAGACGGCTTCGGTCCGGGCGGAATGGTGGTCTTCGACGGAGCAGGAAATTTGTATGGGACGACTCCCGACGGCGGTGCCTATGCTGCGGGCACCGTTTATCAGCTGTCCCCAAATGACGGACAGTGGCAGGAAACCATTATCCATAACTTCACGGGCGGCGACGATGGGGCGGTGGGCTCATTGGGTGCGCTGCTCATCGATTCGGCCGGTGTCATCTATGGCGTAACCGAATTGGGCGGCGCCAACCAGGCCGGCACCGTGTTCAAGCTGTCCTCTTCTGCAGGCGCCTGGAACCTGATCACGCTGTATGCCTTCCGAGGCCAGCCCGACGCGGCTTTTCCTTATGGCGGCTTGATCGCCGACGGGCACGGCAATCTTTACGGCACAACCTACTTTGGAGGCGCCAACGGAGCCGGTGCCGTGTTCAAGATAGCTCCCGGCCCCAACGTCATCGCTGGCTGGAGAGACACGGTGCTGTATAGCTTTCAAGGCGGCGCCGACGGAGGCTCTCCAACCAGCACGCTGGTGTTCGACGGAGCCGGGAATCTTTACGGCACCACTTCAGCAGGCGGCGATCCAGGATGCGACTGTGGCGTGGCTTTCGAACTGACCCCAAACGGAGGAGGCTGGACTGAGAGCGTACTCCACACCTTCGGAACCGCTCCCGACGGGGCCTACCCCTACTACGGGATGACTCCCGACGGAATGGGCAACTTCTTCGGGACGGCCGCAGCAGGTGGCATTCATGGCCAAGGCATGGTATTTGAGTTGACGCCGTAACTTTAGAAGCTCTACGCCCGGATGAGACGGGCGGCGGATGAAGATCTGCTCGGCCGCGAACGCCTGCCCCGCACCAGCAGAACCGGCCCAGACGCGGTAGAATAACTGCAACGAAAGCGAATTTAATCCCAGGTGACACTGCTCGTGTGCAGACCGGCCTGATCAGGTATTTGATGAAGAGCTTTGCTGTCCTTCTGCTTGCCACATTCGTGGGTGCGCCTTGGCTAATGGCACAAACCAGCCCATCGGCTGGCCAGGACGACACCGTCGTCGAAGAAATTATCGCCCGCATCAACAACAACATCATTACCCGGGCCGACTTGCGGCGCAGCCAGGAGCAACTTCGGAACGAGACCTCGCAGCAGCCCGAACCCGCCGGTAGTCCGTCCGAGGCCAAAGAGCGTGAACAGGACTTGCTCCGCGATCTCATTGACCAGCAACTGCTGCTGCAAAAAGGCGAGGAGCTGGGAATCTCTGCCGACACCGACCTGGTCAAGCGGCTCGACGAGCTGCGCAAACAGATGCACGCCGAGTCCATGGAGGACCTGGAAAAGGCGGCTCAGGCCCAGGGCGTCTCTTGGGAAGACTTCAAACAGAACCTGAAGAACAGCATCATCACGCAGCACGTGATCAGCCAGGAAGTGGGCGGGCACATCAGCGTGTCGCAGCAGGAGATCCAGCAGTTTTACGACCAGCACAAAAACGACATGGAGCGGCCGGAACAGGTTCGCATGAGCGAGATCCTGATTTCGACTCAGAACAAGGCGGCGGTCAAGGACGACAAAGGGCAGGAGGCGCTGCCCGCGACTCCCAGCCCGGAGGTGGTCGCAGCAGCCCAGGCCAAGGCAGACAAGGTTTATGACCTGCTGAAGAAAGGTGGCAACTTTGCCGACCTGGCCAAGCAGTACTCTGACGGTCCGACTGCCGATCAGGGCGGCGACCTGGAATATTTCAAACGCGGCACCCTTTCCAAGGACCTCGAGGAGCGGGTATTTGCCATGAGCGCAGGTAGCTACAGCGAGCCGGTCCGCACCAATCAGGGGTGGGTCATTCTGAAGGTCACCGAACACCAGTCCGCTGGCATTCCTCCTTTGAAAGAAATCCAGGGCCGGATCCAGGAACAGGTTTACATGACCAAGATGCAGCCCGCGCTGCGCGATTACCTGATGAAGCTGCGCGAGGATGCCTACATCGACATTAAAGCCGGCTACGTCGACACCGGCGCCAGCCCCAACGAAACCAAGCCGATCTATACGACGACCGCGACCGAAGGCTCGTCGAAAACCAAGAAAAAGAAAAAATTCGGGATCTTCTAGACCAGCCTGAATATTGCCGTCCCCTCGTCTGGTAATGCCCCAAAGCGAGAATTGAGTGGCGTTGACGGCGGCGACAATTGTCGCTAACATGGGCGACATATGGTAAACGAGCTGAAGGCCGTGGTCCAGGAATTGGGCGGTCGGCGGACGTTGGGCCGCGCCCTGTCGAGCAATCGTGATCTCCGCGAGGCGATCCGCGAGGGCTTTCCTCCCGCGGTGGTCGAGGAGCTGATGCGGGCCTCCGGCTTGACCCTGAAAGAGCTGTCGAGCGCGCTCGATCTTTCGGTCCGAAGCCTGCAGCGTCGCCGTCGCAGCGGGCGACTGGCCCGGTTCGAATCCGACCGGCTCTATCGCCTCGCGCGCATCGTCGCTATCGCCAACCAATACCTCGGCGACCACGAGCGAGCGATGCGCTGGCTCAAGCATCCCAATCGCGCTCTTGGCGGCATCGCCCCAGTGTCGGCAATCGACACGGAGCTGGGCGCGCGCCAGGTGGAGAGCATATTGGGCCGCATTGCCTTCGGCGGAATTAGTTGAGCCGAGTTTACCGTGTCCTGCGCAGGGCCTATGCAGGCAGCCCCTTCGATGGCGAGGGGGCCTATCGCTACGGGGGACGCTGGTCGAGTCCTGGAATCCGCCTCAGCTACACATCGGAACATCAGTCCCTGGCCATGCTGGAATATTTCGTCCACCTTGATAAAGACGATCCTCCCGGCGATCTGGTGTTGGCGATTGCGGAGGTTCCTGACGATATCAGACGAGAACGATTTGAAATCAGCGAACTGCCTGCAAAGTGGCGGGAATCTGCGGCGCCTCCCGAGCTGGCGCGGTGGGGAGATAAGTTTGCGGAAAACCGGAAGCATTGTCTGCTGCTTGTGCCTTCGGTACTGGCCCCCAACGAGAACAATTGCCTGATCAATCCCTCGCATCCCGATTACAAGAGAATTGTCGCGCGCGAACTGGAGCCCCTCAGCTACGATCCGCGGATGTTTCAGGCGCAGCGCAGCCATCGCAAGAGCAAAATATCCTGATTCACGCCCAAGTGCGATACCATGAACCCTGGCCGATGTGCCCGTGACTGCTATGAAGGAATTTTACATTTGCGATTGCGCCCGTCAGGAGAACCAGACCATCACCTCGCTGTTCGTGGTGGCTGCCAAGCAGGTGAAATCGAAAAAGAGCGGGGACCTCTACCTCTCTGTCATCCTGGCCGACCGCAGCGGGCAACTGCAAGCCAACATGTGGGACAACGTTGCCGACACTGTTGATGCGTTTGAGCAGGACGACTTTGTCAAAGTGAAGGGCGTAGTCCACAAGTACAACGGCCGCTGGCAGCTCACCATCCACAAGATGCGCAAGCTGGAAGATGCGGAAATCGACTACACCGACTACCTTCCCAAGACCTCGAAAGACATTGAGCAGCTATGGCGCTCCCTGAGCGACTTCGTCGAGAGCTTCGAGAATCGCTGGCTGCAATCGCTGCTCAAGGAATTCATGGCCGACGAGGCCATCGTCACCGCGTACAGGAACGCACCCGCTGCCAAGACGCTGCACCATGCCTTCGTCGGCGGCCTGCTCGACCACGTGGTCTCGCTGATGACCGTGTGCGACCTTGCCGCCCGCAACTATCCCCAGGTGAACCGCGACCTGCTGCTGACCGGCGCGTTCCTGCACGACATTGGAAAGCTGCACGAACTGGCCTATCAGCGCTCGATTTCTTACACCACCGAGGGCCAGTTGCTGGGGCACATGATTATCGAACTGGAGATGCTACATGAGAAGCTCACGCATCTGCCGGGTTTTCCCGCCGAGCTGAAAATCCTGATCGAGCACATGATCATCAGCCATCACGGGCACTATGAGTTCGGTTCGCCTAAGCTGCCGATGTTTCCCGAGGCGCTCATGCTGCACTATCTCGACGATCTCGACTCCAAGATGGAGAGCATGCGCGCGCAGTTCGAGCGCGAGGCGGAGTTCGACAGCCCGTGGACCAGCTACAACCCGTCGCTGGCGCGTCCGTTGTTGAATACCAGGAAGTTTCTGGAGAAAGGCCTGACTGCATCGCGCGAAGCGGAGTCGCGGAAGGCCGCGGCGATTGCGGACGACGGGAATGCCGCGCCGCAAGCGGGTGGCGTGCACGTCGAAGCGCAAGTGGAAAGCGCGCCCGCTCAACCGGCCGAAAAAGAGCCGGAGCTGTCTGCCTTCGAGGCCCTCGAGCGCAAGTTTGCTTCGCACAAGGTAACGCCCGCAGGGGGCAGCGGCAAATTGCCGTTCTGATGATCGCGGCGCAAGAACCTACATGCTCGACTTCTCACGCTTTGAATGGCTGTCGTTCGACTGCTACGGCACGCTGATTGACTGGGAAACCGGCCTGCTCGGCTACCTGCGTCCGTTGCTCGAGAGCAAGAGCCACGTGCTGAGCGATGCCGAAATCCTCAATCTGTATTCGGAGTTTGAGCCGCTCGCCCAGAGTGGCCACTACCGCAGCTATCGTGAGGTGCTGGCGCAGGTGGTTCGGGACTTCGCCGTGGAACTGCGCTTTTCCGTCAGCGGCGCCGAAGCTGACGGACTGGCAGAGTCGATCCGCGACTGGCAGCCCTTTGCCGACACGGTGCCCGCGCTGTGCCGTCTACAGTCCCGTTACAAGCTGGCCGTAATCTCCAACATTGACGACGACTTGTTCGCTTATACCTCACCAAAGCTGGCGGTCTGTTTCGATGCCGTGGTAACTGCTCAACAGGTACACAGCTACAAGCCGTCGTTTAATAATTTCGAAGCCCTATTGCGACGTTTCGAGATCCGGCGCGAGGAGTTGTTACACGTTGCCGAGAGCCTGTACCACGATGTGGTACCTGCGCATGCGCTGGAGATTGCCACCGTGTGGGTTAATCGCAGGCAGGGCAAAGAAGCGGCTGCCACCAAGCTGGTCAAAGCCCATCCTGATCTGGAAGTTCCGGATGTCGCCACGCTTGCGGAGTTGGCGGGGCCGGCGCCGCGCGGCTGAAGACGCGCCCCTTCAAGGAGTTGAGATCCTGGCGCCCGTTCGTTGTCACCCCGCCTTGTGACGGGTCACACAGATTCCCTGACACAAGTAGAAGAAGCTTGTAGGGCGGCAGTTTGATGCTGCTCTGTGGACATTGCTACGAGGCAAACTACGTTCCCCTCGCCCTTATACCCGATTGCATTTCATAAGCTGCGCGTCTCCAACGTGAAGAGGGGACTGCCTAATCAAAACGCTATCGATTTCCTTTCTGGGCCTCTGTTTTCCCGCAGTCGTTGTGCCGTCGCGTCCACCGGGTCCCGCTCCTGTCAGGGCATTGAGCTGACCTTCTCCGCATTTCATCTTTTGGAGGCTTTCATGCTTCACCTCGATACCGGTAACACCGGTTTTATGATTTTGTGCACCAGCCTGGTCATGCTCATGACCCCGGGCCTCGCCTTTTTTTACGGCGGGCTGGTAGGACGAAAGAACGTTCTTGCCATCATGATCCAGAGCTTCGTCTCGATGGGCTGGACAACCGTAATCTGGTATCTATACGGATATTCGCTGTGCTTCAGCGGTGACTGGCACGGCATCATCGGCAACTTCCACAACGTGTGTCTGCGCGGCATCGATCTCACAACCGCGTCCCCCAACAACACCATCCCCATGATGGTCTTCATCGCCTATCAGATGATGTTCGCCATCATCACCCCGGCGCTCATTTCAGGCGCATTCACCAACCGCGTGAGCTTCAAGGCCTATTGCCTGTTTCTGACTGGGTGGCTCACATTCGTGTACTTCCCCTTCGTGCACATGGTTTGGGGCGGCGGAATTCTACAGCGCTGGGGCGTGCTCGACTTCGCCGGTGGCATTGTGGTGCACAACATTGCGGGATTGGCTGCCCTGGCCTCGGTACTTTATGTAGGCAAGCGCCGCATACTGGATCGCGGTCCGCACAGCATTCCGCTGGTTGCTCTGGGAACGGGACTGTTGTGGTTCGGCTGGTACGGCTTCAATGCCGGCAGCGAAATGCGGGTCGATTCGGTAACGGCAACCGCGTTCCTTAACACTGATATCGCCGCTTCGTTTGCCGCCGTGGCTTGGCTGGGAGTGGCCTGGTTCCGGGAGAGGAAGCCCAAGTTCCTCGGACTGCTTACCGGCGCGGTCGCGGGTCTGGCGACCATAACTCCCGCCGCAGGTTATGTTTCGCCCACCACGGCCGTCATCATTGGACTGGTGTCAGGTGTGGTTTGCTACTTCGCGGTCGAGATGAAAAATAAACTGCACTGGGACGACGCGCTCGATGTTTGGGGCGTGCACGGTGTCGGCGGCTTCCTCGGCATCCTGATGCTGGGATTGTTCGCCAACAAAGCGTTCAATCCGGCAGGGACGAACGGCTTGCTGTATGGCAATCCTTCGTTCTTCGTGAAGCAAGTTGTCGCGGTGCTGTTTTCGTCGGTATGGGCCTTCGCCTTCACCTACGGGATGCTATGGGCTATTAACCTGTTCACTCCGGTCAAAGTTACCGAGATGAGTGAAGAGCTCGGTCTCGACGAATCCATCCACGGTGAGCATGCTTACGAGACGCTCGAAGTGGAGGAGTTGTTCCGCGGTGAGCCGCACGATCTGATCGCAGAGATCGACGAAAAGGAAGAGTTGGTCGGCACCGGGCACTAGCGATGGCGAACACGCTTGTCGCGTTCGGCCGGTTGCTTGGAAGTATGGCCTTGGCAGGGGTGATGATCACATCACCCCTGTTTCTGGGTGCACAGGAGAATCCTGTCTCGACAGGTTTGGCGTCGGCTGATCCTGCCGCGCCTCCGGAATCCCACTCCTGGTGGCGCGGGATCACCGCCAACGGTTTCGCGTCGTTATCGTATGAGTACAACACCAACCAGCCCGAGTCGCGTCTGAACCAGTTTCGCGTTTTCGATTTCAACGACAACGAGCCGCAGTTGGACGTGGCGCAGTTGGTCATCCAGCGGGCCATCGAGAAGCCCAACGAGTTTGGGTTCCGCTTCAACGTGATCGCAGGCTCGGGCGTTCCTGAGGTCACTGCGGCTTACGGTTTGTTCCGGAACTGCAAGACCATGATCGCGCACCACTTTGATATTCCCGAGTTCTACCTCAGCTACATAGCGCCTCTGGGAAAGGGACTGCGATTTGATGCCGGAAAGTTTGCCACCCATATGGGATCGGAGATCATTGGAGGGTATGACGGTTATGACGACGAATTCAGCCGTGGATTTATCTTCGGCTACGGCGTGCCATTTACTCATACCGGAGTGAAAGCCACGTACCCGTTCACCAGCAAGGTCTCGGTGATGCTGCTGGTGACCAATGGATGGGACGAGGTTCAACGGTTTAATCATGGTTACTCGGTGGGCGCGCAAGTAACCGTGACTCCAACCAAGACCACGGCGCTGTACTTCAATTTTATTCGTGGCCCGGCGCGCCCCAATGACGATCACGACCAGCGCAGTGCCTACGAAGTGGTCGGAAGCTGGAAAACAACCTCGAAGCTGAACCTTGGCTTCGATGGGCTCTACGCTGACGACGAAAACGGAATATCTCTGGGCCATGACGCAATCTGGAAGGGCATCGCCGGATACGCGAAGTACAACCTGACCAAACCATTCTCGCTGGCCTTCCGCGGGGAGGTTTTCAACGACGGTGGAGGCACCCGCACCGGAGTTCCGCAGACTCTTCAGGGATACACGCTGACCCCCGAATACGACATGGCTGCAAAATTTTCCGATGTCAGCCGGCTTCTGAAGAAGCTGGACGGCAAGTTTGTGGTGCGGGGGGAGATTCGGCTCGACCGGTCAAACAAGGCCGTGTTTCAAAGATGGGACACTCTTATCGATCGTCAGTTTACGTCGGCTGTTAACCTGATCTATCTGTTTTAGGCGGACTTCGTACTCGGCAAGCATTACCACCCCTCAGGTGTCACACGAGGCGCAGTTTCAAACATAAAGCTTGCCCTACTGGCGGAGGACAATCAGAATACACGTAATGGAGATGCCACTTCGTTTTGTGGACGACGAGTACACCCCGCGGCTGTGGGCCGAGCTGTTCCCCGTGCTTCGCAACATCAAGACTGAAGACCTGGCCCGGAAAATGCTCGCCTACAAGAACAGGCCGGTGCAAAACTGGAAGGCCGACGACTGGGGTCTGCTGGATGCGCTTAACCAGATGCTCACCCTGCGGGCCACCTCGCGAGAGCATGCGTTGCGCAACGACTCGCCACCGGTCCGGGATGCCGCATTCTGGGCAAAGCTGGATAAGGAGCTGGAGTTCTACTACGAGGCCCAATACCCCGGCGACGAACTGGATGAAGACGACGATGAGGACCTTTAGATGACGCTTGAAACGGAGCGCAAAATCAGGAGATAAGAATGGCGGTATAATCGCGCCATGGTCCCGGTGATCCACATCTCGGAAGCGGAAGCCGCCAACGACTTCGCCTCGGTGCTGGCTCGGGTTCGTGCAGGCGCGGAAGTGGTCATCGAGAGCGAGGGCGGCAAGCTGCCGGTGGCGGTGATCCATTCCCCGGTTCCACCGTGCCGCACCATCGCGGAGTGCATTGCACTGTTACCTGAAGACTCGACAGCAATCATGGACGCCGACTTCGCTAAGGACGTCGAGGCGGCCATCGAGAGCCACCGCGAACCGCTAGAACCACCCGCATGGGACTGATCCTCGACTCCAGCGTACTGATCAGCGCCGAACGCCAAGGACAGAATGCGCGACAAATGCTCGCTGCCATCTCCGGAGCAACGGGCAATACCGAGATCGCAATCTCCGTGGTCACGCTGATCGAACTGGCCCACGGTGCGGCCCGCGCCGACACGCCACCGCGAAAAGCCGCGGACACCAATTCATTCAGGAACTACTCACGGCGTTGCCCATCCATCCGATCAGCGTAGCGGTTGCGCTTCGCACCGGGCAGATCGACGGCGGGAACCAGGCCAGAGGCGTTCGCGTTCCGCTCTCCGATCTGTTGATCGGGGTGACCGCCCTGGAACTCGACTACGGCGTCGCTACCGCCAACCTTCGCCACTTTCAGATGATTCCCGGTCTGAAGATCGTCTCCCTGTAGACTACGTTCTCCCTCAGTTGTTTTCGCGCTATTATGTTGCCCATGGCACCTCACCACTCACCCCGATTTCTCGACGTTGTCAACACTGCCAAACAGCGCGTCCGCGAAGTAACCGTGGATGATGTGAAGCAAATGCTGGACAGCAAGGCAGATTTTCTTCTCGTCGATGTCCGCGAAGACAACGAATGGGCGAAAGACCACCTGCCGTCGGCCGTGCATCTTGGCAAAGGAATTATCGAACGCGATGTGGAGCAGCGCGTACCCGACACCGGCACCCCGCTGGTTTTGTACTGCGGTGGCGGGTTCCGGTCGGCGCTGGCCGCTGATGCCCTGCAAAAAATGGGATACACCAATGTTGCCTCCATGGACGGTGGTATTCGCGAGTGGCGAGAGAAGGGTTTTCCGTTGACTAGCGGATAAGGGTCACCTGAAATGGTTGGCTGGAGGAAAGTTCGTATCGCGGGAATGCTGGTTCTCGGGCTGTTGCCTGGTGTGGTTTGGGCAGTTCCGGCCCAGAAGAAACAAAATCCCGATAGGCCAACGCTTCCCTATAGAATGCTGGGGCCTCGTCGCGATGACGTGGATGCATACGACAGCAAAGCCGAACCCGTGGCCAGAGTGACCGAAGCACTGATAAAGGTGAACCAAACCGGCTGGGAACTGATTCGCAGATACTACCGAACTCTGGGTACGAGCCCCGAGGGGGCCGAAAAGCGAGTACACCCAGACGACCCAGCCGATCGCCGCTTCTACGCAAGCTTTGCCAACGAGGACCCTTCGTTCAGCCCGATTCCCCTGCTGTGCATGATCTGGTCACTCCCTGAGTCTCAACTCTCCGGCCCGCTGAAGGACCTGCATAACGAATTAGTACCAGCCTTGGCGCTGGAGGATTATTCCGCTTGGAAGCTGGATGAGTTGCGCAAAGCTGTCGACAACCTCACGGACGCCACTGCCACCAGAAAAGGAGTGAAGTATCGGACGCCGAAGAGGCACTTGTCTTTTAAGCAGGCCTTGCAGGTGTATGCCATGACCCTTGCCCTGGTTCGAATGGAAACGAAATGGGCTGACAAGGCCGATCTCCCGGTGCCCGACATGGTGGACTTCACCAACCGCCTCAGCCACCAGTTGCCGCGGCAGATTTCCGACGGCGAAACGGCGGCGCTGTTTTTGTATCTCCCTGCCAGCATTGACGAACCCCTTGCCAGGGGAGAGTTTGAGGAAAGAGCTGACGTTGTTGTAATTAAGCGGAAGGGTACAGCCTTCGATACGGAGCAGTTCCCGGTGTTTCTGACGGTGGACCAGAAGGAATGGAACCCGTCGTGGATTGAACCGGCGGATGTAATTAGCGACACTAGCCTGGTTGCGCGGAAATATCAGCATGACTGGACAAGATTAGACGGACCGTACTTGTGGTTCCGGCCAGACCAACTGAACGGTGAAGTGGTGTATCGGGCCACGGTCAAGTTTCAGGCGTCGGAAATTGTGATTGAGGCTGAAAGAAGTATTGCGCGTCGCGGGGCGGTGAAGCGAGCGAGCCGGCCTGCGGATTATGATCCGGCCAAGATGACGGCGTTCGACTCCACCATGGATGCAGCCGCCGAGCCATTTGACCCACTCTCGGTTGAAGCCGCTGGCACGGTGGAGCAGTTCAACAGTTTGAAGTGGCCAACTCCCTTCTTCTCTAACGCGTTCCGGGCATGGTGCGCGCACGGGCGCTGGACCACCGGGCCGACCGATGGCGGAAAGACCTGGGTCTTCGTTGATGCGGATAAGCCCCGCAAAGGGGTGCCCACCTCGAATCCTTCGCCCGCTGGCGCTCCCCAAGCGGCGACCCAATCGAGCCCATCCCAGTGAGTCTCACTTTACATGACCGAACTACTGGGCCATGGGAACTTTGATGATCTTCTTCTGAATCGCGTAGGTGACCAGCTGCGCCTTGTTGTGAATGTCGAGCTTGCGCATCAGGTTAAACTTGTGCGCCTCGACCGTTTTCACGCTTAACCCCAGCAGCACGGCGATCTCTTTCACCGAATTTCCTTCCGCCAGCAGCTTCAGGATCTCGCGTTCGCGCGGGGTCAGCGTGGACATGCGCGGCCGCATCCTGGCATCTTTGACCCGGGCACGGAAGTCCTCAACGAGTTTGCCCAGCACTCGCGAGCTCATGTACTTGCCGCCCTTGTACACGTCGCGGACGGCGCTCACCAACTGTTGCGCCGGAGTGTCTTTCAACACGTATCCCGCCGCCCCCACTTCCAGGCACTGCACCAGATAATCTTCGTCTTCGTACATGGTCAGGAAGATGATCTTGGTATCGGGCCGGTTCTTCTTGATCTGCCGCGCGGCCTCAAAGGGCGACAGTCCGGGCATTCCGATATCGATCAGCACAACATCGGGCCGCAGCTCGCGGGCCTTTTCCACGGCTTCGCCCGCGTCCGGTGATTCCCCCACTATCTCAAAATCGCTTTCGCTCTCCAGCAGCCGGCGAACCCCCTGCCGGAATAACGTATGATCATCCACCAGCACACATCTGATTTTCGGCATTCCCTACTCCTCACGCACCTTGCGCCACAGCATCGGCAGCTTCGCTGCTTGCCAGCACCCCACGCTCGGGTCCGAATCCGGCGCCTGCGATGGGCGCACTAACTTCGATGCGCGTTCCCTTGCCTCGCGCAGAGGTTACCTTCATCTTTCCTCCAATGTTTCCGATCCGCTCGTGCATCCCGGCGAGGCCAAAGCTCCGCCGGCCGGGTTTCGGTTTGGCAATCATGCCCACCCCGTCGTCCTCCACCAGCAAGCGGACGAAATCTCCGTCACGTGTCATCTCGATGTGGACGGTGCTGGCGGCGGCGTGTTTGGCCACGTTGTGCAACGCTTCCTGCACCACTCGGTAGACCGCGGTCTCGACGGTTGCGGGCAAACGCCCGAACTCCGCGGAAACCGTGACCCGTGCCTTCACCCCGCTACTTTTGGCCAGGTCTTTGGCTTCTTTACGGACGGCGGCGATCAGCCCGAGTTCTTGCAGCACTAGCGGCGACAGCCGGCCAATGATGCGCCGGATGCCTTCGATCGTGCGGTCAACCACGTCGAGGGTTTCACGAATCTTGGCGCGTGCGGAGCGTGTTCCCACTGTGCCTTCCAGCATCCCCAGGTAGAGCCGGATCACCATGAGCGCTTGTCCGGTTTCGTCGTGCAGCTCGCGGCTGATGCGTTTGCGCTCTTCTTCCTGTGCCCGCAGCAGGTGTCCGGAAAGTTCCGCAATGCGGCTTTCGCGTTCGCGCAGAGCATCGGTCATGCCGGCACGATCGATGGCCAGCGCCGAGCGGTCGGCAATGGCCCTCAGCAATTCGCGTTCGGTGGGAAGCCACTCGTGAGGACTGGAAAACCCAATCAGCAGCACCCCGATAACGCTCTCGCCGGACTTCAGTGGCACTCCCCAGAGGGCTTTTGCCTTGCCTCGCAGCAGCGGGTTCAGCGCTCCGTGCGACGCACTCAGGTCGGGCAAAATTGCCGGCTCGCCGGTCTCGGCAATGGCGCCGGAGAATCCGTGGCCCACAGCAATGGCCACTGTGGGATCGTCGAGATTGTCGTCGAAGCCAACTTGGGCCTGCGCGCGCAGTGTCTGCTGCTCCGGTTCTTTCAGCAGGATCAATCCCACCGTCGCATTAAACGTGTGGGTTGTGATCTTTAGAACGCGATCCAGCAAAGCGTTCAGGTCGCGCGCCGAAAGTTCGGCATCCAGGACCGACAACAGCGCTTCCGACTCATTTTTCTGAGCATCGAAGTATGCCCCCGACACGGCTACATAGCTTGCCCAGGAAAGGGTTTCCATGGCGGCGATAGCCTCCGCCAGGCGGGGCGGGGGGAACAGTTTCTCCAGGTAGGGATCGATCAGCTGCTGGTAAATCTCCAGCGAACGCGACACTACCCGGGCGTTGACCTTAAGTTTTGCCAGGCGCTTTCCGAAATACTGCAGGCTGTTATAGAACGCGGCAAAATCCGTCTGGGAAAAAATGGAGAAACCGGTGCCGATGGTTAGCCGCTCCAAGGCCGTCATCGCCCGTCCGTCGCAATCGAATTCTCCGAACATCCGGCGTCGCCACGCAGCCGTAATCTCGGGGAAGTATGGTTGCAGGCTACGAGTCACCTCGACCACTACTTCGCGCGATGTTTCCTTAATGGGTAGCAACGGAGACATGACGCTCCTCGAAGATATAAAGATGTTGATGCGGTGGAACTTACGGCAGGATGGCAGTACTACCTGATAAACTTGTAACCACCGAATTACAGGTATCGTAACAGTTTTTTCGATTATGAACTAATCAATACGGAAAGTGCTAATAGCATTACTACATATACAAGCAAGAGATGTGAGAGGAAAGTTAGCCTCACCACCGAGACACGGAGGCACAGAGATCATTGGGATTCTATTGTTACTTCTTCATCCGTGTCCTCAGTGGTGGCAAAGGTCGTTTTCTCTGTGTCTCTGCGCCTCGGTGGTGACGAATTTCCTTATGCGGCTCATGCGGATATCTGGTGACACCGTTCCGCCGACGGTGGATATGTGCGCGTGACGGGCCTGGGCGCCATTCCACCCCGGACAGCGCCTTGACTGTCACATGCAGCGATGTCAGGCGGCAGGGGCCGGCCTGTTACCTGGGATTGCCTGCGATCAGGGCGGTCTGCGTGCAGCAGGTGGGCCCGCAGAAAGATTTCGCTCAGCGCATCGAGGGCTGCGGCGATGTTACCGTTCACCCAGGCTCGGCTGGCGCGCAGCATCTGGGCGACTTCGTCGCGGGAGAATGAGTACAGGGCGACCAGCGTAATCATCTCGGCGTGCGGCTCGCTGAGTCGTGCAAAACAGAGTTCGACATCGCGCACGAAGACCGCCTGGTTTTCAAAGCTGGGGATGGCGTGGTGAGTGACGCGGGCGCGGAAAAACTCTCGTCCGAGCAACGAGGGCAGCCTTCCCACCTGCGATGAAATCTCGAAAAAATGCCGCATCATGGCGAAAGTCTGTCCGCGGTAGCACACAATTTCCGGCCGGGGGTCGATGTCGTCGTCCTCTGCGACGGTCGGGGAGATAGCGTTGAACAGCCGTAACCGCGAAGTTGATGACTGAAGTTTTGTCATTGGAGCCTCCCAAACGGCAACAGGGGTTGCGCGCTGGTTACCAGCGGAGCTGCGACCGATTTCGACCGGAGTTTGCCCAACAGCAGAGTTGCCCGCTGGGCGTGGCAGGAGAGCGAGTGGCTCGCCAGCATTTGTCCGCACGGTCCGCAGTAGGTTTCAGCCGACGCGGCGGGACGCAGTCGCAGCGAGCCGCACCGTTCACAGTACTTCAATTCGTAGGTAGAGAGTTGCATGAGGTTCCCTAACTTCCTCTCGTCTTAAGAACGAGGAGCCCTGGCGACAGACCTGGATTAAGATCAGGTTCTGCGCACAGGGCTCGTTTCAGTTACGATGACCTGCTGATTATTTGGTTAGGTGCAAAACGTGATGCTGGCAGGGGCGCGGACAACGATATCGATAAATGCAAATGCTAAGATCTTCGCCGTGCCCCTGCCGGTTGGTTTCAAGGTATCATCCGCTCATCTTGCCGGCGGCTGAAATAACCTTCTTCGTATCCGGACTTCAAAATGCATCCGTTCTTCACAACGACACTGAGTCTTCCCGAGAAGCGCAGGGTGCGCAGCAGTTTCTCCGTGGCCGCTGAAAGCAGCTCGGCCTCCCTGATCTTGCGTCGCAACTCGGCAAATATTCTTTCCTCCCCTTGCGGTTCGGTCTCCATCATAGGTCCATTTACCTCGGCCAGAACTATAGGACCTGGCAACGCTTCGACTGTGGCATAGCGAACCTCGGCAGTCAACAAGTTTATTGCTCCGGGAATATTACTAAAGTACATATATAGCTCTTAGCAAATACAATCGACTATGAGACTCCACGACTTGCAGGACAAGCTGCGGGCCCTCATCCGCGCCCGAATCGAGCGACGGGAGCTGACCGGAACCGGTTTGTCCCGCCAGGCCGGGTTTCAGCAAGGCCATCTTTCCAACTTCCTCAACGCCCGCCGCGGTCTCAGCCTGGAATCCATGGACCGTCTGCTGGCGACCCTCAACATCGGCCTGCTGGACCTGGCCGATCTCAGTGACATTCGCCACCAGGTCTCGTTCCCGCCAGACTATTCTGCCGTCGAGAACGTCGCCCTGGTCAGCTGGGAACATGCCGCCTGCCTGCCCCGCTTTGCTCCCGAACAAGTTCGCGAAAGCCGCAACTTTAGCAAGTCGTTTCTGCACAAACTAAAACCCAGTGACCTCGGCAATCGCGCTGACTGGCTGCGCTTCGTGCTCCTCCGGCTCGATGCCAGGGCCGCCGCAGGCATGTTTCCGCACGTCCTTTCCGGCGTAACCCTGCTGGTGGATCGCCACTACAATTCTTTGCAACCGTACCGCCGCTTGCGACCCAACATCTACGCGGTGCACGCCGGCGCCCGCAGTCTGCTCGGCTACCTCTCGGTTTCCGCCGGCTACCTGGTGTTACGTCCGCTGGAACCGCAGCACCCGGTGGAACTGGTCCGCATCGAACGCGGCCGCCCTTATCACGACCACATTGTGGGACGCGTGTGCCACGTCGGGTTCGAGGTATGAAGCTCAGCTCTCTGCTATGATTCTTGCCCGTCGGCGCTTCAAGCCGGCGCACAGGGAGGCCGCACTTATGGACGAGCACGTCGCCGGTAACGCGATTATGCGTCGCAACGAGGACATCGCACTTGACATGATGAAATTTATCGCCGTCACCACCGGATACGGGAAGACCGGCTCGCCGGAAGCCGGCTTCAAGGGTGGTACGGTTTCCAAAGCCGAAGATTATGCCCAGCATCTGCTGGATCTGTTCGGGCAATGTCTGGCGGCCGTGCAGGGCAAGAAGTAGGTCAACGCACCAGAGACGCACACCAAGCCGGAGCATGCCGCTCCGGCTTATTTTTTGCCGATCGATGAGGTGCCCCGTCCTTTTCGCCTGTCTTTGGCGAGAGGGTGTGAATCGACAGTCACGCCAACAGGTGATTCAGGTCACTGCTGAGATGGAGCCGCAGGACGACCATCAAGCTGGCGAGGTGCACCATGGCAGACCGGGATACCACGTTCCACGAAGAGACCCTCAGCATTCATCAGGAACACGAGGAGTTGGTGGCCCAGCTGGACCAGATGGATGCCGCCCTGGAGCAGATCGTCTGTTACGCGGAAGTTTTCACCGATCTTGCCACCGCCAATCAGGCGATCAGCCGCGGCAAGTGGATGGCCGAGTGGCTCCCACGGCACTACGAGCATGAAGAAACCACGGTGCTGGAAACCATTGCGAGGATGAGTCCGGAGCTGGCTTCGTTCGCGCGCGAGATGAGGCGCCAGCATAACGAAATGCGGGTGCGGCTGGCGAGTTTCCGCGACACCCTCGAACATCTCAGCCAGACAGTCGACCTGGAAGAGGCAGTCAACCAGTTGAAGAAAGACGGCAAACAGCTCACCCGCATGATGCGCCTGCACATGGCAGCGGAAGAGAAGAAGTTCGCCAGCCTGGAGAACTGAAAACCATCCGGGCCCACCAATTGAATCCCAAGCCAAGCTAAAGGGTCAGACACACCATAATGCTTGCCTCGGCCGACGCTCCCAGAGTCGACCGCCCACTCGAAGTACTGGACTTCCCCGCCCCAACAGCCTCAAGTTTCTTGGCCACCCGCCGATAAACCTAACAGCACCGTGAGACGCTGCTGCTGCAGTACCGCAGTTGCCACAGCATTTTGTTCATGTGCAACCGGTTGGAGCCGCCGTCTCGGGGTGTTACGGGACTTCGTATCAGCCTAGCTGCGACGTGGCCTGTGAGATTAACCGAGCGGGGTAAGCGCCCGCACTGGAGGTTGCATTATGTGGAAGCTTCTCACGAACCTGAATAAGGACGAGTCCGGTCAGGACCTGATCGAGTACGCCCTGGTCGCTGCTCTGATTGCCCTGGGCGCGGTGACCAGCATGAAGGCCGTTTCCACCGCAATTGGAAACGAGTTTACCAAGATTTCCGGCGCACTCACGTAGTCAGCACGAAAGCGATGGCAGACGCAGTTGGCAGCGCGTCTGCGGCCATCGGACCTACTCGTCACAACTTCCCGCCTGAACGGGCCATACGACGGGAACGCGTAAGCCGACAAGGTATGGCCCTCAAAGGACTGGGTTGTGCAGTGGCGGAGTTGCTGGTCACCGCACAACCCGGATTCTGAGGAAGCGGGTATCCCCATGACTCTATTCCCTCGCCTGCTGAGCCTAATCCTATGAACCCCCGCCGGCTGCTTGTCGCCCTTTTGTTTGCGCTGTTGCTTTCCGGAGCGCTCACCTTTTTTCTCACCCGCCGGATTAATCGCAGGACGGGCGTGATCGTCGCCCAGGCCACCCAGAAATATGTGGCTGCGGCACGCCCCTTGCCTGCTGGCGAGGTGGTTAAGGCTGAGAGTCTCACCCTAGTGGATTGGCCGGCAAAGATGCCCCTGCAAGGCGCCTTCACCAGGATCGAGGACGTCTCCGGCCGCGCCGTGATCTACCCGGTGGCTGCGCGGCAACCGGTTCTGGAGGGATATCTGGCGGCCGCCGGCTCCGGAATAGGTCTCACCGTCAAGATCCCCGACGGCATGCGGGCGGCTTCGGTCCGCTCCGATGAGGTGATCGGGGTGGCCGGGTTCCTGTTTCCCAGCTGTCATGTGGATGTGCTGGTCACCTTCCATAACGACGCGGCTGGTACTCCCGGTACGCAAATCGTTTTGCAGGATGTCGAAGTGCTCACGGTGGGTCAGAAGATCGAGCCCGACGCCGGGGGAAAAGCGGAAGACGTCAGCGTTGTGACCTTGTTGCTGAAGCCGGAGGACGCCCAAAAGCTGGTTCTGGCGAGTACCCAGGGCTCCATCCATTTCGTGCTCCGCAATGGGGCCGACCGCGGGCGGGTGGCGCCGCTTCCGGTCCGGGTAAGTCAGATTTCCAGCGAGCTCCGCCCCCCAGAGTCGCCGCCGGCGGTGCGGGCCCACGTGGCTGCGAAACACTCCTACGAGGTGGAAACCGTCCTGGGTGACAAACATGTTAAGAGCCAGTTCGAGTAACCGCATGCGTGCGATGGGAAAGCGTGATCTCGCCGTGCAAAGAATTGTATGGATGGCCATTTTGTTGACCAGCATGCCCCTGTCAGGACAGACCCTGCCTGAGGCTGCTCCTGTTAATGAGCCACCGGCGGCCGCCGCCACTGTCAGCCGACCAGCTCCATCAGAAGCAACGGCGCTGGCGCCGTCTCCGTCAGCGGTGCAACAGCGGGTGGCAAAATATGATCCCAATCAGCCAGTAGAACGGCCCGGCTCGCAGGAGCTCTCCACCGCCGGTGAAACCGATCCTCATACGCTACACCTGCTGTTGGGCCGCTCTCTGTTCATCAATACCGTGGAGCGGATGCGCAGGGTTTATATCAGCAATCCGACCGTGCTGGATTCGCTGACCGCCAGCCCCAACCAGCTGGTCATCACCGCGAAGGCGGCAGGCAGCAGCAGCGTCGTGCTGTGGAATGAGTTGGGGCAGTCAAGCATGTACACGGTGCTGGCGGACCTGGATGTTGCCGGCCTGAATGACTCCCTGGCTCAGGCGCTTCCCGGCGACCATATCGACGTCAAAGCAGCGCAAGGGCGGGTGTGCCTCTCGGGCGTGGTGGGCAGCGATGAAGCTGTCGAGGAGGCGGTGAGGCTGGCCAGGATTTATTCCAAGGATGTGGTCAACTCTCTGGTCGTGGATCCGCGGCACAGTCCGCAGGTGGAGCTGCGGGTGCGTATCGCTGAACTGGACCGCAACAAATTAACCCAATTCGGCTTCAATTTCTTCAGCCTCGGGCAAAATACCGGCGCGGTCAGCACCCAGGCTTTCGGCGCGCCTGGCTTTTCTCAAATTGGAGGAGGGGGTACACAGGCGGCCATACAGGATGTGTTGAACCTGTTTTATTTCAACTCCAGCCTCAACATCGGAGCTACCCTGCGTGCCTTGCAGGACAAGGGAATTTTGCAGGTGCTGGCCGAGCCCAACCTGACCACCATCCATGGGCAGGCGGCGAGGTTTCTGGCGGGTGGAGAGTTTCCCTTCCCGGTAATCCAAGGCTCCAATGGCGGTTTTACCTCCGTCACAATACAGTTCCGTCCCTACGGCGTTAAGCTGGAGTTCACCCCCTACGTCAATCCGGACGGAACGATTCGACTGAAGGTCAGCCCGGAGGTCAGCGCTCTCGACTACACCAACGCCGTAAAGATCTCCGGCTATACCGTCCCGGCGTTATCCACCCGCAAGGCGGAGACCGAAATCGAGCTGCAGGACGGCCAGAGTTTCGCAATTTCCGGTTTGCTGGACCATCGTATTACGGACGATTTCAGCAAGATTCCCGGAGTTGGCGACATACCCATCCTGGGCCAGCTGTTTCGTTCGCGGAGCCTGAACCATTCCACCACTGAGCTGATCGTCATCGTTACCCCGACGGTCGTCCACCCGCTCACCAGGCCTGGCACCGAGCACCCGGCAACTCCCGCATGGCCGGTACCTTTCATGCAGGCGCCGGAATTCGACAAAGGGCTGTCAGGCAAGAAAATAACGCCTGCCATGCCTTCTGCCGATATGCCTTAGTGAAGGAGTGCGGTGTGAGCTCGGTAACTCCCCATACCGAGGGTGGAAGTCTATGCCTGATTACGGTTGGACTCGACCCGGTAGCCACTGAGACTGCAAAACGGGCAGCCATGCAGGAAAGCGTCAAGTTTATTGGTGCGTTTCCCGATTACTCGCAAAACGTCTTGCATGCGCAACTGGAGCAGCAATTGGAAGGAGCTGAGGCTTTGGTTTGCCTGATTGACTTCGACAGGAGCAAAGACCTGGCGGTGCAGACTGCAACCAATCTCCAGCTATTGCTCAACGGCATGACGGCGCTCATTGCCGTCTCCGGCGACGAGAATCCCGGCCTCATCCTGGAGGCCATGCGGGCCGGTTGCACGGAGTATTTCACCAAACCTCTGCAGGCCTCTCAATTGTCCGCCTGCCTGCAAAAATTGCGGGCACGCTGGCTGTCTTCTCCGCTGCGTCCGGCCCGGGAAGCGGGCCAGGTTTTGGTCTTTCTGGGGGTAAGAGGCGGAGCGGGAAGCACGACCGCAGCCGTCCACCTGGCGACGTTTTTGGCCCGGCGGCACGCCCAAAGAGTGCTGATCCTGGATTTGCATCCCCACCTCGGACACGTAGCTTTGCTGCTGGGCATGGGCTCGCACCGCTACAACTTCCACGAGCTGCTGCGCAACGTGGCCCGGCTCGACCTTACCCTGCTGAACAGCTACGTTGCCCATCATTGCAGCGGCGTTGATGTGCTTCTGTCGCCTGACTCCTTAAGCGAAGCCGACCTGATTTCCGCCGATGCGCTGGGGCAGGCGATCCGCTTTCTGGCCAAGATTTATGACTACGTGCTGATTGATTGCCCCAGTGGCCTGGGCGAGTTGAACCAAACCACGATTGCCTGCTGTAACCAGCTTTTTCTGTTGGCGACGCCCGAGGTGCCCGCCTTGCGGGACCTGGCCCGCTACGTTGACCGGTTGCTGGAATGGTATGTCCCGCCGGAGAAACTCAAAGTTGTGATCAATCAGCATGATTCCGGCTGCACGGTGACGCTGCAGCAGATCGAGAAGGCCATCGGGCACCCGGTGTCGCTCGCCCTGCCCTCCAGTTCAGGCGATCTGAGGCGGGCGGTGGAGATAGGCGAGCCGATCTCACCCGACCGGCGGTCGGAATTTGCCACCCAGATCAAGAACTGGGCGTCCACCCTGCTTCCGGCAGAGGCCGCCCAAGCCGAAACCAAACATAGGTTTGCGTTTTGGAACTAGCTTGGCGCGGAAAGAAGACGTTTGAGGAACGATGCTATGGCCGAATCGGTTTTGAACCTCGCGGTCCTGCCCCGACCGCTGGTTGAGCGCAGGGACCGGGCCTCCCAGTTACTTTCCAAGGGAGCGCAAGATCTGAAGTCCAGTATCCATCGCGAGCTGATCAAGCGGCTGGACCTGGATAAATTGATGCTGCTGCCGGATGGACGCACGCGGCAGCAGATGCTGGGCGTCATCCACGAACTGATCGCTAAACAGGAGGTCCCGCTCAGCGCCCTGGAATGCGATGCCCTGGCCCGCGAGGTGATGGATGAGGTCTTTGGCTTTGGTCCGTTGGAACCTCTGCTGCAGGACCCCACGGTCAACGACATTCTGGTGAACACCTACAAGACGGTCTACGTCGAACGCAATGGCGTGCTGGAGGAGACCACGGTGGTATTCAAGGACAACGCCCACCTGATGCACATCATTGACAAGATCGTCTCCGGGGTGGGGCGCAGGGTCGATGAATCCTCCCCCATGGTGGACGCCCGCCTGCCCGACGGCTCGCGCGTCAACGTGATCGTTCCGCCGCTGGCCATCGATGGCCCCATTGTCTCCATACGCCGCTTCGGTTCCTCGCCGCTCACCGCCGAGGACCTGATTGCCAAAGGCGCCTATACCCGGGAGATGCTCGAGGTCCTGCAGAAAGCGGTGAAGGCCCGGCTGAACATCGTGGTCTCGGGGGGAACGGGCGCGGGCAAAACTACCTTGCTGAATGTTCTGTCCGGCTTCATCTCGGAGCGGGAACGCATCGTCACCATCGAAGACTCGGCGGAACTGCAATTGAAGCAGAAACATGTGGTCCGCCTGGAGTGCCGGCCGCCCAACGTCGAAGGCAAAGGGGCGGTCCATCAGCGCGAACTGGTGATCAACGCCCTTCGTATGCGTCCCGACCGCATCGTCATCGGCGAGGTGCGGGGAGGGGAAGCGCTGGACATGTTGCAGGCCATGAACACCGGGCATGACGGCTCGGTGACTACGGTCCACGCCAACAGCCCGCGCGACGCCCTCTCGCGCATCGAGACCATGGCGCTTATGGCCAACCTCAGCCTCCCCGAGAGGGCTTTGCGGCACCAGATCTCCTCGGCCATCCACATCATTGTGCAGGTCTCCCGCATGAGCGATGGCAGCCGGCGCGTGACCCACATTACCGAGGTGACGGGCACCAGTGGTGACGTCATCAGCATGCAGGATGTCTTCCTTTTCGAAAAAAAGGGATTGGGACCCAATGGGAAAGTGCTGGGCCGCTTCCACTCCACCGGAATCGTTCCCAAGTTTGCCGAGAAACTGAAAGACGCGGGCATCCCGCTCGAAATGAGCTTGCTGGAAGTCTCGCAGGAGGTATAGGGAGTTGCGCACATGGCGGTGAGCTTGCTGCTGTTTGTCTTCTTTGCCGTGTTGACGTTTGCGGTCGTCATGCTGTTTACCCGGCCCTCGGCAACCGCCCGCGTGGTGGAGCGCCGTCTGGCGGGAGTGCGGATGGCCGGCAACCCAGTTGTCCCTGACGATGCGGAGTTCCTCAAACAGACCATCCTGAGCGAAATCAAATGGCTGAACCCGCTGCTGGAACGATGGGGTGTGGCCCACAAAATATCGGTGTTGCTGGCGCAGGCGGAGAGTGCCTGGAGTGTAAGTACGGTCCTGCTGGCCTCCGGAATTCTAGGATTGATGGGGTTCGCGATCGCCCGTTTTTGGCTCTCCGACCTCATTCCTGCACTGATAGCCGGGGGCCTGTCCAGCGCCCTTCCGATTCTGGCTCTGCGGGCCAAGGGCGCCCACCGGCTGAAGAAGTTCAACCAGAAGCTGCCCGACGCCCTTGACCTGATGGCCCGCGCTTTGCGGGCCGGGCACTCGGTTGCGGCGGCCATCGAGATTGTCGCCCAGGAGGGCGGCGAGCCTTTGCGTTCTGAATTCAGGGAAGTCTACAAACAACAGAGCTTCGGGCTGCCCCAGCGGGACGCCCTGCTGCAACTGGGGCGCCGGGTGCCGTCCGCCGACTTGCAGATTGTGATCACGGCAATGCTGGTGCAGAAGGAGACCGGAGGGAACCTGGTGGACATCCTGGAGCGGACCACCGCGGTGCTGCGCGATCGCATGCGCATTCAAGGCGAGTTGCGGGTCCGGACGGCGCAGGGGCGGCTTACCGGCTGGATCCTGTGCCTGCTGCCGGTGCTGATGTTCTTCCTCATGAGCGCCGCCGATCCCGGTTACGCCGACGTTTTGTTGCGCGACCCGATGGGGCGAAAGCTTACCTACGCCGGCATTTTCATGATGGCAGTGGGTGGATTGATGATCCGCAAAATCGTAAAGATCAAAGTGTGAGCTATGACCCTGGTACAGATTCTCAGCCTGCAGTTGACCGCCTTTCTGGCGATCGCGGTGATATTTGTCTGGTTCATGACCAGGCCGACCCCGGCCGCCAAGCGGGTATTGGGCATGGCCCGCTTATTGCCGCCCCAGAACCGGCGTGCCAGTCGCCGCAGCCGGGTGCAGGGGCAACTGATGCGAGGGGTCCACTTCCTGGGAATGCGGCTGGGAATCGCTAGCGGGGAAAAGCTGCGGAAGCGTTTCCTGGCTGCCGGGCTGCGAAATCAGAGCAGCATCGATGCTTATATTGCGGCCCGCCTACTGGGCCCGATCGCGGTGCTGGTGATTTGGAGCTTTTTTCACCAGCTCACGTTTTTTTGGATCACGATAATGCTGGGGGCCGCCTATCTTGGCCCCGACATGTGGTTGAACCGCGCGACCAGGAAGCGGCGGGAGAAAATCCGCTTCGGGCTGCCCGACGCCGTGGACCTGATGGTGGTCTGCGTGGACGCCGGACTCGGCCTTGACCAGGCACTGCTGCGCACCGGGGAGGAGTTGGGAGCCAGTCATCCCATTCTGGCGGAAGAATTGATGCAGATCAATCTGGAGCAGCGGGCGGGCAAACCGCGCATTGATGCCTGGCGCGATATGGCCGATAGAAGTCAGTTGGAGTCAGTAAAAGGGTTTGCGAACATGCTGGCCCAGGCAGACCGGTTTGGCACTCCGATTTCAAAAGCGCTCAGCTGTTTTCGCCGACGGCCTGCGCAAACAGCGCAGCCAACAGGCCGAGGAAATAGCTGCCAGGAGCTCCATCAAGCTGATGTTCCCCCTGGTTCTGTGCATCTTTCCCAGCATGTTCATTGTTCTGCTCGGTCCGGCGGCGTTGCTGATTATCGCGGAACCTGGGGGCGCTGGGAGGCAAGTAATGATGGGCACAACACGGTGAGTTACGATCTGCCGGGCAGTGCACGTCTTCGTCCGGTAAGCGCGGAAGACGCAATCTTAACCAGAAAGGAGACGATATGGACAGCTCAACAATTATTCGTGTGATTTCAGGGATGCTTTTTGTGGTGGTCCTGGCGGTCCTGATTTGGCGCCGGAAAAGAACCGCTTAGTCGCATTCATCCTTGCAGGCGGAGCCAATGGCCGAAGAGCGAAGGCAGGAGGCGCCTTTGTGAGCAATGTGGTAAGCACACAAGTCACACCATCGCAGTCCGGCATTTCTCTGGTCACGGTATGCCTGGATCCGCAAACCGTTGGCGACGTCTCCCGGGTGGCCGCGCAACTGCTGGGAGCATCCTTCATCGGCAACATGGCTGACTACTTGGCCCGTAATCGGGATGTCGATCTTCTGAAATCAATGCAGACGTTGGAGGGATGCGTGTGCGTCATCAATGCCGACGGCGACCGCGAACTGGCCATGGAAACCGCGGTATCTTTGCACCAGTTACTGGGGGAACGCGTACTGCTGATAGCGCTCTCGGCCCAGTCGGACGCCGATTTTGTACTGGATGCCATGCGTGCCGGCTTCGCCGAGTATCTCAAGAGTCCGCTGAATTCTGACCAGCTCAGCGATTCGCTCCTGCGTTTGCAGCGCCGTTGGGGGGTGGCTCGCTCTGCCAAGCCGGGCCACGTGCTGGCTTTTTTGGGAGCACGGGGTGGGGCGGGAACCACGACTCTGGTGGTTCATCTGTCCACGTTTCTGGCGCAGCTGTGTGGCAAGAAGGTCCTGATCGTCGACCAGCATCGCCAGTTAGGTCATGTGGGACTCTATGTTGGTTTGCCCACGGCCGAATATCACTTTTACGATTTGGCCCGCAACATTGAGCGGGTTGATGCAACCCTGCTGAGCGGCTTTGTCGTGCACGACGTGAATGGAGTCGATGTGCTGCCTGGGCCGGAGGGGCTTTACGGATTCACCGACGTGCCGCTCAGCTCAATCCAGCAGACCATTCGATATCTCCGCGGATGCTATGACTACGTAGTTATCGATTGCTGCCAGGGCGTAGGCAACGCCAATGAGGCTACCATCGCCGAATGCGACCAGCTTTATCTGGTTGCTACGCCAGACGTGCCGGCGTTGCGTGATCTTTCCCGCTACGTGGACAACTTACTGCAGTACGACTTTCCGCCCGGCAAAGTGAATGTGGTCATCAACCGCTTCCGCTCCCAGGGAGAGGTGACTCTCGACGGGATTGCCAAAGCGGTAAGGCTTCCTGTGGCGCTGACCGTCCCTAACAGTTCCACGGAATTGATTACCGCAATGAATACTGGAAAGCCGGTGACGCCTGAGTCGCGTTCCGACTTCGCCAAGCAAATGCGCAAGTGGGCCACCACTCTGGCGAGGCCGATGGTTCAGGAGGGAAGGACCACCAAACGAGCATTTGCATTCTGGAAGGGATGATCCGCCTTGCAATAACGACCTGATAGTATTATTCGAGCTTCCCTCGTACCAACCAATGCCTGAAGAACTATGGCTGGCGAGACGGGTGGATGGTCTAGTTGCTTGAGGGCCGCTGGTGCAAATCGGTCAACCTTAGTCCAATTTCAGGAAAGAAAACCCGACGGGAAAGGCAGTCCAGGTTCTGACACGCACTCGACTACTCGGAGTTCTTCTGTGCTACAACGACGGCGATCTTCTTGAGGACTCCATTCGCTATCTTCTTAATCAAGACCACCATCTAATTGTGTGGGACCACGGATCGACCGATGCAACTCCGGAAATCGTCAATCGTTACCAAGGCGTGCTTCTGGAGAGCCGCAACATCCCCAGAGAGTTCGATTTTTATGAGTTATATGCAGCTATGTCGAAGCATCTGATGGAGAACTATGTCTCTACCTACGACTGGATTTCCTGGCCGGACCAGGACGAATTTCTGGAGGGCCCATCCCGTTCAAAACCGTACCGGGAATACATTGAAGAGGTCCACGCTTCGCCCTATAGCTGGATACAATTCAATAACTTTAACTATTGGCTGACTAGCGCCGACGATCCGGAAATCAAGTCGCCGCCGCTTCGCATCCGGCATTATGCGCTGTTTCCAGATTGTGCTCCGCGCATTCGCTGTTGGCGCGCCTCGGCGACTAACCTGCGGGTTTTCAATCACAATCCGCCCTTGGGGAATCCATGGCCCGCGCGCTTCAATCTTCGTCATTACCCCATGCGATCGCGTGAACAAATGCTGGCTCGCATTCTGCGTGATCGCGCAGGGTTGCGCCGCGGCGACAGCAACTATCATTACGACAATATGAAGCTGAACCTGAATCGCCTGGAGATTGCGCCGCAGCAGCTTCACTATGACGATGGGCACTCCGAATTGAACCCCGGTCCGATTTTTAATTGGCGCTCTATTTATGGGTTTGGCGCACCTGCGGAACCGCCCTCCTGAAGCAGGTGAAGAAGACTCCGCCCGAAGGTTCGCCAACGCGGCGACCGCACTGCTAGAATATTTGTTTCAAACAGCCTCGGTTGCAAATGCAGGCGGATTAATCGCGATCAGGACAGGGCCCTCGCGCGACACTAAGACTTGGACTGTCCATGAGTTCCAATGAATTATTTCTGGGATGACCAGCTTCATCTTTACCGAACTAAAACTCCCGGGGAGTTCTCCTATTCCGACGGCGTAGAAGTGGAAGAACGCCTTCTTAGCATTGTGTCGAATGCTGAAGACCGCGGTACGTTTTCGCAAGAGTTAGCGGAGTCGATTTGCGATTGGCCTACTGAGTACTACTTCAGCCGGTTTCGTCATTGCCTGGTGCGACCACTCGACTTGCAGTCGGGCGATAAGGTTCTCGAACTTGGGTGTGGTTGCGGCGCGATCACCCGTTATCTCGGCGAGATTGGAGCGAATGTAGTTGCCGTCGAGGGAAGCCTGGCCCGGGCGCGTGTCGCCGCAGAGCGCTGTCGCGAGCTCACCAATGTGCGAGTCGTGGTAGATGACCTTCTAAGCTTCGAAACCGACGAGCGATTTGATTGCATACTCTTGATCGGAGTGCTGGAATACGCGGCATTATTCTCGGACAAAGAGAATCCGTTCGAGCACTATCTGCGGGCGGTGACCCGTTTTCTCGCGCCCGGCGGCAGGGTTGTCGTCGCTATTGAGAATAAAGTGGGCCTGAAGTACTTTAACGGCTGTGGCGAAGACCACGTTGGTGTCCCGTTCTTCGGAGTTCAAGATCTCTACAAGGCAAGGACCGTTCGCACCTTCGGACGGCGGGAACTTATCGCACAGCTATCCGCCGCTGGACTATCCCAAGCTAATTTCTACTATCCTTTTCCCGACTATAAGCTACCTTCGATGGTTCTTTCTGAGAAGGCCTTGACCGAGCCTGGGTTTGACGTTATCGATTTGCTGGCCCGCTGCCATGCTCGCGACTACGCGGGGTCGCCATACCGCGGCTTCGACGAAGCGCTGGCTTTCTCCGTACTGCATAGCAACGGCCTTCTAGCCGACCTGAGCAACTCATTTCTCGTAGTCGCAACGCCAGACACCGAACCGCAAGCAAGTACAACGGAACTAGCGTTCGCATGGTCGGTCAATCGTGCACCTGAATTCTGTACGCAAACGACCTTTGTGCGCCATGGGTCTGAAATACGGGTACTGAAGGAACCCCTCATAACATCGGGCAATGGTAGTCGTCATAGTGTAGATGAAAATTTGACTATCAAGCACCGGGTGTCTGAATCCGTGTACCGGCCGGGCCGGCAATTGTTGTGGAATCTGCTGCGAGCGCGAGCTAGTGGTGGAGACATCGAATCCATCGTTCACGCACTTCGGCCGTGGATGGACTTTCTCCTGCAACGTGCGCGGCTGTCGTCGGAGCAGAGCGCCGATGGTCCGCGAGAGCTGCCGAAACTATCGTCATATGTGATTGCCGGCGACTTGCTGGACTGCACTCCCTTCAACCTTCTCAACGTTGATGGCAAGCTGGTGTCTATTGACGATGAGTGGCAGAGCGAGACCGAGGTTAGTTTAGGGTGGGTGATAACCCGGGGTGTTCTATGGTCGATGCCCTCCGGGCTGTCATCGGGCAATCACGTTCCGTCGATTCTGGAGTTGGTCGAGGCGCTCTGTGCCAGCTTTGACCTCGCGGTTTCGGAGGCGGACCTGGAAACCTGGCTTAGCCAGGAAGCAGGCTTCCAGAAACTTGTCACTGGTTACCCTTGCGAACCGCTAACCACGGGAAAAACGTTTCGCGGAATGCGACCTTTCCTAAGCGAGATCTCCAGCCTGAAACAGACAGTTGCAGAGCGCGAATTGGATATCGCCAATCTCAGAGCCATGTTAGTCGAGCTAGATCAATTGAAGAATGTGGAGTTGGCCAAGCGCACCGAGCAATTGAACAGTGTTCTCCAGTCACGAGCCTGGCGATTGACCGCGCCGTTGCGTGCCGTTGCTAAACTCCGGCCAGGCTCCCGCCTCGAAGCGCGTCAAATGAAGATGGACTCACAGCTAATTGCGCAGTCCGGTCTTTTTGACGTTGACTGGTATTTGTCGCAAAATCCCGAGGTTGCAACGCACGGTGTAGATCCAATTGCCCACTATCTTAAGCAAGGGGCCTTGGAAGGGCGAGATCCCAGCCCCACTTTTAGCAGTCAGTGGTACCTTGAACAGAATTCTGATGTGCGAGCGGCCGGTTTTAACCCCTTGGTTCACTACCTGCGCTTTGGGTCTATCGAAGGGCGTAAACCATCTCCTTCCAGCGACGCTTATCATCCTAAGCAAACCATAGCTGAGGCCCAGAAGGAATGGGACGACCTAGGTCATAGTCGCCTTGAGCAACTTCTGCGCAGTGACGACCGAGTAGTATTTCCAGTACCTGAGAGCCCGGTTGTTTCCATTGTTCTGGTTTTCTACAACAAAGCCCACCTATCGCTGCTCTGCCTCGATTCCATACTCGAAAATGCTGACGTTCCCTATGAAGTTGTGATTGTAAATAACTGCTCGAGCGATGAAACTAATAGCGTATTGGAACGAATTGATGGTGCAGCCATCATTAATAACCAAGCTAACCTAGGGTTTGGCGATGCCTGTATGCAAGGCGCGGAGCAGGCACGGGGCGAATATCTTTGCTTTTTGAATAATGATGCTCTATTGCACCCCCATGCGCTTTCCTCCGCTCTGGCAAGCTTTCGCGAAGATTCCGAGGTTGCAGTTGTGGGCGGTAAAATCCTGCTGGCGAATGGCAGCCTGCAGGAAGCCGGTAGCATGATTTGGTCGGATGGAAGCGCCCTAGGATATGGGCGAGGAGACGATCCTAACCTACCGCAATATGAGTTTCGACGTCCGGTAGATTATTGTTCCGGGGCATTTCTGGTCACGACGCGGTCTGTTTTTCGTCGACTGGGTGGCTTCAACAGGATGTTCAGTCCCGCTTATTATGAAGACTCCGACTACTGCATGGAGGTCTGGAAAGCTGGTTACAAGGTCCTATACGAGCCTGCAGCCGTTATTCGGCATTACGAATCGGCTTCGTCGGAGGGGAACGAAGCAGCCAAGCCAGCAATGGCAATCCATCAGCAGAAATTCCGGAAAAAATGGCACGACCGGCTGCTCAAGCATCTGCCCTATTCGACGGCCAACATACAACGGGCCCGCATCTCGGCAAGTTCCCACGCACTCAAGATTCTATATATAGAAGATCGGATACCCCATCGCCACCTGGGTTCGGGCTTTCCTCGGAGCAATGACATACTTTGCCATCTGGTGAAGCAGGGCCATCGCGTCACCTGTGTCTCACTCACATCTCGTCTGTCAGGGCATGACTACGGTGACGTTCCACGAGCTGTTGAGTTGCTGGACGGGGTTTCGCAACACGAACGGCTGTTTCGCGAGTACCTGCCTAACAGTGACATTGTGTGGGTCAGTCGCCCGCACAACATGCAGGCCTTCCTGAAGGGTAGGCTGGAGAAAGGCGTTTCCAGCAGGGCGCGGGTAATTTACGATGCTGAAGCAATCTTTGCGGAACGTGATTGGCGTCAAGCAGAGATTCTTGGTAACGAGATTTCATCCCAGGTTAAGTCTTCCGTGCTGGACCGGGAGCTGGCTTTGGCGAAGGCGGCTGACGCCGTCGTGGTCGTATCGGAGCGCGATCGCCAGACCATGCTATCGGGGGGAGCTCGCCATGTGTCGATAATCGGCCATCGCGTGTGTGCTAACCCCACCGCCGCAGCCTTCGACGAGCGGCGCACGTTCCTGTTCGTCGGAGCTATGCACGGTACGGACAGTCCAAATGCCGACTCCATGCGGTATTTCTGTGGTTCAATTTGGCCGGTGGTCCGCCAGGCGACGGGCGCCGAGTTGATCATCGCCGGGTACGGGGCCGACGCTGCCCTCGGCGATTACAAGGCCGACGGGGTCCGCATTCTTGGCCGGCAGGACGACTTGACCTCGCTCTATAACCAAGCGCGCGTATTTGTGGCGCCCACCCGATTTGCCGCAGGAATTCCTTACAAAGCGCACGAGGCCGCCTCTTTTGGTGTTCCTCTTGTAGTATCGAACCTGATTGGCGAGCAACTCGGATGGCTGCATGGCGACGAATGTCTTATGGCAGGCAATGCCATCGCTTTTGCGGCAGAGTGCTGCCGTTTGTATCAAGACCCGAGTCTTTGGCAACGGCTGCGCTCCAATGCGCTGCTGCGCGTCATCAACGAATTGAGCGACCAGGGTTTTGCCAAGGCAGTCGCTTCGGTGATCACCAACCTCAGCCTTAAGGGAGAAGCACAGTGGACAATGTCGCAACGTTAACGATCAACGATTGGTTGAAGTCGCAGATTGCGTCCGAACCATACTGGTTCCATCGGATGGAGCTACCCGGTGGCTTAGTTACTCCCGGATGGAATGATCCTAAGGCGACGAAGCTCCCTTATTTTGGTTTGCCGGCCGACATGACCGGCATGCGAGTGTTAGATATCGGGCACGCGGAGGGCTTCTTTTCCTTTGAGGCAGAGCGCCGGGGAGCGGCCGAAGTAGTTGCGATTGAGAATTATCCTCCGATGGCACGCAAATTTCAGATGTGCCGGACGGCTCTAGGTTCGCGTGTAACAACCTCACACCTTGCAAACGTTTATGAAATAAGCCCTAAGACTTTTGGGACCTTTGATGTAGTGATGTTCTTCGGGGTGTTGTACCACCTGCGTAATCCTCTTCTCGCGCTGGAGAAGATTCATGCCGTGTGTACGGGGACACTGTTAATGCAAACCGCCATGTGCCAGAACAAGGGAGATCAACCTATGGCGGAGTTTTATCCGTTCGGGGTCAAGAGTGGACCGCCGGACAACCCTAGCTGTGATCCTACCTGTATATGGTTTCCCAATCCTGCCTGCTGCATCGGAATGCTTGAGCATGTCGGATTCAAAGAGGTAAAGCGCATTTCACCGACCGCCCCGGTGGGAGGAGTTTTTACTGCGAAGGCTGGGTTGCAAGCGAAAGGCAAGCGGCCGGTTGAAGAAACACTGCCGTGGTCGTAAGGTTGGCAAGCGACCATAGGCCGCACTATACGACTCATTACATCCTGCGAATCGGTGGCATTGGCCGTGCTAGAGTCGAAACTCGCGGCCCCAAGATGGGCACGTGCTGCTGCCGGCAGGGAGGGAGGTTTATTGCGCTTCTTTGTGTCGGGGTGCGCAGGGTTTATCGGTAGCAATCTGACTGACCGGTTGCTTGCCGCCAACCATCAAGTCGTTGGCTACGACAATTTTTCAACTGGACGGACTGCTTTCCTCGAAAGCGCACTACGCTCCGACCGGTTCACGCTCAGTACTGGCGACCTGCTCGATGCCAAGAAACTTACCAGCGCCATGGATGGTTGCGAGTTCGTCTTCCACCTTGCAGCCAATGCCGACGTACGTTTCGGGACCGATCATCCGCGTAAGGACCTCGAACAGAACACGATTGCCACTATGAATCTGCTTGAAGCGATGCGCGCTAACGAAATACGCGATATCGCTTTCTCCTCGACCGGATCTATCTACGGCGAGGCATTATGCTTCCCGACACCGGAAAACGCTTCCATGCCGATCCAGACCTCGCTCTACGGTGCATCAAAGCTGGCGGCCGAAGGCTTTATTGAGGCGTATTGCGAAGGGTTCGGCATGCGCGCGTTCATATTTCGCTTTGTATCCATCCTGGGGGAACGGTATACACACGGTCACGTGTTCGATTTTTACAAGCAGTTGCGGGCCCACCCGGAATACCTGGACGTTCTCGGAAATGGCTCTCAACGGAAGTCTTATTTGTACGTCCAAGACTGTCTGGACGCCATGCTGCTGGCCATCGAGTCTGGCCGGGGAAAAGTGAACATCTTTAACCTCGGCTTGGACGAATACTGCGAGGTCAACGATTCGATCCGCTGGATCTGTGGACATCTTGGGGTCACGCCCGAACTGCGCTATAGCGGAGGCGATCGCGGCTGGGTGGGCGACATCCCATTCATCTTTCTGGACTGCTCCGCCATCCGCTCACTGGGCTGGCGGCCACAGCTCAACATACAGCAGGCGGTCATCCGGACGGTGAAGTTCCTAGAGCAGAATCCGGCGATCACAGAGACGGTCGGTTGAAGATTGCGGAGAGTATTTCTGTAGCGCGTCGGGGCGACAGTAAACCATCACCGCTGTGCTACGTCCTCGGGCGCATCGACCTCGTACAGTGGCGACTTTCGAAATTTAAAAGCCGCCCGAACCCACGTGATTGGGTCGCGGAATATATCTATTTTTTTTCCTTGCGCGAAGGAGCGCGAGCGATAGTTCACCGGCAGCTCCACAGGGCGGTAACCCTTGCGAAGCAGCTTAATCACGATCTCCCAATCAAAGTCGAACCTGTTGCTCTCGAATCGGAGACCGTAGAGACACTCCCGTCGAAACACTTTGAACATGGTGAACGGGTCACTCATTCGCTGCCGATAAAGGACGTTGAACAGCGTCAGAAAAAATAGGTGCGCCATATTGGCTAAGGCAGCCAGACCGGGTTGGTCGGTGAATTTGCGGATCTTCCAGAGGCGCGTGCTTGGGGAATGCCGCGAGCCGAGCACGAAATTCTGGCGATAGTCGAGGATCGGCTGAATGAGGCCGTCATAATCGTCCAGGTCGTATTCCAGATCGGCATCCTGAAACAGGATCACGTCCCCGGTTGCGTGCTTTAGTCCATTTCTTACAGCGTACCCTTTGCCGCGTGGTCGGTCTTCCAGAATCAGTTTCACCCGCGGATGGTCGTGGTACCCCAGCGCCAGCTCGCGGCTGCCGTCGCTCGAGTTGCTCTCGATCAGGATGATCTCGATGTCCACGTTTGGAATCTCCTTCTGCAGCAACATGTCCATCAGCATAGGGAACGTGGACTGCTCGTTGTACAGAGGCAGGATTACCGAGAGGCGTGGAACCGGCGCCGATGTATTCGGCCGGACCATGAAAATCAGTCGGCTATAGAGGAACCTGAATTCCCGGTTTCGCAGGAAGCCCGGACTGGCGGCGATCATCAGCCGCAGGAACCTGTACCGCCATGCGGCCGGCAGGGTGGCCAGCTTCCGCCGCATGTATTGCAGCGATACGACGGAATCCTCAGGCGTGATCATCGGATCTCCAAAGCCGGCCTTGATCAACATGCTCTGCATTGTGTCCGCGGTGAAATAGTATTGGTTGTATCGCTTGAATTCCCACCACGAGGAGCGAAACACACGCGCGGTGCGGCTGTCGAGCGTGGGCGCAATCACCATGACGCTCGCGTTCGCTGAGAGCAACGAGCGGACTACCGTCAGGCTGGCGATCGGATCGCTGGTCCGTTCCAAAGCGCAGTACAGGATGCAACCCACAAACAAGCCAGTGCCGCCCTCGGGCGCATGCGCTTCGAGTTGTGCGGGAGAGAGAGACACTATCTCAAAGCCGCGACGGACCGCCTCATCCCGTAGAGAATTTCCGACGCCTACAAGCAGCAGTCGGCCGGTCGAGGTTTTTGCATAAGAGATGAACTGGTCCAGTCGGGCCGCGGCATTGGCGGCATCAATTTCGTAAACACCGTCGCCGGATTCGAGGGGCTCTGGCCCCACTCCTGCCCATGCCTCCGGCTGAGGATTCAGGAACGTCAACGAACATTCCCGACAGCAACAAAGGGGACAGTTCTCAACGATGAACTCATAGTCCAGTTCAGCGGAGCCGCACAGGGGACATTCGCGCTGTACGCGGCCAGTGGCGCCTTTTACTCTAAGAGGTTTTGCAGTCGTTGCTACCATGGGTTCGCGTCCTGTGCGCTCGCTAGCCTGGTTAGGGGGATGAGTTCCGCGATATTTTTCGCCGGTTCCATTCCCTCAGTCCGGAACGAAGAATAACCCTGTCTTGCCCGGGTATGATTGGGTCGTGTCGATGCTAAGCCACCTCGCTTGACCTCGAAGCATCGGCTGCCGGTTTACCCGCGGTCACAAAGATCCCGCTGGCGGGCAGGACCCAGTGTCGGAGTGCGAGCCGCTCAGGCGCCAAGCGGCGAACCATGCGGAACAACGGTGTCAACCCAGGTACCGTAAACCGATCGAAGTGGTGGTACATGTAGTCCAATGTAAGAACTTTTCTATTGCCCTCGAACATCGGCCGCTCGAAGCCGGCATCCGCCAACAGCCGCTTAAGTGACGCTCTACCAAAGTAGAACAAATGTTCGACTTTGTAGTCCATCCATCGTTTGCCCAATAGCTTGCGCGACCAGCTGTCCAGAGAGGGTGTAACCAGAAAAATCAAGCCCCCCGGCCGAAGAAGCGCATGTGCCCTTTCCAGAAAGGATTTGGGGTTGCGCGTGTGCTCGATTACGTCGCACGCGGCAATCACATCGAAGTAGCCAGTGGGCAGCGAAGCGGTCTCGATAGTGCCGGGCTGCACCAATTCCGCCCCGAGCCGCCGGTTGGCTGTTGCGGTTGATATTGTGGAGAATTCGATGCCGTGAACCTCCAACGAGCGCGATTGCGCCTGTACCAGTAAATCGCCGGTACCGCACCCGATCTCGAGGAAACGTGCGCCGTTCGCCGGCAAAGTCTTGGCCAAGCGGTCCAAGTAAAGGTTCGCGGTCGCGGTCTTCATTTCAGAGATTCTTTGGTCCGATTCTTCGCTGTGGTCACCGAGGAAGTAATGAGCGCTATAGATCTCCGCCAATGTACGATCGTCGGGCTGCGGCTCAAGAAACTCGCACCTGCAGTTACTGCAGAAATACACCGGATATGAATCCTTGGTGAAACTCTGCTGAGCGCGTGCCAGATGGCATATCGGACATGTCACTGCGCACACACCCTCTTGCTGCTGTAGATCTTGCACTGTGTCACTGTGTGGAAAGACTTGAATCAATGGTTCTCACCAGTTTACCAAAATGTTTGGCAACCCTTGCGTGGTTCGGGTTTACTGCGACGGGTCCTTGATCGGTGGAAGTCATTCTCGATCTGGGGAAGGACTCCTTTCAAAACGTTCATCGGTTCAGACAGCGCGGGCTTCCTTGATGTCCAAGTCGAATTCGCGGGCGCGACCCGCCCTTTGTTCGCTCAAAGTTCTCAGAACTACCCCGGCCAGCATCACAACCCCAAGGACCATTGACGAAACGTAAGTTGCAAATATACGCAGCACGACGCCATTTTTCGGAACACGCCAGAAACGCACCATAAAGGATTGCGGCTGGCAGTATTGGCGTAAGTCGATGCTCTTCCATGACATCGCATCGGGCGGAGGGGCCCACATCCAAATGTGCTTGGGCGTCCATAGGACGGGCGTCCCGGAGTCATGCAGCCAAACCCGGAAGAGCCGAGCGAAGAATGTGATCGGGTTCCAAACGTAGTCACCAGTAATCCACTCGATAGTATTTTGCGATGCGTCTTTCATGGCGACGGGCACAATCCCATAGTAATAAAATGCTCCGAGAAAGGAGATTACCAGTCCTAGCCCAGCAAGAGCGACCAACAGAGCCCCCTGGGGAAACCAACGAAAACGGGGCCACGCTGCACCGATACACAGCACCAGTGGCGCAATGGCTAAGTGCATGTACCGGCAGCCCCAAGTTTCATCGGTCTGGGTTGTCATCAGGGACATCAGAGCCAAGGTACATGTCGGCACAAGCAGTGCATAAATTGCCACTTCGCGGTGTGTGCGGAAGGCACGGGGAACCGCATAAATGCTGGTAATCAGGATTGGCGAGTAAATCAGCATTCCCTTGTTGGCAGAGCCGAGCACTCTAAAGATATTGAGGAATATCTCGATGGGAGATTCGATGAGGTATTGTCGGAATGCGCTTTCACCCCCGCCGCGAGGATTCCAATAGGCATTTGTGCCCCAATGGCTGAAGGCCCATATGCTTCCGATGACAAGTACCGTGGTAAGAATGCGCGCGCGCTGTGACCGCCAGTCGCTGCGAAACTGAACATAGATTAAGTACGCGATCACAGGCCATAGCGTTATTCCTGTGCCTTTCGCGGAAATAGCAACACCACAGGTTGCTGCGAACAAAAGCAACCGCGGCCAGCGCTCTATCTTTCCGCCTGCCAGCGCTAGGTAACCCGCCAGGAGGACGAAGAACGACTGCTTGGTCTCCAAACTTATGTAGGCATAAGGCCACAGCATCGTTCCGAACGCTGCCGTCAGCGTCAGAAACAGACTCATACCTGGAGAGCATAGCTTGCGCAGCCAAAGAAAAAGAATGGTTATCAGGCCCGCCGTTATCAATCCCGGTTGGAATGAAAGCATGAAGTCCGGAGACACGATATGCTCGCCCAGCTTGAGGAATGGAAGATCAAAGAGCACCGGCACCGGGCCGTGTCGGGACCATACCATCGATGGCACGGGGTGTCCCTTCATCCAAGCGGTCATGACCGCGAGCATTCGCAACCCTGAACCGATTTCCTCACCGGTGTAACCCTGTCCCGCAATGGCGCCGGGCGAGAGACAGATATAAGTGCCCGACAAGCCCAGGAAAAGCAGTACTGCTGTTTTCTGAACAGCGGTGAATCTCTTCGGCATAAATGAACCCCTACTCGATGATGCAAGATTCCGATGTGTGAAGTGGCTTCCGATAAAATCGCCCTACCAACAGGGAGGTTACTCTGAGATGACTCATCGCGAAGCATCAGCGTGGTCGGATGAACGGCATACCGCGAAAGTATTCAGCCCGAACTTATACGAGAAACACTGAATATTGCTCGGGCGGAATCCAGCGCGAACCAACATCGGCCACAAGTCTTTCACGTCGTAATATGTTTTATGGTCATCGATCTCAGCTTTCGTACTTAGCCCCAGGCGAAAAGCCGAATGCTCCAGAAATCTCTTCCCTCGCCAAGACGGAACATTGAAAAGGCACGTTCCGGCGGGACGTACGACACGGAAGCACTCTTGGAGGACGGTCTGTGGTTCCCACAGATGTTCGAGGACGTTAATACAGACCAGGATATCCAAGCTCCCGGATCGTACCTGGCTGAGGGCCTCCGGTAGAACTCCTTCGATAGCCGTTATCTTCGGGGAATTTTTCAGATCAGGCGACAACGCGAGATCTACCAACACCGCATGCCCCAACTCGGATAATGCACTGCGGACAAAGGTCGCATTGTAGCCGCAGCCCAAATCGCCGAGCTGCTTTCCCGACAACGGGCCGCTATATCGACGGATCTGGCGAGCGGAAAGCCAGATACCGAATCGATCCACCATAGAGGGACGGTGGCCTTGCCCATAGGCGCCTGCGCGGGCGCCCTCTGCCAGCGGCCTCTTATTTTCGTCTAACATTTCCAGTTGGCACCTCGTAGCGTAGGGTGGCTTTTTGGAGCCTCCCAAACATCAGTCTACGAACCGCGCAATCGCGACCGTCCCGTTACGCGCGGGGATGACGATGGAAGTCGGCCACGTCGTTGGCACGAATCAACGACTCCAGATCAATCGCCTCTGGAGTCGAAGAGGAACCTTAACCACGTAAGAACTTTCCATTAAACCTAGTTACAGCTCAAATCCCGACCGGGCCGCGTCGGTGTGGAACATCAGCACGGTTTCGAGCGAAAATTCGCCGAGTTCTTTGCCGACTGACTTGAGCTTTGAGAGCACGCTGTCGGTGGCGGTGATGATGTGGCATCCAATATCGTTGGCCTGGAAGATATTCAGCAGCTCGCGCGGACTGGCCCAAAGCAACTCGACGTTGGGATATGCCGAAACCATTTTCACGGCGGTCGCCATCAGCGGCACCGGGTCCTCTCCGGTATCGGCGATCCTGCCGGCGAACACCGAAACCACTCCCGGCGCGCCACCACCGAGCGCTGCGGCGGCATCCCGCACCTGGTCCAGCGTCAGGATGGCGGTGACGTTCACTTTCACTCCCGAATGCGCCAGCCGGTGCACCAGCTCCATCGAGGACTGGCGGCGGGTGTTGGTTACAGGAATCTTGACGTAGACATTTTCGGCCCAACTGGCGATCTTGTGCGCCTGTCGTTCCATCTCGCAAAACTCGTCGGCGAAAACCTCGAACGAAATCGGCCGCTCCGTAACTATCTCCAGGACTTCGTGCGCGAAGGCCTCATAGTCCTTTACGCCGGCAGCCCGCATCAACGTTGGATTGGTGGTGAAACCGCTGATCAGAGGATTGGCTTGCGCTGCAACGATCTGCGCCCGATCAGCGCCGTCGGCGAACAGCTTGATCTTCAACTCGGAGATGCTTCTCACGCCGGCTCTCCCGTCCGCAAAATCCAGTCAACTGCTTCGGGCAGAGATCCCACGCGAGCATCAGGGGCCGACGCGGGAGCCCGTTCGGCGTAGCCGCGGTCAATCCAGACGGTCTTGCATCCCGCATTGGTTCCGGCGTCCATGTCGCGCCAGCGATCGCCAATCAGGTAGCTGCGGGCAAGGTCGATTCCATACTGCTGTGCGGCGCGAGTAACCAGGCCGGGGCGCGGCTTACGGCAGTCGCAGTCATCCTGATCGTCGTGGAAACATGTCAGGACGTCGTCCAGTGGCAACTCAGCCCGAAGCCGGTGGGCGATCTGGTCCACCGTGTCGCGCTTTTGGACTCCACGGGCAACGTCGGGCTGATTGGTAACAACCAGCAGAAGGAAGTCTCGTTCTTTGAGGCGGGCCAGCGCCTCCGCCGTTCCGGCAGGTATGTGAAGTTCGGCGAGTTGCGTGGGACCATAAGGCTTGCCATCGCGGATGATGGGCTCATTCAGTACCCCGTCGCGATCCAGAAAAACTGCGCGGCGCAAAGGGCGCGACGCAATAGACTCCCACTTGGTAGCGGTCTGTTGCAGCGCAGGGTGCGACACCAGCAGGTGCCAGACGATGGCTTGAAATGCCTCAGTGAGGGGCGTGATGCGATCGGGGTGGACCGTGGGAATGAGTACGCACGCATCGGCAACGCGCGCGGTATAGCCACCATCGCGGCCTACGATCCCCAAGATGCTCGCACCCACCGATCGAGCGTAGTCGAGCGCGGCTACGATGTTGGGGCTTACGTTTCGCTCCACGCTGCCGCCGCCTACCGAGAAGACCAGGACGGCATCCTGCGATTTGAGATGACTGGTATGCAGCCAAGCCGCGAAGACGGTCGGCCAGCCTTCGTCGTTGACGCGGGCGGTCAGTTCCGAGACATTGTCGGTCGGTGCGTAGGTCTCAATTCCGGTGAGTTTGCGGAAATCGTTCACCGCGTGGGAAGCATTGGCGGCACTGCCACCGACGCCAAGTATGAACAAGCGGCCGGAACGCTCGCGGACCTTAACCAGAGAAGCCACCAACTTTTCGATGGCTGCCGTATCCAGCCGGCGTGCAATTTCTTCCACCTCAGCAAGAAAGGAGACCGAAAACACCGAGGCGTTACCTATCTTGGACATCATGTACTTATCTTCGAGCTTAACATAATTGCACTTAGGATCATGGCAGCGAAACAGTACTACGAGGGAACTCTATCTGTTCCATCTGCTGCCTTTAAGAACTCCGATGTGTCACGCAATCCTTCCGGAGAACCAATTTCATAAAAGCGCTGATGCACCTCGAAAGCCGCCAGACTTCCGGCGTGGAGCAAGTCCTGGTAAACGGTAGCGAGGTCGCGGGCCTGACCCGCGGGAATCGCCTCGAAGACGCTGCGGTGAAAAGCGCCCAGACCATAGTCAATGTGGTGCATGGCAGGGATGCGATTGCGCTTGTCGTAGCGCAGAATCCGGCCGCCGTCGTATTCCACGTTGCTGCTATCGTACAGGCCCTCGTTGCGATATACGGTCATCAGTCCGGGAAGGCTGCTTTGTCGGAAAGCCGCTTCTACTGCCGCGTAGTTACACGGGAGGTAGGAATCGCCATAGAGCACGAAAAACCGCTCCGGCAAAAGTGGCAACGCCTGACGGATGGCCCCCGCGGTCCCCAACAAAACCGGGCCATCGAAGGAATAATCGATTATGATTCCGAGCTCCGCACCATCTTGAAAACGCTGCTGAATGCTCTCGCCCAAGTGCCCTAGCAGAAGCACCACCCGCCGGACGCCGCGGTTTTTGAGAAGTTCGAGCTGATGCCACAGAAACGGATGGCCGGCGACTTCGATCAAGGCCTTGGGAATGCGCTCGGTAAGCGGACGCAGACGCGTCGCCAGTCCGCCTGCCACGATGACGGCGGGCATTAGCTCCTGTGGTTGACTCATGGGCTGCCTATTCGTGCGAGATGACGCGGGTGCCTTCAAAATCGAAGCGGAACCTGATTTCTTTGAGTCCTTGCTGGCGCATGGCATGGCGCAGCCTGGGTTTGTCTCCTGCGTAGAACATCAGGAACCCTCCTCCTCCGGCGCCAATCAACTTGCCGCCGAGGGCGCCGTTGGCCATGGCGCAATCGTACCATTGGTCGATTTTTGTACTACTCATGCCCTTGCTGCGCTGTTTCTTGCGCTCCCAGTGGACATTCATCAGCTTGCCAAATTCGGCCAGCTCGCCATTCTCCAGGGCGTGTTTGCTACGAAACGCGAGTTCCTTTATGAAGTGGAGGTTGTCGGTCATTTCCGCGTCGGCCTGTTTGCTCTTGTCGTCCTGCTCTTTCAGAATCGCGGATGCGGAACGCGAGTAGCCGGTAAAGAACAGCAGCAGGTTGTCCTCCAGGTTGAATAAGGTTTCTTCCGAAATAGCCAGAGGCCACGCTTTCACCTGGCCATCTTTGCCAAACTCGAAACAGGTGATACCGCCGTAGGCTGCAATGTATTGGTCCTGCTTCCCGATAGGCTCGCGCAGAATGTCGATCTCGACATGACAGGCCTGCTGCGCCAGTTGATCGGGGTGAATCAGATTCTTCTTGTAAGCATGCAGGGCTTTCAGAAGCGCAGTCGTGAAGCTGCCGGAAGAACCCAGGCCCGTCCCGGCCGGGATGTCGGCCATGCTGGTAATTTCCAGGTTGCGCGCCTGCATGCCTGCTTCCCGCAGGGCCTCGCGGATTATGGGATGCTGGATGTCGTCGATGGAAGAAGCCTCCTCCATGTGGGAATACTTGAGCAGAAAACCATCGACGAATCGTGGGTGAACATTTATGTAGACGTACTTGTCGATGGCCCCGGCAATCAAAAAGCCCCCGTGCTCGCAGGAATAGGAGGGCAGGTCGGTACCGCCCCCTCCCAAGGAAACCCGCAAAGGTGAACGCGTGATGATCATGGCTCACTGTATTCTATCGGGATCGCGTGAGACCGTAAGCTGGAAGTGCAATGCGGGTTCATCCTGGCCCGCTTGTTTTGCTATACTTAATTGCCTCTACGTTTCTGCTTGGAACCCGTGATGCGCCGCATCCGAACGGGTGTGCGGAAGTGGTGAAATTGGCAGACACACCATCTTGAGGGGGTGGCGCCGAAAGGCATGGGGGTTCAAGTCCCCCCTTCCGCACCATGCCTCACCCAAGTTGTAAGCAACGTAAAGAGTTACGATATTGCCGATACTGGCGCGGCTCCGCGTAAACGCGGCCGCCAGATGCAAGGATTGAGAATTACATGGTTGTCCTGGTTACCGTTATTCACGTCGTCGTTTGCCTGTTCCTGATCATTGTCGTGCTGCTGCAAAGCGGCCAGAGTGCCGACATTGCCGCCGCCTTTGGAGGCATGGGCAGCCAGACCGCCTTCGGTACTCGCACCGCCGCGACCGTGCTGTCGAAGGCCACCACCTGGGCGGCCATCATGTTTATGGTCACGTCGATCACGCTTTCGGTGTTCGCCACCCGTCACGCCAACCGTAGCGGGTCGGTACTGGAAGGCTCGCGACCTTCGCCCACCAAGTCGGCCCCGGCGCAGCAGAAGCCGTCTGCGCCCGCACCCTCGAACCGCTAGAAGGAACCTTTGTTGAGCCGAAGCCCGCAGATCGCCAATCTGCGGGCTTACTCAGGTGCATTTAACTACTCCGCCTTCTTCTTCTCAGCCATACCGCCGGCCTTTGTGTAGGTAATGGTCATGACCTTCTGCAGCTTGCTGGCATCCGGGCCCGATTCCATGGTCATCACGAACGAGTCGGACTTGAAGTCGGAATAGGTGAGACGGGTCAACATTTTTTGCCCGTTCATTTCGGCTTCCATGGTGCCAACCAGTTTGTCGCCTTCCCACTTGGTAGTGCCGTTGGCATCGCAGCCATTCGGCGACATGCTGTCGCACCAGACGCCTCGGTACACTTGCGCCTTGGCATCCCACCAAAACGTTCCCAATCCATTGAAGCTACCCATCGCTCCGGTGGAGTGGTATTTCTCTGTCAACGACATCCCGGCCGGGCCCGGCGTCAGCACGGCGGTGCCCTTGCTGGTGCCGGCGGGCATCATCGGACTGGCATCGTGCTTCTCGGCTACCGTCCAATTCCCGCCCATCATCTTGATCATCTTCGTCATCTCGGGCGCGGGCTTGGGCATGGGCGGCATGCCCGTTTGCTCCTTCGGCTTGTCTGCCGGTTTGGCCGGCTTGGGCTTGGCCGCCATGGCCGAGTCCTGCCCGGCCAGCGACATCGTGCAAAGTCCGCCCAGTACCAACAAGATCGTTACCCTTAGAATGGTCTTCATAGCTTCTCCTCGTAGGAAGTTTCGTGCGGCAAGAATCTTATACGATATGAGAAGTTTGGCAACAGGCCCGCTTGAGCAGACGGCGAATCCAGGTCGCCCAGAAGGGACGAGATGATTTTCAATCCAGCGCACCCGGGAGAGGTCTTGAGAGATTACCTGGGCGACATAAGCATTGCAGAGGCAGCTGTGCGCCTGGGCGTTACCCGCGCATACTTGTCCCGAATTCTGAACGGGCATGCAGGGGTATCAGCCTCAATGTCACTGCGGCTCTCAGCCGCACTTAACACGTCGCCTGAGTTCTGGCTTAAGATGCAGATGCAGTATGACCTGTGGCGGGCACAGAAGGCAAAGCGGCCGCGCATACGACCGTTCCCGCACGTGCCGAAGGCCAAAGAACTGGCGACGGCCTAGCGGGATAACCGGCCCGATAGCCTTCCAGAGTCAGCACTCGCCCAAAGCACAGCCACGTTCTCGGTTGTGCCGACCGGAGTATTCACCTTGACCGAACGCCTCTACCACACCGACTGCTTTCTCACCGAGTTCGAAGCTCGCGTGGTGGCTGTCAGCCGTGAAGCCGGGCCTACTTCGGTCATTCTTGACCGCTCGGCGTTCTATCCCACCAGTGGCGGCCAGGTGTTCGACACGGGTTGGCTGGAGGCGCCCGGCAGCGGTGACCGTGACCTGCAGCGGATTCGCGTGAAGGAAGTCGCCGAAAACGAACAGACAGGAGAGGTGCTGCACATCGTTGAAGATGGCGCACCAGATCTGCAACCGGGCACAATCGTGCGCGGAGAAGTCGACGCCGGCCGCCGGCGCGATCACATGCAGCAACACTCGGGCCAGCACGTCCTCTCCGCCGCGTTCGAAAAGCTCTACGGATTCGCTACCGTTTCCTTCCACATGGGTGACGAGAGCTGCTCCATAGATCTCGCAAGTGACACAGTCACGCCTAAACAATTGGAATCGGCGGAGAAATTGGCCAACGAAGTCATCGCCGACGATCGGCCAGTCGAGATTCGCTTCGCGACTCCCGACGAGGCCCGCGCTCTGGGTGTCCGCAAGATACCGGCAACGGAACGCGAGCAGCTTCGCCTGATCGAGGTGCGCGACTTCGACTTGAACGCCTGCGGTGGAACTCACGTCCGCAGTACCGGGCAGATTGGCGCGATCCTGCTGCGCAAGACCGAAAAGGTGAAGCAGGGAGTTCGTGTGGAGTTCGTTTGCGGCCTGAGGGCTGTTCGCACTGCGCGTCGCGATTTTGAGACTCTCACTGACGCTGCGGCGGTGTTTTCAACTCATATCTGGGATGTTCCCCAGCAGGCGCGTAAGTCGCTCGACGAGATCAAGTCGGCGCAAAAGGCGGAGCATCATCTGCTGGAAGAGGTTGCGGAACTTCAAGCTGAACAGCTTTTGCAGGCGGCGCAAAATCGTGGCGAGTACAAACTGGTAGTGCAATTCTTTCCCGACCGCGACCTTGCCCATATCAAGATGTTGGCCCAGAAAGTCACCCGGAAAGGCAACGCGGTCGCGTTACTGAGTTGCGGAGGTGCGCAACCGTCGCTGGTGTTCGGGCAAACACCGGGGCTGTCGAATGACATGGGCGCTCTGATGAAGCACACCGTGCAACAACTGGGCACGCGTGGCGGCGGCAATCGCGACATTGCGCAGGGTGGCGCGCCCGACGGCGCGAGCGCCCAACAGGCTCTACTTCAGGCCGCCAGCGCGTTATAGTGGCTAGTGATTAGTGGCTAGTTGTCGGCTGCCAATATCTCGTTCGGCTTTGACTGAACAAGTTTTTTCTAGCCACTATCCACGAATCACTGCCCACTGACTATGGACCAACGCCTCATTCTCGTTACCGTGCTGATTCGCCTCGGCGTCGCTGCGGCCATCAGCAGCGTGCTGGTACGGGCGCGCCGTTTTCGCGTTTTGTTGTTTCGCGAGGAACGCACGCTGGGCGAGAAGATCGAGATTGTATTCATTGTGGGAACGCCCATTGCGCTGGGCGTATTGGTGCGCCACTGGGTACACAACTTCTACGCGGCCGACATTTCCTTCGAGGGCGCGATCCTGATGGGAGTCATCGGCGGGCGTCTGGTGGGAATCGCGGGAGGAGCGCTGGTTGCGCTGCCGGCGGTGCTTTTCGGCGAGTGGATAACATTGCCCATGTACGTTCTGGCCGGGGCGCTGGCGGGCGTGCTGCGCCATCTCGGCCCCGACCGCGAAGCCATCTGGTCGTTCTCGCCGCTCTTCGATCTCAGCATCTATCACTGGATTCGACGCAGCATACGTAAATCGTTCATCGATTGGCAGACTTCTTTCTTCTTCCTCATCCTGGGTCTGCAGTTCGTCCGCATACAACTGCATCGCGCCTTTCCCCGGCGCATCTTCGCGCTCGATGCCAACAACTGGGCGGTCAATCTGGCCGTCTATGCCGGCACCGTCATGGCAGTGGCGATCGCGCTAAAGGTGCTGAACAATGTGCGCATCGAGATGAAGCTGGAACAGCAGGAGAGATTGCTGTTGCAGGCTCGCATGGAAGCCTTGCAAAGCCAGATCAATCCCCACTTCCTGTTCAACACGCTGAATTCTGTGGCTTCGCTGGTACGCCGTGACCCGGATTCCGCGCGCGAGATGATCGTGAAGCTGGGCAACATTCTGCGCCGGTTGCTACGCAAGGGAGACTCATTCGTGCCGCTGCGCGAGGAGTTGGAATTCCTGGACGATTATCTCGACATCGAAGTGGCGCGCTTCGGTGACAAGCTGAAGGTGGTCAAGGAACTGGAGTCGGCCTCGCTGGAGCATCTGGTGCCCAGCATGATCCTGCAACCGCTGGTGGAAAATGCGGTCAAGCACGGTTTTTCCTCCACGGTTGACGGGGGAAGCATCTACATTCGCAGCCGCTGCGCCGAACAGCGTGTGGTCATTGAGGTGGAAGACGACGGAGTCGGAATGTCGGCTCCCAGCGCCAGCACAGGAACCGGTATTGGAATGGTGAACGTCACCGAGCGGCTGCAGGTGGTGTATGGCGACGCCGCCGAGATCACAATTGAGAGCCAGCCCGGTCGCGGCACCCTGGTGCGGATGGTGCTTCCCATGCTGCAGGCCGAAGAGATGGGCGGTTCGGTAGCTGGCGCGATTTACGAAGAGCGGTCCAGCACCTCGCGATAGAACCTTTCGTACATGGGAATGATTTTGCTGGCGCAGAATCGCGCCTGAGCACTGGCGCGGGCCGCTTCACCCAGTTCCCTCAGCTTGTTTTCGTCTGACAAGATTTCGATCGCATAATTCGCCATGGTTTCCACATCGCCTACCGGCGCGAGGAACCCGGTTTTTCCGTGATCGACGACTTCCGGAAGTCCGCCTTCGTTGGTCACAATAGGCACAACTTCGCAGGCCATCGCCTCAAGGGCCGCGAGCCCGAACGACTCCAGCTCGCTCGGCAGCAGCATTACGTCGGCCACTGCCAACTTCTCGCTGATGCGGTCCTGTTTGCCCAGGAAGTCCACTTTCTTGTGGATTCCCTTCTTCACCGCGAGCCACTCGGCGTTGGAACGCTCCGGGCCGTCGCCGATCATCAGCAGCCGCGATGGAATCTTTTGCTGCACCCGATCGAAGATTTCGATGACGTCCCCCAGGCGCTTCACAGGCCGGAAGTTTGACAGGTGCACCAGAATTTTCTCGTCAGCGGCGGCGTACTCAGAGCGATGCTCCAGCAGCTCCGGAGTGCGATGGTAGAGGTCGCAGTTCACGAAGTTGGGAATCACCTGGATGGGCGTCTGCACTGCAAATACTTCCAGGGTCCGCCGCTTCAGATATTCGGAGATGGAGGTGACGCCGTCGCTCTGATCGATGGAAAAGCGGGTGATGGGCAGATACGAGGGATCGGAGCCAACCAGCGTAATGTCGGTGCCGTGCAAGGTGGTCACGTAGGGCAGTCGGCGACGAGGGCGGGCATGATCGCAGCTCAGCATCTGTCGCGCCAGCATAGCGCTGACGGAGTGGGGAATCGCGTAGTGCACGTGCAACAGGTCGAGATCGTAAATCTCGGCGACCTCTGCCATGCGCGTGGCCAGCGCCAGATCATAGGGCGGATACTCGAACAGCGGATAGCGGGAGACTTCCACCTCGTGGAAGTGGATGTTGGGGTAAGTCTTGGGAAGCCGAATGGGCTGCGAATACGAGATGAAGTGTACCTCGTGACCGCGATCCGCCAGTTCCAGACCCAACTCCGTAGCCACTACACCGCTGCCGCCGTAAGTTGGGTAACACGTGATTCCGATTTTCATGATGAGAGGATTTATTCCGTGCGCCGGTATACGTTACCGGTGCAAGGATTGGATGGATTTCCGGGAGCGGAGATTCAGGCGGGCGCAGCGCTGACGGGCCGTACTACCCGTACCTTGGCACAATCAACCAACTAAAACGGACACGAAGCAACGCCTACTGCACGTGCGCCTGGGCACTCTCGTCGGCCGGTTGTCCCGGGGTCATTGGCCTCAGGATCAGGACCTTCGACTTGCTCTCTCGACCGCCGGGAAGGAACACCAGCTTCTTGTCGGCGTCGTAAGCCACGGTGTGGCCCTTGACGTCGGTATAAATCTCTTCTCCTGCGGAGAGGCGCCCGTTGGCATGCATCGTGAGCAAAGATCCGCCACCGGCGGCATACAGCATGCGTGACTCCGGATCGAGCCACAATCTGTCCACGCCCGCGGCTGCGGGAATGCGGTTGACCTCCGTCCCATTCTGAGCGTTGATAGCCAGCACCGCGAAGCGCACGGCTACGTACAGCTCTCCGACGCGCGCATCGTAGACCAAACCGGTTGGCTGCGAGGCATTCAAGCTGAAGCGGGCCAAAATCTTAAGTTGCGGGTCAATTGCAACAATTTCGTGCTTGTCCTGGACCGTGGCGAACAGAAGCTGGCGGTCGGGGTCGCTTGCCAGATAACGCGGCGCACCACCCACGTCCACCGTGCCGATGTTTTGGCGGATCCTCAAGTCAAGCAGAGAAATGGTGCCTGCCTCAGCGTCGCTCCAGTACAGTTGCCAGCCGTTATCGTGAAGCAATAGTTGGTCGGGAGAACCTTGCAGCGGGACCGTATCGCTGAGCTTCCAGGTGTCTGTCGAAATTACCGCGATGGAATTATTGCCCGCGTCGGCTACATAGACTTTGTGGTTTTGCTCATCTACCGCGATGCCTCGCGGTGACTGCAAGCCCGAAATTTGCGCGACCATGCGCCGCCTGGCGGGATTAAACACATCGACCGTAGAAGCGGCCGGGTGGGTCATCACCAGCATTCCGCCGGCAAACGCCACCTCACCAAAGCCCGGCGATCCCGGCAAACTTACCATTCCAATTTGACGTAGCTGCGACGAGGCTGCCCATGCTGACGATAGGCTCAGCAGGAGCGCGATGATGGCAACGATGCTGCGGGGAACACGCATAATCTGGCGCAATCCGACGAGGGACCGCTTCCGCGAAGTAGGATGCAGATGGGAATTAATTTGCTGCCTGCACCAGTAAAAGGGCAGACGGGTGGTGAGAATCCAGCCGTGATTGTAGGTGTAAAAGTGAGTTGCAGCGATTTGAACGCCCGTGCCCACGGTGAGGCCCAGTCGCCGCCAGATGGGAAACTTCCCAAAGACTACACCCGGGGTGAGGAATATCTGCTGCCTGCCATCGTTCGGGCCGTCGTGAAAGAAGGTCGAATTCATCTCCAGCTCAGGCCATACTTTGCGCACCAGGCGGTATTGCGCGGTCAGATTCCATGTGATTGGCTGGCCGAGTTTCTGGCTGTCTCCAGTCGGCAGACTGATGCCAGCCGTGGTCTGAATATCGAAAGGGCCCCAGCCTTTTCCAAATGCCAGAGTCGGCGTAATCATCGCGTGAAGTGAGCCGTTCTTGTAGGTGCCAGTCGGGACCGTCCAGCCCAGAAACGCGGTGAGAATGTAATTGCCACTTTGCTCGTTTCGCGACAGGAAACGATACTTGACGAGGAAAGATTCGTCGCCCTAGCCATCTTTTTGTTTGGGATTGTTATGCACGATGTAGGGCGGCAGATTGACGATCACCTCAACATTGTTCGCCGGAATCAGTTCCAATCCCTTGCTACCGCCGTAGTTCTCAGTAACGGTATCGCCGGCATGGTCCTGCCAGAAAATGTCGTAGCGAAACTCCTGCTCCAGGCGCGGTGTGACCGTTGCCACCGGAGTGACCCAATGCGGCTGTTCAGCCTGATTGCGGGCGACCCGGGCGAAATAGTCGTCGAGAAACGACTGCGCGCAGGTTGGCAAAGCCGCAACCATTGACAACAAGAGAGGCACAACCAGATATCGGCTTTTCAAGCTGACAGTCTCCTTTTTGGTCGCGAGAGAGTATATCAGCATATAAATACGAATAGAAATGAGAAAGATATACGATTTAGTGCATTGTCAACATCTGTTTATTGGGGCTCCAGGGGGTGCATTTTGAGCGTGCCGTCTGAATTCGGCTTTAGCCGCGGCTGCTCGCAACCGCAGATCCCTCACCGACTAAAGTCGGTTCGGGATGACAAATATAGAGGACTTTGACGGCGTACCTGAAGGTACGCCCCTTCAAATAAAGTCTAGGCGGCTGGGTCGGGTTTGAATATCATGCCCTCGCTGGTCTTGCCATTCATGACCACTGTCAAGGGCGATGTGAAGCGCAAGTGACGGACGCAGCCATGTTCCTCGACCGCATGTTGGGACGCCAGCCACGGCCAATCGACGAAGCCCTCACCGGCATCGGGGTTGACGGTAAAGTAGCCGATCTGAAACGCCGTGAGGTTCTGGAAGAAATGGCTGCCCTGCGAGGGAATCACACGCAGGTCGCGGAATCCCGACTCCACAATCACTCGCGCCCCGGAAATCTGGTCCCAGGCCACGGGAATGCCGAGCCACGGATCGGTCGATCCCCAGCGCCCCACTCCAATCAGAAGGTACGGAGTGTTCTGCTCCGAAAGTTGGGCGTTGAAGTGGGCAACGCTCTGGGCCACCGCGCCGCTGCGGCCGCGTTCAAAACGCTGGAAGTCGACCACGATTATGTCGCGCAGGTCCTGCAATCGGCCGTGTCCCAGCACTTGCGAGCTTTGGCAAATCAGGCGTTCCGGCGCCACATTTTCCAGAGGAATTTCTTCACCGCCGCGAGACAGCACCAGCGGACGCAGTTGAAGGAAACTGAACTCGGCCGCTTCGTTGGCTCGGCGCGGCAAGCGGACGGCAAACTCGATCTCCACCGGACGCCCCATCGCGTCCTCGCCAATTTTCATTAACTGGTCGAGGATGGCCGCCAGGGGAAACAGGCCGTGCTTGAGGATGGGGGCGAAACTGACAATGCGCGGACCGGGCCGGCTCAGACCGTCGTAGACCGCGTGATTGTCGACCGAGTACGTGGAGCCCAGCATCTGCAAGGTACCATCGGCCTCGGCTGCGTCGAGTCCAAAGGCCACTTCCCGCAACTCAGTGACCGGATCGGTCGAGTCCGCTGCTGCATCCAGATTGAGCGCCCAGAATTGCGTCTGCGAGTTCGCCAGAATGTCCTCGACCGACGAAAACTGGACCAGGTGGCGAGGGTGTCGTGGACTGAAGGTCAGCGATTTTCCTCCGCCAACAACCGCGCAACCCAGGCCCAGGGCGACGGCAGCGAATCCGTCCTCCACCTTGACGGGCGCGACCGGATAGAAGTTGCGCGATCGCACCACCCCGGAGAAATCCGGATAGAAGCGCTTGCCATGGGCGGCGCCGGCCACCTGCTGCACCAGCACCGCCATCTTTTCCTCTTCCAGACGATACGGGGTGGCGCGCACGTAAGACTTGGCATGCTGGCTGAAGGTAGAGGCCCACACGCGTTTGATCGCCTCCAGAAGTTGCTCCAGCCGGAGTTGAATGTCAGCCTGATGGTTCCTCAGCATGAAGGTTTCGTACACGCCGGAGAACGGCTGGTACTGCGAATCTTCCAACAGACTGGAAGAGCGGACCGCCAGCGGATAGCGAACCTCTTGCAGGAAATCCAGAAGCTTATCGATTACCGCGATCGGCAGTTGCGCGGCCAGAAAATGCTGCACGATCTCCTGGTCGTCGGTGCCGTGAATCGCTAATTTCAGCAGGTTGTTTTCGCGCAGGAAATTGTCGAACAAGTCGGTGGTCAAAACCAGGGTGCGCGGCACGGCAATGCGAATTCCGGGAAACCTGCGCATCAAGCTGCGCTGGTGCAGCAAATGCCGGACGAAAGCCAGGCCCCGCGCCTTTCCCCCCAGCGACCCGACGCCGATCTGCAGGAAGAAAGAATCTGCCGGCTGGAATGTCGCGGGATTGAATTCCCCGATGAGCGTCTGGGTTTGCTCGCGGCGATAGTCGGCAATGGATGCGATGAGGTCGCGCCGCAAGTGCTCGTTGTCTTCGAAGTCGGAAACTTTGCGTGGCCGCAACTTTTGCGCCAGCGCAAACTCAGTGCGCGTCATCAGCCAGTGCGAGAAGTGGTTTCGTTCGGCATGGTAGGCAAGACTCTCCTCAGGTACGGTGTCCAGCAAGGTCTCCAGCGCATTCAGGTCAACGGCGCGTCCCACCTCCGTCTTTCCATCGGGCAGGCGGAAGATAAAGTCCCCAAAGCCCATCTCATCGACCATGATGCGGCGCAGGTCTCCCAGCAAAGTAGGCGAGCGCTTCTGCAGAAAGGAATATCCCTGGCGGTGCGCAGGCTCCATAAACTCGGTACGGCCCGATTGCAGCACAATGGGGACATCGCGCACGTTTTGGCGCACCATGCGTGCCAGCGCGAAACCGGCTTCGGGAGTAAGTTCGCCCCCGCGCGGGAATTCCACGTCCGACACCACGCCCAGCAGGTAGTCGCGATACTTCAAAACCTGCTTCTCGGCGTCTTCATAATTAGAGCAGAGCAGGATCTTGGGACGGGCCCGCATGCGCACCAGTTTGTGCGCGACATTCAGTCCCTCGCTGAGTAGGCGCCGCGACTGGCTGATGAGCTCGGTGTAAATCACCGGCAGGAACAATGAGTAATAGCGAATGTCATCTTCCACCACCAGCATCACGGGGACGCTCATGGCGTGAGTGTCGTGCAGGACGTTGCGCTTATCTTCGATGTACTTGACGATGGAAATCAGGATGCGCGCGTTTCCCTGCCACAGAAATATGCGCTCGATGTCGGTCTGCGGGTTGCGCGCGATGAAGTTTTTTATCTCGCGGTAGTCGTAGGCCAGGACGATGACCGGGACGTCGAGACCGGCGGCCTTGATTTCGCGCGCCAATTGCGCGGCATCCATGTCGAGGACTTGCAGGTTGGTCACGATCAGGTTGAATCGCGACTGGGAGCGCGCCAGCTCCAGCGCCTGCGCGCCGCTGGACACATGGGTGATGCCGGGGACCTGATGAATGTCGAGTTCCAGCGACTCGCCCATCAGCAGCTCGTTCAGGCGTCCGTCCTCGCGCAGAATGAAGGAATCGTAAAGGCTGGAAACCAGCAGGATGTCGTTCACGCGGAACGGCATCAGATTCTCGAAGCCCTCGAACTGGAGCTCAGGCGGGGCAGGCTCGGGAGTTGGACGCGTCGCGGTCAAGTATCACCGTATGCGATAGCGGTTGTATCAGGGCAGGGCTGAAAGCCAAAACCATTCTGTTTCGAGGCGCGGCTTCCGTCCAAGGTCCTCGCTTCTACTGACGATCCTACTTGCAGTCCAGCCAACTTCCCACAGAATTTGTCACCGGCTGATGTGTGAGCCGTCACCGAGCGCGGTCCGGCCTTCTGCTATATTTGCGCCACTCATGGCCAAAATATTTGTTTTTGTATTACTGCTGGCTTCCACTTGCAGCACAGGGGCGCGCGACGCCAATGAGAATTGGGTCGAGGTCCGCAGTCCTCATTTTGTCGTGCTGACCGATGCCGGCGAAAAGCAGGGCCGGCGGATTGCTGATCAATTTGAGCGAGTGCGCTCGGTATTCCATGTTCTGTTTCCGAAAGCGAACGTCGATCCTGCATCGCCCATTGTTGTAATCGCGGTGAAGGACAAGAAAGGCTTTCAGGCCCTGGAGCCGGAAGCCTACCTGGCAAAGGGCCAGTTGGATATTGCCGGATTTTTCCTGCGCGCGCCGGAGAAGAATTACATCCTGCTGCGCCTCGATGTTGAGGCAGAGCATCCGTTCGCCACGGTTTACCACGAGTACACGCATTTGCTGATCGGCAAGGCCGGCGATTGGATGCCGTTATGGCTGAATGAAGGTCTGGCTGAGTTTTTTCAAAATACCGAGATCCACGACAAAAACGCGCAAGTGGGCGAGCCCAGCTCTGACGACATCCTCTATTTGCGCCAGAATCGCCTGCTGCCGCTGACCACGCTGCTGAAGGTTGACGTGGACTCTCCGTACTACCACGAGGAGCGGAAAGGGTCGATTTTCTACGCCGAGTCGTGGGCGCTGACCCACTATCTGGAAATGAATGACCGCATTCAGCAGACCCACAAGTTGTCCGACTACGCTCAGTTGGTAAGTAAGGACCACGATCCGGTGGCGGCCGCTCAACAGGCCTTCGGTGACCTGGGGGTACTGCAGAAGACGCTGGACTCCTACATTTCGCGGAGCAGCTTCAAGTACCTGACAATCCCGGCCAACACCGGTGTGGATGATAGCGCCTTCCAGGTAAAGGCGCTCAAGCAGCCGGAAGCAAACGCTGTTCGTGCCGACTTACTTGCCTATAGTGGCCGCACCAAAGATGCGCGCGCCTTGCTGGAGACGGTCTTGCGCGACGATCCCAACAATGTGCTGGCGCACGAAACCATGGGCTACCTGGAGTTTCGCGAAAACCGTCTGGAGGCGGCGCGGAAATGGTACCAACAGGCGGTGAAGTTGGATTCGCAGAGCTACCTTTCTCACTACTACTTCGCGGCCATCTCGATGCGGGCGGGGGACCTGAATGAGACAGATGTGGAAGCCAGCCTGCGTGCGGCGATCAAGCTGAATCCTGAGTTTGCGCCGTCCTATGACGCACTCGCGGCGTTTTATGGAATGCAGCACAAGAACCTCGACGAAGCGCATTTGCTGAACCTGCAGGCGGTGCAACTGGATCCCAGCCAATTTGATTATCGGATAAATACCGCCGGTATTCTGATGGAGGCCAACCGGGACGCGGACGCCATCGCCGTGTTGCAGCATGCCATGCCGTTTGCCAAGACCCCGCAAGAAGCGGCACTAGTCCAGAGTCGCATAGAGCAGATCCAACAATACCGGGCGCGGAGGGAGCAGGCGGCGCAGGCTACCCTTGAGAGGGGCGAGGATGAGCAGGCCGATATTGTTCTTAAGCGATCTTCAACTTCTGAAAAAAGTGGCCCCACGGAACACGACCCAGTGAATCCGCCCGCCCCGAAGTATCCCGTCGAAGACTCCCACGGTCCCAAACACATGGCGAATGGCGTGATTACGAGTGTGCATTGCACCGCGCCTGCGTTGCTCGAACTGAAGATTGAGTCCGAGGGGAAAGGCGTCTCACTCTATAGCAACAACTACTACAAGGTCGCGTTCACGGCTGCCAACTACATTCCCGAGGGTGTGATACATCCTTGTTCCGACCTGGAGGGAAAGAAGGCGCGCGTGCAATATTCGGAGGTCTCAAGCAAGGCGATCGATGGGCAGATAGTGTCTATCGAGCTCAGCAAATAAACGCCCTGAATGGCAAGACAGAGGCCGTGACCCAGCTATCGGTTCTTAAGTTCGGTGGGCCAGTTCTGCACAACCACCAGAGGCTGCGAGCTGTCTTGCGCGCTGACAATTGCCACAAACCGCTGCCCATCCCGGGTGACTGCGTAGCGAAACGGGTTCTCCTCGACCATGTTGAGTCTAAACAGGGGATGCGCTGGACCCAACTCCAGACCCGATCCCACTCTTTTCACGCTCACTGCCATCATTTGGTTCCCATTGATGAAGAAGAGCTCTTGTCCATCGTGCCTCCAACGTGGTCCGCCGGCTTCGGTGGTTGGAATCTGCCACTTTGCGCCTGTCCACGGAAAGGCGGCCACATAGACCTGGGTAGTACCGGCTTCGTTAGACTCGTAGGCCACAAAGCGCCCGTCGGGGGAGAACTGGGCTTCGCGCTGGTCGCCGGGACCCGTTATATAAGGAGACGGTTTTTGACTTCCGTCGAGAGGAAATACCCATAGGTCTGTTCCCTGGGCACCGGCTCCGAGTGAGCCGCGAGTGTAAACCATCCAGCGGCCATCCGGTGACCAGTCGCACGGAGCCTGCTGCACCTCATTCCCGGTTGTATTGCCGAGTATCCGCCTGGGCTCGCCAACACCGTTGGACGACTTGCTGAACACGGTGGCCTCCTGCAGACCGCCCTCAGCCACGGCATACGCGAGCTGCGTGCTGTCAGGCGACCAAACCGGATCGGAGTGGGATTTGTTGTCGAAGGTGAAACGACTTTTGGTAGCGCGGGCCAAATCGTAAATCCAGATGGTCCGGCTCAGCTGACCAATCGCCAGCGCAAGCTTCTTTTCGTCCGGCGAAAGCCTGACTTGATAGTAGTCGTCGCCATCACCGATTTCTTCCACCTGTTTCCCACTACGATCGAACCAGGCCAACTTCAGCCCGGTTGCCATGGCAGGCTGATAGAGCAGAAGACCATTTTCTGAAGCGGTCACGATGCCCCGCCACACCTCGTTGTCATTCTGCACACCGTCAACCAGCACGGCGGAGTCGCCCCTGGTTTGCCCCGAACCCGGATCGAAAGGTTGAGCGCGCAGAACATTCCCAGCAAGAAAGAGCAAGTATCCGGAAGCGTAGATGACATTGGAGGCCGCTGGGAACAGCAATCGATTTTCCTTGCCGTCCAGCGATGCGAAGAAAATTCCTCCGGTATTTGGGTTGTTGGCAGTCAGGTGATTGCCTGCAAAATAGAGGAAGTGTTTGCCGTCAGGCAAAAACCATGGCCAGCGGTAGGTGCTGTATTTTGGCGAATCGAGCTTGAAGATCTCGGTCGGAGTTCCTCCTCCGGCTGATACCTGCAAGAGGGACGTGTTGAAGTCGGGAGCGAACACAATCGTCCCAGCGCTGCCCCAGCTGCCTCCGCGGGCGTTGACGACATCGCAGATCGCTACCGGAATTCCACCCGAGATGTTGAGCCGTTTTAACTTACCGTCGGCGAAGAATGCGACAGAATGGCTGTCGGGCGACCAGAAAGGGAACCAGCCGTTATCGGTGCCAAGCAGTGGTCGAATGGAGAGGTCGCTCAACGACCGAATATAGAGCTGGGCTTTGCCTTCGTTGGTTGCCGAGAAAACCACGTGGGCGCCGTCAGGCGAGATGACCGGCGGTCCCGATATGTCACCCGCGAAGTTGAAGCGGATTTTATCTGCGCTGCCGATGCTGGTTCGCACCACCGACTGCGGCTTTTGCGCAGCCAGGCGCGCAAAGGCCAAACCAGCCAGCAACAACGCGCCCACAGTGGCCGCCACCCACATAACGCGCTCGCGCCGTTTGATACGAGCGGTCCCCGATGGTTCGCCCTGAGGTTCGCCCGCCTGACTCTCTTCCGCCAGCCATTTCAGTTGCAGCTTTACATCTTGCACGGTCTGGATTCGTTCGTCCGGATCTTTCGCCAGGCAAGCTTTAACCAGTCGACCCAACGCCGGCGGCAAACCGGGCTCGACAGTACTGATGGGAACAGGCTCCCGTTCCAGGACCGCCGCCATCACGCTGGCCATGCTCTTGCCCTCGAACGCTCGCTTACCGGTCGCCATCTCGTACAACACGCAGCCCAGGCTGAAGATATCGCTGCGGGTGTCCGCTTCTTTCCCCTCCACCTGCTCCGGTGACATGTACTGAAAAGTACCCAGAACGGTCCCTTGGCCCGTCAGAGGCTGGCTTTTGGCGGGGGAAAACGAAGTCGCTGTGAGGCCCGAGGCGGGTGAGGCAGTGATTGAAACCGATTTGGCCAGCCCGAAGTCCATCAGCTTCGCGCCGGACTTGGTCAGCATGATGTTGCCTGGCTTCAGGTCGCGATGGATAACGCCGCTGCGATGTGCCCGGTCCAGCCCCTCGCAAATATCGATGGCGTATTTCAGCAACTGCTCGAAGGATAGCGGGCCTTTGTCCAACCTGTCGGCCAGCGTCTTGCCTTCCAAGTACTCCATGACGATGTAGCTGACGCCGTCTTGCGTGCCAACGTCATAGAGAGCGCAAATGTTGGGATGGTTCAGCGAGGAGATGGCGCGGGCCTCGCGGTCAAAGCGTTGCTTGGCTTCGGAATCGTCGGAGACCTGGGTCGCCAGTATCTTGATGGCAACGGTGCGGTCCAGCCGCGTGTCGCGCGCCTGATACACCTCGCCCATGCCACCCGCACCGAGAGAGGATTGAATGTCATAGGGGCCGAGTTTGGTTCCAGTGGCGAGTCCCATGGATGGCGTGGATTATAGTCCTGCGCCTTGGCGAGAACTCACTTAGAGAAATCGGGCGGTGGAATCCCTGCGAGTTTTTCCAGGGCGACGGCGATTCGCCCGAGCCGCTTGATCAGCTCAATGCAAAAGACCAATAGCCCGCCGATGGCGGCTACGGTGAACAATATCCAAAATAATGCTCCGAACAATTCACCCATGCTCTTCTCCTTAGAAGCTGGTTTGTATCACAAAAAGAACACGGGGTGGATTTCTCCACCCCGCATGGTACGAAATGCTAAGACTGGGACTAAACCAGTCCCTGGTCCAGCATGGCATTGGCGATGTTCAGAGAGAGCACGCATGGTCAAGGGAGTAGAATAAACGAGAATGGCAAAGGAATATATCGAAGAGCGCGATGGCAACCACTACGTTGCAGGGACGCGAGTCTCCCTGGATTCGATCGTCCACGCTTTCCACCGGGGCGAATCTGCAGAAGCCATTTGCCAGAACTTTGAGGTTCTACGGCTGGAAGAGGTTTACGGCGCCATTACCTACTACCTCGCACACCAGAGTGAGATCGACGCCTACCTGCTTCGGCAGAACGAAAAGTGGGCGGAAGGAAGGCGCCATGCCGAACCGCTTCCGGTCGCTCTGCGCGAGAGACTGATGCGCGCTCGCGACGAGTTGCACTCCGCACGACCGTCGTGAAGGTCCGTTTTCTCGCCGACGCCGATCTCAATAAAGCCATCGTGACCGGAGTCTTGCGGCGTGAGCCAGCTGTGGACTTCCTGACCGCACACACGGCTGGATTGCGCCGCATGACTGATTCGGAGGTCCTGGCGCTGGCCGCGGAACAAGGGCGAGTACTCGCGTCCCACGATGTGGGCACAATGCCGGCTCACTTCCGCACCTTCAGGAACGCCGGAAGATACAGCCCAGGCGTATTCCTCGTTCCGCAAAGCCTCAACCTTGCAACGGCAATCGATGAACTTCTGATTATTTGGCTGACATCGGAAGCATCGGAGTGGGAGAACCGGCTTGTGTGGCTGCCGCTGTGAAACTCAGCATGGAGAACCTGTAGCAGACTTGGTGATTGTGGACCCAGCATTGGTTTCAATGGGAGGTGGGTTGAAAATCCCCGCACGAGCAAAGGCAGCTCGAATGGGCACCCTCAAAAGCGTCGCCCGGGCACAGGCATTTTAGCGAGGACTTGTGTGTGATTGGACGGGCCGCAGCAAAGGAGCCGATCGGCAATAGAACAGTTAAATCAGCTCCCTCTCTGCCTCCCCTCCGTCATTTAACTTCACCGGAAGTAGTTCAGGTTCTCGACCGAATCAGGCGGAGGCTGGAACACCTCGATGGTCAGAATTCAAGCGACGAACACGCGGAGTTCATATGGTTTGCCCGCGAATATCCACGCTGCTATCGTTACCATCTTGATTGTGCGGACTTTCGATTGACGACCATCTACGATCATTACCGGGAAATCCACGCTGAGCTGGCGGCTGAAGTCGAAAGGAGCCCGTCAATGTTTGAGGCTTCCATCGGTGATAAAAGAGTGCAGAGAATCTACTGGGATTTCGAGTCCTTCCTGTCCGAAATCAACATCGCACTAGACCTTCTGGCTAGGGTAGCGGGAACAGCTTATCGAGAAGAGATGCCGCCAAACTTCAATCGATTTTGCAAGAAAGAGGGAAATCTCGGCCCCCTCGGAGTCATGAAGAAGGCTCAGCAGCGATGGGTTGAGCGTCTCAAGGACTATCGAGACTGCTTCGTACATTACACACCTGTTGACACCATCCTGAGTGTTTCTATCGCTCAGTACATCGATGGGTTTGAAGTTCGCGGAAAGCTGCCGACAAATCCGAACGTTCGGGACATTCTCGGATTCAAGTTCTCCCGGCGCGTTGAGTTGTTCAGGTATGCATGTGCTGTCCATAGAAACATGACTGCCCTCGACAAAGCCGTGGCGAAGCAAATCGCGCGAGCATTCGCGAGGGGCGAGTACCCGAGGAGGAAGTCGGGACTGTTCTTTGTAGGCCGGCGCGAGCGCACCTAGAAAATGACGCCATCCGTTTCACCAACTACTCACCCGGCGTGAGATCTAACCCTTCGCTAAAACCGCGGGGTGGATTGCTCCACCCCGCATGGTACGAAATGCTAAGACTGGGACTAAACCAGTCCCTGGTCCAGCATGGCATTGGCGACCTTCAGGAAGCCGCCGATGTTGGCGCCGTTCACCAGATTGCCCGGGGTGCCGTAGGTTTCGGCAGTCTCGAAGCAGGTCTTGTGGATGGCGATCATGATGTTGTGCAGCTTCTGGTCCACTTCCTCGCGAGTCCAGCTCAGCCGTGCGCTGTTCTGCGACATCTCGAGGCCGGAGGTGGCCACACCGCCAGCGTTCGCAGCCTTGGCCGGACCATAGAGGACTTTCGCCTCCAGGAACAGCTTGGTGGCTTCGAGGGTGCTGGGCATGTTGGCGCCTTCGGCAACGACCTTGACCCCGTTGTTGATGAGATTGGTCGCGTCCTTGGCGTTGATTTCATTCTGGGTGGCGCTGGGGAACGCGCAGTCAGCTTTGATGTTCCACAGCGGGTTGTAGCCCAGCTTGAGATCGGTGGGCATGAAGATGGCTTTCTTGAACTGGTCGGTGTACTCGCGGATGCGGCCGCGTTTGGTGTTCTTCAGCTCCATGACCCAGGCCAGCTTCTCGAGGGTAATGCCGTCGGGATCGTACACTGCGCCGTCGGAGTCGGAGAACGTGAGCGGCTTCGCGCCCAGTTGGATCAGCTTCTCTACCGTGTACTGAGAAACGTTGCCGCTTCCCGATACCAGGCAGAGCTTGCCTTCCAGGGTCTGCTTGCGGGTCTTCAGCATTTCCTCGGCGAAGTACACGCAGCCGTAGCCGGTGGCTTCGGGACGAATCAACGAGCCGCCCCAGTTCAGGCCCTTGCCGGTCAGCACGCCGGTGAATTCATTCCGGATGCGTTTGTACTGGCCGAACATAAAGCCGATCTCGCGTCCGCCCACGCCGATATCGCCGGCCGGAACGTCGGTGTCGGGCCCGATGTGACGGCAGAGTTCGGTCATGAAGCTCTGGCAGAAGCGCATGACTTCGTTGTCGCTCTTGCCTTTGGGATCGAAATCAGAACCACCCTTGCCGCCGCCCATGGGCAGCGTGGTCAGCGAGTTCTTGAACACCTGCTCGAAGGCCAGGAACTTCAGGATGCCGAGATTGACCGAGGCATGGAAGCGCAGCCCGCCCTTGTAGGGGCCGATGGCGCTGTTCATCTCGATACGGAAGCCGCGATTGACCTGAACATTGCCCTGGTCATCGAACCACGGTACACGGAACATGATGAGGCGCTCGGGTTCTGTGATGCGCTCAAGGATGCGCGCCGAGATGTATTCCGGGTGGCGCTCCAGCACGAGGCGCAGAGAATCGAGTACTTCCTGGACCGCCTGATGAAATTCAGGCTCCGCTGGGTTCTTGGTCTTCACCAGCGCCATAACTTCGTTAATGTAGTTGCCCGGAGTTTTGATTCCAGGCTGGGATGTAGTTACGACACTCATAGAGGTCCTCCTCGAACCTTGTAGCTTTATTTCTGTGGCCGATAATAAGAACTGAAAGCGCTCGTTATTCGAGTCGAATTGAACGACTCGTTTGAGGCCTGTTCTATTGCAATCCAATCCGGGCAGCCTTACCGTGACCGCTATCACCCAAAGGGGTGACTAGCCCGCCATATGGTACTGCTTCCGGCACCCAGCGGGCTGGAAATCTTCGCAAGCGGTGTACTGGCGCGCAACCGGAAAAGGGGCAGGGCAAAGGTTGGACCCGGTCCCGCATGGCCCAATATCAAGCACTTAGCGTCATTGCCTTGCTAAAGCCTTCTCTGGACGGCCATGATAGGGGAATAGTATCTTTGGAGCCATGCAATGAGAGCGGACGTACGTTTCGCCACTCATTGTCGGGAAGTTAAGCTTATCGAGCGGAGATGCATTGATGAAGAGCCGAATTCTTGCCCTGGTTGTTCTGAGTTGTCTAGTTTGCGTTACAGCGGTTGCGCAGAAAACCAATATCGATTGGGACCGTCAAGCGAACTTCTCCCAATACCATACCTACGCCTGGGAGAAGAGCCCTCATCCAGCGAATGGTCTGTGGGACCAGCGCATCATTGACGCGGTTGACCAGCAACTGCAAGCGAAGGGGTTGCAGAAAGTCGATTTCAATGCCAATCCCGATGTTTGGGTGACGTACAGCAAGAGCATCAAGGACCAGAAGACGCTGGTGGGAACCGGATATAACTACGGGCCGGGCTGGTATTGGGGGTCCTGGGGCGGAATGGGTGGACCTGTCGTGTACAACACCTGGGTGACCAAGGAGGCCACGCTGGTGCTGGAACTGGCGGATGCCAAGGACAAGCAAGTGCTCTGGCGCGGCTCCGCTACCGATACGGTCACGGACAATTCCAACAAGAACATAAAGAACCTCGACAAAGCGGTCGCCAAGCTGTTTAAGGGGTATCCGCCCAAAGGGCAATAGAATCGCGGCAGCTTGCAGCGGAACTCACCGCTACATCGGATGATAGGGCAGACTTTCGCCTTCGACGATCGCGGCGGGGTTGCGGTTGACCAACGCTTCGGCAATCTCCTCCCCGGCCAGTTCGGCGATTCTGGCTCGAGCCTCAGAAAGGGTCGGCTTGCGGCGCTTGGGATCATGCGCGTCGCTGGCAACCACGTGCACGGCCGCATTTTTCAGCAGCCATTCCGCCATATTCTTCACGCGACTGCCCCAGAATCCCGTTAGGGAGTTGGCGGTAACCTGCACCAGACAGCCTTGTCCGGCAAGTTCCAGCACCATGTCAGGTTTTTTGAGCAGGATGGCATTGCGTTCCGGGTGAGTAATGATGGGAACCATCCCGCAGCTGGAGAGCGAGAACAGGTCCTGCTTTACGCTGGGTGGAAGTCCGTAGTTGCTGAACTCGACCAACAGGTACTGCGAACCGCCAATGGTGTAGCGCTGGGGATGGGCAAGCGCATCCCGAATATTGTCGTACGAGAAGTGGAAGTCGCACCCCAGGCTGAACGTCAGACTCCCATCGCCGGCATCGTGGAGTGCGCCCAGCATTTCGGTGTAGCGGTCGCGATCATAGGCGAACTCATGATTGCAGTGCGGCGTGGCGACAATGTGGGTAATGCCGTCTTCGGCGGCGATGCGGCACATCTCGGCCGTCATCTCCCATGACTCCGAGCCATCGTCAATGCCGGGCAGAATGTGGCAGTGAATGTCAACCATGTGAAAAAGCCCAATCGCGGTAAACCGTAGCTTCGGCGGATGGAACAAAGGCGCTCGAACGAGCGCCTAAGTACTTTAGAATCTGGAGCCGACGATCGGACTTGAACCGATGACCTGTCGATTACGAATCTGATCGTCGAACCTCAGAATTTTCGCAGAAACAAAATGACTTAACAACAAAAATACGGTCGGCGTGGTGGGAATCAGGATGCTTCATGTTGGAAAACGCAATGACACAATTACGACGCAGTGAATCAAGTTCTCCACATTGCGTCAAAATTCGTCCGCTAGCGTCGTGTCAATGCACGCGGGGTTGTGCAATGTTGAACGTGGCCACAGCCTCCAGAGATCTGTTGTTTCACCGGGCTTGGAAACTTTGCCGCATACTGCAAGAGCTTGTTCACATCCAAATGGTGCAAATCCAATTCGTCGGTGTGGATTGTGCTTCCCTGCCGTCGTCCCAAGTAGACCCAATCCAATAACGCCTTCTCGGGACCCGCAACGTTGTAGTTGCCGTATCGTGTGCGTTTGTCCTGGAAGCCCCAGAAGAGATCCTTCGATATTCGTCGGAAGGTAATTGCCACGGACTTCGCTCGAAACTCGCCTGGCCGTCCCGGAGTAACGCAGGTCAGGGCAGTTGGACTCTGCGTCGAGACACCCGAATCACGCAAAACAGTTTCGAGCGAGAGGTAGGCTTCCGGTCTCAGGATGTTTATTAGCTCTCGCCCTGAGAAATCATTGACCAGTAGGTTAATGAAAATCTTCTTTCCGAGATGCTCGACGAGGCCGCGTTCCTGTTGGCGGCGAAGTGCGTTGCCAATGGCGACTTCGGAGACGTTTAACTCGCGAGCCAGATCGTCAACTCGGAGCACACCGGATACTCGCGCCCGCTCTTTGATCAGTTTTGCCCAGTCCATTGCTTACTCCCTAAAGCCATTCAGAAAACAAGTCCCTCAGTGCTGCACGAAGCGACTCGAAGTCGGACCTTTCAAGCTCCTCGAATACGTCCTTTCGGCAGATACGGTTGCAACTCGGGTGTGCAAGTTCGCGAGTTAACCTGGGCAATTCGCTGGGTGATGAATTCAGGGTTTTCTAGGCTTTCGGCTGCTGGTCCATCGACCAGGTGAACCGTCAGGCTGTCGCTCAGGACAGCACCAGAGTCCTGAAGCAGCTTGATATCGAACGCATCTCGGGCCTTCAGGAAAGGTCGTCTTAAGAAGGCCTCTGCCTTGAATAGGAGTTGCAGATTCCGTGAAAGAACCTGGACGGTTACGCGTTCACCTGAGTCAGAGGCTATCGAGAACTCGACCAACTCGCCTCGAATAGCAGCACTGATTCTCGTCAGATCGATTGTGAAGAGAATCCGTGAGTCAGCCCTAACTGCGAGCTTTGAGAACTCACCTAGCTGTTCTGGCCGGCTCGATTGTCAATCCTGGATAACCAAGGATTTCGGCGTCAGCTCTCAGTGGCCCTTCCAGCGCTTTTTGCATGGCATCGGCGCTCGGAGCAGTCTCGGTGCTGATCAGTAGATCCAAGTCTCCCGAGTGTCTGGGACTGTCGTAAAACAGAACCAAGCTTGCGCCGCCGAAGAAGACAAATGTATCGGGAAAGGCAGAGAGCAAAACCTGCAATGCCTGTTCAAGCAAGACAATCACCGCAGCGGTTTCACGGCTGAACCCCCGGTCCTCGAATCTGGCAAGTCGCGCGGCAATGTTCATTACGAAAAAGTATCATAAATGAATAAATATCGTTACATATTGTTTTTATATCTCGCAAATACATTTATTCAGTGTAATTTCGACACATAACTACTACCGACAATGCGCAGGCAGCTTCCGTTCACGATCCAAAATCGACGATGGGCATCTTGGGGGGTGGGTCTAGCCAATCCGCATCGCAAGTGTCCAGTGTGGATCAGACATGCCTTAGGCGCATAGGCGATGGCAGAGACAAAGAATCCAGCGCTCGTTCGGAACGTTATTTACTGGAGCCGACGATCGGACTTGAACCGATGACCTGTCGATTACGAATCGACTGCTCTACCAACTGAGCTACGTCGGCCGTGCCAGGGACTTTTTGATTTTACTAGAGGTGCGGAGCCGAGTCACTGTTGGCAGCACCAGTTGCGGAACATTTGCGGAACGGTTGCTCTGTGTTAACCGCGTGGTGTCGAGTTGGCTTCATAAAAAAGCCGCTCCGAAGAGCGGCCCAACAGGTTCCGTTGTCGCGCCAGATTATCTTGTCAGTTTGCGGCGAAGAATGCCAGCCACGCCAAGGATGCCAGAACCTAACAGGATGATGCTGCTCGGCTCGGGGACCGGGGGACCGCAACCGGGGCCACCGCCAAAACAAGGGGTGGTCAACGTGAAGGATTCGGAAGGAATCGAGCCCAGGGTGTTCTCATAGGCTGTGGACGGCCCGCTGTTCTCATCCCAGTAGATCGGGTTGCTAACTGAGCAGCCAGACGTGGAGCAAGCATTGCTCAGGGTTACGAAACCATTGGCTCCCGTGAAATCGGAGTTGCTGACATCGAAGTTAGCCGAATACAGGAAATAACCGAACTGGTTCGTCGAGATGAATTGGTTGGTGACAGCGCCCGAAGTATGGGTGTTGCCCGAGAACGAGGAGGCGCCGAACTGATAATCCACGGAGGTCAGAAGATCGGTGCTCGAGGCATCCCAATAGACGATATTCATCCCGGTGACATTGGTTCCACCTGTCAGCGAATAGGAGTCGCTAACGGAGAAGCCGAAGTTGATGGTCCAGGCATCGTTGGTGCCATTGTAGGGACCGTTGCTGTAGAGAGTGGTGGCCATGGCCGGAGAAACAGCCAGCATCAGGCAACAAACCGTGAGCAGTGATAGCGAAGCGATACGCAGTCTCATGCAATCGAACCTATCTAGCAATTCAGCTTGCGGCGCAGAACACCAACCACGCCGAGGATGCCAGAACCGAACAGGATGATGCTGCTCGGCTCAGGAGTCGTTCCGGAGGTGGTGCCGGTCAGGGTGAAGGATTCTGAAGGAATCGAGCCCAGTGTGTTCTCATATGCCACCGAGGGGCAGCCCGAGGACGTGCAGCCAACCCCGCTGTTCTCATCCCAGTAAATGGGCTGCGTCACAGAGCAGCCAGAGGTGGTGCAGGCGTTCGATAGGGTCAGAAACCCAGCGCCGCTCCAAGAAATGCCGGTGAATGTGACGTCCGCCTGAAAAAGGGCAAACCCAAACGGACTGAATCCTAAGAAGGTATTGGTCACGCCGGTCAGGGTCTGAGTGCTGCCCCCAAACGAGGTAGATCCGATCTGCATATCTACGGTCGTGAGCACGTCCGTGGTCTGGTTATCCCAGTAATTGAAATGCAGGCCCTGGATGCTGGAGTTGTTTGCAACCTGGAACGAGTCACTTACCGAGAAACCAAAATTGATGGTCCAAGCATCTGCCGAGCCGTTAATCGGACCGTTGTTATAGAGTGTGTCAGCCATGGCTGGAGCAACCGCCAGCATCAGGCAACATACCGTGAGCAGTGACAGCGAAGCGATGCGCATTTCATGGAGAAGGCCCCCGTCCTGAGCCTGGTCTGGCATTGCACTCCCGAAGGACCTTCATGTCAATGTTATTTTTCTCAACTGCACTCACCAACTAAGCTACGTCTGGCCCGTCGGATGTGCCCGTTGCAGTTGCGGGTAACCAAAACGGTAAAGGGATGCAAGCCCCGTTTTTCCACTGTTTTGCGCTGTTTTCCACTTGCGCCCAAAGTTACTTACGCCGATAATTCAAGAAAGCTCTGGGGCGGTTCTGGCCGAGCCTACATGAATCGATTTTGTCGAGCGGACGTTCCTTCGGATCCTGCACATCTCAGCCAACCAGCTGGCTGGCTGGCAAAAAGCAGGACTCGTCCCCATTTCCGACACATTTACCTTCTTCGATCTGCTTCAGCTCAAAAAAGTGCGTGACCTGCGGGCCAAACGTGTGCGTCCGGCAGCCATCCGCGAATCGCTGCAGGCCATGCAGAAGCAGGTGGCCGGCATGGAGAACCCGCTGCTCGAGGCCAGCGCGTTCAGTGTTGGCTCGCGCGTTGCCTACCGCCATAAAGGGCACTCGGTTGAACCCATCGCCGGGCAGTTCGTCATGGACTTTGCCAACACGGGGATGGTGGTGTCGTCGGTCAAGGTGCGGCCCATCGCCAGGTTCGATACGGCGAACGATCTTTTCGCCCACGGTGTCACTCTGGAAGAGCATCCCAGCACCCACGACGAAGCCATCCAGACCTATCTGAAGGTGCTGGAGGTTGAACCCGATCACGCCCCGGCCCATATCAATCTGGGCACGCTGTATTACAACCGGCAGGATTTTGTCTCGGCGGAAAAACATTATCGCGAGGCCGTCGAGGCCGATCCGCGTTATGCGCTGGCTTACTTCGATCTGGGCAATGTTCTGGACGAGACCGGCCGTATCCCTGATGCGGTTGCGGCCTACACCACTGCCATTCGCCTGGCTCCCACCTACGCCGATGCTCACTACAACCTGGCGCTGGCCTACGAACGCCTGAACCAGCCACGCCAGGCGCTTCCCCACTGGCAGACCTACCTGAAGCTCGACAGCGCCGGGCCCTGGGCGGTGCATGCCCGCAACCAGATCGTGCGCATCCTCGAAGCCGACAAGCTGAAGGTTGTGTACAGCCGCGGGAAGTAGCGGTAGGGACCGATGCACTCCGCACAACTGACTACTGGGTACTGGCTACTGACTACTGACTACTGACTACTGACAATAAATTCCAGTAGAATCAACTGTTGCACTCCGATTTCCCCGACGCCCGCCTCTTCGCGGGCCAAGTCAGCAACCGAACCTGCGGGAACTATGCGTCAACTGAGCCGCCTGCTTCGCTACTTCAAACCGTATTGGCTCCACATGCTGGCGGCGGTAGTGTCCATGGCGCTGGTCGGACTGCTGGACGCCTTCCGCCTGCTGCTGATCGGGCCTATCTTTGATCGCGTTCTGAATCCCTCCTCCCAATCGCACATTTTGCCTTTGTTCAAGATGCCGATTACCGGCAAGCCCATCGAGTTGAACTGGTTTGTTCCCGAACACTTTCACAACGTGTGGACCATGGTCGCCTTCGCGCTGGTCGCCTCCACCGTGCTGAAGGGCATCCTTGACTACCTCGGAACTTACCTGGCGAACTACGGCGGCTACGGCATGGTCACCGACCTGCGTAATGAGCTTTACTCGGCCACTTTGCGGCGCTCGGTGGCGTTCTTTCAGAAACATTCCACCGGCACCCTGCTGTCGGCGATTGTGAACGACATCGAACGTGTGCAGTTTGCGCTCTCCTCGGTGCTGGCCGAATTTCTACAGCAGTTTTTCACCTTCCTTTTCACTGCCTGCGTGGTGGTGCTATTGGGCGGGCGCTTGATATGGGTGCTCATCATCTTCGTGCCGGTCGTGATCATGGCGGCCCGAAGGATCGGCCACCGCGTACGTACCACCACCCGCCGTGGCCAGGACAAGCTGGCCGAGATCCAGAACATTCTCCAGGAAACCATCACCGGCGTGCGTATCGTGAAGGCGTTTTCCATGGAAGCCTGGGAGACCCGCCGCTTCCGCGATGCCGGGCGCCGGCTGTTCAGAGCCAACTTGCGGTCGGTTAGCGCCTACGCCCTCAGCTCGCCGATGATGGACATCTTCGGCGCCATCGCCATCGCCTTGCTCATCCTGATGGGCCGCGAGTACATCAAGCGCGGCTTTTTTACCGAAGGCGTGTTCCTCGCCTTCATCATTGCGGTGTTCAAGCTATACGAGCCGGTGCGCAAGTTCGGCATCTTTAATAACAATTTCCAGCAGGCGCTGGGCGCCTCATCGGCGATCTTCGAGTTCCTTGATGCCCGCGACGATGTGCGCGAAAAACCCGGTGCGCAGAAGCTGCCCCCGTTCCATCAGGGCATCCGCTTCGAGCATGTTTATTTCACTTACGGGCAGGCCAACGACGATCGCGATGTGCTGCACGACATCAACCTCGAAGTGTCGCCGGGAGAATTAGTGGCGCTCGTCGGGTCCAGCGGCTCCGGCAAGACCACGCTCGTGCATCTGCTGCCGCGCTTCTTTGATGTCACGCGCGGGCGCCTGCTCATCGACGGCCGCGACGTGCGCGAGTTGACCGTCGCCTCCCTACGCTCGCAAATCGCCATCGTCACCCAGGACACCATCCTGTTCAACGATACGGTCCGCAACAACATTGCCTATGGACAGCCTGAAGTTTCCGCCGAAACGGTGGAAGAGGCGGCCCGAGCCGCTCTGGCCCATGATTTCATCATGGCCCTGCCCGAAGGCTATGACTCCGTGATCGGCGAACGCGGCCTGCTGTTGAGCGGCGGTGAACGCCAGCGCATTTCCATTGCGCGCGCCATCCTGAAAAACGCGCCCATCCTCATCCTCGACGAAGCTACCTCCGCGCTCGATGCGGAAAGCGAATCGCTGGTGCAGGTGGCGCTACAAAATCTGATTACCGGCCGCACCGTCTTCGTGATTGCGCATCGGTTGTCAACCGTGCGCCGCGCCGATCGCATTCTGGTGCTGGAAAATGGCATGATCATCGACGAAGGTACACACGAGTTTCTCCTGGACCACCCCGGCACCTACCGCCGGTTGTATGATTTGCAGTTCGTCGATGTTGAGACACCCACGGGGTCGGAATGAGCGCCACTATGAACATCCGCTCCATGACTGGCTACTCGCAAGTGAAGATGAACGCGGACGACCAGCTCGCCTTCACCCTCAGCCTGAAGTCGGTGAACCATCGCTTTCTCGATCTGCATCTGCGGCTTCCTGCGGAGATGGACCCCATCGAGATGAAAGTCCGCCGGGTGCTGAAGGACCGCCTCCACCGCGGCCACATCGAGGTGACCCTCAGCCTGGAGCGCAGCGGCGGGCTGGCGTTTTCCGTGAACCGCGACCTGGTCGGCGGATACCTTCGCACCTTCCGCGAAGTTGCCGAGGAGTTTGGTGTGAGCGCCGAGCCCGACCTGAACGCGGTGCTCAAAATGCCGGGCGCATTGAATGCCGCCGACAACGGCGACGCCCTTGCCGCCATAGAGAAGCAGGTGACCGCGGCGCTGGAGCAATGCATCGAGCGGCTGAACCTGATGCGCGAGGAAGAGGGCCGGGGCGCGGCCGTCGAGTTGCGCGAGCGCATGAAGCATCTGTCCTCGGCCACCCATGAAGTGGACTCCCTTCGCGGTAAGGTGCTGAAGGCCTACCATGAGAAGTTGCACGGCCGCATGCAGGAGTTGCTGGGTGCACATGCCGATCCTGACCGCATCCTGCAGGAGGCGGCCATGCTCGCCGAGCGCAGCGACATTCAGGAAGAGATCGTGCGCATGAAAAATCACATCCAGCATTTCCTGTCGGTGCTCGACGCCGGCGGCGAGGTCGGCAAGAAACTGGACTTCCTGCTGCAGGAAATGAACCGCGAAGCCAACACCCTGATGTCGAAGACCACGGGCGTGGCGGGCGAAGCGTTGCGCATTACCGGCCTGGGATTGGCCATGAAGTCGGAGATCGAAAAGGCGCGTGAACAGGTGCAGAACCTAGAATGAGCGGCGGCAACATCTTCATTATCTCGGCGCCCTCGGGCTCAGGGAAATCCACGCTCACCAACGAGGTTCGCCGCGTCGTCCCCAATCTGGAATTTTCTATCAGCTACACCACCCGGCCGCCCCGCGGCAGCGAGCAGTCGGGCCGCGAGTATTTCTTCGTCTCTCGCGAAGAGTTCGAGCGCATGATTGCCGAGGACGAATTCCTGGAGTATGCCGAGGTCTTCGGCAACTACTACGGGACGGCGAAGCGGTTCCTGCGCGAAGCTACGGCGCGCGGCCACGACTTGCTGCTCGACATTGACGTGCAGGGCGCTGCCCAGGTCAAGCAGAGGGTGCCCGAGGCGGTGAGTATCTTCATTCTGCCGCCCTCCCGCGAAGAACTGGAGCGGCGTTTGCGCCGCCGTGCCGAGGCCGATGACGACCTGCAACGCAAGCTGTTGGGTGATAGCGCGCGCCCCTTCAATACCGAAGCCATTATTCAGCGCCGCCTGCAGACCGCTTCCCGCGAGATTGAGAATTTCTCCCAGTACGACTATATTTTGGTCAACGATCGGCTGGAGCAGTCGATTGACGTTCTCAAGTCGATTGTGGAGGCTGAGCGGCTGAAGCGTTCGGCGGCCTCCGCGGCCGCAAAGGATGAGGCAATGCTGGCCGTTGCTCACAGCGCTCTGCGTACTCAGATGCTGCAGCAGGTCCAGACCATTCTGGCAACGTTCGATCTTTCCCGTTTACCCATCGTCACGGAGTAGCTATGAAACTGGTTGAAGGGTTCGACAGCAATTACCGCTATGTTTTGGTGGCTGCCCGTCGCGCGCGGCAGTTGCAGAATGGTTCGCGTCCGGTCGTAGAGGCGCACTCCCGCAAGCCCTGCCGCATCGCCGAAGAAGAACTCCAGGCGGGCAAAGTGAAATGGGAGATTCCTCCGGTTGTAAGAACGCCGGTCGAGTCGGCCAACGAGGTCCTGGACCACGCGGCTGGCGATGGCGACGACTAGGGTCTGGGGGCAGCGTTTCCGGGGACGGCACTCCTGCGAATCGCGAAATGCCACTGTGGCATCAGCTAGTCAGGCACACACATGAAGATCGCACTCGGGGTCAGCGGCGGCATCGCAGCCTACAAGGCCGCCGAAATCGTTCGCCTGCTGCAGGACCGCGGCGTGCGCGTGCAGGTCATCATGACTGCCGCGGCACAGGAGTTTGTTCGCCCGCTTACCTTTGCCGCCCTCTCCGGCGAGAAAGTGATAACCAGCATGTTCGGGTCGGCGGCCGAGCAGCCCAACCTCGACTCCGCCGTCGAACACATTTCTGTCGCCCAATCCATCGACGCGCTGCTGGTCGCTCCCGCGACCGCCGACACGATTGCCAAATTCGCGCAGGGCATGGCCAACGATTTCCTCAGCACTCTTTATCTGGCGACAACCGCCCCGGTCATCGTTGCCCCCGCCATGAACGTCAACATGTGGGAGCATCCCGCCACCCGGGCGAATCTGGAAATCCTGCGCCGTCGCGGTGTAACCGTCGTCGAGCCAGACAGTGGTTATCTGGCCTGCGGCATGATCGGGGCCGGGCGTCTGGCGGAGCCGGAGCAAATCGTCGCTGTCACCCTGGAGCGCCTTGGGGTCGCGCAAGACCTGGCGGGTGAAACTGTGCTCGTCACCGCCGGCCCCACTCAAGAGCCCATCGATCCGGTGCGTTATCTGGGCAATCGTTCCAGTGGCAGAATGGGATACGCTCTGGCCGAGGCTGCGCTGCGGCGGGGAGCCAAAGTCATCCTGGTGACTGGCCCGACTGCGATGCAACCTCCCTCGGCGGCGGAAACCATCTTCGTTAAGACCGCGCAGCAAATGCGCACCGCGGTGCTCGATCGCTGGGAGCAAGCCAGCTTCATCATCATGGCCGCCGCCGTCGCCGACTTCCACGTCAAGAATGTTTCGCCGGAGAAAATCAAGCGCAAAGCTGCGTTGCAGCTGCAACTCGAACCCAATGCCGATATCCTTGCCGACCTCGGCAGCCTGCGCCACGCCACCGGCAAACGATCTCCCGTGCTGATCGGCTTCGCCGCCGAAACTGAGGACCTGCTGGAGAACGCGCGCGCCAAGCTGGCTAATAAACGGGTGGACGCCATTGTGGTGAACGATGTCAGCCGCAGCGACATCGGCTTTGACAGCGAGCGTAACGAAGTAACCATCGTTACATCGGCAGACAACATCTCCGTGCCTGAGGCCGGCAAACTGGACATTGCGCAGAGAATTCTCGAGGCCGCCCTGCGCATCCGCCAGCAGCAGGTCTCGGCTGTTTTGTCATCCTGAGCGCGTCTGCTTTTACTAACCACTAGCCACTATCCACTAACCACTAACCACTGACCACGCCGCTCCAAATCCTCATTCGCGGTTTATTGCCACCCGTTCCCTCCTGCCGTAAAATCGCACCATCAACTCCATCCCATGACCCTCGACGCCAATACCAAATCCGCACTGCGCGAGCGCCTCAACTTCTATCGCGAGCTGGGCGTCGGACCGCTCTATCGCCGCGACGGTGTGCGTGAGATGCTCGAGATCACCTCCGAGGAAGTCGCCTCAGTCGAAGCCGCCCTCGAAGCGGTTGATGACTCCGCCTTTGTCGCCACAGCCGATGGCACCCTCGATCGCGCCGCGCTTTTGCAAATCATCGCCGACGACATCGGCCCCGCCTGCCAGCGCTGCAAGCTAGCGAAGCTCGGCCGCAAGCAGATTGTCTTCGGCACTGGCGATCCGCACGCCGAGCTGATGTTCATTGGCGAAGGCCCGGGCGCAGACGAAGATGCCCAGGGCCTGCCGTTCGTCGGGCGCGCCGGTCAACTGCTCAACAACATGATCGCCGCCATGGGCCTCAAGCGCGAGCAGGTGTACATCGCCAACATTGTGAAGTGCCGCCCTCCGGGCAACCGCACGCCTGAGCGTGACGAGTGCGAAACCTGTTCGCCGTTTCTGATGCGGCAGATTGCAGTCATCCGCCCAAAAGTCATCGTGGCCCTGGGCGCAACTGCGGCCAAGAACCTGCTGAGCGTCAACGACTCCATGGTGTCAATGCGCGGCCGCTTCTATGATTTCTCGCCACCGGCCATCGCCGCTGGGTCCGATGGTCCATTGCAATGCAAGCTGGCGGTCACCTACCATCCGGCCTTTCTGTTGCGCGATCCGCGCCAGAAGAAGGAAGCCTGGAAAGATTTGCAGATGGTCATGTGCTACCTTGATCTGCCCATGCCCCAGCACAATACCGCTGAATAGTAATATTCAGGCTCTGTGTTCGTACCAGTCGGAGTGTTGAGAGAACGTTCCGCAGGCGAGGCATTGTGTGATAGTCCAGTGATACATGCAGGCCGGGCACATACCTCCGGTGTCGAAGGTATTCCAGATGTGACCACAATCGCAGTACCACTTGTTATGCGATCTGGGCCGCCAGCGACAGACCGGACAACGAATGCCCGGTATCGAAGGCCCCCTCGAAGCCTGATCACCAACGTCGGGTTCGCGATCGAGAACGGCCGAATGATCCGGTTTGTCCGATTTTCCAGCCATCGAGAGATCATGCCATAAGATTCGAATTGTCGTTGTACATAACTCTAGGCACCTCTTCCCGTGGTAAGGTTCACCTGATCATGCCGCAATTCTGCGATGTGGCGTTGCCCGTCCCCCTCGACGCCACCTTTACCTATCGCATTGCCGACACCGAGCCCTGCATCGGCGGCCGCGTCATTGTGCCCTTCCGCGAGAAGCGGCTGTGCGGCATCGTCACCGAACTGCACGACCGCGAACCGAAATTCCAGACCCGGCGCCTCAGCCAGGTGCTCGACTCGGCGCCCGCTCTCACTCCCGACCTCATGCAACTGGGACGCTGGATCGCGCAGTATTACATTGCACCCATCGGCGAAGTGTTTCGCACCATGCTCCCCCTGTCAGCGGAGTTCCGCCGCGTCGTCGGCTACCACATTACCGACAAGGGAATTGCTGCACTGCATGCTGCATCTACCATCGGCTCCTCGTTACGCTCGCAGAAAGAGCCAGAGCACCAGATGCTGGAATACGCCGCATTAAACCGGCTCGCCGATGGCGAAGTTGTCCGCGAAGCGGCGCTGCGTTCAGCCACCGGAGCATCGCGCGCCATGCTGCAAGCCATGCTGCGCAAGAAGTGGATTGCCCGCGTCGACCTCAGCGATGTCCGCGATGCCACCCGTACCATTCAGATCGCCACATTGAAAGATGTCACCGGCAAACTCAACGCCAACCAGCAAAAGATTGTGTCGTACCTGCGCATTCAGGAAAACTTGCGCGCACCAGTCGACGCGATTCGTGAATTGGCCGTCCCGCGGACCACGCTGCAAACCCTGGTGAAGCGCGGCATCGTTGCCCTCAGCCAGGAAGCCGCCGCCTTCCGCATGTCGGGCATGAAGCCGCGCAAGCTGGAGTTCCTGTTTACGCCCGCGCAGAAAGCCGCCCTCAACACCATCATCACTTCCACCGAGGAGCGGCAGTTCCTGCCCATGCTGCTGCATGGCATCACCGGCTCGGGCAAGACCGCCGTGTATCTGTCGGCGATGCAAGCCGTGCTCGCCAAGGGGCGCTCCGCCATTCTGCTGGTCCCCGAAATCGGACTCACCCCCGCCGTCGCTGCCGACCTGCACCAGATCTTTGGCGACGAGGTCGCCATCCTCCATTCCGGCCTCAGTGACGATGAGCGGGCCGAACAGTGGAAGCACATCCGCAATGGCGACTCCCACATTGTGGTAGGCACACGCTCTGCCATCTTTGCGCCAGTGCCCGACCTGGCTCTCATCGTGGTGGATGAGGAACATGACCACTCCTACAAGCAGGAAGAAATGCCGCGCTACCATGCCCGCGACGTAGCCGTGATGCGCGCCAAGATGTGCAACGCGGCCGTGGTACTGGGGTCGGCCACTCCGTCGCTGGAGACCTACTACAACGCCGTCAATGGCAAGTACCGTTTGCTGGAATTGCCCGAGCGCATCGAGCAGCGGCCGTTGCCCGAGGTCCAGGTCCTCGACATGCGCGAGGAGTTCCAGCGCACCCGCAAAGACGAACCGCTCTCGGTCAAACTGGTGGAAGAGATCGGCGAGCGGCTGTCGCGCCACGAGCAGGTCATGGTGTTGCTGAACCGGCGCGGCTACTCCTCCTTCGTCCTCTGCCGGGAATGTGGCGAGAGCGTGCAGTGCAAGAACTGCGCCATCTCGATGACCTACCACAAGCGCGAGCACCGCCTGATGTGCCATTACTGCGGCTACACGCGCCCCGCGCCCCGCACCTGCCCCAAATGCGGCAGCGAATTTGTGCAATACCTGGGCACCGGCTCAGAGAAGCTGGAGCACATCCTGCACGGCATGTTTCCGCAGGCGCGGATTGCGCGGCTGGACCGCGACACGGTACATGGCCGCGACGACTTCGAGCGCATGTTGAGCGCGCTGCAGGCCGGCGACATCGACCTACTGGTGGGCACGCAGATGATCGCCAAGGGCCACAACGTCGCCAACGTCACGCTGGTGGGCGTGGTCGGTTCCGATGCGGCGCTCAGTTTTCCCGACTTCCGCGCCGCCGAGCGCACCTTCCAGTTGCTCACCCAGGTTGCCGGCCGCGCCGGTCGTGGCGACACTCCCGGCAAAGTTGTGCTGCAGACATTTTTCCCCGACCACTACGCCATCCAATTCGCCGCCGCGCACGACTATCACGGCTTCTACGAGAAGGAAATACGCTTTCGCAGCTGGATGCATTACCCGCCATTCAACGCCGTCAGCAACGTGGTGGTGCGCAGCAGCAAACTCGACGAGGCGCTGACCTGGTCGGGCATTCTGGGCAAGTGGTTTGAGGCAAGCCGGCTGGCTGGCATACGCGTCATGGGGCCGGCGGCGGCGGTGATTGTGCGGCTGAAGACCGAGTACCGTTATCACTTCCTGTTGAAGTCGGCCAGCCGCGAGCGCATGAATGCTGCATTGCGTTCCATGCTGGCATACGCGGACACGCAGAAGATTCCGCGCAACAATGTGGTGGTAGATGTGGACGCGCTGTCGTTGATTTAGCTGGCGGAGCCGCCAAGCGACGAAATCGGATGCGGTGGACTGAATTGCAATAATTCTTGAGTCGGTGGTTAGTGCAGGTTTCCTGGGCCGCCTCACGCGGAATGACGATTTCACGAGGCATGAGATAATCCTATCGTTATGGAGTTCGACATAGCCCGTTTCCGAATTAGACGCTGTGACGGAGAATTCTGGGAAGCGGATTTGCCGGCCATTCTCCATCATTTTCAGGACGCTTATTTTGCCCACGTGAAACCGCCGATTGAGGCAGCGGAATTCGTGCCTGCAATTGGCGATAGTGGGAGTCCTGCATGTGTGCTACCCAACCAAAACCGCATCGAGATTGATGAACGCCTTCGGCATTTCACAAAATTGTGTTGCATTTTGGTTCTTCACGAACTCGTCAACAACAAATTATTCAAGAAGCACGGTGCGGTATCATGCGATACCGGGCCGGATTTCCAAGATGAACTGAAGTGTCTTTTGGAGGACGGTGCCTATTTCGGATTGCTCTGAGAGCTCTTGGACACGCGCCTGGTACTGGCAAGTGATTAGTTGCCTACGCGAGCGCGTTCCTTGATCCCTTGTCGCTTGATGATCCCGTTAGCAATGTTCAAGAACGATTGAAGCACCTGCTTTGCCTCCGTTGGCTTTAGGGTACTGGCCTTAGCGTTAGCGTTCCTCATCCACGAGCGGTTTCCTGGAATCTTCCTTTCCCAGACCGCAGTCAAGTTGCGCCAATCCTGTCTCAAATCTGCAGGAAAGTCCTCTTCCTGTAACCCAAAGGAACAACTTAGAATCTTCGCAACTCGGTCTTGAAGGCTAGAGGTGCGCAAAGGGGCAAGCACGATCCAGCTAAGAGCAGGACTAACCATCTTTCTATAGATGTAGTCATTTGTTACCATTTGCTTCCTCGCGTGCGGCGTCACGAAACGGCTTTCGCTCTGTGTCGGGCATCGTAAGGGCTATCTGCCCGCTTAAACCAACACTTGTTTACCTGGTACAGTCAATCGCCACCGAAATACGACTTGCAGTCGCAGCAATATCGCGTGTTGCTGAAATACGCAGGGAGGGCTCCTTTTGATACCGCACACCCTGTGTGTCGAGGAAAGCCCGTACCTCTGCCCAATGTACAGCAAAGTTCACGTTCTGCGGAACATCACCCGTTATGCGTGCAACCTTTAATGCATCCAGCTTAGCGACTACCACTCCGATTACGTGGCCGCTGGAATCGAATAATGGACCGCCGCTATTGCCCGGCTGAACGGGAGTGCTGATTTGTACGAAGCGCGGATCGTCTTGTAGCCCAGAGGTAGCACTCAGAACCCCGGTGGAAACGTTCCCTTCAGAAGAGAGAATGTCCGGCAGGGGAAAGCCGAACGCCACAACTGCATCACCAACTTTCGGAACAGGGCCGGTCCTGAACACGGCAGAGGAGGAGGGTGGCGTATCTGTTTTTAGCAGAGCTAAATCAGTACCCACATCCCTAGACGTAATGTGCAATGGCTTACCGTATCGGTCCACAAGCTTTCTGCATCCTGTGATCACATGGTCATTGGTCAGAATATAGCCTTGGTTGTTTACGAAAAAGCCTGTTCCGAAACTGTGAGTTGTCTCGCTACGGCTAGTTTCGTTCGGCGTGTTCTCGCTTTTCGATCCAGCGTCCGAGAACTCGCCGGAGTGTTCAAGTAATAGCCGTTTAGCTGCTTGAATCGCATGGGCATTCGCGTCGTCGAACCCTCCTATTGCGACAGCTCTTTCCCAGTAGGTTTTTACATCAGAGCGTCTTCCTAGCTCCCAGTTCGTATTGCCTAGGAATACCCAACACCCTGCCTTATCTGGGTAAATGGCCACGCAACGCTGCAGAATGGGAATCGCGTCATCATACTGCCGCTGGTTGATCAATTCCATACCGATGGTCTGAAGCGCAGACGCCTGCGCTTTCTTGGACAGTAACTCTGAGCAATCGGCTAAAAGGTCTCTCTCGGCTCTCAAGATCGTCTCCGACTGTCCGCTGTCCAGTGCGTTCGAAGCACGGTTCTCCAGGTCGGTGCAGTGTTGCAATAGGTATCCCGATTGACCGTTTGCGACGCCGCAGAAGAGCAAGAGCACCGCACTGCACGTTAGGCTAACCCGTTGCCATGCCATCAACGTTCTACTCACAGGAGGTGCCATCCGCATTTCCGCGGGTGAATAGTCACCACTCTTGTCAGATAGTTTCATATTCTTGTCGAGTATCTTAAGCTGGACCGAGATGCGACACAACAGACAACGCTTTCTCAAACCTCCTTTGCTTGAGCGGAGGTTCGGTGGATGGGAAATTTCTAAGTGAGTTCATGAAGCGTTGACTTAGCGTGCCGCACCAATCACCCATGGCCAACGCCTATCCCGGCCACGCTCCCAACGCCCTGCGCACCAGCACCAACTGTCCCAGATGATAGGCGCCGTGGTCGGCGGCCAGCAGCACCTCGCGCAGCAGCGTCTGGCCGTCGCCATGAGGCAACGGCTTGAACAGATCGGTTGATGGGTCCTTCACCAGTTCGCGCAGGTCGTCCTGCCCCTTCAGGATGGCCTTTACGCTCTCGTCCCACGCCTTGTCGCTGGGCGGGGCAGCGCTCTTCGGCCAGTAGCCCTCGGGCCATTTGGGCGACTTGTGCTTGGCGTCGCGGCTGAACTCCAGGATGTCCCATAACGCGAGGCGTATGTGTTCCAGCAGTTGCCACGCCGAGTGCGGCAGCCCATCGGGCACCTGACCGCGCAGCTTCGCCGGGAAGTCCTTCACCGTCGCCTGTAAGTCCGCGTGGGCTTCATTCCAGTCAATCAGTTTGGCCAGTTGTTGACGCAGGAGTTTGTCGTGATCCATGAAACCTCGCCGAGAAGAAATCGTCACTCGTGTGTGATGTGGTTCGCGGCCCGGCGGATGGTAATTTTGGCAGTGGATTGTCGTGCGAGGCGTTGCTGGAAGAAGCTAGGACCACTAACCACTAGCCCCTAGCCACTAACCACTAGCCCCTGCCCCTAGCCACTGACCTTCCTTCTTCGGCTTTGTTGCAGAATCTCGGCAGCGCCGGGATTCACCAGCACAGTGAATCCACTGTGAGCAGGCGGTTGATCGTACTCCACCAGTGCGGCCCGCTCGCCATCGATGCAGCCGCCCAGCAGGCGTCCCAGGCTCAGCAGCGAATGGCTGCCGCAAATCTGGCAGGCGTCACCCGCGCTGTTGCTGATGATCTCGCAGTCGGCGCATAACACCGCTTCCTGCAGAGGGACAGAGCTCAGCTCCAGCCCCCATTTGTGGCCGTTGTCCATATAGGTCTCTGCTGTAACCCTAGCCGCCGCCGGACAACTGGGGAAGTACCTTTACGGTGTAGAGAAGCGGAAGAGTAAATGGGTCGAAAGTGGGACCAGGGCGCAGTTTGAGTGCGATGAATATCTACCGGGGAAGGCAAAAAGCGTCGAGTGCGGTGAGAATGTCGCCTCAGGGCCTAAAGGCCACGTTTTCTTGACTAGCACTTCGGCACGGCTGAAGCCGTGCCCCTGATACAAGTCCCAGAATATGCAGCGAACTTCCAACTCGGGACACCGGTTTGACAGTTGCGCAACTACGCAACCGTTCGCTAGCTCGACACCTCGGTCGGCGGCAGCAGATTATGATTCAGGGCAAATAGTGCCAGCTCCAGGCGGTTGCCGACCCCCAGCTTGTTGAAGATGTTGGTCAAGTGGCGCTTTACGGTTTCCTCGCTGATGCCGAAGGTCACCGCGATGTGCTTGTTGGTCGAGCCTTCGGTGATTAGCGTGACCACCTCAAGCTCGCGGGCGGTGAGGCCGAAGGTCTTGCGCGACGGCGGCGCCGTTTGCGCCGCCAGATCGTGCAGCACCTGCACCAGGTTCTGTACCGGACGTCCCTCCAGCCAGTACTGGCCCTGCATGACGGCGCGAATACAGGCCGAAAGATGCTCTCCGACGGCGTCTTTCAGGACCACACCGCGGGCGCCCAGTTGCAGCGCTTCCAGGATCTGCCGCTTGTCCGCGAGTCCGGTCAAGACGATGGTGCGCGTGGGAGTGGACTCGGTGGTAAGTTCGCGCAACGCGTCCATGCCTGGCATCTTCGGCATGGCCAGGTCCAGCAGCAGGATGTCGGGCCGGTGGGTGCGCACCATGTCGAGCGCCTCGGCGCCGTCCTTGGCTTCGGCCACGATCCGCATTTGGTTGTCGGCCTGCAGCATGTTGCGCAGACCGATGCGCACGACCGGATGGTCGTCGGCAATCAGGATCTTGATGGGACTTACAGCCGTCTTCGTCATAGTGTGCGCAGACGATCTCCTACGCGGCCGGTCCGCCGGCCGGAAGCACTTCCGGACCGAGTATCTTCGCGTATTCCTGCTCCACCGCTTTCAGCGCGGCTGCAAGCTCATCCAGAACTGATTCGGCCTCACTTACGTTTCCTGTTTTCCCCATCGCTTCCAGGCTGGCGCAACAGCGCGTGACCTTGGCCGCTCCCATCACCATGCTGCTGCCCTTCAGATAGTGGGCCCGGTTGCGCAGCTCTTCAGATTGTTTCAGTGTAAATGTATTGCGCAACTGTGCAAGTGTCACCCGGGCCTCGGTCAAAAAGTCGCGACAAAGCTCCACCAGCTCCGCCGGCCGCGAGGCTGTCATTTGCCGTAATCGCTCGAATGCATCCGAGGCTATCAGGTTGTCAGTCACCGGCCCTCGTCGCTCCCCACGCAGCGCCGCGTTGTTCCATAGTTAATCCCTTCCGCGCAGTTTCCGTCAAGCGCGGATGTTTTGAAAGGGCGCGCGTGTAGGCGCTGCCGTTCTGGGTTGCAATCATTTACGGTGTCGCGAACAGGTCAGACGGATGTATTATGGTGCGCTTTCCGAGATCAAAAAGGCCATTCCGGTTAACCAGGAGAATATCCAATGAAACACAACGTCATGTTAACCATCGCGTCTCTGCTCTCGATCCTCCTCGTGACGCTTCACCTGACCAGCGATACCGTGCACGCTAAGGTGGGGACGCCCGAGGCGGGGGGCTCAACCCTGGTTGCGGTGCCCATCCTGGTCGTCTGGTTGTACGGAACGTTGGTGCTCGGCGAACGGCGGTCGGGGCACATCATCATGCTGGTCGGGTCGCTGCTTGCGCTGGCCATGCCTGTCGCCCACGTGATCGGAGCGGGAGGCGTTTTTCGCGGCGCGATCGCCAGGTCCAGCCCAGCCTTCTTGTTCGTGTGGGCGCTGCACGCGCTCGGCGTGACTGGGATGTTCTCCCTCATCCTCTCGGTGCGCGCACTGTGGAGCCCGCAATGGGGCCAGTCCCGGTAGTCCAAAGGAAGCTTGGGTGGGGCAACCGGCAACTGGACGATCATGCTCCTACTGCCTGGTACGCTTGGACGATGTACGGTTTTGCTGCTTCGAAATCCGCCACCCTGCGCAAGGTGGCCCACCCTTTCCCTAGAGAATTCTACTGTCTAGGTTAACCTTAAACCTGGGGTGCCCCATCCTTGTCGCCTTCCTTTGGCGACAGGGTGGGCAGAGTCTCGACAAGCTGCCGAACCTTCACTCGGGGCACTATTCCCATGCGCTCCCGCGTGCGTCCCGTCCACTCCGACTCAATCTCCACCACGCCTTCGACGCCCGTGAGGTAATGCCGAAAGCTGCTCCACGCCCAATCCTCCGGCTTCTCCACCTATTTCGCGCGTAGCTGGAAATCGCGGTGCGGCCGGCCCGATTCACAAAGGCATGTGGAACCGTCATAGCTCCACTTGCCTCTTCTCGGCGGTGCATAAGGGACTCGCACGGGAATTTACCTATTCTTTCCCGGCAACTAACTGACTCTACGCCCGTGGACGGGTCAAGTAAATTATTGCCCCTACCTACCTCCTTGATGTAGTGAAGAAAGCTCTACGTTTGTCGCTCGAACCGTGCTATTATGCGCGGCACATTCGCACGTCAATTCGGCAATTTTCTTCTTTCACGGCAACGTGTTTGGTTGCTCTTCGTTTGTTGCGTCGGACCGCGCAAAACAGGGGGTGGCAAGGCACCTCGACCGAACCCGGGGAAATTTCGTTGGATATCGGCTATTTGCGCTATAGCTGCGGCACTAAGGAGACTACTCATGCGAGGCAAGACTGTTCCCATCGGATTGATGGCGACCCTGGCCATCTTTACTGCGATTCTGTTAATGTCCAGCACCGGGGCGGCTGCCGAAGAGAAGGTGCTGCATAGCTTCAACTCCAACGGCACGGACGGGATCCGTCCCCAAGCCGGGCTGATCTTCGATGCCGCCGGCAACCTCTACGGCACCACCTCCACTGGCGGCACTTCCGACGGCGGGACGGCGTTCGAGTTGTCGCCCGGAGCGGGCGGAACCTGGACGGAGAAGGTGCTGTGGAGCTTCGGCAGCGGCACGGACGGGGCAAATCCCATCGCCGGCCTGGTCCTGGATGCCGCCGGCAATCTCTACGGCACCACCTACCAAGGCGGCACTTCCAGCAGCGGGACAGTGTTCGAGTTGACGCCCGGAGCGGGCGGAACCTGGACGGAGCACGTGTTGCATAACTTCGGCACCGGCACGGACGGCGTCGGTCCCAGCGCCCGGCTGATCTTCGATGCCGCTGGCAATCTCTACGGCACAACCTACGTTGGCGGCACTTCCAGCAGCGGGACGGCGTTCGAGTTGACGCCCGCAGGAGGCGGAACCTGGACGGAGAGGGCGCTGCATAACTTCGGCAGCGGCACGGACGGCGTCGCCCCCCAGGCTGGGCTGATCTTCGATGCCGCCGGCAATCTTTACGGCACGACCAACGTTGGCGGCACTTACAACCTCGGTACAGTGTTCGAGTTGATGCCCGCGGGGGGCGGGACCTGGACGGAGACGGTGGCGCATAGTTTCGGTAACGGCACGGACGGGGTCGAGCCCCTAGCCACCCTGATCCTCGATGGCGCCGGCAATCTCTACGGCACCACCTACCTTGGCGGCAGTTATGGCGGGGGGACGGTATTTCGATTGAACGCCCACGGAGAGACCCTGCTGTACAGCTTTAGCGGCACGGACGGGGCCAATCCCGCCGCCGGTCTGGTCCTGGATGCCGCCGGCAATCTCTACGGCACGACCTACCAAGGCGGTACGTCCAGTGACGGAACGGTGTTCGAGATCACAAATACGCCTGCGGTCCCATATCAATTCGTGACCGTTACTCCCTGCCGGCTGGTGGATACACGGCCGGAACACGGCGGCAGCGGGCCGATTCAGGGCGGCACTTTCCAAACCTTCCCCATTCCGCAGGAGGGGGGCTGCAATATTCCGGCGACCGCAGCAGCGTACTCGCTCAATGTCTCGGTTGTGCCCCTGGGTGGGTTGGGTTACTTAACCATGTGGCCGGCGGGCATAACCCTGCGGCCTTTAGTTTCTACCCTGAATTCCGTCGATGGCCGCATCAAGGCCAGCGCCGCCATTGTGCCGGCGGGCACCAACGGAGCGGTCAATATTTACGTCACCAACACGACCAATGTCATCCTCGACATCAACGGCTACTTCGCAACGGTATCGGATTCCACGCTGGCTTTCTATCCGCTGACCCCCTGTCGGGTCGCCGACACCCGTCACAGTACCTATCCCCCTGGCCTGGGACCGCCGTACCTGACGGGCAACCAGCAGCGCGACTTCCCCATACTCAATGCTACGAGCTGCAACATTCCGAACAGCGCAGCCGCGTACTCGCTGAACGTCTCGGTCGTGCCCCATGGTCCGCTGGGTTATATGACGGTTTGGCCCACAGGTGAAAACAGGCCTACCGTTTCCACCTTGAACGACATCCCTGGAACCATCATCGCCAATGCCGCGCTGGTGCCCGCCGGTAGTGGTGGCAAAGTTTCGGTTTATCCCAGCAACGACACCGACTTGATCATCGACATCAACGGCTACTTCGCGTCCGCGGGGACGGGCGGGCTATCGCTCTACACGCTGGCCCCTTGCCGGGTCATCGACACGCGCCATTTTGGCAACGGGCAGCCCTTCAGCGGGACCCTGAATCCTCCCGTGGATGTGGAGGGTAGTGTTTGTGGACCGTCGGCCACGGCGCAGGCGTATGTCTTCGGCGCAGCCGTCGTGCCGACAGGCTCGCTGGGCTATCTGACATTGTGGGCGGACGGCACCACCCAACCACTGGTTTCGACACTGAACGCGCTGGACGGATCCATCTCCTCTAACATGGCGATCGTGCCCACCACCAACGGAAAGGTCGATGCCTATGCGTCGGGGCTCACGCAACTGATCCTCGACATCTCCAGCTACTTCGCGCCGTAAATCGTTGGGTGCCCACTTGGCAGACAAGGGGATGTGTATCGGGCGGGTGGCCCACCCTTTCCCTAGAGAATTCTACTTTCTAGGTCAACCCTGAACCTGGGGTGCCCCACCCTTGTCGCCTTCCTTTGGCGACAGGGTGGGAGATAACTTCTGCGCCACAATCTGCTTTAGTCGCCGACAGGCCCCCGGGTTGTCGCATATGTCCCACATTGTGGTATATCCCACAATGTGTCATACTTCCCCGCAACCGCTGCTGGCGTTAGTCGCGGGGCTGGGCGGGCTCTTGCGGCGGCTTGCGGGGATTGGCGACGCGCTCCATGATCTCCTGCGCCAGTTGCAGATAGGCCTCGGTGCCGCGCGCGTGAGGATCGTACAGCAGCGCGGGCTTGCCGTGGCTGGGCGCCTCGGCCAGCCGAATGTTGCGCGGGATTGCGGTCTCGCACATCAGGTCGCCAAAGAAGCCGCGCAGCTCGCTGGCGACCGACTGCGCAAGGTTGGTGCGCTCGTCGAACATGGTGAGCACCACGCCTTCGACCGCGAGGTTGGGGTTGAGGTCGACGCGGATGCGGTCGATGGTGTCGAGCAGCTCGGTGACGCCTTCGAGGGCGAAGTACTCGGCCTGCATGGGAATGAGTACGGTGTCGGCGGCGACCAGGGCGTTGAGGGTGAGCAGGTCGAGCGCTGGGGGGCAGTCGATCACGATGAACTGGAACTGCTCGCGCAAGGGTTGAAGGGCGTTGCGCAGGCGGTACTCACGAAGCTCGAGGGGCACCAGCTCGATGTTGGCGCCAAGCAGGTTCTTGTGCGCGGGGAGCACGCGTAGGTGTTCGAGTTCGGTGGGGAGCGTCGCCTGCTGGGCTGGGACCTCGCCCATGATGACCTGGTACGTGCTGTGGCGATCGGGGTCGCGGAGGAATCCGAGGCCGCTGGAGGCGTTGGACTGAGGATCGCAGTCGACCAGCAATGTGCGTGAGCCGAGCGAGGCGAACGATGCCGCAAGGTTGATTGCGGTCGTGGTCTTGCCGACTCCGCCCTTCTGGTTGGTGACTGCGATCGTGCGTCCCATGGCTTGGCCGGGTGAAGTCCAAGCTTAGAACGTGGGGTGGGGAGTCGGCAATGACGTACGGCCACGGAGGGGAAGTTTTCGTTGGAAAAGCTGTGCAAGACTCGGAAGGGACGGCGGAAGGTGCTGATTAAGCTGGCGGTAGATGGGCTGCGGGTCTGTGGGTAACTGAAGGGGCGAATTGTTCCACGTGGAACAATCTGGCAACTGTGTCGCGGTTCCCAGAACCCTTAGTTGCTGGTGGCAATTGTTCCACGTGGAACAATTACGAATCCAGCCAGCTAGCTAGCACGGCGGCGAAAGACGAATCGTTGGGTTGTGATCGACCGACATTTGATGGTTCGCTAGTTCTTGCCTCAATCTTTGGCAGTACGCCAAGCTAACACGGAAACTAGAAGTTGTTGCTTGTTGAGTGTAAATTAAATCGCAATTTGGCATGAAATTGATAATAGCTTCCCACTTTTACGTAAAACTAGGCAATTTTTAGGCTAAAACTTACCACATTACATATTTATGTCACAACTTGCCAAGGCTGTCATGCCTCGTTCTTGCGTTCTCCAAGCAGAATGACACGGCTCTCGCTCCGTGGCACCGGCGTTGGAACCCGCCATCGCCATGTTTCTCCCAACACCTGATGCGCTGTTGAGAGTTGTCCTGCCCCGATGAGCAATCCCAGCCTTCCACCTTCGGCGACCAGATTCGCTGCCGTCGGCAAGATCCGCTCAAAGTGCTCGACGGCGCGCAGCGTCACCAGGTCCGCACGTTTCGTCCACTGTTCGGCCCGGCCGGCGAACACCTCACAGCGGTCCAGTTCAAGACTTCGCACCAACTCTCGCAAAAAACAGCCGTCTTGTTGTGCGATTCAATCAACGTGAGCTCAAGCTCGGGCGCGAACAGTTTCATCGGCACCCCAGGAAACCCCGCTCCCAGCCGACGTCCACCAGCGTCAAAACCGCCGTGCCCTCACCGCCTCTGCGGGGGAGCAGAATCCGCGCTGCAAACAGCGACTCCCCGAAGTGGCGGGTTACGATCGTCTCGGGGTCGCGGACCGCCGTCAAGTTCACCCGCGCGTTCCAACGCTGCAACAGATCCAGGTAGCGCTCCAGCGCCTCGATCAGCCGCGGCGCGGGCGTGTCCTCGCCGGTGAACGGCGCCAGCAACTCGGCGACGCGTGCAGTCTCCATTAGCGCAGCTTGGAGCATACGACACCTGGCAATCCAAGACGACCGCAGTTGCCGCTGAGGTGAAGGACCTGTGCCGCAGGGCGGGAAAAAGTCGGCCACCGTCATCGCGTAAGGAGGGGGCGCCAGAATCGCAAGTTTCAAAACTATGCAACTATAGAATAAGGCGCGCCAGGCGACATTCCTATCACGCGCAAGCGTGAGACCCATCACTCGCACGAGTAATTACAGATGGTACACATCAATGTGATGATGCCGACCATTTCCCGTGGGGTTTGAGCAGCACGCGCACGCAAATAGCTGCCCGCAGAATCATAAGTTTACCGGCAAAGAACGCGACCCTGAGACCGGCTCCGATTATTTCGGTGCGCGCTGGTACCGCTACGATATGCGTGTTTCTTTTCGCCGGACTGGAGCTCGACCCCAACGGGTGTGCCGTACGCTAATTTCACTTATCTGCAGGGCCGAATCTCTACTCCTATGTGCGCAACAATCCTCTGACCATGAAGATTCAGACGGCCACCAAGAAATCTGCCCTCCGTGCGTAAGAATGCAACAAGCTCACACTTGGGGGAGAAAGATCGTAAAGGTCGGGTAAAGATTGTGGCGGGGGGACTAGCTGTCTTGGGAAACATAACCCGAAGTTAGCGCGCCTATAAGTATCGGTGTACTGGGTGGAACGTCCACAGCGGTATCGGGCACAACACAGGTCATCGGAGCAATGACAAACACTGATACAACGAAGGGCCAAGAAGCATTGGGTGCCGTTGGCATTCCTGCTGGTTTGATTACTAACGCAGCTACAGGAGGGAATCTAAAAGCTGGGAATGCAGCATCTGCAGTGCAGGAGATTGCTACAACAGTGGCTAATCCAAAGGACGCGGTCACCGCATCTGGAGCGGCAAATCTGCCCAGCACCATCAGCGAAGCTTCACAATTGGTCAAGCAGGGCGCTACGATACTGAAGTGACTTGTCGTATCTCCACCGCCACCGCCGCCTAAGAAGGAGACCTGCCCTCAATGCGTTTGAAGATGAAATGCAAGGTCATTCCGGAGTAGATTTGCGGAGCGACAAGATGTACAAGAGTTTTATCGAAAGACCACTAGGAAAAATCGTTCTAATCAACTGTGGCGTTGTGCTGTGTCTATTTCTCGCTCATAGGCACGGTTATCGTGGGTCAGAACTGCTGTTCCTGACAATCACGTGCTTCGTGCTACTCAATTCGATAGGAGTGGTGGGAATCTGGATTGGACGAAAGATGGGACCTGCTCAACCGAACAGGTTCCTCAAGCCCCTTTGGATCGCGATTAGTGTGCTGGCGCTAATCTATGTGCTTGACTATCTGTTTCCAAGCAAGTGATTCGGCGTCAAGCTGAAGTTCATGGCGGGTGGCCCAGCCTTTCGACGTGAATCTTTATTTTGGGGGGATAAACCTTGTCGCCCGCCTTTGGCGACAGGCTGGGCGCGATCTTCACCGAGGCGCTAATCCGCCCGCCAACTCACGGCGCGAAGTAACTGGAGATGTCGAGGACCAGTTGGGTGAGCCCCGAGGGGTAAGCATCGACCTTTCCGTTGGTGCTGGGCACGATCGCCATGTTGTTGGTGATCGAGCCGTCCAGTGCGTTCAGGGTCGAGACCGTAGGCCGACCGGTGCCGTCGGGCCACAACGTCAGGTAACCCAGTTCGCCCGTCGGCACGACCGTCGCGTTGAAGACATACGCCTGCGCCGTAGCCGGTGGTCCACAAAAACTTCCGCTCACGTTCACC
>CAVSLE010000005.1:0-31709 GCA_963728805.1 uncultured Acidobacteriaceae bacterium
GACGTGGGCCAGCATTTCCGGCCTCACCACGGTGATTAATGTCGTGATTGGCATCGCCATGATCATTGGCTTCATCGTCATCTTCCAGGCCATGTACGCCGCGGTGATGGAACGCACCCGCGAGATCGGCATCCTGAAATCGCTGGGCGCGGGCAAACTCTACATCGTGAATGTGGTGCTGCGGGAAACGCTGTTGATCGCCATCGGCGGAGTCATCCTCGGCATCGCTATCAGCTACGGAGCCAGGGTGGGCCTGCGCGCAAAGTTCCAGACACTGCCGGTGCTCATCACCAACGCCTGGATCGTCAAGGCTGCAATCATTGCGCTGGTTGGCTCGCTGCTGGGAGCCTTCTATCCCGCGATGAAGGCCGCACAGAAAGATCCCATCGACGCGCTGGCCTACGAATAGGCTATTCAACCGCGTTGCTGGACAGCAATGCTCGCAGCAAAGGGTGGGTAGTAGCCGCAAACGGATTGCTCACGGTGACACCCTTCCAGGTGAATCCTTCCTGTAAGTCCTCGGACAAGAGGAGACGGCAACCGGCTTCGGCGGCTGCAGAAAGAATCACCGCGTCCCAGATACTGAGGTGGTGATCGGTCGCCAAATCGATGGCGGCCAGCATAACGGAAACAGAGGTCTCGATCGTGGCAAAGGCGTCCTGCCAATCGAGAATTGCCAAACGCGCCTTTGCCGACGGTCGTCCCGCTTTCCCCACCAGCACGCGAAACACTTCGCCCAGTACCTGAACCGGCAGGATGACCGCATTTTGAGGTAGTTGTCGCAATAGTTCGACTGCAAGCTTCTTCCTGGTGGCACCATTGACTCCTTCTGCGTAGGCCAGGATGTTGCTGTCTAGCGCCACTCTCATTCTGCATCCTCGTACAATTCATCGCGGCTCCAGGAACCAATCTCCTGCACCCGCTGCGAACGGAGTCGGGTAAGCAAGGCAGTGCGCGCGCCCGCGGATACGGTATCTGCTTCACCTGTAGGGACTATTCTGGCCACGGGTTTGCCGTGGCTAGTCACAACGTAGCTGCGGCCCCGGCGTGCGCCCCGCAGAAGTTGGGAAAGACTGCGATTTGCGTCTGCGGCGGATACGGGTTTGTCCATCGCGCCACCTCAATGTAGTTATTTTACCTACTGCGCTGGAAGACGGGAAGTGCCGTAAAGTCGACAAGGCCTTACCGCCACAAAAAAGTGTTGCCCTCGCCTTTTAATGGTCGTGGCGGGGACAACACTAATGGGGCGGCGGGAGCCGCACTTACTTCGAATTGCTAGCCTGGGCGTTGGTGTCGGCTACCGGTGCGCTTACAGCAACCGCATTGTCGGCGCTGAAGGCACTCTTCGCGACCTTAGCTGAATGTTTTGCGGTCTTTTGCGGCGAGACATCCGCGGGCAGACACTGATACTCGGGATAGGAAGTGCAACGCTGCGCCTGGTCCATGGCCTGGTCATAGGCCTGAAGTTGACAAGCCCGCAGCGCGTCTAAACTCGACCAGCAGGCGTCGTCATGTGGGTTCGGCAAAGCACTCTGTGCTGACAAGCTCGCAACAGAAAGCAAAAGCAGAAGTCCAACCGGGATGAGTTTCTGTACTTTCATAATCAATCCTCCACTAGCACATGAGATTGCCGGCCCGTCACCACGCACGGACAACTTGTCCTCGTTTTCAGCCAATTTTCATGTAGCGAAGTGGCTGTGCCCGGCATCTCTTTCTGCATGGCCTTAATAACTGAGAAGAGCGGGAAATATTCCAAACCAAAGGAATGGCCGACTCGCCGCATAGCATTCCTGGTGTTATCCAATACCCACTTGACGAATCTAGCGGGCCCGCTTGATGTGTTTACCCGTGCCTCGGCGCTGCTGACGCGCAACGGGAAGCGGCGCTCACCCGCCTATGCGGTTGAATTGCTCACCGCTGATGAAACGCCGCTAATGACAGGGTCGGGACTCGGATTGATCGGCGGCCATCGCTGGACGGAGGCACACGATCCCATCGACACCTTGCTTGTCCTGGCGAATCCAAACACCGCTCAATCGCGAATCGACTCGGAATTGCTGGCATGGATGCGCACTCGCGCAGAACAGGTGCGACGCGTTGGTTCGGTCTGCGCTGGAGCTTTTGTGCTGGCCGCGGCCGGGTTGCTCGACGGGCGGCAGGCCACCACGCATTGGGAATTGGCTGATGTATTGGCCGAGCGCTATCCGCGCATTTCCGTCGATGGTGACCGCATCTTCACCCAGGATGGAAAGGTCTGGACCAGCGCCGGCGTTTCCGCTGGCATTGATCTCGCTCTGGCAATGGTCGAGGCAGATCACGGCCACGCGCTCGCTCTGGAGATCGCGCGCCGCATGGTGCTGTTCATGCGCCGTGGCGGAGGCCAGAGTCAGTTCAGTTCGCAACTCGCAGCCCAGGCCGCTGACCACCAGCCTATCCGCGAACTCGTGGCATGGATCTCAGAACATCTCGGCGCTGATCTGTCTGTCCCGGCGCTGGCGCGCCGCGCCGGCATGAGCGACCGCAATTTCAGCCGGGTCTTTACCCAGCAGGTGGGCACGACACCCGCGCGCTTTGTGGCGCGACTGCGGACGGAAGCCGCGAAGGCAAAGCTTGCCGCGACACCTGAGAAGCTGGAAGCGATCGCACAAAGTGCGGGATTCGGCGATAGCGAAACCCTGAGGCGTCACCTGCGGGAAGATTTGAGAGTGTCGCTTGCGTCACCGCGGAGCCGGGCCAGCCTCAGATCCGCATCGGCATGACCACGTAGCGGTACTTGAAGCCGTCGTCGTTGGCGTCGTCAGGACGCATCTGCCCGGCCGACTGGGCGTCTTTGAACTCCAGGCGGACCTCGCCGCCATTCGATGCCTTCAGGAAGTCGAGCAGGTACTCGGAGTTGAAGCCGATGGTCATGGGATCGGCAGTGTACGCGGTCTCGATGGAGTCTTCAGACTCGCCCGCATCGGTGGATGAGGAGGAAACCTTGAGCTCATTCTTGTCGAGCTTCATACGGATGGCGCGAGAGCGCTCGTCGGCGAACTGCGCCACGCGCTGGATGGCGGTGTTGAGATCGGCACCGTGGACCGTGACCGATTTGGTGGTTTCACGCGGCAGCACAGCTTCGTAATTAGGAAATTGTCCGGTCAACTGGCGCAACGTCAGCAGCCGTTCGCCAATGCGGAAGAAAAGCGTCGAGTCGTCCTTGGCAAACTCGATGTCGGCCACGTCACTGTTTTGCAGCAGCGAGTAAATCTCCCCCATCGCTTTCTTGGGGATGAGCGTCTTGTTCTCTCCAGTTACATCAAAGTGCTCGCCTTGCTTTTCGATATGCGCGAGGCGATGCCCGTCGGTGGCCACCATGGTAATGGATTCCGCCTTCAGCACCATGAGCCCGCCGTTTAAGGTGTAACGCGATTCCTCGCTGGAGATGGCGAAGATGGTGCGGCCGATCATGCTACGCAGGGTCTGGGCAGGAATCTTCACGCTGCCGGCGGCAGGAAAGGTTGGCAGACCAGGAAAGTTTGCGCGCGCCATGCCAACCATCTTGGTAATCGAGCGCCCCGAGCGAATGTTGACCCAATGGTTCTCCAGTAGTTTGATGGAAATGTCGCCGTCGGGCAGTAGTTTGACGTAGTCGTAAAGTCTGCGGGCAGGAATGGTGCAGGCTCCCTCGCGCTTTACTTTGGCCGGACACGAGGTGCGCAAGCTGAGATCGAGATCGGTAGCCGTGATGTTTAACCGGTCATTCGCAGCCTCGAATAGAAAATTTGAAAGAATGGGGATGGTGGTCTTGCGTTCAACCACTCCCTGCGTGGCAGTCAGTTCCTTAAGTAGTTCGAACTTGCTGACACTGATTTCCATCGCTGTACCTTGGACGACTCCGGTTTCGGCAGCCATAACGTTTTGCACCTCGGCAGGCACGGGCCTGGCCTTGTATTACTGCTACTCCTTATACCAAATAGAAAACATATAAAACCAGTAGTAACAGTAGGTAGCCCGGAAAAGTGGAAATTTTAGGAGAAATCGCATCGGACAGGGTCCGCGGACGCTTGCTACTGTACAAATCACCCGGTCTGAGGTTAGGAGGCTTGTGCCGAACCGGAAGCAACTTAAAGTTCCATCCCTGCGTTTCACTGAATTCACAGTCTGTCCACAGGCAATGGCGGAGAAAAACTATCGCCAAGAGTGAAAAACCGCGCTGAATGCGCGGTTCAGGCACCTAAAGTCTCCATCAGTTTATTGAGCACCCTGTTTAAATCCTTATCGGTTTTGCGTTGCTGTTCAATCTTGTCGACCGAATGAAGGACCGTGGTGTGGTGCTTGCCGCCAAATTGACGCCCGATTTCAGGCAGCGAGGCGTCCGTCAGGTGCTTAGCCATGTACATGGCGATCTGGCGGGGAAACACAATGACCCGCGAGTTATTCTTCGCCTTAATTTCCGCCACCCGCAGGCCGAACTGCTCCGACACCGCTTTCTGGATCGATTCGATGGAGATCTTACGGATCTGCGAGTCAATCAGGTTCTTCAGGACTTCCTGGGTGGTCTGCAGGTTAATCTCGCCGCCGGTGAGGGACGAGTACGCCAGAACGCGAATTAACGCGCCCTCCAACTCCCGCACATTGCTGCGAATGTTTGAGGCGATAAACAAGGCCACTTCCGTGGGCAGCATCACCCGATCGGTCTCGGCTTTCTTCTGCAGAATGGCCACTTTGGTTTCCAGGTCAGGTGGCTGGATGTCTGCAATCAGCCCCCATTCGAAGCGACTACGCAGACGGTCTTCAATTTCTGCCAATTCTTTGGGGGGCCGATCGCTGGCGATCACAATCTGGCGCATGCCTTCGTGCAAGGCGTTGAAGGTGTGGAAGAACTCTTCCTGGGTGCGCTCTTTGTTCACCAGGAACTGGATGTCATCGACCAGCAAGACATCCATATTGCGATATTTGTCGCGGAAGCCGGTCATCTTGCTGTAGCGCAGGGCGTTGATCATGTCGTTGGTGAAACGCTCGCTGGATACATAGCAGATTGACTTTTCCGGTTGCCGCTTTTTGATCTCGTGACCGATGGCCTGCATCAGGTGGGTCTTGCCCATGCCGACGCCACCATAGAGGAAGAGCGGGTTGTAGGCCTTAGAGGGATGCTCGCCGACAGCGCGCGCCGCAGCATGAGCAAACTGATTGCCGGCGCCGGTGACGAAATCGTCGAAGGTGTACTTGGGATTAAGTTGAGCGGCGCCGTCCCAATCGAAGCGTTGTTGCTGCGCAGGAGTAGCCACGGGTCTCTCCGTATGGACTGGAGGTTCGCTGTGTACGGCATCCGCGTGGACTGCCTTGCCCTTGGCTTGCGGCTCTGGTTCGGTGACGAACTCGACGTCGAGAAATTCCAGGCCGAGGTTTTCCATGGCCTCGCTGATTAAATCGCCGTAGCGTTCACCGATGTGGCAGAACTCGGGATTGGGGACGCGCACGAACAACACCGCGCCTTGCGCATGGTCGTAGCGTGTAGGTTTGAGCCAGGTCTCGTAGGAAGTTCGATTGACCTTTTTTTCCAGCGCGTCGAGAACTCGCACCCACGGATTTGCAGATGCTGCACCAAAGGAAGACATAAAGAGTAGTCCAGAGGCAGTCGCTGCCTCTTTGGCAAAATCGATGTTAGAGGGAAACAGAACCGAGCACACAGCCACAAACTGGCGAACACTTCAACTGAGAATCTTCAAGTTTGCAAACCCAACGATTGCGGCGATCAGCAGCATTGCACCAGCGTTCGTGCAGTCAGTTTTTCTTGTGGCTGTAAGGGATACTAGCACGAAAAAAATTGAGCGCCAGACAAATCTTGCGCTTGAAATTTCATTTTTTCGCGAGTGATTGATTTGGGGAAAGTTACCGAAGAATTTTTTTTCGCGAGTGCTGCGCTGCTGGTGCAGGTGCAATAATACCGGAGCCGCTGCGATTGCAAACTACACCAAGAGGCAATCCACCGCAGCACTTTAGGGTGATTTGTTGGGTGGGGATTTTCGAGACGCAGCTCATTGGTGAGTGGCGCTGATTCTGGCGCAATACGGCGCGTAGAGTACGACGCGGACAAGGAGCTTAAGGCACTTGCGGAGTGCGGTTTTCCCCACGCCGATTGGACGGCAAAGATGCTCGCCAGCGCCAGCGCCCAGATGCCCTGAGCTTTGCAAACCGGGCAGGCGGGTTTGCCACAGAGGTACACTGGCCGTTATACTTTGAGTTTGCTCTATTGAATTTTTAGCCAGTGAGGAGGGCAGTTTTCGAATGCCCAAGCGCACGTTCCAACCCAACCGTCGTCATCGCTCAAAGACGCACGGATTTCGTTCTCGCATGAAGACCAGCAGCGGCCGGGCGGTGCTGTCGCGCCGTCGGGCCAAGGGACGCAAGCGCGTCTCCGTAAGCCCTGGCTTCCGCGATTAATCCAAGGACCCGAAATCTGCGTTATCGCGACCTTTCCAGATGAAGTAACCGGGAGTCGTCGCAAGACTCGGCCGCAGCAAAGACAGTAACCCGGCGGGTCAGCGCCGAGCGCTTAATGTGACCTCCGCCGCCAGCAGCAAGTTTCCAAAATCGAGGCATCTGCTGAAACACGCCGATTTTCAGCGAGTTTATCAGAGCGGCCGCCGGCAGTTCACGGGAAACATGACGGTCTTCTTTCTGCGGCGCAGCGGCGGCCCGGACGCGATTGGGGCGGGAGGGACGCCTCGTGTAGGATTCACGGTGGGCAAAGTGCTGGGGGGATCGGTGGAACGTAACCGCATCCGGCGGCGGATGCGCGAAGCGGTGCGGTTATCGGCGCAGGCGTGCGATGGGCCCATCGACGTAGTATTTAATCCGCGAAAAAGCGTTAGTCACGTGCCCTTCGCGGAATTGCTAAACGAAGTGACACGCGCTCTGCGGCTGGCCGCACAACGCGCCCGTACCGGGGAACAAAAATGAAGCAGGCTGTGCAATTCGCGTTGCGGTGCTATCAGCGGGTCATCTCGCCCATGCTGCCGCATTCCTGCCGCTTCGTTCCGACCTGCTCGCAATATGCGATTGAGGCCGTGGAGTGCCACGGCGTTGTTCGCGGAGGCCTGCTGGCCGCCTCGCGGCTGTTGCGCTGCCATCCCTTCGCGCGCGCGGGAGTGGATCCGGTGCCGCCGTCGAGCGTGAAATCGGGGCACGGATTACCAGACATTTTGCCGGGAAATTCTCGCTCCTTGAAGGGAACTTAAACTTGGCCGAGTATAAGAACCCACAGCAAGAGCCGGGCGGCGACCGCCGCATGTTGATGGTGTTTGCCGTCACCTTTGCGCTGATCATCATCAGCCAGATTTTTCTCTTCAAAGACAAGTCCCGGCAGCAGCCAAAGACGGCCCCCGTCGAAACCTCACAGACCAACCCACCGGCCGCGCCATCGCAGTCTGCGGCCGTGACTGCACCGGCGGAATCCGTCACTAAGGTAGATACCAGCGCCAATCCGGCAAAGACCGCCGCAGTAACCAAGGCGGCCAGCAGCGAAGTCGAGACTGTTGTGGAAAACAACGTCGTCCGCATCGTTTTTACCAACCGCGGCGCGCAGGCGAAGTCGTGGGTGCTGAAGAAATACAAGGACGAGGACGGTCATCCGCTCGACCTGGTTAACCCGCTGTGCGTGAAGTTCGGGCTCCCGCTCAGCCTGTACACCTATGACGAGAACCTGCGGAGCCAGATCAATTCGGCGCTCTACGAGGCCAGCGCCAGCGGTTCCATCACAGTGCCCGGCGAACTGACCTACGAGTACGCGCAAGCCGACATTACAGTCCGCAAGACCTTGCAGTTCGGCGAGGGCTATGTCGTCTCCATCGAAACCGTCGTCACGCAGAATGGCAAGCCAATACAGGCGTATCCCATGTGGGCGGCGGGTTTCGGCGATCAGAGCACCGGCCCTTCCTACGCTTCGGCCAAGATCGAATACATGGCCAACGACAAGGTGGAGCGGCTTGCCCCCAAGAAGGTGAGCAACGGCAATACCTTGCGCGGACCCTTTAATTGGGCGGGCGCTCAGGACCAGTATTTCGCAGCCATTTTCCTACCCGACAATCCCGACACCGCGGCCATGGTCACGCTGCACAACGCGATCAGCGTACCTAAAGACCCGAAGAAACCAGACCCCAACAATGTGAACCGCTACGACGTGCTGGGCGCTGCCGCAGGCGATATTACCGGCACCACGCGGGAACGGATGTTCGTGGGTCCTAAAGCACTTCCAGTTTTGGAGTCGATACGCTCCAACACTGCCCCGGGGCAAATGAATGGCCCCGATCTTCGCAACGTTGTGGACTTTGGCTTCTTCAGCCTGATCGCCCGCCCGCTGTTCCTGTGGCTGCTGTGGACCCATCAGCACATGGCCGGCAACTGGGGTGTGTGCATTATCATCCTGACCATCATCATCAACCTGGTGCTGCTGCCATTGCGCATCACCGCCATGAGGTCGGCGCTGAAGATGCAAAAGCTCCAGCCCCAGATGAAGGCCATCCAGGAAAAATACAAAAAGTATCCGTTGCGCGATCCGCGGCGTTCGGAGATGAACGTGGAGATCGGGGAGCTGTACAAACGCGAAGGCGCCAATCCGGCGGGCGGATGCGTGCCCCTGATTATCCAGATGCCATTCCTGTTCGCGTTCTATTCCATGCTGGGAGTCGGCATCGAACTGCGCCAGGCGCCATTCCTCTGGCTGCACGATCTGTCGTCGCCCGACAAGATATTCATTCTGCCGGTGCTGATCGTAATCACCACGTTCCTGGTGCAGAAGATGACGCCCAACGCCGGCATGGATCCGAAACAGCAGCAGTTGATGACGGTGATGATGCCACTGATGATCGGGTTCTTCAGTTATTCTTTGCCGGCGGGCTTGAGCGTGTACTGGACGGTGGGAAACTTCATCGCCATCGCCCAGCAGTACATCATGAACCGCACCGGTCTGGGACGGGAGATGCGCGAGGAGATGGAGAAGCGCGCCCGCAAGAAAGCTGGTAAATAGTGACTGCTGCGATAGGTCACGGCTCTGACCCGGGCACAACGGATTTCCTGAAGAATCCATGGGTCGCAGCAGAGCATGGGCTGCGATACTCCAGTCCCCCGAAGCGGGACGAAAGAAGATAGCCCAGCGCTTCAGCGCTGGGTAAGCGTAGTGAACAAGTCGAGTCCCTTCAGGGATGACACATTCGTAAAGGGACTTCAGTCCCGCAACTGCTTATGCCAATACATGACAAAATCGCGGCCGCCAGGAAGATCAGCGAACTGCTGAACGCCACCTTCGCCAGCGGCGACTTTCATTTGCGCTACAAAATCACAGTTGATCCGCAGGTGGGCAGCGACCGCGAATGGGAGCGCCCCGAAATTCTGGTGGAGATTTCCGGTTCCGACAGCCCCCTGGTGCTGGAGAACGGTGCAGAGCTGCTGCGCGCCTTTGAGCATGTGGCGCTGGAGATGCTTAGACTGGCGCCCAATGAACACGAGAAGGTCAGCTTCGACTGCCAGAATTTTCGCTCTGCGCGCCTGCAGGAACTTCGACTGGCTGCCGACGTAGCGGCGGAGCGCGTCCGCAAAACCGGCGTGCCCTATGCCTTTGCCCCGATGTCGTCGCGGGAGCGTCGCATCGTCCATCTGGCGCTGCGAGATTTCGATGACCTGCGCACTGACAGCGATGGCGAAGCACTCAACCGCCATGTGGTGGTCTATCCCAAGGACTACCAGGGCAAACCGCCCGCCCCGCCTGTGTCTCGGCGAAGGTAGAAATTCACCACCACGGTGGACACGGAGGGCACGGAGAATGTGCAGGAGGCAGAATTGAACCGGACGGCCCTCACTACAAGCGTTGTTCTAATACTCACGACCCTTCTTGTCGCAGGTACGCCCGACCGTGCCAAGGGCATTTCCATGCACATGCTGCCGAAGCGGGTAGCTGATTTGGGAGGTAGTAAGTGGGGACTGACAGTGAGAAGGTCGGAGTACCTCACCCCCGATGCTGGATCGACAACTCTTCAAACGCCCGAAGAGTTCCTGGCCTTCGTGCAGAAACAGAGCAACTCCGTCAGAGAAAACGGAGTGTGGATTGTGACCACCCATCCTGACGCGTATTCTGAACCGGAAAATACCTTCCTTAATGAAGTCATAGCTCTTTGCAAGAAAGAGAAAATCCCGCTATTTATCGTTCGCGGGTCTCAATTGCCGAACGGCTGGAAGCGGTACGACTTATCGGATTGACCTGCTCTGCCTCTTTATCCCCTAACAGTTTTCTCCGTGCTGTCCGTGTTCTCCATGGTGAAGGCCTTTTCTCTGTGTCTCTGTGCCTCCGTGGTGAATAATGTTCTCCATGCATCTGGACGACACCATCGTTGCGATTGCTACGCCCCCCGGGCGCGGCGGCATCGGCGTGGTGCGTCTGTCGGGCGCCGAGGCGCGGGACATTGCGCGTCCCATGCTACGGCTGGCCCGTGGACATGACTTCGAGCCGGGCCGCGCTCATTTCGGCGAACTGATCGAGCCCGCGACCGGCGAGCGCATCGACGAGGTTGTTGTCACCTTCTTTGCCAAGCCGCACTCGTACACCACCGATGACGTTGTCGAAATCTCCTGCCACGGTTCGCCGGTGGTACTGCGGCATGTTGTAGAGATGGCGGCGGCACGGGGTGCGCGGCTGGCCGAACCCGGCGAGTTCACCATGCGAGCGTTCCTGAATGGCCGCATCGACCTTACCCAAGCTGAGGCGGTGCGCGATTTGATCGAGTCGCAGACCCTGTATCAGGCGCAGGTTGCGGCCCGTCAACTCGAAGGCGCGTTGTCGAAGCGATTGCAGCCCACCAAGCAGAAGCTGATGGAACTGATTGCCATCATGGAAGCGGGCGTGGACTTTGCCGAAGACGATGTCGCGGTAATTCCGGATGCGCAGATCCTCTCGCGCATCGCCGCCATTCGCGCGTCGCTGGCGGACCTGCTGGCCAGCTTCGCGTTTGGCAAGGTTATACACGAAGGCTTGACTCTGGCCATCGTGGGGCGTCCCAATGTCGGCAAGTCGAGCTTGTTTAATCGCCTGGTGGAGCGCGAACGCGCTATCGTTACCGCGACGCCCGGCACCACGCGCGACCTAGTGAGCGAAACTGTCGCCATCGGAGGCATTCCGGTGCGGCTGGTCGATACCGCCGGAATTCGCACAGCACGCGATGAGGCCGAGAGCATCGGTGTGCGCAAATCGATGGAGGCACTGGCGGAGGCGGACGTCGTGCTGATCGTGATGGACGCGGCGAATCCGATTGCTGACCTTGGGGAAATACCGGAGGGAGAATCGAGTCCCGATGGCGATCTGATCGCCAAGAGCAAAGGTCGCGCGCGGCTTCTGGTTCTGAACAAAATCGACCTCGCGCCGGAGGCCCGCTCCCATGCTGGGAGAGCCCCGGTTACGCCGCATCTACCGGAGGTGCTACGGCCTCCCGACTGCGTTGCCACTTCGGCGCTGACGGGCGAAGGCATCGCGGAACTGCGAGCGAAGATTCTGCAGTTGGTTGCCGGAGGCGGACCGCAGCAGGAAAGCGGCTTTCTCACCAACGTTCGCCAACAAAAGCTGGTGGAGGACGCCGTTGCTGCGCTCGACCAGGCAGCTGGCGCGGTCCCCGTGAAAACACCGCACGAGATGGTGTTGCTGGACCTCTACAGCGCGCTGCGTCCCCTGGACGCCATCACCGGCGCCACCACCGCCGACGACATCCTGAACCTGATCTTCAGTTCGTTCTGCATCGGAAAATAGCTCAAGACGGCCGCCCACTACTGCGGCTTGGAGGTCGTGGATTGATCCGGCGCGGCAGGAGGACGGTTCTGCAGCATGAACATAGTGCCGCTGGGGAGTTTCACATTTGTATTCGTGGAGACCAGATACGATGTTCCATCTTTGTCACGAAGGATGCGAACATCGTGGAGCATAGCCGGTCTTGTCACAACTCGATCGTGGGAGCCAGCGGTTTCATCTTGCGGAAATTTCGCTAGCGGTGGCACCGCGCCGGTTCCACCCCCGGTGCGACCGTTTATGTGGCCGCTCCGTCCGATGGACGGCGCTGCCTCCGCGGAACTGCTGTTCTGGTTCGAAGCAGGCGCCACAGTTATCTGCTCGGAGATGAAGGCATGCAGTGCGACCTTGTGCTGTTTCCACTCAGCTCTCTCCACCAGCAACACGAGCCAGGATGGCTTGTTCCCTTGATGTGGGGCAGAGCCTACGATTCGGCCGAACAGCTTGGTTTGCGCCGGCATCACCAGCTTTGGGCCGATCAGTACTGCTTCCACAGTGGTAAATTCGACGGGATCGCCTCGATGGACCTTGTCTGCGCGCACCGTCTTGGAGAGCTCCGCGGGGATCAACAGACTGCCAGCCGGCTTTGCGGCAAGGGGGTCAGGCTGCGCTTGAACCAGCAATGCAGCCATCATGCACACCGGTATGCAACCCATACGCATACGGCCAAATGATACGACGGCCGCGCTGGAGTGTTGTCAACAAGCCGTGACACAAGCGGAAATTCCCTGGCCACAGAGAAGGCGACCCAGGATTCTCTCCAAGGGATAGGCATATAATCCGGCCATCCACCGGAGGGCGCCATGGCACGTCTGAACGTTTACATCTTTCACTGCTCACGATGCGGCGAGCCTGCCTACGCGCTGCTGAAGGAAAGGACGCCGGGTGGCGTCGAATCGGGTGACACCATCTTTCCCACCATTGATCTCAAGTCCATCCGCGCCCAGTGCTCGGCGTGCAAGCATACCCAGTTTCGCGACGCGGGGGAGAATGCCCATTTCGCGCGGCTGGAGTGGAGTTAGCGCCGGGCCGAACCCCGGTTCTCGATGGCGGAACTACTTCGACAACGCTCCCAGCGCGGCCCTGAACATGGCATCGAAGCTTTGCTGGCCGGTCGGTTGGGCTGCGCGTTCCACAGCTTTCTCGGCAACCGCGCGCTGATAGCCGAGATTGGAGAGCGCCGAGATTACGTCTTCCTCAACCGCGGAATGCGCCACTGCGGGCTGCGCTGCGCCAAATCCTTCCAGCTTGTCGCGCAGCTCCACGCACATGCGCTCGGCGGTCTTCTTGCCGATGCCCGGAATTCGAGTGAGCCGCGCGAAGTCGCTGCCGCGAATCGCGCCCACCATGTCGGCCGCCGCCATGCCGCTGAGAATGGTGATTGCCAGCTTGGGGCCGATGCCGCTCACGGTGATGAGCTTTTCGAAGAGCTGCTTCTCTTCCCGCCGCAGGAAACCGAACAGGGCCAGAGCATCTTCGCGTACGTGCGTGTGAATATGCAGTGCGACCTCGCTGCCCGGCGCGGGCAGTTCGGAAAATGTTGGCACCGTGATGGTGACGTCATAGCCGACGCCACCAGCTTCCACGATGGCCTGGTTCGGATGTTTGGCGATGAGCCGTCCGCGAAGGTGCGCGATCATGCAGGATGATTGTAAATTGATCGCCGCCGTCGGATGCTATTTACGATGCCGATTCGCCGTGTAGCCAACGTTAAGGTCGCGCCGCCAGCTCACCTCACCGCCGCAGCGTTGAGGCAGGCCCATATCCTCCCGCGGAAATTCTTTGATTGCGATCCGGTGACCGTGGGACGAGAGTTGCTGGGCAAGCTGCTGGTCCGCCGCGAAGGACGCAAGCTGATGGCCGGCCGCATCGTCGAAGACGAAGCCTATCTCGGGGCAGAAGACCCCGCGGCGCACGCTTACTCCGGCCGCACTGCGCGAAACTCCGTCCTCTTCGGACCACCGGGGCATGCCTATGTGTACTTCATTTACGGCAATCACTACTGCCTGAACGTTTCCTGCATGCCTGAAGGCGAGGCTGGCGGCGTGTTGTTACGTGCCATGGAGCCAGTGTACGGACAGGACGCGATGGCTCAGGCTCGCGGCCTGGATCTGGCGGCCACGCCGCGACCCACGCAATTGCGAATGATCTCTAGTGGTCCGGGGCGCATGTCGCAGGCGCTCGGTATTACTCGTGTCCGCGACAATGACAAGGACCTCACCTCGCCTGCATCGGACCTGTGGTTTGCCGACGACGGCTATCGCGTGGAGCGCATTGTGGCCACACCGCGGATCGGAATCACCAAAGCCGTCGCGGAGCCGCTGCGATTTGTGATTGCCGGAAGTCCCTTCGTGTCGGGAACACGGACGGCATGATCGCGAATGCCACATGGTCTGCGGCTTGACCCATCGGGACGAAATCAACCACAGAGATCAGAGAGAAAACTCAATAAGAATCAAGACGCCGTGTTCTCCGTGTCTCCGTGGTGAATGATTTTCGTGGCGCAGCTATTCCGGATCGTGCCAGCCCCCGATGTCGGCGGCCAATTCGCGCGCGTCGGGCGGACCCCAAGTGCCCGGCTCATACACCTCGGTCGGGCAGCAGTCGCCAAGAATCGGATCAACGATCGCCCAGGCGGCCTCCACCGCATCCTGCCGCACAAACAGCAACTGGTCGCCCTTCATGGCGTCAGTAAGCAGACGCTCGTAGGCATCCATCTCGTCGCTGGCGGTATATTTCACCGCCGTTAGCTCTACCGGCATGGGCACCATCAGTGGCCCAGGCCGCTTCACGCGTCCACCCAGACTCAACTCGATATCGGGTCCCAGGCGGAAGCGATAATAGTTGCGCCCGTCGGCGCCCATCTTAGAGAGTGGGGGCTTGCGCAACTTCACAAAGACTTCGGTCGCGGTGATGGGCAGCCGCTTGCCCGCGCGGATCAGAAATGGAACCCCGGCCCAGCGCCAGGAATCGATTTCTAGGCGCAACGCAGCAAAGGTTTCGACGTCGGAGGTGGGCGACACGCCCGGCTCCTGGCGATAGCCGCGAAACTGTCCGCGAACGATGTTGGCCGGGCTGAGCGGCGGAATAGTGCGGAAGATTTTTACCTGCTCATCGCGCACCGAGTCCACGTACATGGTGGTGGGTGGCTCCATGGCGAGGAACGCAACCACCTGCAGCATGTGGTTCTGCACAACATCACGGATGGCGCCTGCCTCTTCGTAGAACTTTCCGCGGCCTTCCACCCCGAACGACTCGGCCATGGTGATCTGCACGCTGTGCACATAGTTGCGGTTCCAGATGGGCTCGAGGAAGCTGTTGGCGAAGCGAAAAATCAGCAGGTTCTCCACTGCCTCCTTGCCCAGGTAGTGATCGATGCGGAAGATGCGCTCTTCCGGGAATGCAAGGTGCAGCGTCTCGTTCAACTTGCGCGCCGAGACCAGGTCGCGGCCAAAAGGCTTTTCCAGGATTACCCGCGCGTTTTCCGCGCTTCCGGACTTCGCCAGCCCTTGTACGACGACGGGAAACATGCTGGGAGGAATCGCCAGGTAATGGCAGGGCGATTTCGAGTTGCCTAGTTTGGCGCGCAAGGTGGCATAGGTCTTATCGTCGTTGTAATCGCCATCGATGTAGTCCATCAGCGTGCATAGCTTTTGGAAGGCTTCTTCGTCCACTCCGCCGCCGAACTTCGTCAGGCTATCGCGCGCCCGCTCGCGTAGCTGCTCCAGGGTCCACCCCGACTTGGACACACCGATCACCGGCACGTTGAGCGCGCCGGTTTTGACCATACTCTGGAGGGCAGGAAAGATTTTCTTGTGGGCCAAATCGCCGGTGGCGCCGAAAAAAACGAATGCATCGGAAGTCAACGGTGCCATGAAGCTCCTCTCGCCAGGGGAACAAAATCGAATGAACCGGGAATGCTCTCAGCTTTCGGTTAACACATTAATTCGCCCGCAACAGTTTATCCGGCAAGCCACTGGAGCGGTAGTTGGGTCGAATGACTTCGTGAATAACTGGTGAATGCGGCCATCAGTCGAGGCTGCCCTGCTCGATCACAACATTCTCGCGGACGATCAGACGATGAGCGGCCATTTCCCGCAGCTTGGGTAGAACGCGAGAGACGTGCTCGTCGCTATCGACGAATGTAATCACAATGGGCAGGTTCCCTCCCGCCTCAACGAGATGGGCGGTTTGCACGCTGCTGCGGCCCTGAAAACCCGCGACCGAGTGGAACGCCACCGCCCCGGCAACATTTTCCTGGCGCAGATACTTCAGCACCTCCAGGTGCAGTGGGCGATGATGCCAGGAATCGCCCTCCGTCAGATACATGGTTACCTGAACAGCCATAGGAGTAGCCATTTTACAATCCCCGGGCGATGGCTGCTCCCGCCACGATGGCGGCCAGGCAGAGCGCGTTACTGGCCACAATGTTGACCGCCATCAGCATCCATTGTCCTTGTTCGATGTACGCGAAGGTTTCGAAGGCATAACTGGAAAATGTTGTGTAGGAGCCGCAGAACCCGACGGCGACCAGCAGTCGCCAGCGAGGATCGAGCAGCATGCGTTCTCCGGCAAGAACCAGGAAGAAGCCCAGCATCAGGCTGCCAGTTACATTGATGAGAAGCGTGCCGTACGGAAAGGTGGTTGAGAAGGCGCGGGCGATATACCCGCTGAGGAAGTAGCGCGCGCTGGCGCCTGCGACCGCGCCTAAAGCGATCCACAGATAGTTCACGATGGAGTTCTCCAGCTTGCTTGGTAGGAGTTATCAGCCCGCGGGGGCGGTTAACGGCGAACTCCATCGCCACGAGTTAGTTTAACCTGACGACTAAGGTCACCTCAAGCAAGTACGCTGGCTGCCCTGAGGGTGACTGGTAGCGCTTTGGCTGCTGTACCATAGACACATCCCTGATGAGTTCTCCCAGCCCAATCCAACACTCCAGCGAGCGCGTGCTCGAATTCGATCAGCTGCGTCAACTGCTGGCGATTTACACGGCTCGCCGCTCGGACACGAGCGCGTGATGCAGCTCACGTCCTCGCAGGACCGCGAATGGATCGAACGCCAGCAGCAACTGGCCTCCGAGGTGCGCGGATATCTTCGTGCCGGCGGACGTTTCGATTTTCATGGCCTGCTGGATCCCACAACGCTGGTGAACAAGTCGCGCATCCGCGGGGCTGCTCTGGAGATCACCGAGATTCGCGACCTGCTTCTGGTTGCCGACCGCGCCGCCGAATGGCGGGAGATCGCGCTGCATCCACCAGTCGAAGTGCAGGACAAGTGGCAGGCAATTTTGGAGCTGTCCCAACCCTTGGCTGACTTCACGCTCCTGTTGCGTTACTTTCGCAACAAAATCCTGCCCGACGGCACCCTCGACGACAAGGCTTCGCCCGAGCTGGCGCGAATTCGCCGCGACATGGAAAAGCAGAAACGCGCCATCCAGGAGTCGCTGCGCGCCTATCTGCGGCGGCTTTCCGAGGACGGCGCAGTGCAGGAAGAGTTGGTCACCATTCGCGGCGAACGCTTCGTCATTCCGGTAAAGGTGGAGCAGCGCCGCCGGGTGCAAGGCGTGGCGCACGGCGCTTCGTCCAGCGGGCAAACGGTATTTATCGAGCCGCTGGAGACCATCGAGCAGAACAACGATCTGGTACGGCTGCTGGAAGATGAGCAGGCGGAGATCCATCGCATTCTGCTGGAGATGACGGCGCGGCTCGGCGAACATGCGGACGACCTCAGCAACGCGGTGTACGTTCTTTCCGAACTGGAGTTGCAATTCGCTAAAGCGCGCTTTGCCGAGGATTATGACTGCGTAGCTGTGAAGCTACTGCCCGATGGAGTCGCGAAGGCGGAACCATCGCAAGTTGGCGCACCTCCGGTTATCCCGATCACCGGATAGCGCTGGTAATCCGCAACGCGCGCCACCCGCTGTTGGAGCGGACCCTGAAAGCAAGGAACGTTGCCGTGGTTCCGCTTACCGTCGACCTCGACTCCGGGCATCGTCAGTTGATCATCAGCGGCCCTAACACCGGCGGAAAAACCGTGGCCCTCAAGACCATCGGGCTGCTGGCGCTGATGGCGCAATCGGGTCTTCCGCTTCCCGCCGAGCGCGCTGAGCTGCCCATCTTCGATTCAGTATTCGCCGACATTGGCGATTACCAGTCCATCGAGCAGAACCTCTCGACCTTTTCGGCGCATGTCACCAACATCGATCTCATCTCTCACCAGGCGACCGCGCAGTCGTTGGTTTTGCTGGACGAGCTGGGCTCGGCCACCGATCCCGAAGAGGGCGCCGCGCTGGCGGTGGCCATCGCCGACCACTTCCGGCGCACGGCATGCATCAGCATCGTCTCGACCCATCACACGGCCCTCAAGGTCTACGCGGCCAACACCCCAGGCGTGCTTAACGCTGCCGTCGGTTTCAATGAGGACACCTTTGCTCCCACCTTCGACTTGCGCATCGGCGTGCCGGGAGCGTCGGCGGGCATCAACATTGCGCAAAAGCTGGGGTTGAATCCGGAAATCGTCGGCCAGGCGCGGCAGCGGATGACCTCGCAGGCCCAGGACGTATCCCGCTTTCTCGACCGCCTGCACTCGGACCTCCGACAGATTGACATCGAGCGGGCCGAACTTGGCGCGCGTGAGCAGGAGTTGGCGCGCGAGCGGCAGCACCTTGCCGTCGAGGGCCGCAAGGAACAGCGCGAAAAGCTGCGCGAGATGGAGAAGAAACTGGAAAGCGTGCTACGCGATTTCGAATACCGCGCCCGCGAGACCGTGAATGCCGTGCAGGACCGCGCTCAGGCGGTGAAGCTTTCAAAGGACGCTGAGCGCCGTATTGCCAAGATGCGCCGGGAATTCCGTGAGCAGTTTGATTCCACTGTGGTCGCGCACTCGACCGGCGCCGACACTGGGGATCCGCACGCGCAGCAACACGTCCTCACCCAGGTCAGCATTGGCGATACCGTGCGGTTGAAGTCGCTGGGCCGCGACGCCAAGGTGCTGCGCTATTTTGACGATGACAGCTTCGAGGTAGCGGTTGGGCCCATGAAGATGAAGGTTGCGCGCGATGATTTTGCCAGCGTGACCGCACGGGCCGGAACCAACCCGGTGGAACAGGCGCGTGCCCGCGGCATTAACGTCACCCTGGCGCGCGAGGACGACAACGTCGCCACCGAGATTAATGTCATTGGGCAGACCGTGGACGAGGCCACTCGCGCGGTGGAGAAGTTTGTGGATCGCGCGTTTCTGGCAGGAGCGGTGCGTGTCCGCGTGGTACACGGCAGCGGCATGGGAATTCTGCGCAAGGCGCTTCGCCAGTTCCTGCAAAGCCACCCGCATGTCGCTAAAGTAAGCGAGCCTCCACAGAATGAAGGCGGCGGCGGTGCGACCGTGGCCGAGCTGCGGACGTAAGGCAGTGGTTAGTGGATAGTGGTTAGTCGGCGAGTTGGTTTGGCTAACTGCTAACTGCCAAGTGCCAATTGCGAGCCGTGGCTTCTTGCGCTTCGACCTGCGGCTCTCTAGACTAAACTTAGCGATGAGTAAGTTTGGCCAAGCCTTGAAGGGTTATGTCTGGTGGACGTCGCCGCGTGGCAGCATCCATTACGATGTCATGGTCACCATCATCCTGGCCTTTATCTTCCTGACGCCGCTCTGGGTCAACTTCCGTGACAAACCGGTAGAGCGCTCCCCGCATCAAACTGAAGTCGTCGTACAACCGGAGGGGGATGGCTTCCTTTACAAGGTGGACGCAGCAGCAGTCAAGGCCGACAATGATGCGGATATCAGGGAGTCGCTGGCCCGCATCATCGAACCGGTCGCGGGTGACGTGACCATCGACCGTTACGAGGCTGTACGCGACAATAAACAAAATGTGGTTGCGTATAAAGTGTGGGGACATCGCTGAAGCAGCCGTCAGCCATCAGCAGTCAGCCCTCTTGATTTTCTGAGTGCTGAATGCTGAGTGCTGAATGCTAACCATGAGATCGATCCTTAAGACTACCCTGACCAGCGTCGCGCTCTGCGTTGTCGTCGCAACAATCGCGCAGGCCCAGAGCCTGGAAGCCGCCCTGAACGCAATGGATGAGGCAGCGGCCAAGTTTCACACCGCGCAGTGCGATTTCATCTGGGACCAGTACCAGAAGGTTGTCAACGACCACGATTACCAGAAGGGTACGATGTACTTCCGCCGCCAGGGCAACGAGGTGCAAATGGCGGCTGACATCACCTTTCCAGACAAGAAGTACGTGCTCTTCACCGGAGACCTGGTCAGCGTGTATCAGCCCTCAATCGATCAGGTCACCGAGTACAACCCGGGCAAAAACAAGGCCGATTTCGAAAGCTTTTTGGTTCTGGGCTTCGGCGGCCGCGGGCACGACCTGGAGAAATCATTCGAACGTCAGTTATGGGGGCATGGAGCAGATGGACGGTGTAAACGCTGCGAAGCTTGAGCTGACACCGAAGTCGCAAAGAGTGAAGAGTATGTTCCAAACGATCACGCTGTGGATCGATCCGGCGAGGGGTGTGAGCGTGCAGCAGAAGTTTTCGGAGCCCTCAGGCGACTATCGGGTGGCTAAGTACACCAATATTCAAATCAACCGCAAGATCCCGGGTGATGTTTTCAAGCTGAAGACCACGGGACACACCAAGGTGATCAAGCCGAACGGGTAAGGCAGGGACTGAAGCCCTGACCTTCGCTTTACGAATCGTTCGGCACGACTTAACGTCGTGCCCTGATACAAAACGATTAAACCTTTGACGGTATGAGCGACGCATCGGCAGCGTTGCCGAGTGGATGCCGGCGGTCGTTGGTCGGATTTCTCCAGTTCACCTGCGGCATGAACAATGAGGAATCGATCCGGTCGCGATAATCGATCGCGATATTGATCAGCGAATCCAGAAGAGCGTCGGAAAGAAAATGCGGCTGAAGGCCGAGATCGATCAGCTTGGAATTCTTCGCATTGTAGTAATGGGCTTCGGCTTCCACGCGCGGATCGGGCAGATGGTCGATGTCAACCTTTAGCCCAAGTTTTCCGGCCGCAGTTTGCACCATGCGGGCGAGATCCAGGACCGTGAACTGCTCGGTGAATTGGTTGAAGACGCGGAATTCGCCTCGTTCTGCGGGATGCTGGCAGGCGATCTCGACGCAACGAATGGTGTCGCGGATGTCCAGAAACCCGCGCGTCTGCCCTCCTGTGCCGTAGACCGTCAGCGGATGGCCGACCGCCGCCTCGGCGCAGAACCGGTTCAGGGCCGTACCGAAGACCTCGTCGTAGTCGAAACGATTAATCAGAGCTTCGTCGAGAGCGGTTTCGTCCGACACGGTGCCGTAAACCACACCCTGATTCAGGTCAGTCGCCCGTAATCCCCAGGCCTTGCATGTGAACATGATGTTATGGCTGTCGTGCACCTTCGAAAGGTGATAGAAGGAGCCCGGCTGCTTGGGGTAAGGAAGCACATCGCGGCGCCCGTTGTGCTCGATGGTTATGTAACCCTCTTCGATGTCGATGTTGGGAGTGCCATATTCGCCCATGGTTCCCAGCTTGATCAGGTGGCAATCGGGCCGAAGCTCGCGCAGAGCAAACAACAGATTTAGGGTCCCGGCGACGTTGTTGACCTGGGTAAAGACAGCGTGCCGGCGATCGATCATCGAGTAAGGCGCCGACCGCTGCTCGGCGAAGTGGACAACCGCCTCCGGCTCAAATTCTTTGATGGCGAATGCCAGAGATTCGTAATCCATCATGTCGCCTACGAACAGTTCGATGGTGTTGCCCGTCAGTTGCTTCCATACCTTCAGCCGTTCCGGCAACGCACGGATGGGCGTCAGGGTCTGCACGCCGAGCTCGTAGTCCCATTGTCTGCGCGCAAAGCTGTCAAAAATGGCAACCGAATGTCCCTGCTTGGATAAATAGAGAGCGGTTGCCCAACCGCAATAACCGTCGCCCCCGAGCACTGCAATCCTCATTTGTCCTCCTCAACCGACCTTACTTAGAACTTTAGCAACCCCGCCACTAAATCCCGCCAATTTCAATATTTCGATATCGAGACACCTTAATCAACTTTATCAAAGAACCCGGAAAGTCTGGGTATTTACTCGCCGGCCAGATCTACAAACTGACGCCCGCGGGTGCTAACAGGTGGGCCGCCGTAGAAGAAGCTGGCGACTGAATGCGCCACTTTTTCATCCACAAGAACAAAATCATTAAGCCCCATAGGTGATACCCGACATTGATTCGTTTCTGCAAGTGATCACGCAGTAAGGTTTCGACCGCATCCGAATTGAAGATTTCGGGATGATCGGAGAGCCCGTTCTGCAAGGTATCCACTACCAGCGACCGAAGAGGGCCCCGGACCCATTCGTGTGCAGGGATGTCGAAGCCGATTTTTTTTCTCTTCAGGATGGACTGCGGCAGCCTCTCCCGCATGAGTTCCTTGAGCAGAAATTTTTGCTGCGAACCGCGAATCTTGAGCGAGGCCGGCAAGGCCGCGGCAAATTCGACGATACGGTTGTCCAGGAAAGGCGGGCGCAGCTCCACGGCATGGGCCATGCTCATGCGGTCCGATTTGACCAGAATGTCGTCGGGCAGGTAATACTTTTGGTCGAACCACAGGTAAGCGCCCAACTCGTCTTTCCTGTCGATCAGCATCTCGCGCAACTCTCTGAGAATCTGGTTGAGGGAGCCGGGTAGTTCCATCGCCAGCAGGGAGCGCTTTTCTGCACCGGAAAAAGTGCCATTCCAATAGACATGAGCGCGTTCCGCCGGCATTAAACTGCCTTCCAGTAGCCGCTTAAGTTTGTATTCAAAGCTTATTTTTTCGTTCGAGACCGGCCATAGGCGCAATGCAGCCAAAGCGAGTTGCACTGCGCTGGGCGGAAATTTCCGAATGTAGCGGACCAAGGTATTGGCTCGGTAGGTTAGATATCCCCCAAACAGTTCGTCGGCGCCCTCGCCACTCAGCGCGACGGTTGTCCTGGTTTTGCAAAGCTTGGAGAGAAACCAAACCGGCAGCGCCCCGGCGTCTGCACTGGGTTCATCCGAGTAGTACGCGAACTCCTCGATAGCGCCTTGCAGATCAAGCTCAGGATTCAGGTCAAGCTGCTCGTGCTCGGTTTCGTATTGCGCGACCATTCGCTGGATGTAATTGGTCTCGTCAAAACTGCGTCCCCGAAACGAGATCGAGAAGGTTTTCAGCCGCGAGGACGAGGCCCGCGATGCGTAATGCAGGATGGTAGAAGAATCGATGCCGCCGCTCAGCCACACGCCTAAAGGAACATCGGAAATGAGGTGTTCACGGACCGACTGCTGCAGAAGAAAATCGAGTTCTTCACGGGCCGACGCCAAGGTGCGCTGCTGCGCTGCCTCGACGGGCAGGCGCCAATACGCCTCACTACGTACTTTGCCGTCGCGCCACTCGAGCCAGTGGCCCGGCATGAGCTTCTCAATTCCCTCCACCAGAGTCCAGGGCGCGGGAACATAGTTCAACGACAAGTAACAATCCAAGCCGGCCGGACTCAAGCGCCGGTCGATCTCGGGATGTTCGAGGATGGCCTTCAGCTCCGACCCAAAGAATATTTCCTCGTCGCGGTGAGCGATGTAGAGAGGCTTAATGCCCATACGATCGCGTGCTAACACCAGCCTGCGAGTGGAATTTGTCCAGAGAGCCACCGCAAACATGCCGCGGAATCGTTGGAAACACTGGGTGTCCCATTCGAGGAATGCGCGAAGGACCGTCTCGGTATCGCAGTGCGTATGAAATCGATGGCCAAGCTGTTCCAGCTCGGCTCGCACCTCGAGGTGATTGTAGATTTCCCCATTGAAGACGATAACTGTGTCGCCGTCTTCGGTCGCGATGGGCTGGTTGCCGTGTTCGAGGTCAATAATTTTCAGGCGCGTGGCGCCCATCGAGCAGATTTGGGATTGGTAAATCCCGAGCTGGTCGGGTCCGCGGTGGATCAAGGTAGAGGTCGCGTTCCGAATGCGATCCGGAGGTGGAGACCAATCTTTATGAGTAAATCCGACAATTCCGCACAAATCGATCAGTCCCTCGATACCGAATAATCGGGCTTATCGCCGGTCGTCGCCGTGAGCAAAAGTGACGGCGATCCGGCATGAGGCCCAGGCAAAATTCATCTCCCGATGGTGGGAGTTTTCCCCAAAACGATACTCTAAGAATAGCATCTTACGATCTCCGGGAACGCCGAGGCGCTCGCTCGCCAGGCTTCCTTGCCGTCGGCCTTGGGTTGATTGATATACCATATAGACATGCTTCTTTACGCGTGGAGCGCCTGAGCGCGGCCGATGGAACATCCCAAACGACTGCATTTCAAGACCTTTATCCTGATCTTAATCATGGTAATTGCCGGGCCTTTGGGCAACGTTCTACTCGGCAAAGGCATGAAGCAGGCAGGAGCGGTGAAACTTTGGCCTCCCGCGGAACTGCTGCACGTCTTCACGGTGGTTTTTACCTCTGCAACGATATGGCTCGGAGTTGGCTCCCTGCTGGTGTTTTTCGCAGCCTACATGATTGTTCTCTCGTGGGCCGACTATAGCTACGTGCAGCCTGCCTCGTCTATTTCTTACGCGGTAGTTGCGCTGTTGGCATCAATCTGGTTGGGCGAGTTCGTCCCAGCCTCGCGATGGGTTGGCATCGCAGTCATATGTGTCGGAGTGTTGCTTGTCGGCCACACCCATCCCAGTACCACGGAGAACGGCTAGCCGTGTTCGAATTTCTCCTGTTGATGTTCTTCGTTGTCGTCTTCGGAACCGTGGGCGAAATATTTGTGTCGCGCGCGATGAAGGAGACCGGCGAGGTGAAAGATTTTCGTCCAAGTGCACTCATCGCGGTGATCCTTCGCGCTTTGCGCAGTCGGTGGACGTGGCTGGGTGTGGCCATGATGACGATTGGGTTCTTCTCGCTGCTTGCGGTGTTTTCGGTTGCGAACGTAAGCTTTGTTGTGCCGGTGACCGCCCTTAGTTACGTGGTGGGCGCGGTCGGCGGCAGGTTTTTCCTGGGAGAACGGGTTAGCTTGCAGCGTTGGATCGGTATTCTTCTGGTTTGTGCCGGTGTGGTCCTGGTGCTCATCGGCAGGAGTTAGGGTTCATGCCCAGGCCGGCGAAAGTGCGTTCCATATCGTGGACTGTGTCTCCCAAGAGCACGCTGGTCTTGCGCGAGATTCTCTCCATTGCGGTGAATTCATTTCGTGCCGACAAAGTGCGCGCCACCATGACCGCCCTGGGAATGGTGATCGGCACTTTCTCATTGGTCCTGGTAGTTACCATTGCGTTAACCGGGAAACAATACGTCCTGAATGAAATTCAGAAGATTGGCGCCAATCTCATCTGGGCCGAATATGCCGGTCCAGCCAATGGTGGCGCCAGCACCGGCACCGCAGATTATCTGACGGTGGACGACATGATTGCCGTGGAACAGCAGGTGCCGGGCGTGCAAGCGGCGTCGCCGGTGCTTAACTTGCATGAACCGATACTTGCCGGCAACGGCAAGCAAAGGGACATGCTGATACTCGGGGTAAACCCGGAATATGTAGATGTGCGCCGCATCATCGTGAGTTCTGGCAGGTTTTTTGATCAGCAGGACTCCCAGTCCCACCACAAAGTGGCCCTGGTCACCGAAGACTTCGCCAACCGGCAATACGGCGGAGTCCAGTTCGCATCGGGACACGAAATTGACATCCAGGGATTGCCGTTTGTTGTGATCGGCAGCTTTCGCGAGAGCGTGGAGACGTTTGGCCAGTCAGAAATACAGGACGACACCGTCCTGATTCCATATTCCGTAGCCCGTTATTTGACCGACACGAACGCGGTCAACCAGATTTATTTTTCCATGTCTGATTCCAGCAGCGTTCCGGTTGCCACGCAGCGAATCCTCGCGGTGTTAAAGGCGCGGCATCGGTCCGAGTCGGTCTATGACGTCGGCAACCTTACGCAGGTACTAAGTTTGGTGGCGAAAACCGCCAACGCCTTTACCATTGTTCTCTTATTGTTTGCAGCCATAACCCTGATTGCTGGTGGGGTAGGCATCATGAATATTATGCTGGCCACTGTCAGTGCCCGTATTCGAGAAATTGGTATTCGGAAGGCGGTGGGGGCCACTCGCCGCGAAATCCAACTCCAGTTCCTTTCCGAGGCGGTAATGATCTCCCTGATCGGCGGGACTATCGGCACCCTGGCCGGGCTTGGACTGCCGGTTTCGCTGTGGGCCTTCACTCAGTACAGGCTACCGGTTTCATGGCTTTCCGCGCTGATCGCAATGCTGGTCTCCTGCCTGATCGGCATCACTTTTGGCACCCTGCCGGCGAAGAATGCTTCGCGACTGGACCCGGTGGAATCTCTAAAACACGAATAAGGAACACATCTATCGCGCCATCCAACCGCACGGTAGTTTCTCGCAGCTATAGGGGTCCTTCGACTCGCTACGCTCGCTCAGGATGACAGACACAAGTTGGCTCAACTGCGCCGTGGTTATTTCGGCCCTTCACTCCTGGGCTGGTTGTAAATGCGGCCCGTCGGCTGAAACATGGTGGCCGGGAAACCATTGTTGTAGGTTACAGATGTAATGAAGCGTTGACTGGTCATTTCACCGTTACGGTTCCGCACCAGGCTCATCGGGGTCTGAATACCCTGCACCAGGCGATAGTTGCTGAAAACTTCTGACTCGTCATCGAGCTGCCGATCGAGCGGGTCGCGGTAACTGTAGGTTTTCCGCACCGGAAGGTGGGAACGCGGATCGATCGACAAGGTGACGCTGTCATTCGTGGAATTCAAAATGGTGACCTCGTCGGTAAGCTTCTGCTCCACCATTGCCGTCCCGTTGTAGAGGATCATGGTGTCCGATGCGGCCAGCCAGTTGCGTATGACCCACTCCAACGAGTGGTCGCGACGGCGCAGATAATCCTCAAGCTCCTTCGGGTCCTGGGTCGTCGTGCCTTTGTAGGTGGTCTCGTATCCCTTGTCGCCAACAAAGAGCTCGATCACATCACGCTGCTTGGTGAGCTCGACGCGCTCTTTGTCGGGGAACTCCCAGAACCGCCAAAACTCATTTCCCTGGCCACTCGGTTTCCCGTGGTAGAACCCATAGGCGCGCCCTTCGGACTTCATATCGCGCACATTGAGGTAGGCATCGCCGCCCAGGGCCCTGATCATGTCAGTCAGAATCTGGCATGCCTTCTGGACGCTGGGATCTTTTGTGGAAGCGAAGTGACCGGTGGGCCAACTCGACGGCACCAGCGTAGGGATCCTCCCAGGCGTAGGCGGCGTCTGGCCGAAAGAAGACGCGGCGAGGAGAAAAAAGCAGAAAGCGATAGCTTTGCGCATGTTTGAGAATCATTTTACCCGGAGTTTGTCTCAGAGGCCCGGCAGCCGGTCACGAATTAAAATGCTAGTCGCCCAAGAGTCATCAACCGTACAATCTCCTTGCAGAAGCACAACTGGATGCGCTCAACCCATGAACAAGCAGCAAATCCTCGATGAAATTAAGCGCACGGCTGCGGCTAACGATGGAGTGCCCCTCGGTATGCCTCGGTTCTTTCGAGAGACAGGAATAAATGAGGGTGACTGGCTCGGTAAATACTGGGCCCGCTGGAATGATGCCGTCCGAGAAGCCGGTCTTGCTCCCAACAAAATGCAAGAAGGGTACGATGAGAAGCTGCTGATCGAAGCGTTTATCAGACTGATTCGAGAGCTCGGCCATGTTCCTGTAAGGGGAGATATTGGTCTGAAGCGCCGGATGGATCCGTCCTTTCCTAGTCACGTCACATTCCAGCGCTTGGGGCCGAAGAGTCGGCTCATATCCAAGGTTCTTGATTACTGTCGAACCCACGCTGGATTCGATGATGTAATTCGCCTATGCCCCGAGGTCACTTCAGATCAGACGGAAGAATCGGTTACCCGCGCGGAGGCAAGGACTGAAGAAATCGGGTTTGTTTATCTGATCAAGTCCGGCCGCTATTTCAAGGTGGGAAGGACCAATGCCCTGGGGCGTCGGGAATACGAATTGGCAATCCAGTTACCGCAAAAAGCCACTACGGTTCACACGATCAGGACTGATGACCCATGCGGAATTGAGGAGTACTGGCACAAGCGGTTCGGGGCGAAGAGAACGAATGGCGAATGGTTCGAACTTGATGCGGAGGACGTACGGGCGTTCAAGCGGCGAAAGTTTATGTGAGGGCGCTTACACCTTCTTGTGCTTGCGCTTGGCCTGCACGGGCCGCTCTTCGACTAATGCAAACTGAATGCGCCTCTGCACGCGGTCGATGCGGTCCACCAGCACTCGCACCCGATTGCCAAGCGAGTACATCTTGCGGGTGCGCTGCCCGATGATCTGCCGGGTGTTCTCATGATACTGGTAGCGGTCGTCGGTCAACGACATGAGCGGTACCAGCCCTTCGATGAACATGTCGATCAGCTCGACGAACAAGCCAAACTTGGTGACGCTCACGATCAGTCCATCAAATTCCTCGCCTACGCGATCTTCCATGAACTTCACTTTCTTCCATTCCATCAGCTCGCGTTCGGCATCGTCGGCGCGGCGTTCTGCCTGACTGGATTCCTCCGCGATGTCGTGCAGTACATCTTCGGGAATCGGTCCGCCCAGCGGCGCGCGGGGTTCTGTCTCGTGCGTGCCTCGCTTGCTAGGCGAGACCGGCGGCTGCCGTTTCGACCAGGGAGAAGGCGACTCACTGTGCGCAATCTCCCCCACTCCAACAGAAACACCGTGCTCTTCCTGCTCCCCCGATTCGCGCAGGACATCTTTCAGTATGCGGTGGACGATCAGGTCGGGATAGCGACGTATCGGCGATGTGAAGTGAGTGTAAACCGGGGCCGCCAGCGCGAAGTGGCCCACGTTGACTTCGGAGTAGCGCGCTTGTCTGAGGGAACGCAGCATCAGGTAGGACAAGATGCGCTCCTCAGGCGTGCCCGCAATCTTTTGCGTCAGCTTCTGGTACATGCGCGGCGTGATGTGGACATCTTCGGGAATCTCGACGACGTGAGGTTTGCGTCCACTGCCATGGCGATCGCGGCGGTCAGCCCGGATCTGCATGCGCTTCACCGCAGCGCTCCCACGCCGAGTGAATAGCCGAACGTCGCAGCGATGGTCTCGAAGTCGAAAACACGCTTGGGATCAGGCTTTTCGTGGATCCGGTAGAGCGATGCGACCCGCTTGTTCTCCAGATAGCTGGCCACGCACTCATTGGCCGACAGCATGAACTCCTCGATGATTCGGTTGGCAATGTTTCGCTCGGAGCGCGTGATGCCCTTCATCAATCCGTGCTCGTCGAATTCGATCACGGGCTCAGGCAAATCGAAATCGATTGATCCACGACGCACACGTTGCGATTCAGTACCATCGCCAACTCCCGCATCAGCTCAAAGTCATCCACCAGCGCTGCATAACGCTGCCGCAAGGCGGCGTCTCCTTCGAGAATGAGGTTCACGTTGGTGTAGGTCATGCGCTCCGCCGAGCGGATGACGCCTCATTCAGGGTGTAGCCGGCAATGTCGCCATGGGCGTCCATTTCCATGACGCAGGACAGCACCAGGCGGTCAACTTGCGGTCGCAGGCTGCACAGGTCAGTGGAAAGCTCCATGGGTAACATGGGCGCCGCGCGGTCGGGGAAATAGACGGAAGTCCCACGCAGCCGTGCTTCCAGATCGATGGCTGAGCTCTCGTGGACATCGTGCGCCACATCCGCGATGTGCACCTGCAGCTCGAAGTGGCCGTTTTCCAGACGGCTGACGGTCACCGCATCGTCGAAGTCGCGCGCGGTCTCGCCGTCGATGGTGACGATGGGCAAGGCGCGATAGTCTCGCCGATGGCGCAGCTCTCTCGGCGGGATATTTGGGTCGAACTGCTGCGCCTCCTGCAAAACTTCCGCCGGAAATCGATGCGGCAGGTGATACTTGCGGATGATGATCTCAACGTCCACGCCGAAGTCGTCTTCGTAGCCAAGAATCTCAATTACGCGGCCGCGCGGGTCCTCGGCCTGCGACGGCCAATCGGTAATCTCAACATCCACCACCAGGCCTTCGAGATCGTCCCACTCACGGCGGTGCGCCTCTTCGCCGAGGACGCGATCTGCATCCGCATGCGCCTTGCGATGCGACTTCAATTGCTTTGCCGGCATGGCTCCGGTTCGGCCATGAGACCCAACTGGGGATTCATCTTCGGTCTGGCTGGCGGGCCACTCCATTCCGCGTGGAATGACGATGTGCTTGGTGACCTTCTCGTCGATGGGGGTCACGTAGTTCTGACGGGGGTCCGTAGTGAAAGGTGCCCACTACGGTGGGATTATTCTCGCGTCAGCACGCGCAGGATGCGCCCCTCAGCGCGGCCATCGTCGCGCTTGCGGCCCATCTCCACCAGCACCTGGTCGCCATGCATGGCCGAACCGATGGCCTGCGGGCTGATGTAGATGTCGCCGGTGAAGCTGCTACGCTGGCCAGGGTTCGGGATGACGAACCCGTAGCCGTCACGATGCATGGTCAGGCGTCCCGCGATCAGGTTTTGATGAGCGGCGGCATGCTCCGCGAGGGTGTAGCGGTCGCGTCCGGTTTCGATCAGCCGGCCGCCCTTCACCAGTGCCTGCAAACGATCGGCTAGCTGCCGCCGTTCGTCTCCCCGCAGGCCTATTTCGCGGACAAGCTGCTTGAACCCCGCCGAGCGGTGCGGTTGGCGTTCGATGTGGCTCTGGATGGCGTGATCCGTCAGCATAGAAAATCTGCCCGCATTCCTCCACGCGCCTGCCGTCAAGGCGTGTTTGCTAGTCCTTTTCCCTTAGGCCATTAACCAATGATGCACTGAGCAGCCCCGAAAAATTGCCCAAGCATATTCCCTCAACACAAGAACTCGCTGTATGGTAGCAATAATCACATCGCACAAGGGTGGGGCTTTTGGCCGCCCCACCAAAACGACTCGGCCCCACCCAAGTGCCTTTCCAAGCACTTGCAACTTTAGAAAGGATTCGTTTACCGATTATGTGGAAACCTACCAACACTCCATCTTCAGCTCCTACTCCTAGCCCCGAACCGCAACGCAGCTACACTCCGGCCGTCCCCGAGACGCCGAGCGTGCCGCGTCCAGCCAGCCCTCCAATCAACACCCAGGAACAGGCCACGCTGGGAAAGTCGCTGGTCATTAAGGGAGAGGTCTCCGGGTCGGAGTCGCTTTATATTGACGGGCGGGTGGAGGGGTCGATCAACCTGCCGGGCAATCGCGTTACCGTAGGTCGCAACGGCGTCGTAGCCGCCAACATTTCGGCGCGCGAGATCGTGGTGCTGGGCAAAGTCCGCGGCAACATGACCGCCAGCGATCGCGTGGACATCCGCGGCGAAGGCTCGCTCACCGGAGATGTAGTCGCCCAGCGCATCAGCATTGAAGATGGCGCTTACTTTAAGGGTGGCATCGACATTCGCAAGCCCGGCCAGAAAGCCAATGGCGAAGCCAAGGAGACCAGCACGACCACCCCGGGCGAGACCGCAGCAGCAGCGGCGGCAGCGGCCCGGGTGTAAATCACTCCGGGGCCCGGCTGTAGGTCCAAAACCGGTTACCTAAGATGATCTAAGGTGTTCCTCTTCTTGACGCAGCCGCATCCCGGAGAGAGAGTCTCAGAGTTGCGGGCGGTGGCACCTGCCGCCGCTCGCGATGTCTCTCGAAAGAAGGTGCACTCCGATGTGGGAAAGAGTGCTGCAGTTGCTCGCCGTACATTGTCGCCATAGCAATCTTTCGAAACCGTTCTCGGCTGCCTCCAGCCGGCGTAGCTCCAGTCAGAGTGAATGGGAGAGCGTCTCCAGCAATGCGTCGGCGCCTTACGTCGTGTGTCTAGACTGCGTCAAACACTTCGGCTATGACTGGTCGCGCATGCAAGTGATGAAGTAGGCTTCAGCCGTCAGCT
>CAVSLE010000006.1:0-293842 GCA_963728805.1 uncultured Acidobacteriaceae bacterium
CGAGGCTGCTGTCAACGATGGCGACGGGGTGATGCCCAGGTTGATCCTGTTGGATTTGAAGCTGCCCAAAGTGGACGGACACGAGGTGCTGCGCCAGGTCAAAGGAAATCCTGCCACCAAGATGATCCCGGTGGTGATCCTGACTTCGTCCAAGCAGGACGAGGACATGCTCAAGAGCTATCTCACCGGCGTCAACAGCTACATCCAAGAGCCGGTGAATTTTGAAGCAGTTCCGGAAGATGGTGAGGCAGTGGGCTTGTATTGGCTGGTGGTAAACCAGCTTCCTTCGTCGGTAGCTGCGGTCACACGCTAACTCAGACTGGATCGGACAAAGCTACCGTTCGCGGTCAGGCGCTCCGCAATAACACGTTGCGACTCGTCCGTCTTTGCCAAATACTGTTCTACAATTCCGCCGCCGGGAGGGGCGCCAGTAGCTGCCTGATCTTGTCCAAAAGAAACGCCGGGCCTTCTCCCTTTCGGATGAAACAGTCCACACAGGTTAGAGTCTGCTCCTCAACTGGACTGGCTGAAACGATGATGACCGGCACCAGTGGCTTTTGAACTTTCATTGCTTGGGCGATGACACCTCCGTCCATTCCCGGCATCAAGAAATCCAACAAGACCAGGTCCACATCATTCGTAGCGAAAAAGTGCAAGGCCTGCTCGCCGTCGGCTGCGCTTAGTACCTCATAGCCCGCGTTTTGCAGAAGTTTTTGCCGCGTGAAAAGAATTCCAGGCTCATCATCAACCGACAAAATGCGCCTGGCGTCACCGTTCTTCGCCGTATGGGTAGAAAACCCTGCATGCACCGGTTGGGACTGCAACATGATTAATACCCCGGGGCCAGTGGATTAAGGCTAGGCCGAGAGGGTGGCCGCTGTCTGTCTGATAACAGACCTAAAGCAACGAAAGCCGTTTGAACTCATCCCGCACAACCCGGTAGCACTCGCAGGCAGTTTCTTCCAGCCTGGCTCGGTCCTGGATGGTCACAATTCCTCGTGAATAGTTGATCAGGCCGGCGCGATGAAGAAGTCCTGCCGCCAGCGTCACTGTAGTGCGGGGTGCGCCCAGCATTTGTCCGAGAAAATCGTGGGTCAAGCGCAGTTGGTCTGAATCGGTGCGATCGCGGCAGCTCAACAGCCAACGGGCCAGCCGCTCCTCAATATTGTGCAGGCGGTTGCAGGCGGCGGTTTGCGCTGTTTGCACCATGAAGGCCTGCATATATCGTTGCAGGTGATTACGCAGCTCGCCGGGCCGGTCAAACTCGTCTTTCAGAACTTCCGCCTTGATACGATAGGCCGAACCCGCGATTTGAACGAAGGTCCTGCCGGGAGCTGTTCCGGTTCCGAGCAGAATGGGAACGCCAACCACCCCGTCAATTCCGATGATTCCGACCTCGACGGTGTTTCCGTTGTTAACCGTCACCACCACCGATGCAATACCCTGCTCCACAAAGTAGGCATGGCCGGCCTTTCCGTCCAGCAGAGTTTCCTCTTGTTCCATAGCCACTAGAGAGAGATGAGGTTTGAGGCGGTTGATTTCGGCCTTGGGTAAGGCCGCCAAGACACGATTCCTGTAGGCCTGTTTAGGCGGGTTCATAACTGCTCCTTCACGGGCGTCGAAACGCCGCATCAGGATGCGCAAATGAACCAGCCCCATTGCCGGAGGACGTGCGTATGGAGATGTAAGTTAATTGTACGCTCTTGGACAACCGCGTGCCTTTGTCCGGTATCAGACAAAGCGTGATATGATGCTCGAAATAGGCGTAGCGATGCAGCGCGGCGGTACCCACGTAGAGTCGGACTCGGCGAAGAGAATCAAGGCTCTTCGCCTGCATCTGAAACACAGCCGCGCCGTATTGGCGAAGGAACTGGGCGTCTCCCAGGAAGAGGTTACCCGCTGGGAAAGCGGGAATGAGCAGCCCTCCCCTAACCTCTATATCCAGCTGGGCAATATTGCCGGAGAGCCCAGTTGCTGGTACTTCTGGGAGCGCGCCGGTCTCTACAGCGGCGAGTTCATGCGAGTTTTGCCGGCGGTTCGCCTGGATATCCGTCACAACAAGCAACCAGAATTGCAGGTGGTCCACGCCGGCAGTGGCGAACGCCTGTTCAGCAAGCCTCAACTGCATGCCATCCCGTTATTGCCTTTGAAAGCCGCGACCTATGGGCTGGAAGGCGACAAGCGGCTTGACTTCGAGGACGTACCGGCCCAAGGGCTGATCGCCGCACCCAGCGATTGGGCGCCCAATCCTGCCTTCACCAGTTGCCTGCGAGTACGCGGCGATTCCATGGCTCCCGTCCTCTGCGACGGCTACATCATTGTGGTCGACACCTCACAAACAGACAGTCCCAAACTGGTGGACAAAATGGTAGTGGCCTGGCACCCCGAAAAAGGGATCACGGTCTCCTGGTTAAAAATAGTTGGTGGCGACGAAGCCCTGGTTTCGCAGAGTGCGCAGTACCTGCCGGTTGTTCTAAAGCGCGATAAAGGCTGGCGCGTGATCGGAAGAGTGCTGTGGTGGATCGGAAAAGACGGATAATTCTGTCTCATACATAATCGAACAACGTCATGAAACCAAAATCCATATGCAGTTGCTGATGGCAGTGAAATAGAGTCAGCCCCGGATTGTCAGCAACAAAATCCACCGTAACCTCTTGATACCCTCCCAGCATGACCACATCTTTCATGATTCCCGCAGTCGGATTCCCAGCCAGGGCGGTCAACTCGAAACTATGGCGATGCAGGTGGACCGGGTGAATGTCATCACTGGCATTGCGCATACGAATTCGATAGCGCTTGCCTTGTCTTAAATGAAACGCGGCCGGCGCCATTTCGTTGGACATGGGATAGGCGACTCCATTGATGGTCCAGCGATTGAAACCCTCCTCGGCGGCGTTGTCCTTGGCGAAGATCATCTCGAAAGTTTCGTCCGGCGGCATGGCGGTGACGCCCGGCTTGGCGAAGTGGGTGTAATTCCAGCGGGAATGCGGTGGAGCAATCCACTGCGCTTTGCCGGCATGTCCGCTGTACTCTACGACGATTCCCATGCCGTGGCGCCGGTCATCGTCTGCCAGGTCCCCCATAATCCAGACTCCCGGATGTTTCATTTCCACCATGGCAGAGACGCGCTCCGCCGTGCCCAACCAGAGCACTGGAACAGTCGCGGGATTCGGCACCGGATTGCCGTCCAACGCGACTACCGTGAAAGTGTGGCCCGGCAATGCCAGACTGCGAATCTCTGTGGCGCTCCCGTTTAACACGTGAAAGAGGACCCGCTCGCCATGCTTTACGCGGACCGGTTCTCCGTGGCCCAACATGCGGCCATTGATGGTGAACGAGCCATACCCGACTTCGTATCCCTTTGGCATGCCTTTCGCCAGCGAGGCTTTCATCGCCGACTCGCCTTGCTGTTCGAGGGCCTTCACTCGAGTTGCCGGAGAAAGAAAGTCCATGGCCATATCTCCGCCACGACTGAAGGTCGGCTCGAACTCCTTCAGCACCAGAAAGACCTCGCGGTCATAGTTTCCGGGCTCGTGTGCGGGCTCGATGTACACCGGACCAACTTCGCCGCTGTACTGACCTGCAGACAGATTCGCGCCCGCGCGATTGTGGGTGTGGTAGAAACGCAGGCCTGCCGGCCGGGGAGTGAATACGATTCGGCGGTTGCCATGCGCGGGGATGTAAGGCGTGCCTTCCTCGGCCGCGCCGTCTACGTTTACCGGGACCATCTGTCCATGCCAGTGCAGTTGCTCCGGCGTGTCGGTTTGGTTGTAGATATCGACCGTGACCTGCCGCCCCTCCTTAAACCGCAGCAACGGTCCGGGGAATTGGCCGTTATAGGTTGTGGTGGAGATGATGCGCCTGGGCGCAATTTCGATTGGGCTTGCGCCAATCTTGATGGTGTAATCGGCGGCACTTTCTGTGGGTGGTGTGGAGTTGGTTTGTCCTGAGGAGCTAGTGTGAGCGGCTATTGCAGGAACCAGAGTGCTGCCGGCCACTATGCCCGTCATTTTCAGGAAATTCCGGCGGGAGAAAGTCATCAGTCCCCACACTCCCTCTTGAAAAGACTCCAGTTTAGCCAACGTAATTGGATGTCATTTTCATGTGGATGGGATGACGAAAAGTCTAGCTGCACCTAGGGATTCTTAAGGATGGCATCGAACGAGCACCCAGATCCTTCCAATTCCCACTCGAACCTCGAAACTTGACAATGGCCGGGACAGCGAGCAATTGTGCACAGACTAGTGGCAGCAGAGCCCATACCATAATATTCGACCGCGGAAACAAAGGAGAATCGAATGAAATCCAAGAATCTATTTGCTGTCATCCTGGCGTCGCTCATCGTGCTAGCCCTGTCCCTGCCGGTAATGGCACAGAGCGCGACACAATCCACTACCACCACGACGACCCAGAATCCATCTGGCGCTCCGACGCAGAGTACCACCACCAAGTCTTCACAGGACCAGACACCGATGCCGGCCCAGACCACTCAGACCACTGATACGACGGTTACGCCGGCCGACCCAGAGGTGAAGCACACCGATACGACGACAACTACAGTCACGCCTCAGCCGAAGGTCACCGATACCACGACCACCACAACCGCGCCGCCGCCCACGGTGAAGAAGGACACCACCTCGACCACCACAGTCACGCCCCAACCGCCACAGTAATAATTGCGGATAGTCGGCGCACAATTCCCCGCCTAGGCCAAACGATGGCCTAGAACGGGGCACGCCGCTCTTATAGATAGTGTGGAGAGATGTTTAGGACGAATGGCTCTTGCTGTCAGCAGCTAGCCTTTGCATTTCCAACTTTATCTCCTGCCGCCTTTGCTCGCGTTGCTCCGATTGTTCACTGCCCATGTGCAGCCACCTCGTGAATTAAAGTCGCTTTGTCAATTCTGAAACGTGCAGAAGGGGCATGCCTGCCGCAGCATCCGTAACTCTGAAATGCGCGTCGTCGCTAACCGTGGGTAAATGGCTCAGACGACTCGGCCTCAAGCTGCGGTCCTTTCCGGACGGCCTGCACAGCGTCCGCGAAGGCCCAGACAATCGTAGCCAGCCATCCGTAAGCGACGTAAATTCCCCAGTGTTCCATTCGTTCTGCCTTTCTGTTTCACGATGCTGTGCGGGTACTCGTATGCTCACAATCAGAACTTCGTGCCCAGATCAGACTAGCTTCGTCTCACTTTGCTATCACTACGGCTTCTGTTTTGGTTCGCTGGAAATAGCTCCTGGACTGCCGCCACAAGAAAATGGACAGGACTATGATCGCGAAGCCAGCCAATGTGAGGCCGATCAACTTAGCATTTGCTTCAAAACCTCGCGGATGCCGCAGGAACCGTAGTATTGAATGGCTGTACTTTGCGGCCAGGAATCCGATCGCTGTGTAGCGGAGAGCCCGTCCGGCGATCACTGCTGAAACGAACCTACCCTGCGGGTATCGAAGTGCACCCGCTCCGATAAAAAATGGCGAGGTAGGAAATGGGGGCGGCGCAATGCACGAAACGAACACGGCTGCGAATCCCCAGCGTTCAAGCAGGCCTTGGACCTGTCGAGAGCGTCTTTTTCCAATACGCTTTTCCAGCCAGGCCTCGCCTGCCTTGGCTGACACTCGATAAGTTATGTAAGCGCCGATCAACGAACCTGCCGTACTAGCAGCGGCATAGTACGGCCAAAGTTCGTGATTCTTAACTGCCAGGATTGCGGTAAGCGCATCCAGGCTGCCGAACGTGGGAATCACTGAGCTGTCTACAACCCCCAGTATTAGCAGTCCAACTCCTCCCAGGCTGCGGAGAAGTTTCCATCCTGGAATGGCGATGAAAAGCGAAATCATCAAATTGCCACCGTTGGGGATTGCGATCCGAACCTCTGAATCTGGCGGCTGCAACCTATCGCCTGCGCACCTTACCGCCTGGTTGGTTTCTCAGCCTAGACAATGCGAGTGCTACCTTCGCCTCATAATCCAACCGATCCCTATTCCAGCCGCCATGCCTACTGCGAACGTCACCACAATTGTTTCAGTGGGATGTCGCTGCAATCGTTTTTTGGTGTCGTCAAGCAGCTCTTCAGCGGCGTCACCGCCTTGTTTTGCGACACGCCGCGCAGCTCCTACGCCATCCTCAAGTGCATCCGCAACAGCGGATGCCGCCCGAGAAGCTTCGCGCGCTGTTTCGGTAATTTGCTCGCCGGTTTGTTCCAAGATTGATTGTGCCATTGTGTCTTGACCCCTCTCGTCACCAAGTTCGATGTTGATTCGCTTATTCTCCGACAGCCTTTTCAACCTTGCCGATCCAGTTTTGAACTTTGCCGGCATTCTTTTCGGCCCTGCCATCAGCTTCCAGGTCAGGGTTCTTGGTAAGTTCGCCGATCGTCTCCTTGACTGTTCCTTTGACCTCGTGGAGCTTGCCAGTTGTTCTGTCGTCCGTGCTCGGTTTCATCATGAACTTTCTCCTCTGCTCCGTAGTGGGTTTCAATTGACGCCTATTGCTGGGTAGCATCGACTGTGGGTTACGCCACTTTCTTGTCGCCAGGTTTTTGCACCTCTACCAACTCATCAAAGAGTGAGCGATAGTGGATCATCGCGGTTCGCAGATCTTCGGTGCTGGCTTCGCCTGTGCCAAGGTGCACTGCGACGGCGTGCGCCGAGCGGTAATTTTCCACGACTCGGGGATGGTCAACGGAAATATCCGCCGCACGCTGATCAAAATCAGCGACCGGATAGCCGCGCGTCTGCATCAGCGAACACACCAACTCGTCCGCTTCCGTCACCGCACCCTTCGGATAATCGACAAAGCGGGACTGCACCGTCTGCCATTGGGCGAGATAACGATCACGCTCCGCAAAGTCAAGCTCGCGGATATTCAGCTTTTCAACCCGTGTTTCGCGATCTGCCAGCTTGGCTTCCGCCTTGCGTTCAGAGCCATGTTGTTTAACTGCGCGGTCGTACTCTGGCCCGAAGCGATCGCGCAATCCTGCTGTGGTTTGTTTGCGTTTTCGAACGTACAGCGCAACGGCAACCGCGATCAACAAAACCACTGCGACTGCCACAGCAATCAATTTGGGATCCATTAAATTCAGATTCATGGAGAACTCCTTTAGGTCTACGTGTCTCGGAACCGTTAAAGTTCGGTGCAATTGTGCTTGAGAGCAGTAGACTCTTACGTCATTGACCAGTATCCGGCGATGAGACTACAAAAGCTGGTCAGAATTGCTCGTTCGCGCGGAGTCCCTCAGTAGGCGCAAGCGCCTAACAATGACGTAGAAAGAGAAAGGTGGAAGCTATTGAAAAGGTCTGGCTGCCCCCCAGGGATTCGAACCCCGATATGCTGATCCAGAGTCAGCTGTCCTACCATTGAACGAGGGGGCAGTGATGCAGCAGCAATGAAGCGCTTCGACGCAGCAAGCGCTACTCGATTGTATTGGTTGCGTGAATAGAGCGTCAACCTTGCAGCCCATGCACGCAGCCGCCAGATTCCCGTCTCGCTTAACCGCCGGCGACAGACAACACGCTAGAATGAACAGCAGTCCATATCGCGGAGGAAACCTATGTCATCGGTGATGGGCACTGTCGCATTCTCGACTGACTCAACCGAAGTCGCGCGCCGCCCGCTTGAGGCCGAGCAGTGCGCCCTGATCGTCGTCGATATCCAGCAGAAGTTGCTGCCTCCGATCTTCAATAAGGAAATGCTGGTCAGGAACTCGCAACTACTGGTGCGCCTGGCAAAGATTCTGTCCATTCCGATCATGATGACGACGCAATACAGCAAGGGCCTGGGCGCAACCATCCCGGAAGTCAGTTCCCTGCTGCCCGACGTCACAGCCATCGACAAGCTCGAGTTCGGCTGCTTCGGTAGCGATCTGTTCCGCGCCGGACTCAAGGCCCTTCCCGGCAATCGCAACACAGTCCTCCTGTGCGGCATGGAGACGCATATCTGCGTCATGCAGACAGCGCTGGGTGCGCTCAACGACGGATACCTGGTGCACGTTGCCTCCGATGCCGTCAGCTCTCGCTCGGAATGGAACTGGCGCGTTGGCCTTGATCGAATGCGCGCGGCGGGGGCGGTCATCTCATCCACCGAGATGATGATGTATGAACTGTTGCGTTGTTCAGGGACCGCGCAATTTAAAGAAATGCTGTCCCATCTGAAGGACTAACGGCGAGTCGCGATTTCCTACGAAGGATTGGGGCCATCACGGCGCCCTAATGTTCGTGCTCGTGTTTGGAGTGAGAATGCAGATGCGGATGGGTGTGCGTAATGGTCCCATGCGAATGCCGGTGGGCATGCACCAGATTGGCCCGCAGCAACAACTCGTAGTTCGCCAAAATCTCGCCCGGCGTGCCGGTGGCGCCTACTCTTCCCTCCTCCAGCACAAGCACACGGCCGGCAATGTCGTCCACAATTTCCAGTTGATGGGTCGCCGTGATGACTGTCTTGGACGAGCCTTTCCACTCCTGAATCAGATCAATGACCTGGCTTTGACTGCGTGGATCGAGCGTGGAAGTCGGTTCATCCAGCAGAAGGACGTTGGGATCGAGCACGATCACGGAGGCCAGCGCTACCCGTTTCTTTTCCCCGCCCGACAGACGGTAGGGTGGCCGGTCGCGCAGATGCGCGATGCCCATGAGCTCCATGGTTGCACCGACCCTCGCCAGCACCTCTGCCTTCGACCATTGCATTTGCAGCGGACCAAATGCGACCTCGTCGAACACGGTCGGATTAAACAGTTGCACATCCGGATTCTGGAAGACAAGCGCCACTCTTCTGCGAAACGAGAGGGCGAACTGCTCTTGGTGCAGCGCTTCCGGCGTAAGGGACTGGCCACGGAAACTAACCTGGCCGCGCGATGGAAAATACAGCGCGTCAAGAATTCTTAAGAGCGTGGACTTGCCTGAGCCGTTCGCGCCTACCAGCGCAACGCTTTCTCCTTCCGTGACCTCGACTGAAAGCCCCTGAAGTGCTGGGACCCCGTCATATTCGAAGTACACGTCGCGCAACTCGAAGACCGGCGGCATAGCGAGTTACCTTCCTATCCACGCTGCCAGGCTGGCCACGGTGAGGAACGCCGCCAATCCGAGATAGTCCCAGGAACGCATGTGGAACTCCGACAGGATTCGAATCTCTCCGCGGAATCCCCGCGACTGCATGGCAAGGTACACCTCGTTGCTCAGAGCGATGCTCTTGCTCAGCAGGACGCCGGCACTCCTGGCCGCAATGCCGCGCGCTGTGGCGCCCTTCACCACGCCCACCGTGCGGCTCTGGCGCGATTCAAACATCTGCCCCGCCGTTTCCACCAGAAGGAAGATATAGCGATGCGTCATCGCCAGCATCATGATCGCCTCTTGAGGCAGCCGAAACGCACGCAGCGCTTTCAGCAGATGCGTCCATGGGGTGCACAGCACCAGCAAAGACGTGAACGTCACCGCCGTTTCCACCCGGGCCAGCAGCAGCGTAGCCGTTTGCACGCCTTGCACCGTAATGTGGAGTGGCCCGCCCGCAAAAGCCGCAACTGGATCTCCCCGAGTAATAAAGATCGCAGGCAGCGCAATCACTCCCGTGAAGCCCAGGACAACGAGCCAGACGCGCTTTACCAGCATGCCAACACTGACCTTCGACAGGATGGCGATAATCACCGCGACGACGAACAGGGCGCCAATCACGATAATTCTTCGTGAAAGCATGACTGCCAGGACCATGGTGAACAGCCCGATGACGCGGACCCGCGGGTCGAGCGACTGTAGCAGTCCGGCTTGGCGGGCAATCTTTTCAGACTCCATAGCATGCGCCAGCGCTCGCGTGAAGCCGATCATTGTGGAAGCAAGGAATCCGCCCCAGTTCATCAGGAATGCCCCACTTCCCGCCGTCGCTGGGCCCAATGCTGGGCGACCAAAGAAACCAGCAGTAAAAGCCCGACGGCGAACATGGCGGAAAGAAGATAGCCGAAGCGCGCGCTCTTAACGAAGGCGGGCGCGTAGGCCGGAAAAGGTGCCGTCCAGAGCTTGGCGAGCTGCTGCATTCCGGCAGGAGGCGCCGACGGCCTGATAGAATTGCCAGCCGCCGAGGCAGATTGTCGCGCACTCTGCGCAGCAAGCTCGGAGGGAGACCACTCCCCCCAGGCTTTTCCCGCCGCCAGGATTCCAAGGGGAGTGAGGACCATCAGGAGAGCGACCGCTACCCATAGCCTTCGCAGCGACATTGTGGGGGCAGGCGACATTGCGGATGCTGCTTCCGTGCTTGGCGGCAGTCCCGCCGTGTTGCGCAAAAGACCTGGGTCGGCCGCTTGCAAATAAGCGACAAGTCCGGCAGAGATTGCCGCCTCGGCCACCCCTGCCAAGGTGAGGTGGCCGATCATCATGGCGGGCACGGCGATGCTCAGCGGATAAGGCGCATACAGCGGCATTCCTCTGGCATCGTGAAAGAGCGCGGGTTGAATACCAAACTCGATGGCCGCGATCAGGGCCGCGGCATTGACGGCCAGGTATCCGGCGATGGCGGCAGCTACGACTCTTCGCTTGGACGTGATGGCGGCGCCGGCGGCAATCAACCGGTAGCTTGCATACGCCACCAGCGAGGCCACAATCGCCATGTTGAAGCAGTTGGCTCCAAGCGTACTGATGCCACCATCGCCGAAGAACAGGGCCTGAATGGCCAGTGCGATGGAGATGGCGAGAATGGCCCCTGTCGGGCCCAGTACGATGACGGAGATGGTAACTCCCAATGCGTGGCCGGTGGTGCCACCGGGCAGCGGCAGGTTGAACATCATCACCACGAAGGAAAACGCCGCAAAGACTGAGATCAGCGGAATCACGCGACTGAGCAGCATGCGTTTCAATCGCTTCAGTGACGAGTACCATCCCGCGATCGCAGCCGCGTACAACACCGCGCAGGTGGATGGACTCAGGTAGCCGTCAGGTATATGCATGCGAGATAAGCCTTGGCTTGGCGTATCTCATCCTAACGTATGGCGGGACTATCCTGGTGATGCGGAATAGACACTAAGGCTGCCCTGCAACCACCCTCGCCACTGCAATCATGCTGATGGCTTCCGCGGATGGGTCCTGCAATCTTTGCGAGCGCTGCAACGCCTCCACTGGATCGACCTGGGCTGCTGCCTCGCTCACCTCTTCCACAATCGCCGGCGCGCTGGCCTTCAGCGCCGCTCGCCTAGACCAGACCTCATCGAGTGAAGAAAACGCGATATCGAAATAGTGGTCGGCACGTTTGCGGTCGCCTGACGTGCCGCTGGCAAAGCCGCTGGCCGCAGCTTCGCGCGCCCGCAACGACGGTGACATGGACTGCAACTCCTCGGTGCGGTCGCTGTGGTTCTCCAATGCCTTAAGCACCGAAACCGACTCCTCTTCGGGAGGAGGAATCATGATGTCCTTGCCGGCACTGTTCGCTGTCTGCTGAACCACAATGTCGGAGCGCAACAATTCGGCATAGCGGTCCTTGCCAAGACGGTTGCGCAATGCACCAGTGACCATATTGATGGCCACATTACGCTGCGGAGAGTCCGGGACCGTCGCCAGCCAGAGCAGAAACTTAAGGCCGGCGTCCTTTACCGGGTCCAGTTCCATCTCTGGAGCTGCGCGGGCAAACAGAGCACCGTAATTGGGGGCTTCTTTGGCCGACGCCGGCGCATCTGCGGGCAACGAGGCAAATGCCTTGGTGAACATCGCCTGCGACCATGCCGACTTGGCGCCTTCAGCGTCCATTAACGCCAGGATTGGGCGCGCTGCCACGGTCCTCTGCTGCACCCCGGCCTCCAGTTTGCGCTTGGCCGGCTCCTGCACCTGTTTCGGGCACATGGTGATGGCTCCCAACAACGATTGCTCAGCGTCGAGCACCGCTGCGGGAGGAATGGTCTGTACAAACGTTACCGCTGAGGCGCAGTCCACATGTCCGCCCGCCAGCATGGAAACCGATGGTTTTTGCCCCTGGGTTACGAGCTCCGTCTCGATGCGCGTTCCTTCTTGCGCGAATTGCTGCGCCAACTTGTGATCGATCGGCGAGATGACGTTGGCGGCTGCATAAAGAACGCGCAGCCGATCTTGGGGGTCGGGCTGCGGTAAGGCGACCGCAGAGTGGACTACGTCTTCGACAAACTTCTGACGACTGTTTTGCTGGGCCGAAGATACCGAATGTTTGGATTGGGACGTGGCGGTCTGGTTCGGCAGGTTGGCCGTACCGTCATGCTGAGCGGGAGAAGTGATTTGCGCAGTGAGTGGGTGTATCAGGACGAAGGCAAAAACGAACTGAAAAAATACCGACCTCAAAATAACGCGACCTCGAAGCTTGGTGCTTACTTACATAGTAGTGAAGAAATTGCGGCTGCGGCCTCAGGTGAACGCCGGATGAACCTTAGTACCTGAGGCGGCTCTTCCCTGTTTGCCACTCACTGGAAAAATTCCGTCATCTGGTTTGCCAGGCCCGCACCGTTGGGAATCTTGCTTCCAAGCGCAGTCATGCTCAATCCCAACAAGCTGCGGTGGTCGTACAAGACCGTGCCGACGTAGCCTGCTTTCACCCCGGTTCCGACGATCACGGTGGCAACTCGTCCACCGCCATTGGTGTCGTCGTTGCGAGATTCGTCTGTGGTTATAACCAAAATGCCGCTCTGTTGGAACTGTGGGTTTGCCAACAACTGCGGGATGTTATTGGACAGCCAGGTGTCAGCCTCCGCCACTCTGGTTCCGATATCGCAGTTGGACCCGCCACCCGGACAGTCGTGAGCATCATGCTCAGCATCGGGAACCAGGAAGGAATATGCGGGGAGCTGGCCGCTGGAAAGGTCAGCAGGCAATTGCGAGAAATCAACAATGTTCATGTTCAGCTGCGAGGGTGGCTGAACATCGGAGAAATAAGAAATTGGATTGTGGCGGCGAAGGTAAGGATAGGCGTCGCCCCCGAGATAGCCTTGACTGGGCAGACTCTGGGCGTAAACCTTCCACGACTTCGACGCCGCCCCCAGTTCGCGCACCACATTGTCGATGGGAACCACGCCCGAGAAGTTGTCGTCGGTGCTGTAGGCCACTCCCGTGGTCATGACAAAGTAATTGCCGATCGATGGATGAACGTTGGCATAGTAGTTGGAGGCCAAGCCTCCCTGCGCGATCAGGCCATTGATGTAAGGCGCATTCGGGCTGCCGACGATGTCGCTGTAATTGGAGTTTTCCAGCACCACGATTGCGAAGTACTGCACCGGCGGAATGCTGGACGAACCCCCACCTCCGCCCGAGCCGCCACCTCCGCCCGATCCCCGCTACCTCCCGAACCGCCCGGGCTACCGGCACCTGCGCCCGTTGACGAGTTGGAGCCGCCTCCGCAGGCCAGCATAGTGCACAAAAGCACGACGCAGAAAATAAGTAGTCGTGCCTGAATTCCCTTCCCGCGTGCCTTGGCCATTAAACACATCCTTAACCTCCCGCAATTGGGATGCAGACCAGACATGCCGTGCTGCCGTAACCCGAATCTGTTGCTGGCGGAAATAGAAAAGGCGCGACCATTCGCGCCTTGTTCTGAAACGACTGGAATCGAGCAGACTATTTCTGCGGCCGGCTCGCGGGAGGAATGATGTTGTTCATACGCAGGTAAACCACCATCTGGCCGTAGTGATCAAAGGGATGGCTTATCGCGCCGACGCCAGCCCCAGCCGCGTGACCTTGTTGGGCCCGGATGAACGGACTCGGAACCTGTTCCAGAACATTGTTCTCGTCGATGCTGTTGAGGGCCTTGTGCAGGTAGGTGAACGAGTCCTTCAGGTACTGCATGATATCTGCCTTCGAGGTGATCTTGGCGGGCCCGTTTTCACCTTCTAAATTCATTGGCGGTTTTTCCGCGAGGATTCCGGCGCCCAGCGCGTAGTTGGCGGTAGCGATGTGTTTTACCTGCTGGGCGAAGGTCCGCACCGTCTTGAATTCGCCCTGGGTGGGTGCGAAATTGTATTTGTCGTCAGGCATGGCGTCGGCGGCCGAAACCACCTCGTTCTCGACATTGGTCAGGGAACGGTCCAGCACCATCGCAAAGGTGCGTTTCTCGTCGGGTTTAGCTTGCGGGGCAGCCTGCGGATTTGCCGCCGTCGCAGTTCCAATTGGGCCCAGCGCGAGCAACAATATTCCCAGCGCAACTTGCTTGTTCATCAGGAAAGCCTCCACTGTATTTGGTGTATGTAACGTCAGTGCGTCTGACGATTCTAATTCATTGCCAGGGCTTCGGAGTGGATTTCGACGGAACGGAGTCGGAACCAGAAATTTGCCAACATCCCCACCCCTAGGCCGATGGCGGCGTAAGACAAGCAGCGGCCCATGCCCACGCGTTCGGCAGTCTCACCCCAGAGCGCAGCGCCACCCGCCAATCCACCTTGTAAAACTAACAGGTACATCGAAATCGCGCGAGCGCGCATATGGCCGGGCGACATGGTTTGCGCCGACACGTTCAACACCGCCAGGATTTGAATCCATGCGACGCCGGCAATCAGCATGATCGCAGACAGTACCGGGAAAGTCTGCCATCTGCCTGCTGCGAATGTGGCAAACGCGAAGAGTGCGGTGGCCAGCGAAACCAATGCATCCGCAGAAAATCTAAGGCGAAAGAACGGTAACGCCGTGGCGCCCAACAGCGCGCCCAACCCAAAGAAGCCCAGCAACAGCCCGTACCCTTGCGATCCAAAGGGATGCGCCAGCAGCGGCAACAGCGCCGGTAGCGCGCTCGCGGAAATACTGAAGACTGCGCTACGCACCAGCACCGCCTTCATGGGCGACGAGGTGCGCAGGTGTCGAAACCCCTCGAACATGACAGTGAACATGTGGCCCAACCGCATCGACGTGCGTCCGGGCTTGCGTCTCCATTGATAAAGAAAGTAGATGACGCCAAAGAACGAGAGCGCGTTCAGCAGGAAGGCGATGCCCGAACCTGCCACGGCAATTACCAAGCCGCCGAGCGCGGGGCCAATTGCACGGGCCACATTGAAGCCGGCCGAATTCAGCGCAATTCCGGCGGCAAAATTCTGGTGAGAGACGATCTCAGGCGTGATGGCCTGCCACGCCGGGTCGTTGAGCACCGCACCAAAACCCATCAGCAGCGTGAACAGCAACAGCAGTAAGGGGGTCACTCTGCCCGCGATGGTAAGGACCCCGAGTCCCGCGGCGGCCACCACCATCCATGTCTGCGTAACCAGCAGAAGCTTTCGGCGATCGACAACGTCTGCGATCGCGCCGGCGGGAAGCACCACCAAAAATACGGCAATGCTGCCGGCCGCCTGCACCAGTCCGACCATTAGCGGCGACGTGGTCAACGAGGTCATCAGCCATCCGGCGCCAACATTTTGCATCCAGGTGCCGGTGTAGCTGACGACGGCTGCGATCCAAAGAGTTCGGAACAGAGGCTCGTGCAAAGGACCAAGCACGCTGCGCCGTTGCGGCGGCGCCATGGGCATGGGTGGAATGGACCCGAGTTCCGACATGGGTTCAGCGCCCTCGACCCTCGCCGGCGGGGCCACTGGAGGCACCACGGGTTGCTGCCATGCTCCGCTCGTGGCCATCGACATTCTGACCGCACGGCGAGGTAAACGTAAGCCGGTTGCGTCCAGATTCGGACGCAGATGTTGCGAGTCGCTGGCAAACCGTGACCAGTTGCGTCGCCGTCATCCCGCGACCTCTGCGCCTGCCCGGTGGGCCGCGAAAGGCCACTCGTCACGCCGCCACGAGCGCACCAGGTATATTCCCAGGCCAACGATAAGAATCACCACCGCGTAGCGGATCTCGCGCAGAAAATTTGCTCGCTCTATCAGAATGAAGAGGAATCCTGCGATCGCCAGCAGCGCGGGCACTGGATAGAGCCACATGCGAAAGGGCCGCGGCAAGTTGGGCTGGCGCTTGCGCAGGACCATCAAACCTATCGCCTGCACGATGAACTGCAACAGGATTCGAATGACCACCAGGGCGGCAATCACGTCGGCCAGACGCAACAGGCAAAACAGCATGGCAACGCCGCCCAGGGCCAGCAGCGAAACCGTAGGAAAGCGGTGCTGGGGATGTACCCGCGCAAAAGCGCGGAAGTAATTGCCGTCGAGGGCCGCGGCATAAGGCACCCGGGAATAGCCAAGCAACAGCGAAAACACTGAAGCGAAGGCGGTCCACATGATCAACCCGGTTACGACCCTCCCGGCCCAGTTCCCGTAAATGCGTTGCATGAACACGGATATGACATAGTTGCTCTGGTCGCCGGCGTGCTGCGCCAGTTCCCGCCACGGAACCACGCCCAGCACCGCGAGGTTCATGAGAATGTAGAGGGCGGCGACGGCAAGTATGGAGAGAATCAGCGCCCGCGGAATCGTGCGCCCCGGGTCCTTCACTTCCCCGCCCAGAAAACACACGTTGTAATAGCCCCAATAGTCATAGGTAGTGAGCAGCATCGCCGCGCCCAAACCGGTAAAAAACTGGTGGGACAGGTGAAAGGCGCCCGGTGGGAAATCAAACGCCAGGGCTGGACGGAAATGCACGAATCCGGCGACGATGATCCACGTCATCGCCAGTGCGCCGCCGACCCAAAGCAGTTCGGCGATTTTGGCTACGGCGGTGATGCGCCGATACAGAAGGAAAACCACCAGGGCACAGGTTGCCATCGCAACGAACGTACCTGGCATAAGGACAACCCGCGCCTCCAGCGCGCCTAATCCTGGCAGAGCGAGATGCAGCGTGCGTTCCGCGAGGGCACGGTCAAGTCCGGGCCACAGATACCCGGCATAGTGCGACAGTCCGATGCAGCCCGAGGCAACCGACAGTGGCGCGCTGAACGAAAGCTGCCAGATGAAAAGGAACGACAGCAGCCGCCCGAGAGTCCGCGGCCCGTAGATTTCCTTCAGGTAGCGATAAGAGCCGCCGGCGCCTGGCATGGCGGCGCCCAACTCGGCCCACACCAGGCCGTCGCACAGGGCAAAAATTGCCCCCAATATCCAGCCCAGCATGGCTTGCGGACCGCCGGCGGCCATCACGATCAGGGGGATGGTGATGAACGGCCCCACGCCGATCATGTCAATCATGTTCAGCGTAGTTGCCTCGGCCAGTCCTATCCCGCGAATCAGTTCGGGCTGGTCAGGCTGACTATTTGGGCTCATGTCCCACGCTCAGCAGGTTCACGTAGAGACGGATGGCTCCAGGAACACCGAACGGCAACTGGCGGAAGAAGGCGTATCCGGTGTACAGGTAATGTCCCTTTCCATATTGCGCCAACAACAGGCCGCCTTTTTGCGGCGGCTCGCCGGGATCATTCGACGCCAGGAGCGGCGTGAACTGCGGGTCCCACTGGTTCATGAAATACAAACCGCGCTCCTGCACCCAGCCGTCAAAATCGCGTGCTGTAATCTGGTTCGGATAATGGAACACCGGGTTCTGGGGATCGAGAACGGTGACCGGCGCTTGTTCAACCGTCACGCGCTCGCGGCTAAGTTGCGCCGGATATGGAGTGTAGTGTCCGCTGTTGAAATCGCCTGGGGAGGTGTTGTATTGCACCAGTAGCGTGCCGCCTTCGCGCACATAATCGAGAAGCCGCTGATTGTGCTTCTTCACATCATCGCGAGTGTCGTAGGCCCGTATGCCAAGCACGATCGTCCCAAAGCGTGTCAAGTTACCGTGTTCAATGTCATTGGGCGACAACAATGTCACATCGAAGCCAAGTTGACCTAAGACCGTAGAAATGTCATCTCCTGCGCCCATGACATATCCAATTTTCAGGCCCTGCGGCACCTTTACTTCCACGACACTGGTGCGCTGCACTGCGGGTTGGAAGTAGAAGAAGCCACCAAGATCAGGGCGCGCGACCAGGCTGTAGCCCTCGCTGTAATCGGCATTGTTGGCATGCAGCAGCGCCCGCACCTGATAGCGGGACTCTTTCGCCCCATCCGGCAGAATTTTGAATTCCGCAGACTGTTCGCCGGTTTTGCTGAACTCAACGCTGGCCGATTGCGGGTCCACCTTCCACCCTGACGGTACTTCGGAGTGAACGGTGCCGTTGGCATGGGCCACCGTTGAGCGCACCTTCACACTCAACTGTGCAGAAGGATTCGAGCCGGCCGCGATGACCTGTGTGCTGGGAGCGGTTTCCACGGAGAAGGGCGGCACCACGGCCAGCGGCATGGACCAGGCTTCGCCGTGCGCGTCGTGTACCGGAGTACGGGCGAAGCTGCGAATTTCGCCCTCTTCGCCGTTGAGGCTGTAAACCGCGTGTGCAGCCACCGGCGGCGGCGGCAAGGCAAGGGTCACATACTCGGGATTATCGATCTGATAGATGGCATCGGTCTCGGGATTGTCACGGTGGAAATAAGCCTTGGTGAGTTGCGCATCCGCCGGCGGCGTCACCCGGAAAGTGAGCGCACATCCATCGCTGGGTGCGACACGCTTGGGCACATGATCCATAAACAGTTCAGCTTTCCAGCCCTTGGGAACGTCGAGCGTCATCTGCTTCAGATCCAGAGGAAGCGCGCTGCCATTGTGCAGCTTGGCCAGCAACAGGAACGACTTCCCTGCCGTGATGACTGCGGCCAGCACATCGCCATTCGGGGTGGGCATCGCTTCCGCCATCGGACGCCCGTCGGGCGTGCCCGGACCAACGCCGAGATCCAGGCCCAGCGCCAGATCGGCCGCCTGCTCAAACTGCTCTTGCTTGCTACGCAAAGAGGCAAGCAAGTCGGCCTTTTCGGCAGCCGCCAGATCAGACTGCTCTACTTTGTCAATCAGCGACCGTGTCAGGCTCAAACCGTGCAGGAGAGGCTTAGCGGCCGTCTGATCATTTGTCTGTACAGCTGTCGTGGCGTCGTCCACTGTTTTTGCAATCGCCTCAAGCTGCGGGGCCAGCCAGGCAGCTTTCGCCTTATCGGCGCCCAGCCGCGATGCCAGGCCGGGCAACGTGGTGTCGATTCCGTCGAAGAAATCCTTCTCGTGGACACCGCTTGCCGGTGGGTTCGGCAACACAGAATCAATCAGCTTGTAATAGCTGGTGCGGCGGCCTTCGGGGAGGGTCCATCCCCCGGCCCCCTGAGAGAGCTGGTGCTTCAGTCCCTTCCACGCAAATTGCACGTAGGATTCGCCGAGCAGCGGATCAACCTGCGAAGTCTCCAGCTCAATGGTCCAGTCTTCGGTGCCGCGAACATTGTCCATGTACAGCTTTTTGGCCTGCCACGGCTGCAGTCCTTCGCGAAGCTGCTCGGGAAAGCGCGCCGGATCGGCGGCCGCGCGAAATGCCTCCCGCGTCAGGATTCCGGAGGCCTGATGATGGCCGTGACCGTCGCGGCTGTCGCCACGAAAACGAGTGCAGATTACGTCAGGCCGGAAGGTGCGAATCACCCGCACCATGTCGCCAAGAGCGACATCGTGGCCGTGCCACATCTGGAAGGTCTCGTCGGGCGTCTTGGAAAATCCGAAATCGGCAACCCGGGTGAAACGCTGTTCCACTCCGTAATAGCGGTCAGCCGCAAGCAATTCCAGGGTGCGAACGATACCGAGCTCGTCGAGCAGATTGCTTCCAATTTTGTTCTGCCCGCCTTCACCGCGATTCAGCGTAAGCTGCAACGCGGTCACGCCATGTCCGCGGGATTCGAGCGTGAGCATGCCGCCGTCTTCGTCGTCAGGATGCGCCACGGTATGCATGAGGCGCGCCGTTGTGTGCAGCCGGCGCAACATCTCCTTCAGGCCGGCGTCGCCGGTATCGATGGGCAGCGGCTTGGTGTCGACCCAGGGCGAGGGAATTTGCGCGAAGGCCGTCGCCGCCAGCAACGCGACCAGCAGGCACAGCTTGACGCACGCGGGTGAACGATACAGGGGACTGGTTCGGTTAGACGATGGCATCGGTTGTCATGAACAGAGTTAGCGCAAAAACGGTTGAGGTACAGAGTACACAAACATGTGGCCCGGCGCACCACCCCAATCCACACAACGTCGGCGTGGCTCGGGGACCCGGGTGCACACCGGGCCAGTAAGGAGTGGTCGATGAATCAGACGTACGCCTCGTGTACGTAACACCACTTCCAATCGCCCGATTTGAAAGCCTGCATCACGGGGTGTCCGGTCTCTTTGAAGTGTTTGTTGGCGTGCTGACCGGGAGAAGAATCGCAGCAGCCGACGTGTCCGCAGTCCAGGCATTTGCGCAGTTGCACCCAACGCTCACCCGTCTCAAGACACTCCTTGCAGCCCTCGCCACTGGGCGCGACTTCTGTCTTCGCTTGCTTTGAGTGTTCACACTTCGCCATGAGGCCTCCTCTACAAGATATGTTTCTTCGATGAGCCTGCCCGCGGGTCAGATTCCTGCAATCCAGCGCGCCGGATTGCGCCAGCGCCTCGAAGCGGCAGCGCGCCCGCCTGTCTATAATGGAGTTTCGTGGCACATCGCTGTCCCAGGAGCGCAAAACTAGCTCCAGCGGCACACATGGGGCGACTGTCGCGCCGGATTCCTTCATGATTCAAACCTTATTTGGCAGCACCGAAGAACAACCTAGCTTCCTCCAGCGCATGAAAGAGGCGGTCACGCGTACGCGCGAGAGCCTGAGCGAGCGCATTGAAGAAGTGGTCGCAATTCGCAAGGAGATCGACAGCGACACCCTGGACGATCTCGAGGCGACGCTCCTGACTTCCGATCTCGGTACGGCCACCACCTCAACTGTGCTGGATGCCCTCCGCGAGAAAATTGATCGCAAGCAGGTGGGCAACGTCGAAGAGCTGAAGCGCGTGTTGAAAGACGAGCTGCTGGCCATCCTGAATACCACCGACAAAAGGCCGGTCCGTAAAGTTGATGGCGAGCCCGAGGTCATCCTGGTGGTCGGGGTCAACGGCGTGGGCAAGACCACGACCATCGGCAAGCTGGCGCACACTTTGCGCACTCAGGGCAAGACAGTGCTGCTGGCGGCAGCAGATACCTTTCGTGCCGCGGCCATTGAGCAGCTCGAGATTTGGGGCGACCGCACCGGGACCGAAGTGATTAAGAACAAGCCGGGCGGCGATCCGGCGGCGGTACTGTTTGACGCCATGCAGGCCGCCAAAGCGCGCAGCATTGACTACGTCATCGTGGACACGGCCGGCCGCCTGCACACCAAAACCAGCCTGATGGACGAGCTGGCGAAAATGCGCCGCACCGCGGAACGCCTGAGCGCCAACGCTCCTCACGAAACCTTGCTGGTGATGGACGCCACCACCGGTCAGAACGGTCTGCAGCAAGCCCGTCTGTTCACGCAGTCCGCCGGCGTCACCGGGATCGTGCTCACCAAACTCGACGGCACTGCCAAGGGCGGTGTGGTGGTGGCCATCTCTAAGGAGCTTGGCTTGCCGGTGCGTTACGTCGGAGTGGGCGAAAAAATTGGTGACCTCCTGCCCTTCAATCCGCAGGATTTCGTGGATTCGCTGTTTGAATAGCCGCTTTACATTTGACAATCAAGTGATTATCAAATAAATTATCTCGGGAGCTTTCAATGAGCATGCACGTTCACGAAGAAGTCTTAGCGGCAGCGAACCGAATTGGAGCTGAGCGTGGCGACTGGACTTTTACTCCGTATGAGGTGGTGCGGGCGCTTCCTGGGCTTAAGGAGAACTCGGTTCGCACTGACATCGTCAGCCGGTGCTGCGTTAATGCGCCGAAGAACCATCTGCGCAGGTGGGATTACTTCAAGCGGGTGGGGCATGGACAGTACGAAGTTTTGCCCAAATACCGGACTGCCGGCCTAAGCACAGGAAGTTCTGCTGATAGATCTTCGATGGTCAGAACGAACTCACGAAGAGAGAATCTCGATCATCCACCACAGCGCGATGTCATTCACGCCGTTGTCCACGCCGATGACGGCGTGTTCACCGCTGAGTGCTTGGAAGTTGCAGCGGTCACACAGGGGGCCACGTTGGATGAAGTGGTTCGCAATCTGAACGAAGTGGTTGCGCTTTTTCTCGAGGGAGAAGACTTGGCTGCCCTGGGACTGTCAAACCACCCGCGGCTACAAGTGATTTTCGAGGCGCCCCTGAGCCTATGACCGGGCTCCGGAAAATGTCGGCCCGCGAGGTTTTGAAAGGATTAAGCAGCTTTGGTTTCCGTGTTATTAGCACTCGGGGAAGTCACGCCAAGTTAAGACGGGTTTTACCAAGCGGAGAGCGCCAAACGCTCGCCGTGCCTCTGCACAAAACTCTCGCGGCGGGTACGCTGCATGCCATATACAAACAAGCATGCCGCTACATTCCGGAAACTGACTTGAAACCATGGTTCTTCACTGAGTAGAAAACCGGTGCCTCTACGAGAAATATCTACCGACGAGCAATTCATGCAGCAAGCGCTGGAATTGGCTCGCAAGGGCATCGCGCTCGCTTCTCCGAACCCTTGCGTCGGCGCGGTGATTGTTGACGCAGGTGGCAAGGTCATTGGCAGGGGCACTCACACTTATGACGGGCGAAAACATGCAGAACTGCTGGCGTTGGAAGAGGCCGGGAACCGCGCTCGTGGCGCCACAGTCTACGTGAATCTCGAACCTTGCTCCCACGTGGGACGAACCGGCCCATGCGCGGATGCCCTCATTGCCGCCGGGGTGAAGCGCGTCTTCATGGCTATGCGCGATCCTAATCCACTGGTAGGCGGCCAGGGATTAGCCAGGTTGCGCAACGCGGGGATAGAAGTGCAGGAAGGGCTGGGTGAAACCGAGGCCAGGAAGCTGAACGAGTCCTTCGCGAAATACGTTCGCTGCAAGACGCCATTTGTCACTCTAAAGACCGCGATGACGCTGGATGGAAAGATTGCTCCGCCTCCGGGAGAAATCGCCACTCCCGGACAACTGGGCCCGCTAACCGTGAGCGGCGGCTGGATCACGAGCGAAGAGGCACGGGCGCACGTGCACCAGCTTCGCCACTCCAACGATGCCATCCTGGTCGGCGTGGGCACGATAATCGCAGACGATCCGCTGCTTACCGATCGCACCGGACTTGCCCGACGCAGGGCCCTGCTGCGCGTGATCCTCGATTCCCGCTTGCGTTTGCCGCTCGACTCGCGCGTGGTCAAGACAGCGCGAGAAGACGTGATCGTATTCTGTTGTTTCGCGGAGGAGAACAAGCGCCGCGAACTGGAATCACGCGGTGTGGTGGTCGAGCAGGTTCCGATGCGTAACCCCGTAGAGGACGGTACTATTCCCTTTCCCGGCGGTTCGCCCAGCATCGCAGGCAGGCCTGATCTGGAACAGGTGTTGGTCAACCTGGGCGAGCGTGAAATCACCAGCCTGATCATCGAGGGCGGGGCCATGGTGAATTGGGCCGCATTGTCAGCCGGTGTGGTGGATAAGATTTTCTTTTACTACGCTCCGAAGATCTTGGCGGGCACGGGTTCCATTCCGTTTGCGCTGGGCACGGGATATCGTCGCATCAGCGAAGCGGCGTACGTGAAATCGGTTGTGGTTCATCGCTTCGGCGAAGATTTTGCCGTAGAAGGCTATCTGCGCGATCCTTATGAGGGCAGCACGTAGCTCTAATCTTAGCTCTTAGCTCTTAGCTCTTAGCTCTTAGCTCTTAGCTCTTAGCTTTCGGCTTGACGGCGAGAGAACTTTCACCGCTTGGCCTGTAAAATGGCCTGCTAAGAGCTAGGTGCTAAGCGCTAATTGCCGTATTTCGAGGTCACTATCATGTTCACTGGACTAGTTGAAGAAGTCGGAACCATCTCCAGCATTGTCGAACGGGGCGGTAATCACCGCATCACCATCAACGCCCCGGCCACCGCAAAGGAGTTGAAGGAGGGAAACAGCGTGGCCGTCAGCGGCGTCTGCCTGACCGCGCTCGATATCACGCCGCAAACCTTCTGCGCTGACCTGGCCGCTGAAACCTGGAGGCTGACCTCGCTTTCCCGCATCACGCAGGGGGCGCTAGTCAACCTGGAGTTACCGCTGAAGGCGGACGGCCGCATGGGCGGTCACATGGTGCAAGGACACGTGGATGGCACGGGCCGTTTCGTGGGTCTGGAGCCGATCGCCAAGGCCGACGACTTCTGGCTGCTCATCGATATCCCGGAGGACCTGGAAAAGTATGTTGTGTTCAAGGGATCAATCGCCATTGAAGGCATCAGCCTGACCGTGGCCAAGCTGGAAGGTTTGCGTCTGACCATTGCCATCATTCCGCACACCGTGAAGATGACGAACCTCGGTTCCCTGAAGCCTGGCGATCCGGTAAACATCGAGACCGATATCGTCGCCAAGTACCTGGAGAAATGGACGAGGCGGGATGAGCAGAGCGGAGCACTCACGGTAGAGCGGTTGGTCGCGCAAGGGTTTTAAAGCCGGAACCGCGGGCAGGTTTACATCCGCGGTTGGTGAGTCGGACGGCGGGCCCCAAAATTCTGCTCGAAGTCCAGCGAGTCGAGTTCCAGGAATTCCTGCACAATCGGTTCCTTGCAGTCCGCCATTTCCGCAAACGTCCCAAAGAAAATGGCGCGCGCCTCGTGCAGAAACAGCAGGCGGTCCGACAGCTTCTTGGCCAGGGCCATGTCGTGGGTGACTACGATGCTGGTGAGCTTTAATTGCTTCTTGAGTTTCTTGATCAAGTCGCCCAGAAGGTGTGCCATCAGTGGATCGACCATCGTGGTCGGCTCATCGTAGAGGACGGCGTCAGGCTGCGCAGCCAGTGCCCGGGCTATCGCTACGGAACGTTTCATTCCGGTGGACAGGTCCGATGGCAGCAGGTCGCGGAACTCGCGTACTCCCACCATGTCGAGCAGCCCGTCGATAATCTGGTAAATCTGTTCCTCCTGCAAGCCGCCGCGCTCGCGCAGTGGAAATGCAACGTTCTCGCCGATCGTGAGGGAATCGAAGAGCGCGCCGTTCTGAAACACCATGGTCACCTTCTTGCGGATGCGCTCCAGGTCTTCCTCTCCGTAATCGGTGATGTCTTCGTAGGCGACCCAAACCCGCCCCTTGTCGGGCTTGAGGAAGCCCATAATCTCGTGCAGGGAAACCGATTTCCCCACTCCGCTGCGTCCCAGGATGCAGACCGTCTCGCCAGGCATGACGTTGAAACTCACGCCATTGAGCACGACATTGCTGCCGAAGGCTTTGTGCACATCCTGGAATTCGATATAGGGCTTCTGTTCGTTCACTCGGCGTTACCTCGGACCCGCAAGGTGTCTTGTTGTAACAGATCTTCGTATTCTTCGAAAGTATTTACATTGCGAAAGAGCATGGGCGAGAATCCCGCGGCCCGGATTTCAGTTTCAGAGATATAGCGCGCAGGCGCAAGCGGAAACAAATGTCCGATCTTATAATCGCCCTTTTCCAACGCCTGTTCGGCCATCGCTCGCAAAGAGCGATGATAAACCGCTGCCAGCGGTTGCGGGCCGCCGAGTGCCTGGGGAACCACGATCAGCTCACTACTTGCGCGTGCCTGTTCCAGCAGCCAGGCAAGAAACTCTGGACCCACCAAGGGTGTATCCACGGAAAGCATCAGGTTAAGGTCGGTTTTGGTAATGCACAAGGCAGCGTGGATGCCGGCAAGCGGGCCGCAATTCAGGAAGACATCCTCCACCACATCGCCGTATTGCGCATAGCGGTCGCGAGGCCCGACGATGAAAACTCTACTCGCGACCTGCGCAGCAGTGCGCAAGGCGCGTTCCAGCAGCGTCTGGTTGTCAATGGTGAGCAGCGCCTTGTCTGACCCCATGCGTGAGCTGCGCCCGCCCGCCAGAATGAAAGCCGTGACATCATGCACGCCGACATCATACCGGACTTCCGCTTTTCGCCACTCGCTTTTCGCTGTTCGCTATTCGCTGTTCGCCAGAAAGCGACTCGTAAAACCCTAGCTGCTGATTGCGTCGCCAGGTCCAATCCAAACGTTTTCGTGGAGCCGCGGTTGACGATACACCTTGTCGCAGATTTGCTGGTTGGCGAAAAGCGAATGGCGAATGGCGAACAGCGAGGAGCGTCTTAGGCGTGGCCAGGTCGAAATGTGCTGGTCTTGGGGATGCAGCCGTTGATTTCGATGGCGACAATACGCCCGGCGTGGTCCAGTTCCAGGGTCGCTGGAGCGTTGAACACTGCGTCGCCGTTGAGGCCCGGCAATGCGATAAACACGCGGTTTTCCACGCAGGCGGCCGTAGGATCGCGTTTCAGGAAGGAAAGGGCGTGGTCGTTGCGGCACATCTTGGGCAGCATAAAGCTGATATCGGCCACGTCTCCCGTCTCCGAGACAGAAAGTGCCGCCTCGATAGAAATCCGCGACTCGACCTCATCTCCCTCGACCTCGGCCGGAGGTTTGAAGCAAATGTAATACTCAAACCCGGATTCCGGATCAAACGGGCTTCGATCAACCTGAAAAGCCATAGGGCCGCCTCCTGGCTTGCCCGTACCATCGCTAGGCCTTGGATAGTAAACGAATGGAATGCTGTACGCAAAGTGTCGAATCGAGTTCGCTTTTCCAAGCGCGAGACTGGCCTGTATCGGTTGCCGTTTTTCCCTGGAAACGGGCCCATCTGCGTCGAAATCCCTGTCAGTCAAGGCCGCTCTGATATATTTTCGTTCGTACCGGTTTTCCGGAAAAAGCATGCCTTTCTCACTGATCGACATCGTCAAGGAAAATGTCGCGGCGGTGCAGGATTACTCTCTGCTCGCCGGACGCTCCCTTGCCAACATTTTCGGGCATCCTCGCTACTTTGCCGACACCCTGTTGCAGGCCGATTCCATCGGTGTCGGCTCGCTGCCCATTGTGGTACTGACGGGTTTCTTCACGGGTGCGGTGCTGGCTTTGCAGACTTCCAGCACGTTGCAGCAGTTCGGGTCGTTGTCGCTGACCGGCAAGCTGGTTTCCCTGTCAATGGTGCGAGAACTTGGCCCGGTGCTCACCGGACTGATGGTGGCAGGCCGCAACTCCAGCGGCATGGCCAGCGAACTGGGTTCCATGAAAGTGACCGAGCAGATCGATGCCATGCGCGCCATGGGAGTTGATCCATCCAAGAAACTGGTCACCCCGCGCGTCATGGCCAGCATGACGATGCTATTCTTCCTCGCCATCATCTCCAACCTGGTGGGACTGACCGGTGGATTCGTGATCTCGTACCTGCTGTTGGGGCTGGATCCCAATGAGTACTGGACCACCGCTTACCAGGCGTTGCGCTTTGGAGACGTGTTCATGGGGTTAACCAAACCCGTGATCTTCGGCTTTATCATCTCCACCATTGGCTGTTACTACGGCCTAGCTGCCAAGGGCGGCACGCAAGGCGTGGGGCGAGCGACGACGCAGGCGGTGGTTGCCGCGTCAGTTCTCATCCTGGTCAGTGATTTTTTCATTACCCGGCTGTTGATGGGGATTTTCCAGTACTGATATGTCGAGCCTTGCACCGCCGCTGGAGCAGCGCCAACCCACAGCCATATCCAAGGCTGATCCCGTCATTCGCTTTGAGAACGTTGAAATTGCTTTCGATCACCCGGTGCTGGAGGGTATTTCCTTTCAATTGCCCCATGGTGAGACCAAGGTCGTGATGGGTGAGGCGGGCACGGGAAAGACTCTGATCCTGAAACTGGCGCTCGGATTACTGAGGCCTGACGCCGGGCGCATCACGGTGCTTGGCGAAGAGATCACGCAGATGCCGGAGCAGGACCTGTTCGCGCTGCGGCGCAAGATTGGAATGGTTTTTCAGGAGAGTGCGCTCTTCGATTCCTTCACGGTAGAGCAAAACGTAGCCTATCGCCTGATGGAAGAGACCGGCAGGCTGACCGATGAAATCCACGCGCGGGTGCTGGAGGCTTTGCGCTTCGTGGAACTGGAGCACACGTTCAATCTGTTCCCGTCGGAACTCTCCGGCGGCATGCGCCGCCGGGTGGCCATCGCGCGCGCCATTATCACCCGGCCAGAAGTGCTGCTTTACGATTCTCCCACCGGCGGCCTCGATCCGGTGACCTCCAACACGATCATCGAGCTCATCGTGAAACAGCGCGACGTATACGGGACAAGTTCGCTGCTGGTGACCAATCGTCTGCAGGACGCGTTCACCATGGCGAGCCATTATTTCAACCAGCAGCAGAACAAGATGGTGCCGGTCACCGACGGTGGAGTCCGCGACCTCCACACCAGGTTCCTGATGCTGCGGGCCGGACAGATCATATTTGAAGGGACCGCCGCCGATATGCTGCGCAGCAACGATCCCTATATCCGCGAATATTTAAGCTAGGACAGCCCGACGCGTTTCAGATTTGGGGGTAGAGCCAGCCTTCAGGCTGCCGTCCAAAATCGCCCACATTAAGGCTTGGGCCGCAGCAGTCGCGGACCTGAAGGTCCGCTCTACCCGTACGGGCCCGATCCATCAATTCTGGGACTGCGCTATCGGGTGGCTGCCTTAGCCATTTCCGCCTGCCGCTTCTGCACGCGTGCCAGTCGCTCGCGGCCCTCGGCAGATCCCTCAACCACTTTCTGCAGGTTGGTAAGGAAGTCTGGCGTTCCCGACTTCTGCCGGAATTCCGCCAGGAACGGCTGGATTTTGCCATACACGAAGTACATTTCCTGGCAGGTATCGAAGACGAGTAGCGCGTTCAGGGTGCCATGGACCACCAAGGCAGCCGTCATCTCCCAATAACCGTACACCTGGCGAAGGTAGGCATTTTCTTTGGTGCCGAAGGCGTTGGTGAAGGCGAGAATTTCATCCACTGACTTGGGCCAAAAACCAAAAACAAAACTCCGTGCTTCGCGCATGACCGCCTCACGGCGTAGATCATAAAGTTTCAGGATAAGTTCGGCATCGTGATGTGTGGCTTGTGAATTGCTCATGGGTTCTCCTGTGATATTTAGTTAGAAAAGCCGCCTTGACGACGGCTTCCCATTTCTTCGTTGGTAGGATTGTCACCCTCTCCACCGGGCTTATTTGTGCGCCGGAGCGGCCATCTTGGAGAAGGCCTCCTTGGCCCGCCGCTCCATCTCTTCCGGCGCAACGTCCTCGACGTGCTGTCCCAGGGCCCAGCGGTGGCCAAAGGGATCTTCGATCTGGCCATAACGATCGCCCCAGAACTGGTCCGCCAGCGGCATAATCACCTTGGCTCCGGCATCGACAGCTTGCTTGAACAGGCTGTCAACGTCTTCCTGAACGTACAGATTCAGGACCACTGGGCTGCCGCCCAGCGATTTGGCCGATCGCGCGCCAGGAAATTCGTCAGCCAGCATAAGCCGGGCGCCGCCCAGGCTCAACTCGGCGTGCATTACTTTTCCGTCGGGCGTTTTGTGTACACCCTTTATCTCTGCTCCAAATCCCTTCTGGTAAAAGTCCAATGCCTTGGAAGCATCATTCTCGATCAGATGGGCAATGATTGTTGCGTTTTTTAATTGTCCTGCCACGTTCTACCCCTTTCACAGGAATGCCCGGCTAGCGGCCGGGCGGTTTGGATTGACGATTCTCCTATTATGCAACCGCCATGGGCTGGATTTCCCGCGAGTAGTCACATTTAACCGTACGTTCATCACCGGTTGTCTTCTTCTTGCCACGGCCCTTGCCGGAGCTTTTAGGTTCGTCACTTTCGGTGCGTTTGTTGTTCGGACACACCAGGAACGTGCCCGACTTCAGGGTCTTCTCCAGCAGATACGGACTGCCACACTCGGGACACGGCTCAGCCACAGGCTTGTAGGCGGAGGTGAATCGGCACTTCGGATAGTTGGAGCAACCGTAAAAGAAGTTGCCGCGGCGGGCTTTCTTCTCCGCCAGCTCACCGTCTTTGCACTCCGGACATTTCACGCCAATGTAGTTTTGCTTCACCCACTTGCATTCCGGATAACCGCTGCAGGAAACAAATTCTCCAAAGCGGCCATGCCGCAACAAGAGATTGCGTCCACACTGCGGGCACTTCTCGTCGAGCGGAATGTCGGGGACTTTTTTCGCCTGGTCGAGACGGCGGGTGGTCTTGCAATCGGGGTATCCGGTGCAGGCCATGAACTGTCCGAAGCGGCCGCGTTTCAGCACCATCGGCCGGCCGCAGTTTTCGCAGTATTCCTCCTGCGTGGTTTCCTGCACATCAGCCGAATCCAGGTCGGGCAGGTCGATGGGATTTTCCTTGGTGAACGTGCAACTGTTGGGGTCGGTCTTGTCGTACGCGCTGCACGCATAGAACGAGCCGTGCTTGCCCCACTTGATGACCAGCGGCGAGCCGCACCGTTCGCACTTCTCGTCGGTGGGCTTCTCCATCCGCTTCACGTTCTCCATGTGCTTTTCGGCGTAATGGAGTTCCTTCTCGAACTTCTTGTAGAACTCGGCCAGGGCGTCGGTCCAACGCTCCTTGCCGTCCTCGATCTCGTCGAGTTCCTCTTCCAGCCGCGCCGTGTATTGCAAATCGAAAATGTCTTTGAAGTTCGCCAGCAGCAGATCGGTCACCACAAATCCAATTTCGGTGGGAATGAACTTTCCGCCGATCTTCTGCACGTATTGCCGCTCCTGGATGGTGCTGATGATGGCGGCGTACGTCGATGGCCGGCCGATGCCGCGCTCCTCCAGCTCTTTCACCAGCGACGCCTCGTTATAGCGCGGAGGCGGCTCGGTGAAGTGCTGCTCGGGCATCAGGCTCTTCAGCGTGAGCTTCTGTCCTTCGACCAGCGTCGGCAGCTTATGTTTGAGCGCCTCGTCTTCTTCATCCTTGGCGTCCTTGGACTCCTCGTAAACCTTGAGGAAGCCTTCGAACTTGAGAATTGAGCCGGTCACGCGGAAGCGGTGCGTCTCGCCGCTCTTGGTCTGGGCGTCGATGTCGACGGTGGTCTGGTCGAAGATCGCGGCATTCATCTGCGACGCCACGAAGCGCTGCCAGATCAGCTTGTAGACCTTGTACTCGTCTTCCTGGAGATACTGCTTGACCCGATCGGGATGCCGCGAAGCAGCCGTCGGACGGATGGCTTCGTGGGCCTCCTGCGCGGCTTTCCTCGATTTGTAGGTGTTGGGCGACTCCGGCAGGAATTGCGGTCCGAAGTCTTTGCCGATGAGCTCGCGCACCTCGGCCACGGCGTCGTTCGACACCTGGGGCGAGTCGGTACGCATGTAGGTGATGAGGCCAACGGTACCTTCCTCGCCGATGTCGATGCCTTCGTACAGGCGCTGGGCGATCATCATGGCGCGCTTTACGCTGAAGCGCAGCTTGCGCGAGGCGTCTTGCTGGAACTTGCTGGTGGTGAACGGAGGGGTTGGGTTTTGCCGCCGTTCGCGGTTCTCGACCGACGCGACCGTCCAGGTTGCGTCGTGCAGTTCCGCCTCCAGTTGCTTGGCGGTCTCCTCGTTGGGCAGGACGTTCTGCTTGGGATTGGTGCCCTGCAAACGCGCGTCGAACGCCGGAGGCTTTGGCCCCAGCAGGTGTGCGTCGAGTGTCCAGTACTCGATCGGGGACGAACGCTTTGATATCGCGCTCGCGCTCAACCACCAGCCGCAAGGCCACGGTCTGCACGCGTCCGGCGGATATCCCCCGGCGGACTTTGTCCCACAACAGCGGAGAGATTTGGTACCCCACCAGCCGGTCGAGGACACGGCGGGTCTGCTGCGCATCCACCAGATTTCTATCGATGTCGCGGGGATGGAGAAAGGCCTCCTGCACGGCACGTTTGGTGATTTCGTTGAAGGTGACGCGGCGGATCACGACCGCGTCCTTCTTGCTCTTCTTCTTGCCATCGATCGAGTCCCCGCCGAGTTCTTCGGCCAGGTGCGCGGCCATGGCCTCCCCTTCGCGGTCGGGATCGGGGGCCAAATAGATGGCATTGGCCGTCTTCGCCAGTTTCTTCAGCCGGGCGACGACCTTCTCCTTGCCGGGAATAATCACGTACTCGGTGGCGAAATTGTCGTCGAGATCGACGCCGAGCGACTTCTTGGGCAAGTCTTTGATGTGCCCAAGCGAAGCTTCAACCACATAACCCGAGCCGAGATATTTTTGGATCGACTTCGCCTTGGTGGGCGATTCGACAATGACTAAACCTTTTGACAATGGAACCTCAATCTTGTTAGAAGCTAGCACGGTTTCGCCCTTCGGCGAAACTGAGCTGTCAGCCGTCAGCTGTCAGCCATCAGCTAAGTCACGCCAAAAGAAGCTGGTTAGGCTAGCGTTGGTAAGCGTTGACTGGAGTGTTTCACTTTCTCTGCCAACTGAATCTTCTTCAATAGCGAGCTCAGCATGCGCTTCGTTTCCACAACCTGAGTTGTCAATCGCTCGCAGTCCTCGAGATTAACGAAACCCAAGTCACGCGCGAGAAGCAGGTGATATTCGGACTCGCTCGCTGACCCAATCGCAATCTGAATGAACCTGGCAAACTCAAGCTGCGTTCGACCACCTCCTTCGGCAATGTTGGCCGCAATCGAAGCTGCTGCGCGCCGAAGCTGGCTTGTCAAACCGAACATTTCCATGCGTGGAAAGCCCTCTGTAATCCTGTAAACCTGCAACGTGAATTCATGAGCTTTGTTCCACACCTCGAGATTTCTGAAGTCTGCACAGTCTGCCTCACTCTCGATTTAACTGACAGCTGATAGCTGACGGCTGACAGCACAGCTTTCGGTTTGGCTGAAAGCTGATAGCTGACGGCTGACAGCAAGGCGGCGCTCTGCCGCCGCCCCTACATCACCCTCACAAAGTACTTCCCCGGCATTTGCCGGATGCGGCCACTCAGCTCCAGTTCGAACAGGGCGCTGAAGATCTCCGACGAAGAGAGGTGAGACGCCAGGCGCTCGACCAACTGGTCGATGTGGATTGATTCGTCCGCCCGCAGGAGGGCATAAACCCTTTTCTCGCTTGGCGGCAACTCCGCCGCCTCAAACAGAGATGACGCACCCGCCTGCTCCGATGCAGCAGCGACGGCCGGCGTCAGGGCGAGACGTACGTCGGCAGGCAGCGCTTCCCATACGTCTTCCCACGTAGCTACGAGCGCAGCTCCCTGCTTAATCAGCGTATTGGGACCCCAGGAAAGCTTGTTGGTGACGTTGCCCGGCACGGCGAAAATTTCCCGTCCCTGCTCCAATGCGCAACGGGCCGTCACTCGCGTTCCGCTGAATTCCCCCGCCTCCAGCACCAAAACACCGATGGCGATACCACTGATCAGGCGGTTGCGGATGGGAAAATTCTGTGGCGCCGGAAACGTCCCCAGCGGAAATTCGCTTAGAACTGCTCCGCCCGAGGCGAGAATTTGGTCCGTGATCTTGCGGTTCTCCGCGGGGTAAACGACATCGATTCCCGTCCCCCAGATGGCCACGGTATGCCCATGTGCCTGCAAGGCCCCCCGGTGAGCGGCGGTATCCACACCGCGCGCCATCCCACTGAATATGATGAGCCCACGGGCTGCAAGGTCGCAGGCCAGCCGCTCTGCCATACCGGTTCCATAGGGCGTTGGATGCCTAGTGCCAACTACCGCAATTCCTGGTTTATCTATGACTTCTGAGTTTCCCTTAAGGTAAAGCACGAGCGGCGGATCATATATTTCCAGCAGGCGTCTGGGAAACTGCGCGTCTCCGGGAACGATCACTTCCGCGCCCAACTCCCGCGCATGGTCAAATTCGGCATTGGCTAGCTCCATCGACTTGCCCAACGCGAGGCTCTGCGCCGCTGCGCTGGGAAGGCCGGCTCCTTCCAGTTCGGTCAATGAGGCGGTGAACAGCCGGTCGATGCCGCCATACATTTCGACCAACTTGCGGCCGCGTCCAGCGCCCACACCGGGAGTCATCGACAATGCCAGCCATTGCAGTTTGCGGGTTACGGTGTAATCGTGAGCTCTCACTGACGCTTCAGCGTGCATAGCGACTCCTTGAGCACAAATGTCTTCCCTTCTCGGACAGTAACCAGCGTAGTGGTTACCGTCAAGGAAACTTGTCACTACCCGACGTGAGGAACCCGCATGAAGGGCACCTGGCGCTGGCCTGCTAGACTCGATTGTTCATGGCTGCCCTGCGCATCTCTGCTATCTCCTTCCTGAATACGGCGCCACTGATGTGGGACTTCGAGCACGGGGAGGCGGCTGGCGACTTTGCCATTGAATACACAATTCCCTCTGCGTGTGCGGTGGCCCTGGCGGCAAATCAGGCCGACATCGGCATCATTCCGGCAGTCACCTATGCGGAAATACCGGGTTTGGCGATCCTGCCGAACATCGCGATCGCGGCCAAGGATCGTGTCCGATCCATCCTGCTAGTCAGCAAGAAACCCATAGAGCAAGTAGAAACGGTTGCGACTGACACCTCATCCCGCACCTCGGTGGCGCTGTTGCAGGTGCTTTTTGCCAAGTTCTTTGGCGGACAGAGGCAGTTAACGCCGCATGCGCCGCAGCTTGAAGTCATGCTGCGCAGCCATGACGCGGCGCTGCTGATAGGTGACGCAGCGCTGCAGATGCCGGCCAATGAATCACACTTCGTGTACGACCTGGCTCATCTGTGGCACGAACGGACGGGCCAGCCGTTTGTGTTTGCCTTCTGGGCAGTGCGGCTCGACGCTCTGGAGCGAACGTCACGCGATGTTGATCTGGTGAAAGTGTTTCAGCAGTCGCGAGACCACGGGCTTGAGCCGCAGAACCTGCGCATCATCGCTCAACAGTGGTCGTCTAAGCTGAAGCTGAGCGAAGCCGACATTCTTAGCTACCTCACCGAGAACGTGCATTACTATCTCGATCGCCAAAATCACGCCGGCCTGCAACTGTTCCTGCGATATTCGCAAGAACTCGGACTGATTCCGGCGGCGCCTGAACTGCGATTCCTCGGGCCGGTGGCGTTTGGAAGCTCTCGCAAGTAATGTTTACGGCGTGGCTGAATCATCACCTTTGGCCGACGACAATTTGGCCGAACTCGCGCTGGACATTCTGCTTCTAACCAATAACGGTCATAGCGGCATGGTTCGAAACGAGGCGGATGCACCTCCTTGCGGCAATAGTCGTAAAAAAAACGATTGGGCAGACGCTCCGCCACTTGGGCGGGCCCGGGCTGATTTTGCTCGGATTGGTGGACAATTCCGTTATCCCTCTGCCGGGCAGCATGGACCTTCTCACCGTCGTGCTCTCGGCCGCCCACAAGGAACCCTGGTGGTATTACGCGATCATGGCCACCGTGGGCTCGATCATTGGGGAATACCTGACCTATCGGCTCGGCGTGAAAGGTGGCAAAGAAACGCTGGAGAAGAAAATTTCCAAGAAACGGGCCGCGAAGGTCTATAGCATCTTCGAGCGTTATGGTTTCTGGTCTGTAGCCATCGGGGGAATCGCTCCTCCGCCGGTTCCTTTCGTCCCCTTTTTGATCGCCGCTGGGGCGATGCACTATCCGCGACGGAATTTTCTGTGCGCACTGGCGCTGGGACGCGGAGTACGTTATTCCCTGCTGGCATATCTGGGGTCGATTTATGGACGTCACATCCTTCGCTGGTTCGGGCGCTATTACCATCCGTTGCTGTATGGGTTGATCGCGCTAGCCGTGGTTGGTGGTCTGGCAGGACTGTACTTCTGGTGGCGCTATCGGCGTCAAAGCAACAATCGGCGCGGCGCCAAAGCCCACCGTCCAACGCGCGATGCTGCGTGATCGGCAGTTTGGACTACGCAAACTTCCAGCGCGTGACGGCCTTGGGAAACTGCTTCTCGGGCATGGCAAACACGGTCCGCGGTCGCACCTCGAAGACCGGGCCCATCTTGGGATCGAGCTCCCAGGAGTATTTTGCTTTGTAGTCGGTGAACGCTTGCGGCGGGATTTTTTCGTCGTCCAGCCTACGGGCCACTCCCTCGACAATCACAGCTTCTTCGGCATTCTCGGTGCAGATAACGCAGTTTGGATTCTGCTGAAGGTTGCGGCCCTTGCGACTGGTGGCGCTGGTGCTGAAGTAATACGCGCCGTCGAGCCAGATGCCCCAAATCACCATGGTGTGCGGCACGCCGTCAGGCCGCACGGTAGTAAGCCAGTAATTGTGCGACTTGCTGACCCGATCGCGCGCCCATTCCCAAGGCAGGCTGCCTTCCAGGGACTCCGGTACACCATAACCCGCCATGTTCGGACGTGACGCTTTCGGCTCGCTGCCGGTAACGCCGGCTTCATCCATGACTCTCCTCCAGCGGTCTGGCATCAAAAGGCATAGTACGGTCCTGGGCCGCCGGGAGTGCTCAGATTCTCGATGGCCGTAAAAACATTGCGCCCAAAGAAGAACGACAGGCCCCAATCGAAGGCGCAATTTGACCCGCCCGGGCTGCACTCGCTTCCACCCAAAGTGCTGAAGGCCGTGTTGGAGCCGTTATTGTTGCGGAACAGCGTGTCTGCATTCTCAATGCTGAAGTTGATCGCCACCGGAGAAGTCATGTTGGTACCCTGGTTGGCTGCGCTGAGATTGTCTGGCGATGTAGATGGGCAGTACCACGCATGCTGATCGCTGCACGTCGCAGGCACACCCGGCACGCTGCTGTTGAGAAAGAACAGCCCGTTCGAACCGCTGTCGACGAAGCTGGCCGGATAACTTGTTCCGTTAAAGATGGTGGTGAAATCTCCGGCGTTGGTCCCACTGCTGGGTATGTCGTAGACGGTGGCGCTTCCCAATCCGTTGTTGGATTGGGTGCCGATGCCAAAGATCATAGAGCCCTGGACATTGGCGGTACCGCCATCAGCTACGGAGGGCAACTGAATCAACACGCCATTATTGTCGGCGGCAAACATGGTAATGGGATTCGGCACCTGGTGCGCCAGGCTGACGGCGGTCTCGTTGCATCCCGAAGTCGAGCAGCCGTAGTACACAGGTTCAAGCTGAAATCCCGGCGTGCAGGCAAGACCGCAATCCTGCTGGAACGCTCCAACCCCGAGGATGCCGTTCGCGCCAAGCGCTTGCAGGCTGTTGCCTTCATTTCCGTTTCCACCGGGAGGATTTTGGCTGGTACAGCTCTGCGGCGGCGCAGGCGAGGTGGACGAGGGAATAACCACATGCACTGGAGCCGCCGATGCTTTCTCACCCGCCACGGTGATGTCAGCCGTAGATACTGAGCCCCAGATGTACCCGTCGAGAAAAACCAGGCATTCATAGAGCGGGTTTCCACTGGAGTCGTTCGACTGCGGAAGTGAGAGGCCCAATTCGCCTCCACCCGCCGAGGACAATAAGCGCAGGCCTGAAGATCCGGTGTCCACCAGAACATGATCAATGGTCTGGCAGTTGCTGGTGCCGGGCACACACACAGTGACGCTGGTAAAAGCCTCGTTCACAGTGAAAAAGCTCTGCGGCGCAGGACCCGCGTCAACCACGATGGGCTGCACGTTGTTCGCCTGATTGGCCGGGTTCACCGTTACTACGAATGCCCCTGATTTACTGGTGTCCTGGGTCGAGGTTGCGGTAATCGTGGCTTGCAGCGTCGAGCTTCCGCCGGGTGGTGGACTAAACAAGCCCGAGCTCGAGATGGTGCCGGCACTCGCCGACCAGGTCACACTCGAACTGAAGCTTCCCGTTCCGCTCACCGTTGCCGAGCACTGACTGGTTTGGCCAAACATGATGGGTGACGCGCAGTTGACCGTTACCGACGTGATGGTTGATGGTCCACCACTCCCACCACCGCAGGCCGCCATCAGCGTCAGGCTTGCCACCACGAGCAAGAGGCATGATTTTTGCACGATAATTCTCCCTTAACGGATATCGCTGGGTTGGACGCCTTGCGGCAGTAATTGTGGAATGTAGGCCTGACCGTGAAAACTTCGCGTGTGGCCGCTTTGCTGGAACACCAGGCCGGGCGTAGTGACAACTATCGGAGCGCGTCTCGGACGGGATGACTGCTGTTGCGTGGCGGCCTGGTTTGCCTGCTCATAATACGGGCCCAGAAGGTGCTGGAAGTCAGGAGGAAACTGGCCGTCCCAAGCAAGGCCAAAAACGGCTCCGGCCGGAGAGACAAACTCTCGCACCGCGCCTGTCGGTGTGGCGATTTCATGCACAACGTAAGCGCCATGGTCTACGCTACGCAGCGTTCCCTTCATGCGCGCCTGATCGGTAAGGACTGAGGCGGCGTTGTCGCCCAGAACCGCGCGGGCGGGAAACGGCATTGCCAAAAGCAGCGCTGCCGCCAGGATTCGTGCGCCCGTTCTCGGATCGCAGAAAGATAAATTCATGGATTCACCGCCTCCACCCGGCACTCATCAGAAACACCCCTCTATGAACGCCATTTTCGCAGGATTGTTGCGGACGAAGTATACCGCTAGGATTGGATGTACGGGTGTGCGGCCAAGGTTTTCCTGTCCGAAAACAGGCGCCGGCTTTCCTGCGCTTCCCGGCGCGGTTAGAATGTCACTGTAGGTTATGACGCCTTATGTCCCTGACTAAAAGTGAAGCGCTCGAGATGTACCGCTCTGATGACCTCATCGGCATCGGCATGGAAGCTGACGCGGTGCGTCGCAGATTGCACCCTGATGGGGTCGTGACCTACATCATCGACCGCAATATCAATTACACCAACTTCTGCACCGAGTACTGCACCTTCTGCGCCTTCTACCGGCCGCTCAAGGGCAAGATGGCGAAGGAAGGATACCTTCTCGATTTCGAAACCATTTACGACAAGGTCCGCGAGACGGTGGAGTTGGGCGGAACCGGCGTGCTGTTGCAGGGCGGTCTGCATCCTGATTTGAAGATCGAGTGGTACGAAGCGCTGTTGAGCGGCATGAAGCAGCGCTTTCCGCAGGTGCACCTGCATTGTTTCTCGGCGTCCGAGATCATATGCATTGCCGAAGTCAGCGGCCTCAGCATCGAAGACACGATCAAGCGTCTGCGCGATTCCGGACTCGACTCCATCCCCGGCGGCGGCGCCGAGATCCTGGACGACGAAGTGCGCTACAAGATCGCGCGCCTGAAGTGCCTCACCAACGACTGGCTCAACGTACATCGCACCGCGCATAAGCTCGGCATGAGGACGACGGCGACCATGATGTTTGGCGTCGGCGAAACCTACGAGCATCGCATCAACCATTTCCAGCACGTCTACGACCTGCAGGAAGAGACCGGCGGCTTCACTGCATTCATTCCGTGGTCGTTTCAGCCGCAAAATACCGCGCTCGGCGGACGTGGCTGGGACGAAGCCACCGCGGTCGAATACCTCAAGACGCTGGCGATAGCGCGTCTCTTCCTCACGAACTTCGAGAATGTGCAATCCAGTTGGGTGACGCAAGGCCTCAAGGTCTGCCAGACTGGACTGCGCTTCGGGGGCAACAACGTCGGCTCGGTGATGATCGAGGAAAACGTGGTCCGCGCCGCCGGAGTGCAGAACTGCACTACCGAAGAGGAGTTGCGCCGCATCATTCGCGACGCCGGCTTCCGCCCTGCGCAGCGAGACACCTTGTACACCAAGTTCTTCCTGAACTGACCCGCCGTGCCGCCTAAAAGATTGGCTGCGGCAATCTAGTGCTTCCGCACGGGCGGTCCGTTTCCCTGCTGGCTTTCCACGGTCTCGCCGGGACGAAGCAAGCTGGGACGCGTCGTTTGCGGGGTAGTGGAAGAATTGTCCTGCGGCTGAGAACTGCCACCAGAGGCTGTTCCGGCTGAATTCGCGGCCCTGTTCTGCGCCGCCGTACTATCTACCGTCGAGCCGCCGCCTGGCAAACCGATGCTCGTTCCCGACGGGGAACCGGTTGAGCCTGGAGCAGGATTCACGCTCGTTGCTGCGGCCGGGGCGGCTTCTTTTCCGGGCGCTTCGCTGCCTCCTGCTTTCGTAGCATCAACGTCGTTGGACGTCGGCTCCGGATTGAATCCTACTCTTTCTTTCATCAGCGGTTCCAAGTCGCTGTCGTGAGGAGCGGCAAAGAACCAGGTCAGCAAGTAGCCTCGCCGCTCCGTAATGGCCATCGCAACCGATAACCGCCGGGAGAGTTGGTCGTTTGGAACCTGGAACCCGACGGTTCCATGGAGCAAGAGAAAGACCGCACCCTGCGTGGTAAAAGCCCTGGCGTCCCGCATGTCTCGCACGATCGGATGGCTCAGGCTGAGCATCAGCACAAAATCCTGCATGGCTCGCCGGTCGGCGGCGTCGGACGGAAACTTCACAGATGGAAAACATTCCGCCGATGTGGCCGAAAGCGTCACCTCGCCAAAATCGTCGTACGGGATCTGGCCGTCGGCTCCCGGTCGCGTCGCCCACACCGAAAACAGGGTTCGAGTGCAGGCTTTCATCAACTGGCGTTCAGAAGCGTCGCCACCGGGTGAACCGTCGAGGAGCGCTGCAACCGAATCCCTCGCCCGGGCGCGTTCGAGGGCTGGCAGCACGGCTCCGTGCGGCTCTACAAACCATCCTGCCGGGACCTGGTAGGTGAATCCGAGAGCTGGATTTCGGTAAATGCCGTCCTCGATTTTTCCCGGATCAATACGGCGTTCCGGCGGGTCCGATTCCAACTGGACACGGCGATGCGATGACAGCGCCGGGCCTTCATAAGCATGAGCATCCGCCATGATGTATTGCCGGGCCTGCTCAGGCGCGAAAAACACGATGCGCTGGAAATGCGACTCCAGGTCCTTCACCATCTTCTCGTTGTGCGCTCCCAACTCGACCATGACCACATAGCCATTGAGATCGGCCGCAGCCAGCATGTGCTCATCGATCCCGCGACGGGTTTCGTAGAAGTAGAACTGGTGGCCGCCCAGCATGGTCTTCGACAGAGCGCGAAGCTCTTCCACTCCCCGGAACAGTTCCTGGTCAAGCGCCTTGCGAAGCAGGGATTTCGCGTTTAAACCATCGCGTCCGCCGGCCGGAAAAGAGACGATCGAAGCCTCGGCATTGACGGGCGGGGGGCCCCCCAATTTCAACAATTGAATTCGATTGTCGGGCGCCACCGGCTCCGGGATTGGCTCCAGATGCGCGTCGGCTGGAAATTCAAAGGAAAAGCCGAAAAAGCCATTGGTGTAACGTGCAGGCGATAGATAGGCCTGTTCGGGATAATTTTGCTCAGCGGAGGCGGTAGCTGGCTTGGCGGCAGTTGGACCCGTTTGCCCGCCGAGGAACAACGGGCAGCTCAGAAGGCAACCGCATATCGTCGCAACTATGGCGCGCAAACGCATCGTGTTCCGCTTGGTTTTATTGTTAGCCGTTCGCGGTCAAGAGTCAATGCGACAAAGGCTGGATTCATAGCGACAAAGCTCATGTTTGTTCCGGGCCGGTGTACCGATTTCCGCAATGGGCGGTCGTGAGTTCCCTCTGTTTCCTGCTGCCCTGTCGAGTACAATCATCCCGTAAGGGTGCGCGCCTCACCCGCAACCGCGGACGTGGCCCACCGCCTGCAAACTTTCTAGCGGAGAGTACATTCCTGAGCGGTGCTTTCAGTCTGATATGCAGTCTGCTGGTGGAACCGCATGGGATGCGCCACTACCTCAGATCTCATTTCCTGGATCCGACATTTAAAGGGCTCTATCACGCCAACGCCTTCGACATGGCGTTGCTAGTCCCTTATTTCATCGTGCTGATACTGCTGGCGTTTTATGGCATGCACCGGTATCAACTGGTTTACCTCTACTACAAATACCGCAAGAACAAAGTGACTGAACCCGAGTCACACTTCGCCGAATTGCCCCGGGTCACCATTCAACTGCCGATTTTCAACGAACAGTACGTTATCGATCGGCTGGTAGAGTGCGTCTGCAAGATGGACTATCCGCGGGAGAAGCTGGAAATCCAGGTACTCGACGATTCCACCGACGAGACGGTGGAAGTCGCGCGAGCTGTGGTGGAGCGCTACGCCGCGATGGGCCATAACATCAGCTACCACCACCGCGATAATCGCGAAGGTTTCAAGGCCGGCGCTCTCGATGCCGGACTGAAGCACTCGACGGGCGAGTTCGTGGCCATCTTTGACGCCGATTTCACGCCCCAGCCCGAGTGGTTGATGAAGGTGATCCACCACTTCGCTGATCCGGCAATCGGCATGGTGCAGACGCGCTGGACCCACCTGAATCGCAACTATTCCTATCTGACCCAGGTCGAGGCCATCCTGCTCGATGGGCATTTCGTGCTCGAGCACGGCGGCCGTTCGCGCGCGGGAGTGTTCTTCAACTTCAATGGCACGGCGGGCATGTGGCGCCGCAAGGCGATCGACGATGCCGGTGGCTGGGAGCACGACACGCTTACGGAAGATACTGACCTGAGCTACCGCTCGCAGCTGGCGGGATGGAAGTTTCGCTACCTGCAGGATGTGGGATGCCCGGCGGAATTGCCCATCGAGATGACCGCTTTCAAGACGCAGCAGGCGCGCTGGGCGAAGGGCCTCATCCAGTGCGCCAAGAAGGACCTGCCCAAGGTGCTTCGGGCCAATGTTTCGCGGCGCGAGAAAATGGAAGCCTGGTATCACCTGACCGCCAATATCAGCTATCCACTGATGATCGTGCTTAGCACCCTGCTGCTGCCGGCCATGATCATCCGCTTCTATCAGGGGTGGTTCCAGATGGTCTACATCGACCTGCCACTGTTTCTGGCATCCACGTTTTCGATCTCAAGCTTCTATCTCGTATCGCAAAGAGAGCTGTTTCCCCGGACCTGGTATCGCACCATCTGGTATCTGCCGCCGCTGATGGCGTTGGGCATTGGATTGACCATCACCAACAGCAAGGCGGTGCTGGAAGCGCTGGCTGGTCATAAGAGCGCATTCGCGCGCACCCCAAAATATCGCGTGGTCAACAAACGCGACCGGGCCATCGCCGCCAAAAAATATCGCAAGCGTTTGGGCTGGGTGCCATATATCGAGTTGTTGATTGGCACCTATTTCGCCCTGACGGTCTGGTATGCCATCGCCAATGAGAACTACATCACTGTGCCGTTCTTGTTCCTGTTCGTTTTCGGATACTGGTACACCGGCCTGATGTCGTTGCTCCAGGGCCGTTTTGACAGCCTGGTGCGCGAGCGCGGCGAGGAACACAGCGCCAAGCCGTTTCCCGTTGGCGTGTAGGAGCCGCGTGGCGTTTCAGTGAGCGCTTCTTCTGCCCAATCTGAGTTCCGTTACCCGCGATCTGATATTCTGAGTTGCGGTGATATTTAAGCTATTTTTTGCAATTCTCATACTGTGCACCGCAGCGCTCGTCATTGTGGCACTGGCAATCCATTTCCGCGTCAGGCGGCAACTCCGGAAGGAGCAAATGGATGCACAGGTCCGAGCGGCAATTGAAGGCGTCGCGGACGGCGCCGTTAAAGAGAAGACTTCATAACGTGTTCGGTTAGCGAGGAAGAAATGCTAAGAACTGCACTACATACCGACGCAAATATCTCCGAATCGTCTTCCAGCCTGATTAAACAGGCAGGCATTGTGGTTGGCGCCAGCGCCGTCATCGCCGTCTGCGCCAGGCTGTCCCTACCTCTTCCGTTCACCCCTGTTCCCCTGACCCTGGCGAACTTTGGAGTGTTGTTGATCGGTCTCACCCTGGGAAGCCGCCGCGGTTTTGCAGCCGCTGCGATGTACCTTGCTTGGGGCGCTATGGGCTTGCCGGTATTTAGCGGGATCGGTCCGGGAGGCTTGGCGCAGATGTTTGGTCCAACGGGTGGCTACTTGTGGGCGTACCCGGTTGTGGCGTTCGTGGCTGGATGGATTGCAGAGCGTGGGCCGTTCGGATTTATGCGCAACCTCGTAGCTGGTACAGTCGCGGAGTTGGTTCTGTTTGCGGCAGGCTTGAGCTGGCTGGCGGTAATGACGCACAGTTGGCAACGGGCTGCGTTTTTTGGTCTGTACCCGTTCCTGGTTGCGGAGCTTCTGAAGGTGACAGTGGCCGCGGCAGGCGCTCTTCGTTTGCGTCGCAGCTTCTAAATTAAATAAGAAGATCGGACTCCGCAGGGTTCGCGCCAGACTGTGAGAGTCCGCTCTACGAGCAAGGTATTTCAGCGTCACGACTCTTATGGCCATCAATCCAGCCGAAGACGTTCGGGAAATCACGGTTGCGCATAGCCCCGACTCCGACGATGCCTTCATGTTTTACGGCATGGCTACCCACAAGATTCGCGTTCCGGGAGTCAAGTTCACCCACACTCTTTGTGACATCGAAACGCTGAATCGCAAGGCCCTGGACGGCTTCTACGACATCACTGCGATTTCCTTTCACGCGTATCCGTACATTCAGGACAAGTACGCCATCATGCCAAGCGGCGGAAGCGTCGGTGAAGGCTACGGCCCCATGATCGTAGCTTCGCACAACATCCCATTGGACGAGATTAAGCGCTGCAAGATCGCCGTGCCGGGCACCATGACTACCGCATATCTGACGCTCAAGCTCTTTGCGCCCGATATCGTTACCGAGACCGTTCCCTTCGACCAGATCATTCCCAAGGTACTGGAAGGAAAATACGAAGCTGGACTCATCATTCACGAAGGCCAGCTCACCTTCAACCGCGAGGGCCTGCACCGCATCCTCGACATGGGCAAGTGGTGGCGCGACGAAACCGGCCTCCCGCTGCCTTTGGGTGGCAACGCCATTCGCCGCTCGCTTGGCCCCGAACTGATCGACGCCTCCTGTACTGCCCTGCGCGACAGCATTCGGTACGCCCTCGATAACCGCGAAGAGGCCCTGGAATACGCCATGCAGTTTGCTCGTGACCTCGACCCGCAAATGGCGGATAAGTTCGTGGGAATGTACGTCAACGAGCGCACCTTGGATTACGGCAACGATGGCCGCGCAGCGATCACCAAGCTCCTGGAAATGGGCCATCAGGCCGGCATCATTCCGCACAAGCCCAATGTGGAATTCGCCGGCGACGCTGCAGTGACGGCCGCGAGCTAGCCTCTGCATTCAGCACTCAGCATTCAGCACTCAGCATTCAGCACTCAGCATTCAGCACAACGCATTGTCATCCAGGGCGACGAGGGTCGCCCGCCGCGGCGGACGACCGAGGAGTCGAAGGTCCCCTATATCAGCGGCGAACCTCTTCCCCTCGAAGTCTAATCGCCACTCTTGACTCCGAATCGCCCTAGGTTTACCCTTGCTGGTAGGCGAATAAAAAGCGAATCTCGCTTACCCCTATGCACCCTTCCCTCCTTCAGACCGACGACAACCAGCCTGCCCCGTTGGTCGGCATCGCCAAGCTGGCTGCCGAGGGTGAATCCATCCGTCAGGGCCACCTGGTCGAGTACTTCACGCTTCCCTCGCGGGGCCTGCTGAATCGCTGTACATCCAGCCGCGTACCCTTCACGTGGACGATCAATCCCTACCGCGGCTGCGAGTTCGCCTGTAAGTATTGCTATGCGCGCCACACGCACGAATTTATGGAGATGCACGACGGCCTGGACTTCGAGCGCAAGATTTACGTCAAGCAGCAGGCGGCCTGGTTGCTGCGGCAGGAATTGAAAAAGGTGAAGCGCGGCGAGCAGATCGCCATCGGCACCGCTACCGATCCCTACCAGCCGGCGGAAAAGCGGTATCAGGTCACTTGCGGCATTCTCGAAGAACTGGCATTGCACCACGGGTTGGAAATTGGAATTGTCACCAAGTCGGACCTGATTCTGCGCGACATTGACGTGTTGCGGCGCGTCGCGGAGCACAATTCATTGTTCGTCAATATAACGATCACCACCATGGACGCGAAGCTGGCGCGCATCCTGGAGCCGCGTGCGCCCCGTCCCGACCTGCGCATGGAAGCTGTACGTGGATTAAACGCCGGCGGTGTCAATGCGGGTGTCATCTGCGCACCGGTGCTGCCCGGCATCACCGATTCCCCCGCAGCGCTGGATGCGCTCGTACGCGCGACCAAGCTGGCCGGCGGAAAATATATCTACGCCAACCCGCTGTTTCTAAAACCATGTTCGGCCAGCGTGTTCCTGCCGTTTCTGGAGAAAGAATTCCCCCAACTGGTGCAGGACTATCGCAGGCGATTCGCCGATCGCGCGTTCGTAAGCAAAGCCTACAGCCAGCGCATTTCGGAGCTGATGGCGACCCTACGCAAGAAGCACGGCATCAGTCGGGAGTTCAGCTCGCGCAGCCAGAGCACACATCCACCGCAACAGGAAGCTGAGCAAATGAAACTGTTCGGATAACGCTTTCCAAGCCCGGTCATCTTACCCGCCGCTGGTGTCCTTCGTCACAGACAGACGCTAAAACCCGCGCTAATTTGGACTGTAATGGGGAGGTGTGTATGGCCGCGCCTTGGGCACATCGCTACGCGCAACGCACAAAGTCAGCCAAGAGCTCCATCATTCGCGAGCTGCTGAAGCTTACGCAGCGTCCGGAAGTGATTTCCTTCGCCGGCGGTCTGCCCGCGCCCGAGATTTTCCCGGTAGAGCGTTTCCGCGAAGCGTGCCAAAAGGTACTGACAACCAACCCCTCTACCGCGCTGCAATACGGACCAACCGAGGGCTATCTCCCCCTTCGCGAATTGATCGTTGCTCACATGGCGCGGTACGGCATTCTCGCCACGGTCGACAACATTCTCATCACCTCGGGTTCGCAGCAGGCGCTCGACCTGATCGCCAAGCTGCTCATCAATCGCGGCGATCGCATCCTGGTGGAGTCGCCGACCTACCTGGGTGCATTGCAGGCCTTTGATCTGATGGGCGCCGAATACGTGACCGTGCCCATCGATGCTGATGGGTTGCAAACCAGCGAGATGGAACGCGCGCTCCGGTCCGGACCGAAGTTCATGTACATCCTCCCGAACTTTCAGAATCCGGGCGGTACCACCCTGTCGCGTTCACGGCGTGACGAACTGGTACTGCTCTCCGACAAGTACGGTATTCCGATTATCGAGGACGATCCCTACGGACAATTGCGTTACGAGGGCGAGCATATTCCGCCGCTGGTGGTGCTGGATCGCACCAACCTGCTGCGCGATAACGGGTACTTGTTGGGAAATGTGATCTATCTGAGCACGTTTTCCAAAGTGCTGGCGCCCGGGTTGCGCCTGGGCTGGATCGTCGCCCCGCCCGATGTGATCAGCCGCCTCGTACAGTTGAAGCAGAGCACCGACCTGCACACCAGCAGCTTTGCGCAAATGGTGGCTTACGAAGTGGCCCGCGATGGCTTCATGGAAGAGCACGTCAAGCTGATTCGCAGGGTGTACAAGGAGCGCCGCGATGCGATGCTCGAGGCCTTGCACGACTACTTCCCTTCCGAAGTCTCATGGACGCACCCCCTCGGCGGCCTGTTCCTCTGGGTCACAATGCCTCATGGAATCGACACCATGAAGCTGCTCGACACGGCATTGCGCCAGGACGTCGCCTTCGTGCCTGGCGAACCGTTCTTCCCCGGGGGCCAAAACGGCTCGCACATGCGGCTGAATTTCTCTAACGCGCAGCCAGAACAGATTCGCGAGGGCATCCGCCGGTTGTCGATCGCGGTTGCGCATGAGCTGGAGCATTGCGCAGTTGAGCCTCTAGAACGAGAACAGCATTTGCAGATCAATGCGCCGGTTGGCTGAGCCAGACGAGAACGGCGGCCCTGCCAACGCGTTCGATGTACCGAAGATCGGCGAGTCGAGATTGCCGATCGGGGGCGCATAGTTGACGTTGTTCAGCAGGTTGCGCGCGCTGACACTGAAGGTCAGGTTGTAGCGGTGCGCAGTCTCGTTTCCGAGGTTGAACGGGTTGCCGCCCCCGCCGCCAAGCCCGCGGCCACCAAGTCCGCCGCCTCCACGACTACCTCCACCTCCGCCTCCGGGGCCGCCTCCACCGCCACGCGGGCCAGCAGCGGCGCGACCCTCCACCTTAGGCCCCAGGCCGAAGGTTTTGCTTAACCGTAGATTCAAGGTAAACAAGCTGTTGCCGCTACCATAGTTGATCGGAGTGATCGGCTGACCCGGAATCGGCACAGTGTTGAACGTTCCGTAGGGCGTGACCTTAATCACGCCACCGGGACCCGGCGTGCCGGCCAGCGCAGGGCGATCGTTGAAGATAGAGTCGCCATTCAAATCCTGCCCGACAATGATGTTAAAGGGCGAGGCTGAGTTCGCGAGAATAAACGGGCTGAGGCGAAAAGCGTGGGGCAATGAGAGGGTGCCGCCGATGACGGCGCGATTGCGAACGTCGAATGCGGCCCGGCCATAGTCCTCCGTTGGATCGTAGGAGTTCATCACGAAGTTAGCCGAACTGGATCCACCCCCAAAAAAGTTGCCTTCGCCGCCACCACCACCGCCGGCCCCCAGATCGCTGTTGGAGAAATTGAGCGAATAAAACCCAAAAAGTGAAAGTTTTGTGCCGACGCTCACACGACCGTTGACGATCATCTGGTTCTGCACAAAAACCCCTTCCGAGCTGTACTGGTAAATGTTGGTGGTTCCTCCAAACGGCCGGACGCCGCTGGTGGGGTCGGAGGGATCATACGTTCCCGGTAGCGGCGCATTGGCATTGCGCAGGAAGAGCTGATGTTCTCCGCGCGAATTCAGATAGGTGACTGACACCGTCGCATTCTTGGTGACCTGGCGCTCTACGCTGACCGCCGCTTCCATGGTGTAGGGTATGCGCAGGGTGGGCGAAACCTGGTAAATCGTGGGCGAGTTTGTGGCCAGCATGATCAGTTCGCTGGGCGGAGGAATCTGCGGATAGAAGTCCGGCTGGGTGACGGTGTACTGCTGCTGCGTGACGCCGTTCAGCCGCTCCGCCTGCAGTAAATAGTTGTAGGAAAAGCGATCGTAGAAGATTCCATATCCCCCGCGCAGCACGGTCTTCGGCGCGCCCTTGGAGTGCCCGAGTCCCCACGCCAGGCTGACTCGTGGGGCCCAATTACCCTCGTACGGGACGCCGGTCTGGGTCTCGTAACGCAAACCGTAGCTGAGCGAAATGTTTGGCCGGATCCTCCATTCGTCTTCGGCATACAGGCCGACATCGATCATCGAGACGTTGGAGAGCGGCTGACCGGCAATGATAGAAAACTGGCTGGCGCCACCGCCCATCGCGCGGATTTGCGCCGGCGTCCGGTGCTCTTGCAGACCGATTTCCGTGATCTGATATGCGTTCAGCGACGGAAAGGTATATTGCCCGTTGAAATTCCCATCCTCGTTGCTGGAATACAGCGTCCCACGCAGCCGTGCCCCAAACTTGATGAAGTGGCGGCCATGCGCGATGGAGGTGTAGTTCTGCAACTCGTAATGGTCCTGAGCGCTGACCACCCTGCCCTCCGGGCTGCCACCGCCGTTGAAGGCCCCCAGCACGTTGAGCGTGGGCGCGGTGCTGAACGGAATTTGATTGCTGCTGCTGCGGATGAACTGAAACCGCGTCTCGTTCACTATCGTCGGGCTTAGCACCTGGGTGTCGCTGATTTGCACTGTCTGTTCTGTGCTGTGAGAGTTGAAGGCCTGCGAAGGCAGCGAGAACTGACCCACACCTTCGTTGTCCTGAACGTTCCGCACATATTGATAACGCACGGTCAACGTGTTGTTTTTCGAGAGTTGGAAGTCGGCGCGCGGACTGATATTCAGGCGCGTCGCGGGGCTAGGGAGCGTCGTGTTGAAGGGAACAATGACGTTGTTGGGATTCAGCACCTGCGCCACGACTACACTGACATTGTCGATGTTGCGTTGTTGCGCGGTGAAGAAGAACGATGCCTTCTTACCTAGGGGCCCGCTGATGTTGCCGTTAAATATCTCCGAATAGTAGCCCGGTTCCTCGGTCACAAACGGATTCAGCGCATTGAAGGCCGAGGAATTGCCGTTGATCATCGCCTGGCCGTGAAACTGGTCGGTCCCTGGCTTGGTGAAAATCTCGATTCGTCCGTAGCCCAGCTTGTCATATTCTGCTGAGAATGGGTTCTGGTTGATGCGGATTTCGCGGATGGCAGACTTCGGAGGCAGTTCCCCCGCAGTGAATCCATCGACGTATATCTGCCCACCGTTCGGTCCCGCCGACGGGCCGGCCAGCGCCTGCAACTCCGACTGCAACTCGTCAGGATCGTCGGACAGGGCGTCGAGGTCCTTGCCTTTCAAAATGAGCGTGCCCGCGCTGCTCTGCGGACTGACATCAACGGTGGGAGTCTCTTCCTGAACCTCGACATTCTGCTTTTCCACGGCGATCGCCAGCGCGATGTCAAACTGCTGGACCTGGCCCGCACTGACTTTGACTGCTGCTTCCTGGTCAACTGCAAAACCCTTTGCCGACACGGTAACGGTGTAATCGCCGGGGGCCAGTCCCTTGAATTCATAAACTCCCTGGGAATTGCTCACTGCGGTGGCCGACTTTCCCTCAGCAGGAGTCGCTGTTACCGTCGCGCTGGCAATGACGGCGCCGGAGGGATCAGTGATCCTGCCCCGCAAAGTGCCGGACGCAGTTTGCGCCGGCAAGTTGGCCGCAAGGACTATCAACAGGAAAACAGCAAAGCTGACGTGCGCGCGCATTGGAAAGGCTTGTACTCTCATGAACTGCGAAGCTATGGCGTGTCTCCCATTGCACCCGCCGCGCCTCCCGTGGACAAATTCCAAGGCGAAAGAATGGTTCCCGCCTGGCTGGGTGCAGCAGTAAGAATTGGCTCAACGCCGCTCAACAAAATGATTGCCGTCGAGGGCGAATTGGCACTCCCCTCGGTTGCGACAATCACCACCGCATCGCCTTTCTGCAAGCTCGCGAGCGCAATCCCAGGCATGCGGCTTAACATTTGCTGGAAATCTGGCGCCCCGGCTGCGCGCTGTCCCGGCCCATTTCCGGGCGATGGCCCCTCAGCGTTCGCTGCCCGCGGCGTTGCGCCTGCAGCAGCGCCGCCGGCACCGGCTGACGCGGGGCCCTTTAGGCGCATGGCAATGCGTTGCGCCATCATCGGCGGCAGCTTGTGAAGTTGCGAATCCGCGGTTATTTTCAGGGTCACCGGGCGTTTGTTTGCCAGGTCCATAACAGTAACCGAACTATTGCCCTCATCGGTGGCGACGACCGTACCCGCGATGTTGCGGAAAGTACCCGAAACAATTTCGTCGGCTGCCAGTTCGCTACCGTCAGCACTACGGGTACCGCGCGCGCGCAGTTGGTCGCCGTTGTGGATCTGGTCGAGCGTGCCCGGCTTGGCATCATCAAATTTCACCGAGTCTGGTGCGTAACGCCGAATGGTCGTGTTCTTCGACACATGAATGGTGAGTTTCTCTGCCGCCAAGCCGCCCGTGGAAATCTTGATGGTTTGGGTGGCGGCATCAATCTCTTTCACCACACCTCCGGCACCGTGCTTCTGCCACTCCTCGCGATCTTGCGCCTGCTTCCCGGTTATGTCGGCCTTCTTCATGACAATCGCCGTGGTGGCAAGAACCCCCTTGCCATTTTCTGTGGCTGTTCCAGCAGTCAGAAGGCGATCACCGACCTGCAGATCTTGCATTTCGATTGGCGATGCGCTCTTCAGTTCTGTTTGACCAGGAACACTTCGAACTAAACGCGTGGACGGTTGAATGATGACGCTGACCTCTGGTCCTGTATCGGTTGTGAGCGTGATGGTGCTACCAGTGATTGACTTAATCGTCCCCACTGCCCTCACTCGTGATTTCGCCTCCGGTGCCGCTTGAGTTCCATCTTGTTGCGCGGCGAAGAGTGCGGGCGCAGCGAGTAGAGCGATGACGACTACGAATGCTTTCGCCATCGCAAGGGGTTTTTGTACTGGAATCATGGCGGACATTTCAGACCAATAACAACCTAAACACAGCCGCGGTTGCACGGTTGTTAAGAAAACATAAGTTTTGTAAACCACTTATGAATAGTAGGAAAGACGTGGTTTCGCGATTTCGCCCCGTGCAGTGGAATGGTTCACAGACTTACAAACCGCGCGCATCTGGGCGCGGGATCATTGACCCTGGAATAAGCCCAGCCACGTCCATGAGCAGCCCGGCAGGCATGACTCGGCGACTTCACCGTTCAGGATAATCGTCCGTGGTTTGGCAACTCTACTTTGCGCTCACGAGTTGCTGAGATAGGTACGCGCCAATTCCCATTTCCTTGATCGAATGAATCTGGGCGTCCAGAAAGTCGGCGTGGCCTTCTTCATCCTGGATCATCCGCTCGAAAAGGTCCTTGGTTCCGGCGTCGCCGGCATCGCGGCAGATCTTTGCCGCTGCGTTGTACTGGCGCACCGCATCAATTTCGTCGGCGTAATCTAATTTCAGTTGCTGCTCGACGGTGGCGCCCACTTTGGGCGTTAAGGGAATATTGATGGCTGGAGTTCCGTCGAGGAAAATGATGCGCTCGATCAATCCTTCGGCATGGTGCATTTCTTTGATGGCCCGGGCTTTGGTGAGGGCGCCCAGCCGCTGATAGCCCCAACTGTCGCACATTTCCGCTTGCACCATATACTGCGCAATGGCCGTCAACTCCGCGCTGAGTGCCGCATTCAACTGCTCGATCACCTTCTCGTTGCCTCGCATCGATGCACTTCCTTTCAATCCTAGGGTGGCCCAATCTCGCTGGAATCTCTGCGAAATACGTCACAGCCAAGCGTGACGAGATCGGGGAAACAAACGCTCAGGATATGACACGCGGGATATTGGGAGTACGCTCGCTCAGGATAACACCTGCGAGACTGCGTCGCGCCTACGCTCATGACACGCGGAGACGATCCACACGACCCCTCTGCTTCTTTCGTGATTTACAATCATCTGTTTGTCTGGACTGTTTTTCTCGACAATCATCACCGTTCCTAAGACTGGAGCACGAACTTGCCTGAAACAATTTATGACGTAGCCATCATCGGCAGCGGGCCCGCGGGATACACTGCGGCCATTCGCGCCGGCCAGCTTGGACTGAAGCCGGCGCTCATCGAGAAAGATCCATACCTGGGCGGCACCTGCCTGCATGTCGGTTGCATTCCGACCAAGGCATTGCTGTTCAACGCGGAGCTTTTCGACAACGTGAAGGAAGGCCTGGAATTCGGATTGGAGAACACGGCCGGCGTCTTTTTGAACTGGGGCGCGATCCAGAAGCGCAAGCAGGGTATCGTGGACAAGCATGCCAAGGGCCTGCAGTTTCTGATGCGCAAGAACAAGGTCGACGTGATTCGCGGCTATGGCAAGCTGACGGGCCCGGCGAAGGATGGCATCCACACGGTCGCTCTCGAGGGCGGCGAACTGAAGTCGATCAAGGCGAAAAACGTCATACTTTGCACCGGTTCGTCGGCGCGCATGCTACCCGGCCTGCAGCCCGACATGCAGGTGCTGACCAATATCGAGGTACTGAGCCTGGATCAGATTCCGAAGTCGCTGATCGTGATCGGCTCGGGCGCCGTGGGCGTTGAGTTTGCCAGCATCTATAAGTCATTCGGCGCGGAGGTGACCCTCCTCGAGATGCTGCCGCGGTACGTGCCCCTGGAAGACGAAGAGATCTCGAAGGAACTGGCGCGCGTGTATCGCAAGCGCGGCATCAATGGCTTTGTGAACGCGAAGGTCGAGAAGGTGGAGAAAACGAAGGCCGGCGTCGCAGTCACCTTTACCGTCGATGGCAAAGAGCAGAAGCTGGAAGCCGAGAAGGTGCTGGTCGCCGTGGGCCGCGCGCCCATGACCGAGAACATCGGCCTGGAGAAGACCAAGATCCAGGCTGAGCGCGGCTTTGTGAAGGTTGACGAATACATGCGCACCGCCGAGCCGGGGATTTACGCGATCGGCGATATTGCCATGGGCTACCCGCTGCTGGCCCATTCCGGCGCCCGGGAAGGCATTATTGCGGTCACCCACATTGCCGGCAAGCCAGTGAAGCCGATCAATAAGCTGCGCATTCCGAACGCCACCTATTGCCACCCTGAAATCGGTAGCGTGGGCCTCACCGAAGCTGCCGCCAAGGAAAAGGGCTACACTGTGAAGGTCGGCAAGTTTCCCTTCACCGCGAACTCGCGCGCCAGCATCGTGGGGCAGCACGAGGGCTTCGTCAAGATTGTTACCGACGCCAAGTACGGCGAGATCCTGGGCGTGCACATCATCGGGCCAAATGCGACCGAACTGATCGCGGAATCGGTGCTGGCGCTGGAGATGGAATGCACCGCCGAGGAGCTGGCCAACATTATCCACGCGCATCCCACATTGTCAGAGTCGATGCTGGATGCGGCGAACGCGGTTTTTGGCATGGCGCTGAGTGCGTGAGAAAGCTCTTAGCTCTTAGCTCTTAGCTTTTAGCTTCGCTTTGGAACGGTGTTATGGGCGCAGAGCTTGGTTTGCTAGGAGCTAGTTTGCTAAGGCTAAAAGCTAAGAGCTAAAAGCTAAAAGCTAAAGGCTAAAAGCCCATAGGTGGGCTAAGAGCCGTAGCTGAAAGGGAATTCTAACAATCATGAGCCTCTTAAAATGGTGCGACGAAGGCCCGGCGACGGTGTCCTTGCAAGCGACGGTGGAAGACGCGATCCAGACGATGTTGGACAAACAGGTGGGCGCAGTGGCCGTCATCGACGAGCACGGCGTGGTGGCGGGCATGTTCACCGAACGCGACGTGCTGGCGAAGTTTGCCCTCAGCGGGCGCGATCCCAAGCGCACGCCGGTGCACGAACTGATGAGCGAAATGGTCGAGATGGCAACCGAGGAGACCATTCCCAGTGAGGCGCTTCAGGTCATGCTGGAACGGCATTATCGCCATATGCCGATCGTTGACGATCAGGGAAAGGTGCTGGGCATCTGCTCCATCCGCAACATTCTGGAGGCACGGGTGGACGACCTGCTGGCCGAACTGGATGCCAACCATTCGGCGACTGCGAAGGCGTAATGTGCGATGCCCGGCGGCCAGCGTTGAAGTAGTTTTGGAAAACGCTTAACCAGCACAAGGACGGGTAGAGCGGCGCTTTAGCGCCGCGTTAGCGCGAAACCCTAAAGAACGAGCCGGCTTCAGCCGGCGGCACTGCTCTTCGCGTCCGCAATAAAGCTAACAGTTTTGCCCCTACTGCGTCACAATACACCGTAAGACATCTACGAGGAGGTTTGTCATGCGAGTGATGTTGCGATGGTCATTGGTGGGCACATTCGTACTGGTTCTCGGGCTGACACTGGCGACGGTCGCCCCCGCTCCCGCCCAGGGCACTGCATCTCCGCAGGCGACATCTTCGGCAACAGCGGCTGCTCCCACCTTCGGAGTTCGAGCAGAATTTCTTAATGAGCTGAAGAGTGAGGAAGATGAGTTCGTGCAGCTTGCCGAAGCTATACCGGCCGACAAGTACACCTGGCGTCCGGCGGAAGGCGTCCGTTCGGTGAGCGAAGTCTTCCTGCACGTGGCCGCTGCAAATTTCAACCTGACCAGAGTGTTTGGCTATCCGGCGCCTGCGGGCTTCAAGGTGCAGGGATTCGAGAAGTCCACGACCGACAAGACCAAAGTGATTGCCACCCTGAAAGACTCGTTCGCCCACATGCGCCAGGGTGTATTGAGCATGTCAGACGCCGACGTTGAGAAGCAGATAGACTTCAGGGGCGCAAAGAACACGTATCGCGGCGTTTTACTGTTCATCATTCGTCACGGTGCTGAGCACCTGGGACAATCGATCGCCTACGCCCGCGTCAACGGTGTGGTGCCACCCTGGACCGCGGAAAAAGAGGCGCAGCAGAAGAAGCAGGAGAAAGCGAAACCGGACTAGAGGGCTGCCCATTCACTTCCGGCGGCGCCTGATTTATCGCTGCTATAATCAACCTCATTCATGGCACAAAAGCGTTTGATCCGCTCTACTACTGTTCTTTGTGTTCGCCGGGATGGAAAAGTTGTGATGGCCGGGGACGGCCAGGTGACGCTCGGCGAAGGCGTCATCAAGCACTCCGCGCGAAAGATCCGCCGGCTTTACCAGGACAAGATTCTCGCCGGGTTTGCCGGCTCGACCGCCGACGCATTCTCGCTGTTCGCGCGTTTCGAGTCGAAGCTGGAGCAGTATCACGGCAACATCGGCCGCGCCGCGGTTGAGCTGGCCAAAGACTGGCGCACCGACAAGATGCTGCGTTCGCTGGAGGCCCTGCTGCTGGTCGCCGACCAGAACCAGACCTTCCTCATCAGCGGGCAGGGCGACGTGATTGAACCGGACACCGGAATCGCCGCCATCGGCAGCGGTGGCCCCTATGCCATAGCGGCCGCGACCGCTCTCTTCGAGCACACTGACCTGCCGCCGCGCCGCATCGCCGAGGAGGCGATGAAGATTGCCGGCAAGATCTGCATCTACACCAACGACAGAATAACCATCGAAGAGCTGTAGAAACAGTTGTCAGTAGCCGGTTGTCAGTTGTCAGATTAGCGACATCTGATAGATCCGCGACCGCGGATCAATTCTTAGAGCTTCAACCGCCGCGCAACTCTTGAATGTCTTCGCCCTTGCGCCAGAGGGGGGCGGGCGGCCGCTGGCGATACTCGGCCAATTTCTGGTTGATGGCTTCGACGTCGGCTTTGGACCAGCCGACACACGACACTTCGATTTCACGGCTGGGGGCGAGGTAGAAAATCGTGGGCACGTTGGTCAGCCCGTAAGCGTTCGACACCGCATACTTCGCCGTATCGTCGAGCGCCACGGGAAAGGTGACGCCGTATTCGCGCATGAAATCCTTGGTGTCACCCGCCTTGTCTTGCGAGATACCGAGCATGGTGACATTGGCAGCGCGATTGGCCTGGTACACGCGCTCGAGGAAAGGCAGTCCGTACTGGCAAACCGGGCAGCTCACCTTGAAGAACACCAGCACAACCGGACCCTTGGCGAGCGCCTCGCGCAACGACACCTTCCCGCCTTGCACGGTGGGCAAAGTGAAATCTGGAGCGAGCACACCCGCATTCAACGCAGCCATCGGTTAGACCTCCGAAACAATTCAACATTGTCATCCTGAGCGGAGCGCCCGCAAAGAATTTCCGGTCCGCTTCTGTTGCGGCGTCGGGCGGGCGCGCAGTCGAAGGATCTGCGTTTCTTAGCTGTGCCAATAAACCGCAGGTCCCTCGACTCCTCGCTGCGCTCGTCGCTCGGGATGACAATCCAGTTGAGTTTAGATTCACGTGGCGCCACGCTGGACTCAGTCGGGCAAGCGGAGAAGAATTTTCCGCGCAAGCCCGGTCAGGGGGAGGCGTTCCCACTGCCGCTGCGCAAACCATCGAGCATTGGCCCTCGCAGAAGCAAGCCTCGCGGGCGCGACCGTGAATACCGAGACTTCATAGTCAGTATCCGTGATGGCATGGCGCAACCTGGCCAGTGGTTCGGTCCCATCATGCTCAGCAAGAGTGGGCAGTTCCCACATCCCCGCCATCAGAGAAGCATTCGTTGGACGCTGCACCAGCAGCACGGAACCGTTCCTCCGGGCCAGGCCATAAATAAGTTTCTTGCGCTTGCGTGCCGCTTGCGGGCGCTCGCCCAGGGCGCCGCGCGATGTGCACCACATGTGCAGCGGACATAGGGTGCATTGCGGCGCTCGTGGCGTGCAGACCGTAGCCCCCAACTCCATCATGGCCTGATTGAAGTCGCCGGGACGCTTGCGGTCGAGCAGCGATTCCGCCCGCTGCCACGCCGCTTCCCTTCCCTCGGATGCGCCGAACATGCGCTCGAGCACACGCTCGACGTTGCCGTCCACGACGGCGACGGTTTCTCCAAAGGCAATGCTGGCGATCGCCGCCGCCGTGTAGCGCCCGATGCCGGGGAGTTCGCGCCAGTCTTCCGCAGTGCGCGGAAAGATTCCGCGGCGCTCCTGCGCGATCAGCTTCGCCGCCTGGTGCATGCGCCGCGCGCGATGGTAGTAGCCGAGCCCACTCCACACCGCGAGCACCGACGCCTCGCGAGCGGCGGCCAGGGTTTGCACGGTGGGAAACTTCTTCAGGAAGCGCGTGTAGTGATCCATCACCGCCGCAACCCGCGTTTGCTGCAGCATGATCTCGGAGACCCACACGCGATAGGGATCGGCGTCACTGCGCCACGGTAACTCGCGCCGATGCTCGTCGTACCAGGCGAGCAGTGCGCGGCGAAGCTTGCGGAGTGTTGCCGAGGTTGGTGTCGGTTCCATGCGGTGGCATGATTGTAAGGCAGTTGTCAGTAGTCAGTGCCGCACGAAGAACTGCTCCTTGTCCACATTGGCGGGGACAGCGACATCGAAGAAGCCAACCATCATCTCCTCGTAGGTCTGGCCTCCCCAGGTCACGGCCTTGTTGGGATCGGGATTGTGCGGATTGTTCTCTGAATTGTCGTACCAGGCGACGGCCTGCAGGCGCGTGCCGGCTTTCAGAACTCGCGGCTGCGCCAGCCGGTAGCTCATCTGCCAGTGAAAGTCATAGTTCACCCGCAACAGCGTCTCGACCGTACCGTTTCCCGGCACGATGTTGTACTCGAAGCGCTTGCCGCGCAAATGCATGTGCGGAAAGAAGCTGAGCAGAGTCGCATCATTGGGCAACGTGCCCCAGACCTCGACGCGATAGTTATTCTCGCGCGGCGGAATCACGAAGGTATGGTTGGTGAGTTGCAACGTCAGCACTCGCTGCCGCGGCGGCTGCTTCGCGAACACCATGCCCACGCTGGTCTGGTCGGTGGCGGCGCGGCCGTTGGTGGTGTAGTGCATCTGGAAGACGAGGTCTGAGCCGGCAGGAATGAACTTCGCCATGCTATCGGGCCATCGGTCCGGCTCGCTCCCGGGAGCGTAAACCAGCAGCATGTCACTGGTAGTGGCGTGGGCCTGGGCACGCTCTTCGGCGTCGGCCAAACTGGATGGCGTGAACGGCACGCCAACCGGCGCCTTGCGCAACCACGTCGAGTTCGGCGGACGTATATACACGACCGCGTGATGGACGTGCTCGCGGCTCGACGGCCGGATCTCTGACATCTGCACCCATTTGTCTTCGGCGAATCCGGTGGGAACAATCTCGTAGGTGTACTCGACATCGCCGCTCGCAGGAAGATTGATGGCTTTCGGCATCTGCACAACTTTGTCGGGCTGGGGAATATTCCAGCCTTCGGCCCAATGACGCGCCGGTGGCGCATCTTTGGTTGAGCCTGCGGGTGCTCCGGCATCGACCCAGGCTGCAATCAAGTTGATCTGCTCCGGCGTGAGCGATGGGTCGTTGGAAAATTTTCCGTAGCGCGGGTCGGCGAACCACGGCGGCATAGACTTCGATTCCACCGCCATCCTGATTGACGCGGCCCACGGCTTGGCGTCCTTATAGGTGACGAACGGCATGGGCGCGATTTCGCCCTCGCGGTGACAGCTCTGGCAGTGCTCCTGCAGGATGGGGAGAACGTCTTCATAGAAAGTCGGATGGGCCGCGGTGCCACTTCCCAACAACAGGAGCAACGTCCCCAGCACAAGGATAGCGGCTGCTGATTTCGCCAAGCCGAAGTTAGTGCCGCTGGTCAACCGCTTTGCGCCTACAGTCCCGCCTCGGGCAATTCTTCCGGAGCGCCATGGCGCCGCAGTATCTGCGCCAAGTTCTGTGAAAACGCTGAGCGCGGCACCACCATGTCGCATCCGGCTTCCTGCGCTTTCATCTTCAGCTCGCCCTGCACGTGCGAGAGGAAGCCAATGATGTTGGTCGCCTTTTTCAGCTTGGTCTTCAGTTTTGGAATCATGGTAAGCGGCTTGGCCGACACATTGTTCAGGTCGAAGATGATAAGGGCCGGCTTGTCGTCGCCGTTCTGGTCCATGCGCTCGTTCAGGTCTTTTTCGGTTTTGACGAATTCGACCTTCACGTTCATCTTGCGCGCCGTTTCCTGGATCTTCGCCAGGAAAAACAGATCATCCACAAAGGCAAAGATGCGCGCAGGCGTGGCATCCGACGCCGAATTCATGGGCACAGGTTCTGGATCTGGCGGCATGAACTGCTTGCCGAAGTTCTGGCCGGGACGACCGCCCCGGGCTGGCCGATGGGTATTGCCATTGTTGGAGCCCTGGGCCGCACGGTAGCTGTGGTCCATGGGTGCGGTGTAGATGCCGGCGCCAGGCTGGTTCGGTCCGGACTGCCAGCCCCCGGGCTTGCGCCCGTGGCGCTTGGGAGGCCCGTGGCGTTGTTGTCCGGGATGCTGCCCAGGTTGTGCCGGCGATCCGTGCGTGACAGGTCCACGGCGGCCGCGCCGCCGTCTACGTCCCTTCCCGCCCGGCTGTCCGCCGGAGGGAGGATTCGATCCTTGGTTCATGTTTCTCTCTTAATCGTTTTCACCCGCAGGTGGCGGGCTCCCACATTTGTGAACCGCTGTTAATTGGCCAGGCATTCGCAACTTTCCCACATGCCGGCTCGGCGGTTGGATACTTCGCTGAAATCGAATCAGTTAATAACGTCCGTCTGGCGCCTGGAACGTTGGGCGCGAGGGCCGCCTGCACGGGAAGTGCGGCGATTGGGGGACGTTTCTATCGTACCTAGCTATAGGGCCTGAATGCAAGTCCAAAAGCTGTCTTTGCTTATGATGCAACTTATTGGTAAACGGCGACGTTATTTTTTGCTGCCCGCGGATCCGTGCCCGCTATTCGCTATTGGCTCTTCTCAATTCATCCGCGCTGCCAGTTGCCGCACCATATCAAAGGTTTCGCGCACCGCCTGCGCATCGGCAGCCTCAGGCGCCAGTTTCAGATAGGTGCCCAAATCCTGCGCGGCGCCGAGGTACTGGTCGAGATTCAGCCGCAGCAGCGCGCGTTCGCGCCACAGGTTGGGAGAACCGGGCGGAATCGCCAGCAGCATATCCAATACTGCCAGCCCCTTGCGCCCGTTCTGCTGCGTCAGATAAATCTGTCGCAGGTTGTTCAGCATGCGACCGAGTATCTCGCGATGCGTGACCGGCTGCAGGTATTCGGCGCGCATGTCAACCTGCCCGCCATAGACCTCGTCCAGCCGCCGCTGACAATCTTCCGGGCCCAGAATTCTTCCGCGGTCGAAGGCGTCGATGAATATCTCGCCAGCCACCACGTCATAGTGCTTCAGCAGGAAGTGACCGGGCATGCCCACGCCGGCGACTGGGAAGCCGACCCGGCGCGCAACTTCCAGGTACACCACCGAGAGCGTGATCGGGATGCCGAGCTTGCGGTCGAGCACATCATTGAGAAACGAGTTGCGCGGATCGTAAAAGTCTTCGCGGTTACCGCGCAGGCCCTCCTCCTCGAAGAGCACCCGGTTAAGCAGCGTCATCGACTCGCGCGCCGTCGGGTTCTTGCGCATGCGAGTGCGAACCTGCTCGGCCATCTCGTCGAAGCGCGCAAGGTAAGGGTTGGCGTCGAGGCCGGGATACTCCATGCGCGTAATCGCCAGCGCCGCTGCTGCGAGAGGGATGGATTCGTCTTCGCGGGCAGGCCCGACCAGCGCAGCAAATTGCTCGAGAGCATTACCGGAGGAAGAACTGGACGCCATAACGTGCTGTGTTGGATGACGAGGGCGGGTGAAGCGATTCCAGTTTCTGCAGTGAACGAACCGCAGATCCTTCGACTCGGACTGAAGTCCTGGCTCAGGATGACAAATCAAGCAAGCAACCACCGGTCCGCGTCCACGGCGTCCACCTATCGAGAAAATCCTGCGCGCTTTTACTGCCGGAACATGTTCCGCGCGATGAACAAGACATTGGCGGGACGCTCAGCCAGCCGGCGCATGAAGTATGGATACCACTCCGTCCCGAACGGGACATACACGCGCAAGCCGTAACCTTCGCGCACCAGTTGCTGCTGCAAATCGCGCCGCACCCCGTACAGCATCTGAAACTCATACGCCGAGGCCGGGATATTTTCCGCGCGCGCAAACTGCTTTATCTCGGCGATGATCTTCTCGTCATGCGTGGCCATGCCGTGAAACACGCCGCTCTTCAGCAGCGTGCGCGCCAGCTTCAGGTAGTTGGCATCCACGTCGGCCTTCTTGGGGAAGGCGATCTCCGGCGGCTCTTTGTACGCGCCCTTGCACAGGCGGATGCGAATGCGCTCGGCCAGCAGCTCATCCACATCCTTCTCGCTGCGGTAAAGGTACGACTGAATGACGGTGCCCACCCGCCCCGCGTGTCCGGGCAGGCGATGCAGTTGGCGGACGAAGTCGAGCGTGCGCTGAGTGTAGGGGGAGCCCTCCATGTCCACGCGCACGAAATTGTTGATGCGCACCCCGTGGTCAACCAGTTCGGTCACCAGATTGAACGCCAGTTCCTCGCTCACGTCGAAGCCCATGTGCGTCAGCTTGAGACTGATGTTGGCGTTCAGCTTGCGGCTGGAGATTTCGTCCAGCATCCGGTGATACAACTCGGCGCTATGCTTCGCCTCATCGGCGTTAGTGACGTTCTCGCCGAGGTTGTCGATGCTGACGCCGGCGCCCCATTCGTTTACCACCTGGGTGGCACGAATGACGTCGTCAAGCTGCGTGCCGGCAACGAAACGCTGCGAGAAGCGCAACCCGAGCGGGGACTGTTCGGCGAAATGGCGTAATCGTTTGCTTTCGGAAAGCCCAATGAAGAGCGACCTTAACATGGCGTCTCCAGGGGTTCGGGGGATATTTTGGCTCCGCCCTTACAGGCTGCAAAAGAACTGCTGTGGAAAGGGTTCGGGTAGAGCTGGCCTTCAGGCCAGCGTCCAAACAGCCTATTTCTTTTCTGAGCCGGCTTTAGCCGGCGGCACGGAACGGCGGAGCCGATGCTCCGCGAAACGGAATGGCTCATAGATGGCTCTTGGCCGGCTCTTCCGCCAGCTTAGCTTACATAATTGTGTATCACAGACCAGCGGCTGGAGCTATGAGGCAGGTCACAGGAGCAGTGTGCGCTGGGAAACGGGTACACTGAGATAACGGATTGTCATTGAGGAGAGCCGAAAACATGGCCCAACGGACGCAAAAAACGATTGCCGCCCATCCTGGGGAGATTCTACGCACGGAATTCATGGAACCCATGGGGATTACCGCGTATCAACTGGCAAAGGCCCTGCACTTCCCTGGAGTCTACGAGATCGTGCGCGAGCAGCGGGCCATCAGCGCCCACGTCGCTCTCCGCCTCGGCAAATACTTTGGGATGACGCCGCAGTTCTGGATGAATCTGCAAGCCGACTACGACCTGCGGCGTGCGGCAGCCAGCGCGCCCCTGAGCAAGATCAAGCCGCGCTCCGCGGCGTAGAGACCAATTCCCACACATTCGCAAATGCGGCGAATGAGTGGCAGCTGGCAAGTGGCATTTGCCACGTGCCAGATCGCGAAGAGTGGGGCACTTGAGGCCGGGCTAACGGGCGCGTTCTTGGCCACGGGTGCCTGGCCCGCCAACAAATGTTAATCCGCTGACCGCGAACGAAGAGCAAATTCGATTGTACAGTATATTTCGGCATATTCGGCACGCGGCACGATATGCAGCCGACGTTTTGACAGCCCGAAATCGCCGTCATGCATGCGCTGCGCGGTCTTGACGGATCTTTCCAGGAATTTGAGACTGCGTCGCGATATGTGGCATTATTCACCAAACACGAAGCGCCCCAACTGATCGCCCAGCTGCTCCACTTCTTTGGATTACTCGCTTCGCGAAAGCGTTTCCAGCTGAAGCAAAGGCGAACAATTTCCTTCCGCTCTGGATTCTGACCGATGAGTCCGCAGGCAATTCAATCGCCGTAGACACGCGTGCATCGAAGATCGCGTACTTCTTTGGATCGCGAATGCACAGCACCTTGGACCGACGAGGCGACACCTTTCTTCCCGTTCCGGATGACTAAGTCGGGCTCTTGCGCTATGTATCCTGTCAGGGTCTCGTCTTTATTCTTTGGCACGCCACCCCAGGTGGAAACGTAGTACTTTGCGATGGCCAAGCGCTGATCCGGATTGAGATCAACCAAATTCTGTGTAGTTCGAGTTTTAGAGCACATTCTCACATATTGATTGCCATCAGATGCAAAAGCTACAGCCTGAGGAATTTGGCCTCGTGATACTCCCAACGGGTGACCAGCCGACGAAAGTTATGCAACCAGGCAAAAGTCTCTCATCTTCCAGCGCCGTCATTCTCTCCGAGCTTGCGCCCGTCCTGCGTCTGGGGCTTGCGGCGGTTTACTTTGTGCGGCGCGATCAACTGGACGCCGTGGTGCTGTTGCAGCCGCTCGTCCAGCGGATCACTGTCATAGGCGAGATCGATAATCATGTGCTCGGGGGCCGCCGCCGTGAAGCGTTGCTCGACGGTGGCTTCGACGAAGCGAGTTTCATGTGGCGAAGCGCTTCCAATCCAGGCGGCGACAGGAAGACCATGGCGCTCCGCAATTGCCATGATCTTGGTCCCTTTGCCGCGGCGTGTTGGACCAACTGCACCGCCCCCTTTTTCGCCCCCGCAAAGGTGGCGTCGATGAAGGTCTCGGCCAAGTCCAACTGCCCGCGTGCCAGCAGGTAATTCGCCGAAGCGCGCAGATCCTCGACTACGCGTCCGCCCGGCCCGCGAAGACGTGGGTCGGAAGGCAAGGCGGACGCTCCGCTCAGGATGACAGCGCAAAATTGTTTGTGCTTCCGATCTGATAGCTGAGCGTTCGGAGCTGACCGCTCGCTACTGACAACTGGCAACTGGCAACCGACAACTGCTTCCTCACTCCCACTCGATCGTGCCCGGCGGCTTGGATGTCACGTCGTACACCACGCGGTTGATGCCCTTCACCTCGTTCACGATGCGGCTGGAGATGGTCTTCAGCACCTCGTGCGGCAGCGGCACCCAGTCGGCGGTCATGCCATCTTCGGAGTGCACGGCACGGATGGCACAGGTGTACGCGTAGGTGCGCATGTCGCCCATCACGCCCACCGACATCACAGGCAGCAGCACCGCGAATGATTGCCAGACTTTGTTGTACAATCCGGCGCGCTTGATCTCGGTGACCACAATGTTGTCGGCTTCCTGCAGCAGAGCGACGCGCTCGGCGGTCACCTCGCCCAGGATACGCACCGCCAGCCCTGGCCCGGGAAACGGCTGGCGTTGCAGGATGTCTTCGGGCATGCCGAGGTCGCGGCCGATTTTGCGCACCTCGTCTTTGAACAAGTCTTTCAGCGGCTCGATCAGCTTCAGCTTCATGATGTCGGGCAGCCCGCCGACATTGTGATGGCTCTTGATGGTCTGCGACGGACCGCGCACCGAGCGCGACTCGATTACGTCGGGATACAGCGTGCCCTGCACCAGCCAATCGACTTTGCCGTGCATCTGCTCGATGCGGTGCGCCTCTTCCTCGAAGACCGCGATGAACTCGTTGCCGATGATCTTGCGCTTCTTCTCCGGCTCGCTGACGCCGGCCAGCTTGCTGAGGAAGCGCTCGCTGGCGTCAACCGCGTCAATGTTCAGGCCGAGTTTCTCGCGCAGGTTTTTCTGTACGCTGACGAACTCGTTCTTGCGCAGCACGCCGTTGTTCACGAAGATGCAGGTCAGCTGGTCGCCAATGGCGCGATGCACCAGTTCGGCTGCGACTGACGAATCCACGCCACCCGACAGGCCGCAAATTACACGGCCCTTGCCGACCGTCTGGCGAACGCTGGCGATGGTCTCGTCGATGAAACTCTGCGCCGACCAGTTCGGCTTGAGGCCGCAGATCTCGAACACGAAGTTGCGCAGGATGTCGGTGCCCCGCGGCGTGTGATGCACCTCAGGATGAAACTGCACGGCGTAATACTTCTGCGCGGGATTCTGGATGGCGGCGACGGCGTTCGAGGTCCGGCCAATCAACTCGAAGCCGGGCGGCAGTTCCATGGCCTCGTCGCCGTGCGACATCCACACCGTCAGCGGGCCTTGCAGCCCTTTGAACAGCGCAGAATTGCTGCCCAGCAACTCGACATGGGCGTGGCCGTACTCGCGCTTGTCGGCGGCGCGCACCTTGCCACCCAGCTTGTACACCATGAACTGCAGGCCGTAGCAGATGCCCAGCACCGGCAATCCGAGATGCAGCACTCGCTCGTCCGCCGGCGGCGCATCGGCGTCATAGACCGACGACGGCCCGCCCGACAGCACAATGCCCGCGGGAGAGTAGCTCTTGATTTCGTCGAGCGAAGCGGTACAGGGCAGAACGACGGAGAAGACATTCTGTTCGCGGATGCGGCGCGCGATGAGTTGCGAATATTGCGCGCCAAAGTCGAGGACGACGATCGCTTGCGTTTCCACCATTTACTTTGCCAGAGGACGCGAGCAGTGTAAAGGGGGAAGAAGTGTTAGAGCTGTTAGCTGTTAGCAATTAGCTGTTAGCTATTAGCCGTTAGCTGTTAGCATTCACCACACAGCACCCACCATTCGGCACCCAGCACTCAGCAACAACGCAGTGTCATCCTGAGCGACGGACGAAGTGACGAGTCGAAGGACCCCTATAGCTGCGAAGATTTTCCCCCAGAATTGGGGTTTCTTCGAGTGCGCTCCACCCTTTCGCAAAGGAATAAGGAAAGGATGGCGGCATCCCCGGGCAACTAGATTTACAGTTCTTTGACTTGCCTGTGACAATTTGGTGACAACTCCCGCGCACGCCTGCACTACCCTTTGCGGCTGTTAACCGTAGCCTGTCGCCTGGAGTTCCGGGCAATCACGTAATCAGGAGGAGAGCATGTCCGCCACGACATTGAATCGCGTAGCGTTGGTGATTTTCCCGGTGTTATTCATCGTTTCCCAGCAGGCCGCTGCACAAGCCGGTCACCTCGATCCGACGTTCGGCAATGGAGGCATTGTCACCACCGACTTCGGCATTCAAACGCGGTCCAGCGACGTGGCTTCTGCCAACGCGGTCACCATCCAGCCAGACGGCAAAATCGTGGTCGGCGGCGGGGTCCCGAACCAGTCAGGGTTTCCCATCCCCGCGGTAGCGCGCTACAACACCAACGGCAGTCTCGACACCAGCTTTGGTACTTCCGGCGTGGCGACCATACCGTCGATTGAAGACGTCACGCCTACGGCGATCACCCTGCAAAGCGATGGCAAGATTGTCGCGGCCGGCGAAAATTTCGTGGTCCGGTACCTCTCTACCGGGGTCCTTGATTCGACCTTTGGAAACGGCGGAATTGTGACGCTCAGCGATGAGTTTATCGGCTCACAAACGCAGGGTGTGGTGGTACAGCCAGACGGCAAGATTTTGGTGGCCGACGGTTCCCTGCTGCGTTTCCTGTCCAACGGCCAGTTTGACACCGGCTTCGGCGTCGGAGGCGCTGCCAGGACCGCGGGTTATCCGGCCACCGGACTGGCGCTTCTTCCTAATGGAAAGATTCTGGTCGTCTCTACAGGGGGAGCAAGCGGTTTTATCTCTCAATACGGATCGAATGGCAGTCTCGACACCAGCTTCGGAATTGGCGGCCAACTGGCAACGCCCGGGACCTCAGTCGGTCTGGTGCTACTGGGCAGTGGAGATTTCATAACCGACGGGAGTCAGATCAACAACTCGGTCATGCCCATCGGCGGTCAGGCGACTACCAGCTTTGCGGTATCCCGCTACCTGGGCGTGGGAGTTACGGACACCAGCTTCGGCACCAACGGCGGCACGGTCACCCCCATTCCCAATACCCCGGTGGTTTTAACTTCCGCCTTGGCCGAGCAGCCGAGCGGCGACATTGTGACGTTGGGCACGGCGAACCCAAACCGGCAACCCGCGTTTGCGCTGGCTCGCTACACGCCCAGCGGAAATCTTGACACCACCTTCGGAACCAACGGCACCGTCGTTACCGGGTTCGGGGGCACGCTCCAGGTTCCATCTGTCAGTGCCAACGGCATTGCCATTCAGTCGGACGGCAAGATCGTGGCGGTGGGGAGCTACTCAGTTTTTGTGCCCTTCCATGGTTTCGACACCGCGTTCAAGATAGTCCGGTACCTGGGCCAATAGAGGACCATCTCCTGACCTATCCCACATCGTGATACATCTCGATAAGATGGCAGCGCGGGCAGAGGACCAGGCGGACCGGCAGGGCGCTGGTCACGTTAACGCACTCGGCGGTGTCTCTTATTGTGGGTCGACAAATCCAGGGAGCGCAAAGCTGGTGTCCAGCAGGGTCCTGTCGGTATAGCATTTGGGGCACTGCCGATCGATCTTGAATCCCAGTAACGACATCACCACTCCTTCATGACAGGGTTGTTCCAGCGCGACGCGGTCTTTGCTTCGCCGACACGGATCGAATGATGAGTGCTCCTCTTCCACTTGTCGGCAGGGGCACTCTCGCCATGCCCACGGCAGCGGCGATCAGCGCCTGGACTTCAGGACGAGCCAGGACCTTTGCCGAATCAAGCCGAATGAAGCGATTCTTACTACCGGAGCCGAGTAGCAATTTGTGCGGATCGGGAAGACGCGCCCCACAATAAGGAAAGGACAGACCTACTCCGCTTGCTCCGGCAGCCAGCGACACAATGGCGTCGGAAGGCCGCTCGGTCGTGGAGTACCCTATCACGAAGAAATTGTAGTTGTCGTAGACCAACTCGTTCGCGCCGGGTAGCCGTTTACGTAACGCCGCCCGCAGACTGCGGATCAGCGCCTGGTGGTCGGACGAAAATTTGTCAATGAAACTCTGCAACTGCTTTTCGGCGTCATCCGAGGCTTTGCGAGTTTTTACGGCTGGCTTCAAACGATTGCTCCCCTGGACATTTGCCCAGAACCGATAACCGGCAGATCAAGTCGTGCATCATTAAGTGTTGTGAACAGCTCTGTCGAGCCTGCCCTGTTACTGTTTCTTCAAATCAACCTTCAGCATTTCGCCGGTGTCGCCAAGGTTCATGCAATTCAGGTCCTTGCGGAAAAGCTTTCCTGAGAGTGTCTGATAGTAGCCCACGCCGGCCATCGCGTCTTTGGCCGTGAAGTCAAAGTAGTAGTCAGCGAACGTCTTCTTTGCGCTCAGCGGTACCATCATGGCCAGCGCATTCGCCTTCAACTCAGGCGCTGTGTAATCGGCCACAATCGGGCCCTGTAGCGCACCGTCAACCGCCAGGGTGCCGGAAACATTTCCGGTGGCTAATTCGTTGCCTGCCGGCTTGTACGGCTGATCTTCCAGAACAAGTTCCACCTGGGCCGTGCCCGCCGCATTACCGCAAATGGTTTTCGTCGCCGTTCCCTTCCAAGTGCCCTTCAAGTGCGGCGTGGAGCTCTTTTGCATTTGCGCAGTACCGATTCCTGCAACACAAATGGAAAAGGTTGCAAGGGCCATGATCCTGACGAAATAGTGACGCATGTGTTTCTCCTCTTATCCAGCGCACTGATGGGCCTGTCGGACTTAGGGCATGGCCGATCCCTTCGGGCCGAGATTTGGACGACCTCCGCGGCGACGCCTTCATTTCCGGGTCCCCTGAGCACGACAGTTTAGCAAATGGCAAGAACTGCACTCCGGGGATTTTGCTCAGGGTCAATGCCGTCGACGGGTATAATTCCGCCGTGATGACACGCCAATTCCGACTCGCTGTTGTTGTCGCCCTGCTCGCCACCCTGCCGGTCAGCGCGCAGACTGCGCCCATCGACTCCAAGCAGGCCCTGGTCGTCATTCAACACGATGGCTCCGAAGGTGACGTCCGCGTGAATGGTGTTCGCATCCTTCATTTCTCTTCCGACCCTAAGTTGGGAAAATCGTCCACCGATTCGCTGGGCATGTTTTCTACCTACGCTACCAATGGACCCAACATCGTGACCGTCGAGGCTCGGCCGGAAAAAGGCGAGACCGCAGCCACGACTACTTTTATCGGCATGGTTGCCACGGGATCGATGGACGACTTCGACAAGCCACCGCTGTTCAAGGAGACCATTGCAGGCGCGGGGAAGTCTGAAAAGACCATCGTTCTGAAGAATGTGCCGCAATGGGCGTTTTTAAAGGTCGCGCCTTACACCGGGAGCAAGGACGATGTCCTGGTCGCGGTGCGTGCCCTGCACAAGGCCTTCGTCGACCATGACGCTAAGGCAGTAGTGGCCACATTCAGACCCGACTATGACGACCTGCATTCCTACATGGGAGAGGCCGTAGGCACGCTGGACGAGTTTACCAAGCAGATGTCGGACTCTGCCCGCGATCCCAAGGTCGAACCGCTGCCTGCCGATCTGAAGGTGGAAAGCGGCTACGACAACCGCCTTTTCGTCGTGACTACCCCCAGCGGGAAGGCGCCAATCCAAACCGCGTCGAAGGAACTGGGACAGGATGGGAAGCCGAAATGGTTCTGGGACACCGGCAGCTACTGGATCCATCGTCCCGATGGATGGTTCGTCATTCGGCAGTAACCGTCACGACAGGTCCGGAATCCCACTAAAGTGGTTTGCAAAAAAGGAAATACTGCTGAGCGAGCAAAAACGAATTCCCAAATCCGGAACACTTGTTTGCGTACGTCGACGCGACTGGGAACTCCCACCGAGCGAAGAATCTTGTCGGGCACTATCTTCAGTCTTGCCCCGCCCCGAGGCGGCGAGCATAATGTTACCGTCGTAAGTAAAGCTGGCCGGTTGTCACTGATTCTTGTTCCTGGTCGGAGCATCATGATGCAGCCTCACTTCGTCTGATTCCAAAAAGTGTGGGGCACGAACATGGAAGCTAGAAAAGTTTCGAAAGTCAAACCTGCGTCCAGCGAAGCTTTGGACGTTCTGTGCATCCCCCGCAGTCCGAACCCAATCCTGACCAGCAAAGAGTTGAACGTGCTCGAACTGGTGTCATTCGGCTACGACAACCGAGCCATCGCCGACTACTTTCATACGTCAGGACAAGCAGTAAAGAACATGATGCGGGTAATCCATTTGAAGCTGGGCGCCGATAACCGCGCGCATGCGGTTGCCGTGTGCTTTCGCAACGGCTGGTTTTCTGAACGAGGAAACGGGGGGCCTAAGCCGGCTGGTTCACCCGAGCGCGAAACGGCGTTTGATGAAGTTGGCACACAGGTCGGCAAACTTTATGCATTGAGTACATCTCGGCGACGCGACGAGCGAGGGCCTGTCGCTTCGGCCAAGTTCCGCCCTTGACGCCTGCCGGAGAAAGCGCCCTGGGTCGGAAGCCTCCACAGCGTGAAACACATCGCGGCGCCGTTTCGATCACAGGAAGAACTTCGCAGTCCCGAACGCGACAACGGACGGCAAATGAGTACTGACTTCTGGCCGCAAGCAGCGCGTCCCACGCTGCGAAATCACTTAGCGACCTGGGCTACCCTGGTTGCCTTCTTACTCGTGGGGCAGTTTGCCGCGACGATTTTAGTTCCGCGCTCGTTTTCACTCACGCTCATCAACGATCTGGTTGAGTTTCTTCTGATCTCGTCGGCGCTGCTCGTGTTCCTGGTAAACGCGAGCGCAGCCCCGAAACAAACCCGTTTGTTCTGGTTGCTGCTGGCGGCATGTTGGGGAGTGACGATTGTCGCGCAGGCCATGTGGATGTATTTCGATCTGGTCCTGCGGAAAGAGGTGCCCGTCCTGTTCGGTGGCGACATCCTGCCGTTTCTCTCCAACATTCCATTCTTAGCGGCCCTGCTCTTGCAGGCCCACCTTGATCCAGCCAAGGGCCATAAGTCAAAGGGCACGGTGGATTTTCTCCTGCTGCTTCTCTGGTGGCTCTATCTCTATTTGTTTTTCGTGATCCCCTGGCAATACGTCGTGGTGGACGAGGCCAGGAACGGTTTGAACTACAACCGGCTGAATGGCCTGTTAGACACGGTGCTGCTGCTGACGCTGGGATTCCTGTGCAGCCGGAATTTTGGGCGCTGGAGATGGTTTTATGCGATTTGTTTTGCAGCACAGCTTCTCCTCACGGTGAGTGGCCTGGTTGCGAACCAGGCGATCGACAAGCATCTTTACTATCCCGGTAGTTGGTACGACTTGCCTTACTCGGTGGCCCTGGCATCTTTCACTGCGGTCGGTTTCTTCGGCTTCACCCTGGCAGGCGCTCCGGAGGCCTCGAAAGAATCGAAGGCGCCCGTACCTGTCACCAGGCTGGGAATGCTGGCCGTACTCTCCCTGCCGGTCATGGGCGCGTGGGCGGTCGTTAGCCGGACCACACCTCTGCCCATTGCCCAGTTCCGAGAACTGCTCACACTGGGCACAATCCTGGTGATGGCATTTCTGGTGTTTGCCAAGCAGCATGGGATGAGGATTGAATTGGCCACGGCCAACCGTGTCCTGCAGGAGGCCTCCGCAACCGATCCCCTTACGGGGGCCCGTAATCGGAGGTTCTTCGACACGACCATCGCCGGCGACGCGAGTCAGGTCCTGCGGTCTTACCAGACCCAGGAACCGCGATCCAATGATTTGATTTTCTATATGGTTGACCTTGACGATTTCAAGGACGTCAACGACCACTATGGACATAGCGTTGGAGATAAGGTCCTGCTGGAGGTGACCCGGCGAATCAGTTCCGTGATCCGCAGCTCTGACTTTCTGATCCGTTGGGGCGGTGATGAATTCCTTATCGTGTCGCGGTTTGCAAACCGGGAAGAAGCGGCGGCCTTTGCCTCGCGGATCATGACCGTAGTCGGAAATCGGGAAACCGACGCAGGCAACGTCGGTGTCACCTTGCGCCAGACGTGCTCGATCGGTTGGGCGGCTTTCCCGTGGGATCCCGGCGAACCCGATGCGGTTCCTTTGGAGACGGTCCTCGGATTGGCAGACCGCGGACTTTATGAAGCCAAAACGTTAGGGAAAAATCGGGCCGTTGGGGTCTTGCCCTCCGATGAGGGAACGACAATCCTGTTCGCGACAACCGGTAATCGAGTTTCCACCTATTGCGGCCAAACCCAGTGTGTCGTGGGACCCTCGCCGCCAGCTCACCGCAGACCCGTCACCATCTAGCACCCCACTACTAGCCCACGAAGGAAAGCCTCTTCCCTCGCATAAACCGTCCCCCTTTAGTCCTTGGAACAAAAGCCTGGATTGCCTTTTGGCTGTCCCGGCTCGAATTGCATGACCTGCTTGTTATTCCCAGGTCGGCTCTACGCGACTTGCCGTCAATCGCTTGGCAATCTAGTTATAGGCGTGCTCGGCTGAAGCTCCCAGTTTGGGAGCAGCAAACTCGGGTTAGGGCGCTTCGGCGGGTTGAGTTCGTTCGACAATTCACCGCTCGGCAGACCGAAGGCGTAGAGATTGCCGTCATCCGATCCGACGTACACCATGCCGTTAGCCACCGTCGGCGAAGAACCGACGCCAGCCCCAGTCATGTAGTTCCAGAGAAGTGCGCCTGTGCCGGCGTTCAAAGCGTACAACTCATTGTCCGAGGAGCCGACGTATACCACGCCGTTAGCTACCGCAGGCGAAGAACCGAGGCCGGCCCCAGCGGTGTAGTGCCAGAGGAGTGCTCCGGTGCTGGCGTTCAAGGCGTACAGATTCCCGTCATAAGACCCGACGTACACCGCGCCGTTGGCCACCGCCGGCGAAGAAAAGACATTACTCCCAGTTGTGTACTGCCAAAGAAGTGCTCCGGTGCTGGCGTTCAAGGCGTACAGGTTATTGTCAAAGGACCCTACATACACCACGCCATTGGCCACCGCCGGCGAAGAAGCGATTGGGGCTCCCGTCGGTGTGGCTCCAAAGGAGATCTCCCGTTCCGGCGTCAAGAGCGTATAGGCTAGCGTCCAGTCGAACCGACGTACACCGTGCCGTTGGCCACGGCTGGCGAAGAAATGTCGGCAGGCCCCCCAATACCTTGAGTCCACAGCAGTGCACCAGTGCTGGCGTTCAGTGCCCACAATTGCCCGTCAGAGGCAACATACACCATGCCATTGGCCACCGTCGGCGACGAAGCGGAAGCACCCGGCGTCCCGGATTCCCACAGGAGTGCGCCGGTGCTGGCGTTCAAAGCGTATATTGCGGTATCACCGGCTGTGACGTACACCACGCCATTGACCACCGCCGCCGAAGTCCCGAGCTGATCCCTGGTCGGGTAGGTCCAGAGAAGCAGTCCGGTGGTGGCGTTCAAGGCGTAGAAGTTGCCGTCGTCGGAATTGAAGTACATCATTCCGTTAACTACCGCCGGCGAAGAAGAGACATAGCTACCTGTCTGATAACTCCAGTTCAGACTAAGGCTTCCTACCGTCTGCGGGCTCAGAACATTCTCATATGGGTTTATGCCTTTGTGATCGGGCTCAAACCGAAACTGTGCCCAGTCGGTCCTTACCAAGAACGGTTTCTGCGCCGCCTTTGCACGGGCGCGCTCCCTGGCTGTAATCCAGTGCGTCCCTGGAAGCGCCGAAACTGGCACCTTCACCGGGATTCCGACACGGATAAATCCTCCGCCAAAGGCTCCAGCCCCATTTGTGACCGCCATGGCCACGTCGGTTGTGTCGAAGTAGATGTCAACGGCAGCGTAAGGATCGAAACCTGTGCCCGAAACCAAAACGTTCGTCGTAGGTGGTCCGAATGTTGGATTAATTGTCAATGCGGGTAAAGTTCTTAGGTTTTCCTCTGCTGTGGCCGCTGTGCTGCAAAGCAAGCATGTAGTCAACAATAAGAGAAGCATAAGTGCGAAAGATCTGTGCATCGCAGTGCTTGTACGAATTGAAATGAACCGCGGCGCTGGCGATGCATCGGCGGAGTAGCGGTTGCATTGCATAGTGCACCTCGCGTGCGTCAAGTTTTCGAGTCCGATGAGATCGTCTTGCTTTTTGGGAAAACTGGGCCCCTTCGTCTCAGGGGGTGGGCACTTGCATGTTGGAACTGCTCTTCGAAGAGGCGAAGCTACTGCGCTCCAATATTCCGCTCAAACTGGTTTGCAAAAAAGGAAATACTGCTCAGCACGAAGAAATACTTTCCCAAATCGGAAACACTCACCGAGGATCTCCTTGAGCAGCCGCCTATAATCTGCTCATGCCGTTCAAGCGCGCGCGCAAAACCTACGATGGAGAATCGCTGTACGAATATGCCGTAGGAGCGCTGGCGCGGCAGATGCGAACCGTGGCTGAAATCAAGCGCCTGATGCGCAACCGGGTGAAAGACCAGGAGCACGGCGAACTACTGGTCGACATGGTGGTGGCCCGGCTGAAGGAGCAGAAATATCTCAACGACACCAGCTACGCCGAAAACTATTCGCGATTTCGCAAGGAAAATGAAAAGTTCGGGCGGCTGCGCGTCATCCAGGACCTGAAGATCAAAGGCGTGCACGGTGACATCATCGACAATGTGGTGAGCGCGGCCTATGGCGACGTCAACGAGGAGCGACTGGCGCGCGAGTTCTTGCAACGCAAGCGCATGGCGAAGCCGGTGGGCCAGAAAGAGGCTGCGCGCGTTTTTCGCACCCTCATGCGCGCCGGCTACAGCGGCGCGATTGTCTTCCGCATCCTGAAAAAATGGGACGTGGATGAGGAAACACTTGCTGCGTTAGAGGGGGAAGTCAGTGGGTAGTGGTTAGTGGATAGTGGATAGTGGATAGAGGATAGTGGCTAGTTCCAGATTGTCATCGTGAGCGAAGTAACCGCGAGGACTTTCCGACCGGGCCAGCGAACCGCAGGTCCTTCGACTCCGCACGCGTCCGCCGTTGGCGGACTCGTGCTACGCTCAGGATGACAGCAATAAAAGCCGCTGGGCCCATCATCGGCAACTGACAACTGCCCATGCCCAAGAAACTCGACCACACCGCCGCCCTGGAACATCTTTCGCGGGCCGACCGCCGCCTGGCGCGGATCATCGTGCGCACCGGCGAGTGCGGTCTCCGACAGGAGACCACCCAGAGCATCTTTGAGGCACTGCTAGAATCGATCATCTACCAACAGCTGAACGGCCGAGTTGCGGCCACCATCACCGAGCGGGTCAAGGCGCTGTTCCCCGAGAACACCAAGCGGCTCCGCACCCGCCGGGGCCTGGTTGCCGGCTTTCCCACCCCCGAGCAAATTCTGGCGGCGCCGGAAGAATTGCTGAGCTCGGCGGGCCTGTCGCGCGCCAAGATGCTGGCGATCCGCGATCTCGCGGCCAAGACCATCGACGGCACGGTGCCGACGGCCAAGCAGGCCCATCGCATGAGCGACGAAGAGTTGGTCGAGCGGCTCGACAGCGTGCGCGGTATCGGCCGCTGGACGGTGGAGATGCTGCTTATCTTTCGCCTGGGACGCCCGGACGTGCTGGCAATTGACGACTACGGCATTCGCAAGGGTTTCGCCAAACTGCACAAACTCGCCGAACTCCCCAAGCCCAAAGAGCTGCTGGCGTATGGCGAGCGCTGGCGTCCGTACCGGAGCGTCGCTTGCTGGTATTTGTGGCGCGCCGCCGAGATGAAGGACCTTCCAATTGCTTGTAACGAGGCGAAGAAAGAAAGCGCGTCAGGCAGGAAGAAATCGGTCGCAGCCGGGAAAGCTACAGTGAGGCCGTCAAAAAAAAGCGTCCCAACCCGGAAGAAGTCGGCCAGCTCAGCTTAAGACCCCTGAAAGACCCGCCGGCTGACTTAGCCCCCAGTTCGGATGCCTGGTTTATTTTTTCGCATCTGGGTTCGACTTCGGACTGACAAAATCAGGCACCCGGTTTACGCTCTCCGTCATCTAACCAGACCAGGTTCCTGAATGGCAGAGAACGACAAATCTCCGCGTCGTCTCGATTTCGAGCACGTCTCTAACTTGCGAAGTTCGCAGGTGATCGAATCCTACTGCCCGAACTGCGGATTGTTCATTGGCGCAAGTGCGAACCCCAGGCTGCTGGCGGCGGCTGAACACATACACAGCTGCCCGGAATCGCTCAAATTCTCTCCGCCACGTAAGAGCTTCAAGACCGAGCTGTAAAGCCATCGACAAATACGCCGTTAGGGTTGTTTCTGCAGCGCGTCGAGAAACCTCTGCGCCGCTTCCTTGCGATCGGGTGACTCAGACGACGGAATCAGCGCCGGCACTAAAGCCGGGCACGCCTTCACCGCCGAGCAGATGTTGACCGCATGTGCCATGTCGCGCTGCAGGGCAGGACTCAGGTCGGCATCCGATGCCGCGTCCAGAATGACAACGTCAACATACATGTCCTTGCCGAGATGGTTCTGCAGCAGATCCTTATAGTCGCTTTCGACCGTCTGCACCACAATCGGTTTACCGGAAGGCAAACGTGGATTGCTGATTTGAAACTCCAGTATCCGGCGGTCCATTTCGCTGCCGTAAGGAGAGCTGAGATTGCGCGCCACCCGCACTACTTCAGGCGTGTTTTTCGCCTTGTGCTTGCACCCGATTAGAGCGGCGGGTACCAGTATTGCCAGGATGGCAGAGGTGAACCTGAGTCGGGATGACATCATGACATCATACCGTAATCGAGCTTCGCGTCTGCTGTCGTCCGAGCAAGTTTGCGGCACCCGGAAATTTGCCGCGTCATCGCGATGCCTTGCCCGCAATCGAAGATGGCCCGCTGCCGGCGCTGGAATTCATTCAATGTTTACGTAGACAGCTACCCTTTTATCCGAAAATGGCTTCCTACCTCCGTAGTAAGGGACAAGAATCACGGTATCCAGGGGCCAAGTATGAAAGCGGGAGGGGCAATTTGCTGGTTGTGGTTGGGCTTGTGCAGTTCGCCACTCTATGGGCAGCATTTGCCAAAGGTGGCAGCGCCCAAACCGAGTGTCGAATCGCATAAGGTCCCGGTTGCGTACCTGCAAGGGAATGTGACGCCCATTGCCATCATCCTCAATGTCCCAACCCGCACCTTTGAACTAGCGCGTTCGCCAATTGCCCTGGGTCTGCCGAACAACAGAACGCTCGAGCAGGCCATCCAGCCAGTTTCGCCGGAAGTCGCCTGCACTCAGCCGCTGCTGGCCAGCGTCACACCGGTGTCCAGCAGCAATGCCTTTGAACACCTCAATTTCAGTGGGGCCGCAATCAAGTCGGCATTCACCCACGAAAATCTGGTGAAGATGGGCAGCAACTTCGTTCCCGGAAGACCGGTGCCCGACGCCCCTTCGTATGTGCCACTGACCGCACAGCAAAAATTTGACCTATTTCTGCGGCGTAACCACTCCCCCGGCATGCTGATCGATGTACTCTCCGATTCACTCTTTTCGCAGGCCACGGGTGCCTATCCCCGCTTTGGCGGAGGCATGGAGGGCTACGGCCATCGCTTCGGTGCGTCCCTGGCGGGAGACGAAGCGGGAGCGTTCTTCTCCGGCTTTCTTTTTCCGGCACTGCTGCACCAGGACCCGCGCTATTTTCCTTCACGCCAGGAGGCCATCTCCGATCGCATGGCCTATGCTGCAAGCCGGGTCATCATTGGCCGCAGTGACGGTGGCCGCTCGGTGTTCAATCTGTCGCTCATCCTCAGCCAATTCACGCAGGCGGCAATCTCCAATACCTACATTCCCTATCGCCATGAAAGCATCTCGGGCACCCTGGAGAACGGCGCCGCTAACCTGGCCGGAATTGCGGAGTGGAACATCCTGACCGAATTCTGGCCTGACATCAAAGATTTTCTCGGCAAGCATCATCCCCGGCCTTTCCATCGCGGGGAGTCGCAAAGGAACGATCCCAACTCCATCCAGTTCGCCCAGAAATAGCTCGTCGCTCTTAGTACGACCCAGAAGGCGCATGACATTTGTCATCCTGCGGCGTTGACATTCCACACTGGCGCCAGTCGCACGCCTCGGCGACAATTATTCCTGTCAAGTTACAGTGGTGTGAAATGACGGAACCGGCTCGCGTCCAGGTTCGTCGTCACAGCGGCTGCACCCTTCCAAACTTGCGGCAACAATGCGATGCTATTAGCAACGCTTGGGCAAAGTTGAATCCTGTTTATGCTGGACCTGAAAGACGAACTCGCATCGCTGCGCATTGAGCGCGACGCCCCGCGCCGCCGAAGATGGCGCTGGCTCGTGGTCCTGCTGCTGCTTGCCGCCGCGGCTGCGGGTGGGGTGTACCTGGTACGCGCCCGGCCGGCCTTCGGCGCAGTCGAGGTCCAAACCGTCACCCCGAGCGTGCAAAGCACCACCGGACCAATGGCGGGCACGCCGATTCTTACCGCCTCCGGCTATCTGGTGGCGCGGCGGCAATCGGTAGTGTCGTCGAAGATCCAGGGACGCATCTCCCGCTTGCTGGTGGAAGAGGGCAGCGTGGTGAACACTGGCGACGTTCTGGCGACGCTCGAAAATGAGGACTACGTGGCCGGCATTGCCAAGGCCAAGGCCGATATCGAATATGCCAAGGCCGACCTGGCAGAGGCGCAGCGGCAGGAGCGTCTGCAGGAGGGCCTGTTCCGCGACAAAGTCACATCGCAGGACGCGCTCGACGCCGCCAAATCCAAGGTCGCACTGGCCGCCGCCACCATCGAGCAAGACAAGGCTGCCTTGCAGGTGCAACAGGCCAACTATGATTTCACTACTATTCGCGCTCCCTTCGCCGGCATCGTGGTGAAGAAGATGACGGAGGCGGGCGAGAGCGTCGCGCCCATTCCTCCCGGGGTGAATATCTCAACGTCGTCAGGCGCCATCGTTGCCATCGCCGACATGAATTCCCTGGAAGCCGAGGTGGATGTGAATGAGGCCAATGTCGCCCAGCTTCACTCGGGCCAGCCAGCGGAAATCACGGTGCAGGCCATTCCCGACCACACTTACAAAGGAGTGCTGCGCCAGGTCATCCCCACCGCCGACCGCACCAAGGCGACGGTGACGGTAAAGACTTCCATCCTCGACAAGGACAAATATCTGAAGCCGGAGATGAGCTGCAACGTCACCTTCTTGCAGCCGCCGAAGCGAGCGGAGAAGACGACGGGCGAGGCCAAACGCATTGTCACGATTCCGAAAGACGCCATCGTCACCCGTAACGGCAAGCCGGTGGTCTTCCAGATTGAGGACCGCAGGGTCCACCAGATTCCGGTGGTGACCGGGGCCGATCTGCGCGGCCAGGTCATCGTCACCAGCGGATTGGTGGGGTCAGAGACGCTGGTAAGCAATCCGCCGGAGAAGCTGAAGGACGGCGATTCGGTTAAGGTGAAGACGTTGCAGTAGGGTGTGTTCGATTTGTTATTACGAGCGAAGCGAGGAATCTGCTTTTATTTCTTGGGAAAGAAACAGAAGATTCCCTCCGGCTAAAGGCCGTTCGTGATGACAAGAGACAGTAAGTGACCGAATTGCACCACTTACGTGCCATATAACTTGATAGATTTTCACCACCATCGGGTAGCTTGGTTTCTAGAAGCGCCGTTTAGGGGCCTCAGGTGGCCACAAGACCCACGCGAGAGGGTTGGAGCCTCCTCAGGGATGTCCGGTGGTTTCGGCTCGTCAGGCGGTCAGCTAGGTGCCCTGCTGTACGTTTCTGGTTTTTGGGAAATGCAAGAATGACGACGGATTTTTGGAGAGACCATGAGTACAACCGAAGTGGCGGTTAAGACGGGCGCGGTCAGCGTCCAGAATGTTCGCAAGTTCTATCAGCGCGACAGCTTGCAGATCAAGGTGCTGGACGGCCTGAATCTGGAGGTGCCGCCAGGCGAATTTCTGGCGCTGATGGGACCATCCGGCTCGGGCAAGACCACGTTGCTGAACCTGATCGCGGGAATTGATCGCGCCACCTCAGGCCGCGTGGTAGTTGCGGGCACCGAGCTGGGCCCGCTGTCGGAAGGCGAACTGGCCAAGTGGCGCAGCCGCAATGTCGGCTTCATCTTCCAGTTCTACAACCTGATTCCCGTGCTCAACGCGGTGGAGAATGTCGAGTTGCCGCTGCTGCTCACTTCCCTTTCCAAACGCGAGCGTCGCGAGCGGGCCATGACCGCGCTGCGTATTGTCGGATTGGCTGATCGCTCCAAGCACTATCCCCGCCAGCTTTCGGGCGGGCAGGAGCAACGTGTCGCCATCGCGCGGGCCGTGGTCACCGATCCCACGGTGCTGGTGGCCGATGAGCCCACCGGCGATCTCGACGCCCAGAGTGCCGAAGAAATTCTGGACCTGATGCAGACCTTCAACAAGGAATTCAGCAAGACCATCATCATGGTGACCCACGATCCGCGGGCGGCTGCGCGGGCGCATGTCCAGCGCCACTTGGACAAGGGAGTGCTGACGGCCTGACATGAAATTCGCACCGCTCATTCTCAAGCATCTGCGCAAGAACTGGCTCCGCACGCTCAGCACCGTGCTGGCGATGGCGGTCTGCATCTTCCTGATCTGCACCTTGCAGACGGTGGTGGACGCAGTGAACTACGGCCTGCATCTGGGCAACGCATCGCGCCTGGTGACGCGGCATTACGTTAGCCTGGTTTACCGGCTGCCCAACTCTTACGAGGCCAAGATCGCTGCTTTTCCCGGCGTGCAAAACGTAGTCATCGTTAGCTGGTTTGGCGGCATGTACCGCGGCGACATGAAGTACTTCTTCCCCAACATGGCGGTCGAGCCGGAGAAGTTTCTGCAGATTTACCCGGAGATCATGCTGTCCGAAGACCAGAAGCAGGCGTGGTTTCACGATGGGCGAGGATGCATCATCGGCCGCAAGACCGCCGAAAAATGGGGCTGGAAGGTCGGCGATCATTTTCAGTTGGAGAGCTTTATTCCCTACTACCGCGTGGGCAAGCCCTTCGAGTTTGTCATTAGCGGCATCTACGACACGGACATGGTGAAGTATCCCGCTACGGATCTGACCGCGATGTACTTCAACTACAAATATCTCTACGAGGCCACGGGGCAGCGCGCACAGATTGGCACCCTGACCGAGTTGATTGATGATCCCAAGAACGCGGGCCGCATCAGCAAGGCCATCGACGCGGAGTTTGAGAACAGCGACCAACAAACCAAGACTGAAACCGAGCAGGCCTTCATCGCCAGTTTTATTGCGATGGCGGGAAATCTGGCGTTGCTACTGAACGGTATCGGGCTGGCCGTGGCGTTCACCATTCTGCTGGTAACGGCGAACACCATGAGCATTGCGGTGCGTGAACGGCAGCAGGAAATTGGCGTGCTAAAGACCTTGGGATTTCCCAGCGGCCTGGTCATGGCGCTGATCCTTATCGAGGCGCTGCTGCTGGGAGCGATGGGGGGCGCGCTCGGTTTGCTGCTGGCTGGAGGTGCGATCCATGTACTGCCCAACGTTCCGTTTATTGGCGACGTGGTGCGTCAGTTCCCGGGACTGGGGTTGTCGCCGAAAATTGTTTCCTATGGATTGGGTGCGGCCTTGCTGCTGGGCCTGCTGGCTGGACTGGTTCCTGCGCTGCTGGCATATCGCGCGAGGATCACGGAAGTTTTGCGGCAAGTGTGAGGTGGCGAGCATTCAGCAGTCAGCACTCAGCAATCAGCAGTCAGCAATCAGCAGTCAGCCGGCAGCGTTCAGCCTGCACGTGCTGTTAATGAGCAATGATGACCCTACTTGGTGGTTTGGACTGGACTTCTACAAGAATGACGCAGAGGTGAGCGCAACGGCTTCCTAGCCATCCGGCTTGACTGAATGCTGAGTGCTGATTGCTGACTGCTACATAATTCAAGGATTTCCTATGGCTCTCCCAATTTCCTATAACGTACGCAACCTGCGCTCGCGCTGGAAAGTCACTCTGCTGGCCATCTTCGGCATTGCCCTGGTGGTGGCGGCGCTGGTGACGATCCTGGCCATGGCCCGCGGATTCAACGTCGCCTTGAGTTCCACCGGCTCCGACAACAACGCCATCGTGACCCAGCGCGGCTCCATGTCGGAGCTATCCTCGTGGATGGACATTGGCAATGCGAATCTTATTGCGATCGATCCGCGGGTGGCACGCGGCGCTGACGGCAAGCCCCTGGCTTCGTGCGAGGTCGTCGTCATTACCACTCGTCCGAAGAAAGGCACCAACATCCCCTTGAACATCACCTTCCGCGGGGTGACGCCGACCGCCTTCAAGGTGCGCAACAACATCAACATTGTCCAGGGCAGGAGCTTTACGCCCGGCCTGTTCGAGCTGATTGTCGGCCGGAGGATTGCCGAAAGGGTCACCGGACTGGATATTGGTTCCACCATCAACATCCAACGCAAAAACTGGAAAGTGGTGGGTCTGTTTGCCGCCGATGACAGCTCGTTCGAGAGTGAGATCTGGGGCGACTATGACGCGATGGCGCCGGCCATCGGCCGTAACGGCGGATGCGAGTCGCTGACCGTGCGGCTGACCAACCCCACCGTGCTGGCGGCGTTCGATAAAGATATCCGCGGTAATCCGCAGATTCAGGTGCAGGCGGACTCAGAGAAAAAATACTACGAGAACCTGGCCGGAAGTACAGCCACGGCGCTGATCATGCTGGCTTCGTTCGTCGCCATCGTGATGGGCATTGGCGCAGTGTTTGGCGCCATGAATACCATGTACGCCATCGTCTCGCAGCGTACCCGCGAGATCGGCACGTTGCGCGCTCTGGGCTTCTCGCGCTTCAGCATTCTGTTTTCGTTTGTGATGGAGTCGGTGCTGCTCGCCATCATCGGTGGTGTGCTGGGCTGTCTGATTGCCTTGCCGATGAACGGCTTCACCGCCGCAACTGGAACCAACGCCTTCAGCGAACTCGCGTTCGCTTTCAAGGTGACGCCGGGGCTGTTGATGGTGGGTCTCAGCTTCGCCGTACTGATGGGACTTCTAGGCGGATTGCTGCCGGCGTTTCGCGCCGCAAGAATGCCGATCACGCGGGCGCTAAGGGAGGCGTAAAGAGTTGTCAGTTGTCATGGGTTCCAATTTGCCTGTAAGCTATCGACGGGATCAGCCATGAAGGTTTTCTTAAGTCCGGACGTCGAGCGCTTGATCGCTGAAAGGGTCAGCAGTGGCCATTACAGTTCCGCTGACGAAGTTGTCCGCGAGGGCCTGGAGTTGCTGCAGGAGCGCGAGAACCTGGCGCGCCTGTCACCTGCAAGCGGAACCGCAGACATCGCTGCCGCTTTCGAGACCATCGCCAGCAATGTGCCTGACGTGGATTGGGAAAGCATACCCTCCGACCTTTCCAAGAACCTCGATCATTACCTTTACGGAACCCACAAGTCACCGTGATGGAACGGGTGTTTGCCGACACCGGCTACTGGATCGCCCTTCTCAATCCTCGCGACGAGCTACACCAAAAAGCTACGAATACATCGCATAGCTACCATGCCACTCAGATTGTGACCAGTGAAATGGTGCTCGCTGAGTTGCTCAATAGCTTCAGCGATTACGGGCCGCGATTGCGTCGCGCAGCCGCAAGGGCAGTTGAATCTCTTCGAGAGGACTCGCAAGTTGTCATAGTGTCGCAGTCGACACAACTCTTCGAAAAAGCGCTGCGGCGTTATAGCGACATGGCAGACAAAAGCTGGAGTCTGACTGACTGCGCAAGTTTCGTGATCATGGACGAGGAACATCTCACGGCCGCGCTCACTCACGACCGACATTTCGCCCAGGCAGGATTCCAGACGCTTTTGCGTTAAATCGAGGCACAAATGCTTTCGCCACGAACGCCGGCAGAAGAAAATAGTCGTTGCCCCAGCCGCTAAATTCCCAGCCCCGTCACTCTCCACCCCGCGCCATGCACTTTGTGGCGGATGTTCAGGGTGATCAGCAACGCGGTCATAGCTTCCACGATGCGCGCGTTCTCCAGCTTGCCGCCATCGATGGCGCGCACTCCGGGGATCTTGGCCGCCAGGTCTGAGGCCACCTGCCGCGCGTGATCGTCGTCGCTGCATACGATGACGTCGCAATCCACCGGCTGATCTCCCTGCAGCACCGTTGCCGAAAGACTGTGAAACGCCGCGGCAACCGCGACGTTCTTGCCGACAATCTCAGCGGCCTGCTCGGCTGCCGAACCTTGCCACACGCCCAGCACTCGCGTAGGCCGCCCGCCCACCGCCGCGGCAAGAGGCACTGTCGCGTCGATGAGCACTGTGCCTGTCTGGAACGATGGCTTGAGCTGCTTCAGCAATTCGGCCTGTCCGGCAAACGGCACTGTGAGTACCACAATGTCAGACATCTTGACGGCGGTGGCGTTGTCTGCGCCTTCGACGCTGCCCAGAGGGCCGACTTTCTCGGCGATCTGTGCAGCCGACGCCCGGGCGCGCTCAGCATCGCGCGAGCCGATGATGAGCGATTCGCCGGCACGCGCCCAGCGCAGCGCCAACCCCGATCCCTCCGGCCCGGTACCGCCGACAATTGCAATCATGCCTGGCTATCCATGGTTGATCTCAAACTTGGTGGAAGCCCCCTGCTTCAGCAGGGGGAGCTGGACTTTAGTCCAGCGGAAAACAGTTCGATTTTAAATGCGGGCTTTAGCCCCGGTACCTCTGGAACCCCCCAGCGCTAAAGCGCGTGATTAGAGCTAGAGGTTTCTTCCCCCGCATAAATGCAGGGGCTTCCACCCATTGACCTCAACGGCGAAAGCCGTGTCATTTCTTCGACATTGACATGCACGCCTGAAGGCGCGCTCCACCCACCATAAGAGCACCTGAGCAATCGCCAGTCGCATCGATCGGGTATTCATACTTGCTGTAGAGCGTGTTGCGTTGCGCAGGAACGCGGCCCAGTTCCAGGATGCGCTCCTGGAATTCCGCAGTTGAAATGTACTGCCCCGCCGTCGCTCCGGCCAGCCGCGAGATGTTCTCTTCAAACAGCGTGCCGCCGTAATCGTCGGCGCCCGCCAGCAAGGCAAGCTGCGACACCTCGCGACCGAGCTTTACCCACGACACCTGGATGTGATTGATTGAGCCCGCCAGCATCACGCGCGCCAGCGCATGCACTTTCAAATGTTCTTCCAGGGTCGCTCCCGCGCGCGCCAAGCCTTGCGCAAACAGCAAGGTGTGGTCGTGAATGAATCCCAGCGGCACGAATTCAGTGAAGCCGCCGGTGCGTGCCTGTATCTGGCGCAGCAGCAGTAATTGGTCTACCCAATGTTCGTGCGTCTCGGCGTGACCGTACATCATGGTCGAGGTGCTGCGGATGCCGCATTGGTGCGCGGTCTCGATCACTTCGCACCATTGCGCGGTGCTCAGCTTGTTGGCCGAGAGAATGTGGCGCACGCTGTCGTCGAGAATTTCCGCCGCCGTGCCCGGCAAGGTGTCGAGCCCGTTCTCCTTCAGCATCAGGAGGTAATCGCGCAGCAGCATGCCGGTCAGCTCCACGCCGTACACCATCTCCATGGGAGAGAATGCATGGGCGTGCATCTTGGGCGTCGCCGACTTCACCGCCCGCAAAATGTCGCGATAGTAGAACGGCGTCAGGTTACGCGGCAGGCCGCCCTGGATGCAGACCTCCGTCGCGCCCCATTGCTCGGCCTCGCGCGACTTCTGCGCAACTTCATCGAGCGAGAGAAAATAGGCAGTCTCATCGCGCGGGCCTACGCTGAAGGCGCAGAACTTGCAGCCCACGAAACATACATTGGTGAAATTGATGTTGCGGGTAACGACGTAGCTGACCACATCGCCCACCAACCGGCGCCGCAGTTCGTTGGCCGCGGCCACCACGCCAAACAGGTCTTCGCCGCTGCAACTGGCGAGCGCGAGACATTCCTCTCGCGTCAGTGCGCCGCCATCCAACGATGACAGCACCTTCTCCAGCGCAGTTCGCACCGGCGAACTGAGGCGCGACTGCGCATCGTCCCACGTCACACTCTGAAGCGTCTGCTGATTGGCCCAACCGATGTCGTGCATAGTTCCAGCCATGATCGGAATTAAAGTTCACCACAGAGGCACAGAGGAGAAGAGATTACAAAAAACACTCTGTGTCCACTGTGTCTCCGTGGTGAAAGATTTTCGCTTGCTGCGCCCAAACTCGTCACCGGAACAAATCCTTCTGCTTCGGCCGCACCATCTGCCGCGCGCTGCCCTTGCCGCGCCGATACGGATAACCCCGGATTATACAAGCCGGAACACGCGCATCTTTGCCGCAAACCAACCCTGCAACAGATGCCAATTCATCGGCCACGGCTTCCTCGGTGGCGTGCATTTTGTAACCATACGGATCACGCCGGCCGCGGTAATCGTGAATCACCTTCATTTCCGCCACGCCGATGGCAACGTCGCACAAACCCTCGCGCCACGGGCGTCCGAAGCTATCAGCAATGATGACCGGAATATAGAGTCCGGTGCGCTTTTTTAATTCTTTGTGAATGTGCGCTGCCGAGCGGTCAGCATCGGCCGGCAGCAACACGGCCGTCTTGCCGCCGTCCACGTTAGAGACGTCCACGCCGCTGTTAGCGCACACCAGGCCGTGCTTCGTCTCGGTGATCAGGATGTGTTTCTTGCGCACCACGCGCCTGGCCTCGCGCAAAGCCAACTCCACAACGCGAGCGTCAACACCCGCGCCATTGTCACGAGCAAACTTTCTTGCGGCAGGCGACGGCTTCACCGAATCGAGCTCAACCATGCGGCCCTCCGCCTTGGAGACGATCTTGTGCTTGACCACAAGGATGTCGCCGTCCTGAAACTGCAGAGCACCAAGGGCCAGCGCCTCCACGACGAGACTGGCAATGGAGTCGCCCGCAGTGACGTCGTCAATGCCGGCGACCGGAATCGCGCATAGTTCGCCGGGCTTGATCGCGGATCGTGATGGCATCACACCGCCGCTTCCCACTGCGCATCGTCATCGGCGCCGTGGTTCCACGATCGCAGCAGTCTCTGCGCGTTGGTGTTGCCGGAGCGCTGCAACAGCAGTTGGAGTTCGTGAGGGTTGTCGATGTCGAGCCCGATGCCGGGCATTTCCAAGATGACGAGTGGCTTGCCCGTCGTCTTCATGGCTTCGCAGTGCGGCAGAAAACTGTCGTTGCCGAAACGCAGCGGAATAATCGATGCCGGGCGCCGCAGAATGCAGTTGCTGCCGCGCCGATCGTAGGCCGGCACAAACACCGCCCCTTCGGCGGGGGCGGCATCGAGCACGCGATGCAACTCGTCGCTGGTAATTAGCGGGATGTCGCCCGGCACAACGATGGTGGTGTCGTAGCCACGCTGCTCGCACCACGCAGTTGCCATCTCGACGGCGGCTGTCTCGCTCTCGTTGCGGGGATCGTCAATCACCAGAAAGCCGAACTCGGCGGCGAGCACACGCGCCCGCGCATCGCCCGTCACCAATGCCGCATCGATTCTTCCCAGCACGCCCGAGGCCGCGGTCATTACATCGCGCAGCATGGCCTCCGCAAGTTGCGAGCGGCACGCCTGGTCCAATGCTGATGCGAGACGTTGCTTGGCAATGGTAAGACTCTTGACCGGAATAAGCAGAATGCCGCGCATGGTTCAGGCCTCGGCGCTTTGTTGTGCGGCGCACGCCTGCAGCGTGAACCGCGCCAGCTCGCGCTTATCGTCCAGTGATTTCATGATGGTATTTGTGCAAGCGACCCGCAGCTTGTCCGTACGGGCGGCACTGGCCGCGGCTTCGTCGGCGCGATCGGCGATCAGCACATCTAGAAAATCCTCATAGGCTTTTGCAATTCCGGCAATGCCGCTTTCCCAGCCCATCATCTTCATCAGCGCACCTGCCGGCCCGGTCACGGCCTCTCCTCCAACAATCGGACTCACGGCGGCCACGGAGACCGTCGCCTGCCGAAGCGCGTCGCGAATTCCCGGCACCGCGAGAATCGGTCCGATGCTGGTCACCGGATTGCTGGGCGCGAAGATGATCGCCTCCGCTGCTGCGATGCTCTCGATCACACCAGGCGCAGGATGCGCGCGATGGGCGCCTTCGAAACGCACCCTGCGCACTGCAACCTGGTGCCGTTCGCGCACGAAGTATTCCTGAAAAGTCAACGTACCCTTCGCGGTGTCCAGCATGGTCGAGACGCGATCGTCCGACATGGGCAGCACGCGCGCGCGAATCCCCATTTTGCTGGCAAGCTCTGCAGTAGCGCTGCTCAGCGACTTCCCTGCCCTGAGCATCGCTGTGCGCGTGAGATGGGTCGCCAGATCAAGATCGCCAAGACTAAACCACGACGGCTGGCCAAGCTGCGTCATGCGCTCCAGGCAGCGGAAGCTGTCGTTGTCCACACCCCAGCCGCGATCTTTGCTGAGCAGGTCCGACAATCCGTACAGCACCGAATCGATGTCGGGCGAGACGTGCAGTCCCCACCACTCGATGTCGTCACCGGTATTGACGATGACCGTCAGGTCCTCGGGCGCAACGACCTGCTGCAACCCCTGCACCAGCTTGGTACCGCCCGTCCCACCTGTGAAGACGACGATCATCTACGCAGTCCTCGCATAGCCGTCACGATCCGCCGCAGCACGCAGCCGCTCACCCAGCAGTCCGCCACGGGCCACGACGCTGGCGATGAATTCCGGATACACCGGCAAGCGCTGTTTCAGCTGCTGCCCGGCCGCTTCCGTGCGCCGCTGCAAATCCAGCAGATGTGGCCAGGGAGCTTCTGGGTTGATGTAGTCGGGCGTCAGGGGCGACACGCCTCCCCAGTCGTTGATGCCGCCGTCCAGCAACTTCTCGTATGTTTTCTCGTTGAGATTCGGTGGCGCCTGAATGTTCATATCGCGCAGCAGCAGGCGCGACACCGCCAGCGTGCGCAGCATGTCGCCGATGTCCGGCTCGGGCCATGCCGCCATCGGGATCGGCGGCTTCACGCGAAAATTCTGGATGATGACTTCCTGCACGTGACCGTACTGCGCGTGCAGGGTCTTGATGGCCAGTAACGACTCGACGCGATCTTCCATGGTTTCGCCGATCCCGATCAGGATTCCGGTGGTGAACGGCACGCCGAGTTTGCCGGCATCTTCGATGGTCTTCAGTCGCAGGGCGGGCAATTTGTCCGGAGTGCGATCCGCCGGGTGCGCGGCCACAAGATTGGTACTGGTGCTCTCCAGCATCAGTCCGAGGCTGGGATTGCTGGCGCGCAGGCGTTCAATCCAGTTTGCGCTCAGCAGGCCGGGATTGGAGTGCGGCAGCAGCCGGGTCTCGCGTAGCACCAGCTCACACATGGCTTCGAGATAATGCAGGGTGCTGCGATAGCCGAGCTTGCGCAGGGTCTCGCGCATCTCGGGAAACAGCGCCTCGGGACGATCACCGAGTGAGAACAGCGCCTCAGTACATCCCAGCTTTTCGCCCGCTCGTGCCACGGAGAGAACGTCGTCGGGCATCATGGTGTGCGCGCCGGGCTGGCCGGGATCGCGGCGATAGGTGCAGTATCCGCAATAGTCGCGGCAGAGGTTGGTCAGCGGGATAAAAACCTTGCGCGAGTAGGTGACGACCCCGGGACGATATTGCTCTTTGAGGGCGCACGCAGTCGCAAGCAGTTCGGGCAGCAGGTCATCGTCGCAGCGCAAGAGCTGGCAGGCGATGTCGGCGGAGAGTGGCCGCCCATCGCGCTCCTCGCGCAGATGGGCAGCTAAGAAGTCCGAGGACAGACCATCGATCGCTTTCCGTCGTACTGTGGAAGTCAGGGGGAACGACATGCTCGGCTCGCGGCGCCTCAACATGCCAGCGCCATTAGCGAAGAATAACCCAAGAGGCCGGAGAGCTGCATCTGTGCAACTCAGTGCTTGCCGTCCTCATGCTGTTTTTGTTGGACGATTTCAGACATCCGGTCGAGGAACTGTTTTGGAGTGAGGTTATCCACGGAAACGGTTTTCAGCACAGCTCCGTTTTGAAGAGGCGGGCCGGACGCCCTGCTGATATCGATGTTTACAAAGGTGGGACCCAGAACTCCCTCCGTCGGCAAGGAGGCAACGGAGTCGCGTGGAATGTCGAGCATGTGCGACTGGTCTAGTGACACTGAAACTTCGGCAGGGTTATCGCGGAGCTCCGGCCGAACGCGTATAACTGTGACTCTGCCCACATCAACTCCTGCGATTCGCACAGGGGCACCGACTTGCAGGCCAGCAACATTTTGAAAATAGGCCTTGACTTGGAGATTTCGTTTCGACCGCTTGGCAAGGGGAATCGAGACTATTACGGCAAGCAGGATCAGTATGGCAACGCCAATCCAAATTCCCTTCCGCATAAGCCTCTCCCTTTGCATAGGTTATCCCTGGGGTGATGCTTCGTCCATAGCTTGTGATGCTGGCGGAAATTGTTAAGCCCGGATTATCACTAGCGTGAAAATGAGCCTTGAAGGGGCACGGCTTTTAGCCGTGCCGTTGGGTATGCATGGGAAGCCGGGCTTTCAGCCCCTGAGGGACCTCGCACTTCGTCTCAAGAACCGAGTTCCCTCAGTGGCTAAAGCCATCATGATGAGAGCAGCTTATGGCACGGCTGAAGCCGTGCCCCTTCAAGGCGTGACACGCATTGCGCTTACGGTTCCTGCGGCACGACACAAGCTCCATACCGCCCGCGAAAATACAGCAGCGGTGTGCCCTCGCCGACGATGACTTCCCGCACCTCTCCGATAAAGATGGTGTGGTCGCCACCCACGTAGTCATGCACCACCGAACAATCCAGATTGGCCAGCGCATTCTCCAGCACGGGTGTGCCGCTTCGCATGCGACCATATTGGATTCCCAAACGGTAGGCAGCATCATGATTGCGCTCGGGATCGGCGAAAAATTCCGACAGTGCTTCCTGCTCCTCTTTGAGCACGCTCACCCCAAACTGGCGGCGCTCGCGGATGTGCAGGTAGGTCTCGGCCAGATGATCAATGCAGACCAACACCAGAGGCGGCCGCAACGACACTGAGCAGAAGGCGCTAGCGGTCATGCCGTGCACATCGCCGTGGGCGGTGTCGACGGTAATCACCGTGACGCCGCTGGCGAAGCGGCCCAGAGCAGCTCTGAATTCGTCAGGTGTGACCAAGTCTGTCATGCGATGCGGGCCAGGGCGCGAGGTTGAACCCAGTCGCCAATATACCTGAGTTTTGGGGTTCGGTTTGCAGCCTGTCCGCGACGGCGAAACCACTCACCACGGAGGCACGGAGTCTCACGGAGGAAACTCGATAGAAATCGAAAACTCCGTGGCCTCTGTGTCTCCGTGGTTAATTTCAACTCTATGGAGGAGCGCAACCCTTCCTGCAATATCTCAATGTGATAATCTCAGCGACCACGGGCGCGAGTCCGCGTAAATTAAAGCGCCTTGCGAGCAACTCACGCGGCCACTATTGCAGGGCCGGGGAGCGCGCTGTGACCATCACGTCTTCTGGCGAGTTCATCTCTCCACGCACGCCCGACGAAGTTTACGACTTCCTCTGCGATGCCAGTAAGTTCGGCCCGCTGCTTCCCAATTTCGAAAGCATGACGGTCGAGGACGCGACCCACTTCACGGTCAGGGTAAGCGTGGCGGTGGGCGCCATTCACGGATCGGCAGAACTCAAGATGGTGCTGGCCGAGGCCGTGCGGCCAACTCGGGCGCAATACAAGGGCATGGGAAACGCCGTGGGTAGCCAGATCGTCATCAGCGCAGGCTTTGATCTGTCGCCGGTTGCCGAGGGTACCAGGGTCGCGTGGCAAGGCGAGGCCAGCATCTCGGGCAAACTGGCTTCCATGGCGGGCGGCATGCTGGAGCTACTGAGCAAGAAGAACCTTCAGAAGCTGATTGATGGATTGCGGTGGGCGCTCACTTATCCGTCGGCCCAGGTCATCGCGCAGGCGGAACAGTTGGTGCAAGCGCCTCAGCAGGAAGGTACGCCGGCGGAGCAGCCTCCGCCGAGCGGCGCCGAGAAATTGCCCAAGCCACAGTAGTTCCTGCGATGGCACCTCAGCGGCTAAAGCCGCCTCACACAAGAACCGTTTAACGCGGGCCTGAAGGCCCGCTCTACCCGGTCAGATCAATCCCGCACTCCCCGATCAGGGGAATGCACACCACCGGACCAGATGAGTAACCCACCTCAGACTGTTTGCCCGCCTAGTACTCCCGGGTCTTCTCCTCAAGACTTATACGAAATATCACCCTGAATTGTGACGCCCGTCACTCGCACTCTGCCCCTTTTAGTCCTAAGGTTCTCCCTTGGCTTGCATTAAGCGCGTTTCGCGAGATTTATGACTGCCGAGACCCCGGTGGCATCATGGTAGACTGGCGCAAAGCCTCGCCACCGGAGCACCAGGCATGCACGCTGGGAGGCTAACATGAATACATTTCCCATCCTGTTGGGAACGCTGTGTGTCTTCGCTATTGGGTATCGTTACTACAGTGCCTTCATTGCCGCCAAAGTTCTGGTCTTAGATGACCGCCGTACCACCCCAGCCCACGTGTACGAGGATGGCCATAATTATGTCCCCTCGCCCAAGTGGGTTTTGTTTGGACATCACTTCGCCGCCATCGCCGGCGCCGGCCCGCTGGTAGGTCCCACCCTCGCCGCTCAGTTCGGATTTGCGCCCGGCTTCCTCTGGATCCTGATGGGCGCCGTGCTTGCCGGTTGCGTTCACGATTTCACAGTGCTGGTAGCTTCGGTACGGCACAAGGGCAAATCGCTGGCCGACGTGGCGCGCACAGAGGTCGGCCAGGCCGCCGGCTTGGCCACCATGATCGCGCTGCTGTTCATTTTGCTGGTGACCCTGGCCGGTCTAGGCATCGTGGTAGTCAATGCTCTGGCCAACAGCCCTTGGGGCGTTTTCACCATTGGGATGACCGTTCCGATCGCCATCTTCATGGGCCTGTACATGTTTAAGAGCACGCCGGGCGTGATCAAGATCGCCGGGCCGAGCGCCATCGGAGTCGTGCTGCTGATTGCCGCCGTCATCGGTGGACGCACATTCGCCGGTTCCGCCTACGCTTCATGGCTCACCTTCTCGCCGCACGAAATCACCGTGCTGATGTGCGCTTATGGATTCATAGCCTCGGTGCTGCCGGTGTGGTTCCTGCTTGAGCCTCGTGACTATCTGTCCACCTATATGAAGTTGGGGACGATCGTGCTCCTGATAATTGGCGTGTTCATCGTCCATCCCAACATTCAGTTCCCGGCCGTGACCCAGTTCATTCACGGTGGCGGGCCGATCATCAAGGGCCCTCTGTTTCCCTTCTTGTTTGTCACAATCGCCTGCGGCGCAATTTCCGGCTTCCACTCTCTGGTCTCTTCGGGCACTACGCCCAAGATGCTATGGAAGGAAACGGATGCGCGCTTCATCGGCTACGGCGCCATGATGTGTGAGGGTATGGTTGGAGTGCTGGCCCTGATCGCCGCCTGTTCCATGTACCCCGCCGACTATTTCGCCATCAACACAGCTCCCGCGGTGTTTGCCAAGCTGGGGATGCACACCGTGAATCTCGACATGTTCTCTGCGGAAATCGGCGAGAAACTTGCCGGCAGGACCGGTGGCGCCGTGTCTCTGGCCGTCGGCATGGCCGAGATCTTCAAGGGCCTGCCCGGCATGAAGACGCTGACCAGTTACTGGTATCACTACGCCATCATGTTCGAGGCGTTGTTCATCCTGACGACCGTCGACACCGGCACACGCGTGGCGCGCTACGTCATGCACGAACTGCTGGGCAAGATCCACAAGCCATTCAGCAACACCGCTTGGCTGCCCGGCAATCTCGTCACTTCCGCCATTGTCGTCATGAGTTGGGGATACCTGATCTACACCGGCAATATTTCCACTCTATGGCCGCTGTTCGGCACCGGCAATCAATTGCTGGCCACCATTGCGTTGGCGGTTGTGACTACCTTCCTGGTCAATATGGGCAAGGCCAAATATGCGTTCATCACGGCCATTCCCATGTGCTTTGTGGGCGTCACTACGTTGACCGCCGGAGTGCTCTCGATCAAGAACATCTATCTGCCTCTCGCCAAGACCCCCGGTCATGCCTTCCAGGGCTATCTCGATTCCACCTTGATGGTGATTTTCATCGTGGGTGTCGTAATGGTGGTGATCGAGTCGGCGAGACGCTGCTGGAAGACCCTGCATGGCACGCCGATTCCAGTGGAAGCTTTCGGCGCGCCGGAGGAACTGGTTGACGTGGGAGTGTAGAGATAGCTTGACCATTTGGAATTGTCACTACGAGCAAAGCGAGGAGTCTGCTTTTGGTTTGCCCTGAACCACGGCCGGGAAAAGCAGATCTCTCACGGCCTGTAGGCCGGTCGTGATGACAACTCAAACGTTTTTAATTGCACGGCACTAAAAATTTGAAGAAGGAGCCTGCTCACGAAAAGCGACAGGCATCGGTGAGACCCTCATGAGTTCCGCCACCATTAAACCGGCCCCGGGCAAGACAGCGCCGCCATCGGAGAACGTGCTTCTCCCGGCAATCCTGATGGTTCTTACGGTCATCGCCGTCATTATCATCCTAAGAATTCCGCCCTGGCCGCATCCCTGGTCGCAAGGCTACGATCCCACCGGAATCTGGTGGCTTTCCACACTGGTTGCTGCCATACCGGTGGTCGTGCTCCTGGGAGCGCTGGCGCTTCACGTGAAGGCGCACTATGCAGCGCTGGCCGGCCTGGCCGCGGCGCTTCTGATTGCGATCTTCGGTTTTCATATGCCGGCGCGAATGGCGGGTGCAACCGCCGTGCTGGGCGCGGGGTACGGCCTGTTCCCGATTGGCTGGATTGTGCTGAATGTCATCTTCATGTACCAGCTCACAGTCGAGTGCGGCCGCTTTGAGGTGATGAAACAGAGCTTGACCGGCATCACGCAGGACCGGCGCCTGCAACTGCTGCTCATCGCTTTCAGCTTTGGCGCTTTCTTTGAAGGCGCGGCCGGTTTCGGCACCCCCGTGGCCGTGACCGCCGCAATGCTCATAGGGTTGGGCTTCCGTCCGCTGCAAGCTTCGGGCCTGTCGCTCATCGCCAACACTGCGCCAGTGGCCTACGGCGCGTTGGGTACGCCGATCATCGCGTTGGCTGGTGTGACCGGTTTCAGCGAGATAACCCTGGGAGCCATGGCCGGCCGCATTCTGCCGGTGTTCTCTCTCATCGTGCCCTTCTGGCTCATCTGGGCCTTCGTAGGCTTCTCCGAAATGCTGGAGATCTGGCCGGCCATTCTGGTCGCCGGGGCCTCCTTCGCCACCACGCAATTTTTCGTTTCCAACTATCACGGACCCTGGCTGGTGGATGTGATCGCCGCGATGGTTTCGATGGCCTGCCTGATTGGCTTCCTCCTGATCTGGCATCCCAAGCGGGTCTGGACCTTCGAAGGCGAAGAGGCCAAGACCGAGCATCGCGCCGTCCACGGCTACAGCCGCGGCGAAGTGGTGCGCGCCTGGGTACCGTGGATCATCCTCAGCGTAGTCGTCTTCTGCTGGGGCACCATGACCGGCAAACGCATCATGAACACGCCGGAAAAGGTGTTCACCTCGATGAAGAGCTGGAGCACGCCGCCCAGCAAGATCACCAACCCGCAGTTCCCGGTAGCAGGCATAAACAAACTCTCGATGCGCGTGCCGCCTGTGGTTGCGAAACCGACCCCGGAACCCGCCGTCTTCGGCTTGAACTGGCTGAGCGCCACCGGCACCGGCATTCTCATCTCGGGGCTGATCTCCGGGCTGGTGATGGGCTTCAGTATTCGCCGGATATTCCAGGTTTACCTGAAAACCATCATGAAGGTGCGGTTCTCGTTGCTGACGATCGCGGCCATGCTGGCCATCGGCTACATGACCCGCTACTCAGGCCTGGACGCGACCATGGGCTTAACCTTCGCCCGCAGCGGCCACTTGTACCCATTCTTCGGCACGCTGCTGGGATGGCTCGGCGTCGCGCTGACGGGATCGGATACTTCATCGAACGTGCTGTTCGGCAGCTTGCAGAAGATCTCGGCGCAACAGGTCGGCGTTTCGCCCATCCTGATGGCCTCGGCCAACAGTTGCGGCGGCGTCATGGGCAAGATGATCGACGCGCAGAGCATCGTGGTGGCCAGCACCGCGACCAACTGGTACGGACACGAAGGCGACATCCTGCGTTACGTCTTCTTCCACAGTCTGGCGCTGGCTGCTCTGGTCGGGGTGTACGTCTATCTGCTGGCATACGTGGCGCCGATCTCGCACCTTGTGCTCAAGTAGGGGACGTTTGATTGAGTAAGCTGATTGAGTAAGCGGGCGTCATGCCGACAAGTGACGCCCGTTTTTGTTAATGCTTGGCATCCTGAGCGCCGGAGCGTTCGCTGACCCCGTATGAACGATTTACTGCCCCGCCATGCTGAGCGTGACTGCATCGGCTGACTCGATCACGATCGAATCCGGCTGTTGTGAAACCCAGTCCACCGGAGTCACCAGGAGGCGAAGCTGCGTGATCGCAGGCCGCGTCGGGGTGCGCCACCGAATCTCCTCAGCCTCGAAGTAATGCGCAAGGTCCGGCTCGTTCCACGGATAAATCCACACTTCCGAGGCGACGTTCGGCTCCACGACGAACGTTCTCACATCGCGACTGCCATCGGCCCGCGTGATCTCCATTTGCAGGCGTTCGGGCTTGCGCAACTTCAACATTGGCCCATAGTGAACGTTGACCCGCAAGCGCAGGAAATCGCCGCTCTCGACCGGCCACGCGGGGTTGCCAAGATCCAGCGAGGCACTGCGGTCGTGGATGGCAAGGCTCTTCGCCGGCATCAGAAGCGGCCGCGCCTGCATGGAGATTCTGCTGGCGCGTGAATCATCTCTCAGCAATCCAAAAACCCCGGGGATGATCTCTTCCTGCGAGCGATAGTGGCGCCAGATCCAAAACCAGACATCGGGGGTGCGGGTGAAGTGGGTCACCTCATCGATAGGAAAACTTAGCGGCCCGTCGGGAAAATACAGGCCCACCGGAGCCGGCACCTGCTCCATTCCCGCGATGGCAACTTGCGACAGGTACGGCCCGCTTGCCAGATTTGCCTGCATCACTCCGCTGGCCACGTTGCGGCCTGACGCCATTCCCATGATGTATTGGTAGGGAAAAATTGCGATCGAATCCTTCGCGCCGCTATGCTGCTGCACGTAACCAGAAACCGTTTGCAACATGCTGGTGAAATCCGCCGGAAAGCAGGCGCGATCGAATTCCCGGAAGCCTGGAGGGCAGGAGGTAAGAGGATATTGCGCTTGCTCCAGGCGGAACCGAATCATCGATGGCCGGAACACCACCGCGGGCTCGGTAAACAGAGTGGAACATATCACCACGGCCACGGTTGCACCGGTGGAAACGATGACTGAGTCGAACGAAAACAGTATCGCGGCGGCAAACAACACCATGGGGAAGATAGCGAAAACGATGTGCTGGTCATCGGAGCGCACCAGCCCGCTTTGCATGGTGACGACGGCAAACGCGAATGCGCTGAGCAGAAATCCCGTGCGCGTTGTGATACCGGCCTTGCCGGGCGCGATGCGGCGCACCAGAAAGACCGCGCCTCCTGCGATCAGCGCCACCAGTAATCGGATCTTGCCATCGTCCGTCATGGCCGCCGGTTCCTTCCAGCGGTGCAAGTTCACGATTGCCATCGAGCTTTTCCAGTAGCGAAAGTCGAGCGGCCTAGTCATGGCAGCGTTGATCGCGAAAACCAGCACCGCCGAAAGCCCGGCGAAGACCAGCAGGGCGACCGCGTACCGCCGAAAGTCTCGTGGCGCCCACCGGCCTTCCCATGTCACTCCGCCGAGCGCCAGCAGCAAGGCCGCAATCGCATAGATGCCGGCGTCGGCAGAGTATAAAAATCCGGCCGCGCACAGGACCGCTGCGGCGCAGCCCAGGACCACCGGCTTAAGGCGCCCCTCGCGCACGGCGTACCAGACCTTCAGGAACAGCACGAAGAGAAATACGTTGAGGATCGTCCGCCCGTCCCAGGGCAGCCAAAAAACGGGCAGCAGCACCAACAGAAGAAATCGCTTCCATGCTGGTTGTTCCGGCAGTAGCAAGCGCAGCGTGGCATAGAGGAGGACCAGGCTGAACCACAGGAGGGACGTGTCTCTCCAGGTGGCATAGACGGTGCCCATGGAAAGACCCATGGCGCGCGCGGGCGCGGTCCAGATCCATTGAAACAGCGGACCGTACTGGAAGATGATGCCGGAGCCAAACCAGATTCCGCGTGAAGCGGCGAAGGCACTATCCAGGACCCAGTTGTAATCGAAGGCCATGGGACGCGTGACCACGGTTAGCGAGTGTGGCGAAAGCCATGGCAAAGGGGTTGCGACAAGCGCCAACAGCACAATCACCAGTACGTCCCAGTGTCGCCGGAAGTGGGTCAACGAACTCTTCGACAGCGGCGCTTGAGTTTGCGAGCCTGCCTTGCTCACCGCAACATCGGAGTTCGCCATAGAGGTATGCCATTCTCCCCACAGCCGTCACCGCCGCAACTGGCGGCCTAAAGTGAAAAACTGGCTGCGCCATTGTATATTGTACGGAGCACGCTCACGGGCAGCACCACTCGTCCGGCAAGCGAAGACACATACCCAGGGTTGCAGCATGCACATCGTCATCGTGATGCCGGTTTATGAGGATTGGGACGCCGCCTTAAAACTCTGCCGCAATATTGACCTGGTCCTCCGCGGGCAAGACTTTTTGCGTGCCAGCGTGCTCCTCATCGACGATGGCAGTGCGCTCACCACCTACCCGCGCGAACTTCCTTTTCGGCCTGAAGCGATCGATCATGTCGCGGTATTAGCTCTGCGCCGCAACTTGGGTCATCAACGGGCGCTTGCGGTCGGGTTCGCTTATCTGCAGCAACACTGGAAAGGCGACGCGGTGGTGGTGATGGATGCAGACGGCGAGGACCGGCCAGAGGACATTCCCCGTCTTCTGGAGAGCATGACGAGTGCAGCGCAGCCGACGGCGGTCTTTGCCGAGCGCGGCCGGCGTCTTGAGGGCTTGACCTTCCGTCTGGGTTACCGTTGCTATTCGCTCCTGCACCGGATATTCACCGGCCGCGACATTCGCTTCGGCAACTTCAGCGTTCTGCCCTGGTCCTACCTCGACAGCCTGGTAGTGTGTCCCGAGTTGTGGAACCATTACTCCGCCACATTTCTTAAATCCCGCCTTCCTTATACGCGGGTGCGTTGCGATCGTGGCCGGCGACTGGCGGGCGAATCGCGCATGAATTTCGTGAGCCTGGTCATTCATGGAATGTCGGCCTTGTTTGCCAATCAGGAGGTGGTAGGCACGCGGCTGTTGCTGATGGCCGTGTTTACTACGATGATTTCGGTGCTCCTGTTGGGGATCGTTGTGGGAGTCACGCTGTTCACTCATGCAGCGCTTCCGGCCTGGGCCGCGGTGGCCGTGGGGGTTCTATTCGTTCTCGGCGGTCAGTTCTTGCTCGGTTGTTTCATGCTGGTTTTTTCCGCCATGATGACTCGCAGTCACCTCGGCTTCCTTCCCGTGCGCGACTACGCCTTCTTCGTGAGCCACGAAACCGAACTTTACTCCATCGCGGGCAGCAATCGGCTGACCTCAATTCCTGCAACCGCCGGGCGGGCCAATTAGGAGCGTCGTAAGCGCTCGAATGGCAGGTCGCGCGCCTATTCCGCATCCTCCTGATACCATCCCGCATGTACAATAAATTACTACTATCCTGCATCAGCAGCGCCACTGACAACGCCGCCGAAAGACGGCCGTCAGGCTTTGTTGTCTGGAGTTCTTCATGCGAATTGCGGTAATTGGGTCCGGGCACGTGGGGTTGGTTTCGGGAGCGTGCTTTGCCGAGTTGGGCCACGACGTCATTCTGGTCGACAACGATCCCGCTAAGTATGAGGCTCTCCAACGCGGCGAATCCCCTATTCACGAGCAGCACCTGCCGGAGTTGTTCCAGCGTCACCGTGGCACCAGGCTGCAGTTTTCCGATGCGCTGGCTGACTCGGTCAGCAAAGCTGAGGCCATCTTCATCGCCGTCGGCACTCCTCCCGACATTAATGGCGAGGCCGATCTTTCCTACGTGGAATCGGTCGCCCGCGAAATTGCTTCGGCCATCAGGGAGTACAAAATCATCGTCGGCAAAAGCACCGTGCCGGTGTACACCAGCGAATGGGTGCGCAAGGTCATGCTGCTGAACGGCGCGCCCGCCCATCTCTTCGATGTTGCCTCCAATCCTGAGTTCCTGCGCGAGGGCACGGCGGTCACCGATTTCCTCTATCCTGATCGCATCGTAATTGGCACCGATAACGATGTCTGTGCCGAGCGTCTGCGCCTCATTTACCAGCCGTTGCTCGACGGAAGCTACTATCGGCGCCCTGATTCCCTGTTCCCGAACAAAGTTGTCAAGTCACCGCCTGCCTTCATTGTGACGACCGCCAAGAGCGCCGAGCTCATCAAGTATGCCTCCAACGCCTTCCTGGCGATGAAGATCAGTTTCATCAATGCGGTGGCTGCGATCTGCGAGTCCGTGGGTGCCGACGTTGACCAGGTACGCGAAGGTATCGGTTCCGACGCGCGCATAGGCCGGCAGTTTCTCAGTCCCGGCATCGGCTACGGTGGCTCGTGTTTTCCCAAGGACCTGTCCGCTTATCGCGCCGTGGCTCGAGAGTGCGGTTACGATTTTCGCCTGCTCGAGGAAGTCATGCGCATTAATAACGAGCAGCGCGAGCGTTTCCTGCGCAAAGTGCGCAGCGTGCTGTGGACCCTGAAAGGCAAACGGCTGGCGGTATTAGGGCTGGCGTTCAAGGGCGGCACTGACGATGTCAGGGAATCTCCAGCGATTTCGGTGGTGCGTTCGCTGCTGGACGAGGGCTGCAAGATCCAGGCCTACGATCCTGCCGCCACCGATAACGCGCGCGAGTTGCTGGGCACGCAAAACATCCAGTACGCCGCCTCGGCCATGGAAGCCGCCCGCGACGCCGACGCTTTGCTTGTGCTGACCGATTGGGAAGAGTTTCGCTCCATCGATCTGGATCGCTTACGCGAAGTGTTGCGATATCCGATTGTGATCGATGGCCGGAATATGTACAGCCCGGCCACCATGGCAGAGCATGGATTCACCTACACCAGCGTGGGCCGTGGTGATGTTCACCACCAGACCGGTGGAGCGCAAAAGTCTCCGGCCGCCAAGAAGTCCGCGGACGCCCGGCCTGAAGCGGATGCCGTTAAAGCGCCGTAAGGTCGGGTTGTCATCACGAATGGCCTTCAGGCCATGAGGGATCTGCTATCCCCTCACAAGAGCAGATTCCTCGCTTCGCTCGTAATGACAAATCAGGAGCAGCCCCTCAGAAGAAGCGGTACATGAAGACATTGGCACCACCACTCTGACGCTCCATCATGGTGACGACGAGCAGTGACGCGGCCGCCCACATCGGCGCGATCCACACCCACCGCTCCCGCACTATGACCGCCAGAATCCCCGACTGGGTCCCACCGCGCTCTGCATATCGATTCAGCGAGTCAATTACGAAGAGCGCGGCTGCGTATGCGATGGCCAAGCCAGCAACCAGCATGTACAGGCTTCGCGGAAGGCTGTGATCGACGTAGCCGGCCGGTGCCCCAATCGCCGTCAGCATCTGAGTCGCCTGCGGTAGTGAGTTTGCGCGAAACAATATCCATCCCGCGCTGATGAGGGTCATGGTCACTGCCCACGAGATTGGCGTCCAAACCGCAGCGGGAGCCTGCCACTTCAAGCCCCGCTGCAAGGCTTGCCATTGCCGGTGCATAACTAAAAGTATTCCTTGATAGCTTCCCCACAACACAAACAAAATACTTCCTTTGTGCCACAAGCCAAACAATATCATCGCAATGATGAGGGCCAGGTTTCGCCACCACACTTCGCGCCGCAACACCGCCAGGGGAAGGAACACGTAATCGCGAATCCAAAACGACAACGACATGTGCCAGCGTGTCCAGAAAATCGACGGCGTGGTGGAGGCGAATGGCCGGGCAAAGTTTTCCGGCACGGTGAACCCAAGAATCTTTGCAGCCCCAATGGCGACGTGCGAGTAACCGGCAAAATCGAAGAAGAGTTGCAAGCCATAACCAAACGCCAGGCACCAGAACGTCGAGGCCGCTCCAGCGGGTCACGTGGTCGAAGCCGCCGTTGATTCCCTCTCCGCCGAGAACGCCCTTGCCCAGGAGTTGCGCGATCTGCATCATCAGCACCCCAGTCGCAACGCGGCACAATCCGGCTGCGATGTCATTGCTTGAAACAGATTTCGCGGAGCGAAACTGCGGCAGCATTTCCGGCATGCGGCAGATTGGGCCGGAGATTGTGACCGGGAAGAACGCCATGTACAAAGCGAACTCCACGAACGTCGGATCCAGTTCCTCTCCGCGATACAAGTCGAGCAGGTAGCTCATCGCCTGAAAAGTCCAGAACGAAATGCCCAGCGGCAGCGCCAGATGAGAAAACTTCTGCAACGACGCAAGGGGAATCGAAACTGCAATTCCCGGGATGTATTTGAAAATCGCTAACAGCGCCAGGTTGAATGCGAGGCCTGTCCACAACACGGCCGCCGTAGGTTGTCGCTTCAGCCAGCGGCCCACCAGAAAATTCATCACCGTGGAGGCCAGCAGCACGGCCCCGAACCACACTCCCCACGTGAGGTATAGCGCGTAGCTGGCGATAAGCAGAATGGCTTGCCGCACCTTGAACGAGCGCACCCTCGCGAACACCAACAGCAAGATGATCAGTGCGGCGCCGTACAGCAATCCTGTCAGCAGCATTCCGATTCCCTCATCGTTTGGACACCGGCTTTTCTGTGAGGCTGTCAGCAAGGGCGCCGGCCACAATAGCGTCACCTGCCGAGTTGTAATGCGTGTCCCCGAAAATGAAATGGCTGAGGTACCAGCAGCCGGGCTGGGTCCGCGGGCATTGCTCCTTCACCGCAACGAAAGCCGGAAACAGATCGATAAAGCGCTGACACCTGCCCTCACACCAGTCGCGCCAGATGCGCACCTGCCGCGAATCTGCCGAGTCATGCGCGATTTGCGCCGGCCACGGATACACCACCACGCTGATCGGAATGTTGCGCTTCGCAAGTTCCTGGCGCAGCAGGTCCATCTTCGCCTTCTCGCGGGCGATGCCGCCTTCCAATCCCAGCGGCGCATAGCCGGTCTCATAACCGTCGGTGTCGGAAACCTTGCGATAGGTCCAGGCCGAGCGCTCCAGGTCGAATTCGTTGCCGCCATGCCCCAGATCAAGGTGATACCAGCCGAGCCGAATCAGGTTCCGTTCGAAAAACTCGAAGACGTCATTGGTCAGCAACAGATGGTCGTCGATACTCCGCCGCAGGCTGGAATACCAGTTCCCTTTGGTGAGTTTCTGCTTTGCGGTGGTCACCGCGCCTGACGAATCCACATCATGAAAAAATGCCGCCTCATCCTGCGCATCGGAGATGTCAATGAACACAATCGCTTCGTCAAAGTTGACGCCATCGTCGATAAGCTTTCGCGCCGTGTTGAGATAGTTAGACGGCGAGTAACCCTCAACACTGCCATTGAGGAATTCGTACTGCGGAAACTTCGCCGCCACTCGTCCGATAAAGCTGTCCTGCCAGGCGGTCATTCCTTCGGGGGCCGAGTCGCCCAGGATAAGGGCGCGTGGCCGGGCGCTGAAGGCAGGCACATCTCGGATTCGCTCGTCGCGAAAGCCCAGACTATTCGTGTTGAACTCGTACGAGTTTCCTAGCCATGGACGGATACAAGTGCAGTTGGGTTGAAAGGCGAAGCTGCGCACCGGATCGCGTGCAAAACAAAAGCCGTGCGGACCGCCGGAGACAGCCGACCCCAAAATTGTCGCGGTATAGAAATAATCGAAGGTGACAAATGCGGCCGCGCTGACAACCAGGGACGCCAGAAACAGGAGGAGCTTTGCCTGGCGTTGCCCACCGGGGCGCTTCGACGGCGAACGCACTTGACTTGCTGTCTGAACCGTACTCAACCTCTGTCCTCTTCCCCGCTCATTTGCGCGGCCGACCTACACGCTGCGCGGTGGCAAACATCAGGGCAACCGTGTTCATGTCTTTGGGCTGCACTTTTCCGGGCGGGATGCGCATTTGTGTCAGGTCTTCCAACTTCAACAACAAATCCACCAGCGCCATGGAGTCAATCAGTCCTGACGAAACCAGCGGCGTACTCTCGTCAATCTCCATCCCTGGTTTCCCGATAACGTGGATGACGTGCTCAATCATCTGTTGCGCTTGCTCGGTCACCGATTGGTTTTCTCCTCTTGACCTGGGTTAAGTTCGGGATGCTCCTTCAGCAATTTCTCCCGCGTAGCAGAGCGGGCTGGCTTCCCCGCCGTGCTCTTCACAATCCATTTCGGCGGCTTCAGAACGATGGTTCGCACCGCGACGCCACTACTCGCCACCACTCGACTGCGAATCTCCCGTTCCAGCGCATCCACAGTTTCCAGCAGGTCTGCGTGCTCCACCTCTGCCACCACGACAATCTCCTCGGTACCAAGATCGGGATTGTACAAACCCATCGCAACTGCTCGTCCGTCATGGATCGCCGGGTGGCTGCACACCGCTTCTTCGACATCTTGCGGATAAATATTTTCGCCGCCGATGATTAGCAGGTCCTTCTTCCGGCCAACCACGTAAAGTTCGCCGTCCAGACTGAACCCCAGGTCCCCCGAGTGATACCAGCCATCCACGATCGCCTCAGAGGTAAGGTCCGGGCGGTTGTAATAGCCCTCGAACATGCAATCGGATTTTATGAGAATCTCGCCGACCCCGCCTTCAGGAAGCACCGCACCGGTATCCGAAATGATACGCACTTCATGGTTGGGTAACAGACGGCCCGACGATACGAACGACATTGCCCCGGCAGTTTCCTTCGCGACCGGTGCGGCGAAATGTTCGGCGCGAAAACGCTGCCCGTCGGCCCAAATGCGCGCGGGAGGGCGATGGATGTCCGACTGAGTCACGGCAAAAACGTCTTCCGCCATCGCATAAGAAGACTGTAGCGCATCAGGTTTCAACCCAATCGAAGCAAACGCGCGATAGAACTCGTCGATGCTGCCGGCCCGCACCGGTTCCGAACAATTGATCAGCGCACGCGCCGATGAAAGGTCGTAATGCGACCAGCGGCTGGGCGGAGTGCGGCGAGGAACGAACTGAAAGGCGAAGTTGGGCAGCCACGCCAGCGTGCACTTGTACTCGCTGAGGATCTGCAACATCGTTTCAGGATGCATTACCCAGTCCAGGGGCGACTGCATCACCACGGGCATATGGCAGACCATGGGCAGAATGAAACAGGCGATCAATCCCATGTCATGGTAAAGCGGCAGCCAGCTATAAACGCGGTCAGTGTTGCCGTCGATCTTCAGCACCTCAACCAGCGACTCAAGTTGGCGCAGCACAGCGGCATGGGTGAGCGCCACGCCCTTCTGCAGGCCCGTCGTGCCCGCCGAATGTTGAATGAACGCCAGGCTCTCGGGATGATTGCCGGGATCTGGCAGCTCGTCATCCCCGCCACCTCCCACGGCATCACCAGCACGGACAAGCTTTGCGCTCTGGCCAAGTGAGACATGCCCGAGCATCTCTTCGGGGAACTCTTGATCGAGGACCACCACACGTGCCTTAAGGTTCGCCGTCACGCCCGCAAGCCCGAAGCTATATTTTGCAGGCTCAACTTTGAAGTTGGGATAGGCCAGGATGGCCGGCACCGCGCCCAGCATCATCGCTCCAACGAAGATGGTCATCGCTGGAATTCCCTGCGGCGTGATGATAATCACGCGATCGCCCACTCCCACCCCATGATCACGCAGCAGTGCGGCATGCACGCGGGCACGGCGGCGGAACTCGCCAAATGTCACGCTTTCGCGCTCGTCTTCGTCAAGCCACGCGGTGACGAAGGGACGGCTCGCAGGCGCGCAATTGAGGGCGTCGATGAGAGTGCGGTATTCGGTCGCAATCATGCCGATCTCAAAATTGGCAACCCGCAAGGATATCCCGCGCTGCCAGCGTGTTTTGCTGACTGAGAAGCTGCGAAAATCATCCTGATAAGTCTATCTGATAGGGCGAATTGATTCCGAGAGCTTCGGATGGCAGAGGATATGGGATGCGGCGCCCTCGGGCAGAGCAAGCCTTCAGACCTGCGTCCAGCGACGCACGAAGAAGACTGCTTCTGCCGCGGAGGTCGTGGACCTCAGCGGCGGAAGCAAACAGTTATGCAACCGCCTTAACGCGGGCCTGAAGGCCCGCTCTACCACGCTGCAGCAACTCTGAAGATACGATGGTTTACATCAGCGCGTTATTCACCATCTGCTGGGCTTCTTGCACGATCGCGTCAAGGTGGGCCTGGTCGTTAAAGCTCTCCGCATAGATCTTGTATATGTTCTCGGTGCCAGATGGCCGGGCGGCAAACCATCCGTTGGCTGCGACAACTTTCAGCCCGCCAATCGGTGCGTTATTGCCGGGAGCACGCGTCAGCTTCGCGACGATGGGCTCGCCCACTAGCTGCGATTCCTTCACCGACTCGGGTGAAAGTTTCCCCAGCCTGGCCTTCTGCTCAGGCGTGGCCTGAGCATCAATGCGCGTGTAAAGCGGCGAGCCGAATTGCGCGGTCAATTCGCGATAGTGCTCGCCCGGGTCTTTGCCTGTGCAAGCGGTGATTTCAGCCGCCAGCAGGGCCATGATCAAGCCATCCTTGTCGGTGGTCCACACCGTGCCGTCGCGTCGCAGAAAGCTTGCGCCTGCGCTCTCTTCTCCGCCAAAGCAGAACGAACCGTCGAACAGTCCCGGCGCAAACCACTTGAAGCCGACCGGGGTTTCGCACAGCCGGCGGCCCAGCTTGTTTACCACGCGATCGATCATGCTGCTGCTGACCAACGTCTTGCCGACCGCGACGTCCGCTGCCCAACGCTCGCGATGGGTAAGCAGATATCGAATCGCAACCGCCAGGTAGTGGTTCGGATTCATCAATCCCGCAGAGGGCGTAACGATGCCGTGCCGGTCCGAATCCGGATCGTTGGCGAAGGCCACCTGGTAACGATCTTTCAGGCCGACGAGCCCCGCCATCGCATACGGACTCGAGCAGTCCATGCGAATCTTGCCGTCGTGGTCCACGGTCATGAACGAAAACGTTGGATCGATCTTTGGATTTACGACGTCAATCTTCAGACCATAGGCCGCATTGATCGGCTCCCAGTAAGGCAGAGCAGCGCCGCCGAGCGGATCGACGCCCAACTTCAGATCGGCCGAGCGAATCGCCTCCATGTCGATGACGTTATGCAAATCCTCGACGTAGGGCAGCACGAAATCTTGTTGGTGCGTCGTAGCGGCCTTCAACGCCGCAGAGTACGGCACGCGCTTCACGCCGGCATTGGAGGTGCGCAACAACTCGTTGGCGCGGTCCTCAACCCAACTCGTAATGTCGGTATCGGCGGGCCCGCCGTTGGTCGGGTTGTACTTGAAGCCGCCGTCTTCCGGCGGATTGTGCGACGGCGTGACCACAATGCCATCCGCCAGGTGCTGCGTTCGCCTGCGGTTGCAAACCAGAATGGCGTGAGAAATGACTGGCGTCGGAGTAACACCGTCGTCCGTCTGGATTATGGTCTCGACATTGTTGGCGGCCAGAACTTCAAGAGCGGTGCGCTGTGCCGGCGCCGAGAGCGCATGCGTGTCCTTGCCCATGTAAAGCGGACCATCAATTCCCTCACTGCGGCGATAGTCGCAAATGGCCTGTGTGATGGCCAGGATGTGCGCCTCAGTGAAGGTCCCGCGCAATGATGACCCACGGTGGCCGCTGGTGCCGAAGCTGACCATCTGAGTCGGATCGTTTACGTCGGGCTTGCGCTCGAAGTACTCACGTTCGAGCCGGGCGACATCGACGAGCATCTCCTTCGGCGCAGGCTTGCCTGCCAGAGGAGAGAGTGTCACCTGCGCGTTGGATTGATCAGCCATGGCCTAGAGAATATTCTTTAAGTTGAAGTTGTCATCACGAACGGCCCTTAGGCCGTGAGGGATCTGCTCTTGTTATCAGGCGTCGTTCCACCGCCGACAAAAGCAGATTCCTCGCTGCGCTCGTAATGACAATTCCAAACGGGTTGCATTCCGTTACTGCAGCATGCTTCCGCTACTACGACTTCACGTTAGCTGCGGCTGCTTTATCGGCGAGCACCACGGCCTGCTCCCGGCTGATGCGCCCCGCAGGAATGGTCGTGTCGCCTTCCAGCAAGCGCGGCAACATCTCAATTTTCTCAGAGCCTGTCGTCAACCATAAGATGCGCCGCGAACGATTGAGTACCGGATAGGTCAAGGTCATGCGACGCCGGCCCTGGTAAACGCCGGTCAGCCCAACGTCTGCATCGGTGACGTTGAGGACCGGATCCCCGGGCACGAGCGAGGCGGTGTGGCCGTCGGGCCCCATGCCCAGGTGCGCGAGTTCAAGCACCGACGGAGATCCGGCAACCTGTTCCAGCGTTCTCGCGTATTGCCTGGCAGCAGCTTCCAGGTCGGGCGATTCCACCGGCATGGCATAAATCTGCTGCGGAGACAGCGGCGCGTGTTCCAGCAGACTGGCGCGCAGATGGGTCAGATTTCGATCGGGATCACCGGCCGGTGCAACTCGCTCGTCAACTTGAAAGACATGCACATTTTTCCAGGGCACGTCTTCACCCGCGAGTGCGCGCAACATGGCCCATGGCGTCTTGCCGCCGCTGACCGCCATGACAAAGCGCCCGCGAGCAGCGACCGCGGCACGAGAATCGGCGGCAATCATCTTTGCCGCGGCCCGAGCCACGGCGTCGGCGTCTTCAAATACTTCCAGCTTCATTCAGCGTCTCCAGTTCACCGCATTTCATTATCTCGCGGTTGCGGGGAGAAGGGGGTTGTTCCGAGCAGGGGTAGAGCGGCGCTTTAGCGCCGCGTTCCGGCGTCGGTAAGAAAGTGCTTCAGCCGCTGAGGTCGTTGACCTCAGCGGCTGAAGCTTGGAACTCTACGACTCTTGACGCGGGCGTGACCACCCCAACTCGCGCAAAGGCGGCGCGGGTCGGGGGCCCCGGCTGAAGGCCCGCTCTACCCGTACATGCCAAGAATGCCAACTCTGGTATCGCTCTAAATGTCGTAATACATCTGGAACTCGTAGGGATGCGGACGCAGGCGCATGGCGTTTACTTCCTTCTCGCGCTTGTAATCAATGTAAGTATTCAGCATCTCCTCGGTGAAGACGTCGCCCTTCAGCAGGAACTGATAATCGCGGGCGAGCGCGTCCAATGCGTTCTCCAAGCGAGCCCGGCATGGATGGGACCTTCGCCAGTTCCTCCGGACCCAGATCGTAGATGTCCTTGTCGAGCGGCTGACCCGGATCGATCTTGTTCTCGATGCCATCAAGCCCAGCCATCAGCATGGCCGAGAACGCCAGGTACGGATTGCAACTGGGATCGGGCGGACGGAACTCCACGCGCTTGGCTTTGGGCGAAGCCGAATACATCGGAATGCGACACGCCGCCGAACGGTTGCGGCGCGAATAGGCCAGGTTCACCGGAGCCTCAAATCCAGGCACCAGGCGCTTGTAGGAGTTGGTGGTGGGAGCAATGATAGCCGACAGCGCCGGACCGTGCTTGATCAGTCCGCCGATATACCACAACGCCATCTGCGACAAGCCGGCATAGCCGTCGCCGGCGAACAGCGGCTTCCCTTCCTTCCACAGCGACTGGTGGGTGTGCATGCCGCTGCCGTTGTCCTGGAAGAGCGGCTTGGGCATGAAGGTCACCGTCTTGCCGTATTGGTTGGCGACATTTTTCACGATGTACTTGTAGAGCATCATGCTGTCGGCCGACTTGATCAGCGAATCGAATTTCAGATCGATTTCGGTCTGCCCGCCGGTGGCAACTTCATGATGATGGCACTCCACCGTGAGGCCGCAGCTCTGCATGGTCATCGCCATCTCGGTGCGCAGGTCCTGATAGTGATCGGTGGGCGCCACCGGGAAGTAGCCTTCCTTGTAGCGCGGGCGGTAGCCCAGGTTGTTCTCGACCCGGCCGGAGTTCCAGCGCCCCTCTTCGGCGTCGATGAAGTAGAAGCCCTCGTGCTCGTTCTGATCGAAGCGCACGTTGTCGAAGATGAAGAACTCCGCTTCGGCGCCGAAGTAGGCGGTGTCGGCAAGGCCGGTCGAGGCCAGATACATCTCGGCCTTCTTGGCGATGTAGCGCGGATCGCGATCGTAGCGTTGCTTGGTGACGGGATCGATGACGTCGCAAACCATCACCAGGGTCGGGACCTCGGTGAAGGGATCGAGCAAGTACTTGCCGGCATCGGGAATGAGCAGCATGTCGCTCTCATGGATGGCCGCCCAGCCCCGGATCGACGAGCCGTCCATGCCAAAACCTTCTTCGAACGACGCTTCGCTCAGTTGGGCGATGGGGTAGGACACGTGATGCCACAGTCCGGGGAGATCGGTGAAGCGCAGGTCAAGCACCCGGACGTTGTTTTCTTTGACAAACGCCAGCACTGCTTTCGGATCAGGCTTGGTATCAGGCATTGGGATTCTCCTTGTCCGTCACTCGGCCAGAGGCGCGAGAATGCGGCGTGCGAGGACGATGGTTGGGTTGCGTTGAGAATTTTGCGGAGCGACCTGCTGGTCCCACGCTTTCGCCGAAGGAGTACGAAAGGGACCCGATTCGCCAGCTTTTCCCGGCGGAGCGGTACGGCCTTCCCGAGTAGGAATTCGGAACTGCGAACTGCATTTGGTTAGGAAATTGGCGCGGCTTCGGTATCACCTAAGCGCACACAGCCAGAATACGCCCTCGCGGCGGTGCCCGGCTCATACAATGTTTTTATGAGGGCATAACGCTGCTTTATGGAGGCGCAACATGGTGATTCTGCTAACGAAAAGGTTTCGCAACTCGTACAATCGAATTGCCAGATTTTTACAGATTGCCGTAGCGGAGATCGCAAGTGGAGACGGTGGAATATAAGAAGCGATTCAAGATAGCAATGTACACGTCAAAATGGGCGGTTACCATGACCAAAGTGCGCATCCGTCAGGCGTTGGCTCAAGCGCCTTGGCCGCGTTGGCACTTCGTGGATTTCTGCGGCCCACATGGCTGCGAATCGCGCGGCGTCGTGGACTTGATTGCGATCTGTAAAGACCACCGAACCCCACGTAGTGGAACGAAACGTGGCGACGACCTTCGGATAATACTCATTCAGGTCAAAGGCGGCTATGCGGCAAAACCTACGGCTGAGGACGGAGAACGCCTTCGCAAGGTAGGTCGCCGCCACGCTGCCTGTGAAACGCTCCTGGCGACCTGGAAAAAAGGCAGTGTAGCGCGGTTTTTCTCCCTTCGCCCAAAGGCAAGCAGTGTTCTGGGGGATTGGGTTGAGGTGAGCGACCTGGGCGCGGTTTTCCGATGACCCAAAGCAAGCTTCGACTTGCGGCGCTCTATCAGAATGCCGAACTCAAGATTAGTTCTGATTGCTAATGGCTAATTGCTAACGGCTAACTGCCGCTTTATGGACTTCGATCAGCTCGAGACATTTCTGGAGGTCGCACGGCTCAGCAGCTTTTCGCGGGCCGCCGAACGGCGCTTTCGCACCCAGCCGGCGATCTCGTCGCAGATTCGCGCCCTGGAAGAGGAAGTCGGGGCCAAGCTGCTCGACCGCAGCGGCGGGAAGGTGGCCGTCACCGGTCCGGGCAAAGTTTTCCAGAGGTATGCGGAAGACGTGCTGGAACAACGGCGCGTCATGCTGGTCTCACTGGCCGAGATGCATCGCGTGCCGCGCGGTGAGCTGGTCGTCTCCGCCAATGAAGGCACCTGCCTGCATATCCTGCCGGAAGTTTTCGCCGAGTTCAAACGGCAATACCCCAGCGTCGCCGTCAGCGTGAAGCGCCAGGAGCATAACAAGATTCTGGAGGCGATCATCGAGAACTCGTGCGACTTCGGGGTGGTGTCGATGCCGGTACCCGACAAGCGCCTCACCGTGGTACCTATCCATCGCGATGAACTGATTTTGATTACGCCGCCCGATCATCCCCTTGCCGCCAGGAATGCAGCCAGTCTGGCGGAGGTTGCGGAATATCCGCTGCTGCTGCCCAAGATGGGCCGCACCCGGGATGCGTTGGAGGCGCTGTTTCACGAGCGCAAATTGAAGCCGCGGGTATCCATGGAGCTGGACTCCAGTGAATTGCTGAAGCGCTTCGTGGCGGCCGACGTGGGAATCGGATTCATCCCCCGCTCCCATGTGGCCGAGGACCTGCAAGCCAAAGCGCTGGTCGCCCTCACGCTGTCGGACGCGAGTGTGCAACGCGAACTGGCGCTGGTCTTCCGCAAAGACAAGGCGCTCAGCCGTGCCGCTCTGGCATTCATTGACATTGCCGTGAAGCTCAAGCCGGTGGCTGTGGTGACCACGGCCCGTTGACCGACTGCGACGTTTTTCTCGCAATTCGTGTTGTTTAATATCGTTTTCACACAATCGTCATGTTCTCGTGTGTTATTTTTGACGATCTGGTTACAACCACTTCTGCTTTGGAGAATGCAAATTGGCGAAAGACATGGTCCCCAAGCGCATCTTCCTCACCAAGGGTGTGGGGAAACACAGGGAGCGGCTCACCTCGTTCGAGTTGGCCCTGCGTGATGCCGGTATTGCCGCCCAAAACCTGGTGCGCGTCTCGTCCATCTTCCCTCCCAACTGCAAGCTTGTTCCGCGTAAAGACGGCCTGCAGTACCTGTCGCCCGGCGAGGTCACGTTCGCGGTGGTAGCGGAGAACTCCACGCGCGAGCCACACCGCCTGACCGCCGCCTCGATTGGGCTGGCGATCCCGGCTGACCGCAGTACGTACGGATATTTGAGTGAGCATCACTCTTTCGGCGAGACCGACGACGTGGCCGGAGACTACGCCGAAGAACTTGCCGCCGAAATGCTGGCCACCACACTCGATGTGGAGTTCGACGCCGACAAGTCGTGGGACGAGAAGAAAGAAGTCTATCGCCTGTCGAACAAGATTGTGCGCACCGCCAACGTCACGCAGAGCGCCGTTGGCGACAAACGCGAACGCTGGACGACAGTGATCGCCGCGGCGATCTTGATCTTCGAGTAGGCAGAGGGGGTAAGCAGAACTTGTCAGCGTTCCTCGGCTGAGCGACTCAGCTTGGGATCACAGACACTGATGATTATCACGCGGTCCTGGCTGTCGAAATCGAACTGAAGGCCGGAGTCATAGTAAATCCAGGCCTTCTTCCGGTTGGCAACGCGAACCGGTCCACCTTCACGCTGGGGTTTGCCCAGCACGTTGATCACTTTGGTTTTGGGCGTGCGAAAACCGATTCCACCGACGCTAATGGCAGGTCTCCGAGAGTGACCCTCGACATTTTCATCAAAGAAGAACAAGCGCTCGACCCTTTGCCGCGAGGTGCCAAAATCAACGTCAATCCCCTGTTTCCGATAGATGTAAAAAAACTGGTCTGCGAATGGACCCATTTCATCGGGGACCCCCAGAACAGACTCGATCTCCTTTAGCGACTGACCCACCCGCAGATCTGACGTGCCCTTTCCTGGGATGATAGGACCGCCCTGCCACGGCTTTATCGAACGGGCCGTGGCATAGGAACCCAAACTATTTGTCGCAAGTCGTGAATGCATTAATGCCGTTCTCCCCTCCGGGCGTGCAGTTCTGATTTTTCCGTTCGCTTCTTGCTTAGGTGCTTAACGCGTGCTTTGAGCTTGTCCTGCTCCAAAATATCCGCCGGGGTCTTGTTGGGCTTCTTGCTCAATTCCTTGAGAGAAGCTCTGGCGCTCGTGAGTCGCTCTTCAACGGTTGCTACACGCTTCGGGTTCTGTTTCCTGACATTTCTTTGTCCAGAGGTCATTGCCTGCTCTCGATCAAGCAAGCCCACTAACTAAACCTACTGAGCACTCTCAGAGCTAAGAACTGATGTTCCTGGCAATAATTCTCTCACAACCCGCTAGTTGCCAGCCCTCGCCTTGGCGAACTCATCGCCGGGCTGCCAGCCGACGGTTGCCGGCTGGTTTGCTGCCTGCCATCCCAGCGCGATTCCAAATTGTGCCATCACCGCGTCGCCGCGGAAATCCATCTCGGGATGGTACTCGTCGCTGGGCTGATGGTAGTGCTTGGCGACGTAGTCTTGCGCTTGTTGTTTACCCCACCCGGCATCATGGCCCTGGAACTTATCGCCCTCGTTAATGGCGAAGGCCGGCACGCCCACGCGAGCCAGGCTGAAGTGATCGGAGCGGAAATAGTGCCCTGCGAGAGGTTGCGAGTCGGGCACTATCGCGAGGCCAAACTCTTTGGCGGTGCGCTCGACCGTGGGGTAGAAGTTGGTCCGCTCGGCGCCCGCAACGTTCACCTGCTCGGGCACGCCGAGGGGCGGCACGTCATCGTAATTCAGGTCGAGCGAAATCTCCTTGGCAGGAACCGGCGGATGCAAACCGAGATATTCGGAGCCGCGCAGGCCCTGCTCTTCCGCTGTGACCGACGCAAAATAGGCGGAACGCTTCGGCGACTGCGGCGCTTCCGCAAAGGCGCGCGCGATCTCCAGCAGAATGCCGACGCCTGTGGCATTGTCCTGCGCGCCGTTGTAGATGTTGTCGCCCGCCATGCCGGGCACGATGCCCAGGTGATCGTAGTGTGCGGTATAGATGACGGCCCCGCTCTTCAGCTTAGGATCGGACCCCTCGCGCTTGGCGATTACATTGCTCGACTCAAACGGCCGCACCGTGCTCACGATATGGGCCTTCAGGTGGGCCGGCAACGTGACCGCTTTGAAACCCGGCTTCTGCGCCGCCGCCATCATCTCGTCGAGGTTCATGCCGCAGGCCTCGGCAAGTTTCGCCGCGACATCAAGCTGAATCCATGAGGCGACCTTCAACTTGGGGGCCGGGTCGTCACGCAAATATGCGCGCTCGCCCGACCACGAGTTGCGCACCACGTTCCAACCGTAGCTGGCCATATCAGTCTTGTGAATGAGCATGACGCCAGCCGCACCCATGCGCGCGGCCTGCTCGTACTTGTAGGTCCAACGGCCATAGTAGGTGAGCGCCTTGCCGCCGCCGAAAAATTTGGGATCGGTCGAAGGCGGCTGATTGACCATCATGAGCAGTACCTTGCCCTTCACGTCGACGCCCTTGTAGTCGTTCCAGTTGAACTCGGGAGCGTCAATGCCGTAACCCATCCACACGATAGGAGCGTCAACGTCGTCCAGCGTTTTGGTGGTCTCGTCCATCGCGACGTAGTCCACGCGTATGGCTAGTTCCGTGGGGTGTCCCGTGCTTGGCGCCACCCCGCCATCCGGTATCAGGTAGAACTCGGTGTCATCTTGCGTGGCGATGCCAACCATCGCCACTTTCTGCAGGTAGCTGCCGTTGTCGCCTGCAGGCTGCAGTCCGTACAACGCAAACTGCGTGGCAATGTACTCGGCGGCTATATCGCCACCGCGCGCGCCGGTGCCGCGGCCCTCCAGCAGGTCGCTGGCCAGAAATTTTACGTGCGCGCGGATCTTTTCCGGATCGACGGTGACCATGGCATGTTCGGCCGCCGGAGGAAGCCCAGCCACGTGCGGAACCGCTGGCTTGCTGGCACTGGAATTCGGCGACGCTTGGGTCAACAGGACAACTGCTGTCAGTGGAACGATGAGGGCAATCAGTACGGTCTTGCGCATGAGGACGCCTCCGGTCGAGTCAGGGATGAAGATAGAAACTCATCATTCTACGTGAAAAAGCGGGGGCGGATGTGACGGGAAGACGCGCGGGCGGCGAGAAAGAATCGACTGAGGCTTCGCGTTGAAGGGGTGGGCCTTCAGGCGCGCCATGCGAACTCTTTTGTTTTTGTCATCCCGAACCGACTTCAGTCGGCGAGGGATCTGCGGTTCGCTGGAGTTGACATCCTGCCAAAACAAACGCAGATCGTTCGGCTGCGCGCCCGTCCGACCCGCAACGATGCGGGTCGGAAATTCTATGCGGTCGCTCCGCTCAGGATGACAGCTTCGATCAGAAGTCCAGCCTGCGGCGAAGGACGCCAGCAAGTCCGACTAGTCCCGAACCGAACAGCACGATGCTGCTTGGTTCTGGAGTGGTTCCACCGCCAGCGCCGCCTCCAATGGTGAAATCTTCCGAGGCGATCGTGCCCAGGGTGTTCTCATAGGCAATCGACGGACAGCCTGCCGAGTGACAACCGACGCCACTATTCTCATCCCAGTAAACCGGATCGCCGCTCGGAACCGTAGCGTTGGCCAGAGTGAGGTAGTACCCAGTGCCACTTATTTCCGGGACATTGAGGTTCGACACCGTGATCAGGTCGATGTCATAACCAAACTCATTGGTGTGCAGAAACTGGTCGGTTAGGTTGCTGCCGTTGGCCGTGCCGAAGCCCACAATCGTTCCGCAACCGCTGCCCGGATCAGAACACGGACCGGTGCTGAGAATCCAGTCCACGCCAGTCATGCGGTCGCCTGGGAGTTCCCGCACGCCAAACTCGAAACCATTGACTGACGTGCCCGCAGCAAGGTAGCTGTCACTGACCGTAAAACCGAAATTGATGGTCCAGGCGTCAACGTTGCCGTTGATCGGACCGTTTTCGTAAGTCCAACTTCCGGCCCAAGCCGGCAAAGCAGCCAACGCCAGACAAAAGAGGGTGAGCAGGGCGATCCTAGTTTTCACGGCGAACCCCTTTCGAGTTTGGATTGCGGCGTACTTTATCCCGAGGGGCTTTCCAAGTCAATGCAATTGTTTCTTAATTCACCACCGAGACACGGGGCACAGAGTTTTGATTTCTATCCGACTTTCTCTGCGATCTCCGTGCCTCTGTGGTAGATCTTCTTCTCGCGCGCACTGTCGGTTACTACCAGACCCGGCAAGCTGGCTTGCGCACGATCGGCGCATCGGCTTTGCAGTTGTACGCTTTCTGGAACTCGGGCATATTTCCAACCACACCGTTGACCCGGAATTTTCCCGGCGCGTGCTCGTTGACTCCTGCCATCATGCGCGCATACTCAGGGCGATCCTTCTCGCACCAGATCTGGCCCCAGCCGACGAACAGACGCTGCTCGGGGGTGAAGCCGTCGATCGGCTTCTGAGGAGTGTTGCCCAGAACGTCAAGCAGCGCCATGTCGGCGATGCGCAGGCCGCCGTTGTCGGCGGTATTTTCGCCCAGGGTCAGTTGTCCGCGAACGTGAACATCGTCCACCGCGATGAAGCTGTCATACTCGTTGACGATGCAGCCCTCTAACTTATCGAACTGCTCGCGATCTTTGGGAGTCCACCAATTGCGCAGATTTCCCTGAGCATCGAACTGGCTGCCTGAATCGTCGAAGCCGTGCGTGAGTTCATGGCCGATGACAGCGCCAATGGCGCCGAAGTTCACTGCGTCGTCAACCTTGGGATCGTAGAACGGCGGCTGCAGAATGCCGGCTGGAAAGTTAATGTTGTTCTCCTGCGGATTGTAATAAGCGTTGACCGTGGGCGGCGTCATGCCCCATTCGTTGCGGTCTACCGGTTTACCGATCTTGTTCAACTGGCGCTTGAATTCGAACTGATTAGCCCGCATTCCGTTGCCTAAAGCATCGCCGCGAACGACCGTCAGCGTGCTGTAGTCGCGCCATTTGTCGGGATATCCAATCTTGTTCTCGATGTGCGAGAGCTTGTCGAGCGCCTGCTTCTTAGTCTCGTCGGTCATCCACGACAGCTCGGTGATGTCGGTCTTGAGCGCGTTCTCCAGCGCATGGACCATCTTCAGCGTGGCGGCCTTGCTCTCGGGAGGAAATGCTTCTGCCACATAGGCCTGGCCCAGGGCCTCGCCCAAATCTCCATTGGTCATCTGCACGCAGCGCTTCCAGCGGGGGCGAAGCTCTTTTTGTCCGGTCAGGGTTTTCCCATAGAAAGCGAAGTTTTCGTTTACAAATGCGGTGGGCAGCAGCGGCGCGGCACGGTGTACCGTCTGCCAGCGAAGATAAGTCTTGATGTCGTCCACATTGCTGGTTGCCACCAGTTGATTCATGCCCTTCACGAAATCGGGCACGGACACATCGAGGCTATCGAAGCTGGGGCTGGCAACGGCAACAAAATATTCCTTCCAGGTAAATGCGGGGCTCAGTTCCTGAAGCTGAGCGGCGGTCATCTTGTGATAGACCTTGTTGGGATCGCGCCGCTCCACGCGGTCCATGGCAGCTTTCGCCAGCTGGGTCTCGAGAGTGAGGACGGTTTTGGCATCGGCCGCGGCCTTCTGCGGCGACTCACCCAGCAATTGGAACATGTTGGTCACGTGCTGCACATACTGGTTGCGCAGCTCGACCGACTTCGCATCCGTCTTCAGGTAGTAGTCGCGATCAGGAAGACCAAGTCCACCCTGGTCGGTGCCGGCAATTTCCATCATGGAGTCTTTCGCATCCGGCTCGGAGCCGAAATCGAACAGCACGTGGACGCCGTTGTTGTGCAGCTCGCCGATGAGCGCCGGCAGAGCCGCCTTGTCTTGGAGCGCGGCAATGCGGTCCATCATCGGCTTCAGCGGCGCCGTGCCCTTGGCGTCGATGCCCGCCTCGTCCATGCAGGAGTGGTAATAGTCGCCGATCTTCTGATCATTGGACGAACGGCCGGGATTGTCGGCCGAGGTCTTGTCCAGAATGTTGCGCAGGATCAACTGATTGCGTTCGTGCAACTCGTTGAAGCGGCCCCATTCAGGCTGGTCGGCCGGAATCTCGTTGTTCTTGATCCAGTTGCCGCAGGCGTATTGGTAGAAATCGACGCAAGGGTCGGCGGACTTGTCCATCGCATTCAGATCGAAGCTGGGGACGGTCTTGATCGCCGTAGTCGAGGAGCTGGCCTGGTCCTGCGCCTGCGCCGCGATTCCGGCCAGCAGCAGAACGCAAGCTATAAGAGAGAAATGTCGCATGTATGACCTCGTTGTTAAGTAACAGCCGAAATTTTAAACCCAAGAACAACGCGAGCACGAACAACCATCTATAATCCGCCTATGACGCATTTGACCTTGCCGGTGGTAATCGAAGGCGACCAAGACGGATATTTTGTCTCCTGCCCTACCCTGCAAGGCTGCTACAGCCAGGGAGAAACCTACGAACAGGCAGTGGAAAATATCAAGGACGCTATTCAGCTCCATATCCAGGACCGGCTCGCGGCCGGCGAAGAGATCCCCGAGCCCGTTTCTGTAAGTCTCTCGACGGTAGAAGTAGCAGTCTAGTGCCTAAACTTCCGCGTCTGAACGCTCGCCAAATCGTTGCCGCGCTTGAGAAATCCGGATTCTCGCTAGCCCGGCAAAGCGGAAGCCACATGATCTACAAGAATCCCGCTGGCAAGCGCGTTACGGTTCCGTTCCACGGCCCAACCGTCCTTCATCCGAAACTGCTAAAAACCATCATGCGGGATGCCGACATCAGTGTTGAACAACTCCAAGAACTCCTGTGACCCACACGCTGATACTTTTCGCCTCAACGAGCAAGGGCCAACGATGAATACGCACCGATCAACATAAAAGTTCGGCAGGAACCGATGGCCTGCCGAACGACTGAGTGCGTTAGCCCTACCAAACCCGGCAGGCGTTCTCGCGCACCATGGGCTGGCCGGCCTTGCAACCGAATGCTTCCTGGAACGCAGCCGAATTCTGCACCGCCCCATTCACCCGCCAGCGTCCGGGTGAGTGCGGGTCGGTGATGGCCGACACGCGTGCCTGCTGGTCGGTCACGTTCTGGCACCAGATCTGGCCGTACGCAAAGAAAAAGCGTTGCTGTGGCGTGTATCCGTCAACCGGCTTCACCGGCGTGTTGCCGATGATGTTCGTAAGCGCCATGTAGGCGAGCTTCAGGCCGCCGTTATCGGCGGTGTTCTCACCCAGGGTGAGTTTGCCGTTGACGTGCACCTCGCCTTTGTCGTCCTTCACCGCGACAAAACTGGAATATTCATCGGCCGTGCAGCTGGCGCGTTCTTCGAAGGCCTTGCCGTCCTCCGCAGTCCACCAGTCCTTCAGGTTTCCCTCGGCGTCGTACTTGCGGCCCTGATCGTCAAAGCCGTGGGTCAACTCGTGGCCGATCACGACTCCGATGCCGCCGTAGTTGACCGCATCGTCCACGTTCATGCCGTAGAACGGCGGTTGCAGAATGCCGGCAGGAAAGTTGATGTCGTTCATCGGCGGACGATAATAGGCGTTCACCGTCGGCGGAGTCATCGACCAGTCCTTGCGGTCCGTTGGCTTCTCCATCTTGTTGTACTGGCGATGGGTCTCGAAGGCGGCAGCGCGAGTCGCGTTGCCGGCGAAATCGTCGCGTTTGACGACTACCGTGCTGTAATCCCGCCAGGTGTCGGGATAACCAATGTTGTTCACGATCGCGGCCAGCTTAATGTAGGCCTGCTGCTTGGTAGTGTCAGACATCCACGACAACTGCCCAATGTCGCTGTGCATGGACTGCTCGATGGCTTGTACCATTTTGAGGGTGCGCGCCTTATTGTCGGGACCGAATACCTTATCGACATAGAGCTGGCCCAGGGCCATGCCCAGGCTGCGGTCGGTGGAACGGATGCAACGCTTCCAGCGTGGCTCAATTTCTTTTTGTCCAGCCATGTACTTGCGGTTGAACTCGAAATCTTCGTCTACAAACGCCTTCGGCAGCCCAGGAGCATAGATATCCAGGGTGCGCCAGCGGAGATAGGTCTTCCAATCGTCGAGAGCAACCGCGTTGAGCTGCTGGTCCACCTGCTTGAAGAAATCCGGATTGCCGACGTTGAGGCTGCTGAACTTGGGCGAGCCGTTATCGGCGAAATACTGGGTGAGTTCGAAGTTTGGAGCCAGCTCAACAACCTCGGTCGCCTGCATCATGTGGTCGCGCTTCTTCGGATCGCGGCGTTCGGTACGGTCCATGGCAGCTTTCGCCAATCCAGTTTCGACGGCGAGCACCGTCTTGGATTCGGCGGCGGCGGCCTCCGGCTTATCGCCGGCCAGCTCGAACATCTTCTGCACGTGCTCCTGGTACTTTTGCCGCGTCTCCACCGACTTGGCATCGTCTTTGATGTAATAGTCGCGGTCGGGCAGTGTGATTCCACCCTGGTCAAGGTTTGGGATGGTCAAACTGGAATCGTGCATGTCGGGCATGGGATAGAAACTGAACAGCACCGGGATGCCGTTGCTGTGCATGTGCGCGATTTGCGGAATAATCTCCTGCTTGGTCTTGATGGCGGCGATGCGTGCCATCTCAGGTTGTAGCGGAGTCGTTCCCTTCTTCTCGACCGTGCTCTCGTCCATGCAGGCCGCGTAGTAGTCGCCAACTTTCTGCTGGATGGCGCTGTGTTTTCCCGGCGTCTGTGCCTGATCGAGGAGATCGCGCAAGACGTAGAGATTGTGCTCATCGAGTTCGTTGAAGCGGCCCCATCTTGTCTTGTCGGCGGGAATGGGATTGTTCTTCATCCAGTTTCCGCACGAGTATTGGTAGAAGTCGACGCAGGGATCGATCGTCTTATCGATGGCTGTCAGGTCGAAGTTGGGAATCTGCTTGGGAAACTCAGAAGAAGAAGTCGTAGAAGGCGTTGCCTGTGCCACGCAAAGTGCTGTTGCCAGCAGCATAAAAACAGCGAGCGAGCGAATCCGCATGTTGACCTCGTATGAATTGGCGCAGGGCAAGCCGGTCAGCCTGCAGGGTGCGCTGAAAAAGATAGGACTGAGTGCGTCCTGCGGAGGGGAAGAAAGTCTCCACAGAAAACACTACTACAACCGGCTATTAGACTGGGAAATTAGTGACGGGTGAGCGGGAATAAAGTGGCGGCTTCGTAAGGCGTTTGGCATCCGCAGCAATCCTTGAAAGGGCACGGCTTCACAGGCTGCTGAATAAAGCGATGTTCGGGTAGTGCGGCGCTTCAGCGCCGCATTTGCCGCCGGAGCCCAGTGCCCCGCTGGAGCCACTGACGTCGTCGACCTCAGTGGCTCCAGCGATTTTCCTTCTTGGCCTATACGCGGGCCTGAAGGCCCGCACTACCCGAGCCAACCGGCCATCTTTTGCTGGAACCGCTCTAGAACAGCTTCAGGTGGATGGTCAGATACTTCTTGGGATCCTGACGGACGGCCTTGATGAGGTCGCGGGTCTCAATCAGCAGCTTGTTCGTATTGTCATACATTGCAGGATCCCTCAGGAACTTGCCGGCGCTGCCCTCGCCCTTGTCCAACCGGTCAGCAATGGTATTCAGGTGAGTAATGGTTTCGTCGATCTTGCGCGCCAACGCCTCGTCCTTGGCAAACTTGCCGAGCGTACCCTTGCCGGCATTAATACCGCCAATCAGTTCGTTGGACTGATTGATGACCTTGTTGGCGTTGTCATAGAGCGAGGGGTCTTTGATGAACTTTCCGATGGTTCCATTGCCATTGTTGATCTCATCGATAATCTTGTTAAGGTTGTCGACAGCGCCATTGGCCTTGTCATAAAGTTCGTTGCTGTTGATGAGCTTGCCGATGGTCCCATTGGGCGAGTTGAGCTGGCCTACGATCTGCTGCATCTGGGCGAGGGTGTCGTTGGCCCGATTGAACAGCGCGGGATCGTAAATGATCTTGCCGATGGATCCTTGTCCGCTCTGGATGTAGGAAAGAATGTTGTCCAGCCGCTTCACCAGGGTGTCAACATTTTCCAGTGTGCTTTGACTGGCGCGCACTACGTCCTGCAGTTGCGCCACGTCGCGGGTGGGCAGCTCAACCCCATTTGTCATGGGGCCGCCTTGCGCCTTGCGGCAATCCATATCCACAAAAACTTCGCCTAAGACGCCGGCAGTCGTCAGCTCAACCAGGCAATCGCTTCGCATGGTGTCGGCGTACTTGGTGGTGATCTTCATGGTCACTTCCACCGGAGCCGCACGGCGCTTGGGATCGGCCACCACGCGAATTCCAGTGACGTTGCCAATGTCCACACCTTCCAGGCGCGCGGGAGCGCCAACGCGCAGGCCACCAGCGTTGTCTACATAAGCACGAACCAGAATTTTCTTGGTGAACAGGCCGGTGGTGCCGGTCATGACGAAGATGAGGATTGCGAGGGTGATGAGGGCGACTAGTACGGTCAGTCCCACCCGGAGTTGCGACCACTTCACCTGTTTTTCGCTTGGCACGTTCTAGTAATTGCCCCTTGTGCACGGCTGCTGGACGCGGCACCGGCTAACTGCTTGCACTTCTGCAAGCACAAGATAATAACATGACCGCGGCGAGCGCCATGATTAAAGGATTGGCGCGCAATCTATTTGGGCGTCGCCTACCCGCCTAGCATGCTTTCGATGTCGCGAGCCCCGTGCATAAGATGGACGATTTCCACGCCATCGCGCCTTGACTCGTAGAAGATTAGCCAGTTCTCGAAGCCCTTAACTGGCCAGCGGCGAAGGCGGCGGGTCGCCGGTTTACGGAAACCGCACTGAACACCCATTCTGGGCATACGGGACAGATCTTCGAAGCTGCTTACTAGATGGTCAAGGAAGCGCTCGGCCGTTTCCAGCCCGGCCTGTTCCTCCAGGTAATCAAGCTGCGTGTTGATTTCACGCCACGCAAGAGGACGCACTGTAAAGCGCGGCGGCAGCGGAAAGGTCGCCGATACAGACTCTGTCCTTTTCATATGGTCTCCGTTGGATCTGAGTCGTACCGGCTTGATTTCTGTCTTTAAGAATTTTGTTCGAGGGTGCTACCAAGCGCGCGACACCTAGCGTTTGGCCGGTTTGCGCTGCGCAGCACGGGCACGGAGTCTCTGACGGACCGCCTCGACCATCTCAGGGGTTATGTCGATAGGATCCCCGGAGTGGATGGCGTCAAGCAGTACCTGCTCAAGCTGCTCTTTGGCATGGCGCTTCTGGTCAGCTCGCACTAATTGGCGCACATACTCGCTGGCGCTGCTATAGGCCCCTGCGGTGACTTGCTCCTCCACGTACTGCTTCATCGGGTCGGGGAGAGAGATGTTCATTGTCTGCATAAAGAATTCCTTACCGATCCAACGTATCACTCATGGCAATTATTGTCAATTATTGGCCGAATCGCTTCCTTTCCCCGACGTGAACCCACCGTTACAGTTCCAACTCGGCCCGGATCAGGTTGTCTTCCATGCTGGCAAACATCTTGAAGCCGTGTTTGACGCACACCGCCCTCATCTCACGGTTCTCGGGAAGCATGGTGGAGACCACCCGTTTGAGTTTCTCGTCGCGGGCAAATTCAATCATGCGACGATACAGCTCTGACCCTAGGCCTTTATGCTGGGCGGTATCGGTGGCTACGGCGGCCAGTTCGGCTTCATCCTGGCCGTGCAGTTTGCTAAGCCGGCCGACCGCCAGAATCTCGCCTTCACCGGCTTCATTCTTGCGTTCGGCAACCAGGGCCATCTCGCGGTTGTAGTCGATAAAGCAAGCCCGGGTCAGCCGCTCGTGGGCGGTGCGCTGGGTCAGCTTCAACGGCTGGAAGTAGCGCAGATAGACGCTTCGTTCCGAGAGCTTCTTGTGGAACTCAATCATCATGGGCTCATCTTCCGGCCGGATCGGCCTGATCATAACGTCTGCTCCATCCTTGGTCTTCCACTCTTTGACCAGGTGAAGCGGATAGGGACGAATGGCGGTCGTGGGCAGCCGGTCTTCCGTCATGTCCAGACCGTGGACCACCACACGCGCATCCAACGCAACGATGCGCTCGGGAGAAGCCAGCAGCGGATTGATATCAATTTCCTTGATCCAGGGCTGCTCGACGACAAGCTGGCTGAAGCGGACCAGCAGATCTTCCAGCGCCGAGAGATCCACCGGCTTGCGCCCGCGAACTCCCTTTAAGGCCCTGAGGATTTGGGTCTGTTCCATCATGCGAAGTGCGAGGGTGGAATTCAAAGGCGGCAGGGCCAGCGCACGATCTCGAAATACCTCGACCAACTGTCCACCGGTCCCAAACAATATGACCGGACCGAATTGTTCATCGAGGCTGCTGCCGACGATCAACTCGTAACCATCCAGCTTAACCATGGGCTGCACCGTCACGCCTTGGAAGTGCTCGGCGCCCGCTTTTTCGGTGACGGACTGCCGGATGGCGTGGAAGGCAGTCTTCACCTCGCTCACATCGTGCAGATTCAATTGCACTCCGCCCACATCCGTTTTATGCGTAATGGTAAGTGAGTACAGTTTCAATACGATAGGGTAGCCAATCTCGTCCGCCGCTTGAACTGCTTCCTGTTCCGTGATGGCTATCCGGGTATCAACTGTTGGAATGCCGTAGGCCGTGAGCAACTGTTTCGATTCGAACTCCGTCAGGATGGTACGGCCCGACTGGCGGGCCTGCTGGATGATGTGCCCGGCCTTTCCGCGCTGCACTTCAGCCTCGGCATGTTGCGGCAGCGACGGCGTTTCGTACAGCCCTTTCAGGTTGTACGAATAACGCCACATGTAGTTGAAAGCGCGCACTGCGCTGTCGGGAAACTGGAAGGTCGGGATGCCCGCCTGGTTCAGGATCTGCTCGCCGGCTGCCACTTCGGCGCCGCCCATCCAGCTCGCCAGCACTGGCTTACCGAGTCCTTTGGCATAGGGCTTCAGCTTTTCGGCAATCTGCGTCGGATTGGTCATGTCCTGAGGGGTCAGCACCACCAGCATGGCGTCAATGCTGGGATCTTTGGCGGCAATCTCCAGCGATTTCGCATAACGCTCAGGTTCGGCATCGCCCAGGATGTCGACCGGGTTGTTGTGGCTCCACTGAGGAGGAAGGATTTTGTCGAATGCTGCCAGCGTCTCGGGCGACAATTCGGCCAACTCGCCACCACCGGCAACCAACGCGTCAGTGGCCAGCACTCCTGGGCCTCCCGCATTGGTTAGAATGCACAACCGTTTTCCCCGAGGCCGTGGCTGTTTGGCCAGAACATCCGACATGAAGAAAACGTCAGAGATGCTGTTCACTCGCAGAACGCCGCAGCGCCTGAATGCCGCATCGAAGACCTCGTCGCTGCCGGTGAGCGACCCGGTGTGCGAGGCCGCCGCTTTGGCCGCCGCTGCGGTGCGTCCAGCCTTGATCACGATGACCGGCTTGGTCAGCGAAACCTCACGCGCGGCGGAGAGGAAAGAGCCCGCGTCGCCGATGGATTCCATGTAGATGACGATGCTATGGGTGCGCGGGTCACTGCCGAAGTAATCCACCAGGTCGCCAAAGTTCACGTCGAGCATGGAGCCGACCGAGACGAACCCGCTGAAGCCCACATTCTCACGCAGGCTCCAGTCCAGCACGGCCGTGCAGAGCGCGCCGCTCTGGCTTATGAAGGCTACGTTTCCCGGCCGGGCCACGCTGTGAGCAAAGGTGGCATTGAAGCCTCGCACCGGGTTCATTACTCCCAGGCAATTCGGACCGATCAGGCGCATCTTGCCGCGAATAATCTCGGAGATTTGCCGCTCCAGCTCTTTCCCGTGTTCCCCATGCTCCTTGAAGCCGGCAGAGATCACAATGGCCGCAGGGATGCCTAGCTCCACCGACTCAGCAATCAGGTCGGGCACCGTGTCGGCGGGCGTGGTGAGCACCACCAGGTCAACTTTGTCCGGAAGATCTCGGACACTGGGATATGCCTTGATGCCCAGCACATTGGGACGCTTGGAATTGACCGGAAAGACTGTCCCGCCAAAGGGGCTGCTGAGCAGGTTCCACAATACCGAACGGCCCACGCTGCCGGCGCGTTCCGACGCGCCGATCACAGCCACACTTTGGGGTAGAAATAAGGCATCAAGAGGATGGACTTCGGAGCGATAAACGTCGGAAGAAGGATCGGCTTTGATAACGCTGCTTGCTGGCTTGCTGGCAGAACTAGTGGTCATGCTTCCCTCACGGAAACCGCTTTCAGTTTAAGCCATGGCGGATTGCGATGGGACGAACTCCTCACCGAAAGTCGTGATGCGGGTCACACAATTCTTGTACTGGGGTCCCGGTGCTGTGGCTTAACTCCTTTCACTCCTTCCTCGTCTGTGCCGGAAACGGCTGTCGCCGCTCACCCAAAACAGGGAATGATACAATGCCTATTCCCGCGTGAAAATCTGCGGCGATCTTCCCTCTGGATGGTATCCCGACCTTTGGCACAAGCGACAGAAACCCGAACCATCACTTACGCCGACGCGGGTGTCGACGTTGAGCGCGCCAATCGCACCAAACAGCGCATTAAATATCTCGCTCACAAGACCTTCAATCGCGGGGTGTTGAGCGAGATTGGCGGCTTTGGCGGACTGTTCGCCATCGACAAGAGAAAGTACCTGGACCCGGTCCTGGTTTCCAGTGTGGACGGGGTCGGCACCAAGTTGAAACTCGCCTTTGAAATGAACCTGCACCACACCGTCGGCGCTGACCTGGTAAACCACTGCGTCAATGACATCGCGGTTCAGGGCGCCGTGCCTCTGTTCTTCATGGATTACTTTGCCACGGGCAAGCTGCAGTCGGAGATCGCCGAAAAAGTGGTGGCCGGCATCGCCGACGCCTGCAAGCAAAACGGGTGTGCGCTGATTGGCGGCGAGACCGCCGAAATGCCGGGCTTTTACCCCAACGGTGAATACGATCTGGCAGGATTCATCGTCGGCGTCGCCGATCGCGACAAACTGATCACCGGTAAGGCGGTGCAAGCCGGCGATGTGCTTGTCGGGCTGCCTTCCACCGGACTGCACACCAACGGCTATTCCCTGGCGCGAAAGCTTTTCTTCTCGGTGGCGCATTACACCCCCGACTCTTATGTCAACGAGATCAAGGGCAAGGTCGGCACCGAGCTGATGAAGACCCACAAGAGCTACTGGCCGATCATGCGGCGCATGATCGAAGCGGACGCGGTTTCGGCAATGGCGCACATCACCGGCGGCGGCATCACCGGAAACCTGCCGCGGGTGTTGCCCAAGGGCGTGGGCGCGATTGTCGAGATCAATTCCTGGCCAGTGCCGCCCATCTTCGAACACCTGCAAAAGATCGGCAACGTCCCCCAGGACGAAATGCTGCGCACCTTCAACATGGGGATCGGCATGATCCTGGTGGTCCCATCCAAGAAATTCAAGAAGGTGCAAGTCATTCTGGAGCGCTGCGGCGAGAAGGGCTACACCATCGGCCGCATCGTGAAGGGCGAAAAGCGAGTCACCTACCAATAGAAAGCAACTAGCAATCAGCAATTGGCAACTAGCAGTTGGCAGCTGGCATTTGGCATTTTGGCAGTTAGCATTTGGCAGTTAGCATTTGGCAAATAGCCATGCCCATAGATCGTTATGTATCAGGGCACGGCTTCAGCCGTGCCGCAATAGGTCAACAACGACTTGGGCTTCAGCCCCTGAGGGATATGTCTCGAAAGGTCCAAGCCCTGCTTTCCCCTGTTGCTCGCGCCCGCTAAGGGCTTTGCTGGTGTAATTGATTCCATGACAATGTCGGCTCCCAGACCCGAGTAAAGTTGATGGCGCTAACCAACCAACAGGCTCGGGAGAAAGGAGCCGAACAATGATCATTATAGGAGTAGATTTTCATCCCGAGTTTCAGCAAATCGCTTGGGTAGATACAGAGACAGGTGAGTTGCAGGAAAGACGCCTGCAGCATCGTGAAGAAGGCGAGAGCTTTTATCGGGAGCTTGCGGGGCAAGCGGTGCAGGTGCGGGTGGGAATGGAAGCCAGCGGACACGCCCGCTGGTTCGAACGGTTAATGAGCGAGTTGCAGTTTGAGTTGTGGATCGGCGATGCAGCCGAGATCCGAACCAAGCGGGTGCGCAAGCAGAAGACGGATCGCCAGGATGCACAGCTGATTCTGAAACTCATGCTGAAGGATGACTTTCCGCGGATCTGGGTGCCGAGCTGGGAGAATCGCGATCTGCGGCAACTGCTATGGCACCGGCACCGCATGGTACAAGCCCGCACGCGCATCATGAATCAGTTGCAGGCCGTTGCGCTGAACGAAGGTCTGCGCTGCAAGAAGAGGCTGTGGCGCACCAAACGACCACAACTGGAATCATTCCAGTTGGCTCCGTGGGCGAGCCGGCGACGGCACGATCTGCTGGAGTTGCTGGATCGGTTGAACCCAACCATCGCGGAGCTAAGCCAGGCGGTGGAGCAGGAAGTGGAACGAAGTCCGGAGGCGCAACGGTTGGCGACCCATCCTGGTGTCGGTCCCCTCACTGCGCTGGCTTTTGTGCTGATCATCGGGAAGGCGGAACGCTTTCAATGTGGGAAGCAGGTGGCCAGCTATCTCGGTCTGGTTCCGGCCGAGGAATCCAGTGGGAACCAGCGCCGGCTAGGTCACATCACCAAACAGGGCAGTTCGATGTTGCGCTTCTTACTGGTGGAAGCAGCACAGGTCACGGTGCGCAGTCTTCCGGAATGGCGCAGCCGATACTTTCACCTGATGATGCGCCGGGGACGGAAGATCGCCAAGGTCGCCATGGCGCGTCGGCTGGCAGTTTGTCTGTACTGGATGATGCGCCAGGGATCGGAGTATCAGCGGTCGAGCAAGTTCGGTTCGTACGCGGGGCAGCCCGGAAATCGCCATGGTGTGCTGTAGAACACCGAGCATATTGAGTGGGCACCCCGCTCCTCTTCACGGAGGAGTTCGAACTGGTAATCATGATCGGCGTAGCGATCGAAGAGATGCTTGGGTCGGACCGAGTTTCCTGACCTGAGGGGATTACAAGGCGAGCCGTGGTTGGTTGGAACAGAGTTTTTTCAACTAGAGCGAAGTGGCGCTTTGTTTAAAGCGGATGCCGAACTACGCTCTTGACAACGCCGACATTGTCAGAGAGGCGATTTATCAACAGTCAAGTTGAGCTGTGTTTCTGAGGAGCCTAGGCCTCCGCTCAGAGCCAAGGCCCGTCAGTCATCTGGAGGGATTTCTCTCTTACCCAGTCAATGGGTGACGAGGATGCTGCTGTACTGCGAACCAAGCGCCGCTATCGCCGCGCGCAAGTTGTCGACGTCCTCTTCGCGGTGATAAAACGCCACTTTGCCGTCGCTATCGATGAATACCTGCCAAGGCACTGCGCTGCCAGCGTGGAATAAGGAACGCATCGAGTTGTCGGCGTCATGGAGGTTTTGCCAGGTTGCGTCCTTACTCTTGAGGAACGTATTTGCGGTGTTGGGGTCGTCTTCCACGTCAACGCTCAAGAGAACGACGCCGTGCGCGCTCAGATCGCTGTTCAGCTTCTTCATTTCCGGAACCATCGCGAGACAAGGTCCGCACCAGGTCGCCCAAACATCGATGAGCACAGGTTTCCCGCGATAGGAGCTCAGGCTGACAACTTTGCCGTCCTCGGATTCCAACTTCACATCAGGCGCGACTTTGCCAAGCAATTCGGCATTGGCCTTTTTCTCGGCGGCAATCGCTCCCTGCCGCCTTTCGAAGTCTCTTTGTGCCGGGAATTCATCGGTCAGCTTTGCCTCAATTGGCGGAGTGAAGACGAAGGTGGCGGCGGCTATGGATCCATTCAATTCCACCACTGGAAAGATAGTCGTTACGTCGTTCTGGAAGGTGATGCGGCCCGGTGCCGTCGATCCCATGAAGCTCTTGCTTCGACGCTCCATCTTCACAATCACCATCTGGTGCTGGTCGATCCAATAGGTGCCCGACTCCTGCTTTTCTTCTCTTTGCGGTCTATCAATCTTCACGTCTGCTGGACTAAAGTGGATTACGATGCAACGGTGCGGTGTTCCGTCGATGGAGACACTTTCTTCCGGCAGTAAACTGGCGGACTTCAACTCTTTCGCTGCATCGGCCAAGGCCTTTTGCAGATGCTTTGCTTGTGACATCGCATCTTCTTCCATATCGATGCCATAATTGCCGAGATCCATATCCGCACCCACGGACTTCTCGGTAAACAGTTTCTCGTTGTAGTGGTATGTCCAGATCGTCTTGCCATCGGAGACAAGCAGCGCGGAACCAAATGCTCCGTGACCTTCATAGCGGTACCGGTTATCCGGAGCAACCCTAATCGACAGGATTCTTTTGCGCCAGTCGCGGCCTAATTCATTGCTGCGTGTAAACTCCTCTGTGGCTTCGATGTGATACGACTTAGCGTCACCGTACTTCTGCGCCACCTGACTCAGAATTCCCAGTGCATCCGGAGGGGCCGATTCTGTCTGAAGAGTGTTTTGGGCAATGGCTAGAGTCGCGGCCACGACAGCAGATAGAAAGGCCATCAGAACACGCATACCCACCCCCGGGCCACCTTGTACCACAGGATAAGACGGGTCTCAACAACAAGGTTAGCGATTGATCTACAGGCACTCCCAGCGTTGCTGGCGTAATCAGGCGATAGCATAAGCTTGCGCCGTCTGTTCGCCCCGCCGAATGAGTGCTGTGGCGAGTAGAGTCGAGAACAGGCGCAGTGACTGTAGCCTCCCGGTGGATATTTGACTGGGCTTTCGCCGCGTCACCTCAGTCCGGTTTGGCCTGGTTCTGTTTCCTGTTCCCGCTCATCGAACCGGACTGGCGGATTTCCCGCATCCGGCTCTCGGAAAAGACTCACGCGTTCGCCCACGGAAGGCTCGCGGTCCGGTGTGGTAACTGGACCAAGCCAAACACGGAGTGCAGAGACGCTTCCGGAAACCGTTGGTATCCTGGCCGCGGCTCGTTGTGTTTGTCGCATAACCACCGACGCAGCCTCCTGCGGGCGTGTATATCCACCGCACTGTAGGCTTTGCTGACTGGCCCCAGACAGAAGTAGTTGGCCCAACCGATCATCATTCGATTGAGCTTCTCCACGATCGTCGTCGGATGCTGCCAGACTGTATCTCGCCCGGTCTCGTCGCTAATAGCTCGACAGATGCGCTGCACCCGCTTCTTCGAGGGGACCGTGCCCAGATAGACTCGGCCCCTTCTCATCGAGTAGCACCGCCCGAACGTGTATCCCAGAAAGTCGAACTTCTCTTCCGGCAGATAACAGACCCGCGTCTTGGTCTCGTTCACCGTCAGTTTCAGCTTCGACATCATCGTCCGCATCGCAGCCAGAGCTTGTTCCGCCCCAACCCGACAGCAGATGACGAGATCATCGGCATAGTTCACGATGTACGCTTTCCAACGCTTCTCGTGCCCGAGCTTCTTCCACCCCAGCACGAACCGTCGCATGTACAGATTGCTGAACAAAGGACTGATCGGAGCGCCTTGCGGAGTGCCTCGACCTTCGTCCCGATTGCGCGTACTCCGACGTTTATTTCCATGCTCGTCGGTTTCTTCGACCGGAGCTTCCAGCCACATCTTGATCAGATGCAGCATCGCTCCATCGACCACCCTGCGGGCCACCGACTTCATCAGCTCGGCATGTGGAACACTATCGAAGTAGCTGCTGAGATCCGCATCCACGATCTGTCCATGTCCCGTGTTGATCAGCTTGTGGACGTGCTGTACGGCGTCCAGTGCGCTGCGGTCCGCTCGATAGGCATACTGTTCCGGCTGCAGGTCGGCCTCGAAGACAGGTTCAAGAACCAGCACGGCTGCCGTTTGCACAACCCGATCCCGGATTGTCGGTATCCCTAGCGGTCTCTGCTTCCCATCCGGCTTGGGTATGTACACCCGCCGCACAGGCTGCGGTTGATAGGTTCGACTTTTCAGCTCTTGCGTCAGTTCGTCCAACCATCGTTCTCTGCCGTAGCGCGTCGATGTCCTCGAATGTCTGGTGGTCCGCCCCCGCTGCTCCGCCGTTGGCTTGGCAGCGTTCATAGGCATACGCCAGAACGTCTTTCCGATACACCTTGTCGTATAGCGCATAGAAACGAAAGTTAGGCGATTCCTTCGCTTTTACGTGCAACGCCGTCTGCAACTTCTGAACACTGATTGGAGTTGTTAGGCTCATCGCCAATCCCTAGGTCCTTTGTCGCTTCTTGCGTTCGTCTTTAACTGAGGCCCCTTCCCTCCGTCGGAGTTACCCGGCTTCCTCGGTACTGCGGACCTCTCCGTCACCCCACACGGCCCGGCCTGACTCTCGCGAGTTGCCAGTTGACCTCACTGCGATCACCGTTGGGGCTTCCCGTGTTGCGTCTGGTCTCCTATGCCTACATGCCATCGCCATTACCCCGGCAGGTTCGATGGAGCTTTATTCGCTCGTCTGCTCTCCATCGTCAGCGGCCTTCCCTGTGTAACAGTCAGGTCGGCTCCTGCAACTGTTGTTTCGGGGCCTGCTCAGCGTTCACTCACGTTATGGCCTGCACGCTCGCCGAGTCGCCACGCGACCCTCTACATCGAAGGCTCCGACAGCTTCGTTGCCTCCGCTGCCGCTTCGATTGCTACCGGGTGGAACGAACCAGTTCCCGGGCGGGAGTTTCACCCGCTGAAGTCCAGCGCCTTTTCACGGCGCACTGTTACGCCACCTATCAGAAAGTCCGTGGCGGCAGGGTGATGTCAGCGAGTCCGATCAAAACAGGCAATCCGCCAGTAGTGGCCTAGTGGTCCTCTGACGCCTGGTCTGGCCACACCGGGCTCTCCAGCTCGATCTGCCAGATCGGACCTCCCGCATAAAGAGGGCCTTTCGACCGCACGAATGCCGGGGCCTCACTGCGAAGAATCCAGGCGTTAATATCGGGGGGCTGCTTGCCGAATATCGGGGCCAACAACCCGGTGATGCCCCCGATCTCTATCTTCACGACGAAATGCGTAGCTTTGCGCTTCTCGCCGCCGGTCAGGAACGTATCGTCACCTTGCGCGGAGATTGCCAGCTTCACCAGCCGTGGCTTCGGCGTGACCACTAGCAATGACGCTTTCACTTCTCCGCTTTCGGGCGGAATGTTCTTCAGCAGGGTGAAGATCAAGCCATTGGCGAGGTCGGGGGGCAGGTCCACGTGCTCGGTCTTGACTTGCTCCTTGCCATCGTCGCCGGTGTAGTGGATCGTGACTTGGCCTGATCCCGCATCGATGGACACATCCTCTGGATGCGGGAAAGATGGGCCCTTCAGCACCAAATGCTCCCGCAACAGGCGGAAATTTCGAAGCTGAGAATAAATCGTGGTCTCCTCGTACAACGAACCGTCTTTGAAGTGGAATACCAGGTGTGCGGTGACGCGATTTCCGTGCGCTAACTGGATCAGGTCGCCGTGGGCCAGGACTTCGCCCTCCACGTTTCGCAGCACCAGAAAGCCATGGACCAATCCTTCGGTGTGGCGGACAGCAACCTGTCCCGTGGCCTGCCAGCACGAAAAGAACATGGTACACGACAACCCCAGGCGGAGCGTCTTTGAGCTAAGCCACATGTCACAGCCAGTATATTTGTGTCGGAGCGACGGGAGCGTGGTAAGCAACGTCAACTTTTTCCGTGCAGACTAGCGCGAGCTATTCCAAAGTAAAATGGCTGGCGTAACCCGCACGGATGGAATAGCCCAGCAAGGAGAGGCGCGCTGATGAATATGGATCCGATGCACGCAGCGTGAGTACAGGTTCTCGGGCTGATCTTGCGGTATTGCTGGCAATCGCTTCCATGGTGACGCTCGTCCACCTGCTCACCAATGGCCGCTACGGTTTTCACCGCGATGAACTGCAAACGCTGAGCGACGCCCGGCACCTTGACTGGGGATTCGTGGCGTATCCTCCCGTGACGCCTTTTCTGGAGCGCATCGGACTTTCTATCTTTGGCATCTCTCTGGTGGGACTGCGACTCTTCTCGGTAATCGCCCAGGCCGCGGCCATTGTGGTTACCGGGCTGATGGCCAGGGAACTAGGCGGTGGACGGCTGGCCCAGGTTGCGGCGGCCCAGCCGTCGCGCTTTCGCCCCTGCCATTGTTCGAAGGTACGGAGTTTCAATACTCCACCTTCGACTACCTATGGTGGGTGCTGATCGCCTACTTCATCATTCGCCTGCTGAAGACTGACGATCCGCAATGGTGGCTGGCGATTGGCGCGGTAGTCGGCCTTGGGCTGATGACCAAGTACACCATGCTCTTCTTCGTGGCTGGAATTCTGGGCGGACTTCTGCTGACACCGGCGCGACGTTTTCTACGGAGTCCGTGGTTCTGGGGCGGGGTTGCGCTGGCGTTATTGATTTTTCTGCCGAATCTTATCTGGCAAGCGCGCCACGATTTCATCTCATTCCATTTTCTTCGGCACATTCATGCGCGCGACGTACGTCAGGGCCGGGCAAACGGATTTCTGCGCGGGCAATTTCTGATCTGTGCCAATCTCTTTGCGGCTCCGCTGTGGATTGCCGGCTTGCTGGGTTACCTACGCGACCGCCGATATCGGTGGCTGGCCTGGATGTACTTGGTCCCACTAGCGCTTTTCATCATCGGCAAGGGACGGAGCTACTACCTGGCAGCGGCGTACCCAATGTTGATGGCGATGGGCGCAGTGGTGGGCGAGCGCTGGGTCGCATCACTGCCGCGGCTAAGCCGCCGGACACTCGTGGCCGTTTATTTTACGGGGCTCGCTGCGATCGGAACTTATGTAAGTGCAATAGTCTTGCCGCTGGCCTCCGATGGTCCGCTCAAGAAATTTGCGCTCGAGAACAACGGCGACCTGCGCGAAGAGATCGGCTGGAATGAGCTGGTGAAGACGGTCGCCGGCATTCGTGACTCATTACCGCCAGACCAGCAACAGCATCTTGGCGTGCTGGTGGGCAACTATGGCGAACAGGGCGCAATCGAAATTCTCGGCCCGACTTACCATCTGGCCGCTCCCCTCAGCATGACCAACTCGGCGTGGCTGCGTGGCTACCCTGAGCCGCCTCCGTCAACCTTGATCGTGCTCGGCTTTACACACGAACAGGCTGACCGAGCGTTTACGTCTTGCCGGTTGGCCGGACATAACGGCAATCCGTACGGTGTTAAGAATGAGGAAAGCGAGGACCACCCTGACATCTTTGTCTGTGGTGGCCCGCGTCAGGGCTGGCCGGACTTCTGGAGCGATTATCAGTCCTTCGGTTGATGGGGCCGCTCACTCTTCGACGAACGTCTTCAGCCTCGACAAAGCCTGGTCCCACTGCTCGGAGACCAATGCAAGGTATTGCTTAATCCCCTCAATTGGCTGCGGATTGAATTCGAATCGGCTCTCCCGACCCGTACGGATGCTGCGCACGATTCCCACGTTCTCCAGCACGCGAAGATGCTTGGTGATCGCCTGCCGGGTCAGCTTGGAACCCCGTGTCAGCTGAGAGATCGAATGAGGCCGGCCACCACAGAGCTTCGCCACCAGCGCCAGCCGGGTCTCGTCGCCCAGCGCGGCAAATACCGGTGCACGCCTCTGCCGTTTCGCGGCCATGCGGTTACGGCTTTTCTGCGACATGCTTCTCGATGTTCTTCATCTGCTCGGCCCAACCGCCGTCATTCATGCGGTATGCTTCATCACGGCGCTCAGCGGGGAATTTTGTCAAAGCCCGACTCCGTCAGTACAAGCAGGGTGCCGCTTGCAGTCTTCTCCAGCTTGAATTCGACCAGGGTCGGTGGCTCCTTGGAATAATCTACTTTGGGGTCGGCAGGATAAGGATGCCAGGTAAAGGAAAAGAGGCGTTCGGGCTCCATTTTCTGCACGACGGCCTCCCATTTCAGGTGCTCGTAGCCGGGATAGGTAATGTGTCCGCGAGAAACCTGGCCGGGTATGAATGGGCCATCCAGTTTCACGCGAAACCACTCGCCAAACTCGCGGTAATCGGTCAGCGCACGCCAGACCCGCGACACCGGGGCCTTGAGTTCAATGCGCTTCTCAATGCGATCGTTCATCTTAAGCAACCTCCAGGTTGCATATTAATTTAAGCTCCGCACAAAACGCAACCCGATGGTTGCATGTTTGCTACTACCGAGGAAAACCATTACCACGGAGCCAGATCAACTCCGCATCATAAGCCCATTTCGCATTCATCAGATTGAAACAAAGGCCACCCGTCACAACTTGCTCGGTACCGAGCATGACCTCTAGAATCGCTGTTTGCATCGAACCAAGATCTGGAGGCAAGGAAATGGCAAAGCTGAACATCGGCGATGAAGTACCGGATTTCGAACTGCCGGCGGTGGTGGGAAGTATCAAGCAGCAATTCAAGCTGAGCGATTACCGGGGAAAGAAGAACGTGGTCCTAGCTTTCTACCCTGCCGACTGGACGCCCGTGTGCGCCTCGCAATTGCCTTCCTTGAGCGCGGAAACCGAAAGGCTCAATGGCTACGACGCCCAGGTGGTGTCCATCAGCGCCGACTCCATTCCCAGCCACACGGCCTGGCAGAAAAAAGAGATCGGCACCATGAGCTTTCCGATGGCCAGCGATTTTTATCCGCACGGAGCAGTCGCCAAGGCGTTCGGAATTCAGCGCGAGGGAGATCCCCTCCCCGGCGTCAACGAGCGGGCCGTGTTTATCGTGGACAAAAATGGCAGGCTGGCGTTCGCCAAGATTTATCCCCTCGGCCAGGTGCCCAGCAATGAGGACATCTTTGAGGTGTTGAAGAAGCTGTAGGAAGGTGAAGTCTTGAAGAAGCTGTAGGCCGGTTCGAGGATTGGTGCAATCAGCATTTCTCGCAGGAATAGGGGTCCTTCGACTCGCTGCGCTCGCTCGGACGAAACGCCCCTTCAACTGCGGTTGCTCAGGATGACACACCGTTTACTCGTTGACTGCTTTCAGCGATTGGATAGGCTCCCCACGGAAGGCTGAGACCAGGATTTCGAGCACCTTTCTGACATCGTCAAAGCTGTAATTGGCGATAAACTCCGATCGCTTTGCCACCACCTGGTCGCGCAACATGCCTTCGGTCACCCCGATGAACGACGCTCGCACCGCTTGCAGGTTCACATCTCCGCGGACCTGTCCGCGGTTCTTCATTTCGCTCAGGATTCCGTCCACCACATCGGCGAAGCGATGATAGCCCGGGCTCAGTAGCACATCACGATTGTCTTTGCGGACCCGCCAGGCCTCCAGCAGCATGATTTCCCTCAGGTCGGAATCGTTGTTCAGTTCGACGGCAATGGCCTCCAGTGCTCCGAAGAGCCTTTGCGAGAGCGAGGCACTCTTTTGCGCCACTTGCACGCGCTCGGCAATCGCCTCCCAGCCGCGATCAAAGATAGCCGCCAGCAAACCTTGCTTGCTGCCGAAATGCTTCATCATTTGCGATTCGCTGGTCCCGGCTTCGCGCGAAATTGCCACCGTGCTGGTGTTCTCGTAGCCGTTGCGGGCGAACAGACGTTTGCCGGCCATCAAGATGCGATCGCGTGAAGACGGCGGACTCATGGGCTGTACGAGAGCTTTGTCGGACATAAATATTTGATCATAGCAACCCGACGCAGGACGCAAAGTTCCGGTCGCATCACTCGTGGAGTAGCCGGAAATTGCGGCCCTAAAAGACAAAAGCTCGCCACCGCGGCGAGCTTTCTGCACGGAGAAACGATTACTGAGCGTGCCCAGCCTTGTGGGCGTCTGCCGTTTTTTTCGCTGCAGGAGCGCTGCCGGTTTCTTTGATCACCTGCTCAATCTGCTGGTAGAGCTTGGTCCGATCTACCACCTCGATGAAAGGCTGCCCGCGCACGGTATCGCTCACGATGTAAATGGTGGGAGTGTGATCGAGAGGAATGCGCTGCCCCAGTTGATAATCAGCCTTCACCTTGGCAGCCAGATCGCCGTTCGGGTCCATCACGAACGGCAGCGCCACTTTGTGCTCGTCGGCAAATCGCTCGGTCATGCCGCGCAGGTTCGCCTTGGTAATTTGCAACTGGTTCTGAAAGATGTACGAGCGATAGTCGTCGCCCAGCTTCGCCGACTTGCTGTCAAAGAAGCGGGCGTTCACCGCGGCCTCGAATGACCAGGGATGCATGGGCAAAGGAAAATCGTGCTGCACCAGCGGGATGTTGTATTGCTTGGCCGCCTCATGCAGCAGCGGCGCCGCACGCGCGCAGTCGGGACATTCGAGATCTTCAAACACGATGATGGCGACCTTCGATCCCTTGGGTGGCCGGAGCATCGAGGTATCACCGCCCCACGCTGCCATGCAGCCAAGCAGCACAGTCGTAATCAGGGCGAACTGCCGAATCAGAGTAGGTTTCATTCCAGGGTCTTCCTTATGTTGCCCCGAACTGGCGGCCAACGTTAGACGATCTGCTGTCGATATAGTAACGGATAGCGGACTCGCCTGACAGGCGCAAGCTAAAGCTGCGCCCCTTCGATGCAATATTGGATTTACTCCAGTTTCTCCGGCTCCAGCGCGATACCCTTTTCACCGGCCGCTTTCCTCTCCCAATACTTGCGGACCCAGGCTTCCCAGCTTTTACCGGCGGCGGTGTCGCGTCCGCTGAAGGCCAGTGCGGCGATGTCGGAGTAAGGAATGGAAACTTTGTCGCGCGAATTCTGCGGAATGAGGCGGACGACGGATGCCTCGAGCGTTGCGCCGTTGCGGCGATCGAAGATGTAGCCTTCCACGCGCGTGCCGTCTTTGCGCGTGATGGTCACGTCGCCGCGATAGTCGAAGGCCTTCTCCAGCGCGTCACGCAGCTCGGCCTCGGTGGCCAGCTCCGGAATCCAGCCTTCGATCTTTTCGTGGTCGCGGCCATCGACGACTTCCAGGGAGTCAACGGTTAGATTGCGCTGCGGTTCGGACATTTCGCTTTTCGCCTTTCGCTCTTCGCTAAACCCAATTCACCACAGAGAACACGGAGGTCACGGAGAAATTCGGATGATTAAACTCACTTTGAATCGATCTAGCAAGCCGGGAACGGACACCTGTGACACGAAACAACAAAGAATTCTTTTGTTTTTTCTCCGTGCTCTCCGTGTCCTCCGTGGTGAAACCGCCGTTACGACTTCGCTTCCCCAATCTGCACCAGCGGATCGTAGGCGTGCACTGGATGGACTTCTTCGTTCAGCATGGCCAGCGCTTCATCATCCTTGTACTTGCTGGAGAACGTCGCGCGCACGGTCCCCAGAAATCCGCGCAGCGAGCCGAACGTATCGTGTACCGCCGAGGCTTCGTACCCGCTGTGCACCATGCAATTGGCGCACTGCGGATTGCCCGACTCAGTGCCGTACTTGTGCCACTCGGTCTCGCGCATCAGCTCTTCGAAGGTGTCGGCGTAGCCGTCCTGCAATAGGTAACATGGCTTCTGCCAGCCGAAGAGGTTGAAGGTCGGCATGCCCCACGGCGTGCACGGGTAGTCACGCTTGCCCATTAGAAATTCCAGGAACAACGGCGACTGGTTGAACACCCACTTGGCTTTGCGGTTCGACAACATGGCGCGGAACAGGCGCCGCGTACGCGCGCGTCCCAGGAAGTGCTTCTGGTCGGGCGCTTTGTCGTACGAGTAGCCGGGCGAAAGCATCATGCCTTCAACACCTAGGTCCATCATCTCGTCGAAGAAGGCGCGGACACTGTTGGGATCGGCGCCATCGAACAACGTGGTGTTGGTGGTGACGCGAAAGCCGCGCTCCAACGCCGCCTTCATGCCATCGAGGGCGATGTCGAATCCGCCTTCACGGCAGACGGAAAAATCGTGGTGTTCGCGCTCGCCGTCCACGTGCACCGAGAACGTCAGGTACTTGCTAGGCTTGAACAGGTCAATCTTTTCCTTGAGCAGCAGCGCGTTGGTGCACAGATAAATGTATTTCTTGCGCGCGACCAGGCCGTCCACGATCTCGGCGATCTGCGGATGCATCAGCGGCTCGCCGCCGGGGATCGACACCATCGGCGCGCCACACTCGTCGACCGCGCGGAAACATTCCTCAGGCGACAGATTTTGCTTCAGCACATGCGCTGGATACTGGATCTTGCCGCAGCCGGCGCAAGCCAGGTTGCAGCGGAAGAGCGGCTCCAGCATCAGCACCAGCGGATAGCGCTTGCGGCCCTTGATCTTCTGCTTCAGGACGTACGTGGCGACCGTCCACATCTGCGAAACCGGAACACCCATTAGGGAAGACCTCGTGTGTTGGCTGTCAGCTTGTAGTTCGCTATTCGCTCTTGGCTGTTCGCTTTTCGCTTCGGGCCGAGCAGAATCTCCCGTGTGTCATCCTGAGCGACGAGATCGCCGCGGCGACCGGGGAGTCGAAGGGCCCTATTCTGGGCCCTCAAAAACCGGCCGTACAGAACAAGAACGCGAACTCTCTTTCGTTTTTACAGGATTTATGCCATTATGTCAATGAGAATTGATTGAGGTTTGGCTGCCTCTCACACGAATATGGTCCTTAAGAATGAATTAGATGTAGCGCAGACAGAAGCCTCAACCTCAGGCCGCCGGGTTCCAGTGCAAGAGCGCAGCCAGCACACCGTGCAACGCGTTCTCGACGCCGCCAGTTCCCTGCTGGAGCAGATGCCGTTGGAGGAGCGTGACCACCACCCGCATCGCCACTGAAGCGGGACTCTCGATCGGCGCTCTCTATCGCTTCTTCCCCGACAAGCAGACCATCATCGACGCGATCGCGGTGCGCCACGTCGGGCAGTTCCGCGCATCGTTGGAAGACTCGGTGATGAAAGTGCTGGAGCGCGAACTCGCTAACCTCGATACCTTCGATCCGGCCAAAATTCTCGACAGGGTGGTGGACGCGTACATCGTTTATCTTGACGCGCATCCCGACTTCGGGACGATTTCGTTTGGGCGCTACATCAGCGCCGCAACCAAAGAACGCGAGGCTTCACCCAGTGTTGGGCTTCCGGCGCTGCTGAAGAATTTCATGCTGGAGCGGTTAGGCATACCGAACACTCCAGAGCTTGACTTGATGCTGCGCATCGTCAGTGAGGCTGGCGAGCGGCTCATCGCATACGCCTACGAGCAGCCCACCCGCGCAGATCGCGATCGCGTGATCTCAGAGATGAAGCGAATGCTGGCGGGTTATCTGTTCCCTGCTGACTCTGTGAGCGCCGAGTCTAAGCCCTGAACGCGGATCCTTCATAAAGTGACCTGCGGGCATAGGAGTCCTTCGACTTGGTCGCCGCGCCGACTTCGCTCAGGGTGACCAACAAAACCAGCTCACGCGACCTTGTCGCTCGGGATGACACTCCCCAAAAATTGCGCATTTGCTAAACTGAAAGCACTGCCCCGATCTTGGCGCCCGTCGAAGACCACGGGAGCAGACCTACAATTCGGTTGCCGTTGATGCGGAGAGGTGCGTGAGTGGTTGAAACGAGCCGCCTCGAAAGCGGCCATACCTTGACGGGTATCGGGGGTTCGAATCCCTCCCTCTCCGCCAGTAATTCTTCAGCCGCACTTGTTTACTAGTTGCGTTTTCCCGGCAGTTCGGTGCCGGAGATGGAAGCGTCTAGCAATTCCATGTAATGCATCACCGGCAAGGGATGTCCGGCTTCATTCAGCATTGCCCTGAGTTGCAACTGGCATCCGGGATTGCCGGTTGCCACCGCCTGAGCTGGCGTTGCGATAATCTTTTCCACCTTGCGCTGGCCCAGTTGGTGGGCTGTCTCCCCCTGCACCAGGCTGTAAAGTCCCGCCGAACCGCAACAGAGGGCGGCCTCGGAGAGCTCCAGCAATTGCAGTCCGGGGATGGTCCGCAGCATGGCGCGCGGCTGTTCGCGTAGTCCCTGGGCGTGCTGCAGATGGCAGGGATCGTGGAAAGCTACCCGCAAGGCCACCGGGTGGCGCGGGGCGCGCGGTTCCAATTCAGCCAGCACCTCAGATACGTCTTTGCATTTGGCGGAAAACGCGATGGCGCGGTCGCGATAGTCGGGATCGTCGCGTAGCAGGTAGCCATAGTCCTTTAGCGTGTGTCCGCATCCGGCAGCATTGACCACGATGGTATCGACCGCCAACGGTTCGAACAGATCAATTATCTTGCGCGCACTGTTGAGAGCTTCTTGTTCCTGGCCTAGGTCCATCATCAGGGCGCCACAACAGCCTTGCCCGGGCGGCACCAGCACGTCGCAGCCTTCGGCCGACAATACGCGCGCGGTGGCGGCATTTACCTGGCCGATAAAAACACTCTGCACGCACCCGGTCAGCATGGCGACGGTGCGGCGCTTCTCTCCCTGAGCAGCAATGCGCTGCGGCAGCACTACCGAGGTGTCACGCTGTGACAGATCAGGCAGCATCTGCTCCATGGCGCGCAGGCTGCGGGGCAGTAGTGAGGTCAGTCCCATCGCCCGCGCGAGGCGTTGTAGTCCCAGCCCCTGATAGGCGCGCAGCGGCACCATCAGCTTACGCATGCGCGACGGCCGGCTGAAGACGGCGGCGACTAAGCGCCGCAGCACGCGCTCGTGCAGTGGCCGGCGGTACTGGCGCTGCACCTGTCCGCGCATCGCTTCAATCAGCTTCCCGTACTTGACGCCGGAGGGACACGAGCTGATACAAGCCAGGCATCCCAGGCAATGGTCGAAGTGCGAGACGTATAGGTCCGTCAAGTCCACTTCGCCTTCGATCGCCATATTGATCAGGTGAATGCGGCCGCGGGGAGAGTCTTGCTCTTTGCCCCACAGAGTGTAGGTAGGGCATGTTTGCAGGCAAAAGCCGCAATGGACGCAGGCATTGAGCAGTTCCGCGGCCGGAGCATGGTAGTCATCGAAAATCTTCTTTTTGCCGGTGACCGGTGTTGCCAGTTGCTCGATCATATTCCCCCCACGAAACGGCCCGGATTCAGGACTTGCCCAGGATCGAATTTCTGCTTGATTCGGTGCATCAGTGGCAGCGCATCTCTCAGCGTGCCCCACACGTCGAATTCATCCTTCATCGCTAGCGGACAATGCGGCACGGTCATGGTCCCTTGCAGGCGATCCACTTCACTGCGCAGGGCGTACACCACATTCATCAGCGGCTTCAGATCCGCGGCATCCAGGCGTACTTCGGCCAGTCCGGTGCCTTGCGCTACCAGCGTGGTCGCAACCTTCGATAGCTCTGCCTGCCGGAAAAGAGCATCGCATAGCGAGCCAATCTGCGAGGGCAGCACACAGCACTTGCAGATCACCGAGCTGCCGGGATTGACGAACAGTTTCTGCCGCTCGCTCCAGACGCCGCCATCACAATCGACAAACTCATGGGCGCCTGCAATCCGTCGCAGCTTTGCGCATTGGTCTTGCAGCGATTCGGGGATGCCTTCGAACCGTACATGCACAAAAATTTCGTCTGAACGGCGTGCGTGAATTTGCAGCCCCGTGTAGACCAGGTGGGAATCCAGAATGGCAAGTACCAGTTTGGACGCGTCTGACGCCGTGGGCAGCGTGGCGCTATAGGTGGCGGTGGCCACCGGAATGGGATGCAGGCGGAATACGACCCGGGTGATCACGCCCAGCGTTCCCAGCGAACCGATAGCAAGTTTGGTGAGGTCATAGCCGGCGACGTTCTTGACAACCTTGCCTCCAGCTTTAATCACGCTGCCGTCGGGTAGCGCCATTTCCACACCGAGGACGAGGTCGCGAATAGCGCCATAGCGGATGCGCAAGGTCCCGCTCTCGGCCGTGGCCAGCACGCCACCAACCGTGGCCTGCTCCGGCTGTACCGGGTCGGCGGCCAACAGTTGACCGTGCTCACGCAGCACTGCCTGCAACTTGTCGATGGTGCAGCCCGCTTCCACCGTAACTGTCATGTCGCCCCAGGCATGTTCGACGACGCGGTTGAGCCGCTCCAGGGAAAGAATAAAATCCGCCTTGCTCGGGCGATTCCCCATGCCCAACTGGGTGCCTCCACCCCGCGGAATGATGCAGAGGCCGGCGGAAGTGCAGTAACGCAGCACCTGCGCGATTTCCTGCGCTGTGGCGGGAGCAATCACGCCGAGAGGCTGCACCGCTTCCACGGCATCCTGCGGTGTCGCCGCGCGCAAGTGTTCCGCGCCCACGATCGCAGTTAGTTCGATCCACGCCTGGTCTCTCTGTAATTGAGCTTGGCTCATAATTTGGCTCCGTGGCCTTTCTCTGCGCTGCAATCCCAAGGTGGTCGCTCCTCGGATAGAGCAGCACTGCAACCGCTTTAGTACCGTTGCGCCAGTCCCGCAACCTCGATCGGGTGCGGCTCATAAGCAACCGGCCTTTGCACATTCGCGTCGGTTCCGGGAAACATCTTGGTCGGATTGCAAAGGTCATCGGGATCGAAGGCCGAACGCAGTCGCTGCATCGCGTCCAGGTCGGCCGCGGAAAACATCACCGACATGAACTGCTTCTTTTCTTCGCCAATCCCATGTTCGCCGGTGATGGAGCCGCCGGCTTCCACGCACAGCCGCAAGATGTCCTCTGCCAGCTCCATCGCTCGTTCCTCCTGGCCGGCAATGCGGCGGTCATACAGCACCAGGGGGTGAAGGTTGCCATCTCCGGCATGAAAGACGTTGGCGACGCGCAAACTTTTCTCGGCGCTGAGCCGGTCAATCTCTCCCAAGACTCGCGGCAATGCGGTACGCGGAATAACGCCGTCCTGCACCAGGTAATTCGGCGAGATACGTCCCACCGCTGCAAAGGCCGCTTTGCGTCCTTTCCAAACCGCCATGCGTTCGGCCTCCGACTTCGCCAGGCGCAGCTCCCAGGCTCCGCACGATTGGCAAATCGGCCCGACCTTCTCCATGAGTAACTCCACCTCACGGGTGGAACCGTCCAGCTCCACCAGCAACAACGCCTGACACTTGGGATAATTCGGATGGACGGCAGCTTCGGCGGCCTCAATGGCCAGCCGGTCCATAATTTCCAGGGCCGCGGGAAACATGCCGGAAGCGATAATGGCGCTGACGGCAGCGCCCGCCTCGCTGCTCGAATTGAAAGCGGCCATCAAGGTCTGCGTAGTTTCAGGCTTCTTGATGATGCGCAACGTAATCTTAGTGATGATCCCGAATGTGCCTTCCGACCCGACGAAAGCGCCCACCAGGTCGTAGCCCGGCTGGTCCAGACTCGGGCCGCCCAGATTAATGAGTGAACCGTCGGACAGCACCACCTCGAGTCCCAGAATGTAAGTCGTGGTCACTCCGTACTTGAAGCAGTGCGCGCCGCCGGAGTTCTCCGCCACATTGCCGGCCACGGTGCAAACCACCTGCGAGGATGGGTCCGGGGCATAAAAGTAGCCGTGAGGGGAGACCGCCGCGGTTATGGCGGAATTGGTCACGCCCGGCTCGACCACCACGCGCGCGTTGGGTATATCAACCTCAAGGATGCGATTCATCCTTGATACGCCGATCACCACCCCACCTTTTACCGGCAGCGCTCCGCCGCTCAGGCCCGTGCCCGCGCCGCGCGCGACCATGGGGATTCGCTCGCGGTGGCACACCGCAACGATGTCCTGCACTTCTTGCGACGTTGCCGGAAGCAGAACCAGATCGGGGACCACCCGGAACAGGGTCAAGCCGTCGCATTCGTAGGTCCGGAGCTGCTCGGGGCCGCTCACCAGGCCCGCATCTCCGACGATCGAACGAAATTCATCTACCAGCCGAGCGTTCATTCAACACCTCGATGATGGCGCTACCCGGGCCTTGAAAAATACAAGATTGACGCACCCAGTTGGTATTCCGGGCGAAAGCCGACCCGTCACACGGAAGGGTGATCGTGTCAATTCGTAGCATGGGCACGACCCAGAAGCGGTGATGCCTGCCACACCTCATGGTGACGGCAACCCAGCACTTGAAGATTTCGGCGGCGAACTGGTGGAGGAAGGGGTTGAGTAAAGAATAGCAAATTGGATTGGGACCCCGGAGACAGGAGGCAACCTGGAAGCATCTTACAGTGGAGTCAGGAGATCCAGTTTGACCAGACCTGCTTTTATCGTTGCCGAACCCGAGCCAGAACAGGCACTGTCGACCCGCAAGATTCTGTTGGAAACGTTCAAGTACAACGTGATAACAGCTCACTCTGTGGCCGAAACGCTTGATCTAGTTCGCCTGTTTCCCAATGTTGATGCTCTAATCGTTCATTGCAGAATTCCGAATTTCAAATCCGACCATCTCATTCCGTCGGTCAAGAAGTCGTCCCCAGACTTGCCGATCATCGCGCTTACGCCCACCGAGCGTGAATTAAAGTGGGCCGATCATGTAGTTCATAGTCACGATCCACAGGAATTGCTGGCCCTCATGCAACGGCTTTTCGGCGACCCTCGCAAGAGCCCCCCGCCCGAGTCTTAGCTGGCACCAACCATCGGGGAAGCTACGGATTTCCTCCCGCTGAAAACTCTGTTGGCGTGGATTTGGCTTTAATGGCAAATGAATCCCAAAGCAGTGAATGGCCTATGTTCCAACTGCAACCGCGCTGTCGAACTGGACGCCTCCTCAGTGCACTACAAATCCGCTTGCCGCGGCGACAATGCCTATCACCGCCAGCACACACCCGAAGTACCAATAGCGGCGATTGTCCGTGAGCAAGGTGATAGAGGTGACCACCAGCGCGATCTCCAGAAACACCTCGCCCAGGTCATAGCGATTGGCGCGTCGGCTGGTCAGATTGACTTCCGACTCCAGCCCGCGAGCTTCGTTTTGAATGTCCTTCTGCTGGTCGCGATATTTATCAATCTCTTCGTGAAAATGTTTCTCCACTTCCTCGGCGCGATCGGCCTTGGTGTTCTGCAGCGCCGTGAGCACGTCGGAGAGCGCCTCCAGATTATTGCGCCGCATGTTTTTCGCCTGGTAATAGGCCCACTGGTCAGTGACCCGGTTCTGCAGCAGGATTTCTTCGGTATGCGACCGGTGGCCGAGCAGCGAGACCGTGGCGATCATCACGGCCAGGATCGCCATGGTGAGACTGACCGGCGCCATCTGTTTTCTTTCCCTGCCCTCAGCGACCGCTTCCTTCACTTTGTCCAGCGCTTCTTCAGAACCCATAAGGCCTCCAATAGCAATTAGCAAGAATCTGGCATTTGGCCGAGCTGCAGTTCTGGTACATAGTAAATCGGGAAGGCTTTCATTAGGGAATATTCCCGGCTTCACTGGCGAGGGTGGTTCGATAGGCTTGCCACCGAGAGTTGCAGGCCTACCAATGAGGACCGCGTGCGGATTGATGGTTCTAGAGGAGTACTAAATCCCACGCGAACCCGATAAGGTGGCGTGGGGCCGTGCTCGAAAAAGTTTCAGTCAGGGTGTGATCTCGAAGATCACCCCATGCCCTGTAGCACCCTCGCCAGACGCAGTACCATAGAAGTTGCCGCTACCGTCAGCTAGCAGATTGCTTTGCGGCCATGCCCCGTCGCTCATACACGTAAAGTCATACAGTGACCCATAGCTGTAGCCGTTCACAGCATGCGTCAGCTTGAAAGCTGACTCCGCAGAACCCAGAAGAGCCACCATTGAAGGTAGTTCCGTACAGGTTCTTTGCGCTATCCATGGTTAAGGATGCAAGAGAGCCGGCGCAGTTCCGGGGCAGTCACCGGGAGGAAAATCGATGAGCACGGAAAACGTCCACGTGCCACCTGCCGGGGTCAGTTCAAACGCTGTGCCGAGATTATTCGATACTCCGTCACAGGTGCTGCCATAGAGGTTACCCGACTGATCAAGAATCAAGCCCCCATAAGGGCCAATATCCTTCACTTCCGTCGGCACTCATAGAGTGGAGGATCTTCTCTGTCCATCCACTCCCGGAGGGACTCAAGTTCGAAGACCGTCCCATAGCCGTGTCTGCCAAATGCCGTTGTCCCGTAAAGATTGCCAGCCTGATCGAAAATAAGACCGGAGGCCGGATAAGCGCCATCATTAGGCTGTCCGGTGAAGCTGTATAGCACGCTATAGGTCCAGCCGCCCCCAGAATGGGTCATTTTGTACACCACACCTATTCCGTTTGCGCCGCCCGTCGGTTGCGGTGCCATAGAAATTGCCAGCCTGGTCAAAGACGACCTCCGATGTGGGGTAAGCCCCATGAGTACCCGAGCCGGTTCCATCAAAGGAATAGAGGATTGACTCGCTCCAAGGACACCGCACGCTTCTGCACGCGCGCGCGGGAGGGTGCAAGTTGAAGATGATTCCGCAGCCGGGGCCCCCCTGACTGCTACTGCAGGAGCCTCCTCCGCCGTAGGTCGTCGTTCCAAAGAGAGTGCCGTCGGGACCCAAGATTACTCGAGCCTGTGGAACAGCTCCATCCGGGCCTCCGGCAAAGTCATAGAGTGGAGTCACAATCCAACTGGAGTCGTGTCTGACCAGTTGGTAAACGGCACCGCATCCGTTCTCATTAGGCACCGTACATTGGCCCCCCACGTTCCCACCAGCGGCACTCGTTCCATATAAGCGCCCAGCGCGATCCATTATCAGGCCGGCAAGGGGCACCGCCCCGTCCTGACCGCCGGTGAAATTGTGAATCACGGTGTAGGTTTGTGCGTGGGCAAACGGTACCAGCAGGACCGTTGCAGACATCAGTGACAACATGCACACGATGAACCGAGTGCCGCGCTGTACGTTGCTGGAAGGGAGAAGCGCCCAGAAAGAATTTCATGTCGTCTCCTTAGAGGCCTTGGGATGGCCTCCATGATCGGGACGTTCAGGGGCGGCATCATACCACAGGGAGAGGGCCATTCTTCACAAATATCAGCCGGCGCGCACCAGTTGTTCCCGTTTCTCCTCTCGGCCGCCTCCGATGACGTTACGTGTCCGGGCAACACCTCGCGTAGCGCCCACTCGATGCGCTCCACGGATTCGCGGATCAGTTCCACTGAGCCCGACTGAGGTTCCGACGCGGTGGCGTAGGTGATCACCTGCAGCGCATTGCGGATGTGGTGGTTCATCTCAGCGATGGTGTGCAGCCGCTCACGCACCAGCTTGCGCCGCAAGCGCTCGTAATTGCTGAGACTGTAGAAAAGGAAGCCGGCCACCACTCCGGTCAGAAAATTCGAGGTAAGTAGAATGTCTGTGCGGGTGACGCCGTCCTTGGCCAGCAGGCGGTCAAAGCCGTAGCCTACGGCCCAAACCAACAGGACCACGCATAAACAGAGAACGAACAGCCGAGTTCTGGAATCGCGACCCACATCCATAGCCGCACCCTTATATGGAGCTATTCTAGCTCCGAAGCGTGGGACGCGTGAGCGGCGGTTTCGTCTTTGTGAAAATAGCGCAGAATTGCGTCGGCTTGAGGGCGGCTCACCACCGAGGCGAGCGCCGCGGCATCGGCTTGCTTCACCGCCTGCAAGCTGCCGAAGTGCTGCAACAGGCGGCTGGTGGTGCGCGCACCCACGCCAGGAATGTCGAGCAGTTCAGTCTTGCGGTCGCGCATCTGCCGCCGTTTGCGATGGAAGGTCACGGCAAAGCGGTGGGCTTCATCGCGCACCAGTTGCACCAGGTGCAGAACCGGCGAATGGCGGTCGAGCACTACCGGCTCATCCTCCTGGCCCTGAACGTAGATGATCTCCTCGCGTTTGGCGATGGAGGCCAGCGGCTGGTTGATAATGCTGAGTGCTTCCAGCGCCTGCGCGGCGGCGTGCAATTGCCCGATGCCGCCGTCGATCAGCACCAAGCTCGGCAAGGTCTGCTTTTCCTCTTGCACCCGCTTGTAGCGGCGAGTCACCACCTCGCGCATCGAGGCAAAGTCGTCCACGCCTTCGACGCCCTTGATGATGAACTTGCGATAGTCGGATTTCTTCATCTTGCCGTCTTCCCACACCACCATCGACGCCACGGTTTCGGCGCCCTGAATATGCGAGATGTCGAAGCACTCGATCCGCTTGGGCAGCTCCGGCAGCATGAGCGCGTCCTGCAAAGCTTCCTGGATCGCCTTGGCCGCCGGCTTCATGACGCGGAAGCGCTGATCGTATGCTTGTTTGGCATTCTGCCCCACCAGGTCGATCAGCGAGCGCTTGTCGCCGCGCTGCGGCACGTGAATCTGTACCTTCCGCTTCTGGCCTTCGGACAGCACCTCCTCCAAGGTGACGCGATCTTCGAAGTCGACCGGAACGTAGATGGTGTGCGGCACATACTGCTGGTCCAGGTAAACCTGCTTCAGCAATGCTGAGAAGAACACTCCTGGCTCGAAGCCGGCAGCGCCGACCATCCCGCTCAGGTCTTCCCAGAAGAACTCTCGCTTGTCCACAATCTTGCCGCCCCGCATGTGAAACAGGTTCACCGCCAGCATCTCGTTTTCGTAGTGGTAGCCGAAGACGTCGGCATCGTCGCCTTCAACCGCGGCGATACGCTGCTTTTTGTCGAGCAACTCGACGGTCGAGATGAGGTCGCGATACTTTGCCGCCAACTCATATTGCTCGCGCTCGGCGGCGGCGGCCATGCGCTGCTGCAATGAGCGCGACAGATCGGCGCCCCGGCCCTCCAGAAACATCCTCACATCGTGAACGGCTTCGGCGTAGCGTTCCGGTGTGGTCAGCCCTTCAACGCACGGCCCCAGGCAGCGTCCGATGTAGTACTGCAAGCATGGTCGGGGATAGTAACGATTCAGGTCGAGCTTGCACGACGGAATCAGGAAGTGCCGGTGGATGAGGTCCACGATGCGGTAGGCCAGGCTGGTGGGAAAATACGGCCCGAAGTAGAGCGATCCGTCGCGGCGCAAACGGCGCGTGGGATAAACCCGCGGATGACGTTCGCCAATGGTCAGTTTGATGTACGGGTAAGTCTTGTCGTCACGCAGAAGGATGTTGTAGCGCGGCTTCTTTTGCTTGATCAGGTTGTTCTCAAGGGCCAGCGCTTCCTTTTCGTTGTCCACGACGATGTAGTCGAGATCGACGGCGTCGCGCAGCAGCGAGCCGGTTTTGGCGTTGTCCGCGGCACCTTCCAGAAAATAGGAGCGCACCCGGGCGCGCAGACTGTTCGCCTTGCCCACATAGATGATCTCGCCCTCGGCGTTCTTGTACAGATACACGCCGGGCGAGGTTGGCAGGGTGCGAATTTTCTGGTGCAGGTCCATTCAGCCTGTTGTGATTCCCCAGTTCCTTATGGAAGGGCTCGAAAGAAAGACTATTGTCGAACTGTCGGTGTACGGCTCCGTCGCAGGAACTTGGTGCTCAGCCAGCCGAGCGAATAGGCGGAGGAGGTATAGAACGGCACCGTCACAAACAGCTTGTAGAAACATTCCGAGCTGCCGCAGTCGGCGAAGTAGTTGTTCCAAACGTCGATCCAATAAGAACGCATTGTCAAAGTCCCGGCACCCTCCCAAGTAAGTAAATTCCAGAGAAGGATAAGGGTGGCCGGGACCCATACAAACGCCGATGACGAGGAACGAAACACCCGGCATGCGAAAATGCCTAAAACAAAGGCGCTGGCGACTATTACCAGATCGGACTTATCGGCCCATACAAAGAAGCGCTGCTCGATCATATGGTCAATAAAATCGCCTCCGGAGGAGTTCTTTGTAATAGACGCGAACAGGGCCGAAGGAATCAATGCGGCCAACGTACCCAGAACCATTGCCCCACCCGTTGCAATGACCAGCTGAATTAGAAAGCTTACGGGTGCCCGGAGGCCGCCTCGCCGATGACCTTCGCGGCTATTGTCTATGGTTGCCATGCATCCTCAGCCACATCTACCGTTCCACGGCGTCTTGCCGTGCTTCGAATCGGCCGAACGTTCAACCCGGTAAAAATTTTACTCCTCGCGTCAGGATTATCCGGCTGGGCCGACCGGCTCCAAAAAAACACCCGACGCTAGCCTCTAAACCATTGAAAACAAACCATATTTCTTGCTACCTCACAGGACCCCAATGGCAGCTTGGTTGCACACTTATTCTCAGGCGGAACGCTGCCCAAGGTTTGCAAGGAGCTCATATATGAATCGATTCACCGTCGTAGCAGTGCTGGTGGCTGTCAGCCTGCCGTTTACCGTCGGCTGCGCTACCAAAAACTATGTTCGTAACGAAGTGACCCCGACGATAAACAAGGTCAATGAATTAGATGATCTGACCGCGAAAAATACTCACGACATCCGCGACGCCGACGCGCGCGCCCAGCAGGGCGTCCAGCAGGCAAAGTCGCAGGCGGATGCCGCCGACCAGAAGGCCCTGGCTGCGGGTCAGGCAGCCGACCAGGCCAATCAGAACGCGACCCAGGCCTCGCATCGCGTAACCAGTCTGGCGGGCACGGTGGAGAACCTGGACAACTACAAGCCGGTCAATGACACGACGATCTTGTTCGCCTTCAACAAGGCGGACCTGACGCGCAAGGACAAGCAGGCGCTTGACGAGTTCGCCGGGCAGCTTGGCAGCCAGAAGCACTACATCGTTCAGGTGGAAGGCTACACCGATTCGAGCGGGCCGGCCGATTATAACTACCAGCTCAGTCAGCGCCGCGCCGACGCCGTCATCCAGTACATGGCGCAGAAATACAACGTTCCGGCGCACAAGATTTACCTGATTGGCCTGGGCAAGGACAATCCCGTTGCCAATAACACCAGCGCCTCCGGCCGGGCCAAGAATCGCCGCGTGGATTTGACCTTAATGACGAATACCGCGACTGATCAGTCGGCGTCATCCACGCAGCCGGGTTCCTCAGGTCAGACGCAACAGTAGAAGTAACGCCTGGGGAAGAGCCGCGGTCGAGGGGGATCGACCGCGATCTCAAAAGTTCTCCTTACGGGGCAGTTGAGGGCAAAGCGCCCACACGAGAAAGGCCGTCCATGCGGGCGGCCTTTTTTATTAACTCCCGTAGGGCCAATCTCAAAGCAGTGATACTTTAGTTTGCCGGCCCACACCGGCTCTAGTCGTGAAGGACCTGCAGTTGGAACTTCCACGGTCTATCATCGTTCTACTGCATGGCTACGAGACTGCAACGCTTCATGCTGCGCGCCATCAACATCTGGCCACCGATGTTCGGCGCCGGAATTCGCGTGCGCTGGCTATCCGCCCGCGCCGTCGACGTCGAGATGAAGTTGCGCTTCTGGAACCGCAACTATGTCGGCACCCATTATGGGGGCTCGCTCTATTCCATGGCCGACCCCTTTTACATGTTGATGCTGATGGAAAATCTGGGCCGCGAGTACATCGTCTGGGACAAAGCGGCCAGCATTCGCTTTCGCAAACCCGGGAAAGGAAAAGTCAGGGCCGAATTTCGCCTTAGCGAAGCGCAACTCGACGAGATTCGCGAAAAGCTTAAGCTTCAGGAAAAATATGAGCCGACATTCGTGGTCGAGGTGAAAGACGAAGCCGGGGACGTGGTCGCCGAAATTCAGAAGGTCCTGTACATCCGGAGAAAATGAGTGACCATCCGAACGGCGAGTCTTCAACCAGATTTTCGGGTTGCAATACAATATGGGAGTGCGCTTTCGCTATCTGATTCTCGCCATACTCTGTCTTTGGTTTGTGGGCATTGCTGTAGCGCAAGGTCAGCAACCGGTCGAACAGGTTCCCACCGATAAGTCTGCCCCGGCGCCCAAGGACAATCGCAGGTCTCCGCCGCGCTCTGACAACGTTCCCGCCGGAGAAAGCTCCAGCAAGCAGACCCAGATCGACGTCTCGCCTCCGGCTGACGATGCCACGAAGCATCCCGAGGCGGAGCTGGGAAACAACAGTGGCGATACCGATGAATTCACGCCCTACAATCCCATGCGGGCGATGAAATGCGTGGAGATCGGCGACTTCTACTTCAAGGTCAAGCAGAACTATCCCGCAGCCATCAGCCGCTATCGTGAGGCGTTGGAGTACAAACCCCACGATGCCGAGGCCACGTTTAAGCTCGCCGAGGCTTTGAACAAGACCGGCGACACCGGCGGCGCTCTGGAAAATTACCAGGCCTACCTCAAGATCCTTCCCGATGGACCCTACGCCAAGCGCGCCAGCGAACAAGTAGAGAAGCTGAAGAAATAGTAGTCAGTAACCAGTTGCCGGTTGCCGTTTCAGAAAACCGTTGTGTCAACGCGCTTTTGTAGGGTAGTATCGCCTTCTCTTCCTTCAGACTTCAGACTCTTGCACTATTTTGCACAGGAGAACTCGGTTGCTATGAAGAACATGTGTGCCGCTGCGTTACGCTGTAGTTGCTTGGTCGTATTGTTGTTTGCGAGTTTTAGTGTGGTGATGGCTCAGGTCGCGGTAACTACATATCACAATGACACTTACCGCACGGGTGCGAACACGCAGGAAACGCTCCTCACCCTGGCGAATGTCAGGACGCAATCGTTCGGCAAGAAAGCCACGTTTGCGGTGCAGGGCTACGTGTACGCTCAGCCGCTCTACATGCCGGGCGTCACCATCGGTGGAACATCGCACAATGTGGTGTTCATCGCCACCGAGCACGACCAGGTTTATGCCTTCGACGTGAACAGCGGACAGCAGCTTTGGCATACAAATTTTCTGGCCACCAACGGGATTTCGCTATGTGATCAACTCGGTGTCGAGCGGCGACGTGGGCTGTAGTGACATGGTCCCTGAGATCGGAATAACGGGGACCCCGGCAATCGATGCCGCAACCGGCACCATGTACCTGGTTGCCAAGACGAAACAGACTGACACCGTAACTCACAACACTTCCTTTTTGCAGACCCTGCATGCACTCGACATCAAGACGGGCCACGATAAAGTGGCGCCCCTGCAAATCACCGCCACGACCCAGGGCAACGGCGTCGGCTCCGTCGCAGACGTTCTTACTTTTGATCCGCTGGTGGAAGGGCAACGTTCGGCGGTGCTGCTGCTGAAGGGACAGGTATTCGTTGCCTGGGCTTCGCATTGCGACCTTGGCAGCTATCACGGCTACATCATGTCGTTCAGCGAGTTGAATCTGTCGCGCAGCGGTATTTATGTTGACACCCCAAACGGTTACGAAGGCGGTTTCTGGGGCGGCGGCGCCGGTCCGTCGGCTGATTCCGGGGGCTCGATTTATGCCGCGACCGGAAACGGCCACTTCGACGGAAGCACGGATTTCGGGGACAGCGTTCTCCGCCTGACTTGGCCGGCCCCGGGCCGAACCATTGCTCTGAGCGACTATTTCACTCCCTGGGACCAGCAGACCCTGGACAATAACGACACCGACTTTGGCTCCGGTGGCGCCGTTCTGCTTCCCGATCAGCCGGGTACGACCTATCCCCACTTGCTAGTACAGGTCGGGAAAGAAGGCACCATCGACCTGGTGAATCGCGACAACATGGGACACTTCCATTCGGGGAACGACAGCCAGATCGTGCAGACCATTCCCTTCGCGACTGGCAGCCTGTTTGGTAGTCCTGCCACCTGGAACAACATGGTTTATTTCGGCGGTTCCTACGATGTTCTGAGATCGTTCTCATTCGATCCCAACGCCGAGAGACTTTCCCGCGGTCCCACCTCGCCGGAGTCCTTCAACTTCCCCGGAAGCACCCCGTCGGTCTCCTCCAATGGCACAAACAATGGAATTCTGTGGATCATTCAGAACGATACCTACGGAGGGGGTCACGCGGTATTACGCGCCTACGACGCGACCAACATTGGAACTGAGTTGTACAACTCCGAGCAAAATTCAGGACGAGACCGCGTTGGGCTGGCAGTGAAGTTCACCGTCCCGACCATCGCGGACGGGCAGGTTTTCGTCGGGGCCGAGAACCAGGTGGTCATGTACGGGTTGTTGTGACAACCGAAAACTGACTACTGACTACTGTTTTTTCTTTTCCGGCTTGATGACGATGCCGCGGCGTAACGGCACCAAGGCGCCGCGGCTGGGGTCAGCGTGTTGCGCGCGCGCCATCACCTCATTGCGTACGTAGCTGACGAAGCCCGCCATCTGGCGCTGCATTTCGTCCATGCGCTCGCGCATTTGCAGAATGATGGCGATGCCCGAGATGTTCACTCCCAGGTCGCGCGCCAGCGAAAGGATCAGTTCCAGGCGCTCGATATCCTCGTCGGTGTAGAGGCGCGTGTTGCCCTCAGTGCGCGACGGCTTCAGCAGCCCTTCGCGTTCATACAGGCGCAACGTCTGCGGATGAATGTCGTACATCTCCGCCACCGCGCTGATCATGTACGCGCCTTGTTTTTTTCGCTTGGCCATGGTCCTCTCGATAGCTGTCAGCTATCAGCCGTCAGCTCTCAGTTCTTGCCTGCCACATAAGCAATGCCGGATGATTTTGGTTGTCATCACGAACGGCCTTAGGCCGTGACGGATCTGCTTGTTCTTCCCGCAGTCGTTCCAGCGCTAACAAAAGCAGATTCCTCGCTACGCTCGTAATGACAACTCCTGAAACCAATCGGCCATCCCGCATGGGACATTACCTACAGGGATCTACAAATCTTCGTTCGCCACTCTGGGATCACGCTCGCTGTTCTTAGCTGACGGCTGAAAGCTGATAACTGACAGCTTACTTGATGCATACATCAGATGCATCAACCCAGAGTGCATCACCTGGCGCTCCACTTGCATTCCATTGCGCTCGGCCACGCGCCGTGATGCCAGGTTCTCCGGCCTGATCAACGAAATCACCTTCGGCGCATCGAGCGTACCAAACGCGTACTGCATGCAGCCGCGCGCCGCCTCAGTTGCATAGCCGTGGCCCCACTGGTCGCGGCGCAGATGATAACCAACCTCAAGCTCCGGGCGCCCCTCGATCTGCTGCGTGACCAGGCCGCAATCGCCGATCACCTCGCCTCCGGTCTTAAGCACCACGGCGTAGAGCCCATGCCCGTGCTCAGCATAACGACGCAGATTGCGCTCGATCCATTCCTCCGCGTCTTTGCGCTCGAACGTGCGCGGGAAATACTGCATCGCCAGCGGATCGCCGATCACCGCGAATATCGCATCCACATCGTCGGGACGCAGCCGGCGCAACAGCAGACGTTCGGTCTCGAGATGAATCAGCGATCGGCATTTAGGTTTAGCATTTAGCACTTGGCATTTAGCATTTGGCACCACACTATGCAAACCTCTTCACTATTGTGGAACCTTCTAGCGCTAAGACTGCCGAAACCACTAATTGCTAATTGCTAAACTTTCTTCCACAACTCTTCGCGTGGGTCCTCCGGATTCAGCTTTGCCAGCTCGCGCAAAATTTCCCTCGAGCGCTCATCGCTGGCCTTGGGAGGCTCCAGCTTGATCTCGACAATCTCGTCGCCGCGTGTGCCTTCCCTCACCGCCGACGGAACACCCTTTTCCCGCAGGCGCAGCTTTTGGCCGCATTGCGTGCCCGGCGGAATCTTCAGCAAAGCCCGGCCATCGATGGTCGGCACCTCGATCTTGGCGCCCAGCGCCGCTTCCGTGACGCTCGCCGGTACGGTGAGATAAATATCGTCGCCCTCGCGCTTGAACACCGGATGCTCGCCCACGCGCACAATGATGTAGAGATCGCCCGCTGGTGCGCCCATGGTCCCGGCATTGCCGCGGCCCGGCAGGCGGATGCGCTGGCCGTCGCGCGTGCCCGCCTTGATGCGGACCTTCAGCACGTCACTGCGCTCGACGCGGCCTTCGCCGTGGCACACCGGGCACACGGTGCGGTTCTTGCCGCTGCCGCCACAGCGCGGGCACACCACGTTGAACTTCATGCTGCCGCTTTTTTGCGTTATGGTGCCCTTGCCGTGACATTCGGGGCATTGTCCCGGGCTTTCGATAAAGCCCTGGCCGTGGCAGTTGGCGCAAAGGTCGCGGCGTGGAATCGTGAGCTGAATTTCTGCGCCCTTGATCGCCTGCCAGAAGCCGACGTTCACCTGATATTCGAGGTCTTCGCCCGGTTCGGGCCGGTCCATTGGCGCCTCGCGGCCGCCGCCGAAGATGCCGGAGAAGATGTCGCGGAACCCGCCGCCACCGCTTTTGCGTCCCGCGGCACCTGCGCCCTCAGCAAAGTCATTAAAGTCGAAGCCGCTGAAGTCGAAGGGAACTTCCTGGGTGTGGGTTCGCGCTCCGCCGCCACCGCTCGGGCCTGACGCCGGTCCACCGAATCCGCCCGCGCCAAAACCGCCGCCACGCGCGTAAGCTTCCGCCGTGGCCGCGTCGATGTTATCGGAGTAGAACCCAACCTGGTCATAGATCTTGCGCTTCTTGGGATCGCTGAGGACGTCGTTGGCCTCGGAGAGCGTCTTGAACTTTTCCTCGGCAGACTTGTCGCCGGGATTCACGTCGGGATGGTACTTGCGCGCCAACTTGCGAAACGCCTTGCGAATGTCCTCCGCCGAGGCCGTCTTCTTCACCCCGAGGATGGCGTAGTAGTCTTTGTCTTTGTTGGGCGTGGTGGGCATGGTTGGTTCTGGCTCTTAGCTCTTAGCCTTTAGCTTTTAGCAAACTCGCTCTTCGCTACATCTTTTTCATATTGTCATCCTGAGCGAGCGAGGCAAAGCCGAGCGAAGTCGAAAAATCCGCGGTCCTCAACTCCAGCCATACCGCAGGTCCTTCGACTCGGCGGCCATACGCCGCCTCCGCTCAGGATGACAAACTTCATGGGCTTTCCTCAATCTCAGTTAATGCCTGCCTGTCCTGTATCACCCATCGGAACGACTGCGCGCGCGACGAAACCAAACTCGTCGCTGATGACCGGGATGGCTTTCATCCGGCCGTCGACGCCGGCGGTTATCAAGTACCACCGTCCGTCGTCGTTGTTAAAACTTAGCATGTAGGATTGACCGTTCACTTCAAATCGCAATTTGTCCTTCGATCTGGGGAGCTCCGTTGTTGTTTCAGCTGTCAGCCATCAGCCGTCAGCCAAATCGTGTCGCTCTTCGCTTGTCGCCATTCGCCTTTCGCTAATGCGAAGGGGCGTTCATCACGCCCCCTCTGCTTTAGCTGATAGCCGATAGCTGACGGCTGAGAGCCTATTTTTTCTCGTCCACGTCCACGTACTCGGCGTCGATCACGCCTTCGTCCTTCTTCTTCTGCTCGCCGCCTGGGGCTTGACCGTCTCCACCCGGAGCCGGGCCGCCTGCTGGTGGCGTTTGCGCCGAACTGGCCTTGTACATCGCCTCCGCCAGCTTGTGCGAAGCGGAGGTCAGGTTCTCGCGCGCCTTGTTCATCGCCGCCGCGTCGGTGCCCTCAAGCGCCTTCTTGGCATCGGCCAGCGCATTCTCCACGTCGCTGCGCTCCTGCCCAGAGATCTTGTCTCCGTGCTCGCGCAGCATCTTCTCGATGCTGTACACCATGCCGTCGAGCTGGTTGCGCGCTTCCACTTCCTCGCGCTTGGCCTTGTCTTCCGCCGAGTGAGCATCGGCATCCTTCGCCATGCGCTCGACCTCTTCCTTGCTTAGACCCGAAGACGACGTGATGGTTATCTTCTGGTCCTTGCCCGTGGCCATGTCTTTGGCATTCACGTTCAGGATGCCGTTGGCGTCGATGTCGAACGTCACCTCAATCTGCGGCACGCCACGCGGGGCCGGAGGCAATCCGGTCAGGTGGAACTTGCCCAGAGTGCGGTTGTCGCGCGCCATGGGACGCTCGCCCTGCATCACGTGTACCTCGACTGACGTCTGGTTGTCGGCGGCGGTCGAAAACATCTCCGACTTCTTGGTCGGGATGGTCGTGTTACGCGGGATCATCTGCGTGGCCACGCCGCCCATGGTCTCGATCGACAGCGTCAGCGGGGTCACGTCGAGCAGCAGCAGGTCTTTCACCTCGCCGCCCAGCACGCCGCCCTGGATGGCCGCGCCGATGGCAACCACTTCGTCCGGGTTCACACCCTTGTGCGGTTCCTTGCCGAAGACTTCCTTGACCAACTGCTGAATGCGCGGCATGCGCGTCTGCCCGCCCACGAGCACGACTTCATCGATCTTGTCTGGCGTGATGCCGGCGTCTTTCAACGCCGCCTTGCACGGGCCGATGGAGCGATCGATGATGTCCTTCACCATCTCTTCCAGCTTGCCGCGGGTCAGCGTCTTCACCAGGTGCTTGGGACCGCTGGCATCCGCCGTGATGAACGGCAGGTTGATCTCGGTCTGCATCGTGGTGGAGAGCTCGATTTTGGCGCGCTCGGCCGCGTCACGCAGACGCTGCAGCGCCATCTCGTTGCCCTTGTCGCGCAGGTTCAGGCCTTCGTCTTTCTTGAACTCGTCGATCAACCAGTCAACAATGCGCTGGTCGATGTTGTCGCCGCCCAGGTGCGTGTCACCGTTGGTGGACTTCACCTCGATGACGCCTTCGCCGACTTCAAGGATCGAAATATCGAAGGTGCCGCCGCCGAAGTCATACACGGCGATGGTCTCGTCCTTCTTCTTGTCGAGCCCGTAGGCCAGCGCCGCCGCCGTCGGCTCGTTAATGATGCGCTTTACTTCCAGACCGGCAATCTTGCCTGCGTCTTTGGTCGCCTGGCGCTGCGCGTCGTTGAAATAGGCCGGAACCGTGATTACGGCATCCGTTACCGTCTCGCCGAGGTAGTCTTCGGCGGCCTTCTTCAGCTTCTGCAGAATCATGGCCGAAATCTGCGGCGGGGTATATTCCTTGCCCTGCGCCATGATGGCCACGTGATCGCCCGACTGCACTACTTTGTACGGCACCATCTTCATCTCTTCATTGACTTCGTCGAAACGACGTCCCATGAAGCGCTTGATGGAATAAATTGTGTTTTCCGGATTGGTAATGGCCTGGCGCTTTGCCACTTGGCCAACCAGCCGCTCACCGTTTTTGGTAAATCCCACGACCGATGGTGTGGTGCGTCCGCCTTCTTCGTTGGGGATGACCTTGGGCTCGCCGCCTTCCATGACGGCCACCACTGAGTTGGTGGTTCCCAAGTCAATTCCGATTATCTTTCCCATTGCAGCCATCCTCCTAGCTTAAGTTTTCTTGTAACTTATTGATAATAAGTGCAGTTCATTACGTCGCAAGCCTAACAACAAACCGACTATAGAACTTGAGTGAATCGTTGTCAATGTTTAGATGTGTAGGAAGCCCTGCCCGTTGCAGGGAATTTTGGATCCCAAACACCTGTCATCCCCGGGCGAAGTCGCCGCGTCAGAGTGGAGGGACCTGCTGTTTGTTGACCATGATCAAACGCCAAACGAATTTCCCTTACTATGTATGTGTCCAACAACGACGGACCTGAAAGGAGTCGCGAATGCCTACGAGAACGGTGGAGACCACTTGCTGTGTGGTTGGCGGCGGACCGGCTGGGGTAATGCTGGGCTACCTTCTGGCGCGCGGCGGCGTGCCGGTGACCGTGCTGGAGAAGCACAGTGATTTCTTTCGCGACTTTCGCGGCGACACCGTGCATCCCTCGACTCTCGAGGTGATGCATGAACTGGGTTTGCTGGAAGATTTCCTCAAGCTGCCGCACCAGGAGTTGACCTCGGTCGGTGGCGTAGTGGGCGATTATGCTTTCCAGGGTCCCAGCTTTCGGCGCGTGCCCACGCATTGCAAGTTTGTGGCGCTGATGCCGCAATGGGACTTCCTCAACTTCCTCTCCAGCCATGCGGAGAATTTTCCCTCGTTCAATCTCAAGATGAAGTACGAAGCGGTTGACCTGCTTCGCGACTCCGGGCGCATCATCGGCGTGCAGGCCAAGACGTCGAGAGGGACGGTGGAGATCCGGGCGGACCTGGTCGTCGGGTGTGATGGCCGCCATTCGACAATTCGCCAGGCAGCAGGTCTGGAGGTGATCGAATCAGGCGTTCCCATCGACGTGCTTTGGTTCCGCATCGGCCGCACCGGTAACGATCCCGAACAGCTCTTCGGCAACATCAACTACGGCAAGGCACTGGTCCTGATTCCTCGCGGCGATTACTTTCAGGCCGGCCTCATCATCCGGAAGGGTTCCTTCGAAGAGATCCGGCAGCGCGGGCTGGATGAGTTTCGCGCCGACATCGCGCGGATCGCTCCTTACCTGGCTGACCGGGTTGGAGAACTGCAAGACTGGGAGCAGATCAAGTTGCTGTCAGTGCAGATCAACCGGCTGCGACAGTGGCATCGGCCGGGGCTGCTTTGTATTGGCGACGCCGCTCATGCCATGTCACCGGCGGGCGGAGTCGGCATCAACCTTGCGATCCAGGATGCCGTGGCCACCGCGAACCTATTGACCAGCGCTCTTCGCGACGGACAGGTCACCGAGGCATTGCTGGCCCGCGTCCAATGCCGGCGCGAGTTTCCCACCCGCGCCACTCAATTCATGCAGGTCCAGGCCCATAAGGTCTTCGTGAAGATATTCCAGCATCCCGGTCCGACCCAAGCGCCGTGGCAACTGAAAGTCGCCGTGAACCTTCCCGTGGTGAAAGACCTGCTAGGGCGAGTCGTGGGTGTTGGCTTCCGTCCGGAGCACATTGCCGGTGCGCGCCCTCGCGAAACCTGCGGCGCGGTCTGCCTGAAGAAAGTCGCCGTTGGAATTGGGCTGGTCGCCGCCGGCGCGACACTTACATTTCGCATGTTCCGGAGTATGAGGCGGACAAGCTGGGCTTAGAGCGCACTACTCTCCCACTCATTGGCCAAAGCCGAGAATGAATGGGCACCCAGCCGGGGCGCCAGTCTATGGCGTCACCTGCACCAGCTCCGTGGTGTGCTTCAGTTGGCCGCAGGCGGCGTAGATATCGCGGCCACGCGGACGGCGGACGAACGCCGGGATTCCGGCTCGCGTGAGCACGCTTTGAAATGCCAGCACGCGCTCATCGGAAGGCGTCGCAAACGGAATCTCCGGGCCGGAATTCAGCGCGATCAGGTTTACCTTGGCGCGCAGTCCGCGAATCAGTTCAACCATCTCACGCGCGTGCTGAACGCCATCATTGATGCCGCCTAACAGTACGTACTCGAACGTGAGCCGCTCGCGGTTGCGCAGAGGGAACTCGCGCAGCGCTGCCATCAGCTTCTCGATGGTCCACTTTTTCGTGATGGGCATGACCTCGGTGCGCAGCGCTTCGCTCGGAGCGTTCAGCGACACGGCCAGCTTCGGCCGAACCGGTTCGGCCCCGAAGTCGGCAATGCGCGGCAGAATGCCCGAGGTCGAAACCGTCATGCGCGACTCGGGAATGCCCACGCCTTCCACCAGCAGGCGAACGGCCTGCATGAAGTTGTCGTAGTTCAGGAAAGGCTCACCCTGTCCCATGAAGACGAGGTTGATGCGGTCGCTCTGAAGCTCCACTTGCTGGTCGTTGAGCACGGCGAGAATCTGGCCCACGATTTCGCCCGCGCTCAAATTGCGCTTCAGTCCTAGCAGCGCGGTCATGCAGAAGGCGCACTCCACGGCGCAGCCGACCTGGCTGGAGACGCAGATGGTGGCGCGGCGAGAACGACCGCGGCTAGGAGGTTTGGTCGAGGGATTTACACTCTGGTCCCACCCTTTCGCCAAAGACGGGCGAAAGGATGGGGCACCCGCCTCAAGTTTTAAGTTTCGAGTTTCGAGGCTGAGCGCTGAATGCTGAGTGCTGAATGCTTGCTCCCGCAATTCGGCATCGCCATCTTCAGAGCCATCGCCGGCTTCTCCGCCATCACCGTCGGGCATCCACACCGTCTCGACGCTCTGGCCATCGGCAAACGCCAGTAGATAACGCACGGTGCCGTCGGAAGAAGATGAACTTCTTTTCAATTTTGGGCAAACCGATCGCGTAACCCGACTCTCCCAGTCGCTGCCGAAAGACATGTGGCAGCATGGTGAATTGGTCCAGGGCCGCCCACCTTTGCCGGTACAAACCGTCAAAAAGTTGGCGGGCGCGGTAGCCGGGTTGGCCCAAACCTTCAGCAATCTCCGTAAGTTGCTGAAACGTAAGGCCTAATAGTTCGGTATGTTGCGGGTTGCTCATGCATCCAATATGCTGACTAGATTAGATTCCCAGGGGCCCGACGACGCTGCGGGCATTTTCGCATTGCCGATTCATTCTAAGAGTGATCATTCTATCGCGGGGGCCTGGCGCCAAAAGGCAAGAGCACAGGATCTGGCCACGGGATACTCGCCAGGAGTGCGTCGCCCCCGACGTTTGTTAGTGGAGCAGTAAGCAAACAATGGTTGAAGAAGTCCGCAATATACAACGCGAGGTGTTACCCAACGGCCTCACCGTGCTGACCGAACACATGAACCACATCCGTTCGGTGTCCATGGGCATCTGGGTGAAGACCGGCTCGCGCCACGAAGATCCTCTGGTGAACGGCATCACGCATTTTGTCGAGCACATGGTGTTTAAGGGCACCACCAACCGCTCGGCCGAAGATATCGCGCGCCAGGTGGATTCCATCGGCGGCAACATGGACGCCTTCACCGGCAAGGAGACCATCTGCTTCAACATCAAGGTCCTGGATGAGCACCTGCCAATTGCGGTCGATGTCTTAAGCGACATGGTCCTGCATCCGGTCTTCGACGCCGACGAGATTATCCGCGAGCGCGGCGTCATCCTGGAAGAGATCAAGATGGATGAGGACAATCCCGATTACCTGGTGCATGAGATCTTCACCCAGAATTTCTTCAAAGACCACCCGCTGGGCAAGCCGATCCTGGGAACCAAGGAGACGGTGCGGCGCTTCGATCAGGATGCCATCCAGAGTTTTTATCCCACGAGGTTCGTTCCCGGAAACCTGATTATCTCGGCGGCAGGCAACGTCAACCACCAGGAGTTTGTTCAGTTGCTGCGCCAGAACTTCGGGCAATTGCCGGCAGGCTCCAACGGCTGGCACGACAGCCCGCCCAAAGTTAATTCCCGCATTATCCTGCGCAACAAGAAATCTCTGGAGCAGGTGCAGATTTGCGTGGGCGTTCCGTCCTATAGCATCAGCGACGAGCGGCGATATGTGTCCTACATTCTGAACACGCTGCTGGGCGGCGGCATGAGTTCGCGGCTGTTCCAGAATGTTCGCGAGAAGCAGGGGCTGGTGTATTCCATCTTCTCCGAGCTGAATCCTTTTCGCGATACCGGGCTGCTGTCGGTGTATGCCGGAACGTCGCGCGAATCCGCCCCCAAGGTCGTGCAATCGGTGGTGAACGAGTTTCGCCAGTTGAAACTGAATCCCCTCTCCGACGAAGAGCTGAAACGCGCCAAAGACCAGTTGAAGGGCAGCTTGATGCTGAGCCTGGAGTCGAGCACGGCGCGCATGTCGAACCTGGCGCGACAGGAAATGTACTACGACCGCTTTTTCGGCATGGACGAAATCATCGAGCGCATCCAGGCGGTGACCGTGGAAAGCTTGTTGGAATCGGCCAAGGAGCTGTTCCAGCCGGACCGGATCTCGGCGACCGTACTGGGCAATCTCAACGGATTGAAGATCAGCCGCGATTCCCTGGCCTGCTGAGGAAGAAGCTGTCAGCCATCAGCCATTAGCTTTCAGCCAGACTTGGGATCCCGCGAAACGCGACCTTTCTCGCCAGCGAGCGTCCAAATTGCAGATTCTGGATGTGGGAAAATGGGCGGTCGAGTTGCCGTTTCAGGGTCTGACCCCTCGCATCCTCTGCAAATCTGTGCGATGCTGTGGGCATGGGAAATAAGAACGCACCAAAGCGCGAAGCCAAAAAGCCGAAGAAATCCAAAGCGACCCTCTAAGCTGCAGGCAAGCCGTTGGGTTGGTGAAGCGCTGAACGCCCGGGTTCGGCCGCCGATGATTGTTACATCTGGTGGAAGGCCGGAATTCGGCTCGTGCGACCGGCCACAGGGGCTGAGAAAGGTTGCCAATTATGCGTAAACGGAACCGCAACCGCGGATTCACCCTTATCGAACTGTTGATCGTCGTAACTATCATTCTGATCATTGCGGCATTCACCATACCGAAGCTCACAAAGTCGACCATTCCGGCGCACGAGACTTCTGCCATTGCCAGCATCCGAGCCATCAATGAAGCGGAGATGATCTATGCCAGCAGCCATCCGGATTTGGGCTTCACGGCAGACTTGGCCATGCTGGGAGGTACGACGGCGACCGGTGGCGAGGGAACCATCGACAACAACCTGTCCAGTGGTCGCAAGAGCGGTTACACGTTCACCTATACGGCGGGCGAGAAGGTGAACGGCGCGATCCGTTCCTACACCATCACCGCCGTGCCCGATCAGGTGGGGTCGACTGGGCAGCGCCGGTTCTACTCTGACGAGGCAGGCGAGATCCATTACAACTCCGCCGCCCCGGCGGATGCGACCAGCCCGGTGATTCAGTAAGGCTCCCTCTGGAGGTGTACTATGTTCTGCGGAACGTGCGGTGCTTCCAGTGCGGACACTAACCAGTTTTGTCCTTCCTGTGGTCGACCGCTGACCTCAGCGGCGCCGCCTTCCGTAGCGGTCTCGTCGCCTCCGGTCACTCTGCACAGTGGCACCCCACAAACTAGCGGCAAAGCCATCGCCAGTTTCGTATTGGGCTTTTTGTCCTGGATGTTTCCTGCGGCCATAGCAGCCGTCATCTTGGGCCACATTTCGCGGGGCGAGATCCGCAGAAGTGCCGGTCGACTCAACGGGGACGGGCTCGCGCTTACGGGCCTCATTTTTGGCTATCTCGGCGTTGCTGCTATACCTGTTCTCATCATGGCGTTCACGATCCCGATAGTGACCAGGTCGACCATTCCGGCGCACGAGGTTTCAGCAATTGCCAGCATTCGAACTATCAATGAAGCGGAGATGATCTATGCCAGCAGCCATCCGGATCTAGGCTTCACCGGTGACTTGGCGATGCTTGGAGGTACGACGGCGACCGGTGGCGAGAGGACAATCGACAACAACCTGGCCAGCGGTCGCAAAAGTGGCTACACCTTCACCTATACCCCGGGCGACAAGGTGAATGGCGCGATCCGCTCGTACACCATCACGGTACTACCCGATCAAGTCGGCATGACCGGACAACGCAGGTTCTACTCCGACGAGGCAGGTGAGATACATTACAGCGCCTCCGGCGCGGCGGATGCGACCAGCCCGGTGCTTCGGTAAGACGAGGGATTCGAAACCGTACCCTTTATCTCATGATCATTGCCCCATCCTCTTGGAGTCTTGCCTCGTTTGTCCTGCTGCTGTGTGCGGCGCCCCTTGTCGCTCAGACGGACGTGCATGCCCTGGCCGCCAAAGTGGACCAGCGCTACGACCACATGCGCACCCTTGAAGCCAGGTTCACTGAAACCTACAGTGGCGCCGGCATCAATCGCACCGAAAGCGGCACTCTCTTGATGAAGAAGCCGGGCCGCATGAGGTGGGACTACGATCAGCCGCGTCCCAAACTGTTCCTCACCGACGGACACACCGCGTGGTTCTATGTTCCGGGTGAGAAGCAGGTCCGCCGCACGCCGGTCAAGCAGCTCGACGATCTGCGGTCGCCCCTGCGTTACCTGTTAGGCAAGACCAAGCTGGAGAAAGAGTTGGATGGGCTCTCTCTGGCGCCCGATCAAAAGCCGCTCAGTCCCGGCGATGTGGTGCTGCGTGGAATTCCGAAGGGAATGGGGGAGCGCATTGAGCAGACCCTGCTGGAAGTGATGCCGGACGGACTGATCGCGCGCATCGTCGTCGAAGAACGCGATGGCTCGGTCACGGAATTTCGCTTTCTTCAGCAGAAGGAGAACGTCGAAGTACCAGACGCACAATTTCGCTTTACCCCACCGCCCGGAACCGAGGTCGTGGCCGGAACGGAGTTGACGGAATGAGCACTTAGCACTTGGCACTTGGCATTTAGTAAGAGCGCGCGGGTGTTGCCGGTGTCGATTTCGGTCCCGGTCAATGTCTGAAGGCTAAGAGCTAAGGGCTAATTGCTAATGGCTAAATGCTAGACTACTCATAACCTCTCCCTAGGGAACCTATCAACCATGGCCGAATACCTGATTAAGATGGCCGACGAGCGGGGCCACGTCCTCGAACAGACCGAGCACGGGGGCTCGGAGGTCGAGGTCCGCGACCGCTTCGCCCAGCAGGGTTTCCTGGTTTATTCGGTCAAGTCCAAGGGCCTGTTTTCCACCCAGGTCGGGTTGCCGCGCCGGCGCAAGATCAAGCAGGAGCAGTTTGTCATCTTCAACCAGCAATTTGTGACCCTGATCCATGCTGGCCTGCCGATCATCCAGTCGCTGGAGTTGCTGATCAAGCGGCAGCGCAACCTCTTTTTCCGTTCCGTGTTGCAGAATGTGCACGACCGGGTGCGCGGTGGCGAACTGCTCTCCGAAGCCTTCGAAGCACAGAAAGTTTTTCCCAAGGTGTACACCACTACGCTGCTGGCCGGCGAGAAGAGCGGCAACCTGGAAGAGGTGATGGGCCGCTATATTTCGTTCCAGCGCCTGGCCGTAAGTTTTCGCAAAAAGCTGACGGCGTCGCTGGTTTATCCCGCGTTGCTGGTGGCCATGCTGATCGTGATGATGACCTTCCTCATCACCTTTGTGGTTCCGCAGTTCGCCACCCTGTATCAGCAATTGGGTTCGCCGCTGCCGGCCATGACTTCGGTGATGCTGGCGATCGGAGTCAATGCGAAAAAGTATTTTCTGCTTTCCCTGGCGGTGATGGGCGCGATCGGTTTTTTTCTGTGGCGCTGGATGAAGAGCGATAGCGGCGCTACCAAGATGGACCGCATCAAACTGAAGATTCCCATGTTGGGAGACATTTGGCTGAAATACCAGGTCGCGGTGTTTGCCCGTATGTTGTCAACCCTGCTGTCGGGCGGACTGTCGCTGGTACCATCGCTGGAGACGGCAACGGAATCGATGCAGAGTCGCCTGATTTCAGGAGGCATTGAGAGGGCGACGCGCGGCGTGCGCGAAGGCCAGGGCTTGGCGCGCAGCCTGGAAGAGACCAAGGTCTTTCCCGAGATGTCGGTGGAAATGATTGAGGTCGGCGAGTCGACGGGCGCGCTGCCCGCAATGCTGAACTCGGTCTCCGAGTTTTATGAAGAGGACGTGCAAAACGCGCTGGCCACGGCGATGGCCCTGATTGAGCCGGTTATCCTGATTGTGATGGGCGTGGTGGTGGCTTTTGTGTTGATTTCCCTCTACCTGCCGATATTTAGCTTAGGCTCGGAAGGACTGCATTAGGGGAGGCTGCATTAGGGGTTGGAAGCATTGCATGGCTCTGGGCAGGCACGCCTTAGCCAATTGCTAACTGCTAACTGCCAATGGCTAAAAGGTGTTTATGACAGACGTAAAGAAACCCATATTCGTAGGCGGCGGTAACGGAAGCCCGGCCGGCACCCAGGACGAAGTCGAGCACGGCAAAGAACTGGCGCAGCGCTATCGCTGCGAGTTCGTGGACCTGAAGAACTTTCACATTCAGCACGAGCTATTCCGCAAGATTCCAGTGGACTTGATGTTCCGCTACAACTTCGTGCCCCTGGAGGACAAGCCCGATGGCCGACTGGTGATCGCCATCGCCGATCCCAGCCAGTTGATGATGATCGACGAGATCGGTCTGCTGCTGGGGCGGCGCATCACCACCAAGGTCGCCACGCTGTCGCAGATCAGCGACATCCTGAAGAAAACGGAGCAGTCGCAGCGCGTGCTGGAGGAAGCCAGCGAAGGGTTCGCGCTGGACGTAATTGTCGAAGACGAAAATTCCGACGAAACCATCTCCATCGAGAAGCTGACGGCCGAGACCGACATCAGCCCCATCATTCGCCTGGTGGACACCACCATCTTTACCGCGTTGCAGCGGCGCGCCAGCGATATTCACATTGAGACGCGCGACGACTCGGTGGTCATCAAGTACCGTATTGACGGCGTGCTGCAGCAGGCCATGCAGCCTATCGCCAAGGAGCACCATTCCACCATCATCTCGCGCATCAAGGTCATGAGCGAGTTGGACATCTCCGAGCGACGGGTCCCGCAGGACGGTCGTTTCCGGGTGCGCTATCTGGGCCGCTCCATCGACTTCCGCGTTTCCATCATGCCCTCGATTCACGGCGAAGATGCCGTGCTGCGCGTACTCGACAAAGAGTCGATGAGCGAGAAGTTCCACAAGCTGACTCTCGACGTGGTTGGCTTCAGCGACGAAGACCTGCGCAAGTTCCGCCGCTATATCAAGGAGCCGTACGGGATGGTGCTGGTCACTGGACCGACCGGCTCGGGCAAAACCACCACGCTGTACGCGGCGCTGAACGAGATCAAGAGCGACGAAGACAAGCTGATCACCATCGAAGACCCGGTCGAATACCAGATTCGCGGCATCACCCAGATTCCGGTGAACGAGAAAAAGGGGCTGACATTTGCCCGCGGATTGCGCTCGATTCTGCGTCACGATCCCGACAAGATCATGGTGGGCGAAATCCGCGACACCGAGACGGCGCAGATTGCCATCAACTCCGCCCTCACCGGGCACCTGGTGTTCACCACCGTTCACGCCAACAACGTGGTGGACGTGCTGGGCCGCTTCCTCAACATGGGAGTCGAGGCCTACAACTTCATTTCCGCCTTGAACTGCATTCTGGCCCAACGGCTGGTGCGAGTGATCTGCGAATTCTGCAAGAAAGAGGTCAAGTATTCCGTCGAAGAGCTGGAGGCCAGCGGTTTGAACCCGCAAGAATGGGCCACCATCCCGTTCTATGAGGGGGAGGGTTGCATCGAGTGTTCCGGTACCGGCTTCCGCGGACGGACCGCGATCCACGAGTTGCTGGAGTTGACCGACAACGTGCGGGAAATGATTCTGTCGAAGAAGCCCAGCAGCGAGATTCGCCGCGCCGCCAAGGAGGAAGGCATGCATTTCCTTCGCGAGTCGGCAATTGATAGAGTGAAACGAGGGCTGACCACGCTGAAGGAAATCAATAAGGTAACCTTCATCGAGACGACGCGGTAAGGCAGCAATTTGCCGTTAGCAATTAGCAATTAGCTACTGCTTCTGTCATCCTGAGCGAGGCGGTCGAAGGACCCTTATTGTGGCAGGACTGTGTGGCCCGCAACTAGACACTGCTGCCAAGATAGGGATCCTTCGCTGCGTTCAGGATGACACTGCGGTTTTATTTGCAGCCCGCAACTCGAAACTCGAAACTGGAAACTTGAAACTCGAAACTTGCAACTGAAACTGATGCCGTCTAACAACATTCCGCGGCCCCGGGTGGCCTGTGAGATAAGCGCCGAGCGCGTGGTGGCCGGTCGCGCCGGTGAAGGCGCACAGACCCTGGAAGCAGCCTCCGCCCAGGCCATTCCTAATGGGGCGCTGGTGCCCGGGTTGCAGCAGGCCAACGTCAACGCCCGTGCGGTGCTGGTGGCCGCTTTGCGCGATGCCTTGTCGGCGGTTGCCGGGCGTTCGCGCGATGTCTGCCTGGTGATTCCCGACGCCACGACTCGCATCATGCTGCTGGACTTCGACACGCTCCCGCCGAAAGCGGAGGAAGCGGATGCGGTAGTTCGCTTCCGCCTGAAGAAATCGCTGCCCTTCGAAGTGGAGCAGGCGGCCGTGTCATTCGATCGCCAGGGTACCTCCGACCCGGTCCGACTGGTGGCGGCCGTTACGCCGCGCAATATTCTGGAGGAGTACGAATTGCTGGTCCGCGAAGCTGGATACAATCCCGGGGCGGTAGTGCCTTCCATGATTGCCACTCTTGGCGTTGTGGATGGCGCGCGTCCGACCATGGTCATCAAGGTGGAACAGGGAACGACCACCTTCGCCATTGTGGACAATAATCAGCTGCTGCTGCATCGCTCGCTGGAAAACGGCGGTTCTTCCGTCAGTGGCGAATCTCTGGTGGACGACGTGAACACTTCGCTGGTGTACTTCGAGGACCGTTACTCGGTGGGTGTCGATCGCGTGCTGGTGACGGGAGTCGACGCGCCGCAGGCCTTGCAGGAAGCCTTAAGCGCCAGCTCGAACATTCGCGTGGAAGAGTTGATATCCAGTGGCCGGGCACCGGCGGCCGGCAATGTGCCCCGGGCGGTGCTCGCTGCGGTAGTGGGAGCGCTGGTGTCCTGATGCGTCTCAACATCAATCTTGCCAGCCAGCCGTATGAAGCGGCACGTTTCTATCGGCGCCGCATGGGTGTGCTGGTGCTCGCGCTGGCCGTGGTCACCGGGCTGCTGGCGGGCTACATCGTTTATCAGCGGGCGCAATCGCGCGACATCAATAAGCAACTGGCCCAGGTGCGGTGGGAGATCAGGAGTCTCGACCTGGAAGATGCCCAGGCGCGTGCCCTGCTGAACAAGCCGGCCAATCGTGACATAGCCGATCAGTCGGAGTTTCTAAACCAATTGTTTGCCCGCAAGGCGCTCTCCTGGACGCGGGTATTTACCGAGATGGAACGGATTGTGCCGCCCAATCTGCATGTAGTCTCCATGAAGCCGGAGTACACCAAGACGAATGACCTGATGCTGCGCGTGGTGGTGGCCACCGACTCGCGCGACCGCGCCATCGAACTGGTGCGCCGCATGGAGAAATCGACTCACTTCCGCCAGGCCCAGGTGATGGCCGAGGCCGTCACCACCAATTCTTCCGGCGATCAAACTGCCGGGCCGGGCAACATCCAGTTCGACATCGCCGCCATCTACGTTCCGAGCGCGCAAGACATCGACTCCGCCGCCGACGAGGGCAAACCGAAGGACGAGGGTAACCCGAAGGAAAAGCCCGCCAACCCGCGAGCGCAGTCAAAGGCCCAAGTCACGGCATCGCCTGCGCCGGCCAGCCCGACGCAAGCGCAGAATGGGCCACCAAAATCCATGCCAGCGAGGCCGCACTGATGGCCAGCATTCGCGAGATCCGCAAAACCTGGATGCCGGTGGTCATCACCCTGGTGGTGCTGGACCTGGCCTGCATCGGCTATCTCTTTTCGCCCGCGGGACGCTCGCGCCAGGCGCGGCAGCGCGATTATTACGAGCAGCGCGCCCGGCTGACCGCCAAGCGGCAGGAGGTGCTGCCCACTCGCGGTATGGACAAGAAGTTGGTCCAGGCTTCCACCGACATCAACAGTTTCTACGCCCAGCGGTTTCCCTCGCAGTATTCGGAGGTCGCGGACGAGTTGGGCAAGGTGGCGGCCCAGACCGGCGTGCACTTTGCGGGTGTGAAATACGATGATAAGGACGCGCCGGTCGAAGGCTTGCGCAAGATGACGGTTGAGATCTCGCTTTCCGGCGACTACCTGCAGGAAGTCAAGTTCATCAATCAACTGGAGCGCGACAAAATGTTCTTTCTGATTGATGGTATCGCGCTGGGCGAGCAGCAGGGCAATGTGCGCCTGCAACTCAAGCTGGAAACGTATTTGCGAGGGGGCGAGACTTCGTGAAGATCGGGACTGAGAACCGGACCAAGACAATTATCGCGGCGGTCTTGCTGATCGTGGCGGTTGTCCTGGTGCTGCGCGCGTTTCGTGGTGGCGACGAAGAACCAGCGGTCGCGCCCACGCCAGCCACCGCCGCCCGTCCGGCGCCTGACAGCTCCGGCGGGCAAGCTGCGCCCGGCGGCGCAAAAACCGCACGCAAGTCGCACCCGCTGCTGGCCCGGACCCTCGATCCCACCTTGCGCTTCGATCTACTGAAGTCCAGCGAAGATGTAACCTACAAGGGAAGCGGGCGCGACATTTTCCGCTCGCAGGCGGAGGAAGCTCCCATTCCGAAGCCGTTGCCTCCGGACATACATCCAGGTCCTGTGGCGCCGCCACCGCCGCCGCCCATCCCCTTGAAGTTTTACGGCTTCGCCAGCCGCAAAGACGGAAACAAGCGGATCTTTCTCTCCAAAGGTGACGACATCTTCGTCGCCAAGGAAGGCGATATCGTGGACCGTCGCTACAAAGTGGTACACATCGGAACCAACTCCGTCGATGTGCAGGACGTCCTGACCAATTACCCGCCCCAGACGCTTCCGCTGTCGTTAGGATGACGTTTTCAGCATCCGCAAGCCTTTCGAATTTGACCTCCGACGAGTGGCGGAACATCCTCGCGCAGATGACATGCAACTAAGAAGTCTGGAACGTGGTTTACGTATGCCCGGTTTTCACCAGGCGAATTTCTAACGAGACGGGCCGCGTTCTTCGCCGAACGACATTCAGTGCACAACTCAAAAAAATCAAGCGAGGGGTAAATCATGACAAATGATTCATTACGGGAACTTTACATAGACGAACTCAAAGACCTATACAGTGCTGAAAAGCAATTAACCAAGGCGCTGCCAAAGATGGCCAAAGCGGCCTCTTCCGAAGAGTTGCGGGAAGGCTTCGAGGAGCATCTGGAACAGACCAAAGGCCACGTCCAACGCTTGGAGCAGATCTTTACCATGCTCGACGCCAAGCCCACCGGCAAGAAGTGCATGGGCATGGAGGGCCTCATCAAAGAGGGGGCAGAGATCATGGGAGAGGATTTTTCCAACGACGTGATGGATGCGGCGCTCATCTCGGCGGCGCAGCGCGTGGAGCACTACGAAATCGCTGCCTACGGGACCGTGAGCGCCTACGCGGACCTGCTCGGGGAATCTGAACATGCATCGCTGCTGCGCCAGACGCTTGACGAAGAGAAACAGACCGACCAGAAGCTGACCCAGCTTTCCGAGGAGATTAACGTGGAAGCCAACGAGGGCGCCTCCAAGGAGATGCGAGAACAACGCAAGTCACGGCGTGCAGCATAAGACAAGTTGTGGCGACCGGAGGGGACTGCGTTACGGCACAGTCCCCGCTGTTCTTGCCACGTGCAACGAAAAACACTATGCGGGAAATTCTTTTGCGGGCAGTCCTCGGGGGAGTGGTCGTCTCCATCTTTGCCCTCCTGGGCGACCTGCTTAAACCCAAAAGCTTCGCCGGGCTCTTCGGAGCCGCCCCTTCAATAGCGCTTGCCAGCCTGGCCCTGGCGGTCCGTCAGCATGGTGGAGCGTACGCGAGCGTGGAAGCTCGATCGATGATTTTGGGGGCAGTGGCGTTCTACGTCTACGCAACCGTGGCGAGCTGGCTGATGATTCGCAAGAAATGGGCTGCCTTGCCAGTTACCAGCGTGGCATTGATGTTGTGGCTCGCCTGTGCTTTGGGTTTGTGGTATTGCCTGCTGAGCTGACACCATGAAGATCAAAGTCAATATTGCCGCGCTCCGACGTTCAAAGTGGTACGAGTACATCGTTCGCTTCGTCTTTGGCGGTGCGGTTACGGCGCTTGCCGGAATGATTGCCAAGCGCTGGGGGCCTGGCATTGGAGGGCTGTTTCTGGCGTTTCCTGCCATCTTTCCGGCTGCGGCAACCTTGCTGGAGAAACATGAAAAGCAGAAAAAGCAGCGCGCGGGAAGGCAGGGGACGCTGCGCGCAAGAGAGATCGCTGGAGTGGACGCAGCCGGAGCCGCCATGGGAAGCATTGGCCTGCTGGCATTCGCGGTAGTTGTCTGGCGCGGGATACCAACACACCCGCTTGCCTTGGTTCTCGGCGTTTCTACATTTGCCTGGCTATTGGTCGCAGTGTTGACCTGGGCAATTCACAAAACGATCTGGCGGAAATTACGGGTCAGATTTTTCCGGACTGCCAAGGCGTCAGTGGAGCATCGCCATGCGTAAAGGGTTCTCACAAAAGGAGAGGTCAGATGAGTAAGAACGGAACTGGCAAAAAGTCGCTGGCAAATCCCTCAAGGCTGTCGTCGCTGGATGACGACGACAAGGAGTTGATCCAGGTTGTCATTGAGACGCCTGGAGGCAGTCGCAACAAGTTTGCCTTCAATGCAGACGACGGGGTGTTTGAACTCAAGACAGTTCTTCCGGCCGGCATGGCATTTCCTTATGTCTTCGGTTTCGTTCCCTCGACCAAAGCCGAGGATGGAGACCCGGTTGACGTGCTGGTCCTGATGGATGAGCCGGCATTCACTGGCTGCGTCTTGCGCTGCCGGATCATCGGCATCATCGAAGGCGAGCAGGTGGATAAAAAGAAAAAGGAAAAAGTCAGGAACGACCGCGTGGTGGCGATCGAGAAGCACAACCACAGTTTTGCCGACATCAAGCACATCGACGATTTGGGCAAACGTTTTGTGCGCGAGTTGGAAGAGTTTTTCGTGAATTATCACGAATTGTCGGAAGAAAAGTACCGTGTGATCGACGTGAAGGGACCCTCCCAGGCCCGGAAGCGAATCGACGAAGGACGGCGCGCGCTACGCCACAAATGATTTAGCGATCGGCGCTGTCGCGAGACGCTGTCGATCCTGACTCTCGCAGCCGCTACCCGCGCGCGGACTTGACGCCCGGGGCCGCTGACAGCATCTCTACGGCTCCCATCCCTGTTCCCCCACCAGCGGCACAAACCGGCAAAGGTCCTGCAATTCAACGACAATCTTTGTTCCCACCTTGCGCACGACCTGTACCTGCTGCTCAAAGCGGCCCCCAACGGGCACAACCAGGCGGCCGCCATCGGCTAGTTGGGCGACCAGGCTCTCTGGAATTTTCGGCGCCGCGGCCGCAACCAGTATCTTGTGGAACGGAGCATGCTGTGGCAGGCCGGTGCTGCCATCGCCGACCACAACCTGAACGTTTGCGTAGCCAAGCCGCGCCAGGATTTCGCGCGCTTTCATTGCCAGCTCTTCATGCCGCTCGATCGTCCACACCTCAGCCGCCAACTCGCCCAGGATGGCCGCTTCGTATCCCGTGCCGGTGCCCACTTCCAGCAAGCGATCGGATGGACGCACGTCCAGCGCTGCAACCATTGCAGCCACGATGTAGGGCTGTGAGACCGTTTGGCCGGCCCCGATCGGGAGCGGGTGATCGCCATAGGCGTCACCAGCATCTTCCGCGGCTATGAACGCCTCACGCGGGACTTTTGCCATCGCGGCCAGCAGGCGAGGGTCGCGAATGCCGCGCGCGCGGAGTTGCTCCTCCACCATGCGGGCACGCTGCTGCTGCGGGGTCTGCATTTAGCATTTAGCAATTAGCAATTAGCAATTAGCTAATTGCCAAATGCTAAGTGCTAACGGCCGACTGGCCCTTCATCGCTTCCTCTTACGAATGAGAACGTCGAAGCTGACCACCCCGTTCTCGTCGCGGATAGCTTCCACGGTGTATTCGCTGTTGATGTTGTATTCGAACTGAATCACCTGCTGCGCCGACCGGGTAAGGTTGGTGATGTAGGTGAGGGTCACATTGTTGGAGACCTGCTGCTCGAAGGTGACGCGCGCATTGGGATTGTTGTCAGGGCCGCCCACGGACGGGTTGATCCGAATGGAGCTGACGCCGAATAACTTCGACACCCGGTTGGAAACCGCCTGATTAATCGCCTCCCCGAGTATGGCTCCCGAGGCGCCCTCGGCAAACCCAGACTGCGGTGTGTTCATCGCGCTTTCCTGCTGGGTCCGCCCGAAGGCCAGCAGAGCAATAATGTCTTCGCTGGAGAGCGGCGGGTCTGAGCGATAGGTGGTGTTCAACCGCTCCAGAGTGCCGTGCAGGCCGATGGTGATGTCGTAATCGCGGACCCGCGTAGAGGCCTCGATATCCAGCACGGGATCAATTCGCACCGGGTCGGTAAAGGTGATATCGCCACGCTCCAGGTGATACTTGGCTCCAGCCAGCTTGATGTCGCCTTCGGCGATGTTGATGCGCCCCAGCAAAACCGGCCGGGCGGCGGTGCCCCGCAGCCGCAGATCCACGTCGCCAGACAGTTTCGCCAGCGCCGTTTGTACAGTCAACTCGGGCGCGGACTGGATGCGGACATCCAGACGCAAATTATTCAGCGGTGAATTGACAACGGTGATGGGCGCCGGACCGACCTGCGCCAGGGCGAAGGTCAGGTCGCTCGACGGAATCTGTGCGAACCGGGTGACGGTCACGTCCCCACTCAGAGTTGAGCTCTGCAACGTGCCTACCAGGCGAAGCGACTCATCCGCCGTAACGCTGATCCCGGCATAGCGAAAACGAATTTCTGTTCCGCTGGCGGTCAGGTTGAAGCCGACGGTCCGCCCGTAGGTGATGAAGCCTGCGAAAGTCACCAGCCCGCCACCGGTCCGGGCGGTCAGACGTTCCACTTCAAGCCTGTCCTGGTTGAAGACCAGGCTTCCATTGACATCGCCAAGTCCGGCGGGCAGGTCAATCATCGACAGACCGGCATGCTGGATATCGATGCGCCCAGAGATGGCCGGCTGCGCCATCGGACCAATCACGGTGAGGTCCAGGTTCGAGGCGCCGTACGAAGTCACCTCGGGGTCAAGCGTGTGCACCAAACCCAGATCGACATGACCATTGGCGCGCAAAGCCAGACGGCGATCGTCTTTCAGACTGGCGCTGCCGGTCAAGGTAAAGTGCGAATCACCACTGGCCAAGCTGCAGCGTTGCACCGTGACCACTTCATCTGCCATCACCAGTTGCACCGGCCCATCGCTGGCGATCGCAACCTTTTCCACTTCCACGGCGAACTGGTCGAGGTTGAACTTGCCGTTCAACAGCCTGGGCTGTTTCAGCGGCCCAGACAGTTCCGCGTGTCCTGCCAGAGAAGGGTGGCGGGTGATCTGTTGGCGGACCTGCGGCGGGAGGAACGGATCGATATCCAGACCGGAAAAATCCAGCTTCAAGTCCGACGGCATGTCGCCGCGCAGTTCAATCCCTCCGTCCACAGTTAATTTTGCCGCAGAGAAATTCGATCGAGCGGTAAGTTGCAGATGAGGCCCGTGGGTCACGGCGTCGGCCGTAACACCGCCCAGACGGTCCCCGTTAAGCACCAAGTCGCTGAGTTGCACATGGGCATTGATCAGAGGTTGGTCGAGAGTGCCCGATCCCTTTGCGGTGAACTTACCGACGCCTCCTACTTCCACGTGTGGCATATGCAGTTCGGGAATATTCGCCAGATCGATGTGCTCGCCCGTCAGATCGAAGCGGACATCCCTATTGCCGAAATTGTAGGCGGCCGAACCCGCAAGTTCACCGTGCATGGACTGCATCTGTATGTTGTCAAGCTGCGCCTCGTGATTCGCAAACACCAGATTCGCCGTAAGTGACTTTACCGGGCGGCCGTAGGCCTGCCCCGCCAGCAATGAGAAATGTCCTGCCCCGTGAGGATTGGCTTCGGTCCCGGCGGCCTGCACAGTGAAATCCAGAGTGCCGGTCACGGGATAGTTCAGACCGGCGGCGCGCTGAAGTTCCGTGACGTCCGCGTTGCGGATGGCAGCCTGCACCTGGAACGGAAGGGTCTCGGTGAAGGTGCCGTTCGCCAGAGTCGCCGAACCATCCACCTCCAAATGTGCCTTACCTTCTTGAATGGTTCCGTGATGTAGAGCAACAGCGGTGGACGAATACTGCACGTCACCAGAAAACTCGTCGATGTGAAGGCGCCTGGGTTGCACCGTTGGTTGTGGCGGAGGCGGCGGCGTGGACGCGAAATGGAAGAGCGATCTCTTTTTCGCTGGCACCTCGGCTGGGTGCGCCGGACTCTGCACCGCTGGGACATAGATGTAGGTGAAGTCAGAGGCTTGTACGTGGCCCGCAATCTGCGGGTCCTTCAGGCGGCCGCTGAACGTGCCATTAAAGCTGGCTGCGCCGTCGAGTTCCACCGCCGGTGTCGCACTGCCCAAGGCCCCAAGCAGCGGCCCGAACTCGGTCAGGCTGGTGGTATTCAGCACTACGTGCAGAGCAGCGGAGGCCGAACCCAAAGTGCCCGTCGCGTTCAGATGGGAGTGCCGGGTCGTCATGGTCAGGGCGGAAAAATCCATCACCTGCGCCCTGGGATTGTAGCGGGCCCGCACCGTCGCGGTTACAGGCAACTGGTCGCTGGATGGCTGCGCAGGCGGGGTAACGTCGAGCGCCAGGTCGGCGTTGGCGTCGGACACGGTTCGCGTCCATGCCAGGTTCACCGTTCCTCCGACACTGCCCGCCGGGTTGAGCTTCTCGTAGGGCGCCTCCCTGGTCGAGAACATGCGCGCCAGATCCCTCAGCGACAGGCCGGTCACCCTCAAGTGTGCCGTGCCCTGCTGCGGACCAGGGCCGGAAATTTCCGGAAGACTTGATTTACGCGCACTTGACCTTTGCTTCGCGCCGGACCTCCCGCGTTCCGTGGCCTCTTCCACGCTCGGCACGGCACGGGTTGAACCCCCAAAGAGATTTCTGATTTCGGCGTCGCCGGTTACTCCTCCACCTAACAAACGCCCACTTATTCGAGTTAGCGCCAGATTGTCCTTCGCGAGCGAAACATCTGCACCAGCACCGGCGTCGTGCACCTCCACTCCGTTATCCAGATAGGTGACCCCGCGCGCCGCAATATTCCCTCTGGTGGCAACGCGCGCGGTGCGCGAATAGGTTCCCGACCCATTGAGCGTCACCTTGCCGCCACGAAGCTCGTACAGGCGGATGACCGATCCCAACTGCCCAACATCCAGCGCGCCACTGTATTCGAAGTTCAGTTCGGGATCGTCGAAATGGGTGAGATTTCCAGTCGCCTGCAGTGAGGAGTTCTCCGACGCCAGATTCAGCGACTTGACCTGCAGCCGGTTGGACCACAGGCTAAACACCACCTCGCCCTGTGCCGCAACATCGCGGAGGTCCTGGTACTTCACATCCATCTTGCCGGCTTGCACGACTCCGTCGTAGCGGCGGTCCAAGCGATCGTAGGTCATCGAGGCCGTGACATCATTGGCAGCGAAATCCAGAGGCAGCGACCGGTCATTCACCAGCAGCAAACCCTTGTTCAGGTCGAGGCGTTCGATCGCCAGATCGAACAGTTGCTGCACTGCGGTCGTATTGCTTCGCAGCTTCGGCGCCGGAGCGTTGGTGGTCCCATCGGGCTTGACAATCACATGCACAACGAAATGGTCCAGGCTCAACTTCTTTACGTCGATCCGTTTTTCCACGAACGAGATGATGTGCAGCCGAACGTGGATCCGGTCAGCGTGCGCGTACGGCTGCTGGTCCGCGGCTTCCAAACCGTGAATGGTCAGATCGTCGGCCTCGAACTCAAGCTTGGAGAGGTTCCAGCGAAAAGCATGCAACTCGACGCGGCCGCCAGTGGCATCTTCCAGGGTGGCAATCGTTTTGCGCCGGACTAAATCTGCAAACCGTGGGCTTCGCATATACCACACCAGGACACTAACAGCCACCAACACCACCACGCCGATTGCGGCCTCAATCCACAAGCGGGTGTGCAAACGGCGAAGCTGGGTTTCTGCGGTCATTTTTAGTTGGCGCCCGAGACCTGGTCGTGATCAGCCGCTGCATTCCCGGCCGGAATCGCTACGGTGCTGTGTATCTCCGCCTGCTGACGCAAATTATGCAACCATGCGCCCAGCATCTCATCCATGCGCTGCTGAACAAGCAATTCACGAATCCTGGGGCCTGCTTCGTCCAGAGCAACCACTTTGCCGTCATTTTTTTGCAGATCGGGCAGCAATTGGTTCTTGTAGTACGCCTCAATTTCCTCAGGCTGAACATGCACGTGGGGCCGCAAACGGACCTCGACGAAGTTCATCACTTGCACCTCCGTCCGCAGATGGCTCCTCAACGTGCTGGGAGTCAGACCGTAGTTGGCAAGCAACCTCTGCCAACTTTGATCGTCGCCACCATGGGGAAGCTGCGCCCGCAGTTTGGCGACATCCTTCTCCAGGTCATCTGGCGACAACTGCAGAGAGGTTTCGCTGCCCATCTGGGCCTGCAACAACTGCCGGTCAATGAGGCGTTGCAACGCCTTCGTGCGATCTGCCTCAGTCACCTCGGCGATGGGCTTCTGCTGCATGAACGCCTCGAAACAGACTGCCTCTTCCCAATCGCTCTGAAACAAAGGCTGGCGGTTCACGGTGGCAACGATCCCATCGATGACATCACCCGCCAAGGCGAACGGCACAACTGCGGGCAGCAGAAACAATAAGGCAATCGTCAAATAGAAAATTCGTTTCATCAGAATGTTTGTCCAATGCTGAAAAAGAAATTGAGATGACGCAAACTTTGTACCGTGTTCTTCTCCTGGATTGGGTATCGCGTCGGGTTAAAGTTGTAGCCAACGTCGAAGCGTACCGGCCCGACCGGTGTCTTATAGCGTAACCCCATACCGGCCGCCTGAGGGTTATAACTGAAGTTGCACGTCTGCTTACTGGTAGAGGCAGAGCAATCGGCTATCGAGTCCTGATGGATTCGCACCATCCCGCTGATGATATGGTTTGCCGTGTCGAACACGTTGCCCATGTCGTGGAAGAACACAAATCCCAGATTGTCGCCAACCAAGGGCAAGGCCACCGGAGGGGTGCGAACTTCCAGGTTGTTGATGAACAGTCCCTGACCTCCTATGGGATAGCCTGTGACCAGGTCGCGAGGCCCAGCCTGGTTGATAGAAAAGCCGCGCAGAGAATTGCTGCCGCCGGAGAAGAACAACTCGGGCAACGGTACCGAGGTGGCCTCCGTGGGCAACTTTCCCGAGGATGGCAAACTGAGAAAGTTATTGACACCGTAGGGATGGAGAACCCCAATTTGCGTGCTTCGCGCAAACACCCATCGCTTCTTAAAGGTGTGGTACGTGGAATTCTGCAGCAGCACCTTCCCAAAGTTCGCCTCCGAGCCCAACGCACTCGTCGCCAGACCAAAGTCCGCGATGTTATAGGCCCCTTTGTGTGAGTCGATCGGGTTGTCACGCGTGTCTCGCACATAGGTAAAGCTGGGAATCGCCAGCAGGACCGGTTTCGTGTACAGCGGAATCAGCGTGGGATCGATGACCAGGCTGTTGGGATCGACGGACACGCGCTGATAGCTCAAGCGGTAAAACAGAGTAGTCCGCCGGCTATATTTCTGCTCGGCCTGAATCGTTCCATCGAGCCTTTGCGAGGTGAAGGTATTCACGTCAGCCGTATTGTCGTAGAAGACGGTGGCGTTGAAGCGCCACGTCTCGCGGTGAAACAGGCGGGGCGCGTCATAGCCGATCAAGCCCCGGCGGGTGAGCAGACCGACACGCACCCGCATGGTGAGCGTCTGGTCGCGTCCAAACATGTTGAGGCGGGTAATTTCCAGAACTCCGTTCGGACTGACGCCGGTCTTGCCCTGCGGGTTGTTGGTGGTGGGAATGTTGCCGGTGGCAAACTCGATACCGCCTCCGTAGCGGAAGGTCCAACGCCTGGCTTCCTGCAAATTGAAAAGCACATCCTTGGACGGCTCCTGGCCATCCGGATTCTGCACCGCCATGTCCACCTGGTTGAACAGGCCCAGATCGTAGAGGCGCCGTTGTGAGTCCACCATCCGGGCCTGACTCAGCGGATCGCCGTCGGCAATACGCATCTCGCGATTCACAACATATGGATGGGTGTACTCGCGCCCACTTATCAGCACGCGATCGACAAAGACCTGGTCGCCCTCGCTGATGGTGTAGGCCACCTGCATGCGGTGCGGCTCGCCCGGCGCCGGCGTTGCGGCCGCCTCAAACTGGACATTGGGAAAGCCGTGGTTGTAATAAAAGTAGGTCACAGCGTCGCGATCGTTGGCGACGTTGGCTTCACTATAGGGCTGGCCCTCCACTTCGACCATTAACGGCGCCAGGCGTTGCACCGGGAAGGCTTTAGTTCCGGCTACCTTCAGCGAGCCCACCAGCGTCTGCGGGCCTTCCTCAATCTTGATCAACACCGCCATCTGGTTTTCCTTGCCCTCGTAGCTGTCCTGTAGCTCAGCGGTGACTTTGACATCGAGGAAGCCGTTTGCCTGGTAGAGATTCTTGATGACAGCCACATCGACTGTCAGAAGTCTTTGGCTGAAACGCCCATTCGCCAGAATTATGCTCGACGGCTGGATCTCCATCCGTTCACGTATCGTTTCGTTATCGAAATACTTGTTGCCTTCCAGCCGCACCGCAGCAAGCTTATGGCGCACGCCGGGATCAATCTTGTAAACGATGTCGAGGTGGTTCTCCGCAGGTAGAGGCTTCCGCTCTACTTCCACCTGGGCTTCGAAATAGCCTTTTGTTTGCAGGTAGTCGCGCACGTTGCGGCGTCCTTCGTTCAGCAAATCGTCATCGACCGAGTTCTCCTGGTAAACCGGAACCAGCTTCTTCAGTTCCCGGTTGCTGATCTTCGCGCCATCGGCGGTAATCGCCACCGTCGGCCCTTCTTCGGCTTTGAAAACATAGTCGAGACGGTTGGTATCGGGATGGTAGTGATGGTCGATGAGCGAGACCTGGGCCTCCAGATGATTGTTCTTCTGATATTTCTGGCGAAGCCGCTCCAGAGCGCGGGTCACGTGCTCCTGCTTCACTTTGTCGCCGGGCTTCAGCTTGGTAAGGCTGCGGACCTTGTCGGGAGGAATGCCGGTGTCACCCTGGATGGTGACTTCACCCACGCGGGCCAGTACCCCCGGAACCACATGGAATTGAATGTCGATTTGCCGTGTGTCGTCGTGGGGAACGAGGTTGTAAGTAATTGTGGCTTTGTAGTAGCCGTTATCGGCCATCACCTTCAACATGCGTTCGACAGAGCTGTCCACGTTCTCCTGGGAGAACGTAGCTCCCAGATCGAGCTTGCTCGACTCCACCAGTTGGTGCGCTTTGGGATTGGTCTTGGCCGGCGCTCCAAGCACCTTGACGTCGCCATTGAAGTAGTTCTCTGTGGCGACGAAGATGAGCGACACCCCGTTCTGCGGGCGCGCCTCGGCCTCAACCTGCAGAGTGGCAAAGCGTCCGGTGGCGTAGAGCACTCGCAGACTGGCGCGGATTTTCTCGCGATCCAGCGGCTCAGCGGTTTTCTGCGCTACCAATCGCCGAAGCATCTCCGGGTTGGTGCCTTTGAGACCGTGAAACTCGACGGCCTGAACCGTTAGGCCTTCGTACTTGCTGAGTTCGCCAAGCGCGCCCGGAAGATTGCTCTGAGGAGCCGTCGGGCCGGGATTTTGACCGGTGGTCAGGGGGCCTGTAGGAGCGGGATTTTGACCAGTGGTCATGGGCCCTGTAGGGACGGGATTTTGACCGGTGGTCAAAGGCCCGGTTTGCGGCCACGCCAAGGACGCGCTCAGTACCAGCAGGGCACAGAACGACGCAATTTTATGGAAGGATGGCGTGTTGGGCTCCGTCAAACTCTGACCTTAAGCACTCCCGGCTGTCCGAAGGACCTCGTCTGACGGGACCGGTCGGGTATGCCATGCCGTCAAAGGGGGTACGTCCCTCAGCGCGGTGCAACTGTGGACCTAGCTTCAACCCGGTCCTCACGGCGAAGTTAATGTCGAATCCCTATAATAAACAAGGAAGCCTTTCCCCGGAGCAGATACAGTCGTTGGAATTCGCCGAACGCTATTCCCGCCAAGTACTCTTTCAACCCATTGGGCCACAGGGACAGCAGAAGCTGGCCGCGGCACGGATCGCCATCGTGGGATGTGGAGCTACCGGTTCGGCCATGGCTTCCCTGCTCTGCCGCGCCGGCGCAGGTACTCTGCGCATCATCGATCGCGATTACGTCGAGCCCAGCAACCTGCAGCGGCAGGTACTGTTCGACGAAGCCGACGCCGCCGAGTCTCTGCCCAAAGCTATCGCTGCGGCCCGCAAAATCAAGGCTTTCAACTCCGAGATGACGGTCGAGCCGCACGTTGCCGACCTGACCCCCATCAATGTGGAAGCTTTGCTCAGCGATGTTGACCTCATCCTCGACGGCACCGACAACTTCGAAACCCGTTACCTGATTAATGATTTCGCCGTCTGGAAGAAATTGCCGTGGATCTACGCCGCCGCGGTAGGCAGCTACGGGGTCACGATGACCATCCTTCCCGGCGAGACGGCGTGCCTGGCCTGTATCTTTCCTGATTCCCCCCGCGGCATGGTCGATACCTGCGACACCGCGGGCATTCTGAATTCGGCGGTGAACCTGGTCGCTGCGATTGCCTCCACCGAAGCCATCAAGCTGGTAGTCGGCGCACGCGATGAGATTCGGCGCACGCTTTTGTCCTACGATGTATGGACCAATGACTTCACCGAGATCAGCACCGCTAAGCTCAAGCCGGGTTGCCGGGCCTGCGACCGGCAGGATTTTGTCCACCTCGCCGGCGAAGGACGTTCCGCGCATCACGCTCTGCGGGCGAAATTCCGTGCAGATCCACGAACGGCAGCGGCCGGTTGACTTCGCTGAACTCACCCGCCGCCTCAGCCCTCACGGCACTGTGCGACACAGCGAGTTCATTCTCAAGTTCTGCTGCGATCCCTACGAGATGACTCTCTTCCCTGATGGCCGGGCCATCATCAAGGGCACTACGGACACCGCCATCGCGCGCAGTTTGTACGCGCGGTATATCGGGTCGTGAGGGGCAGCATTCAGCACTCAGCATTCAGCACTCAGCATTCAGCCAGCACTTGGCGCTAGGCACTTAGCAGTTGGCAGTTGGCATTCATCCGGTTTGTATCAGGGCACGACTTTCAGTCATGCCGCTACTTGTTTATGACGAATTGGGTTTTAGTCCCCTGGAGGATCGGTTCTTGCAGGGGGCTAACGCCCTAACCTCTCATGCCCCTGGTTCGGCACGACTGAAAGCCGTGCCCTGATACAAACCAACTAATCGATGGTGAGCGGTCACTATTGCTTATTGCTTATTGCTAAGTGCTAACGGCCAGGTGCTGACGGCTGATTGCTGAGTGCTGATTGCCCGCTCTTCTGATATCTTTTCCATTCACATCACCTGAGGCCGTCTGAATGTCTGTGTCCGAAACGCTGGTCGATACCCGCCCGCAGCCGAGCAAGTCGTATCGCTGGTTAGTGCTGATCTTCGTCAGCGTGGCCATGTTCGGCAATTACTACGTTTACGACAGCATCAACCCGCTGGAGCGAATTTTTCTCCAGCAGTTGAATTACTCGGCTTCGATGTTCGGCTGGCTGAACGCCAGCTATAGCGTGGCGGCGGTGGCGACGCTGTTGATCGGCGGCATCCTGATCGATCGCTTCGGAATCAGGAAATCGCTTTTGCTCTTCTCGGCCCTCATTCTCTTGGGCGCTCTGCTGACGTCGCTTAAGGGCAATTTCTACCTGATGGTCGCGGGCCGTGCGGTGGTTGGACTGGGCGCGGAATCACAGATCGTAGCGGTTACGACTGCCTTGGCGCGCTGGTTCAAGGGCAAGGAACTCAGCTTCGCGTTCGGAATCAATCTCACCATCGCGCGAATCGCCTCTATCGCCGCTGACAATTCGCCAACCTGGGCCAAGTTCGCGTTCTTTCCCAACGGAGTCACTGCCGAGCCTAGTTGGCATCGTCCCCTGGTGCTCGCCGTGATCGTCGGATCCACGGCGGTGATCGGCGCCCTGGTGTACTGGGCGCAGGAGACTTACGGCGAGACGCGCTACCACCTTGGCAAGTCGACCGAGCCGGACAAACTGAGTTTCCGCGAAGGACTGAAATTCAATCCGTCCTATTGGTATGTGGTCGCCCTGTGTTTCACCTTCTACTCGGGAATATTCCCCTTCCGTACGTTTGCCATCGACTTATTCACCAGCAAGTATCTTTCGCAGATGGGTGCAGCCGCCACGTCAACCGCGGCCTTCGCTTCCGCCCAGCAACACGCAGGCTGGCTAAACAGTCTACTTCCCTTCTCTGCCATGATTGCGACGCCGCTGTTTGGTCTGCTGGCCGACCGCATCGGCAAGCGCGCCACCCTGATGGTAGTGGGGTCGTTCCTTATGATGCCGGTGTACCTCTTGATCGCTTACAGCAACATTTCGCTGCTGGTGCCGGTGTCGCTGATGGGCATCGCGTTCTCGCTGATTCCGGCGGTGATGTGGCCGTCGGTCGCCTACATTGTGGATGAGCGGCGGCTGGGTACCGCCTACGCTCTCATGAGCTTGTTGCAGCAGATCGGCTTCTTTATTTTCAACCTCGCGATTGGCAAGGCCAACGACGTAATGCACGCCGGGCCCACCAATTTCCCCGGCTATGGGCTGGGAATGTGGGTCTTCTCGGTTCTGGGCTTTTTGGCTTTGTTCTTCGCCCTGTTGTTGCGTAAGCGTGAGACCGGCCCCGACGCCCACGGACTGGAAACCATCACCACGCATTCGCAGGCGTGATGGTACCGCCAGGGTCGCTGCATCGGGCGATGGGTGGAGCACGCCTTCAGGCGCGTACATCAAGACTGAAAAAGTAAAGGCTCTAGCTGCGAAGGTTGGGTTGCCCAGCAGCTAAAGCCAAATCTAAACACCACTCTCAAATGCACCGCTTCAAAGCGGTTCCACCAACCGCCAGGGGTTTACTTGGAACCTTCGGGCGCCAGACCCTGATACTTCAGCATGGGTCCAATGGTCGGCTGGGCCCCGCGCCAGGTGACATACATCTTTTCCAGGTCCTCGGTGTTGCCGCGCGATAACACCATCTTGCGGAACCGATCGCCATTGGCGCGAGTGAGGCCGCCGTGGTCTTCGAACCATTGGAAAGCATCGTCATCCAGCATCTGCGTCCACAGATAAGCGTAGTAACCCGCGGCATATCCGCTGCTCCAGATGTGGGCAAAGTAGCTGGAACGGTAGCGCGGCGGAACATAGCTGACGGCCAGGTGGGTTTGTTCCAACGCCTGGGCTTCAAATGCATCCGGCTTCTCGATGGGCGCACTGGCGGGAAGCGCGTGCCACATCATGTCCAGCTCGGCCGCGGCCAGCAACTCGGTGATGTCGTACCCCTTGTTGAAGGTGTTCGACTTCTTGATCTTCGCCAGCAACTCAGCCGGCATGGGTTCGCCGGTCTTGTAGTGCTTGGCGTAGTGCTGGAAAACCGACGGGTAGGTGGCCCAATGCTCGTTGAACTGCGAGGGAAACTCGACAAAATCGCGCGCCGTTGAGGTGCCGGAGAGACTGGGGAATTCGGTGTTGGCGAACATGCCGTGCAAGGCGTGGCCAAATTCGTGGAACATCGTCTTGACATCATCGGCGGTAAGCAGAGCAGGCTCGCCCGGAGCAGGCGGGGCGAAATTGGCGACGTTGCTGACCACCGGCTTTGTACCCATCAACTTTGACTGGTCGACCAGGTTGTTCATCCAAGCGCCACCCTGCTTGTTGTCGCGCTTGAAGTAGTCGCAATAAAACAGCGCCATCGAAGTGCCGTCGGCGTCAAAAACCTCGAACACGCGCACCCCTGAAGTATAGACAGGAAGATCTTTGCGCTCCTTGAAGGTCAGCCCATAGAGCTGGTTGGCGGCGTAGAAAACACCATTCTCGAGCACGTTGTTGAGCTCGAAATACGGCTTTACCTGCTCCTCGTCGAGATCATATTTGGCTTTACGCACCTGCTCGGCGTAGAAATCCCAGTCCCACGGCTGGACCTTAAATCCGCCATTCTGGCTGTCAATCACGGCCTGGATGTCCTGTGCCTCGCTGGCCGCCCGGGCCGTCGCCGCGGGTACCAGCGCGTTCATGAACTTCAGCGCCGCGTCCGGGGTTTTGGCCATCTGGTCTTCCAGCTTCCATGCGGCAAAGTTGGGAAATCCGAGCAGCTTGGCCTTTTGAGCGCGAAGCTCTGCAATGCGTGCGATGGTGTCACGCGTATCGTTGGCGTCGCCGCGTTCCGCACGATTCCACGAGTTCGAGAACAGCGCCTCCCGCGTAGCGCGATTGGTCAACGTAGCCAGATCGGGCTGCTGGGTTGTGTTCTGCAAAGCAACCACAAAGCCCTCCACCTTGCGCGCCTTGGCCGTCTCGGCTGCAGCATTGATCTGCGCATCGCTCAGGCCGGTCAGTGCCGCTTTGTCGGTGGTCACGTATCCGGCCGCCTTGGTGGCAGCCAGCAACTTTGTCGTGAAATCATTGGAAAGGGTCGCTAATTCTGCATTGAGTTTCTTGAGCTCGGTCTTGTCGGCCTCGCTAAGCTTTGCACCAGCATGCACGAAATCATCGTAGGTGCGCTCAACCAGGCGCAGCGATTCTGGATCAAGCTTGAGCGACTGACGCTGCTGGTAGATGGTTGACACCCGCTGAAACAGCTTGGGATCAAGATAAATTGCGTCATGGTGAGCGGCGAGTTTGGGCGCTTCCGTGGCCCGCACCTTTTGCAACTCCGGATTGGTGTTCGCGCCGGTCACGGCGAAGAACGCTGTCTGCACCCGCTGCAATAACTGGCCGCTCTTCTCCATAGCGACGAAGGTGTTCTCAAAGGTCGGCGGCGCGGAATTATCTGCAATGGCCTGCACCTCCTTGCGTTGCTGCGCCATGCCGGCCTCCATGGCCGGTTGATAATCCCCGTCTTTGATCTTGTCGAACGGGGGCGCCTGAAACGGCAAGGTGCTGGGCGCGAAGAAAGGATTGCTTGGTCCAAAATCCTCAGCGGACGCCTGAGCAGTAAAAGTGCCAAGTGCAATGACGACGGCAACAGCAACAATCAGAGTATTCATAATTTAACAGTGTAACGGAACCGAGACCAGAGGGGCAGCCCGCGGGCCGCTATGCCGAAGTTAGCGCGTCGCGCGTGGCTTTCAGCGTGTTGATCAGCGATTCTTTCGGCAGCTTGCGGATAATCGGCTCAATCACCCATCCCAAACCCATGGGGATGTCGCGGGTCAGCGAAATGGCGCGGCACTCAACGTACACGCCGCCGTCGCGCTCCTGAAAACGCCAATAGGAATATAGACGCCACAGGAATCCGTAACCGGTGTCGGGCGATAGCACCTTCTCTTTGTCCGTGCCCGCATCCTCTACTTCTGCGATTCGCGTGGTGCGGGAGCGGCAGGTCCAGCGAGCGTCGTCGACGGACGAATAGTGCACGTCGTGGTCGGTGTCGAGCACCACGGTAATAATTTTCTTTTTTAGCAGGCGCAGGAAGATCTGGAAATCGCCGCCGTCGTGAGCGACCAGCTTCGAGTCCATCACGTCGGGCTTGTAAACATTTTTGTGGTTGTCGTAATTCTGAATGAGGGCGAGGGTGGCAGCGACCGTTACGTGCGGAATGAATGCGGCCCCGATCCAATCGTGAATCAAGCCATTCGGTACCTTGACAGATGCGTCGCCCGACCACAGTTGCGCTGCGATGTCTCCATGCCGCACTTGCTGAGCTATGTGGGAGTCGGTGTCAGACCACAGGAATGCGCCGTGCCCGTGCAACGATGGCTCCATGGCTGCTTCGGCCTCGTGGATGTACGCTTCAAAAGCCGCCAGCGTGCGAGGCTTCAGCTGCACAATGTTGGCAATCTGCGCCATAAATGTCTGGCCTATTGCGAATCGTGAGCCGCCAGGATGCGATTGTCAAGGAAGCACCGTCAACATTGGAACAATTCCGCTCAAGACTGGGCACGGTGGCGCTTCTTCGGCCGCTTTGGTTTCGGTTGACGGCCTTCCATCTCGGCGATGCGCTGACGCAGTTCTTGCAGCTCTTCTAGTTCCGCACCCGGCCCGCCTGCGTTGCCGGTCGCCTGTCCCGGCATCAATTTCCTCATCATTTGCAGTGGCGACAGGGCCACCGATTGCACGTCGGCCAGGCGGCTTTCCAAACCGTTCTGCACTTTCTTGTAGGCATCGAATGCCGACTTCAGATACCACATGATGAATTCCTGCCCCACCCGGTCTGACGCAACGATGAGCTGGCGCAGCAGTTCCAGCGGTAATCCGGTTGGCTGCTCCTTCGCGTCTTCCACGATGATCTGGGTCAGGGTCACACGGGTAACGTCCTTGCCGGTCTTGGCGTCGACAACTTGCAAGTCTTTCCCATTTCGGACCAGGGTGGCGATGTCTTCCAGATTGATGTAGCGGCTCCCCGAAGTATCGTAGAGTCTGCGGTTTGCGTACTTCTTGATGATCACCTTCATAGAGTTCGCCGGTTTGCCTCTCTATTGCATCGCACAATAATTGTAGTTCGGGATTGACAAAGGCCGCAAGGAATACTAAGTTTTAATTAATGCTGCGATGCAGCAAAACGGAGGTCATCATGCCAAGAGCAATTAAGTCCGAGCCCACAATGGTCCATGCTCGGGAGTCGTCCTTTGTTTCTTTGCTGTCAGGTTGGATGCAGCAGGGAGTTGAGAATTTCTTTGCCACACAGCGCATTTTGGTTGACCTGATCACGCGTCAGAACGCGGATGTCATGCACATGCTGCGCGAGCGGTTGAACGATCCGGCCTATTGCCCTGCCGAGATTTTCACCGACCTGACCGGCGAGGGAGTAACGAACTTCATCGAAGGCCAGAAGTTGCTGCTTAATCTGGCCCGCGAGGAATACGAACTGGTCACTAACGGCGTGAAAGAGCGCGTAGGTGGTTTAGCGCCGGCTGTGGCGGCGACCGACTTCATGCGCCGCGGTTTCGATACCTTTGTCGAAATGCAGCAGGAGATCCTGAAGATCACCAATAAGCAGATGCACACCTGGCTGACCAAGGTGAAGGCTGGCAAGCCTTATGACAGCGAAGCGATGATCGAAGGCGCTCGTGAAAGCTTCGACATGTTCATCCATGCCCAGAAGAAGTTCCTGGACGTGATCAAGGAAGAAGCCACCAAGGCCATGGAAGGCAAGAACGGCGCCAACAGAAAGACAACCGAGGTCACCGAGTTGGCGCGCGAAGCCACCGAAGCCTTCATCGAGGCACAGAAGAAGTTCATGGACGTAGCCGGCCGCCAGGTCAATGCCGGTCTGAAGGCAACAAACCGTACCATGAACATGATGTCGCCCAATGCTTTTACCCAGCTCCCAAATTTCACCCGTGAGAACGTGAAGAATTTTGTAGAAGCTGAGAAAGCCTTGATCGACACCGTTACCAAGCGTCCGTTCGAGCACAAACCGGTCCGCAAAACTGCCCACCGGAAGCCGCGGACGATCAAGGTGAAGACAGCCCACGCCGCAGCCTGAACCGGGGCTGACGCTGTAGAGATGTACCGTTAGCGTGTGTTGTCGAAAGCTGGACCGGCGTACTGTGGTGCGTTCGCAGAGCGCCGGTCCAGTCTCTGCCCTTATTTAAATAGGACCCTGCCCGGTTTCTTCGTTCAAAAAACCTACAAATTTCTGGCAACTCTTGAGCGCTCCAGCTACACTAACTCTCCGAAGACAGCGCGCAACGTCTGCCGAGGCTGTTGAGCGCAGACTCTCCGGTTGTCTTGGGCCGGCAACCTTGAGGCTCAAACCAACGCAGCGCCCCTGACCGACTATGGCGTCGTCCACTCACGGCTATCGACAGGATTACGTAGAGGCGGACGTTACTATTTGGAAGGAAGCACTGTTTGGGGCAGAGGTGCTGCTGCTGCACGGCTCCCCCGTCTACTATGGTCTGGGCGTACCGCACGGCGACGGTTCCGGAGTTGTCCTGGTTCCGGGATTCCTCGGCACCGACAGCTACCTGAAGCAACTGCATTCCTGGCTGGGTCGGATTGGCTACCGTGCTTATTTTTCCGGGATTGGCCTGAATGCCGAATGTCCCAATCTGCTCATCCAGCATCGTCTCAATGAAAACATCGCCAGGGCGCTTGACCAAACCGGGCGGAAGATCCATCTCATAGGCCATAGCCTGGGCGGCATCATCGCCCGCTCCGTAGCCAACCAGAGGCCCGAAGATATCGCATCCGTAATCACCCTGGGTTCGCCTTTCCGCGGAACCGTAGCCCATCGCAGTGTCCTCAATGCCGCCGAAGCCGTCCGCAAACGAATATTGCAACAGCACGGCCCGGGAGTGCTGCCCGCCTGCTACACGGGAAGATGTACCTGCAACTTTCTCGCCTCTCTTCGACGCAAGATGCCGCGTTCGATGTTCGAAACCGCCATCTACACCCGGCAGGATGGCGTGGTTGATTGGCGCTACTGCATCACCGGCAACGCCAGCAGCGATTTTGAAGTTTCTGGCACGCATATTGGATTGGCCTTTAATGCATCGGTGTACACCATCATCGCCAATCGCCTCGCCGAAGTGACGCCCAACCACTAAGTCAAGCTAACAGCGTATCTTCACTGTGGCCGATGATCGCAAAGCCTCTCCCGTGGTCTTACAAAACCTGCGCTCAGGATTTGCACAGCATATTTCCCCGAATTTTCCAGCGAGCGCCGTCACATTACAGTTGTGATAACGTCAGAGTCAGGCAAAGTCCCAATTTGGGAATGTAACCACAAACATTTCATTTTGTTTGTGTTCCCGGTACCTATGATGGCGCACACTGGATTCAGGCACAGTTGGGACGGAGCCAGCGGGTCCAAAAAGGTCCACGGTTTACGGCCCCGCTGAAAACTCGTAATTGGCCGCCCTGCTCCAACTGAAGGGCGAGCAAAAGGAGATTTATCGTATGCGGCCTAGAACTCTCTCCCTCGTGTTCTTATTGGTTCTTCTATCCTCTTTCACGTGCTTTTCACAACAAACCGACATCCGGCAATTCAGCGCTTTTGGCGCCTATTCCTATCTCAGCACGCCTTCGCTGAACCTGACCCAGCGCGGATTCGATGGCGATTTTGGCGTCAACGTGCGCAGTTGGCTTACCCTCGGTGGCGATTTCAGCTACGCCTCTGGCCACAGCTCGCTGGTCCCCAACGACCTTAATGCGGCGACACAGGCAAAATTAGCTCCCTTTCTGCCACTTCTCCCTCCCGGTTACGTAATCTCGGTCCCTTACAATTCTTCGACCTACACCTATGAGGCCGGACCGCAATTCAATTACCGCGGCATGAAGAAGGTGACCCTGTTCGTGCGTCCCGCGCTCGGCGCTCTGCACGCGAACGTCACCGTCAAGCCGGGCGACCCAATCGCTCAACTGCTTGTCCAGGGCCTGCTAGGTTCGAATCCGTCGAGGAGCGACACCGTCGTGTTTTACGGCTTCGGAGGCGGGGCCACGTGGGAGATCACGCCTAACTTTGGCCTTCGTATAGCCAGCGACTACGTTCGTTACAATTTTTTCTCGAATTTGCTGGATGGCGGCCGTGGCAGCGTGAGAGTTGTGGTGGGAACCAAGTTTTCGTTCGGAAAGAACATTCTGGGCAAGTAGCACAAGGACGGTGGACGACTGCCGCATTTGCTCCGACGAGCAGCTCGCCGCGCTTCGGAACCGCAGTCGGCCACCAGTCCCAACATGACAACACCCGTTGCTCCGCGTAGCCGACAAGGCTGCGCGGACAACGGACGTTAGTCGTAGAGTGACCCTGCCGACTCAGTCCGATCGATCTTCGCACCCATAGCGGAGACTAGATGGAGACCGGCAAAGCTGCCCTTTTCATTTTTTGACTTGCTCTGGAGGAATCATGCGGGTCTTTTGTTGTTGTCTGGCAATTCTGCTGGCTGTCACGATCGTAGGAATCGCGCAACAAAACGATTCCGCTTCGACTTTCACGCTCCCCATCCAGGTCGAGGGCACGAATAGCGAGGGCGGAAATATTGGAGTGCTGGTCTTCAACTCCGATAAGGGATGGCCGGACGATCGTTCCGTCGCCTTGCCCGATGTGGTCGTCCCGGCACATCCTGGCACAGTTGCGGTGGAGATTCCCAATCTTCCGGCAGGCGACTACGCGGTCGCTCTTATCCATGATGTGAACAAGAACCATAAGCTCGACAAAAACTGGGCAGGAGTGCCCAAGGAGCAATGGGGAATGTCGAACAATCCCCACACTCACATCAAAACACCAGCGTTCTCCACCGCCAAGTTCTCTTTGCGCGGCAACCAGGAGATCCACGTGCAGTTGCAGTAACTGTTCTCTTCCTGCGAGGTCTGGTATGCGGAAACTTCCTGCTGTCGAAGAAGCCAGAGCCATCATGACCGAAGGAACGGAGTGGGGCGTCTGGAGATGGCTGCTGGAAAAGAAGCGAGTACGCGAGATCGCCGACAAGGCCAGGGCAGCGCTGGATGATTTCGAGATCAAGGTCAAGGACACCTGGAGTGATGACCTGAAGATTGCCTACAATCAGCTGGTCTCGGAAAGTGGCGACGTCAAACCAGCCCGGCAAAAAGCCAAGCCGGCGAAAAAACCATCAGCGCCGAAGATCGATTCCCAGCTCATGGCCGCCGTCAAGCGGGTGAAGGAAGCGGATGACGACGCGTACAACGCCCATGAGAATGCGGAAGATATTTTCGCCGAAGCAGAAAAGCGAATGAGTACCAGCGGCGCCCGCGACGGTGCGCGCAAGGCGCTCGTAGCTTACGATTTGCATGAGGCTGCCATTCGCAAGGCGGAAGCGCTCGCACGCCCCAAATAGCTGTCCGCCATTCCGTCCCAATCACTCTATTCAGTTACTGAGAGCCGCAACTTGAAATGGCCGCATCTTTAGACTACTGTAGCGCTGCGAACGTATTTGCGGACCACCGCAGTGAGCAACCATCCTGCACTGAACACGCGGGTCGATTGACTGTTGGTTCGCGACTCAATAAGATGCGGCTAGTGTTCGGCGAAACTATCTCGCACTATCGCATCATCAGCAAACTGGGCAGCGGCGGCATGGGGGTTGTCTACGAAGCCGAAGACATCACCCTGGGACGCAAGGTCGCGCTCAAGTTCCTGCCTGAGGACATGGCGAAAGACGCCGGCATGCTGGCCCGCCTGCAGCGCGAAGCGCGCGCGGCTTCATCCTTGAACCATCCCAATATCTGCACCATCTACGCCATTGAAGAGAATCGCGGGCAGTTCTTCATCGCCATGGAGCTGCTGGAGGGCAAAACCCTGGACCAGTTTCTGGTAGAAAAGCCGATGACCAATGAGCAGATCGTCGACGTGGCGCTGCAAATCTGCGATGCGCTGGAAGCGGCGCATAGCAAAGGCATTGTCCACCGCGACATAAAGCCGGCAAATATTTTTGTGACCAATCGCAACCAGATCAAAGTCCTGGATTTTGGCCTGGCCAAGCTTGAGGCCTTGAAGTCGACGTCAACCAGCGTCAACGGGCCGCTGATGAATGGAGATACTTCGGATTTTTCGCTCACCCGTGCCGGGACAACCATGGGAACCATCGCCTATATGTCTCCGGAGCAGGCACGGGGGGAAATAATCGACGCACGGACAGACATTTTTTCCTTCGGCGCGGTGCTGTACCAGATGGCGACTCGCAAGATGCCATTTGAGGGGAATACATCCGCCGTGGTGTTTTCCAAGATCCTCGAGCATCCGCCGATATCGCCAGTACACCACAATCCCGGCCTGCACTCGCAACTGGAAGAGATTATTGACAAGGCGCTGGAAAAAGACCGCGACCTCCGTTACCAGACGGCCGCCGGAATGGCCGCGGACTTGAGACGGCTGAAACGCGACACCGATTCCTCACGAATACCAGCCATCACTGCTAAACCTAAGACAAAAGATACCCAGAAAATGTGGGCGGTGATTGCGGCGGGCATTTTGATCGCTGTCGTGGCCGGTGGCCTGTACTGGGCGAAGGTGAAGCGGGGCCACGCAACTTCTGGCGCGGTCGCGACCATGGAAGTCACTACGCTGGCCAACGTGGGCGATGCCCAAAACGCGTATCTGAGCGATGGCATCACCAAGGACATCACTGCGAAACTGGCACAGCTACCAAATTTACACATCGAGCCGGTGACGCAGGCGCCAGCCGCGAAAGGCAGCGCTGCCCAGCCTGGGACCCACAGCGTGCTCTCGGGAAGCGTGGTGCGCAGCGGCGACGCGGTGGTGGTGGACATCGAACTGGTGGATGCCGCTACCAACCAATCGCTGTGGAACCATCAATACACTGCTAACACCTCGGAGTTGCAAGCGCTGGAAGGACAGATCGCTGCCGACCTTGCCGAACGCGCCGGCATCAAGCTGGGATGGGAAGAGCGTAAGGCTCTGGAGACGGTGAAGACGACAAGTCCCGAGGCCTACTTGCTGTATCTGCAAGCGCGCTACGACCTCGACCGGCACACCCCGGAAGCAACTACGCAGGCCCGCGATCTTCTCAACCAGGCTGTGCAGAAGGACGCCAACTTCGCAGCGGCTGCCGAGATGCTGGCGGAAGTGCAGAAACAGTTACCGCAAGAAGCCGCGTCTCCAGAGAAGACGGCCGCACCGGATACTCAGCAGGCACAGGCTGCGCCGTCACCCGAAAAGAGTGTCCAGAAGCAACCGAAAAATTCTCCCGCCAAGAGTGCGGCAGTGTCTTCGGCGCCGCCCACCTCGGCTCCAACATTGCCTGCTCCGACCGCGCCTGTCCAAGGCACGCTTTCAGTTCAAAGCCAGCCGGCAGGCGCCAGCATTATTCTCGACGGAAAAGACACCGGTCAAAAGACGCCGGCACAAGTTACAGCCGCTCGAGGCGCACACAGCCTGGTACTCAAGCAACCTGGATACGTGGACTCGATTGGCAGTGCAAATGTGAATGCTGGCGGCGAGATTGTGACGGTTTCCCTGACGATGGCCAAACTCGGCGAGACCAAAGAGATCAAGCCCATCGGCGGCTTTAAAAAGATCTTTGGCGGCCCCGCGGAGAACATGGGCCGCATCCGCATAGAAACCAACCCAAGAGGCGCCAAAGTCACGGTGGGGACACAGGTGGTTTCAAAACCGACACCGGTGGAATTCGCCCTGAATCCCGGGATCTACGAGATCAAGGTAGAGTTGGAGGGCTACGCGACGCTGCAGAAGACCGTCGAGGTCACCGCCGGGAAAAAAGTTCAGGTCGAAGAAAATCTGACCAAGCAGTAAGCCCACTCTCAATGCGGAACCACTCGTCCGCAGTCCTCAAGTTACTGAGTCGCGAACTTTCCTGGGATGGAGTGAAGCAGAGTTACCGAACTCTGATTTTTCCGCGATGCGTGTCGAAGGAATCATGCGCAAAGCGACGCCGGCGCTCATCAGCGCAAGACCGGCACAAATCAGCATGATCAGGCGAAATCCAAAGACAAAGGCCTGCGCAATCGCCTGTCGCATCATCGCCTGGGTGTTTGCATCGAGCCCGGAAGGCACACTCATACCGGCGAGCTTGACTGCGTTTGACTGGATCGCCTGAAGAATACCGGGGGCGATCTGGATCCCCGCAAGCGACTGCTGCAACTGATGGCTGAATGCTTTTACCATCACAATCCCAAAAAATGCGATCGCTAGAACGCCGGCGACCCGCGCCACGGCATTGTTGATGCCAGAGGCCGTGCCGGCACGATCTTGTTCAAACGAGCTCATGACGACCGCAGTCAAAGGCGCGACGCTGATCGCCATGCCCAGACCCAGAACGACGAACCCTGGAAAGAAAGTCGTCCAGTAGTTGCCTCCGACCGACGGTACTGCGAAAAGGACGAAGCCCGCTGCCGCGATGATGGGGCCGATGATCAGCGGGGTCCTCTGACCATAGCGTGTAACCAGACCGCCGGACCAGCGCGAGAGGGAGAACATGAGCAATATCGCAGGCAGAGCGGCAGCGCCCGTGGCAGTAGGTGAGTACCCTTGCACCTGAATCAGGTTCATGGGAAACAGGAAAAAGAAAATCCCCAGTGCGGCATAGAGCGACAGCGTCAGCAGATTCGCACCACTAAAGCTGGGTGACTTAAATAGAACCAGCGGAACCATTGGCGAGGGAGACCGGGCCTCGACGAATACAAAAAGGACCATACATATGACGGAGCAGAGCAAGCTCCCAGCAACCCAAGGGTCGCGCCATCCCAAAACCTCGGATTCGATAAATCCGTATACCAGTCCGCCGATACAGATGGTTGCGATGACCGCGCCAAGCCAGTCCAAATGTTTGACAACGGCCCTGCGGCTCTCGGGAATGTGCCTGACCGAAATTGCGATCACGGCAATCGCCAGCGGAAGATTGATGAAAAATACCCAGCGCCAAGAAGCATGTTCTATGAGCCATCCTCCGAGAACCGGGCCCAGCGCCGTGGTAATGGCAGTGAAGCCCGACCACGTCCCGATGGCTTGACCGCGGGACGACTCGTCAAAGCTGCCACTGATGATTGCCAGACTGCTGGGAACCAGAAACGCAGCGCCGACGCCCTGGATGAAACGGGCAATAATCAAGTACTCAATATTAGAAGAAAGGCCACAGGCAACAGAGGCGGCGGCAAACACTGCAATTCCGCTCAGGAAGACCAAGCGCCGGCCAAGGGAGTCGCCTAGCGCGCCTCCAACCAGGATAAGCGCAGACAGAGACAGGCCATAGGACTCGACCACCCATTGCACGGCCACAACGGTGGCGTGAAAGTTGGCTTGCAACGCAGGAAGAGCGACATTGACCACCGTGCCGTCGATGAACGCCATACTGGAAGCCAGAATGGTGGCCGCCAGTATCCATGGCCGTGATTCATCCCGGCAAGGAGTGATGGCGCTTCTCGAACCGGCTATCCCCTCGTCGCAGGGAGACCACATGCAGGCTCTGGATGCACCGGCGCTGAGATTAGATTCCCTTCTGCTCAAATCCCTTCAAACCGAGCAATTAACAAACTCGTGCACCTTTCGCGCCCCGCCGAGCATCATTTTCTTCATGCTTACTCGCCCGGGAACGACCTTTAAGAACCTTGCAATCATGGCGCAATCGGGGCTGGTGCTGTTCGCGATGCTGGCAAACTTGGCGTGCAACCGCACGGAGGCGAAACAACCAGCGCAGGGCCCCATGCCGGTAAAAACGCAGACCATCAGTCTTGCACCGGTACCGCGAGCGGACGAATACGTGGCCACCGTCAAGTCGCGGCGTTCCGCCAGTATTCAGCCCCAGGTCAGCGGCACACTTACCCGCATCCTGGTGAAGTCGGGCGATCACGTGCGCGCAGGTCAGGTGCTGATGACCATTGATCCGTTAAAGCAACAGGCGACCGTGGACCAGCAGCGCAGCACTGAGGCGCAGAAAAAAGCCATCTACGACTACAACCGGATTGATTTGGAGCGGCAGCGCGTGCTCTACGAGTCCGGGGTCACCAGCAAACAAAGCTATGACCAGGCAGTGCAGGCGTTCGCCAATTCGAAGGCCGACTGGGAAGCAGCCACCGCGGCCAAGGTCACGCAGCAGCGCGAACTTGACTACTACAACCTGCAGGCCCCGTTCGAGGGCATCGTAGGTGACATCCCGGTGCACCTGGGAGACTACGTTTCGTCGCAGACCTTGTTGACCACGGTTGACGAGAACAAAGAGCTGGAGGCGTACGTCTACATTCCGACGGAGCGGGCTGCAAACATTCGCATGGATCTTCCCGTGCAAATCGTCACCAGCGCTGGGGACCTCATCGAAAGCTCAAAGATCTATTTCATTTCACCGCAGGTGGATAACGCTCTTCAGGGCATTCTGGTGAAAGCGCCCGTCCACACTTCCCTCGACAGGTTCCGCAATGAACAACTCGTGAAGGCGCGGGTGATTTGGAGCACAGCCCCCGCCCCAACCGTTCCCGTGCTGGCGGTGACGCGTATTGGCGGGCAGCCATTTGTTTACGTGGCCACCCAGCAGGGTAACGGACACGTCGCCAAGCAACGCGCAGTAACTCTCGGCGACACCATCGGCAATGACTATGCCGTCACCGGCGGCCTGACCCCTGGTGACCAGGTCATTGTCTCCGGTACGCAGTTCCTGATCGACGGTACACCCGTTCAGCCAATAAGCTAGCCAACACCTCCGGCAGATTGCCTCTGGTGGGCGGTACAGGAGAGGACGTTCCCGTTTGGTTGACTTTTTTATTGAAAGGCCTATTTTTGCAACGGTCTGCGCGCTCCTGATCATTCTTGCGGGAGGCGTGTGCATTCCTACACTGCCAATTTCACTCTATCCAGACCTGGCGCCACCGCAAGTAAACGTCAGCAGCAATTACGTCGGCGCCAATGCAGCGGTGGTGGAGTCGGCGGTCACGATTCCGCTGGAGCAGCAGATCAACGGCGTCGAGGGCATGCACTATATGACCTCGACCAGTTCCAACGACGGCACCAGCAGCATCAACGTGACCTTCCGCACGGGCTACGATCTGAATATTGCTGCGGTTGACGTGCAGAACCGCGTGGCCACCGCCCAGGGCCGTCTTCCCCAGGAGATCAAGAACACCGGCGTCACCATCACCAAATCGAACCCAAATTTCGTGTTCGCCGCGGGCTTCTATTCGCCCGACAACAGCCTCTCCAACCAGTACATCTCCAACTACCTCGACGTTTACGTGAAGGATGCTTTGAAGCGGGTGCAGGGCGTCGGCGACGTCATCATTTTTGGTGAGCGCAAGTACGCCATGCGCATCTGGCTTGACCCCACCAAACTGGCCGCCCGCCAGTTGACCGCCGCCGACGTGGTCTCTGCCTTGCAAGAGCAAAACGTGGAAATCCCTGCCGGACAGTTGGGGCGCCCACCTTCCAATCCCAAGCAGGACTTCCAGGTGACCCTGCGGGTCATAGGGCGCCTGTCGGATCCGAGGGAATTCGAACAAATCATCCTGAAGAACACCCGCAACGGAATCGTTCAGGTGAAAGATGTTGGGCGGGCCGAGATCGGCTCCGAGAACTACGATTCTAACCTGATGTACAGCGGTCACGACGCCATTGGTATCGGTGTTCAGCAGCTCTCAAATGCTAATGCCCTGGACGTGGACAAAAAGGCGAAGGCGGTGCTGGCGGAACTGGCGAAGTCGTTCCCGCCCGGAATCAAGTACGTGGTCGCCTTCGACACCACGACCGTGGTTGGCGATTCGGTGAGAGAAGTGGTGCGGACCCTGGAAGAAGCGATCCTGATCGTCATCGCGGTCATCTTCCTGTTCCTGCTGGACTGGCGCGCGACCATCATCCCGGCGGTTACCATCCCGGTTTCACTGGTGGGAACGTTCGCCTTCGTCAAGATATTTGGTTTTTCTATCAATTCGCTGACGCTGTTTGGCATCACCCTGGCTACGGGATTAGTGGTCGATGACGCCATCGTGGTCATTGAAAATGCCCAGCGCCACATCGATACCGACAAGACCAATCCACGCGCGGCAACCTCGGCGGCCATGAAGGAGGTGTCAGGCGCGGTCGTGGCGACATCGCTGGTGCTGATCTCAGTATTCGTTCCGGTGTCCTTCTTTCCGGGCACCACCGGCATTCTCTATAAACAATTCTCGCTGACCATCGCGTTCTCCATCGCCATCTCGTTGTTCAATGCCTTGACCCTGTCGCCAGCCTTGGCGGCCATACTGTTGCGCGGCGAGGAATTCAAATATTCAGTGTTTGACTGGACGCATATCGGCTGGCTCAAAAACGCGTATGGCAAATTTGCCCACGGAGTCGATGGCGCAATCCGCGGCCTGGCTTCCGGCTATGCGAAGGCCATCACCACAACGTTGAAGTTCCGTTACGTGATGGTTGTGCTGTTCTTTGCCGGACTGGCAGCCACTGCCTACATGTACATCCACGTTCCCACCGGCTTCGTGCCGCAGGAAGATCAGAACTACTTTATCGTGGTGGTACAGGCGCCACCAGGTGCGTCGCTCTCCTATACCACAAACATCTCCCGCGAGGCGGAGAAGGTCCTGCTCGCCGATCCCGATGTGTTTGGCACCTTTGCCGTCCCTGGCTTCTCGCTCACAGGTGGCAGTTCGTCAAATTACGGGCTTGTGTTCGCTCCGCTGAAGCCCATCGACGACCGCAAAGGCAAAGGTCACGCGGCCAGCGACATCGTGGCTCGGGTCGCGCCCAAGCTGTTCGGCATACCCGGAGCCGTTGTGGTCGCCTTCGAGCCGCCGGCCATTCAGGGCATCGGCAGCTTCGGTGGCTTCCAGTTCCAACTGCAGGACCTCGGCCGCAATACGTTGCAGGACCTTGATGAAGTAGCGCACAAAATTGTTGCCGGCAGCCACCAGCGCAAGGACCTTACCGGGCTGTTCACCAGCTTCACGGCCAACGACCCGCAGCAACTGGTGCAGATCGATCGCGAGAAAGCCAAGGCCATGAGTGTGCCGCTCAGCCAGGTCACACAGGCACTTGGCGTTTACATGGGATCGCAGTACGTCAACGATTTCGATTTCAACAACCGCTCCTACCGCGTGTACGTGCAGGCTGACCAGCCCTTCCGCATGACGGCCGCGGACCTGCGGCAATATTACGTTCGTTCCGATACCAACGGCCTGGTGCCGCTGGGGAACATCGTTTCGCTGAAAGACACCGCGGGACCGCAGGTGATCAACCACTTCAACCTGTTCCGCTCCGCCGAGATCGACGGGGCTGCCGCTCCCGGATACAGTTCCGGAGAAGGCCTGAAGGCGATGGCCGATCTGGCCCACCAGAACATGCTGCAGGGCATGTCGTTGGACTGGTCAGGACTGGCACTGGAAGAAATCGAGGCGGCCGGCAAAGCCATCCTCATCTTTGGCCTCGGTATTGTCGTGGTCTATCTCACGCTCTCGGCACAGTACGAAAGCTTCGCGCTTCCCTTCATCATCCTGCTGGCTGTACCGATGGCGGTGCTGGGTGCACTGTCACTGGTCTCGTGGCGTGGTTTGGTTGATGACGTTTACGTGCAAATCGGACTGGTGATGCTGATCGGTCTTTCGGCGAAGAACTCCATTCTGATCGTGGAATTCGCCGAGCAACTGATCGAACAGGGACGCTCCGTCATCGACGCCGCCATCGAGGCCGCCGAGCTGCGGCTGCGTCCCATCCTGATGACTTCCTTCGCTTTCATACTGGGTGTGCTGCCGTTGTACTTCGCCACTGGCGCGGGCAAACTGGGCAGGCACTCGGTGGGAACCGCGATTGTCGGCGGCATGTTGCTCTCCACCGTTCTCAACCTGTTCTTCATCCCGGTGCTATACGTGATTCTCAAAACCATGCTGGTTTCAGTGGCGGGAAGAAAAACAGAGCCGCTGAACCCGCCAACGGTGGCGTCGTAGTATGTCTTAAGTCGAGTCCTCGGCGGTGTCTCGCCCGCCGTACGTGGTGAACAAGGAAGCGTTCCGGTAAGTTTCTGGACTGACTTCGCGCCGAATCGTGCACGGGCATTACTTCTTTGTGAACCTTTCCTGCGGCACGATAAAGTCGTGCCCTGATACAAAGCGCATCCCTCGCGAACTAAAGTCCGCTCGTGACGACAATCTTGTTGGCTAGCCCGCAGGCCCAAACGCCCGCTCTACCAACTACAGGTTCTTCTTGGTCCACTGCTCGATGCGATCCAGCGCCTGCTGAAGGTTGTCAATCGAATTGGCAGTGCTGAACCGCATATAGCCTTCGCCATACGCACCGAAGGCTGTTCCCGACAAGCCAGCAACTCCCACATCGTCGAGCAGCGCGTCTGCCAGTTTCTTCGACGGCCAACCGGTCTGCTTGATATTCGGGAAGGTGTAGAACGCGCCCTTGGGCAATCGGCAAGAGAATCCCTTGATCTGATTGAGGCCGCTCACGAACACGTCCCGGCGCCGCTGAAATTCCTGGCGCATTTTTTCCGGCTCGCTCTGGTTGCCGCGCACCGCCTCAATACCCGCCATCTGCGTAAAGGTTGCGGTGCAGGAGGTGGAATTCGTCGCCAGCCGCGCGAACTGTACCGCAAGGTCAGGCCGCATGACCCCATAACCCAGACGCCAGCCGGTCATGGAATAAGTCTTGGAGAACCCGGTCAGAATGATGGTGCGATCTTTGAAACCATCGACCGAGGCAATGCTGTAGGGCTCGCCTTCGAAGAGCAGGCGGCTGTAGATTTCGTCACTCAGCACCATGATGTCGCGGTCACCAATGGCTGCAGCAATGTCTTCCACGTCGTTCTTGGTGATGATGCCGCCGGTGGGATTCTGCGGCGAATTCAGGATGATGAGCTTGGTGCGATCATTGATAAGACTGGCCAGTTCGTTGACGTCGAGGCGGAAATCGCGCTCCTCGCGCAGCGGAATGGGAACCGCTTTCGCGCCCAGGAAGTTGATCATCGATTCGTAAATGGGAAAGCCGGGATTGGGATAGATGACCTCGTCGCCTTCGTCCACTAGCGCCAGCATGGTGAAAAAAATAATCGGCTTGCCGCCGGGAACGATGACGACTTCATCGGGGCTGACCTTGATGCCTCGCGAACTGGAGACCTCGGCAGCAATGGCCTCGCGCAACTCCGGCAATCCGGCCGCGGGGCCGTAGTGGGTAAAGCCCTTGCGCAGAGCGTCCACGCCAGCCTCGACGACGTTGGCAGGCGTATCCATGTCAGGCTCGCCGATCTCGAGGTGAACAATGTTCCGTCCTTGACGTTCCAGGGCACGGGCTCGTACCAGCACCTCGAAGGCAGTTTCGGTTCCCAGCCGCGACATCCGGCTGGCCAGGCGCAGTTGGGTTTGAGTAGTAGTCATAGGCAAACTTAGGATTATACCGCCGCGCAGCCGCTATTCGCTGTTACTCGTTCGCTATTCGCTTTCAGCCCTCCTGCTAAGTGGCGTACTCGATCCCAACCTCGATCTTCGCCGTCTTCTCTAGCATCGCCGACACAGAGCAATACTTTTCTTTCGACAAGTGCACCGCATCTTCCATCGCCTTGTGGGTAACATTGCCGCCCACGCGGTAGGTGAGACGAATGCTGGTAAATACCTTGGGAAAAGTTTCGGCACGCTCGCCCGTGGCGCGCACCTCCAGGCTGGTAAAGGGCTCGCGCTTCTTGCGCAGGATGCCCACCACGTCGCTGGCCGTGCAAGCGCACAGGGCAATCAGAACCAGTTCCATCGGACTGTTCGCCGACTTCTCGGCGCCGGCATCCACTACCAGCGCGTGACCGCTGCTCGCCTGTCCGACAAAACGGTCATCGTTGGCCCAAAGCGCTGTCGCCTCGATCATCGTGTACCTCGCTCTTAGCTCTTAGCTCTTAGCTCTTAGCTCTTAGCAAAAACCGGACTGGCGCGTTCCGGATTGCTAAAGGCTAACAGCTAAGGGCTAATGGCTGGTGTCTTTCGGCTTGCTCTCAGGGCTGCTGGCGGGGTGGTCCTCGTAAATTGAATACTGCCCCTGTGGCCGCTTCAACCGGATGACCACTTCCTGCTCGGGCTGGCTGATGGTGTAATCCTGCCCAAAGGTCTGAAAACCCGTGGCGATGACCTGCACCCGCATCTTGCCATAAGGGATGCCATCGCTCCCGGTCCTGCCTTCCGCATCGGTCTTAAGCTCAATGCCGCCGCGCGATTGCTTGCCGTCCCCGCCCACAGGATGCAGGATAACGGCCGCATTGCGCACCGGTTTGTTGTTGTCGTCCTTGACGACTGCAAATTTGAGCGTCGATACTTGCCCGGAATTGTTCTTCTTGTCACCCGCCACGAGCAGAGCAGAGACAAAAAGCAAGCCAAGAATTGCCATCAGCCAACGGTGCATCTTCATGACCTCTGTATTCTAGGCAACAGTGACTGCTCGCTGCAATCCAGTCAACCGTGCTGCCCTGGCGAACCCGGCGAACCAGCCGCCATGCCCGTACGATAGAATTCCACTATCAATGAACCGCCTGCTCCTCCATTTACATCGCAAATCGCGGGAGCAAAAGCATCGCCTGTTTCTGAATTTGCTGCGCCCGGCTCCTGAAACGCGCATTCTGAACGTCGGAGCATCCGGGACCAGTATTGGATTGCCCGAACAGCTTGAGTCCTTTTACCAGCCCCTCTCGCAGATCATCGGCGGTGGTATTTCCTTCGCCGACGTGCAAGATTACCGCGACAGCTTCCCTGGCGTGCAGGCGGTGGTTTTCGATGGCTGCGCCTTGCCCTTCGCCGATAAGTCGTTCGACATTGTTTATTCCAATGCCGTCCTTGAACACCTTCCAGACTATGAGATGGTAAGGCGTTTCGCAGCGGAGGTGCAGCGGGTGGGCAACGGCTGGTTCATCACCACCCCCAACTTCTGGTACCCGTTCGATCCGCATTACCATTTGCCCTTCGTGCAACTGCTACCACAGGCCATGCAGCGCAGCCTGGTGAAGCGGATGGGCAAAACACCTTATGAACACTTGCATCTGCTGACCACGAAACAGTTGCGCACATTGTTTCCTGGTGGGAAAGTTGTGCGCAGCCGGGTCACGTTTTATCCCGAAACCCTGATCGCTTACCGCGCGCCTTCAATCTGAGCTGGGGGGATTCCGCTTTAGCGTAGGACGTTCCGTCGTCCTTCTGGTCGGTCGGGGCGCCATCATCTTTGGTGCCGGCGGTGTTGGTGGAACCGTTGGAGGCAGAGCGTCGCAGCAACACTGGACGCGACGGGTCCCGCTTGCCGCCGCCCAGATGGCGGCTATTCTCGAGCGAGGCGAGGCGCTCCTTAATATCCTCGAACTCGCTGGTGTTCACGACGTACTCCTCGCGATCGGGCAGATACTTGCGGATTTCGTCTTGTGCGGCCTTGATGCGGTCAGCATTCATGGGATGAGTAGCGAATGCCTTGGCCACGAAACTCTGCTTCTTTTTCCCTTCGACATTCAGTTTTTCAAAGAACTCGACAAATGCCTGTGGATCGTAACCGGTTGCGTAGTCGTATTCCAATCCCAACAGGTCGGCTTCACGCTCGGCATCGCGCGAAAACTTCAGGAAGCCCAGCGGAATCGCCAATCCAGCCACTTCGCTGATGGCATACGCCACCGGCCCGCCAATGAAGATCAGGGGAACCGAGGCCATGTTCCAGATCTGCGCCCGCGTCATGTTCTTGGTAGCGTGCCGGGCGGCGACGTGGGCAATCTCGTGCGCCATCACTCCAGCCAACTCGGCTTCATTGTCCGCCGCCAGAATTAATCCGCTGTCCACGTAGAAAAAACCGCCGGGAAGCGCGAAGGCATTGACCTCATCATTGTCGAGGACCTTGATAATGAAAGGCACGCGGGCGTCGGAGTTGCGTACCAGATTCTGGCCGATGCGATTGATGTATTCCGTGATGACCGGGTCGGTGACCAGCCGCGCTTGCTGCTCCACCTCAACCGATAACTGGTGCCCGAGCGCCACCTCGCGATCGAGCGAATAGAAGTCGAGACCGTTTCCCACGTTGCGTTGCCCGATCAGCGAAACGTCATACTTGGCGGGCAGGGTGCCAGGATGTGCTTCAGAAGTCGCCGGTGCAGCCGGTGCAATAACTGGTTTCGGTGCAGGCCCGCTCGATTTCGCATCAGCGTCGTCGGCATCGTTTCGCCGCCCCGCGGCCTCGATCTGGCTTGCCGTGGGAATCTGTGAGGCTGCCGCATCCGGCGGCCCCGGAACGACCGGTGTCGTCTCTGCTCCGGAACCGGTGGTTCCCTGAACTTCTGTCGCCGGCGACGCTTTCGCGGGATCCGCTGCCGAAGTCTGGGCGCCACCGAAGGTCGGCAACAGAAGCGCAGTCGCCAGCAGCGCGAGCACAGAGCTCAATCGCCGTGCGGCAGAGAATCGATCGGCATGTGGTGCTGACACCATCACACACACTTGATTCCGATTATGCTGCTTCGGTCGCGGTTATGGGAATCGAAAAACTGCAACCGATGTACTGGCAAAGAAGAATTAACAATCGACGAAGTGCGAAAGCTGCTGGCGTAGATGCTCTTTTCTCTCCAGGAGATTTCTTCTTTTGAACTCGCGACACTGGCATTGATCCCTCGCCCGTTCCAGTTCTGTAGCCTCCTGTAGCCATAGGTAATCTGTGCCTAGGCGTCGATAGCTACCTAAAACATCCTTTATTTACAATCGGATATCAGCAGTTTGCGGCTGTCGGTCGAAATGTGAGTGAAATATGCTCATACCTCCCTTGACTTCCTTCAAGTATCCGGGTTAGACTTAGCACTCGTTGGTACTGAGTGCTAACAGGCCGCTCGCGGCCAATTTTAGGGCGCCCGCCAACGTTCCGGGGTGACCCCCAAGAGTTCATGAAATGCTGACAGCAACCCGCCGCGGCGGGCCAGAGCCAGCCAAAGTGCAACGCAATCCAACTGACCAAAAGCTCGAAAGGAGTTCGAAGAATGGCTACAAAGCTGACTCCCCTGCATGACCGCATCGTGATCCGCCGTGTTGAAGAGGCCGAGACCACCCGTGGCGGAATCATTATTCCCGACAGCGCCAAAGACAAGCCGCAAGAGGGCGAAGTAATCGCGGCAGGCCGGGGCAAGACCAATGACGAGGGCAAAACCTTCCCGCTCGACGTAAAGGCAGGCGATCGCATTCTGTTCGGCAAGTATGCCGGCACGGAAATCACGATCGACGGCGATACTTTCCTGATCATGCGCGAGGAAGAAGTGCTCGGCATTCTGGAAGGCGCCAGCAAGCCGAAAGAGCACGCCGCTGCGAAGAAGTAGCTCCTCTATCTGCCACCCTTTCGCAAAAGCGGCGAAAAGGATGGGGCACCGCAAGTTTTAGCTGATAGCTGACGGCTGATAGCTGACAGCAATTTTGGAACAAGGAGATTGAAACAAATGGCAAAACAGATTGTGCATGGAGAAGATTCCCGCCAGTCGATCCTTCGCGGCGTGAATGTTCTGGCCGATGCCGTAAAAGTCACACTGGGCCCCAAGGGCCGCAATGTCGTGATCGAGAAGAAATTTGGTTCGCCGCTGATTACCAAGGACGGCGTTACCGTAGCCAAGGAAATCGAGTTGAAGGACCCGCTCGAGAACATGGGCGCACAGATGGTGCGCGAGGTCGCATCCAAGACCTCCGACGTTGCCGGTGACGGCACCACCACCGCGACCGTTCTGGCGCAGACCATCTTCCGCGAGGGCGTGAAGACGGTGGCTGCCGGCGCGAACCCGATGGCCCTGAAGCGCGGCATCGACAAGGCCGTCACCGCCGTGTGCGGCTCGCTCGACCACGATGGCAACCGCATTCCCGGCGCGCTCGACAAGTTCTCGCAGAAGGTATCGGGCGAGATGATCGCGCAGGTCGGCACCATTTCCGCCAACAACGATGAGACCATCGGCCGCATTATTGCCGAGGCCATGAAGAAGGTCGGCAAAGACGGCGTCATCACCGTGGAAGAAGCCAAGACGATGGAGACCCAGTTGGAAGTCGTCGAAGGCATGCAGTTCGACCGCGGCTACCTGTCCCCCTACTTCGTTACCGATCCGGAGCGCATGGAAGTGGTTCTGGAGAACGCCTACATCCTCATCCACGAAAAGAAGGTCTCTTCGATGAAGGACCTGCTCCCGTTGCTTGAGCAGATCGCCAAGAGCGGCCGTCCGCTGGTGATCATCGCTGAGGACGTGGAAGGCGAAGCGCTGGCGACCCTGGTGGTCAACAAGCTGCGCGGCACGCTGCAGGTTGCAGCCGTCAAAGCCCCAGGCTTCGGCGATCGCCGCAAGGCCATGTTGCAGGACATCGCAATCCTGACCGGCGGCAAGGCCATCACCGAAGATCTTGGCATCAAGCTGGAGAACGTGCAGATGGCCGACCTCGGCCAGGCCAAGAAGATCACCATCGACAAGGACAACACCACCATTGTCGAGGGCAAGGGCAAGCACAGCGAGATCGAAGGCCGCGTGAAGGAAATTCGCAGCCAGGTCGAGAAGACCACCAGCGACTACGACCGCGAGAAGTTGCAGGAGCGGTTAGCGAAGTTGGTCGGCGGCGTTGCGGTCATCAAGGTCGGCGCTGCGACCGAGACCGAAATGAAGGAAAAGAAAGCGCGCGTGGAAGATGCCATGCACGCTACCCGCGCTGCGGTCGAGGAAGGTATTGTCCCCGGCGGCGGTGTGGCCCTGGTGCGCTGCATCCCGGCCATCGACGCGCTGAAGTTGGAAGGTGACGAGAAGATCGGCGGCAACATTGTGCGCCGCGCTCTGGAAGAGCCTCTCCGCCAGATCGTCGGCAATGCCGGCGAAGAAGGCGCCATCGTCCTGGGCCGCATCCGCGAGTCGAAGGAAAACAACTTCGGCTACAATGCGCAGACCAATCAGTTCGAGGACCTGGTGAAGGCTGGCGTTCTCGACCCGACCAAGGTGGCGCGTACGGCCCTGCAGAATGCAGGCTCGATCGCGTCGCTGATGCTGACCACGGAAGCCCTGGTTGCCGACATTCCGGAAGACAAGAAGGAAGCTCCCATGGGCGGCGGACACGGCGGCGGCATGGGCGGAATGTACTAAATTGCGGTGCAGTCGCGGGCGTCTGAGCCCGCGGCCGCAATCCTGAGCGAGGGACTTCAGTCCCGAGTCGAAGGAACGCAGTGGCTAGTGGTTAGTGGTTAGTGGATAGTCGCTGACTGAGTCGTATTGAATGAGTGCCCCGTTCTAGTCTGATTTTGGCTAGGGCGGGGCTTTTTCTTTCTCCCTCTCCACTGTCATCCCGACCGAGGACTTTAGTCGGAGCGGAGGGATCTGCGGTTTCTCGGTACTTGCTGCCTCGGTGCCCTGTGCAAAGTTCACATCCCCGATCTTCGCATTGTGTGGTATCTTCGGCTCACAGTTGCAACGAGATACGGCAAATCATCCGAAGTTCATCGACGTGTTCTCCAGAATCAGCGGAAAGTAACCGATGACTAACACATGCACTTTGACTCTTAAGCGGGAAGATGTTTTGCAGATTTTGGACGCCCTGACCGAACGGTTAAGCGTATGGCGCAACACGGCCCAGTTCCTTCGAGGCGAAGCTGGAGAACCTGATTTTCCCGCTCTTGCAGAATCCGACAAGGCCCAGGAGGCAGACTTGGTCGCTCAGCACTATGCAGACATCATCTCCACAATTCACTCCCAAGCGTCCCCCCGCAGCCTTTGAGGGTCACCCAGCCGACTGTGTCGGCTTGAGCGATTAGTATGCCACGGCGAGATTGGACGCGAGATGAACTCATAGTCGCTTTCAACCTGTATTGTCGAATCCCTTTCGGCCGAATTCACATTCGAAATCCAGACATTATTAACCTAGCCAACTCGCTGGGAAGAACACCGTCATCTGTGTCGTGGAAGCTAGCTAATTTTGCGCGATTGGATCCGGCCTTTCAGAAGCGGAACATTCGGGGGGCAGCTCACGGTTCAAAGGCTGAGGAAGAAATCTGGCATGAGTTCAATCACGATTGGGACAGCCTTGCCTTTGAGAGTCTGCGACTGCTGGCGCAGTTAAAAGGCGTGCCGCCGGAAGCAATGGTCTCTCAAGAGACTTTTCCCGAAGGAAAAACTCGCGAGGCAATGGTCAAAATCCGTGTCAACCAGGCTTTCTTTCGCTCTGCGGTGCTGGCGGCTTACGACTGCAAGTGTTGCGTGACAGGATTGTCGATCCCGGAGTTGTTAACAGCTAGCCATATTATTCCTTGGTCCGTCGATACCAAGAATCGCACTAATCCACGCAACGGGCTTTGCCTTAACGCTGTCCACGACAGAGCGTTTGATTGCGGGCTAATAACTGTTGGTCCGGATTACCGCCTCAGAATCTCAAGGAAGCTGAAGAAGGCCATCGATTCGGAAAATAACGTAAGACGCTCGCTGTTCCTGCGGTATGAAGGCAAGAAGATTGAGCTTCCTCGCCGCTTCTTGCCAGACGAGAATTTCCTCAGCTATCACAACAGTCACGTATTTCGAGACTGAAGGAAGACGTGATGCGAAACGTTTGCTTCAACTACCTGTATCGTGACGCCTCGAACTATTTGCAAAGGGGCGCAGTGGTTTTCGCGGATGCAAACAACGCCAGTCTTGTCGATCTGGAGAATCGTCTCCGTCGGGCCTTGATGGGAGGCGGCGCTTTTGCAGCGCAACAGCTACGCCTTCCGGAATTGTTTCTTTATATGGATGGTGCACCTTCGCCCGATGACCATTGCCTTCATGAGTTTTTTGGACTCGAAGGTACAGCAGATCAACCCGATGATCGATTCAATAGAACATTCTCCCAGTTCTTAGATGAAGTCGAACGCGCCTCCCGCGAAGGCTGGCTGGGGTTTGATCCTTACGACTCGTCGTCAACCCGCAGATACTTCAGATTCACGGTCTAGTTAATATTGGTGTACGCGTAGAGTCAATTGCAGGTCATTGCATTGCGAGGCATTGTGAACTGCGACTTTTTCGAAGCACTTCAGTGAGGAGAAATGAAAGTACCTGAGAATCTGGCAGAAGTCATGCGGAGAACGTACGAAGCGGCTGAGGTCTTGAAGTGGGCTGCAAATGCCGCGGAGGTTGATCCTGACACAAAACCGATAAGTATTAGGTTGTTCAAGATGTCGGATGAAGCCGAAAGATATAGCCAATACATTGGCGCCTATTTTCAGGAAGCCTTAGCCCGCGAAAGGAATTAGCCCCGTAAGGCGTCGCTAGACTACGCGATACGTGCTGATGTCGTGGACCCCTTCCGGGGCGGCACAAGTTACACCGTCCTACGGTTTCTTCGGGCGGCGAATGGCCATCGGTTTCAAGGCCCGCTCGGGGCAAATCTCCTTGCCTTCCGGCATCCTCTGGCTCGTCACACTGCTCTGTATCTAACTCGCTGGGTCTGGCGCTTGGCGGGGTCTAAACTGTGGTCGAGGCATGTTGTGCCTGCGAGTGAGCGGGCACCCCACGAGCCGTACCATGGCGTGTTCGGTGGGTGGGTGACTGCCAAACATCCTCAAGAGCAGGACTGAGTGCTGCAACCTCAGCGTTGTGTGTTTCGCTTGCGGCTCTTCCTGATTTCCCAGACCTTCCCGCCCCTTCGCCCCCGGAATTTCCCATCTAACTCCTTATTCCGGAATACTTTGCCTGTAACTAAAACGGGCTCAATACTTTGCGGGGAAACGTTGTCGCTGGCCTACTGTTTTCAATACTTTGCGCTAAAGGAGGGGGAGGGGGGTACCCCCATACCGAGTGCCGACGCCCCACTGTTTGTGGGCGGAGAACCTGGAGGCTGGTTGCTCGGGGGAAGTTCCTCTGCCTTCGGCGGCGACGCGCTTCTTCGCGCTCCGCAGCAAAAAAGGGAGAGCATCTGCTCTCCCTTTCCAGGCTTGCCGGCTAAACAGGCTGCTGGAAAACTCGTCGCGATGAAAGAAACCGCAGATCCTTCGACTCGGACTAAAGTCCTCGCTCAGGATGACAATAATACGGGGCTTCGAACCGTACTCTCCAAAATTCGAAGCGAGCTACCGCCGCGGTCCGCCGCGTCCGCCACCGGGACCGCCACGGCCTCCGCGTCCGCCGCCGGGGCCACCACGGCCTCCGCGTCCGCCGCCGGGCCCGCCACGACCGCCGTCGTGCCTGCTGCCAACGTGCTCACGGCGCTCACCATCGCGGTTGAAGTTCGGCTCGGAGCTGGGCTCGTCTGCGCGTTCGTGTCCGCCTTCGAAGGTCACCGCGCCTTCAGCCTCTGGAACAGGCTCGCCGCTCTCGGCCGCCATCTTGGCGCGCTGCTCTTTCAGAATGGCCTTACGCGACAGCTTGATGCGATTGCCTTCGACAGCCAGGACCTTCACCAGCACCTGGTCGCCTTCCTTCAGCTCGTCGCGCACATCGTTGATGCGGTGCTCGGCGACTTCGCTGATGTGCAGCAAGCCATCGGTTCCCGGGATGATTTCGACAAACGCTCCGAAGTCGGCCAGGCGCGTCACCTTGCCGAGATAGGTCTTGCCTACCTCAGCGGTTGCGGTGATGTCGCCAATCATCTGCAATGCCTTGGCGGCCGCCACTTGATCGCTCGACGAAACATTCACCTTGCCGGTGTCTTCCACGTCGATCTTCACGCCGGTCTGCTCGATGATTCCGCGAATCACCTTGCCGCCCGGCCCGATGAGGTCGCGGATCTTGTCGGTGGGAATCTGCAGGGTGTAGAAGCGCGGCGCAAAGTCGCTGATCTTGGTGCGCGGCTCGGCGATCACCTCGTTCATCTTGTCGAGGATGAACAAGCGCCCGTGGCGGGCCTGCTCCAGCGCTTCGCGCATGATCTGCGGCGTGATGCCCATCACCTTGATGTCCATCTGCAGCGCGGTAATTCCATCGCGCGTGCCCGCCACCTTGAAGTCCATGTCGCCGTAATGATCTTCGGCGCCGGCGATGTCGGTCAGGATGGCGTAATCCTTATCTTCCTTCACCAGTCCCATGGCGACGCCCGCCACCGAGGCCTTCAGCGGAACGCCCGCATCCATCAGGCTGAGCGAGGCCCCGCAGACCGTTGCCATCGAGGACGATCCGTTCGACTCCAGAATGTCGGAGACGACGCGCATGGCGTACGGCCAGTCGGTTTCCGATGGCAACACACCGAACAGAGCACGCTCGGCCAGCGCGCCGTGCCCAATCTCGCGACGCCCGGCTCCGCGCAGGAACGCGACTTCGCCGACCGAGAAGGGCGGGAAATTGTAGTGCAGCATGAAACGTTTCTTGGCCTCGCCTTCGAAGGCCTCCAGGCGCTGCTTGTCTTCGCCGGTGCCCAGCGTGGTGGTGACCAGTGCCTGGGTCTCGCCACGCGTGAAGATGGCCGACCCGTGGGTGCGCGGCAGCACTCCGACTTCGATCCAGATATCGCGAATCTGGTCGAACTTGCGCCCGTCGGGACGGCGGTGTTCCTTGATTACATGCTCGCGGAAGATCTGCTCGCGCAGAATATCGAAATACTTGCTGACCTTCTTGCGGCCAGCTTCGTCGTCTTCGGGAATGCCGCTCTTGATTTCGTCTTTGAGCTGCTTGATGAGCGAGTAGCTTTCGTTCTTGGGATGCTTCTCGGTGTTGACCGCATCCAACAGGCGATTGCCCAGCTTGGAACGAAGCTCACTCAGATACGCCTCGTCGGTCACGACGGGCTCGACAACCCGCTTCGCTTTGCCAACTTTTTTGGCGAGGTCACTGATGGCGGCGCAAATCTTTTTGATTTCTTCGTGGCCGAATTCGATGGCCTGCACCACTGTCTCTTCCGAGACTTCCTTTGCGCCGGACTCGATCATGACGATGCCGTCAGCGGTGCCGACGACCATCAGGTTCAGCTTGCCAGAGCGCTGCTCGTCGTAGGTGGGGTTGATGACGAAATTTCCATCAACCTGACCGACTCGAATGGCGCCGATGGGACCATGAAACGGAATGTTGGAAACGCTGAGGGCAACCGACGCGCCATTGATGCCGGCAACGTCGGGATCGTTCTCAGTGTCAGCCGAGAGCACCATGGCGATGACTTGCGTTTCGCAGCGGAATCCTTCGGGAAACAGCGGCCGGATGGGCCGGTCAATCTGGCGGCTGGTCAGGATTTCGCGCTCGCTGGGCCGCCCTTCGCGCTTGATGAAGCCGCCAGGAATGCGTCCGGCGGCATAGGTGTACTCGCGGTAATCAACGGTGAGGGGGAAGAAGTCAATGCCCTCACGGGGGTCAGCGTTGGCGCAGGCGGTGGCGAGAACAACGTTGTCGCCGATGCGCACAATGCAGGAACCATGGGCCTGCTTGGCTAATTTTCCGGTTTCAAAGTGGATGGACTTGCCGCCGTGCAGCTCAACCGTAACTTCGTGTTTCATTTTCTTAAGTTCCTTCCGTTCCGAACGCAACCGATAGGGGCCTTGCCTGCCCGCGGTAGAAATCTGAATACACCTCGGCTCGCGCTCTCAGTCGTGGGCGCGAGAGGAGAGAGTAACTACGACGGGAGATGGAGTGGAAAACTCATCCGCCAACAGAGACTGGACGAACCAGATGGGACGCCAAAGCGCCGCGAAGGTCCGTGCAGAACGCATGTAGCGACGCACAATACACCAGAAACGTCGTTGTTCAGTGGCTGGCAACTGCTGGCTTCGTTACTTTCGGATGCCGAGCTTCTGAATGACAGTCTTATACCGTTCGGTATCCGACTTTCTGAGGTAATCGAGCAGGCCGCGACGCCGGCTCACCATCATGAGAAGACCGCGCCGGGAGGCATGGTCCTTCTTATGCGTCTTGAAATGCTCCGTCAATTCACCAATCCGTGTGCTCAGGATCGCGATCTGCACTTCGGGCGAACCGGTGTCGGTCGCGTGAGTGCGGTGTTGGTCAATCAAAGCGGCTTTTTTCTCTGGGGCTAACACTGAATCAGCTGCGCTCCTACTCTTTAATCGTATGTTGTTACGTTTTCAAGGATAACATGCTTCGCCGATGGACGCCAAACGCATCGCCCAGCGACTTCTACTTCTTAGGCTTTCGACAGTGGCACGCGCCGCCCGCCCCTCGGGCGAACTACCTAACCCCAGTATAGGGTGAATCCCCGGTGGCGATTAGGCCTGCTTGCTTTCGCAAAATACATCCAACTACCGATGTCAACAGTGTTGACCGAAGTTCAGCCTCACAGTAGCAAAGCTTAATCTCGAAATAGGAGTGTGCAGTGAAAGCTGTTCTGCGTTCGTCTTTCTTCCTGTTCACAATTCTGTCGTTGACGATAGCGGTTGCACAAATGCCATCGAGCCGCCATGTGGTGGTTGTGGTGGAGGAAAATCACGGGTACAACTCAGTGATTGGCAGCCCCAGCATGCCTTATCTCAACGGACTGGCCAATCAGTACGGGCTGGCCACTCAGTACTACGCGAACACTCATCCCTCCATCGGAAACTACTTCATGATGACCACCGGCCAGATCATCACCAACGACGATGGCTACAACGGAACCGTTACCGCGGACAATCTGGTACGCCACATGCTGAACGGCGGAAAGACTTGGAAGTCCTACGCCGAAGGTCTGCCGTACGTTGGCTACACGGGCGGCGACACCGGTCTATACATTCGGCACCACAATCCCTTCACGTATTTGTCCGACGTGTTCTACAGCCTGGTGCAGAAGCAAAACCTGGTGCCCTTCACCAGCTTCGCGCACGACTTGAATAACAACAATCTTCCCGAGATTTCGTTCGTGATTCCCGACCGGAACGACGACGCTCACGACGGCACGCTGCAACAGGCCGACACCTGGCTGAGGAACAACATCGGGCCGCTGCTGAACAACAGTGCCTTCCGGAGCGATGGCATCCTCATTGTCACCTTCGATGAGGCGGAGGATTCGGATGGGAGTCATGGCGGCGGCCACGTGGCAACCGTTGTGGTTGGGCCGCGTGTGACGCGAGGCGGACGTTCTTCTGTTTTCCATCAGCACCAGAGCATGTTGCGCAGCATCATGGAGGCAGTTGGATTGACCAGCTTCCCAGGCGCGGCTGGCTCCTCCAACGATCTTCACGAGCTGTTCGGAAGCGGAAGCATCACGGCGCCAATCTCTCCCGTCACAACTGGCCACGGGCGCTAGAGAGGCTCTGATTAAGTCTGGCTCCTTGAAGGGGACGGCCTTCAGGCCGTCCGTAAATGCACAAAATGAAACCGGGGCTTAGCCCCGAGGAATGTCCAGCGGACCTAATCAGGAGATTCCATAGAATAGCGGCGCGCCGCCCTCAAAATCTATCGCAGTTGTATCGCGGTCCGCGCTCAAGCCGGTGCTGCCTGGGTTGAGGATTTCGGTCCCCGCGGTTAGACCGGAATCTTCAGGCCTAGTGGGGAAATTGTCGGTCCGAGGAACACCGCCTTACGCGACCAGAGGCCTCACATCGCGCTCGATGGTGCGCTGCAGTTCGTCTTGTACGACCTCCAGGTCGTAGCTGGATTGGGTGTTCATCCAGAAGCGCGCACTGGTGTTGAAATAGCGTCCCAGCCGCAGTGCTGTATCGGGAGTGATGCCGCGCCGCTCATGCACAATCTCGCTGATGCGTGTCACGGGCACTCGCAGATCGATCGCCAGCCGGCTCATGCTGATGCCTAGCGGGTTCATGAAATCTTCATGCAGAATCTCGCCGGGATGGATGGGCGGAAGTCTTCTGGATTTGGCCATGCGAACTCCCAATGTTAAGCCAGCAATATGTTACGCCAGCAACCTCGCCACCACCGCCTGCACATGGATTTGCGTAGTGTCCAGCAGCGGAATGCCGCATGCCTCATCGGCGTGGAGAATCAAGGGTAGCTCGGTTCCACCCAGAATGACGGCCTCAATGTGATGCTGCTGTTTCAGGTTCTCGATAATCTTCAGCAGCCGGACGCGCGTCTCCGGCAGAAACACGTTCTTTAACAACTCGCCGACGTACTTATCGTGGAGGTACTCCTGCTCATCTTCCGGAGGCACAACCAGCGTAATTCCCTTCCTGGAAAACACATCCGGATAAAAGCGGGCCTTCATGGTGTAGCGGGTTCCGAGCAGGCCCAGCCTGGTAATCCCGCGGCGCTCAGCCTCGGCACGTGCTGCCTCGACAATACTGACCAAAGGAATGGATGATCGCTGCTGGACCTCATCGAAAACAATGTGCGGGGTATTAGCCGCAATGATGCCAAAGTCGGCTCCCGCGCTTACCAGCTTCTGTAGCTCGTCGACCAGGTAGTCGGCGACTTCGCTTAACTGATTTGCCTCCATCAGAGCGAGCAGCCTGGTCACACTAATGCTATTGATGATGATCGAAGGATAACTTCCGTCGGGCTTCAATTGGCGGTAGCCGGCAATCAACGAGCGGTAGTATTCCACCGTTGATTCCGGCCCAATTCCGCCGACGATCCCGAGCGTTGTCATGTTTCGCGGGCCCTACCAGATGCGTACGCGGTCCGCCGGCGCCAGGTAAAGCGCATCCCCCGGCTTAACGTCGAAGGCCGTGTACCAGGCATCGATATTGCGGACCGTGTCGGCGCGAAACTGGGCGGGCGAATGCGAATCGACCGCGACCTGCTGGCGAAGCGCAGCTTCGCGCGACTTCGACGCATAGTCCTGACCGAAGGCAATAAAGAATTGCTGGTCTCCAGAGAAACCATCCTGAACCGGCGCTTCCCTGCCCGCCAGTGACGCGCGATACCCGTCATACGAAGCGGAGATGCCGGCAACGTCGGCGATGTTCTCCGCCAACGTCTGCTTGCCGTTGAGGGAGAGATCGGGGAACGGCCTATACGTGTCATACTGCGCGGCGAGTCTGGTGGTGGCGGCCTCGAAGTGTTCCAGGTCGGCCGGGGTCCACCAGTTGCGCACGGCGCCCTTAGAGTCGAATGCGGCGCCCTCGGAATCGAAGGTGTGGCTGATTTCATGCCCGATTACCGAGCCGATGGCGCCATAGTTGGCGGCCGCGGGAGCCTGGGGATCAAAGAATGGCGGTTGCAGGATTGCGGCCGGGAAGTTCAGCGCGTTCTGCAGCGGCAGATTGACCGCGTTGACTGTCTGCGGAGTCATGGACCATTCCTTGCGGTCAACCGGCGTGCCCAGCCGCGCCACATCGTGGTGATACTTAAAAAGATCACCGCGCCAGACATTGCCGAAGATGTCGTCCGGCTTCACCTCGTAGGTTGCGTAATCGATCCAGCTTTCCGGGTAGCCCACTCCGACATACAAAGTGGTCAGCTTGGCCTGGGCCTCGGCTTTGGTGGAAGCCGCCATCCACGGGAGCGCGTCAATTCGTTTCCGGAAAGCGGCAATAATGTTGGCCACCATGGCTTGCGCCTGGGCCTTGGCTGCGGGAGAGAAGTAGCGCTGGGCATAGATTTTTCCCACGTCGTCGCCGAGATAGCGATTGACCATGACTACACCACGCTGCCAGCGAGGCCGCTGTTCCGGAGTTCCCTGTAGCACGTTGCCGAAGAAAGCGTAGCGCTCATCCGCGAGAGCTTTTGGCAGGACCGCGGCGTACTCCTCGACTGCGTGATACGCGAGCCAGTCTTTCCAGGTGTCCAGCGGAGTGGAGGCGACCAGGGCGGACTCGCCCGCAAAGGCAGTGGGCTGCCACACGATGAAGCTGGTCTGCGTGCTGAGTCCTGCGCCACGAAAATATTCGGTCCAGTCAAGGCCCGGAGCTTTGGCTACGAAGTCGGCCTGCTTCCAGGTGTTGTTGGCCTTGTGGATGTCGTCGTTTTCGTCCAGCGTGAGATGTTTTTCCGCGATGGCGTGCTCCAAGGCGACGATTCGCTCTGCCCGGGCGTCGGTATCGGTAAAGCCCGCCAGCTTGAGCATGGCTGAGACATGCGTCTGATACTTGGCGCGGATGTCACGCATGGGCTCGCTGTCGGAAACGTAGTACTGGCGATCAGGTAGCTGCAGGCCGCCTTGCAGAAGGTAAGGTGCATAGCGATCGGAATCGTTGAAGCCGGGAGCCACCCACAATCCAAACAGGTGCGAGGTATGGAAGTTGGTGTTATTCAGCGCGTCAACGTCGGCCCGCAGTGTTTCTCCTAAAGCGAACGCCAGAGCTTTCTTATCGCTGATGGCGGCGATGGCCTTGAGATGCGGCTGTAGTGGCGCCAGACCTTTGGCTTCGATGCCGGTTTCGTCCATGTACGAGTTGTAGAGGTCGGCGATCTTGCGGGCGCTGGAGCTGGCAGCCCCGCCGCTTTTGGCGGCCTCTTCAACCAAGGCGGCAGTCTGCTTGTCGCTCACGTCGGCAAGGGTTGAAAACACGCTCAGGCGGCCCCGGTCAGGCGGAAGTTCGGTGCGCTTAATCCAGTCGCCGTCGCAATACCGATAAAAGTCATCGCCCGGCTTGACCGAGCGGTCCATGTTGGCGACATTGATGCCGTGCATCTCTTGTTTCGGCGGTTCCTGCGCCTCGGTAGCCAACAGTGCCAAGCCACACGCGCCAACTGCAACCAGTTTAATAACAGATTTAAGGACTTTTCGGGCAGATCTCATTCACGGCGCTCCACGGGCATCTGCCAGGGAGCGCAGGCCCTTTACTTTTTGACGGAAAACAAGAGGGTAGCACGACGGCGAAGCCTGCGACCTATTCCACCTCGTGCTTGGCGGTGTAGCCCTCGCGGGCCAAAATCTGATACTTGATGTCGTGGTTCTTCTCGTCCTTGAGGACCAGCGGCTTGTTGTCAGGCCCAACCAGTTCGACCTTCAATTTGCGGTAGGTGCCATCTTGCTTGGTGTTGGTTGGCTTATACGTGATGGTGTATTGATTACGGATCGCCTGGGCGACTTCGCGGAAAATATCCGGCAATTCACCCATCAGGCGCGGAGCGTAGCTGCGGCCTCCGGTCATTCTGGCGAAAGCGGCCATCTGGTTAGTAGCCTGAAGGTAATCCATTCTGACCATCGAGCCTTCGGTACCTTGGCCAGCCACGGCATCCATATATTCCAGGAAGGCTCGGCCAGTGCAAATGGTGTAGATGGTCACGTTGGGCGTCGCCTTGACCTTCTTGAGAATGGTGTCGAGGGTGATCTTGCTGAAGGTATCGCGACCGCTGGCGACGATGACCAGCTCCTTGTGCCCCTGGATACGTTCCAACCGGTCGAGCGTATCGTACATGGCGTCGAAAATATTGGTCTCGCGCATGCCGGGAATTTGCATCTTGTTGATGGCCCCAAAGACCGCCTGCTTGTCCTGGGTGAAGTCCAGCAGGATACGCGTCTTCATGTCGAATTCCTCGACTGCAACCCAGTCCTGCGGTTGCAGACTTGAGGCAAACGCATACGAGGCATTCAGCGCGTCGTACATGAAGTTGTAATTACCGGCCGCGAACTCCACCAGCAGGACGGCGGTGATGGGCGCCTTGCTCATGGTGACGCTCTGGATTTGCTGGGCAACGCCGTCCTCGTAAACCTTGAAATGCTCCTTAGCGGCTTGTTCCGGCAATGCCAGGGGACGCCCGTCCTTTTGCAACACGCGCGCGTCCACGCTCACCACCGGAACATCAACGTGCAATGAGTACTGCGGATTGTCGCTGGACGATTTCGGCTTGGGTGGCGGAGGCGCCTCTTCGCCTTCCTTCTTCTTAGGCACGGCAACCGAACCGGTCCCACCCTCCGGCCCACCTGCTTCGGCAGGCATCTGCTCTTGCTGGCTCTTGCTCGGCTGCGCCTGGGTTTGCGCGCCTGCATCGGTGCCGCTGGAGGACTGGGCGCGCGCCGGTACAGCAAAACAAAACACGCTCGCCGCCAGGGCGATGACCGCCACAATTAGGGAACTAAGCCGGGCAGGTGAAATATCAGAATAACTAAGGTGTTTCTCGGAAAACATCAGGGTGCCTCTTGGGACGGACTGTCTGCTAGTATAAATGCAAATTCAGCATCTTTGACTCGCTGCGGCCGGCAGAAAAGTGCTCAGCAGCTAACGTTTGGGTACTGCCGCAGTCAATTGCGCCAGTCGTGGCTCTCTCAGTGGGCCGGAGTGGCCATTCGTGGCAAAGCCGCACGTCGGCTTAAGTAAGGGATGAGGAACATCTTGCGCAACGCCGTCTCGCTCGTATTGCTCAGTGTCATATCTCTGGCCGCCTTCGCGGCCGAAAAGCCCAAAATCCAAATCATGCCTGAAGACCAGGTCAAGGCCGGAATGCATGGCGTGGCCTATACCGTCTTCGAGGGCGTCACTCCGGAAGCGATGGAGGTCGAGATTCTCGGCGTGCTGCGCAATATGGCCGGCCCGAAATCTGACGTCATTCTGGCGCGCCTGCACGGCAAGAAGGTTGAGTACTTCGGCGTGGTCGCGGGCATGAGCGGCAGCCCGGTTTACATCGACGGTAAACTCGTCGGCGCCATCGCTTATCGCATTGGGGAGTTTTCCAAAGAGCCGATCGCCGGTATCACTCCGGCCAGTTCCATGCTCGAAATTGATGCCATGGACAAGTCACCCGCGGAAGAGGCGCGCCGTGCGCCTGATGGGACGCAATCGGCAACCCGAACTTCCGGGCCCGGCTTGTCCCCCTCTGCAGACCAGCCCGATCCAGGCTATGCAAACCTGCTGAGGCCCATCGACACTCCGCTGGTCTTCACCGGATTCAGCGAAACCACGCTGCGGCTGTTCTCGAGGGATTTTGCTTCCGTCGGAGTCGTCCCGGTCATGGGAACCGGTTCGGTCAGCAATGATAAGCAGCCGGAACCGCTGGTTCCAGGCTCGGCGGTCAGTGCCATCCTGGTGCGGGGTGATATGAACATCGCCGGCACATGTACCGTCACTTATCTGGACGACACCCATCTGCTGGCATGCGGCCATCCCTTGCTGCAATCTGGGAGCGTCGATATGCCGATGACCAAGGCGACCGTACTTGCCACCCTGCCGTCGCCGCAAAATTCCTTCAAGATCGTCAACACCACCGAGCCGGTGGGCGCCTTCGTACAGGACCGCCGCGCCGGCATCATGGGACGCTTCGATCGCGAACCGCACATGATTCCGGTGACCCTCACCTTCAACGGGGTCTCCCATCCCAAGCAGTTTCACTACGAAGTACTGAACAATGCCAAGGTCACGCCGGCGGCAATGATGGCGACTGTCTTCAATGCCATCCAGGGAATGAACGAATACGGCGAGGACACGACCTATCGTTTGCGCGGCGACATCGACGTTCTCGGCTATCCCAAGCTGCGCGTGCAGAATATGTATGCGCCGCTGGACGGCTCCACGCCGACGGCATATGGCATTGCACTTGCCATCGGCGAACATTTCAGCCGGATTTTCGAGAATCCTTACTCAACTCCCAAGATCGAAGGGGTCGAATTGACCTTCGACCTGGTTCCCGACCGCCGCTCGGCGCGGCTTGAAACCGCTCGCACCAACGTCACTGAAGCCCGTCCCGGAGATCAAATTACCATCGAGACCCTGCTGCGCCCCTATCGCGGAGAGAGCATTGTTCGCCAGATCCCGGTAAAGATTCCAACCTCCACGCCCAAGGGCACACTGCGCATTCTGGTCAGCGACGGCGACACTCTCGACAAGACGCGCCGCGTCTCGGGGCCAATGAGCCGGCGGCTCGATCTGGGCTCGACCATAGCCTTGCTCAACAAAGAGCACACCAACTCTGAGCTTTACGTCTCACTGCTGGAGGCCAACCCGCAGGCCATGGTGGACGATAAGGTAATGCCAACGTTGCCGCTGTCGGTCATGAACGTGATGGATGGCATGCGCGGTACGCAGGACATGATCGTCGTGGGCGAGTCCGCCGTGGATGAAGCGTCCACGCCCGTAGATTACGTGGTGACCGGTTCGCAGATCATCACGCTGACGATCAAGTAGGGGAATCAGTAGCCACTTGTCAGTGGTCAGTTGCCAGTAGTTGGGTACTCCACCCTTCTCGCGTGTTCGGTGAGAGGGTAGGAATCGGAGTGCAAGGTGGCAGATAAGGCCAAATCGAACGGTGCGCAACCGAAACGGGATTGCAAGACGAAGCGGAAAGGCAACCTGGCCGAATTCTTTGCCGCTTCTCCCCTGCGCGGTTTGGGGGCAAAGTCAAACGCCTCACGGGACGCCCGCGCAAGATTGACCTGTGAGCGTTCTGCTGGAAGCCGGGATCTGAGCCCGCCGTTTGCCTTCAACTCCGCCCGATTCCCCGCACTGCCTGTGTTACGCTCTTGTTATTCCTGCCGATTGGCCAATCAGGACTCATGATGAAAGTACTTCGACTGGCGCTGTTCTGCCTGTTACTTGCGGCAATGGGTTGGGCACAAGGAACGCGCACCTGGCAGCAGACCAAGTACGACGAATTCGAAAAAGGTACCAGCCGCGGTGTCGCCATCGGCAGCGACGGAACGCTTACTCTCGCACCTACCTTTAGCGCGCTGTACACCTCACCGTCCACCTATCTTTGGGACCTCGCTGCCGACGCCGAGGGCAATGCCTATGCGGCGGCCGGATCGCCGGCGCGCGTCTATAGGCTCACTCCCGACGGCAAAGCCAGCATCATTTTTGCTCCGCAAGAGCTTCAGGTGCAGGCGCTGGTGGTGGACGCCAGTGGCGCCATCTATGCGGCAACCTCGCCGGATGGCAAGGTGTACAAGATCGTCCACGGCGGCCCGGCTCCGGGAAAGAGTCCTGAGGGATCGCACACCACGGCGGAGGTTGCCGCAGCTCAGGAAGGTGGCAAACCAGGTGCTGCGGGCGAATCTCCGCGGCTGTCGGTGGCCGTCGATTCTAGTTATACCGCCAGCGTCTTCTTCGATCCCAAAACCAAATACATCTGGGCGCTGGCACTCGACCGCCAGGGACGACTGTACATCGGCACCGGCGATCGCGGCGAGATCTTCCGGGTGGACCGCGACGGGAACGGCGGGCTGTTCTTCAAGAGCGACGAGGCGCAAATCCGCGCTCTCGATCTCGATAACGCCGGTAACCTGATCGCCGGCACTGACGGCAGTGGACTCATCTATCGCATCTCTCCCAGTGGTGAAGCTTTCGTACTGTACAGCGCACCGAAAAAGGAGATCACCGCTCTTGCCGTGGATGTGCACGGCGACATCTACGCAGCCGGCGCTGGCGAGAAGCGCGGCACAACCCAGCCGCTGGCTCCGGGAAGCAGCGTTCCCTTTGCTTCCACAGCGTCACCCACCGGGACCAGCAGCGGTTCGGCGACCCCAGGCGCCTCTACGTTCGCAGCCATTCCCTACCCCAACCTGACCAACGTTGGCGGGTCTGAGGTGTACAGAATTGCGGCCGACGGTTCGCCGAAAACGATATGGTCGTCGCACGAAGACCTGGTCTATGCGCTCGCCTTCGACCAGGCGGGACATTTGCTGGCCGGCACGGGCAATCGCGGGAAGATTTTTGTCATTCATGGCAGTCAATACACCGACCTGACCCAGGCCAGCGCCAACCAGGTGACGGCCTTCGCCCGCGCGCCGAAGGGCGGACTGTACGCCGCGACCAGCAATCTGGGAAAGGTTTTTCTGCTTGGAGCGAAGCCGGTGGAGGAGGGCAGCTACGAGAGCGATGTTTTCGACGCGAAAAACTTTTCCCAGTGGGGTCGAGTGGAGGTTCGCGCCAGCGGCACCTTCGAGCTGTTCGCGCGCAGCGGTAACGTGGACAATCCCGACCGCAACTGGAGCCTGTGGAAGCAGGTCAATTTGCAGAAAGACCTTCCCGTGGATGCCCCTCCCGCGCGCTTCATTCAATGGAAGGTGGTGCTGCATCCCGGTAACCCAGCCGCGACCATCGAGAGCGTAATCTTATATTACCTGCCCAAGAACGTCGCTCCCGAGGTGGACGAGGTTACCGTCGTTGTCGGCTCGCGCGTTCCGGCGGGTACCCACACCGAACCGGAGGGTTCCACTGTCAATCCTTATGCCCCTCCCATTCCCATGATCCACGACAAACATTCCATTGCTGTGAAGTGGAAGGCGCAGGATGAAAATGACGACTCGCTCGTGTATAGCGTCTACTACCGCGGTGACGGCGAGACTCGTTGGAAGCTGCTGAACGACGGCATCGAAGATCGGTTCGTCAACCTCGACTCTGATCTGTTCCCCGATGGCGGCTACACCATTCAGGTAGTCGCCTCGGATGCACCGTCGCACTCGCCCGAAGACGCTTTGACGGGCAAGAGTACCAGCCCGCGCTTCGAAGTGGACAACACTCCGCCTCACATTGAGTCGCTAAGCACCAAGGTCGAAGGCGACAAGCTGCACGTGACGTTCCGCGCGGTGGACAGCTTCTCGCCTATCAGCCACGCCGAGTACTCCCTGGACGCGGGCGATTGGCAAACCGTCGACCCGGTGGGAAAGATCTCCGACTACAAAGTTGAGAGCTACGATTTCACGGTGCCGATTCAGACGGCCAGTGCTGATGCGAACAAGATGGATGCTGGTAAGCGCGTCAGCGGCGCTGAGGAACACACGCTTGTGGTCCGCGTGTACGATCGCTTCGACAACGTGGGCATCAGCAAGGGCGTGGTGAGAGCAGCGGGCGGACGGTAACGAGCATTTGAATGACGGGGCGCACCTTCAGGAGGGTGCTGAAGAAAGCGATGTTCGGGTAGTGCGGCGCTTCAGCGCCGCGTCAAACGAGCTGATGGGAAATCGGCCTTTAGGCCCGGGTACGTGGTTCGATATCGCTAATAATCGCGTTCGCGGCGTTTTCGAAAAGCAGAGTGCCCTCAGCGGCTAAAGCCCGTTCTCATAGATCACTGTTTAACGCGGGCCTGAAGGCCCGCACTACCCGGGCGGATTTCAGACTTTTTCCGCCAAACTCATAGGGCACCTTACGGGGCGGCTGAAGCTGTGCCCCTTCAAACCCTTGCATGAGTCCTCGCGCTATTGTCGACGTTGTCGCTCTGCTGGTCTGCTCAGTGTACGGAACCATTCCACTGTTCTGGTTTGTGGTGCATCCGTTTGCGCAGCGCTGGCGGTCGCGCGGTCGCCTCGCCTACGCTTTCATCATGCCGCTGTGGGGCGGATTCATCGCGAGTACATCCTTGTTGATGTGGCCGTTTCGCTTCGCTCACTTTTATGCGACCTGGTTTGCCTGGGCCCCGGCCGCCCTGTTCTTTCTGCTGGGGTTCTCGATATATCGCGCGGCGTTTCATAAATTCGACCGCGCCAAGGTCTCCGGCCTGGCCGAACTGGAGCCTGACCGTCATCCGCAGCAGCTGATTACAACCGGCATTCGCGCGCGTGTGCGCCATCCTATTTACCTGGCTCATCTCTGCGAAATTATCGGCTGGTGCATCGGCACGGGGTTGGTCGCGCTGTACGCGCTGACGGGTTTTGCCGTGATGACCGGAGCGATAATGATCCGCATGGAAGATCGCGAACTGGAAGCGCGCTTTGGCGAGACATTTCGCGCCTACCGCAAGCGGGTGCCGGCCGTCGCGCCAAGAGTTGGAAACGATTGAGCGCGCAAGTATGCCGCTCAGCCCTGCAAATCCGCGTCCAACCCACTTTTCGCTACAATGAACCTTCACTGAGCTTTCCACATGCAATTTGAGCTCTTTGTCGCGGCGCGATACTTACGGGCCAAACGGCGTCAGGCCGTCATCGGTGTCATCACCGTCATCTCCATCGTCGGAGTGGCGGCGGGCGTCGCCTCGCTCATCATCGCGTTGGCCATCAACAACGGATTTCGCCAGGACTTACAGGAGCGGCTGCTGGGCTCGACCTCGCATATCAATTTGCTGCGCGTGGAAAGCGATGGCATCCGCAACTGGCAAGATCTGCTGTCGCGATTGCAGAAGCAGGCGCACGTGCTGGCCGCTGCGCCTGCCATTTACGAGCAGGTATTGATCTCGCGTGGGGCCCGTGCCCAGGGCGCGATTCTCAAGGGCATCATTCCTGCAGACGAACGCAAAGTCAGCGACATTCTCGATACCGTTAAGAGCGGCTCAGCCGACAGTCTCGAGATGCGCAAGGAAGATGAGGGCACCAGTTCCCCTCCCGACCCCGACGAACCCAATCCGCTCTCCGCGAGCATCACCGCTTCCCTGCCGCCGATTATCCTTGGCAAAGACATGGCTGACCAACTGGGCGCCACGGTGGGGTCGCTGGTGACCGTCACCAGCCCGCAAGGCGAACTCACGCCGTTCGGCATCGTTCCCAAGTACAAGCGGTTCAAGGTTACGGGAATTTTCTCGTCGAGTTTTTACGAGTACGACAGTACCTGGGCCTTCATCTCCCTTTTCGACGCGCAGAAACTCTTCGACCTGGGCGACGTTGTCTCCGTGCTGGAATTCAAGATCGACGATATCTACCAGGCGCCGGAGATCGCGCAGAAGCTGGAAGCCGCGGCCGGCAAGGGTTTCATGTCAACCAACTGGATGGAGCAGAACCGCGCCATCTTCCATGCCCTGCGGCTGGAGAGGGTGGTGACGTTTATCACCATCGGACTGATTGTGTTTGTCGCCGCGCTGAATATCCTGATCTCGCTGATCATGATGGTGATGGAGAAGACGCGCGACATCGCGGTATTGGTCTCGATGGGCGCCAAGAAACGGCAGATCCGGCGCATCTTTATCTATCAGGGAATCCTGATCGGCGTGATCGGTACGGTGCTGGGTCTGATCGCCGGTTATCTGCTCTCCTGGGCGGCCGGGCATTACCACCTGGTGTCGCTTTCCGCCGAAGTTTATTCCATCGATTACGTGCCGTTCGCCCCGCGCGCCATCGACGGAGTCCTGGTGGCCATCATCGCCATTGGCGTCTCTTTCATTGCGACCCTGTACCCGTCGTGGTCGGCCTCCAGCGTTCTGCCCGCCGAAGCCCTGCGATATGAATAGCGTCGCAAAATAAGGTTCAAGATACCCGCAGCTCATCGGCTCCAGACGACAGCCGGCGGTCATGTCCGATACCTGCGCTTCATTTCCTATTGAGAGTCCTGCGACCCTATTCTTCTATCTAAGAAAAAAGCAACGCTGCCGGTAAACGGAGAAAGGTGAATTGGGCATGGCCAAACCGACACTGCTGACGGTTGATGACGATCCCAACGTGTTGAAAGCAATCGAGAGGGACCTGCGGGCTCGATACGGCGAAAAATATCGCGTGCTCCGCGCGAAGTCGGGCGATTCTGGTCTGGAACTATTGCGCGAACTGAGGGTGCGCAACGATGCGGTGGCACTGCTGCTGGCCGACCAGCGAATGCCGCAGATGGATGGCATCGGATTTCTGAACGAGGCCAGAAAAGTTTATCCCGACGCCAAGCGGGCGCTGCTGACCGCCTATGCCGACACCGGCGCCGCCATCAACGCCATTAACGAGGTCAACGTTCATTATTTCTTCCTGAAACCCTGGGACCCCCCGAGCCAGCATCTGTATCCGGTCATCGACGATCTACTGGAAGACTGGACGGCGTCTTACCGCCCTGCTTACGAGGGCATTCGCGTGTTAGGGACGCGATGGTCGTCGAAGGCGTACGAAGTGCGCGATTTTCTGGCGAGGAACCACGTCCCCTATCAGTGGATCGACGTTGAACTATCGGCCGAAGATCCAGAAGTGAAGCAGTTGGTTGCATCCGTCGGGGATGACGCCGCAAAGTTGCCGCTGACCTTGTTTCCCGATGGCACCCGCATGTTTCAGTCGAGCCCAGCCGAGCTTGCCGAGAAAATTGGACTGAAGACGCGGGCCGATACCCAGTTCTATGACTTCGCAATCGTTGGCGGAGGTCCGGGAGGCTTGGCGGCAGCAGTGTACGGAGCCTCCGAGGGACTGAAGACGGTCATGATCGACCGCGAAGCTCCCGGCGGACAGGCCGGCCTGAGTTCGCGAATCGAAAACTATCTTGGCTTTCCGTCGGGCCTGAGCGGCGGCGACCTGGCGCGCCGTGCGGTGATGCAAGCGCAACGCTTCGGAGTGGAAATTTTGGCGCCGCAAGAAGTCGTGGAGCTGCGCGCGGAAGGTCCGTACCGAATTCTCAAGCTGGGCGATGGCAACGAGATTTCCTGTCACGCTGTGTTGATCGCCACCGGGGTTCAATGGCGCAAGCTGGAGGTTCCGGGCATCGACCGCATGCAAGGTGCGGGCGTTTATTACGGAGGCGGTAGTCAGGAGGCGATCTCTTGCAGAGGTGAGACTGTCTACGTGGTAGGTGGCGCAAATTCAGCGGGGCAAGCTGCCCTTAACTTTGCGCAGTATGCGGACAAGGTGTTCATGCTGGTCCGCGGCGACTCGCTATCTGCAACCATGTCCCGCTACCTCATCGACCAGATCGAGAAGACACCTAATATCCAGGTGTGGACGCATGCCGCCGTCATCGAAGTCCACGGCGAGACGCACCTGGAGGAGATTTCGGTGCAATGTTCCGACACCAACACCGTGGAGCGGGTGCCGGCCAGCTCCATGTACATTTTTATCGGCGCGCTGCCCCGGACGGACTGGCTGGAAGGGACGGTTGCCCGCGATGAACGGGGTTTTGTTCTGGCCGGGCCTGACCTGGTGAAAGACGGAAAACTTCCCGCGGGTTGGAAACTTGACCGCGATCCTTTTCTGCTGGAGAGCAGCGTGCCGGGCGTGTTTGTGGTGGGAGATGTACGGCACGGCTCCATCAAGCGCGTGGCCTCGGCGGTAGGCGAGGGAGCAATTGCGGTGCAGTTCATCCATCGTTATATGGCGAAGGTGTAGCCCATGTCGAACGTCACCCGAGAACAGCTTCGCACCGTGGAGGTCTTCCACGATCTTCCTGACGAGCAACTGGACTGGTTTCTCGAGCATTCAACCGAGGTCCGCTTTCAACCCGGGGAGATTTATGTTTGTGCCGGCGATCCTGCGGACAAGATGATTGTGGTGCTGGAAGGCGAACTGCAGGCGCGATTTGAGGGAGCAAACGAAAACGTATTTACCACCCACGCGGGAACGGTTTCCGGAGTGCTGCCATACTCGCGCATGAAGGTCTTTCCGGGCACCGGCAGAGCTGTGCAACCATCGCGCATCCTGGTATTTCCGGCTGCCGAGTTCGATGACCTGCTCAGCCACCTGCCGGAACTGGGCCGCCGCCTGGTAGCAAAAATGGTAGATCGGACGCGAGAGGCCACGCGAGGCGAGCAGCAGCGCGATCGACTGGCCGCGCTGGGCAAGCTCTCAGCCGGGCTGGCTCACGAATTGAACAATCCCGCGGCTGCGGCGCGGCGCGCTGCCGAACGCCTACGCCAGTCGGTGGCTGAGTTTCGCAGTTCGACCAGCACACTGGAAGCCCTCGAACTGACTTCGGGCGAGACGACCGCCATCGAGAGCTTCGAGTCCACATGCTGCGTTGAAGCGCCCGAAACCGACGTGCTCAAGGCGAGTGAGCTGCAGGATGAGATCGAGGGAATACTGCATCAACATGGAATTCAGGATGGCTGGCAGTATGCGTCGGCACTGGTGGAATCTGGTGTGCAATCCGGTCCTCTCAATCTCATGCTCAGCGGTGTGCGGGGCGAAGTGGCGGAGCCTGCGCTTAAGAGGGTCTCGGCGCTGGTTGAGATCAATGACCTGCTTGGCGAGCTGGAGGACAGCACCTCCAAGATTTCCGATCTGGTGCGCGCGATTAAGGAATATTCGTATATGGATCAGGCCCCAGTACAGGATGTTGAGCTGACCAAGGGCCTGGAGAACACGTTGATCATCATGGGCCACAAGCTGAAAAAGGGCGTGACTATTAAGCGCGATTACCACCCTACGCCTCTGCTGGTGAACTCCTATGGCAGCGAGCTCAACCAGGTGTGGACCAACCTGATTGATAACGCGGTTGATGCCATGAACGGCCAGGGCGAGCTGCGAATCAGGACGTTTCTGGAAGGAGACTGCGCCGTGGTGGAGATTGGAGATTCGGGGACGGGAATCCCGCCAGACATTCAGCCGCGCATCTTCGAGCCGTTCTTTACCACGAAGGAAGTGGGACAAGGCACAGGTTTGGGGCTCGACACGACGCTGCGCATCGTGCGCAAGCATCGCGGATCAATCAATGTGACCTCGACCCCGGGCGATACCAGATTTCAGGTTCGTTTGCCCGCCGTCGGCCTGGAAGCGCGGGATTGACTGCTGTCGCGAGACCGTGCCCCCTCCAAAACCCAAGACGAAACCGGTTTATTACCAGATCCGGCGCAAGAGTCACTGACTTCGCAGCCTGGACGTGATTTAATTCCTGTAGGCAGGCTACATACTGAGTTCCGAATCGGGCTTGGTTGCAGCAACCTGGCCGGAATTTGTGACGCGCAGGAGCGCACCTGCATCCAATTGTTCAAGACGTGCTGTTACGAGCGCAGAACCTGAAAAAGGTGTTCCGCTCGGGCGACTCCGATCTAGTGCTCTTTGAGAACTTGTCATTCCAGGTGCAAACCGGCGAGATGCTGGCGATTGTTGGCGAGTCTGGTGCCGGCAAAAGTACTTTGTTGCACATCCTCGGAGCGCTTGATAGGCCTTCCGAAGGTGACGTATACTTCGCCCAAGTTGATTTGGGGAAGCTCTCGGAAGAGGATGCGGCAGAGTTCCGCAGTCGCGAACTCGGATTTGTGTGGCAGTTTCATTATTTGCTGCCGGAGTTTACTGCGGTTGAGAACGTAGCCATGCCGTTGTTAATGCGCGGCGGGAAACGTCGGGAAGCTGAGCAGCAAGCCCTGCACTGGTTGCAGGAGGTTGGTTTAACGGACCGAGCGAATCATCGGTCCGGCGAGTTGTCTGGTGGAGAGCAACAACGGGTGGCGCTGGCCCGCGCTCTGGTCACCCGGCCGAAGATCCTGATGGCTGACGAGCCTACGGGAGACCTCGACACCCGGACGGCGGACGTGGTTTTTAATTTGATCGCCAAGCTACATTGCGGCTATCGTCTTACCTCGCTCATCGTTACTCATAATCTTGGGTTTGCACGGCGCTGCGATCGTGTATTGCGATTAGAGCGTGGGCGGGTCGTCGAAGTGTCGCCGCAGTCATTGCTGGCATGATGCAACCAGCGGGCAGTAGACGGGTTTGTACGTAGTAAGGAAAAGGACCGATGAGGTCCTTACGGGTCGGCCACAGAATTTTGCTGGCCCACGATCAAGGGTGGCAGTCAACGGGACGATGCGGGTGACGGTTCCTACACTGAGGGAGACGTTCCGCAGGGTCCTTGGAGAGGCTCAATGTTTGAACGGTACACGGAAAAGGCCCGGCGAGTAATTTTCTTCGCACGTTACGAAGCCAGTCAGTTCGGTTCTCCTTACATCGAAACCGAGCACCTGCTGCTGGGTTTGTTGCGCGAAGACAAGGCGCTCACCAATCGGTTCCTTCGGTCGCACGCTTCGGTGGAATCTATCCGCAAGCAGATCGAGGGCCACACGACCATTCGCGAGAAGGTCTCAACCTCCGTGGACCTGCCCCTGAGCAACGAGTGCAAGCGTGTGCTCGCCTACGCCGCTGAGGAAGCCGAGCGGCTATCGCACAAGCACATCGGTACCGAACATCTGTTGCTGGGCCTGCTACGCGAAGAGAAATGCTTCGCGGCCGAAATCCTGCATGAGCGCGGATTGCGCCTGTCAACGATTCGCGAAGAATTGGCGCGCACCTCGCAGGAGAAGGCGCAGCCGTCGCAACGTTCGCGCGAGTCCTCGCTGCTCTCCGAGTTTTCCCGTGATCTGACGCAGTCGGCGATGGACAATCAACTCGACCCGCTGGTCGGCCGTGATGCCGAACTGGAGCGCGTCGTGCAGATTCTGTGCCGCCGCACCAAGAACAATCCAGTGCTGATTGGCGAGCCCGGCGTGGGCAAAACGGCCATCGTTGAAGGTCTGGCCCAGCGCATCGCCGACGGCGAAGTGCCGTCGTTTTTGGCCGACAAACGTATCCTGGCGCTCGATCTTTCCCTGATTGTGGCCGGCACCAAGTATCGCGGCCAGTTCGAAGAGCGCCTGAAGACCATCATGAAGGAGTTGATGGAGTCGCAGAATTCCATCATCTTCATTGACGAGCTGCATACCCTGGTGGGCGCCGGTTCAGCGGAAGGTTCGCTGGATGCCGCCAACATCCTGAAGCCGGCGTTGTCGCGCGGCGAAATTCAGTGCATCGGCGCTACCACCCCGGGCGAGTATCGCAAGTCCATCGAGAAGGACCGCTCGTTGGAACGCCGCTTCCAGGCGGTCAAGGTCCCGCCTCCGAATGAGGTGGATGCAGTCAAGATTTTGTTCGGCATCAAGGAACGCTACGAGAAGTTCCACGCCGTCACCTACACCGACGACGCCATCACCTTCTCGGTTTCGCATTCCAACCGCTATCTGCCTGACCGGTTCCTGCCTGACAAGGCGATCGACCTGATCGACGAGGCAGGCGCCCGCGTGAAGCTGCGCCAGACTTCCCTGCCCGAGGACATCACCGAGGTGCAGAAGCGGATCAAGTTCATCGTGCATCGCATGGAAAATGCCATCGCCAATCACGAGTTCGAGAAGGCCCGCTTCTACTCCGACGAGGAACGCAAAGAGCGCGAGAACCTGCGCGCGCTGCGCGAGAAGTATCACCTCGACGAGTCGTCCACCGGGGTGGTGGGACGCGAAGATATCGAAGACGTGGTTTCGCGTTGGACGGGTGTTCCCATCGCCTCCATCAAGGAAGAAGAAAGCCTGAAGCTGTTGCGCATTGAAGAAGAGCTGCACAAGCGGGTGATTTCGCAGGACCGCGCCATTTCAGCGCTGTCGCGCGCCATTCGCCGCTCGCGTGCGGGTTTGAAGAGCCCCAACCGCCCCATTGGGTCGTTCCTCTTCCTGGGACCAACGGGTGTCGGCAAAACCGAAGTCGCGCGCACCCTGGCGCAGTTCATGTTTGGCAGCGAGAAGTCGCTGGTGCGCTTCGACATGTCGGAGTTCATGGAGAAGCATTCCGTGTCGAAACTGATCGGATCGCCTCCCGGATATGTCGGCTATGAAGAGGGCGGCCAGTTGACCGAGCGGGTAAAGCGCGCTCCGTATTCCGTCGTGCTGCTGGATGAGGTAGAAAAGGCGCACCCTGATCTGTTCAACATCCTGTTGCAGGTGTTCGAGGACGGCCAGCTCACCGATGGGCTGGGCAATACGGTGGACTTCAAGAACACCATCATCATCATGACCTCGAACATCGGCGCGCGTCATTTGCAGAAGCGCACCGGCATGGGCTTCCAGTCGGAGAAGGAAGATACCATCTCGGGCAAGGTCGAAGACATGGTGAAGAACGAGGTGAAGCGCACCTTCAACCCCGAGTTCCTAAACCGTCTCGACGAAGTCATCATCTTCAACGCGCTGAACGAAGTCGACCTGATCCAGATCGTGGAGTTGATGGTGCAGCAGCTGAACCAGAACCTGGCGCAACGTGCCATCACGGTCACGGTCACCGAAGAGGCCCGCAAGTGGATCCTCGACCAGACTATTGTCGATCGCAGCTACGGCGCGCGTCCATTGCGCCGGGCGCTGCAAAAGTACATCGAAGACCCGCTGTCGGAGGCGCTCATCCAGGGCACATTCGCGCAGCGGCCCACCTTCATCGAGGTGTACCTGGAAACCAACCAGCTCTTCTATCGCCCGGTTGGCGAGGAGAAGACCGAGGGTGTGTTGCTGTATAGTAACTAGTGTTAGAGCAGTGAACGAAGCAAAAGGGGAGCGGAAACGCTCTCCTTTTTGACTGCGGCCACTCGGTGAATCACTGACTGCGTATCGGAATTCTTACAACTCTGGAAACTATGGAATTATTGGTCTATTCGTCCTTCTGGTGTCCCGATTGCCGCACTGCCAAGCGGTTTCTGGACAAGCACAACATTTGCTACACCGAGATTGATATCGAGGCCACACCAGGCGCGGCCGACGAGGTCATCCGTCACGCAGGCAAGCGCGCCATCCCACAGTTTGTGATTGATGGCAGGTGGGTGCAGCCCTATCGTCCCGGAGAGGGATTTCTGTACGAGGAAATGGCCGAACTTCTGGGGATCATGGACGAAGGCTGATTGATCCTCGGAAGGCCTGCGTCACGTTTTGGACGGATAAATTCCTCCTGCCGCCGCAACAAACCGGAAAGCGAGACCCCTGTTTTATTTTGGGCCCGCGTTGGGTGCGGCGTCAGGCGAGACAAAATAAGCGCCGAAGTGGTTCCTCATTTTATAGAGCACCCTCACCTGGAAGCGGAAGCCTGCTGCAATTCTGTCCTGGAACTCCACCTCCACGATTTCTCCAACATACAACCCTGCGTCGGTTTGAAAGCCGATGCCTGCCTCGCTGATGTCAGTACAGAGCCCGTCTCGCGAAACCTCATTCAGTAAACCCTGATAAATGATTCGCATGGGCATGTGGACACGTATCCGGCTCTCGTGTCGGCGTTCCCTCAAAGTGGGTTCAGCTTTCGGTGCCGCAGGTTCTTGCGCAGTGGCGTTCTTCACTCCTAAGTCATCGGCGAGAACTCCGGCAGCTTTAGCTCTGCTCGAAAAACGAAACCGCCTTTGCCCTCTACAGTTACAATGAAGAGTCTCCCTTCCCCAAATTCGCAGATTGCCAAGGAGCTCGCTTGATTGCCCGTTATACCCGTCCCGAGATGGGGCACATTTGGAGTGACGAAAACAAGTTCCGGACGTGGCTGGAGGTGGAAGTCGCCGCCACGGAGACGCTGGCCGAGGCTGGAATCGTGCCGCAGGCCGCGGCCCAGGCCATCCGCGAAAAGGGCGGATTCGACCTGGCGCGCATCAACCAGATTGAGGCCGAAGTTAAGCACGACGTCATTGCTTTTACCACCGCGGTCGCCGAAAAGGTCGGCCCGGAGTCGCGCTGGCTGCATTACGGGCTGACCTCCAACGACGTGGTCGACACCGCCCAGGCCCTGCTGGTGAAGCAAGCGTCGGGCATTATCCGCGAGGACCTCAAGAAATTGCGCGAGGTGCTGAAGCGCCGCGCCTGGGAGTTCAAGGACACGCCCGCAATCGGACGCACCCACGGCATTCACGCCGAGCCGATTACCTTCGGGTTGAAGCTGGCCAACTGGTACTCCGAGATGCAGCGCAACATCGAGCGCTTCGAGATGGCTTCCGAGCAGATGCGTGTGGGCAAGCTCTCCGGAGCAGTGGGCAATGCCGCCCACCTTGAACCGGAGTACGAAGAGAGGATCTGCCAGCGCCTGGGACTGAACGTTGCGGCAGTTTCCTCGCAGGTGATTCAGCGCGATCGCCATGCGTTTTACGTTGCCACTCTGGCGGTGATTGCCTCCACCCTGGACAAGATCGCCACCGAGATCCGCCACTTGCAACGCACCGAAGTGCGCGAGGCGGAAGAATATTTCAGCGAAAAGCAGAAGGGCTCATCGGCCATGCCGCACAAGCGCAACCCGGTCACCTGCGAGCAAATCAGCGGCCTGGCGCGCGTGGTGCGCGCCAATGCGCAGGCTGCGCTGGAGAACGTCGCCCTGTGGCATGAGCGCGACATCTCGCACTCGTCGGTTGAGCGCATCATCCTGCCGGATTCGACGATCCTTGTCGATTATCTGCTGAGTAAGACCACCAATCTGATCGACACGCTGCTGGTCTATCCCAAACGCATGTTGAAGAACCTGGAATCGACCGGCGGCCTGGTGTTCAGCGGGCAGTTGCTGCTCGACCTGGTGGAAGCGGGGGTACTGCGCGAGGACGCCTATCGGCTGGTGCAGACCAATGCCATGAAGGCGTGGAAGGAAGACTTGAATTTTCGCGAACTGATTCTGGGCGATCCGGAGATCACGTCAAAAGTAAAACGTGAGACGCTGGAGCACGCTTTTGATTTGCAGCGTCCGCTGCGTAACGTCGACAAGATTTTCAAGCGGGTGTTCGGAGAGTCGACGGGTCAGAGAGATTAGCGTTGAGGGACTGCGCCACCCCGATTTTGCTTGCGCCTTCATAGCCGGACTCATACAGCTTCAGCGGTTAGGAGGAGAATCACCATGGCGCCCCCAGAGAAAAACCACACTATAGACCACGTTCACACTGCAATGTCAGTCGTGGTCATCATGCTTGTCCTCAGCATCGTCGGCGTACCGGCGGCACCAGCGCAGACATTCACTGTGCTGCATACCTTTACCGGAGGAAACGACGGGGCCCTACCCGGGGCCGGGCTGACACTGGATAGAGCCGGAAACCTCTACGGCACAGCCTTCGGCGGCGGCACGCATAATTCCGGTATGGTTTTCAGGCTGACGCACTCGGGATCGAGTTGGCTTCTCAGCCCACTCTACAGTTTTGCCGGAGGCAACAATGACGGCCGCTATCCCCAAGCGCGAGTGGTTTTCGGTCCCAATGGCGGCCTGTACGGCACGACCCTAAACGGCGGCCCGTATGACGCTGGCACAATCTTCAGTCTTAGCCCTCCAGCGTCGGCCTGCAAAAGCGCATTTTGCCCGTGGACAGAAACCGTGCTGCACACCTTCCCCGACCCGGCCGATACCGACGGGTTCTACCCGGCGGGAGATCTTACTGTTGACCAGCAGGGAAATATTTATGGCACCACACCCGATGGCGGGGCGGGTGCGCCATACTCGTGCGAAGGATTGGGTTGCGGCGTGGTTTACAAGTTAGCGTTCTCCGAGGGAACGTGGAACGAGAGCGTTCTTTACGCTTTCACTGGAGCCGATGACGGAGGCGTTCCGAGCGGCGGCGTGATCTCCGACCGGTCGGGTAATCTCTACGGAACTGCTGCCTTTCCAGGTGTGGTTTTCTCCTTGGCACCCACCCAATCCGGCTGGACAGAGAGCATTCTCTACTCTTTTCATAATCAACTGGATGGGACTTACCCTAGCGAAGGCGTAATCTTCGACCCGTCAGGCAATCTCTACACGACTGCTGGTGGAGGCGGCGCCGGCAATGGCGGTACAGCTATCGAGCTGCAAGCCTCAGATGGCGCGTGGAATTTTCATCTGCTCTACACCTTTGGTTCCAGTACCGGCATCTTTCCCTCTGGCACCCTGGTGATGGATCGTTTAGGCAATCTGTACGGGACGACGCAGGAAGGCGGCGATCACGGCTTCGGTGCAGTTTTCAAACTGACGCCTGTCGCCGGCAGTTGGATCTATACCTCGTTACATGCCTTCAGCGGTGGCAGCGATGGCGGTTATCCCTTCGGAGGTGTGGCCCTCGACGCGAACGGCAACCTTTACGGCACTGCCCAGCAAGGTGGAGCAGGAACGTGTCGCTCTGGCTGCGGTGTGGTGTGGGAGATCACGCCCTAAGGCAGGCGCGAGGGCTAGGAACATCACGCTTACTAGCAACCGAACTATTTCAGTCGGTTGATGATCGACGCGACATACCCTGCACCGAAGCCGTTGTCGATATTCACCACACTGACGTTCGACGCGCAGGAGTTCATCATGCCGAGTAGCGCTGCGATTCCCCCATACGAGGCGCCGTAGCCAACGCTGGTAGGCACCGCGATCACGGGTACTCCTATCAAGCCGCCGACCACGCTGGGCAGCGCGCCTTCCATTCCGGCGCAGACGATCACGACACGCGCCTGGGTCAGCGCCTCGCGGCGGGCCAGCAGACGGTGAATCCCAGCCACTCCAACGTCGTATATGTGCTGCACTTCATTGCCCATCGCTTGCGCGGTGACCACTGCTTCTTCAGCGACCGGAATGTCGCTGGTCCCAGCCGAAACCACGACGATCGTGCCTTTGCCATAAACCGTCTCGTCCTGCGTCAGCGTAATGGCGCGCGCAAGCTCGTGGAATTCAGCCTTGCGAAACTTACGCTTCACCGCACGAAACTGCTCCGGCGAAGCACGCGTTGCCAATACGTTGTGGCCGGGTTGCGCCAGGCGGGTAAAAATCTCCGCGAACTGCCGCGGGGTTTTCCCCGCCCCGAAGATGACTTCGGGCATGCCAACTCGTAATGTCCGATGATGGTCCACGTTGGCAAAGCCGAGGTCCTCGAAGGGGAGATGCCGCAGCCGCAGCACCGCCTCTTCGGCAGAGAGCTTGCCTCTCTTCACCTGCTCGAACAGCTTCTTGATGGCGTCAGAAGTCATGAGAATCAGTTGCCAGGGGTTAGTGGCTAGCGGTTAGTAAACAATGCAAGTTTCAAGTTTCTAGTTTCTAGTCTCAGGTTGCAAGTCCTGGCCCCGGAATCCTTGGCCCCTGTTGTCGAGCAGATCAAGGCTGAGTGTTACGATGTGAAGCTTAGATGCTTGCGTCCACCCCTGCAGCGCCGCGAACCCTGACCGTCGCCATCACCGGCGCCAGCGGCTCCATCTTTGCCAAACACCTGCTGGATGCACTGGACCGCGACGAGCGCGTGGCCACCGTCAACCTCATTCTCTCCGACAGCGGCTTGCGGGTGATGGCAGAGGAACTTCAGATATCCGGCCGCAACGAGTTGGTCATGAAGCTGCTGGGACGAGCTTCGCAGAAAATCAGTCAGCAGAACAATTCCGACATTGGGGCCAACGTGGCCAGCGGGTCCTACCAGACGGATGCCATGATCGTGCTGCCTTGCAGTGTGGGGACCCTGGCGCGCATCGCCCATGGAATGGCGATCCAGTTGATCGAGCGCGCCGCCGATGTCTGCCTGAAGGAGCGCCGGCCGCTGATTCTGTGTGTGCGCGAAACGCCGTTTAATCTTATCCACCTGCGCAACATGACGCTGGCCGCGGAAGCGGGCGCCATCATCTTTCCGGTCATCCCAGCCTTCTACTTCCGCCCGGTCTCGACCGACGAGATTGCGCGCGAGTTCGTCAACCGCGTGCTGGCGCACGTGGGACTGCCACGGCCCAACGCCTATCAGTGGAAGGGCGAATAAAGCGCGCTAACAACCATCGCGCAAATCGTTTAATCGTTTTGTATCAGGGCACTGCTTTAGACGTTCCGGAACAGTGGCCGAGACAGGGGTCGGCAACAGGCTGCCTTCGGCTTACGCTAGCTGCTCAATTTTTTCGATGAGGACTTCTGGCGGTTCGCCCTTGGTAATAAACGCGTCGGCCATCTCCAGCGCATCGGCCGGCAGCGAAAAATATGCCGACAAAAATATGATGGGGACCCCGGGCCGGCGGCGGCGCATTTCGGCCGCTACTTGTCCCCCGTTCAGCCCCGGCATGTAGAAGTCGAGCACCACCAGGTCAACCTTGTTCTGCTCAAACAGTTCGATGCCTTGCTGCCCGTCGCTGGCGGTCAGCACCCGCAGCCCGTGGTTCTCCAACATGATCTTTCGCACGCGCAAACCGATGGTCTCATCATCAACACAGAGCACCGTCTTCTGGCGAACTGCCTTCATCCAATTCCCCGATTCTTCCGTTGTCGATTCGACTCTGAAATGCGAACTGACGTTGGCGCTGCTATGTAGCATCAAGTGGAACCTGCGATCGTGGCTCGCAATTACGGCGAATGAAGCCTGTTTCTTTTGTATCCGAGGATCGCGGTTTTGCCCATGACGAAAACGTCGTAGATGATTGGTAGACCACTCATGCATAAGGACTTAAGCGTGTCGTCCTGATTACCGTTTTGGTGCCATAGCGGTGCTGCTTCTGCGGGAGAGACAATTCGCAAGTCCCTTTTTTGCGTACCGGCAAGGGGAAGTCGCTGCCCAGCCGCGAGCCCTTCATTCACTAAGCTGCATCTGATGAAGCAGCCACGGTTGGCTTCATTTCGCTTCACCCTTCCCGCATGTTATTTTCAAAGACTTAACGACAAGACAATGATCCGCTCTTACAAAGGAATTAGCCCGACCGTCCCTGCCTCGTGTTACGTTGACGATTCGGCGCAGCTGATCGGCGACGTGGTGCTGGGTGAGAACGCCAGTGTCTGGATGAATGCCGTGCTGCGCGGCGACGTTCACTTCATCCGGGTGGGCGCCAACAGCAATATCCAGGATTGCAGCGTGCTGCACGGCATGCTCAACCAGTGGCCGGTGGTCGTCGGCGATTGGGTGACGGTCGGCCATTCGGTCACGTTGCACGGCTGCATCGTGGAAGATCGCTGCCTGATTGGCATGGGCGTCGTTATCCTGAACGGAGCGCGCATCGGCGCGGGATCGGTCATTGCCGCCGGGACGGTGATTCCCGAGAGCACGATCGTAGAGCCGGGATCACTGTGGATGGGCGTGCCGGGGAAGTTCCGTAAGAAGCTGGACGGCGACGATACCATCCTGCGCTACGCGCGGAATTATTTGGGATACAAAGAGCAGTACCTAGCCGAGCTGAAAAAATAGCTGTAGATGTTGCGGGGGGCCCGATGAAAATCATCCTGAGTCGCAAAGGATTCGATAGCTCCAACGGCGGAGTCCCAAGCCCAATCTTTGGCGACGACGGTGGCTCCAGTCTCTACTCGCTACCCATAGCTCTGGAGCACGCGACAACTTGTACATATGCAGATATTCTCTGGAACGGAACCAATCTACATGAGCTAATCTCATCGCTGCGACGGAGAAAGAGAAGCCTACTGGATGACACCCCGCACCTCGACCCTGATCTTGTTCGCGGCGCGCTGTCGAAGAGAGACCCTAATTGGCGCCCTATTTTTGGCCAGAGCGGCCCGCAAGAAACGCAATTGCGGACTGAAGGGGTTGACGATCCGATTGATCCGAAAAACCGCCCGTTGTTTCTCTTCTTCGGTTGGTATCGGAAGGTGCGATGGGCGGAAACTCCGCATAGATATGAGTACGTGGGGGGCGCACCGAACATTCACACCGTTTTCGGTTGGCTGCAAGTGGAGAAGAAGATCGTATTGACCGGGTTGAGCGACCGGAAGCGAGTGGCGCGGGAAATGCCTTGGACGGCGCAGCACCCGCACGTAGCGAGCAGCCACCATGACAACGAGAAGAATGCCATCTATGTTGCTCCAAAACCCCATTCCAAAAGCGACCGCCTGATGCTTGGTCGCCGTGATATCGGGCTGCCGGCGTCTGGGATGTTCAGTCGCTTTGACCCGGCGGTCCATACGCTGACAACGGAGGGTCGTACTCGGCGGCACTGGTCCATCCCAGCGTGGTTTTACCGTAACGGCGATCCTCGCCTTGGGATGCACAAGCAACCGTGGCGTTGGGCTACGAGCCCCGATGCCAGACTTGTTGAGCTTCAGTCGGTTGACATAGGTCAGGAGTTTGTTTTTGATTCCAAAGACTACGATGAGGCCGGGTTTCCGATTGGGTGAGTCGTATCGTTAGCGCAGGCCAACCGAGCAGGTGACTTAAGAAATAAAATGATTCGAGCCGTCCGTGGAACTCGCGACCTTCTCCCGCCCGAGACCGACCTATGGAACCGGGTGGAGGCGAAGGTGCGCGATGTCTTCGCGCGCTACAACTATCACGAGATCCGCACCCCGATATTCGAGGACACACAGCTATTCTCGCGCAGCGTGGGCGAAGAAACCGACATCGTCACGAAGGAGATGTTCACCTGGGAGGACAAGGCCCGCGGGCAAAGCGAGAAGGCACAGTCCCTGACCTTGCGTCCGGAGAATACTGCTGGCGTGGTGCGCGCGTACATTGAGCACGGTCTCGACAAGAAAGGCACGCTGCAGAAGCTGTATTGCATCGGGCCGATGTTCCGGCGCGAGCGTCCGCAAAAGGGGCGCTATCGCCAGTTCTACCAGATCGACGCAGAGATCATCGGGCCGCCCAGCGCCGGCAGCGAATCGCCGTTGCGCGATGCGGAATTGTTGGAGATGCTGGCCACGCTGCTCGACGAAGTCGGATTGCGCGACTGGCAGTTGCAGTTGAATTCGGTGGGCTGCGCCGAAGATCGCGCGCGCTACAACCAGGCGCTGCGCGAGGCGTTGAAGCCGGTAGAGCACCTAATGTGCGCTGACTGCCAGCGCCGGGCGGAAACCAATCCCCTACGCGTGCTCGACTGCAAGGTGCCGGAGGACCAGCCAATCATCGAGAAGCTGCCCAAAATCAGCGAGTATCTCGACGAGGCTTGCCGCGCGCACTTTGCGGCGGTGCGATCCATGCTCGATGCGGTCGGCATTCCCTACACCATCAACGAACGCATGGTGCGTGGCCTCGACTACTACACTCGCACTACCTTCGAGTTCACCCATGGCGGGCTGGGCGCGCAGAGTGCAGTGCTTGGTGGCGGCCGCTACGACGGACTCTCCGAGTCGCTGGACGGGCCGAAGTCGCCAGGCATCGGCTTCGCCATCGGAGAAGACCGGCTGATTCTCGCATTGCAATCGCAGGGGGAAACGCCGACGGAGAAGGTGCAGGCCTACATCGCCCCGCTGGGCGCGGGGATGAACGTGCACGCGCTCAAACTGGCGCGAGAGTTGCGCCGCGCGGGCATCAGCGCCGACATCGGCGATGAGACCTTCCGGCTGAAGAAGTCATTTGAGAGTGCCGAAAAAGCTGGGGCAACCGTCATCGTTATCGTCGGAGAAAATGAAGTGGCGGCGGACCAGTTCGCGGTGAAGAACCTGGCCAGCGGAGAACAGGTGCAGGTGCCGCGTGCAGAGTTGGCGGCACATCTGCAGAGGCAGGACAGGTAGCCAGTGGAAGACCCGGAAAAGAACATGGCGCTGATTTCCGAGTTCATTCAGGCCTGCACGCGCGCAGATCCCGATGAATTTGCCAGCTACTTCACCGAGGATGCGGTTTGGTGGAATTCGCCATGGCCGCCGGTAAAGGGCCGCGATGCAATCCGGGAAACGCTGCGCAGGGGCTCGCAGAAAATGGCAGCCTTGCCATGGGAAATTCGGCACCTCGTGGCCAACGGGAACATTGTGATGACGGAGCGGGTCGATCATTTTCTCGTCAACAACAAGAAAGTCAGTGTGCCTTGCATGGGCGTCTTTGAATTGCAGGATGGAAAGATCGCCGCCTGGCGTGACTACTGGGACCTGAAGCAGTTCGAAGCTCAACTGTAGCAGACCCGACTCTTACGAGCGAGGTGTTTCTTGACGGTCCGACACGATTCAGTCTTCATTTCTAGCCTTCTGCTAACCGTCGCACTTCTTTGTATGGTGCCTTCATCTGTGGAGAATGCACGGACGACGGTCGATAATATGGTTCGAACCGTAGGCTTTTCTTCCCTCGCAATAATTTTGATCGGTCTTATAGTGACCTGGATTGGATATGTGAAAAGCGTTCCGTGGGCGTGGTTCATCATGTTCATAATCGTAGGGGTTTGGGCCTTTCCTGGGCTAGTACTACCTTTTTTTTCTCCCGGCATAGCCGTACCATGGCGGCAGGGTGCATCTGATGCGGTAAACCATCCGGGCATAGCTCGCGATTTCTTTGAAGGCATAGCGATTTTTCTGCTGATGATTATTGCTCTTTTGCTGCCAATTGGATCGTTCATTCGCCGCAACAGATCGACGAATGGCGCGTCAGTTTCGGAATAATCCTTGCAACCCTGTTTTCTCGTTTGCACACTTTTCACGGCAACGGCATTACGTCTGTGCTTGAGGTAATCTGAATTCATGCTCGATTTTCTGGGTGACCTGAAACGTACTCATATGTGCGGGGAGTTGCGCGCCTCCGACGCCGGCTCCAAAGTTGTGCTGATGGGATGGGTGAACAAGCGGCGTGATCTTGGCAATCTAATCTTCCTCGACCTTCGCGACCGCAGCGGGATCACGCAGGTTGTAATCACTGCCGATGCCGGCGCCGCAGTGCATGACCGTGCGACCGCGGTGCGCTCCGAGTTTGTCGTTGCGGTCATCGGCCACGCCAAGCTGCGCGACGCGAACACTGTCAACAAGAACATTTCGACCGGCGAGATCGAGGTGATTGCCGACGAGCTGCGAATTCTCAACGATTGCAAGGCGCTGCCTTTCTCGCCCAGCGATACGGTCCTGGCCAACGAAGAAGTCCGCCTCAAGTATCGCTATATCGACCTGCGCCGCCCCGAGCTGCATCGCAACATCGAACTGCGCCACCAGGTCGCCATTGCGATTCGCGACCACCTGAACGCGCAGGGCTTTTACGAGATCGAAACGCCGTTCATGACGCGCTCCACGCCCGAAGGCGCGCGCGACTACCTGGTGCCGAGCCGCGTGTATCCGGGCGAATTCTACGCGTTGCCGCAATCGCCGCAGTTGTTCAAGCAAATTCTCATGATCGCGGGCTTCGATAAATATTTTCAGATCGTGCGCTGCTTCCGCGATGAAGATCTGCGCGCCGATCGCCAGCCCGAGTTCACCCAGATCGATTTGGAAATGAGTTTCCCACGGCCGGAGATGGTCTTTCGCGTGGTCGAAGGCTTCCTGAAGGCGGCATTCTCTACCATTGGCGTGGAATTGCAGACACCGTTTCCGCAAATGAGCTACGACCAGGCGATCCGGCTCTACGGTATCGATAAGCCCGATCTACGCCTGCCGGCGATGGCCGACGTGCGCGAGGCGTTTTCGGCGGAGAATCTGGAGACGCTGCACGTCGACGCGGAGCTGCCGGTGGTTGCAATCGTTATTCCCAAGGTTGGCGAGCTTTCGCGCAAGGAGCGCGACGAGATCAAGACGATGTTTGGCGATCGCAAGGGCGCCAAGGTTTTCGAGGACATCAAGCGGCTGGAGAGATCGTTCCCCGGCGCAGTCGCCAGGATTCGCGAGATCGCACAGCCGCACGAAGAAGACCTGGTGGTCGTGGTTGCCGGTGCAAAACGCACGGAAGCCGCGAATGCCGTCAAAGCGCGCCAGCAGGCCCATGCGGTCTATGCGGCGGCCGGACAACTGCGCCTCGCGCTGGGGCAGAAGTATGCCGAGCGGCACGGGGCGTACAAGCATGGCAACTTCCGCCTGCTGTGGGTCACAGACTTCCCCATGTTCGAGTGGGACGAGACGGAACAGCGCTGGAACGCGGCGCATCATCCGTTCACCTCTCCTCACGAGCAGGACATGGATAAGCTGGAGAGCGACCCGGGCGCGGTGCGGGCCCTCGCCTACGACGTTGTGTTGAACGGGACTGAGCTCGGCTCAGGCTCGATTCGTATTCACCGCCAGGACATTCAGGCGAAAATCTTCAAAGCACTCGGCATGTCTTCCGAAGAGCAGCAGGCGCGCTTCGGGTTCTTTCTGGAAGCGCTGCAATACGGCACGCCGCCGCATGGAGGAATTGCGCTGGGGCTCGACCGCATTGTGATGATCCTGACGGGTGCAGAAAGCCTGCGCGAGGTGATTCCCTTCCCCAAGACCGCGAAGGCGGTTGACCTGATGGTGGATGCGCCCACGCCGGTGAGTGAGAAGCAGCTGCAAGAGTTGGGGATCGCGGTGGTGGGAAAGAAGGACCTGTAGTGCCCTAATCTATTATTGTCCCTTCGGTTTTACGGCCCTCCGCTTGCCCGCCTCAGAATAGAGACGGTGAAATTCCCCCAGCCACATGGTGCTTGCCGCCCCGTTCGTTCCGTCGGGTTGTATCGTCCAACAGAATCGTTCACGAGACTTTCCATATTTATGGTGCAAGTGGCATACTGGGATCATGAAACAGGAATCGGTTCGGACCACAGTGGACATCCCGGCCCCGCTGTATCGCAAGCTGAAACGGCACGCCGCCGAAAACGGAAGCTCGGTTCGCCAACTGGTTGTCAGCGGGGTGGAGGCTGTGCTCCGTGAGCAGGAGCGCCCGCGCACAAAGAGAGTGCGCTTTCCCCTTATCAAGTCGAAAGGGCCCAAGGTCAATCTGACGAACGAACAGATTTATGCCGCGATCGAATTTCCTTGATGTTAACGTCTGGATCGCGCTCATCTGGGGCGGTCATGTGCATTCCCTTGCGGCCCAGCAATGGTTCGCTCAGGCGGAGGAGAACAAGTTTTTCTTCTGCCGCTTCACTCAAGTCGCTGTTCTACGGCTGCTAACAACGGAATCGGTCATGGGCAACGATACACAAACCATGGCGGGTGCCTGGAAGCTATGGGACCGAGTGACTGCGGATAGCAGGATCTCCCTTCTTGAGGAACCTACTGGTCTTGAGGTCGACTTTCGATCTCGCTCACAATTGCCGCACCCCTCGCCCAAGGTCTGGGCAGATGCTTATCTCCTGGCCTTTGCCGCAGCCGCGGGCCTGAAGTTCGTCACCTTTGACCGCTCTCTTAAATCGCGCGGTGCTGACGTGCTGGTGTTATAGCGGCGGAGGAAACCATGTCCGAGAGAGGCAGCGTGATACGCACCGAAGTTCGTGGGCTCGATCTCTGCCTTGACGAAACCACGCTGTTGCTGTCGAGCTCGGGCGAATACCTGACAGCCCCTTTCGCGCTTAGCCCCGCGGACGCGGAGAAGCTGGCCATGGAAATGGCCAAAGCGCAACTGTGGGAATGGAACCAGATCGACGAACTCAAGCGCAAGGCCGACAAGCGCTACAAGAATTATCTGGGATCGTGGCTGGTGATGTGCCTGGCCGCCTTCAGCGCCTATGTCGGCTTCCCCGGCTATTATCTGCCAGTATTTCTGCTGCTGATTTCGATTTTCTTATGGTGGCGAGCCAGCCTTGTGGAGCGACAGGAGGAGCAGGCGGCCCATGAGGAAAGAAAACAATTCATCGCAGACTGGGGCTACATTCGGCAGCGGCTGGAGGAACCAAATGCCGCCGTGGTGGGGAATTCTTCACAGCCCTCGGAATAAAACGCACGTCTCGATCGCGGAACACTTACCGTCCCTCCGGGACTCGGTCTTAGGTCCCACGCCACCCAGCGCTAAAGCGCTGGGCTAAGCTCTTTCGCCCCTTCGGGGCTGGTTCTTGTGCGCTTCGTTCCACCGTGGCAAACCAATGCGCGTCGCGACACGTTCGCTAAAAGGTCACTGCCTAAAAAGCGGTGGGATTATACCTCTGATGTTGAAGCAAAGCAGCTGTGTCGCCGCGGCGCGGCCAGATGCTGAGTGTAGCTATCTACTAATCACCAGCCACTGACCACTAACCCCAGCCCCTGCCGTTCAGTCTTTTGCCATCGCGTAGTAGCCCTGGCGGGCCTGGGTCTTGTACTCGCCGCCCTTGGCGCGGATCTGAATCTTGCGATAAGTGCCGTCGAGTTTCGCATTGCTTGGCGTGTAGCCGATGTTGTACTGGCTGCGCAATTCGTTCTGGATCTGCTCGAAGGCCTGGCGCAGTTTATCCTGCTTGTTACCGACCTCAATGACGCGACCGCCAGTTTGCTCAGCCAATTTCTTCATTTCGTAATCGCCGCTGTAACCAAAACCACCGTAGAATCCGCGATCGGCAATCAGGATCACGTAGCAAATGGTGTCGGCTTTCTGCGCGGCTTCGATCGCATCCTGAATCTTAAGGCGGCTGCCCTGGTCTTCGCCGTCGGTGAAGACGATCATCGCCTTGCGTCCAACTTCGTTCTTCAACTTTTCGTTGGCGCCGAGGTAGATGGCGTCATACAGCAGAGTGCCTCGCGGAGTGGTTGGAATCGGACCGCCACCCAAACCGGGTGGGCCGCCGCCCATGCCGGCGTTGATTTGCACCTTGTTCAGCGCCCGAGTCAGATCGTGCACGTTGTTGGTGAAATCCTGATCGAGATTTACATCCACATCGAAGTTGATGACGAAGGCCAGGTCCTTGTCGCGAAGAACGGCACGCAGAAACTCGGCGCAGGAGGTCTGCTCGATGTCCAAAACGCGGGTCTGGCTGGCGCTGGTATCGATCATGATTCCCAAAGTCAACGGCTGGTTCGATTCGGCCGAGAAATACTTGACGGTTTGTGGCTTTCCGTCCTCCAACACCTCGAAGTCAGTCTTGGTGAGGTTGGGAATCAGCATGCCGTGTTTGTCCTTCACATTGAAGAACAAGTTGACCACGTTCACTTGCGCCTTGAAGGTCTGCAAGTTATCGTCCTCTGCCGGGGCTTGGGACGGCTGATCTTGAGTGGGTGGCGGGGCTGGCTGACTCTGCGACTGGGCCGCCATGCCCAGGCTGCAGGCCAGGATGAAGCATAGCGCGGTGGCGAACAGGCCAAATCGGTCAAACAACATTAGCTTCTCTTTCCTGTTGGATGCATCCATTGTAGTGCACCGCCAGATGATTCCGCAGCATCCGGGCTGCCGCGGTATCCCCGGTGCAGTTATACTGTCCGAAGTTCCGGCAAACTGGGAGGCGACACCTGTACATGTTCAATCGCCGATTGAGCCCGTGGATCCAATCCGCCATGCTGGCGGCGGCCCTGAGTGTCGCTGCCATTTGTGCGGTAGCCCAAGACCAGAAATTACCCGACGCTCCCACGCCGCAGAACAACGCGCCCGCTCCCAGCGTCAACCTGCCATCTCAGGAGGCGCCCGGGGACCAGCCTCCGCCTTCCAGTGGAAACCCGGAACCGTCGCCAAATACTCGCACTGGCGCCCAGCAGCCGCAAGAGCCTGCCAACCCACAGCCGCCTCCTCCGGGTTCGGAAGGAGTCAAGACCGTGCCTGCCGGTGGCGCTTCCAATGGTGGGGAGAGCGGTCGCGATGAGTTGTTCCGCCTGCAGCGTACGGTCAGTTTCGTCACCGTTCCGGTGACCGTGAAGGACAACGACGGCAAGCTGGTGGATGGACTGCTGCAGAGCGATTTCAGCATCTACGAAGATGGCGGCAAGCAGGAGATCAAGCTTTTTACCAGCGATCCGTTCCCATTATCCGCCGCGCTGATCATTGACCAGGGCTTGCCGGACCTGACGCTGAAGAAGGTGAACCAGACATTCGCCGCCCTCGGCGGATCGTTTGGCCCCTTCGACGAGGTGTCCGTATTCACCTATGGGAATACCGTCAATCAGCGTTCCGACTTCGGCAACGCGAGCCGCATGGAAATTGCTCTGCAGCGCATCAAGGATGAGCACGGCCAGGAGGTCAACACCCCGGTTGTGGGTGGGCCCTTTGGATCCGGTCCGGTGACAAATAGCAAGCCCATTCCGGGCGGTAAGTTGGTCAACACTCCCGAAAAAGAGTCGCACGTGCTGAACGATGCGATTCTGGCTGCCGCCCAGAACCTTTCCCATCGTCCGCGCCAAAACCGCAAGATCATTTTTGTCATCAGCGACGGCCAGGAGTATGGCAGTCGTGCCAGTTACGCCCAGGTATTGAAAGTGCTGCTCACGGACGAAATCGCGATTTATGCCATTGGTGTGGACGCAGCCGCCATGCCGGTCTATAACAAGCTCGAAAAAGCACGAATTCCGGGTTTCGGCTACAGCAACATCCTTCCGCGATACACCAACGCCACCGGCGGCGACGTGCTGAACGAGTTCTCCAAGGAGTCCATCGAAAGCGCCTATCAGCGCATCACCATGGAAGCCCGCAACCAGTACACCCTTGGCTATAACACGCCGCAACAACTCTCCAGCAATTACCGGGAGATCGAAGTGCGGGTGAGGCGTCCCGGCCTGGAAGTTTTCGCCAAGCACGGATACTACCCGCTACCTCCACAGAGGGGCGCGCCGCAAGCTGCGACTGCCGATCAGACGCCCCCAGGAGGCAACACCGGAACCACCGCTCCGCCACCGCAGACGCCGCCGAAGTAGGCGCTTGGTAGTGTCCCAACGTTGCGTTGCTGCTAAACAGCAAGCGTCTCCCGCAATGGAACCGAGGATCGCAAACTATATCTGGAGCTTGCGCGAACCCATGCGATAATTCTCACAGCAATGGATCGCAAGCCCAGAACGGCATCATGGATCAACTGGTTTTTAGACGGCGTGGCGTTCGCCTTCGATCCCATCCTGGGTATTCTTTTTTTCCTTCAGGACGCGTTCGACTGGAAGCGCCTGATAGACGAGGAAACGAAGCCCAACCGACCATTGCTATAGCCAGCAACGCGACTTTAGGACACTACCGCCTGAGGGTAAAGCATAATTCATGGAATGTACTTGATTGGTGGGAGCCCCCGCATTTATGCGGGGGAAGGAGCGCTTCAGCGCTCCGGGAAAGTTGTGCTTAGAGCCCGCGCTTTAGCGCCGGCAATCTGCAAGCCCGAGGCTAAGGCCTATTCCTGAAATCGAAGGTCCAACCCCCTGCTGAAGCAGGGGGCTCCCACCAAAGACTGTGTCTACCGCAGCCTTTCTATCGAGTTTTGTCCTGGTATTCGTCGAACCAGGCCATTTGAATGGCTTCGAGTTTGCCTTCGCTGGACAGCTTCGCGTCGTCTACGAAGGTCGGCAACTCGGTGACGTAGCGGTGAAGATCAGTAAAGCGAACTTCCAGCGGATTCAGCTCGGGGAACTTCTCGGACAATTCAATGCCAAGGTCTTCTGCGTCATCCCATCTCAGTTCAGCAGCCATAGATTCCCCTCCAATGTGAAAATGTCAGCGATCAATCGTGATGTGTCGCCGCTTCGGAAACGTAGTTACGGTTCCATGAAGGTATCTCAACTACTACTTCGCCGGGTTTTTCGATTACAGTCTGACATCCAAGCCGCGAGTTCAGTTGAAGGTCGGCGGCCATATCGAGACGATCGGCTTCGTCGTCGTCCATCTCATTGAGCAGTTCCTTGCCCTTTTTCACCACGACGTGGCAGGTCGTGCAGGCGCAGTTGCCGCCACATGCATGCTCCAGGTGCAGTCCGAAGTTCATAGCCACATCCAGGATCGACTCCGGCTTGCCGTGGTCCTGGTAGGGGAGCTTGCCGTGTTCAAACTCGAAGGTCTTGTTGTCGGGAAGGAAGGTCACTCGGACGGTGTTCGGTCCGGGTGCTTCTACCGTTGCGGCTGCGCCGCCTTGTGTTTTTTCGTCTGGCATAATTCCTCAAACTCGCTTCTAACGTTCTATCTCAGCCTGTGCGATCGGATGCGGCGACTCGGGCCCCTCGCCAACGTCGGCGGTATCCATGTTTTGTCCCTTCAACGCGGTGCCCACGGCGGACTCCATCATCAACTCCGCCAGGCGCATGGTTCCCTGGTTCAAAGCGTCAATGGCGGTCCGAATCGCCTGGTAGTCATCGGCTTTCATCACCGCACGAAGCGCGGTTTCCTGTTTGGTAATATTGCTGCGCTCCTGAGACGACAACTGCTCCCACGCCGGATTCTTGCGGCCCTTTTCCAATGCTGTAAGCATCGTCTCAGCTTCGTTTCGTGCCTCGATCACCTGCCGGCGGCGGAAGTCTTCTTCCGCATTGTCGAACGAGTCGAGGATCATGTTTTCGACCTGCTCGTCAGTCAGGCCGTAGCTGGGCTGTACCTGAATCTCAGCTTCCTTGCCGCTGCGCAGCTCGCGCGCCGACACGTGCAGAATTCCATTGGCATCGATCAGGAATTTCACTTCAATACGCGGCAACCCCGCGGGCATCGGAGGAATGCCTTTTAGATCGAAGCGCGCCAGGGAGCGACAGTCAGCGGCCAGTTCACGCTCGCCTTGCACCACGTGGACCGCGACATTAGTCTGGCCCTCGACGCCGGTGGTGAAGTGCTCGGTAGCTGACGCCGGAATGGTCGAGTTGCGATGAATGATCTTGACCACTCCTCCGCCCAGCGATTCAATGCCCAGCGATAGCGGCGTCACGTCGAGCAACAGCATTTCCCTGGTCGCTTCTGAGCCGCCCCCCAGGATGTGAGCTTGTATGGCGGCGCCGAGTGCAACCACCTCATCAGGATTTAAGCCACTGTGCGGAGTGCGCTGGAAAAGCTCCTGCACCAGTTGGCGGACCTTCGGAATGCGCGTGGAGCCCCCTACCAGCACGGCTTCGTTGATCTGCTTTGGCGTTAGTCCGGCATCCTTCATCGCCTGGCGGACCGGACCGACCGTGCGATCGATGACCGGCTGGATCAACTGCTCGAATTGCGTGCGCGTGATCTCCCGCTGATAGCGCTTGCCGCCGGGAAGCGCGACGTCCAGCGTCGTCTTCTCTTCTGAAGACAAAGCAATCTTGGCATCAATCACCGCTTTGCGAATCGCCTGCACGATCTCGGCGTTGCGGCGGACATCCATCGCCAGATCGCCCTGGATGTCGTGCAACGCGATCGTGATCAGCAGGTTGTCGATGTCGTCGCCACCCAGGTGAGTGTCGCCATTGGTGGCGATTACTTCGAAGATGCCCTCGTGCAGCTTGAGAATCGAGATGTCAAATGTGCCGCCACCCAGGTCGTAAACGGCGACGGTTTCAGCGTTCTTCTTATCGAGACCATAGGCGAGCGATGCCGCCGTTGGTTCGTTTACCAGCCGCAAGACTTCGAGTCCCGCGATGCGGCCGGCGTCTTTGGTCGCCTGCCGTTGCGCATCGTTGAAGTACGCAGGGACGGTGATGACCGCCTTGGTGACCGGCGCCGCGAAGTAGCGCTCGGCATTGCGTTTCAGTTGGCGCAGTATGAAAGCCGAAATCTCCGGCGGGGTGAAGCTCTTCTCGCCTAGCTTGATGCGCAGCACTTCGCCGGCGGCCAGATCGTCAGCCAGCCGAAAGGGAAACAGCTTCAACTCATCCTGGACATCCTCGACACCGCGGCCCATGAGGCGCTTGACGCTGTACACGGCGCGCTCTGGGGTCTCGATTAGATACTTGCGCGCGGCGCTGCCCACAACGACCTGGCCGTTCTCGTCCAGCGCGACCACCGATGGCACCAGGTTCAGTCCGTCTTCGCCTGGAATCACGACCGGACGGTCGCCTTCCATGTAGGCCACTAGCGAGTTGGTGGTGCCCAGATCGATTCCGACGATGCGTTCGTTTGGCATGGGTAGCAACTAGCAACTAGCAATTAGCATTTAGCCGTTAGCAATTAGCCGTTAGCTCTTAGCCGTCAACCCCTTCCTTGTGTCATCCTGAGCGACGAGCGTAGCGAGGAGTCGAAGGATCCCTCTATCCGCTAACAAACTTGCGTTGTCCCTCAACTGGCAACTGGCTACTGGCAACCGGTTTTCAACTTTCCAGCACCTCATCAATATCCCGCAGCAGGTTGCGCAGGTAGCTGCGGCGATTCAGCACATCCACCATTTTGTCGCGCACCACGTTGCGATCTTCCTCCAGAACGCTCCCACCATGGTCGGCGCGGTCAATCAAGCCGTCCCACTCGTTCCATGCCGCGTGCAGTTCGTCCAGCAGGCCACTGTACTTGTCCTGCAATTGCTTCTTGGTGTCCTGTAACTCACGCTCCAGAGTGCGGTCGGGCTCTCCCATTTTTTTGTTCATCCGCATCTCTTCGAGTTGCATGTTCAGTTCAAACACCTGCTCCAGCAGATCGGCAGGCACCACCTGCCTCTTAAGCTTGCCAGTGCGACGCGCTTCTTCGGTGGCAGCCTTCGATTGCTCTTCCAGTTGCACTCCCTGCAATCGCAGCAGGTACTCAGTCCGGCTGATGGGGTCCTTCAGAGTGCGGTAAGCATCGTTAAGCTGTGAACTCTTTTCCAGGCTCCACTGCTGTTCGCGATCGCTGTTAATGGCGTTGATGTCGGGATGCAAATGCCGGCTCAAAGCGTAGAATTCGGCTTCGAGTTTTTCCGGCGCCAGCTTCAATCGGAAAGGCAGCCCGAAGAAGGTGAAATAGTCCACCGGGGTCGGGGGTTGCACTTTGCCGCATTCCTGACAGAAATGAGCAGCGCGCATGGCCCCGCACGACCAGCAGTTCGCCTTGGTCGGCCGGCTTTGGTTCACAACCAGGATGCCGCTGCCCGGTTGTCCAGGCTTGTTGTGATCAGTGAGGGCCATCGAATCCTTTCGGGGCGAAACAGTCACTCCGGAATTCCACCGCCGCGGAATCCCTGTCGTCCAGCCGGTCGCATTCCGGCGCCGCTATCGTTTCTTAGGAAAACGAAGTACCGCAGCCACAAGCCTTCTTCGCATTCGGGTTCTGAAAGGAGAAGCCCTGGTGCATCAGGCTCTCTTCGTAATCGAGAACCATGCCGTGCAGATAGATGAACGACTTCGGGTCGACAAAGACGCGAACATCCTCAAACTGAAAGATGCGATCGCGTTCGCGCGGCTGGGTGTCGAAACGGATGTTGTAACTCAATCCCGAACAACCACCGCCCTGCACTCCCAGACGCAGTCCGCCTTCGGTCGGTGAGATGTTTTCCTTCGCCATCGCCAGGCGAATGCGAGCCAGCGCCTTGTCCGTCACCTGAATGCCTTTGGCAGCGGGAGCGGGCGTCTGGGACGGATTTTCTATGTTGACCGTGCTCATAGTTGTGCTTCGGCACACCCGACAGAAAGTCGCGGCACACCGGTCCTCAAAAGTTTACGCCCGCTGTTCCACCGGCGCGGGCTGGGCGGCGGTCTGGCTGTGCTGCCCGTTCTTCTTCTTCCAGTCGCCGATGGCGGCGCGGATGGCGTCTTCCGCCAATACCGAGCAGTGGATCTTCACCGGGGGCAGGGACAGCTCTTTCACGATGTCGGTGTTGCGAATCGTGAGCGCTTCGTCCACGGTCTTGCCCTTTACCCACTCGGTCGCGAGTGAAGACGATGCAATCGCCGAGCCGCAGCCGAACGTTTTGAACTTGGCATCCTCGATGATGTTGGTGGTGGGGTTCACCTTAATCTGCAGCTTCATCACGTCGCCGCATTCCGGTGCACCAACTAAACCGGTACCGACCTCGGTGCTGTTCTTGTCGAGCGAACCCACATTACGCGGATTCGAGTAGTGGTCCAGAACCTTGTCACTGTAAGCCATGCTGTCGTCTCCTCAATTGCGAACTCTGCCGCCGGCTAAAGCCGGCTCAGGAATAATTTCAGTGCCTGACGCGGCGCTGAAGCGCCGCACTACCCGTACGGCACGGCTGAAGCCGTGCCCTTTCAAACCAAATCGGCTCGACGCTGGCCTAAAGGCCAGCACTACCAAACCATTAGTGCGCCGGCTCGGCGGCCCACTGCACCTTGGTCAAATCAATTCCCTCTTTCGCCATCTCGTACAACGGCGACAATTCACGCAAACGCTTCACCGTATCAATCACGCGCTCGGCCACGTAATCCACCTCAGCCTCGGTGTTAAACCGCCCAATGCCAAACCGGATTGAGCTGTGCGCCAGGTCATCGCCTGCGCCCAAAGCCTTCAATACATAAGATGGTTCCAGCGTCGCCGAGGTGCACGCCGATCCGCTTGAAACCGCAATATCGTTGATGCCCATCAGCAGCGATTCGCCTTCCACGTACGCAAAACTGATATTCAGGTTGCCGGGCAGGCGGTGCTCGACGGAACCGTTGATGTAAACCTCGTCGAGTTGGCTCATGATCGCGTCCTTCAAACGATCGCGCAAAGCGGCGAGTTTGACCGCCTCTTCCGCCATGCCTTCGCTGGCCAGCGCGCACGCCTTGCCGAAACCCACGATGCCGGGGACGTTCAGCGTGCCCGACCGCATGCCGCGCTCGTGCCCACCGCCATCAATCTGCGCCACTAGTTGGACCCTGGGGTTTTTGCGCCGGACATACAACGCGCCAACGCCCTTGGGGCCGTAAAGCTTGTGGGCCGTCAGCGATGCCAGGTCAACATTGTCCTGGATGACGTTGAACGGAACCTTGCCAATCGCCTGCACCGCATCGGTGTGGAACAACACGCCACGCTCATGGCACAGGGCCCCGATTTCGCGGATCGGCTGCAAAGCGCCAATCTCGTTATTGGCGGTCATGATGGTCACCAGGATGGTCTTGTCGTCCATCGCCCGCTTCAGATCTTCGAGATCGATGCGGCCGTCCTTCTGCACCGGCAGATAGGTAACGCGAAAACCGTACTTCTCCAGCCGCTTGCAGGTGTCGAGCACGGCCTTGTGCTCGATGGCCTGGGTAATGATGTGATTGCCTTTTTCCTTGTACATCTCGGCGACGCCCTTGATGGCAAGGTTGTTGCTCTCGGTCGCGCCCGAAGTGAAGATGATCTCCTTGGAGGTCGCGCCGATCAGTTTGGCGATGCGCTCCCGCGCCTGCTCCACGGCCTGCTCGGCGACCCAGCCGAATTCGTGGTTGCGGCTGGCCGCGTTGCCAAACTTTTCCGTGAAGTACGGCAGCATCTCTTCCACCACGCGCGGATCGGTCCGCGTCGTGGCATGGTTGTCCATGTAGATAGGGAGTTTCACGTCGTTGTTCCCGTTACCCGAAATCACATTCGTGCTCATTGCGTGTGGCGTCTCCTAAACGTGTTCAATCTTGTTCGGCGTCCAGCCCAGGGTGATTAGCTCGGGCGCGCTGTCGTGCTCCGGCTCGGTCATCTCCCAAATCGTCAGGCGGTTCAAAACCTCTTCGATGCTGCGGCTCACTTTGCGCAGAGGGGCGCGGACGGTGCAGCGATCGCTTTGTTCGCAATCCTCGGTCGCCGAGCTACACGAGGTGATGAACAGGGGTCCGTCGATCGCCCGGATCACCTCGAACGCGCTGATCTGCCGCGGATTGCGGGCCAATGTGTAGCCACCGTTGGTGCCGTACTGCGAAACCAGCAGGCCGGCTTTGGTCAACCGCTGCAGAATCTTCGCCAGGGCCTCCTGTGGAATGCTGTACATCTCGGCCAGGTCCTTGGCACTGCAAGCACCCAAGTCAGCGTGCTCAGCCAAATGCCGCATGGCAATCAGCCCGTAGTCCGCTTTCTTGGTCAGCTTCAACATGATCAGCTCAGTAAGATGATATGCGACCATTTCAGTCGCAATTTGATTTTAACCTGCTCGGTAGAACCAGCGCAAGCTCTTGCAGTGGAGTGGCGGAGGGGGCATTACATGGCAACTAACGGACAGCGAACGGTTTAGTTAATGCCGATAAAAATAGTCGGATATCAACACAACTCCGGTCTGGTAATACTTGCCCGAGACCCTCTTGGCCAGGAAATTGCGCCGCAGCATCGGAATCGGTCCGGGCCGGTAAGTCACAACCTCGTCGCCTTTGCGAAGAACGTAGCCCGGCGATTCCGCGGTGAGTGGTTGCGACGAATAATAGCCAAGCGCCGGCTAGAGGCGACAAGCTTTCTGGTGCATTGAGATTTAACAATTCGTGTGCCGGAAAAGCTTGACAACGGTTGGTTCCGGTCTAAAATTACCGAAAATTCCACTGATGCCCGTGCCGTTAGGGCGGAAGTCATGAACGCCAGCCAGCCGATCAACCGATCTCCAAGTTTCCCGCAGAGCAAATCCATGGACCAGCCGTGTCGGCATCCCCGTGTCCAGGTTGTCTCTCGAGATGAAGACGCGGAATACGTTGAATGCATGGAATGCCGCGAGATCTTCGAGTCGAGTGAATTCCGTGACATGGACATCGAGTCGAAAATCCCTCCACAAGACGAATAGCAGTCAGCTCGAACGACGTTGAACGAGCGGGGGAGCGTAGAGGTGTATCTATATCTCCGCTAAAGGAGAAGCGGGCAACCATACCCCGGTCATTTAGGCGTAGTCGGAAGAAAGGTCCCGATTAGAATGAGTACCCAGGCGAGACCACCAACGACCACCCCTGCTATGTTCCAGCCCGTAAACGTACGATTGGGATTGTGTCCTGGGTCTGTCACCCGATTAATCTCGTTGACCGTTTTTTGAACTGGCAAAAGGAAAAGCACCGAGAGAACACTAAACAGCCAAAAGGGATCCGGCAACCTCGCCAGAATCGTAAAGATGATCCACCCGGCTGCAAGCGGACCGGGCGTGAGTGGCTTCCGTAATTGTCGCGAGTCCGCCGTGACTCGAATTCTCTTGAAGAGCGGATAGCAGAAGAAAAACGCAAAGAACGCCCTGCCCATCGGCGAAATTTTGATCTGGTCGTGCTCTTTAATCATGTACCAATTGTTGAAGTACCAAAAAAGTTCGTAGAGTCCAAATGTGCAGGTTGACATTACTACCAGCTTCAGGGGCGATACGGGGAAGTACAGTGTGGGCAAAGAAGAATCTGTAGCAATCTCGGGGGTTGACGATTCATCCTGTTGTTCGCTCATAAAACGGCGAATCGCTTCCATTTACCAAGATTTCTAGCTGACGCTGCTGCGTAGTTTACTCCAGCCGCTTTCCGAAAGTGCATTATTTCAGGCGCAGGGCCGCGTCGGCCGACAATTCTGGCGCGGCGAATTCGCTGGCCAGAAATCGCGGATAGGCGGCGGCGGCAATCATGGCGGCATTGTCAGTGGAAAGCTTTCGCGACGGAAAATAGACCCGCAAGCCCTCCTCGGCCGCACCCTGTTCGAATGAGGTCCGCAGTTCGCTGTTGGCAGCCACACCGCCGGTCACCAGCAGCGTGGCGACATCGCGCGCGCGCGCGGCCAGCAGCGTTTTGCTCACCAGGTCGTTCACCACCGCGTGCTGGAACGACGCCACCAGATCCAGCGTCGACCGATCGCAGGCGGCGAGATAATCTTCGCGCGAGGGACTGGCCAGCGCCCCGATGGCTTGGCGACGCCGGTTGATACCATCTCGCATGTTGTGGGTCTCCACGTAGCGCAAGACCGCGGTCTTGATTCCGCTGTAGGAAAAATCCACGCGCGATTCCTCATCGGAGTGGCGATTTTGCGGGTTGCGATCCTGGTGCTTGATCTGGGCGAAGGGAAACTTTACCGCGTGGGCATTGCCGTGTTTGGCCAGGAAATCGATGGCCGGCCCACCCGGATATCCCAGTTCGAGCAACTTGGCGACCTTGTCGAATGCTTCACCGGCGGCGTCATCGCGAGTGTGGCCGATGTCGTGGTAACGCCAGGCGCCCGACTTCCCTTCCACCAGAAAAAGGTGCGTATGCCCTCCGCTCACCACCAGAGCGAGCACAGGAAATTCCAGCTCGCGATTGCCTTTCTGGCGCTCTTCCAACAAGACAGCGTGAATATGTCCCTCGAGATGGTTGACTCCGATCAGCGGTTTCGTGACGGCATAGGCGAGCGCTTTGGCGTAGCTCAGACCAACCAGCAGCGATCCCGCCAGCCCTGGCCCCTTGGTGACCGCGATGGCGTCGATAGTCTGATAGGACCGTCCGGCATCGTCGAGCGCCTGGCGGACTACGGGAACGATGGCGCGCAGGTGCTCACGAGAAGCCAGCTCGGGTACCACCCCACCGTACGGCCGGTGCGTAACGAACTGGGAGTAGACGACATTGGAGACCAGTTCCTCACCCGAACGCACGACGGCTGCGGCGGTTTCGTCACAGGAGCTCTCAATACCCAGAATGTAGGCGTCCGACACGAAACCATTGTAAGCGTTGGAGGCTGCTCCTGGTGCCGCTGCGAATCCATCTGGGGCTGATGGGAGCTATGTACCGGTGGATCGCCGATAATCAACTGAATTGATTGAGGTTACAGCGATTGTGGCGTGTCCAAACAGGGTTCGGTCAACCCAATAACTGATGGCTCCCATCGGGTTACTACAACATTGCGAACCTTTTCGGCGCTCTCACGTCTAAGGGGAGACTGCCGGACACGCGGGGAGAATTTGGCAAAGATTTTGCTTGACGCAAGGGCCTCCGACGATTACCTTACTTTTTTACGTAAGCGTCATTCCAGTCCAAAACGTCCTGCCCAAATCGGCCACACTGAACGCCCTTTATCCGGCAATCAGAAATTTACAGAGCGGCAAGAAGCCTTATGCTGAGCTGTGGCATGCGTCACGTAAACAGTTGTTTTACAAGGATTTCCAGCGGGCCGGCTGGAAAAGGCGAAAAATTGAGGAACCGAATTGGTAGCTCTGGCATCCAACGTTTAGTTCCTGTCCTTATCGCCCACTTTTTCTTACTGACAGGAAGCTGTGGCTCCATTCTGGCAGGGCTCCGGGAACATTCATTCATATAGAGACGAGGAGAACAAATGATGCGGTCTGAACTAGTATTTGAAGCCGTCCACACACTGCGCAACCGCTACACGCTGTGTCAGCTTGCTTCCAAAGCAACGCGCAAGTTCCATAAACCCAACACGCGCATTCAGGACACCACCAACGACGTGTTAAACCTTATTGCCGATTCCGAACGGCAGGACGTAATTCTCGAACCGGAGACGGCTTCCGAAGCGCAGCGGCGCGCAGCATAACGCGCCGCGCCCTTCGGCGCATTCCCGCAGTTCCTCCGACCCGCCTTTCTGTACATTCCCCGTAGGTGAACATGACAATCTCAGAACTAAAAGAAAAAAACATCACCGAGCTGACCAAAATCGCTCGCACCCTCGAGCTGCCCGGCGCCAGTGGCCTGCGCAAGCAGGACCTTATCTTCAAGATCCTTCAAGCTCAAAGCGAAAAAGAAGGCCATATCTTTGCCGAGGGCGTGCTGGAAATCCTGCCCGATGGTTATGGTTTTCTCCGCTCCCCCGACTACAACTACCTGCCCGGGCCAGATGACATCTACGTTTCTCCCTCGCAGATCCGCAAGTTCGACCTGAAGACCGGCGACACCATCAGCGGCCAGGTGCGGCCTCCGCACGAGGGCGAGAAGTATTTCGCGCTGGTAAAGATCGAGGCCGTCAACTTCGAGTCTCCTGAGGAAGCGCGTAACAAGATCCTGTTCGACAACCTCACGCCTTTATATCCGCAGGAGCGGATCAAGCTGGAGACTGTGCGTGAAAACATCAGCGCCCGCGTCATGGACCTGCTCACGCCGGTGGGCAAGGGGCAGCGCGGCTTGATCGTGGCCCCCCCGCGCACCGGCAAGACCATGCTGTTGCAAAACCTGGCGAACTCGATCACCACTAATCATCCAGAAATTGTGCTGATTGTGCTGCTCATCGACGAGCGCCCGGAAGAAGTGACGGACATGCAGCGCTCGGTAAAAGGTGAGGTCATCTCATCGACTTTTGACGAGCCGGCCGCCCGTCACGTTCAGGTGGCCGAAATGGTCATCGAGAAGGCCAAGCGTCTGGTCGAACACAAGCGCGATGTAGTCATCCTGCTCGATTCCATCACTCGTTTAGCGCGCGCCTACAACACGATTGTGCCGCCCTCCGGCAAAGTGCTCTCCGGCGGCGTTGACTCCAACGCGTTACAACGCCCCAAGCGGTTCTTTGGCGCCGCCCGCAACATCGAAGAAGGCGGCTCGTTGACCATCATCGCGACGGCCCTCATCGAAACCGGTTCCCGCATGGACGACGTGATTTTCGAAGAGTTCAAGGGCACCGGCAACATGGAAATCATTCTTGACCGCAAACTGGTCGATAAGCGCACCTTCCCGGCTATCGACATTCAGCGCTCGGGCACGCGTAAGGAAGAGCTGCTGATTCCCAAGGAAGATTTGGCGCGCGTGTGGGTACTGCGCAAGGTTCTGAACCCGCTGTCGCCAGTGGAAGCCATGGAGTTGCTGATCGACAAGCTGGGCAAGACACGGTCCAATAGCGAATTCCTATCGAACATGAGTGCGCTGTAAGAAGCTGTCAGCTATCAGCTATCAGCCTTCAGCTTTCAGTCAGGGCGCCGACAGTTTCGGCCGGATTGCCTGTCAGATAGCAATTTATTGCAAGCAGCCTCCCGAGTCCCGTTAGATCAGTAGAACCGTTGTGTGCAGACCGCTCTGGGCTTGCAGCCCTGGGGAGCCCGCGTTTGCAGCACTGCTAGCAACGTATTGGGCGTCTGCTTTGGCACCTCAAATACCACGACTTGCGAAACGTTGGCCTGGTCTTTGTACGAAATTCGGAAAAAGTGGCGGCGCTGCCGCTTCCTGACCAGTCCAACCGCGATGGCAGGAGCGACTCCCAGATGGTGAGCCAGTTCCTGAGTGTATTCGTAAGACTCAATCGCCGCGTACGAGATCGGGAGACTGCCACCGGAGTATTGGAATGACAGTATCGTGTCGGACGCTGTATCCAGCTCTCCGACGGCGCCTGCCTTCACACTCTGAATGGTTCCACCGACGTACTCCACTTGACTGTGTTCGACGGCTACGACCGCAATAGACACCAGCATCAGCAGAGAAATCCCCATTGCCCTCTTCATAACGCCTCCTAACTACAAAGCTTATGGAAGCGGCAGGAAGGTCAGGGCCGGGGATGTGACACTTTCTCAAGCGTCACAGTGCCTGACTAACGGGATAGCTGACGAACTCTTCATAGCGCCGAAGCCTCTCAATCGAGTTCTCGGCCAGCAACGGGAAACAAATGGCCCGACAACCTTGCGGTAGCTGTTTCGCAGTAACGGCGTCGCAAACCACCGCCGCCGTCTGTCGCAGTCCACGATCCCAGGTTGGGCTCCGAGCATCTCGCAGCACAAGCCCGTCTGCTGCAAAGCCTGCTGCGATCAGCATTGTACGAGCAGAGCTCAGAAAATCAGGCCAGCGTGAGGCAATGCCCACCAAAAGTTCAGGCTTTGCTGGTAGCCAGGCGGCAAGTGACGACGGAATCGAACGCACTTGCAACACTATGACCTCAACACCTGTCGGCAGCAGTTCCCTTGCTATCTTCGCCTTGCTGGGCAACACAACTGGGATGGATCCAGCTAGCGTCTGAGGCGCCTTGCATGCTTCGAAGTCGCAGCTGTCCACGGGAAGAGCAACGGCTTGCCGGATTTCCGCTACGACGATTTCTCTGAGGTCCTCGTCCGGCTCGATAACCACAAACCGGCTCGCTGGCGGCATTGCCAACCACTGGCTAAGCCGTAATCGCACGGCAGAGAACGGAATTCCCTGTTGCCGCGCATGGTTGAATACCATTGCGATCTGCTCGTCCAGCCCCAGCGCGGGCGTAGTGGCACTTGGTTTCTCTTGTCGAACGTAAACACCACTGCCCCGTCGCAGCTCCAGCCAACCTTCTCGCTCCAATTGCTGATACGCGGCACTGATCGTGTTTTGATGTAGCTTGTAGCGACGAGCCAGTTCCCGTACGCTCGGTAGGCGTTCACCGGGCTGCAAATCCGCGCTCAAGATGGCAAGCATGACCTGCTTGGCAAATTGCTCACGAATGGGCACATCGCTATCGCGTGCGAACCAGAATCTCATGTTGCTCTGTTGCGACGGAGGGCGCGTCAGCCAGATTATCGCTCAAGTATCCCTCTGAATATCTAAATATTCCTGTCGCTCGACCTTGGCGGAACGCCGCTAGCAACTTTCCCTTCGGCGCAGGTTTATAAGCACTAAGTTTTGCTGAGAGGCCTCCGCGGATGACTCACCGCACACAACAACGCACACCAGGTAAGGGGAAATTCCGTTCGGTTACTTTGGCGGTGCTGTTGTGCGCCGTGGCGATCAGTCTCTGGGCCGCCAAAAAACAGAAGAGCGTCGATCCTCTGAATGAGCAGAAGCGCGCGCTGCATGCATTGGAACGCCTAACTTTTGGACCACGTCCCGGCGATGTTCAATCCGTCGCCGCGATCGGAGTGGACAAATGGATCGAGCAGCAACTCCATCCCGACAGGATTGATGACAGCGCAATGCAGGCGCGACTCGCCGGCTATCGCACCTTGCAGATGAGTTCGCGCGAGATGCTGCTCAATTTTCCGCCCAATCCCATCATCAAGGCCGTCGAGGCTGGCAAGCTGCCGATGCCGCAAGATCCTTATCGCCATGCCATCTATCTGGCCGCGATCGATCGCGTCGAACAGAAACAAGAACAAAAGCAGAACACCGCTCCCGCAAACGGCGGGACTGGCGCTCAGAACGGCGCGCCCAGCCCGGTCTCGCTGCAACGCCAACAAGACCGCCATGATGCCCACGGGATGATCGATGACTTGGCCCTGCTGCCTGCCGACCAGCGTATGCAGCGCATCCTCGCCTTGCCTGTGCAGCAGCAGCGCGACCTGACCCAGGGCGTTCCCTTTGAGAAACGTCAGGCGCTGCTTGCCGGTTTGTCCCCAGAACAGCGCGAAACCGTGCTGGCACTGAACAATCCCCAGGGCGTCATCAACAACGAAGTGCAATCGGCCAAGCTGTTGCGCGCCGTTTACAGCGATCGCCAACTGGAAGAAGTGCTTACCGACTTCTGGTTCAATCACTTCAACGTATTTGTTGGCAAGGGCGCTGACCACTATCTCATCACCGCCTATGAACGCGATGTCATTCGCCCGCATGTGCTGGGAAAGTTCAAAGACTTGCTGGTGGCAACCGCCCAGAGTCCTGCGATGTTGTTCTATCTGGACAACTGGCAGAGTGAAGGGCCGGACTCCGATGCCGCTCGCGGAATTCCGGAGCATCCCTTCGCGGCCGCCAGAATGAACCGGCCGTTCGGGCCTCGGCGCTGGCCGGGCTATCCGAATCCACCTCAGCAGCAGCCCCAGTCGCAAAACAAACAGCAAAAGCGCAACGGCGGCCTGAACGAGAACTATGCCCGCGAATTGATGGAGCTGCACACTCTCGGCGTAAACGGCGGATATACCCAGCAGGACGTGACTCAGGTCGCCCGTGTCTTCACCGGATGGACCATCGACCAACCGCTCCAGGGCGGCGGTTTCGCCTTCAGGCCGCGACTCCACGAGCCGGGCAGCAAAACTGTGCTGGGCCACACCATAAAGCAGGGCGGCGAAAAAGAGGGCATGCAGGTGCTCGAAATCCTCGCCCACAGCCCTTCTACGGCGCGCTTCGTTTCTACTGAACTGGCACAGCGCTTCGTCTCCGACAATCCGCCGCAATCGCTAATCGACGCTATGGCGAAGACTTTTCTGAAGACTGATGGCGACATTCGCGAGGTGCTGCGCACCATGTTCCGCTCGCCCGAATTCTGGGCGCCCGAAGCTTATCGTGCGCGGGTGAAGACACCATTTGAGTTCGTCGTCTCCGCCTTGCGCGCCACCCAGGCTGATATCGCCGACCCTCAGCCACTACTGGCCACGCTGAACAAAATGGGCATGCCCCTGTATGGGGCGCAGCCTCCGACCGGCTATTCCACCAACTCGGACGTCTGGGTGAACTCGGCGGCGCTGCTCGACCGCATGAACTTCGGTCTGGCGCTTTCAACCAATCACTTGCCCGGTGTCAGCTTCAATCTTGCGCAACTCACGACCAGGGCCGCAACTGTCGATGCCGATCCTTACCAGGTACAGCTGGACCTGGAGCAATCCCTGCTCTTCGGGGACGTTTCGCAGCAGACGCACCAGACCATTGAAGCGAAGATTGTCAGTCCAGAGGCGGTGGCGCAATTGGCCAATCCCGATCGTCCAACCAATGTGAATGTCATCGCGGGGCTATTGTTGGGATCGCCGGAGTTCCAACGAAAGTGAACCGGCAAGCTCTTAGCCATTAGCTCTTAGCTATTAGCTTTTAGCAAACGAATGTTGTCGCTAAAAGCTAAGAGCTAAGAGCTAGAAGCTAAAAGCTAAGAGAGTCGAGTAACGACCATGAGCATCACACGGCGGGCTTTCATGCAGGGCGGGGCGATGGCGATCGTTGGTACTGCCGCCATTCCTTCATTCCTCACGCGGGCGGCATGGGGCGCAGTTCAAGCCGGCTCCAGTAACAAGCGGCTGGTAGTGATCTTCCAGCGCGGCGCAGCCGACGGCCTCAACATCGTCGTGCCTCACGCTGAGCCGGCCTACTATGCGATGCGGCCCGGCATCAACATTCCGCGAAAGCAGGTGATCGACCTCAACGGGTTCTTCGGACTGCATCCCGCGATGGCGCCGCTCAAGCCCTTCTGGGACCAGCAGCACCTGGCGATCGTTCACGCCGCCGGCTCTCCCGATACCACGCGCTCGCACTTCGACGCACAGGACTACATGGAGTCAGGCACTCCCGGTGTAAAGAACACCAGCGATGGCTGGCTGAACCGGACGCTGCAATCCGAGCCGGTCGCCACCGAGACGCCGTTCCGCGCCATCGCGCTGGGCACTTCCCTGCCACGAATTCTTTCCGGCAAAGCTTCGGCCGTCGCCGTCAGCAACGTCAACGGATTCGGTATCGCGGGAGGCAATGCCGCCGCGCCACTGGGCAACACCTTCGAAGCAATGTACGCGCAGTCGGTTGACACGGTGCTGCACGGCACCGGCGCCGAAACCTTCGAGGCGGTCAAGATGCTGAAGTCCGCGGACCCTCAGAAGTACACGCCCGCCTCCGGCGCCAACTACCCACGCGGGCGCTTCGGGGATGCGTTGCGGCAGACGGCGCAGCTCATCAAGTCGAACCTCGGGGTGCAGATTGCGTTTACCGACATCGGAGGCTGGGACAACCATGTGAATGAAGGCGCGGTGGAAGGCCAGCTCGCGAATGTTCTGCGCGACTTCGCGCAATCCATCGCAGCATTCTGGATTGATCTCGGCCCTCTGGCGGAAGACACGGTGATGGTCACCATGTCAGAGTTCGGACGAACCGCGCGCGAAAACGGCAATCGCGGCACCGACCACGGCCACGCCAATGTCATGCTTGTCCTCGGCGGCCCAGTGCGCGGAGGACGGGTTTACGGGCGGTGGCCGGGCCTCGACCCCTCGCAACTCAACGAAGGCCGCGATCTCGCACTCACCACCGATTTTCGTCGCGTGCTGGGTGAAGCCGTCGCGCGCCACCTTGGCAACCCGCACTTGAACGGCGTTTTCCCCGGTTTCGACAATCAGCCCGGCAAGTTTTTGGAATATTTGGGATGAGCGAAAGCTGGCGGCACCTGAAGTTCGCACGGTGGTGCTGACAGCCAAGTATCGGGACTCAACCACCAACACCCATTGCCTCGCTTTGCACATCGGAATCTCTGCCAGTAGAATCGAGACTTGACGCATTCGATTGAATCTCCATGTCACTGAAGCAGTCGGAAGCGATTGTGTTGCGAACTTATCCGCTGCGCGAGGCTGATCTGCTGGTGACACTGTTCACCCGGGCCGAAGGCAAAGTTAAGGGCGTCGCGCGTGCGGCGAAAAAATCGAAACGGCGTTTTGGCGGGGCCCTCGAGCCGCTCACCTGGGTGCGGGCCTATTACGACGATCGCGAAGGGCAGGAGTTGGCGCGGCTGGATTCGTGCGACATCCTGGAGTCGCCTCTGTCGTCAACGGTGGACTACCCGCGGGTGGTGGCGTTGGAGCACGTCGCCGAAGCGCTGGATGAGTTGCTGCCGGACCGGGAGGCGAACGACGCCATCTTTCGCCTCGGGGTCTCGGTGTTGCATCAGTTGCGCTCGGGTTCGATTTGGATGCCGCTGACGTATTTCCAGCTGTGGCTGGTGCGGCTGGTTGGGTTTCTGCCGGAGCTGAGCGAGTGCAGCGCTTGCGGTCAGGCCCTCAATGGCAATCGCGCGTTTTATCATGCGCTGGCCGACGGCCTGATGTGCCTGCAGCACAAGCGTCTGGCCTCGGCGGAGCTGACGGCCGATTCGCGGCGGTTGGCAGCGCAGATGTTTCGTGCTCCGGTGGACGCGTTTGCGGAGGAGCCCTGGACGCCGGGTCAGGGCGCTGACCTTCGGCGGTTTCTGGTGCAAATTCTGGAGCGCCACATCGATAAGAAGCTGGTGACGGCCAGCATGCTGGCAAAGTTGTGAAAACGTTAGACAAATAGTTGTGATATGGTAAAAGACATGATAAATAGCTTGTGATAGGGCTTAGCCCGTACAGGAAAACCATTTGCCTCCCCCGCAAAATCCGTTGACCCTTCAGCAACTGGTGCTGCGCCTGCAAAATTTCTGGGCCGACCATGGTTGCGTTCTTCAGCAACCGTACAACGTCGAGGTGGGCGCTGGAACCATGGCGCCTGAAACTTTCCTGCGCGTGCTCGGTCCCAAGCCGTATCGCGTCGGTTACGTGCAGCCATCGCGCCGTCCCGCCGACGGCCGTTACGGCGAAAATCCCAACCGTCTATACAAGCACCTGCAGTTTCAGGTCATCCTGAAGCCGCCACCGACGAACGTGCAGGAGCTTTACCTGGAGTCGCTCGCCGCGATTGGCATCGATCTTCGCAAGCACGACATCAAGTTCGAAGAAGACAACTGGGAGTCGCCGACGCTGGGCGCGTGGGGAATCGGCTGGCAGGTCATGCTCGATGGGTTGGAGATCACGCAGTTCACATATTTCCAGCAGTGCGGCGGCATCGATCTTGATCCAATCTCGGCGGAACTGACTTACGGCCTGGAGCGCATTGCCGCGTTTCTGCAGGATGTGGATAGCATCTACGACATCACGTGGGTGGTCGGCCCTGACGGCAGCACAGTGAGATACGGCGAGATCCGGTTGCAGGACGAATTGCAGTTCTCGGTTTACAACTTCGAACGTGCCGATGTGGACAAGGCCTGGAAACACCTCGCGCTTTATGAGGCGGAATGCCAGGAGTTGCTGGAAAAGTACGGCAGCATGGCGAATTCACGGCGGGTCAAAGATGCGACGCCTACCCTTTCGCCAAAGACAGGCGAAAGGATGGGGCACTCGGGTGAAGGCGGTTCTGGCGAAAAGCGAGGAGCGAACAGCGAACAGCGAAAACGTTTTCCTGTGCTGGCCGCTTTTGATCTGTGCCTGAAGTGCTCGCACCTGTTCAATATTCTCGATGCCCGGGGAGCGATCAGCGTCACCGAGAGGGTGGGAGTGATCGCGCGCATCCGGGCGCTCGCCGTCGGCGTAGCCAAAGCGTACGTCGATCAGCAGAAGGCCGAGGAAGATCTTGCCCACGCATCGGAGGAAAACGGCCCCGCGAAAGCGGAGCAGTTGTCGGCGGCCGGATCGTAGGAGCTCGAGGAGTTGCGCCACGTCTGCTACTAACGGGTCGACCACCGACGAAAGTTTAGTGCCGACCGCGAGAGCGGGATAGTTTCACGAGTCTTCCAGCGCCGGCAATATCTCCGCAGCTTGCCCCGTCCTGCGTCTGGGGCTTGCGGCTTTACTTTGTGCGGCGCGATCAACTGGACGCCGTGGTGCTGTTGCAGCCGCTCGTCCCGATCGCTGTCATAGGCGCGATCGCCGATCATGCGCTCGGGGGCCGCCGCCGTAAGCGTTGCTCGACGGTGGCTTCGAGAAGCGAGTTTCATGTGGCGAAGCGCTTCCAATCCACGGCGACAGGAAGACCATGGCGCTCCGCAATTGCCATGATCTTGGTCCCTTTGCCGCGGCGTGTTGGACCAACTGCACCGCCCCTTTTTCGCCCGCAAAGGTGGCGTCGATGAAGGTCTCGGCCAAGTCCAACTGCCCGCGTGCCAGCAGGTGCTTCGCCAAAGCGCGCAGCACCTCGACCAGCGTGCCCTCGCCGACCCATTGCTGGAAGCGGCGGTGGCACGTCTGGTACGGCGGAAACTTGGCGCGCGGCAGCTCGGCCCATTGCGCTCCGGTTCGTAAGATCCAAAGCACGCCTTCCAGCACGCTTCGGGTATCCGCCCATGGCCGACCCCGTCGCAAACCGGGTGTCTTGGGCTCAACCAGCGGTTTCAGCACTTCCCACTGCGCATCGGTGAGTTCCATACCTACCGATGTGCCTGTAAATCCACTGCACCACAATTACTTAGTGTGGTTCGTATTTATGAGATAGGTTCTAATTGCTTCTTATGCCTGACTTCCTTCTCGAAATCGGTACCGAAGAAATTCCCGCGCGGATGATCGACAGCGCGCGCGAGGAACTAGCTCGTCGCGTTCGCCTACTGCTGGAGCGTGAGAGCCTCATAGGGCGCAACGAAGATTCGTCTCCGGTTGAGGCCTACTCAACTCCGCGGCGCCTTGCAGTGTTGTTCCACGGCGTTGCGGATAAGCAGGCGGACGACACCTCGAAAATCCTGGGGCCTTCTGTGAAAGTTGCCTTCAGGGATGGAATGCCCACGGGTGCTGCAGAAGCGTTCGCGCGCAAGATTGGCGTAGATGTCCGCTCGCTCGAACAGGAAGACACCCCCAAGGGCCGGTATGTAGTCGCGCAACAGAATAAGCCGGGCCGAACCGCTTCAGAGATCCTTGCCGAGTCACTGCCCAAAGAAATTGCCGGCATCTACTGGCCGAAGAGCATGTATTGGCGCGGCAAGTCGGCCGAGCGCTTCGTGCGTCCGGTGCGCTGGCTGGTTTCGCTGCTCGATGGCGAAGTGGTGCCGCTGGAGTTCGCCGGAATTCGCGCCGGCCACACAAGTGAAGGCCATCGCGTCCTGTCGTCTGGAGCGCTGCCCATCGAGCGCCCGTCCGAATATTCTGCGACGCTGGCGAAAGCTTCGGTGTTGGCGAGCGGGGCCGATCGCGAGCAGCGCATCCGCAAAGCGCTCGATGCGGCCACTCGGACCATCCCCGGCGCGCGCTGGCGCGAAGACAAGTCTTTGCTCGACACGGTTGTGAACCTCACCGAGTTTCCGGCGGTCGTGCTGGGTAATTTCGATCCCGAATTTCTCGCGCTCGCCGACGAAGTTCTGGTCACGGTGATGCGCGATCACCAGAAATATTTCGCTCTGGAAGATGCCAGCGGCAAACTGCTGCCTCATTTCCTGGCGGTGCTGAACACCGATGGGGATCCGGACGGACTGATTCGCCACGGCAACGAGCGCGTGCTGCGCGCCCGCTTCAACGACGCGCGCTTCTTCTGGGAGACCGACCAGAAGGTCCCGCTGCGTCAGCGCGTCGATATGCTGAAGTCGGTGACCTTCCAGAAAGACCTGGGCAGCTACTTCGACAAGACCATACGAGTGCAGAAACTGGGCAGCCTGATTTCCGAGGCGCTGCGCAACGCTGGCTCGCCGGTGCGGCCCGGCGTGGTGCACAAGGCGGCGCTGCTGGCCAAGACCGACCTCACCACCGAGTTGGTGAAGGAGTTCACCGAGTTGCAGGGCATCGTCGGCGGCTTGTACGCCAAGGCGCAGCAACTCGATCCCATACTTCCGGCAGCCACCGCCGAGGCTATCGGCGACGCCATCTACGATCAGTACAAGCCAGAGTCGATGGACGACCGCGTGCCGCGTTCCGTCGAAGGTGCGGTCCTCGCAGTCGCGGACAAGGCAGACAGCATTGCGGGAATGTTTGCGCTTGGTCTGCAGCCGACAGGCTCGAAAGATCCGTTCGCGCTGCGTCGCGCGGCGAATGGCATTGTGAAGATTATTGCCGAGCACAAGTTGCCGCTGCCGCTCACCAAGCTTTTCTCAGATGCTCGGACTGAATATGCCGCCTCCGACGCTGAACGCCGGTTCGCCAAGGGCATTAACTTCGACGAAGCGATTGCGACCTTCATGCGCGAGCGCCTGGAATTTTATCTGCGCGACGCGCGAGGCTTTGCCTACGACGTGGTGCAATGCTGTGCTCGCCGCTGGTAACAACGACATCGTGGACGCTATTGCGCGCGCCGAGGCAGTTAGCGAGGTTCGCGGCTCAGAGGATTTTGCTTCCATCTCGGTCGCCTTCAAGAGGATGAAAAACATTCTCCGCCAGGCGCGCGAGAGGAACTTGGCGATCCCTGAGCAATATGACTTGAACCGTCTGCGGAAGAGCCAAGTGAGCAGGCGTTGTCGGATGCAGTCGGTGAGATAGGTCCACGCTTTGCAAGTGCTCGCCTCAGTGGTGAATACAGTCTTGCGCTTGCTGAGATGGCGAAGCTGCGTCGTCCGATTGATGCGTTTTTTGATCACGTCATGGTAATGGGTGATGACGTGGAGCTCAGAGACAACCGGCTCGGATTCCTTCAGTTACTTGTTAAACAACTTTTCCGCCATCGCCGATTTCAGCGAGATCGTGACGGAGGGCAAATCAGTTTGATTGTGAAGAATTGTCGAACGAGACTTAGCGCCGGCGAGAAAGACTTGGAAGAATTGTCATCACGAGCGTAGCGAGGGATCTGCTATTCGCCCGTCCTGGAACAAAGCAGATACCTCGCGCCAAATTCGGGCGCTCGTAATGACAATTCATAAATTGTTTCGCTATACAATTATACCTCAACATTCAATAGCCACCAGCAAAGGACTCCCATCATGAGCACTCCTACTACCAACATTCAAGCCACGCCGGCCGCCAACGCCAAGGCCGTCAAATACGTTTACTTCTTCGGCGACGGACACGCCGAAGGTCACGGCAAAATGAAAGACGAGTTGGGCGGCAAAGGCGCCGGACTGGCCGAGATGACCAACGCCGGCCTCCCCGTGCCTCCCGGCTTCACCATCCAGACCGAGGCTTGCCGCGAATACATGCATGACCGTGCGGTCTCGAAAGAAGTAAATCGTCAGATGGATGAGGCGCTGCGCCGGCTGGAATCGTTGCAAGGGCAGAAGCTCGGTGGCGCCGACAATCCCTTGCTGGTGAGCGTTCGCTCGGGCGCAAAGTTTTCCATGCCCGGCATGATGGACACCATCCTCAATCTCGGCCTGAACGACAAGTCGGTCGAGGGCCTGGCCAAGCTCAGCAGCAATCCGCGCTTCGCGTATGACTCCTATCGCCGCCTGATTCAGATGTTCGGTTCGGTCGTGCTCGACATTGACAAGAAGGCATTCGAGGAAGTTTTCGACGGCAAGAAGAAGCAGAAAAAAACCAAGCTCGACACCGATCTCGACGCCAAGGCGCTGCAGGAAGTCATTGCCGAATACAAGAAAGTGGTGCAGAAGCACGCCAAGCGCGACTTTCCGCAGGACCCGCACGAGCAGCTGGTGATGGCGCGCGACGCCGTGTTCCGCTCCTGGCTGAACGATCGCGCCAAGACCTATCGCCGCATTAACAACATCGACGACATGCTTGGCACCGCCGTCAACGTGCAGGCCATGGTCTTCGGCAACCTGGGCGAGACCAGCGGCACGGGCGTGGGCTTCACCCGCAACCCCGCGACGGGCGTGAAAGAGTTCTACGGCGAGTTTCTGATGAATGCGCAGGGCGAGGACGTGGTCTCCGGCGTTCGCACTCCCGTACATATTTCCGAGCTGGAGAAAATCCAGCCCGAGGTTTACAACCAGTTGCGCGAAATCACGACGCGGCTGGAAAAGCACTATCGCGACATGCAGGATTTCGAGTTCACCATCCAGGATGGGCGGCTTTACATGCTGCAAACGCGCAATGGCAAGCGCACGGGCCGCGCCGCCGTTCGGGTCGCCATCCAGATGGTCGAGGAGGGATTGATCTCGAAGGAAGAAGCGATCTTCCGTGTCGAACCAAACCAGCTCTACGATTTCCTGGTACCGAGCCTCGACGAGAAAGGCAAAGACGTTGAAGTGCTTGCGACTGGACTGCCGGCGTCGCCGGGCGCGGCGGTTGGACAGATCGTCTTCACCGCCGACGAAGCGGTGGAGAAGTTCAACAAAGACAGCAGTGCAAAGCTGATCCTGGTGCGCAGCGAAACCACGCCGGAAGACATTGGCGGAATGGAAGTGGCGGCCGGCATTCTGACCTCGCGCGGAGGCATGACCAGTCACGCCGCCGTGGTCACGCGCGGCATGGGCAAATGCTGCGTCGCCGGCGCCGGTGACATCGACGTGGATGAGAAGGCCGGCGAGATGCGCGTTCACGGCAAGGTGCTGAAGGAGGGCGACTGGATTTCGCTCGACGGCACATCGGGCCGGGTCATCAATGGCAGGCTCAACACCGTGCCGGCAAAGCCTGACGATCCTGAGTTGCAGAAGCTGATGAGTTGGGCCGAGCCGTTCCGCCGCATGGGCGTGCGCGCCAACGCCGACATTCCCCGCGACGCTCTACAGGCGCGCGCGTTCGGCGCCGAGGGCATTGGCCTCTGCCGCACCGAGCACATGTTCTTTGCCGAGGACCGTCTGCCGCACATGCGGACCATGATTCTGGCCAACAACCAGAAAGATCGCCGCACCGCGTTGCGCAAACTGCTGCCCATGCAGCGCAACGATTTCGTCGGCGTCTTTCGCGCCATGGATGGGTTCCCGGTCACCATCCGCACCATCGATCCGCCGCTGCACGAGTTCCTGCCGCGCCGCGAAGACCTGATGGTCGAAATTGCCAGGCTGGAAATCACCAAACCGAAATCGCCTAAGCTAAAAGAACTGCGCACTCTGCTGAATCGCGTGGAGCAGTTGCACGAGGTCAATCCCATGCTCGGGCATCGCGGCTGCCGACTGGGCATCACCTATCCCGAGATCACGGAAATGCAGTCGCGGGCCATCTTCGAGGCTGCCATCAAGGTCGCCAAAGAAGGCGTGAAGGTGAAACCGGAGGTCATGATTCCGCTCACTGGCGGACTGAAGGAAATGGCCAACCAGGCGGCCATCGTCCGGCGCGTTGCGGAAGAAGTGTTTGCTGAGAAAGAGTACAAGGTCGAATACCTGGTAGGAACGATGATTGAGTTGCCGCGGGCTGCGTTGGTGGCCGATGAGATCGCCAAAGAAGCCGAGTTTTTCAGCTTCGGCACCAACGATCTCACGCAGACCACGTTCGGGTTCTCGCGCGACGACATCAACAAATTCCTGCCGACCTATCTCGCGGAGGGCATTCTGAAGCAGGACCCATTCGCGGTGCTCGATCGCGAAGGCGTCGGGCAGTTGCTGAAGATGGCGGTCGAGAAGGGCCGCAAGACGCGTCCGACCATCAAAATCGGAATCTGCGGCGAACACGGCGGAGAACCATCTTCCGTCGAGTTCTGCGCACAGCTTGGCTTCAATTACGTTTCGTGCTCGCCCTTCCGCGTGCTCACCGCACGTCTGGCGGCGGCGCAAGCCGGCGCAAGCGCGGAGTTGAAGATGGAAGGCGGACGAACGAAGTAACTGCGGCAGCTTCCTTCGAAAGCCCTACTTGGAATTGTCATTACGAGCGAAGCGAGGAATCTGCTTTTGCTTACGTTTGTTTGATGCTTGGGGAAAAAGCAGATCCCTCGCGGGCGAAACCCGCTCGTGATGACAAAAAAGGGATTGCATCGGCCTCATCTAGCCCGCGAAAATTCCCGGCGCACAAATTCCTGCGCCGCTTCCCTGCTCTTGAGCCGGCCTTCCAACTGCGCGTCCTCAACCGCGGAGAGAATTTCGCCAAATTGCGGACCAGGCCGATAACCGAGGGCGATCAGGTCCTGTCCTGTAAGCAAAGGTTGCGGTCTGATCTCCTCCGGCGGAGTCTGCTGCAAGCGCTCGCGCACGAAGTCATACAGCGACAAGTCGCCGTGGCTGCTCAGGCAATCCATGCGATGCAGTTCCAGGTGCTCGTCGAAGTTCGGCAGCCGCAGGAAGCGCTTCAAGGTCGATTCCTTCATCTGCTCCGCATGGCCAAAGCGCATATGGTTTGCCACCAGGGCGGCTATCTGTCTAGTGTCGTCGTTGGAGAAATGCAGGCGACGGCAAATTTCCTCGGCCATGCGCACTCCCACCTCGACGTGCCCGTCGAAGCGGATGCGGTCTGGCGCCACGCGAAACGTCGGCGGCTTGCCAACATCGTGCAGCAGCGTGCCCCAGGCCAGCGTGCGCGAGACCCTCGGCGGCAATTTCTCCAGCAGCAGTAAGGTGTGGACCCACACGTCACCCTCGGGATGAAACTGCGGCGGTTGTTCCACACCGTGCATGCGGTCCACCTCGGGCAACACTTCCCGCAGCAGGCCGGTGCTGTCGAGCAACTCAAACGCCCTCCGCGCTCTGCCTTCGGTGAGCATCTTGGTCAATTCGTCGCGCACGCGTTCGGCACTCACCTGATGAATCTGTGGCGCCAGTCGCTGGATTGCCGCGAACGTTGCCGGATCGATGTTGTACTGGAAGCGCGCTGCAAAGCGTACCGCTCGCAACATGCGCAACTTATCTTCGCTGAAACGGCGCTCCGGATCGCCGATGGCGCGGATCACGCCGGCCCGCAAGTCGTCCCGGCCGCCCACGAAGTCGAGCACGCGGTCGCCGTCCAATGGATCCATCAGCAATCCGTTGATGGTGAAATCACGGCGCTGCACATCTTCCTGCGGGTCCTTGGCGTAGCTCACCTGGTCGGGATGGCGGCCATCGGAGTAGGTTCCGTCGTTGCGAAAGGTGGCGACCTCGACGTAGTTGGGATGTTCGGACGGCGGCGCATCGCTGGGAAACGCATCCGGAGAAGGCACCAGCACTACGCCGAACTTCGCGCCGACGGCGTAGGTTTCCGGAAAGATGCGCATCACCTGCGGAGGGCGTGGCATCGGTGGCAACGTCGTAATCGGCAGGCTCAACCTCAAGCAGCATGTCGCGCACGCAGCCTCCGGCGAAATAAGCCTGGAAGCCGCGGTTTCGCAGCTCGCGAACGATATTGATGGCATGCTGCTTCATCGATTGATTCCTGAACGATTGTAGCGGGTGGATTGGAATTCGCGAGCGATCTCAAGGAGATCTATCTTACGGCCTGGTACCCTGATGACTATCCTTGCTGCACCGCGTCCAAGAAGCCGGTGGGATACTCCACAAGACCGGTTTGTGCAGAATGATCTTTAGCGGAGGATTGAATGCGTTCCAAAGGCTGTGCGGTACTGGTCGTGCTAGCAGTGTTAAGCGCGGCTGCGGCTAAGCTACCCATTGACAAGAATCATTCCAGCGTCGCCTTCCATGTGCCCATTATGAATGGCATGTCCAAAGTCCACGGCAAATTCACCGACTTCAACATCGAGCTCAACTACAACGATGCCGATGTCACCAAGTCAACCGTGAAGGCCACCATCAAGGTTCAGAGCATAGACACCGGCATCAAAGATCGTGATGACGATTTGCGCAGCAGTAATTTCTTCGATATAGCCAAATATCCCGACATTTCGTTCGAGAGCACAAGCGTCGAAAAGCAGGGGGACCACCTGGTCGCCAAGGGTACACTCACTATGCACGGCGTCTCGCATGAGATTGCCTTACCGGTAAGCCTGACGGGCACCTTCAAGGACCCGAAGACAGGAAAGCAAGTGAACGGGTTTGCGGCCAACATCACCTTGAACCGGCGGGACTACGGCATCAACTGGACACACTCGGTGATGGCAACTTTCGTCGGCGACCAAGTAGATGTCGAGCTTGAGGTGCTCACCAAACTACATTGAGCGGCGGCTGCCCACCGACTGGAAGTGCGGCTTACGAGTGACGCGCAACAAGGATTTGCGGTAGATTGTTTCTTCGTTTCCCACCCCTTCGCAAAAGCGGCGAAAGGATGGGGCACCCCATTGTTAGTGGTCAGGCGATGTCACGCCAACTGGCGCGCGACTAGATCGCTTGAAAGAGAAGACGACGCCGAACTCTCTAAGTAGAGCAAGGCGAGGCCGATGAACATGGTTGGCTCGACCACTGTGACTCCGGCAATCGACGCTGCCGTTAAGATCCACGGAAACCACGAAGGCATTGGAATGCTGCCGGGAATCCAATGTGCCACCCAGAATGGGCACATGCCTGCGACATAGCCCCCAACTGACGACTTAGCCAGAAGAGCTGCGAGGGTGAGCCACTTTCCCTGCGTTAGCTCGTCACTGCGGAAAATTGCTTGGCCGACTCGGTAATTGTCCAAGAGGACAGCGGGTATGGAAAGGGTAAAGCGTGAAAAAATCACTAAACCTGAACCCATAAAGGCATACGAGAGCAACAGAATTGCAAAACGGCTCGGGTGAACCCTATCAAATACCCAGAAAATCGTAACGAAGGATAACCCCATGGCGATTGCAAACGCGACCAGAAATAATAAAAAGAGCAATAGGGAAAGACGCAGGAACGGGCCGGTTTGCTCGCGAACTCCGGCAAAGGCGTCTGGAACCAACGGGATAATGCCTCCATTAATTTGGCCTATGGCAATGCAGATGGCCCCAAACGAGAAAGCAACACCCAGCCAGCTGACAAGACATCTTGCGAGGTTTACAAGCCCAATCTCGATAATCTCGGTGCTGTGCCCAAGGATTCCGGGGCCTCGGAGAAAGTCCCGTGCAATCGCGTGCACGACGTACCCACCCGCAAACACTGCGATCCATCCCAATACCACTGATGGAACAGCGAGCTTGACGTAAAGCCAGAAATGCTCGTGATAAACGCGGAAGACTTCCGCTAGAAATCCACCGACCGAATGCAAGTCCCTGAAAACTAGCGTGCGGCGAGTGCTTGGATGTTCGATGCTGCCTTGCTGAGTCTCCTCCGGTCGGGTCAGCGGCTTTGCACTGTCGATTCGGCGCTTCGCCAGTTCCACTCTTAGGGCAGCGTGACCCTCGGGCGTCAACTGTCCTGACTCTGTCGCCAGCTGAAGCAGTTCCTCGTCGGTTTTTGCCTCGTATGTTTTGGCAAGTTCCGATATCTGCATCGGCACGAATAGTAGTTCAGCAGAGGTGGGCGAAGCAATTAATGAGGCGCCTGGTGCCAATTCACCGAGCAGATGCTCTCTCGGCGGGCACCTCACGCCCAGAACGTTCTATCCAGCGTCCGATACTGGATTGCCTCGGCGATGTGGCCGGGCTCGATGGACTCCGCTCCGTAAGGTCGGCCACGGTGCGCGCAACCTTGAGAATACGGTCATGGGCGCGGGCGCTGAGCCCCTGCTTCGCCATGGCACGCTCCAGCAGGTGCTCGGAGTCGGTGCCCAACTCGCAATATTTCCTGATCTCGCGCGAGCCCATCTGCGCATTGGCGTAAATCCGCTCACCCTCAGTACCGAAGCGCACCAGTTGAGTGTCGCGGGCGCGAATGACGCGGGTACGGATGTCGGCCGAACTCTCCGGCACAATCCCGCTTCGCAGCTCGCGATAATTCACCGAGGGCACGTCGATGTGGATGTCGATGCGGTCCAGCAGCGGGCCGGAAATCTTCGACACATATCGCTGGATGATCATGGACGTGCAATGACACTCGCGCGAGCGGTCGTTGAAATATCCGCAGGGACAGGGATTCATCGCCGCCACCAGCATGAAACGCGCCGGAAAGCTGAGCGAAGGTCTTGCACCTCACCGGCCTACGCGTCCGGCATCACGCAACTGATTCTCGACATCTCCAGCTATTTTGCGCCGTAAGAAGTGGCAGAGGGCAAGGTCCCCAGAAGTTTTCTTCTGGGGAAGTTGGGCCATAACTCAGACATCTTACCGAAACTGGCTCTCATTCATTCCTTCTTTCCGTCCGGCGGTAGATTGCGCTTCTTGCGCATCGATTCTCCACGCATCTCGATGCGGTGAGCGTGCGCGAGACCGGCAGTTGGGAGGCAAGAATGGTGGAGCGAGCTTGGTAGCGGTCCTCACATATCTCCCAGACTTCGCGGCGCTCCGGTTCATTCAGTGGCGCCATTGCCCAGTCATCGATGACCAAAACATCGATGCGACTCAGTCGTGCTAGGAGGTGGCGTGACCTAATGGAATGGACCCATCCCCGATGAAAGAATGTGCGTAGCAGCACGGTAGCTGCGCATCGTTGACATTGAGAGGAGAGCCATTCATGCAGGTCGTCACCATCGGGCTGGACATCGCCAAGCACGTATTTCAACTCCACGGGACCGATGTACATGGGAAGGTGGTCCCACGCCGAAAGCTGCGCCGCCGGGAAGTGGTGTCGTTTTTCGCCAACCTGCCATCCTCGTATGGTCAAGAAATTCGATCGGTTTGAAAAGGCGAGGCTTGCAGCCTCGACTAGTCTCTTCGGATTGCCTTCTCCGCCCCCTCGATAAGGCCTACAATTCAGCCTTCGCTTAACTCGATCAACCGAGAGGAACAGAATGGTTTGGGCTCGCATGCTGGCCTACATCACCGGCACCGTCGATCAAGAACTGCTGGTGCGGAACGAATATCTGGCTGCGGAGAACCGTATCCTGAAAGCCCAGATCAAGGGCCGACTGCTCCTTTCGGAAGCTGACAAGGTTACGCTGGCGGAGATCGCTCACCGCCTAGGACGTAAGGCGCTGGAGGAAGTAGCGGCCGCGGCCATGCCGGATACCATTCTGGGTTGGTATCGCAAGCTGATCGCCAACAAGTTTGACGGGTCCAGATTCCGTCATTCCCCCGGACGGCCCAGAGTCGATGAGGAGACAGAGGTTTTAGTGGTGCAGATGGCGAAGGAGAATCCCACCTGGGGCTACGATCGCATCGTGGGTGCCTTGGCCAATCTTGGCCAGCGGCTATCGGATCAGACGGTGGGCAACATCCTGCTTCGCCACGGAGTCCCTCCTGCCCCCAAACGAAAACACACGACCAGATGGAAAGACTTCATCCGCGCTCATATGGATGTTCTAGTGGGAACGGACTTCTTCACGGTGGAAGTGCTTACGCTCAAAGGGTTGGTTACCTACTACGTGTTGTTCTTTATCCAGTTGGAGAGTCGGAGGGTTTGTCTGGCCGGAATCACGCCCCATCCGGACCAGAAGTGGATGGAACAGATAGGGCGCAACGTGACCATGCAGAAGTGGGGGTTTCTGGCCAACAGCCGATATCTGCTGCATGATCGGGACAGCAAGTTCTGCCTCTCGTTCCGTCAACTGATCGAGGCTGGAAGGGTGACGACCATGCCCCTACCAGCCCTGAGTCCGAATTTGAACGCCTATGCGGAACGCTGGGTGAGATCGGTGAAACAAGAATGCCTGTCGAAGCTCATCTTGTTCGGGGAGAGACCGCTGCGCCGAGCCCTGCAGCAATATGTGGCCCATTACCACGAGGAGCGCAATCACCAGGGCAAGCAGAACCGGCTGCTGTTCCCCTTGCCGAATCGAGGGGCGAGCGGGGATAACGGAATTGTGCGTTGCAAGGAACGACTGGGTGGTCTGCTGAAGTACTATGAGCGGGACGCGGCATGAGCCTTCGGTCAGGTGAACTCCTCTTCCTTGGAGGCAAAGATGAGTTTTTTGACCATAACGGAAAGGGGCTTATCCTGAGAGCACTCGGAGAGAAGGCGAGCTAATGGACAGACTTTACACAATCTTGGTAGATCATCATAAGACCTACGACATACCGGGAAAGAGAAAATATGGGTTAACGATCACCCTGGCTGGAGTGGGCTTTGGCACCGGTCTGCCTAAAGAACTCTTCTCTGATGCAGAACTCCGCCATGCCCTCAGCAGGCTTGGTTACGAATCGGAAGGGATTACCGATATTTTGGAAGCGTTGACCGCGAATAAAGTCTCTTGGAAGCAGACGCGAGACTTCGATGAGTCCGCAGTTGCAGCACTCGGCTTTTGACCCCCCTGTGGAAATCAAACTCGTCTGCTGAAGTACATTGAGCGGTAAGCGACATGAGCCTTCGGTCGGGGAAACTCCCCTCCCTAGGAAGCCAAGATGAGTTTCTTGACCATAGGGGCGTAACCCCTTTTGCTAACTCCCAACTTCTTTCTGTACTTCCGGTGCGGCAAGTCGGCTCAGCCGTTCCGGGCGATGAGGCAGCGGTCCGCTCATTGAGGACGGTCAAATCGAATGGCTACCTTCTGTTGCTCCAGATATGCGGCGATTACCGGGTGTCCGGCTGTCACCTTCATGGTCCGCTCATACGTCCTAAAATCCTGTTTGGATATCCTGATGATGTGCTCGCCCAGGCTCACGGAGATCGAAGACGGTGTGCTGCCTACCATGGAACCATCAACGCTGATGTCGGCTCCTGTCGGTGTCGACCTGAAGTCAACAATCACTTCTTGAGGCGAGCCGGCGATCAGGGCGGGTTGTTGGGGCGAACCCGATTGAGTATTAACGACGAAGCTCGGAGGCGTTTTAGCAGCAAACCTGGCCTCATCAAGGGGCATCGTGCCGTTTACATAGGCAGTGATCTCAGTGCCCTTAGGGATTGTGGTGTCTTTGCCGTGCATGAAAAGAAAAAATGGCGCGGCGGGCCAAAGCACTAAGCTCGTTACAACGATGGCGCCCGTCATTGCTCCGACGTGCCCGCCACCCTTAGTCTCCTTTATTGCCCTGAGAGTCGCCTTCTCGCCATCTGCAAGCTTGACGTAGTCAATCTCTATATCGAGCTTTCCGCCCCGGCCCATATGTTTCTTATGCTCGGCAGCAGTAACAGTGCCAAGAGCGATGTTGCCCTTTGGTATCACAAGCACGTCGCCGACTTTCACCTCTTCAAGTACTTCAAAATCAATGTTGTCGCCAGTCTTCGCGTCTGCTGAGCTGAGGTTTCGGTTCAATCGAAGCTTGACCGGGGTACCATCATCAAGGGCGAATTGATTTGAGCTTGATGGAGATGTGGCAGGCTGTTCAGGAGCAGGCTGTTGGGTGAGTGAAAGTGACGCATGCATTAGGAGCATGCAAAGTAGAAGAGCACATCCGGGCCGGCCAGTGGAGTGCACGATTCCTCCCGGTAGTAAACCCAAATTCAGCTGTAATCGGAATTTCTACCTGGGGTCGCGAGTAGCTTATTGTACTCAGGAGTTGACTACCGCCACGACAATACTCCGAAAGCGAGCCAGGTGGTTGTGACCTACATCACTGCAGCTCGGTCGTAGCGGCAAGTCAACATTTCTGCAAGCGAACTGCCGCTGGCATCTCGGATTATGGGCAGTGGGCCACAGGGAGTCCGAATTATTTTGCAGTGAATGGTGCAATCCCGTCATATTGCGCCCTTGCCGCTTATTTCGGAAGTCCTTCAGGAGCCGCTTGAGATCATGTAACGTCGTGGTTTCATCGGTACTCATCGCGCAACATGTATCACAAAACCGCCTTTAAGCTGACGCGAATTACAAGATCGGTAACCACTTCACGCTTCGCTTATCACACGTGTGGGTGAGAATTGTCACTGCATCTGTGGTAGTACCCGTGCGAGGGTCAGCAAGAATAGCCTGTGCGTTCCGGTAGGGATACTGGGACGTTACTGGCTTTTGGCACAACCAGCTTGGCGTCACTTGCTGGTGCGGAGTATCAGGTGCGTGTTTCTGGCCACGCGGACGATCAACAAAAGACCTCGGCCAACCTTTGGGTTATTTCCGTTTTTCGAGATTTGGTGCTTTGAGCTCCTGCCCGTCAGCGGGGGCGGGCAATACTTGTTTGCTAACGCCACTCGCACTAAAGCTCGGACGGTAGTACCGAAGTCGCACACAGTGCAACCATTGCCACATAACCCGAAGTTTATTGCCGATCTCACCGAAATCTTCGTCTTCGGCTCGAGGCCATGGTCCTCCTGTTGGTTTAAGGGTGACGCCGCACGGTAGCCGAATCAACAGGCCCCACAAGGCAGGCGAACCAGACCCCGACGTAGCGTGGAAGATATTGATCCCGAAAAACTTGCTTAGGGTTATGGAATTGGTCTGAGTCATCCGTTATGTCAATAGGAGCTCAAACATATGGGCAGATCACGGATGAGGAGATCGTCCGCCGATTTCAGGAAACTGGCGACGCGGCCTGCTTTGCGGAGTTATTTGCGCGACACCGCAAGCGGATTTACTTTGCCTGCCGGGGTTTTTTTGACAACGGCAGCGCGGCCGAAGATGTGACGCAGGAGACGTTTCTCCGCGCCTACCAGAATATGCATCGTTTTCAGGGCGGAAACTTCTGCGGTTGGCTGATGCGGATCGCCAAGAATGTCTGCATCGACGAGTGGCGTAAAAAGCGTCCCGAAGTGGGGGCTGAGGAAGCGCAAGTTGAGGCATTACCTGCCGGCGGAGCCCTTGACGATCAAGCTGATCTTGCGTTTCGCCGTCGAGCAGATGCGAAAGGAAATGGAAGCGCTCACTCCAGAACAGGGCCAATGTCTTGAGATGGCAATCGAAGGTTACTCATACGAGGAGACGGCGGCCCGTACGGGACTGTCGATCAAAGCCGTGAAGTCGCATCTCCAGAACGGCCGCCGAATGCTCTGGCTGAAGATGAAAGGAACGCTATCCCAATTGAAATGAACGATTGGAACGAAGGTAATTTTTTGGAAAGGCTTATGCCTTTGATGCGGCAAAAGGATCGGGTGCGGCAGAACGACTGCCCTGATGTTGAGTCTTTGTATGCTTTCACGGAAGATCGAGTGCGCGGAGTGGTTAGGAATGCCATCGCCACACATCTCCTGGAGTGCTCCCGATGTGCCGATCTCCACGCCCGTCTCATCAATTTCGCGACGCCAGCTGCGCCGGAAGACGAGTTGGAATGGATAAACACGGAAAAGCGACTGGAAAACTGGATGGAAGGGTTTCTTCGTACTCATCCGAGCACGACACGTGGAGAACTGAGTACAGAGACAACCCTCGCTGGCTCCCGCTTTGGACCGTACTGGAAACGGTTCTCACCGTGGAAATTGCAGTGGGCGCTGGTCTCTGCCGCGGGGCTTGCCTTGCTGGCCGGAGCGGTCTTGTTCTTAAGAGTGAGTCCACCGCTGCACCGCACTGAGCCACAAGTTGCGGTCCAAACGAATCGCCCAATGGAGAGACAGACCACTCCCTTATCCGGTGAGAAGCAAACAGAATCCCAAGCGAACGACTCCGCCGCAAAGGCGGCGCCGGAGAATCGTGTGGGGACACCCGCGGGCAGCACTGCTTCGGCGGTGCCGGCAGAGTCTGGCGCCGAGGTCAAACCTTCGAATAAGCAGGGTATTCCTCGACAGGCGGAGCGCAAGGAATCCGAGAATGCTCTGAATTCACCTGCTGTGCCATTACAAGGCACTAATGGTCAAGGCGCGGAGACGGTAATTGCGCGGGCGAGCCCAGCGCCGGACGCTCCTGCCCGCCCCTCCTCGGGAAGGCCGGCTCCGCCCACGGCCGCGGGGTCTCCGACCACGCACGCCCATACCGTTTCCTCCGGCGGTGTTGCCGGATTTGCAGGCGGCTTGCTTGGGACGGATGCGGCGAAATCGCAACCTATAGATGGCATATCTCCTGTGCCTACCGGAGCAAAACCCCTTGTTGGAGTGGCCGCAGATCGTCCAGCCTCCTTTCGGATAGAGGCCGGTGCTCGTATTTGGATCAAGCGCAGCTCTATAACTCCTGAGAGGGATGGCACATTTCCAATCCGCGGAACTCTGCATAGGCCGATCATGCAGGCAGGCACAATCCTGCTGGACCAAGGTACCTACGTCGCCGGCTTGGAAACCGTGGATCAAGGAAAGACCTCACTGGTCGTTGTAACGAAGTTTGTTGTCCAGGGAATGTCATATGTGTTGAAGAGTGCGAGCGGAGCGATTGCCGCGCCAACTCCCGGAGGCGGGGGGATCGTGCCCTTTGATGGGGGCCAAGTATTGGAGTTGTTTTATGCCGCGGATTCCGAATATCAGCAGACGCCCGTCGCGAGACCCTCAAGCGGAAGCGCCCAGGCAGTGTGGTTAGGCTTTGCTAACGAGACCAGCCCGCAGGATCGAGAGGCTGAGCTTCGCAAGAACTGCGGCGACTTCAAGCGCGTCTTTGTGCCGCACGACGCGGGTAACAAATTCACTGACCTTTGCCGTCACGAGGGCAAGACCTGCGAGAAAGTGTGCGATTGGGAAGGCAATAGCTTTTCTTGCAGTGCTGTTTCGCTGGGAAGGCCGCGTGACGGTAGCAGAATAGCCCTGTGCCGCTGACATGGGAGCCACTCGACAACCGCAACGTCACCGCAAATAGGAACCAACGGAAACGATGCACGTGGAATTCTCAGGTTCCCAACGTTCTTGATAGTGAGTGACGAAGAAGGTTCCGCGTTGGCAGGAGGGCACGAGGATGAACGACCGAAGTAAGAAACACTTCCTGACCTGGTACGTGATCTTGGTGTTACTGGCGGTGCCGCTAACTATTGTGTCCCAGTCCAACACGAAGAAGGCGTTTTCCAATTTTTCAGGCGACGCTTCTGAAAGGAGTGCAGGGTCTGCCGGTGGGGTGCTTCTGGCACAAAATCAGATGCCACAAGAACTGCCCAAAATGACGAGTCCTGCCACAAAGCCGCCAATCACGACCCATGGCGCTACGTTGCCGCAAACGACAGTGCCTGGAACCAAGCAGCCAACGAGTAAGGTCCCATTGACACGGCTGCCGGTGACGATACCGTTTCCGCGTTGTTGTTACTGCTCCGTTAAACCTACCGCGCCTCGGCAACCAATCCCACTTGGGTCCTTACTGGGCGGCGAGAGGGCGGCCGATGGGACCTTTCATCAGAGCTTGTTGCAGCCGGTCCAATACGCAGGGACTACACCTCGACACCAAGACGTACCGGTCATTGGTTCCGGATCCCGGCGGCGGAAAGGCTGTGCAGTTTGACGCCAGCCAGTGGAGATGTTTGTGGACTTGGCGTCGGTTTATGAAATGTCACCTGACGCGACTGGACAACCGGGGCCACCACGATGAAATGCGCTGCATATTAGGAAGGCATATGGAATCTTCGAATTTCTCACGTTCTTGAGAGTGAAGGGCGGGAAAAGTCCCGATCCATTCAGGAGGCTTACATGAATTGCACACTGGCCAACATCAAGATCCGGGGAACATTGTTAGTACTGTCGTCTCTACTACTGTCGGTTCCGGCTCTGGCCAAGGCCCAGTCGAACACGAATACCAAGAAGACTACTTCTTCTAGTAGCAGCTCTTCGGCGAAGAGCCAGGCGCCTGCACCAGTGCCACATGCAGCCCCCGCTCCGCAGCACACGGCTCCGAACCCCAGCCTTAACCAGAAGCCGGGGCCTAATCAGAAGCAGCCGCCGATGTCCGAAGCGCCGAGTCCGAAGCAGCCGCCGACTGGTCCGAAGCAGCCGCCGACTGGTCCGAAACAGCCACCGACTGGCCCGAAACAGCCGCCGACTGGTCCGAAACAGCCACCGACTGGCCCGAAACAGCCACCGACTGGCCCGAAACAGCCACCGACTGGCCCGAAACAGCCACCGACCGGCCCGATGCAGCCACCGACCGGCCCGATTCCGGGCGGCGGGCACGCAACCTACCGTCCAAGCGGCCAGCTCCGATCGATCGAGAAAAACGGAGTACATATTGAGCACCCGATGCAAGGACCCCGCACGGTCGTAAGCGAGCGTAACGGCGTCCGCGTGGTGAACACTGGCGCCAACCGGGGTTACGTGCAGCGTCCGTACGCAATGCGCAATGGCCACACCTATGTGCAGCGCACTTACGTCGTGAACCACCTCACCTACACCCGCGTTTATCGCTCTTATTACTACGGCGACCGTCACTACTATGGCTACTATCACCCTTACTACTACCACGCCGCCTTTTATGAATGGGCCTACAGCCCATGGCCGGCGCCGGTTTACTACTCATGGGGATGGGTAGGAGCGCCCTGGTACGGCTATTACGGTGGGTATTTTGCGCCTTATCCCGTCTACCCACCCGTGTACCCATGGGCCACGTTCTGGCTTACCGACTATGTGATAGCAGCGAATCTGCAGGCCGCCTACGAAGAACGGACAGCAACCAACGCTGCCACAGCCGTCGACGCACAACAGGGTCAGGGGAACTCTTCCCCGGAATCAGGTGGAAATAATCCGTCTCCTGCGGAAAACAACCCAAATTCTGTTGGCCTCACTCCTGATGTCAAGCAAGCTATTGCTGAGGAGGTGAAGGCGCAACTCCAAGCTGAAGAAGCCGCCTCAGAGCAAGGAGTTTCTTCTTCCAATGGGCACTCCACGCCAAGCGGAAGCGACGTACCGCCGGCCCTGGACCCTGCACGCCGTACTTTCGTGGTTGCCTCTTCTCTGGATGTTACTTCTGAGGGCCATGAATGCATGCTGACTGCCGGCGACGTAATTACCCGGCTTACGGATACCCCCGATCAGGAGAATATCCTTCGCCCGCCGACAGGCGCCGCCAAGCGCTCTTGGGAAGATTTTGAGCTGATCTTCGAGGCGGGGCCTCCGACCAGCTCCTTCTTAACCACGAGCGGAACACATGATTGGCGGCGACGCCAAGAACATAACCCTTGCCCGCCTTGCGGAGCATGGTCTCGATGTCTCCCGTGCCATACACGCTGTCTGCCGCGACAAAAGCGAACGGCGCCTGGACGGCGATCGCACGCGCGATCATGCAGGGCGCGCGATCTGGGGTTTCGTTGCAAAACCTACGTCGTCCGGCACATGCGCCGCCGTCTATGCGTTCGGGGATCGTCGAGTCCATTCCTTTGGCAGATAAAGTGCCCCGGTCGATGAAGGCATGGCCGTGGCGCGACACATAGGAGGCGAACGCGCCAATCTGGCAATTGGTGATCTTGCCGGCCGAGCCCGTATACTGGCGCGCAACACCACACGACGCCTTGCCCTGTTTCAGAAAGCCGGTCTCATCAATGACAAGGACAGCCTCCTCATCAGCGAGCGTTTCCAGCGCGTCATCGCGTACAATGTCGCGCAACCCTTCCGCATCCCACCGGCCACGGCCCAGGATCGCCTGCTGACGCCACAAGCCAGGATAGCCAGCCGTTTCCGCGCGCATCCACCCGGTCTTGCGCGGATCGTACCCAGCAATCCATCCAAAAATTGTCCATGCCGATGCCGTCACCCGCTCTTGGCGAAACAACAGACAAAGCCGCGCCTTCACATCCCGTAACGATGATGCCCAAAGCTCAAGCGTCGTCTCGACCGATGCTCCCGCCATCCATGATCCTCCAAATCATGGTGGCCCATCAACTCAGAAGTTCGGAGGAAACGCAACTGTATTGACACGGCCTCCGTGCCGTGGGGTGAAGCCTTGTTCGGGCGGCTCACCCGTTCCTCCCGTTGGGGTTTCCAAAGGCCTCCAACTGCCTTTTCTTTGGTCGTGTTACGACCATTGGCCACGGGGCCAAATTCATTTGTGTGATCGGCGCTCATGCAGTAGTCCTTGCCGCCACGGCGAACGCCGCTTCCAGGGTCGCAGCCGCGCCCGGCAACACCGTTCGTAGAACACCCACGGACTCGTTCAGCCGCAGCAAGGTTGGCTTCTCGCCCCAGTTCAGCAGGCGGCGGTACCACTTTAGAAATTCCTGGCTTACCTTCGCTTCGCGGCCTGCCGGCGGGGACGCCATCCTGCCACACGAGGATGCCGAGCACGAGGCCACCCATGCCGACGATGGAGAGGAGGGCGCCCACGACGTCGATCTGGCGGGGCCCGGTGTAGGGGACGTCCTTCACGAGGCGGATCTGGGACAGCACCACGAGGATGATCAGACGCCTCGAGTCCGAAGCCCACCCGCCAGGACAGGTAGGTCGTCAGGAACCCGCCCAGGAGCGGCCCGACCGCCGCCGCGATCGGCCGTGGACTCACCGACGAGCGCATACGCCCGTTCTGGGCGCCGCCCGTGAAGTTCCCGTGGATGAGGGACTGCATCGCCGGCAGCAGCAGGGACGCCCCGAGTCCACCGATGATCGCCCAGAAGATGATGATGGTGTTCAGGTTCTGGGCGAGGGTCATGGCCACCGCACCCACGGCATAGCCGAGGAGGCCGATCACGTAGGCACGGCGCCGTCCCATGAGGTCGCCCAGCTTGGAGTTGGTCAAGATGAAGGCCGCGGAGACGAGCGCCTCCAGTGCGATGGCCGACTGGACCCCGCTCGCCGTCGTGTGGAGATCCTTGATGACCGCGGAGATGGACACGTTCATCAGCGACGTGTCGACCACCAGCACGAACATGGCCATGGCCAACAGGAGAGCCAGGCGGGGATTTCCCTCGTCCTGCGGCGGCCAGTTCGGGATCGGGAGCGCGAGCTCACGAGGGGGAGCGACCCTCGACTCTGTGCCAGCTGGCCCGGCATGAAGGCTCTTGCCCGGACCGCCGAGTCACGTTTCAACTGTCCTATGGGCACGAACACCAGCAGGGGATTTGGTCCCTTCTCAACGGTCAGCCGAGGCCGTGGTCCACGAGCGTGCAACACGTCCCGGTGCGGTCGGTAGGGCTGGTGGGGATCGAACCCACGACCCAAGGATTATGAGTCCTCTGCTCTGACCACTGAGCTACAGCCCCAGCGAGGGTTCTAGCCGACAGGGGCCCACGGCGGGGGCACCATGGGGACCAGACGCCCGCAGCGGACGTGGCCCGGCATCATGGTGCGCCGTGAGTGCCGCCAAGGAGGACACGCCCCCGTCGGCCCCGGGCCCGGCGGGCGCCGGATCGCCGGACCGGTTCGGGCCATGGCTGCTCGTGGCCGTCGCCGTCGTGTGGGGGCCGTGGGCAGCTCCGCCCCGAGCTCCGCGCCGTGCCCTACCTCGACGACAGCTCCCTGCACCAGCAGATGGTGCGCGTGGCGGCGAGCCGGATCCGCCAGGGCCATCTGCCCCTCACGAGCTGGTTCCCCTACCTCGGGCTGGGCTCGCCGCAGTACCTGCACTACCAGAGCCTGCCCTCCATGGTCTCGGGGTTGATCGGGACGGTGTTCGACCCCGACGCCGTGTTCCGCTGGTCGCTGTACCTGCTCCTCGCGCTGTGGCCGACTCTCGGTGTACTGGGGCGGGCGTCTGTTCGGCCTGGGCCACTGGCTCGCGGCGTCGGCGGCCGCGGTGTCGCCCTTCCTGGCGTCGGCCGCCGGCATCGGCTACCAGACGAAGGCGTACGTCTGGGTCGGCTACGGCGTGTGGACGCAGTTGTGGGCGGCGTGGACGCTGCCACTGGCGTGGGGCTTCACCTACCGGGCCGTGTCGTCACTGCGCGCCGCGTTGCCCGCCGTCCTCTTCATCATGCTGACGGTCGCCCTCCATTTCGAGACGGGGTACCTGGCGTTCGTGGCCCTGGTGGTGTGGCCGTTCCTCGTCCCCTCCGACCTGT
>CAVSLE010000007.1:0-82500 GCA_963728805.1 uncultured Acidobacteriaceae bacterium
AAATGACTCCGCCAGATCGCGGCCAGAACGGCGGTTTGCCGACAACACGTCCAAGTGACTTCCCGAAGCGGACCTCTGGCCCGCGTCGATACGCTGTCGTGAGCACGCCAACTTGCGATTTAAACCGAACCGGCTGCTCATCCGGGATTACGTGCGAGATGGCGATTAACGCCAATTTAGCGAAGGATTGCGGCTACTGCGGCAACGATGGCGAGACTCAGTCAGTGCAACTCAGCGAGAAAAGCGTGCATCTCGCGTAGCACGTCGGCTTCATTCGAGAGAAAGATATAGGATTTCGCGTCTGCCAGTTCGACTATCCGGACACCAGATACACCGCGCTTAAGAGCGTCCTCGTTTCTCGCGACCCAGGCTAGTTCGAGGCCGTACCTAAGGCCTAGGGCGGCCCCTTCGGACGGAGTCTGAGGCTTGTAACGCTTCATCTGATCTTCAAGCGACGCCGGAATAGCAAACAATGCCAGCACCGGTGCGCGAATGCGTGCGTAAGCCGGGCTCGCTAAACCCGCGAACATCGCATCGCGCACCTCTTGGGAAACTAAATACTGCCCTACGCTGCCGTCTGGATTGCAGGCATACGATTGGCGGAGTTCGGCTTCGGGGAAGATGATTCCATGGTTGGCCCTCCACCATTCCCGGTAAGCTCCAAAAGACGTCTTGTCCGGCTGTGGTGGGTTGCGGATCGCTTGCGGAAGCTGGGACTGCTCCGGTTCTTTGACGCTCTTGTTTACTGGACCCAGGCTAATATCTTCCGCTGAATCGAGGTAAACCAGTCCACCCACTCGATCGGGATGCATCGCGCCGATGACGCTCAGATCCTGCCCGCCAAAAAAGTGACCGGCCAAGATAGGCTTTTCTAGTTTGAGGGCATCCAGAACCTGGAGAACATCCTCCGCAGAATCCCGCGCGCTGTAGCCCCCCGGCGGTTTACTTGAATTCCCTAGTCCCCGCCGGGTAATTCCGTATACGTGGGCGCTGCCAGTCAGTTTTGGTGCTAGCTCATCGTAGACATGAGCAGTCGAGTAACCAGCCAGCAAAACGACCGGGCGTCCGCTTCCGCCCCAGTCAAGAACTTCCAGCCGCACGCCATCTTTCACGGTTACAAGCTGGACTTTGTGCGCTGAAGGATCATGCCAGCTCGCGCAGGCTTGACCGTGCAGAGTGGCCGAGCTGAACGCCAAAAGTAAAGCCAGAATGCAGATCGAGGATGATCTGGTCCTCATCTTCAAGAACGTTTTACTTCTTGCTCCGTCAGCGGAGATGCCCGTAGATAGAGTTACCGCGACAAGCCAAGGCCAGCCCTCGATCATCGGCACACCGCTACCCAGAACGCTCTTGGGTTGGGTCATGCCAGCATTCTACCGAAGTACTCTACCTAACTGCTGTAAACAGGTAGGCCATATCACAACCAATCCTAACGGCAGGGATTACTTGCGAGACGGCGATTTCACAACAGTAATCACGCGAATGTACCTATCAGCGTGATGGCTGAATCTTCCTGCCGCGAGCACGTCGCGCAAACACGATGCAGAATTCAGGCACAAAGGAGCCCGCGTCGCGGCAATTGGACTCGGCGATAGGAATTACGCCAAGTTCTTTCGGGAAGAGGCTATTATCCAGCCCTAGTCCTCCCCACGCATTGGGACACATCCCGAACGTGCCTAAGCGCGAGAGAACACGTCAGTGCGGCTCCTCATACTTCTCCAGAAACTGAACCAGGCTCGGCTGCTGGGCTTTCTTATAGGCCACACAGAGATCAACGCCTTCCAGTTTCTGGGTCAGATATCGGGGTCCTCCTGTGTACTTGGTGGATCGTCCCTCGAAGAACGCTGCGGCATCGTTGCGGTGTTGCTCATCGCAGAAGGAGCTCACCACGTAAGGCATGAACGATCCCCAATCTGTAGGGAGCTTAGCAATAAGCGGTTCCCAGTTCTGTTTTACAAAGTTGTACGCGAGCTCGCGGTTCTTCGGCGAGTTTCCGGCGGCCCCCAGAATGACAATCGATTGCCGAATGTCGAATTCATTGGATAACACGATGGCAAGGGCCGCCTGGGTGATCTCAGGCTGCGGGAACCAACCCATCGCCCTTAACATGCTCTCCTGGACCTTTTCATCTTTCTCCTGCCTGGCTGCCGCCCGCAGTCGATCGAAGAGTGCCTGGTCGCCGTGCTGCGCCGCGGTGTTGAGCAGCGTAGGCACCATGTCGGGCGTGACCGCTTTACGATCGTCGAACCAGGCTAGCGCGAGTGACTTCGCTTGCGATACAAGCTCCGCATCTTGGGCCTGATTGGCGACTACGTCGACGATGACCGGACGGAGAAGACTATTGTCTTCTCTCTCTCCGGGCTTCGCCTTCCAACCAAGCTGGCGCGCCCTCACCCCGTAGAGGTCTTCGAGATACAGGCGATCCTTTGGCAGAAAATCGGGTGAAACCAGATTCCCCTTGGGATCGGTGGAAATGTCCATGGTTTTGACGATCACTCGGCGGTTGGAGTTTCGCGCCAAATTTGGCATCTGCGCCATCGAAGTTCCCAGCGCAAGCGTGCCGTTGCCCGTCAGGGCTGCAATGTCGCCGATCAGCGCGACCTGCTCCCGGGCGTTGAGTACGCGAGCGTCGCCCGCTAGAAGTTTGTTGAGCAGGTCTCCCTGGTACAGAACTCGATAGTAGCCGGTGGCGTCGGCGTTTGCGACAATCCATGCAGGGCAACTCGTCGCTTTGATGAGTGTTATCTGCCGGGCCGGTTTGTCGAGAAGAACGCATTCGCGCTCGTCGCCCGCTCCAGCAGGATAACGGAGACACACTGGCACCTTCCAGAGTTGGGACTGTCCCCCCGCGGAGCCCAGCGGCCGTAATCGCTGCTGCGCCAGGTCAACATTCACCGCTTGCTTGCTGCAGTCAAGCCTTACCGAAATCAGCGGAACGCCAGGTTGGTCAAGAAAGGTCGAGAACGACGAGGCAATAGCCGGATTATCGCTGGCAATGGCCGCCAGGAAGTCGGCCGAAGTTGCGTTCTTCCAGGCATACTCTGCGAAATACTTTCGCACTCCGTCGCGAAAACGCTCTGGACCCATATACGATTCATACATGGAGAGTAGTGCGTCGCCCTTGTCATAGGTGATCTGGTCGAAGGCGTTGGCGATGTCGTCCGTAGACTCAATCGTTTGCCGCACACTCCGTGCGCTAACCAAGCCATCATTCACCATGGCCTCTTGGGTGCTGTTCACCACGCCGACGTTCGTTCCCCATTCCGGGTGGTACTCGCTGACTATTTTGTCCGCTATAAAGTTGGCGAAGCCCTCGTTCAGCCAAATGTCGTCCCACCATGCATTAGTGACAAGGTCGCCCGACCACTGGTGGGCTAGTTCGTGGGCCGCGACCCACACCCAACTCCGTCGCCACTGCGGCGTCTCATTCTCCGGTCTAGCCAGGATAATCGTGATTCCGTAGGTGACTTGTCCGGCATTTTCCATGGCGCCCCCGAACAACGGGACGGCCACCTCGTCAAGCTTCTCGTAGGGATACGGGATACCGAAGTAATTTTCGAGCAGACGTACGATCTCGGGTGTTGTCTTGGCGGCATATACAGCTTCGGCGGAGCGGCCTCTTGGCACAGCAATGTGCACAGGAATATTCTTCTTCCCCGTCGTCCCAGCATCAACGATCTCGAAGTCGCCGACGCTGAAGGCCACCAGGTAGCTTGGAAGAGGACGGGTCTCCACGAATTTTACGGTCTTCATGCCGTCATTTGCCACAGTTTCGGCAAGAACCGGGGTATTGGAGAGTGCTCTGTGTTCCTTCGTCACATGCAGCGTCAGCTGCCACGGCGTTTTGTAACCAGGCTCGTCGAAACAAGGAAAGGCCTGGCGCGCCGCGATCTCCTCGAACTGTGTATAGACGTACCATTGGTCGCCGTCCTTCACTTGGAAAATTCCGCGGGTGTCCTTGCGGCTGATCCTTCCCTCGTACGATACCCGGAGCGTGGCTTTGCCCGGACCAACAGGATGAGCGAATGCAAAACCAACGAAGTCCTTCGGTTCGGCAATGACTTCGGCTTCGAGTTTTTCGGAGCCTGCCGACAAGGTAGCTTTTTTTACTGTGAGCTCATTGGCGTTGAGCCACAAAACTCGCGTGGACTTCGCGAACTGCAGGTCGATTTCGATTGTGCCGGTGAAGGTGTCCTGGTCCGGAATTACGGTTAGCTCGGCACGGTACCAAACAGGGGTAGCCACATCGGATGGGAGGCGCAGCTTCGGTGGTGTCGGGGCATCGTCGGTCCACGCGTGCGCGCGAATAGGCATTGCTGCCCAAGAGACTGCAATCAGTACCGCGATAAACGTTCTTGCAAATCGCTGCATCACCTTCCTCCGGCGACCTGATTTCACATGCTGCGCTGAACCGAAAAATGAGCATTACCTTATTCTAAACTTCGCCACGTCACTTGATGACCGCGACGGTCATGTTGAACCGTTAACGATGCGGCTTCGCCGCAATCAGGTCATTCTTGGAAGCAAAGATACCGTGACAGTTAACCTTCGACAATAGCTGTTGTGAACAGGCCAACTCTCACCCTATCTGAACCGGATGGAATATGTTCCCCGGGCGTCGGCCAGCATCCGGCAACCGCATTGGCACCGCCACTTGGCCGTATAACGCTCGTCTGTCATATTTGCAGTCACGCTGTCACTTGGCCGTGTAACGCCCGTTCCGCTCTCTTGCCTGAACGTCTCTCAGAGGGGTGGGGCACATGGAAGCGTCGCCGACTTCTCGCCCACGTGGTCTCCGTGGACGGCGTGCCTCCGGAGTGATCGGCGCAACGAGCACACTTCCCAGGCTTCGTGGCCGAAATTATTCCCGGAGTGACAGTTGAGCCACTCCCTTTTTCTCGTACAACGCTCCCGCACGGTAGAATCTCTAGACACTCCATGCTCCTCGCTCCCAGAACCCGGTTGGGGCCTTATGAGATCCTTGCGCTCATAGGCTCGGGTGGCATGGGCGAGGTATACAAGGCAAAAGATACCCGTCTGGATCGCGTGGTCGCCCTGAAAGTTTCCAAGTTGGAATTTAGCGAACGCTTCGAGCGCGAAGCGCGAGCGGTTGCAGCGTTGAACCATTCCAACATCTGCACTTTATATGATGTCGGGCCGAATTACCTGGTCATGGAATACATCGAGGGCACGCCTCTTAAAGGGCCGATGCCGCTCGATCAGGCGCTGAAGTACGCCGCCCAGATTTGCGATGCGCTGGACGCCGCCCACAAGAAGGGCATCACGCATCGTGACCTGAAGCCCGACAATATTCTGCTCACCAAAACCGGGATCAAGCTGCTGGACTTCGGCCTAGCCAAGACGGCGCAGGCCGCTGCTTCGCCCGTCGATGCTACGTTCAACATGACACTCACCGGCAACAACGAGATGGTGGGCACGCTCTACTACATGTCGCCCGAGCAGTTGCAGGGCAGCACTCGGGAAATCGACGCGCGCACCGACATCTTCTCTTTTGGCCTGGTCTTCTACGAAATGTTGACCGGCAAGCGTGCCTTTAGCGGCTCGTCTCCCGCTAGTGTCATTGCGGCCACCATGGAACGTCCCGCGCCTTCGATTAGCGATATCGCGCCTCCAGCCCTGGACCGGGCGTTGCAGCGCTGTCTGGCTAAGGACGCAGGGGACCGCTGGCAATCCGCACGGGACCTTAAGGCGGAGTTGGAGTGGATCGGGGAAGCTGATTCGGGTTCAGGAATGCCGGCCCAAGTAGTTCGTAAGGACGACTTCCGCAAGCATTTGGGATGGGTAGTAGCATCAGTTTTTCTCTTGGCATGCGTTGCCTTGGCCATTGCTTTCTTGGGGCGAACGGACCAACACGCAGGGATGGTACGTTCCTCTCTGTTGCCCCCCACGGGGTCATCTTTCTTGCCTTACAATTTTGCCATTGCACCCGACGGCAGCCGTCTGGCCTTTGTGGCCCTCGGTTCGGATGGCAAAACGGCTCTTTGGGTCAGGGGACTCTCGTCCGCTAACTCGCAACAACTCACAGGAACTGAGGGAGCAGCATTCCCGTTCTGGTCACCTGATAGCCTCCATGTTGGCTTCTTCGCGCAAGGCCGGCTCAAAACCATCGATCTCGTGAACTCCGCAGTTCAAAGCATCTGTGACGGTGGGGCCGGGTTTGGAGGGACCTGGAGCCAGGACGGTGTGATTGTGTTTGCTCCTGGCATTAGCGGCCCTCTATACCGCATCTCCGCCGCCGGCGGAACACCCGAGCCTGTTACCAAGGTTTCGCAGACTAGTAGCGGCGAATCTCATCATTGGCCTTTATTTCTTCCCGATGGGAAGCACTTCCTTTATGTAGTGAACTGGAGCGGTCCCTCCGATGCCCAGCGCAATGGTCTGTACGTCGCTTCACTGGACAACGACACGCCGAGGCTCGTCTCGCCTGACATTATTTGCAACGTCCTTTTCGCCTCGGGACATCTGCTTTATGTCCGCGATCGCACTATCATTGCCCAACCATTCAACAGCAGCCGACTCCAGACGACAGGACCCGGTATACCGGTGACGCAACCCGAAGTGGATAGGTTCTTCGACTTCTGGCAGTCTGGTTTTTCCGTCTCTCAGGATGGCAAGCTGATTTTTCAATCTGCCGCCGATGCGCCTTCGCGTCTCGTCTGGTATGACGCTGTAGGAAAGGAACTCGGCCAACTTCCTGAAATTGGTTACTCGGGACCGCAGTTTTCACCTGACGGCGGATCCTTGGCGGTCTATTCGGATGATGAACACAACGGCAGACATTTTATTCGTGTCTACGACCTGAGACGCGGAATCAGCACCCGACTCACCGAAGGTGGGAACGAGAGCAACCCCGTGTGGTCGCCTGATGGGAGATCGATTGCCTTTCGTGACGCTTCCTTGAACATCAGGGAGGTTCCTGCCGACGGCTCCGGGCCGCCCCAGCTGCTGGTGAACGGTACCAACGTTATTCCTTGCGACTGGTCGGTAGACGGACGCTTGATCTACATGAGCATTGACGGAGGGGGACCATTTCCGAGCCTAGACGTTTACTCTTTCTCGGACCGCAAATCCACGCAAGTCGTAAGATTCGGTGCGGAACCGCAATTCTCTCCAGACGGCAAGTGGGTTGCCTACATCGCACTTCCCACACGTCAGATTGTTGTTCAGAGGTTTCCCGGTACTGGAGCACACCTCCAGGTATCCAACATGCCGGGATCGGCGCAGCCACGCTGGAGCCATGACGGCAGAAGGCTTTTCTTTGTTCAACCCGACCGAAAGTTGATGGTCGTTGATTTCGACCCTTCGAGAATTTTCGCTAGCCCACCGCAACTCTTTTTCCAGACCCATATTGAGGTCACGATATTCGGCTGGTTTCAGTATGATGTCTCGCCCGATGGTCGCGTGCTCGTGAACTCATTACCTGCAAATTCATCTCCTCTCACACTGGTCACAGGCTGGGACAAACTTCTGAGTCACCCCTGAGCATTCCGCAGTCCCGATGGATTTCACGTTAGCTCGATCGATGAGTTCTCACTCTCGACCGCCTGGTTCGGGAGGCGGCTTCGCGGAAGCCAAGGGGAAAAGTTGTTCACAAACCGCGTTCTGGAGATTGCCCCGGGAAGTTGGCGCATCAACTTGACGAGAAACGCCCATTCCGTTGAAGTGGACGGCCAAAACTCCCAGAAAGTCCGGTTGTGACAAGTTGAGATTCTCGCATCACATCCGGCGCAACGCCGTGCAACAGACGTAAGAGAAACGGACCGCGCTGATCCACCAATTTGGAGAGCAGGTGGAAAACGTTCAAACGATGATTATCGGTGCGATCGATCGTTGGAATGGCGTGATTACTGAGAAAAAATCTGCACTAAAGAAGGAAGCTGCCGCCGTCGGAATCGACCTGTAAGCGAGCCATCAGCAACCCCAGCGAGAGCACTTCTCAGATACTCATGTTCATCTAGCCCACCAACGAAGTCAGGCCGCACTCAGAAGCGAAGAATCCCGGAGCGACCGATGACACTGCGATGATCTGACGGCAGGCCGGCATGGCGATGTTGATGGTCGCTTCCGCGGCCGGAATGTGGGCGGCTTCATCCATGAAGTACACTGTGGGGTGCGCTGAGGCGAGTTTTCTTTCGCCCGCAGGCAGGGCGTTAAACGAGCTGCCATTCGCCCAACTTATGTCATGCAGCGTGCCAGCATCGCCGCGCCGCAGGGGATAGCGATTGCGCAACCATTCGTCCTGATGGGTGTAGAGGATGTCGGCATACTTGACGAGCCCCTGCGCTTTGTCGTCGCTCTCGGACTGGCTATAGGCTTCCGTCTTCTCGAAGAATTGGCAGTACCAAGTGATGAAGCCTACCACCAGCCACAACGTCATCATCTCTCTCGTTTTGGGGATGTAAAGCGACTTGCGCTTCATCATCATGTATCCCATCACGATGTCGAGATAGTCGGGTTGGTCCTGCTCCGTGAATTCATGCTCGAAAGGTAATGCCGAACAATCAATCTTACGGTCGGTGAATGGCTTGTAGGGGAAGGGCATCTCCGGTTTCAAGCCCATCTCCTGCCAGTGATAATTTTCCGTTTTCGTCTGGTTGCGCAGCCAGTACATCGGACCGCGCTTATGCGAAATCACCCACGCCTGGCAGAGTTTTACGATGTCCCGCCGTTGCAACTCTAACTTAGCCTCAGCTCGCTCCAGCAGCCTCGCGTGACTTTCTATGATCGTTACCGGCATTCCCTGTCTCCTCGGACCACTGGCCATGGGCCAGGAAGAACTCCAGCTCCTCATCGCTGCGATTCTCCATCGCGCGGGTGACCTTCACATCGGAGGATTGCTTGGCTCGGCCGTCGCGCTGATCCATCAGATACTGCAGCGCCAAGAAAGCCACCTTGGGGTCGCTGGACAGCAGGTGTGTGTGCCAGAGCTTGAGCTCGTCCACCGTGGCCAGAATGTCCGCAGCTTTCACTGCCCGCGCCGCGGCTGACCCAGGCGGCAGGATAAACGCGGTGCGAACGGGTTCGGGCCCGATGCCTGGCGCCGGCGGGGTGACGTCGATGGTGAGGGACTCCCGCGGAGCGCCTATGATGCCCTTCTCGAATGCCTGCCTCAGCGTTTTTTTGCGACCGAGCGACCTTCCGCCTTTCCCAGGCTTGCGCCCGGCTCCCGGTCTCTTTCCCCCTCGCGGCATCGTTTGATTCTCTGATTTCTTTGAATTCCGGCGCTTCTTTGATTTATTTTTTGCTTTCCTACACGCAGGAAGCCGGGGCGGAGAAGGGTTGCGTCCCCCGCCAGATTCCGACTTACCCCGTGGCCTTGCTGAAGATCCTCCGCGCTGATATATCCGCAGGTGGATACTTCTTCTATTCTATCTGCGAGCCCCTGCATTTCTGAAAGAGAACGTCGTCCGGCACTACAGGTACATAGGCAAGAGAACCGGCACTGCTCCGAACATCCAAGTGAGAGAAGTCTTCGCGTTGCAGGATGGCATTGTTGCCAACAGGGGATGAGACCAAGTTGTGGCATCCACACCTCTGCCTGGCCCCCAAATCTGACGGTTTTCTAAACCGTCAGAGCGGGAGAACCGAGGCAGCAACGTATTGTCCATGAGCAAGTTATCGCTTCACCGCGGCGCACGGGTGCATATTAGGTGCATTTTCGCGCGAGGCAGGTAGGTCCCTCGGATTGGCTGGCCTTGGTGATCGCCGCGTCGCTAACGCGCCCGGTCGGTCCAGCCCTAGCATAATCGCGGCCGCCTCGCACATCTCAGAATGATGGGGACCCTAACCACACCAGTGTCGAAACCGATGTCATGCTCTTCACACCACTGCATTGGCTTGCTGACGATCCCTAGCTCCTTGGCGATCTCGCGCCGCGGTGAAATCTCGTCTCGCGGCCGGTCGGCCCCAGAAGGCGGCGGAACCCATGGGAGAGCATCGCACCTTGACTTACCATTCCCTACGGAGTAATGAAAGAGAACGCTGCGGCCCTCCTGCCAGAGAGCCGCTGCGAGTAGTAGAGGCGACAAAACGGTGCGCAGGATCGAGGACTCGGACTAACGAATGACCCTACGTTGCACATCACTCTAACGGTCTGCCCGAAATCCTGTCAATAGCAGTCCAACGTTTCCCTGTCTGCTAAACACGAGTGTGTAACTGCAAAAAGATAGCGTGCCTTACGGGACTCTGTTTGCGCGTTCGCGCGAACTGACCCGCCAAAGGGCGGTGGTTTTCTAAAGCTGCCGTGCACAACATCGTTTTTTGGTCGCGATCGGGTGCGGAATCTCTGCTTCAGAAGGTCATTGTGCGGAAATCTGAGATTTGGAAAAGAACGACACCCGAGGACCTTCGGTCGGCCGTTGCGCATGTTCGCGAAACTTTTGACCGCAATTTATGGGACATGACAAGATCGGAGCACGAATGCCACCGGGCCATAACGGATGAGAATCGGCGGTGGCCGGAACCAGAAATCTTTGGACTGCACTTCAACTCTCTCGCCACTTCGTTACGCGGGTTGCTAGAAAAGACGTTCGATACTTCTTATACGATTGCTCAGCAGAATCGGATGGAAAAACCCATCGAATGGGCTGTCTCACAGGTCGAGCTGATGACGGAGGACGCACTGCTGATGGAAAATCCAGCAAACGGGCGGGAGGCAACCTGGGTGAGACGTTGGATTGTGATCGCTTGCGAGGGTGCCGACGATACCACGGCTCCTCATGACGATCCTGCAGCATTTGAGGCCTGGCTTTTTCACAGGAAATGGCGAGCGCCGGCTTGGTTGCACATGAAGCCACTTGGCGACATCCCATATGATCCCGACGAAGCTTGGGTGAGGATGAGTGTTGATGACTCGCAACACCAACTAGCACGCTTTTCAGTAGGCATGTCGTCGATTATCGATGGATGTTTGCGAAACCTTGCGAAATTGTTCCATATTAGGGAAGCGTTCAGAGCCAACGCGGGCGGCAAGGCGGCTGAAACAGAGCATCACGCCAGCGCCGAACTCTCGGCGAACGGTCACTCTCTTCGACCTATATCGCTCGCGGGAACGCGGTACGCTAAGGAGTCCATCAGTGCGGTTCCAGCCCGGCTAACCAGCCTTCAAAAAGAACACGGCCGTACCGCCCCGCTCAAGAAAATTAAGAGACTGTCAGCGAAAATCGCATCCCCGACGGCTGCAAGGCGCCTGGAAGCGTACCTACAGGACAAGGGCATCAGCCAAACTCAGTTTGCCATCCGAGCCAACACGACGGACAGAACCCTGCGGACATTCCGGCGCACAGGAGCGGTACGGCGGGACATATTCGACAGTATCGCGAAAGCAATGGGGATCAGCAGGGACGAGCTTCTGAAGCCGTAAACATACTTCCGCATCTTTTCCGAAATATTTCCGACCAGTTGCATTTCCAGAATCTCCTACTTCTGGCACTCTGAAAACGCTTAGCAACACAGCGCAAGAGAGGAGCAGGGATGGGAGCGGTTTACAAACCAGTTAGCGACCTTTTGAACGAGCACGACGTGGCCCGGCTAATCGGCCTGTCCGTGGCATCCGTCCGCCGGTGGCGTCTCTTAAAGACAGGTCCGAAGTACCTAAAGATCGGCGCAGCAGTTCGCTATAAACCGGAGGATGTTTCGGCTTGGCTCGAATCAAGGCCGACAGGTGGCGAACTAAATGAGCACAATAGCCTATAACCTGGCTTGCCGCTGCAACCTTCGGCCCCCGACGAAAGCCGTTCTCAAGGAAATGGGGTGGTTCGCTGACGACGCAGGCGAGAACATTTGGCCCAGCGTGCAGACTCTGGCGGAGCGCACCGGCCTGACAAGAAGAGCAGTCCAGGAGCTTCTTCGGGAATTGGAGAAGGCGGGCGCAATTCAGGCACTCGGCTCCAGGCTCGGGGGCCGTCATAGGACCACGCACTACCGGATGGATTTCGGGTGGCTGAAAGAGAATGCCCAAACAGCGAACAGGGTTCGCCCTTTTCCCCCGCAAGACACTTGTGAAAACCGAAACAGCGAACCGCGGGACGACGAAAGGGCGAACGGCAACACAGAAAACAGCGAACCAAGTTCGCCCGAACATAAAGAACATGAATATGAACAGGGGAAAAAACCTCTTTCCCTTAAGACGGAAAGACGATCAGCAACTTCCTATGAATACCAACGCTTGGAGCAGAAGGTGCGAAAGAGCTCGTTGTACAAGTCCATGCCGTCCCAGCTCAGCAAAGAACAGCTGGCAAAACGGAAGATCGATCTCCAACGCCAAGCCGAAGAAGTAGCAAGGAGATTTGGGTATGGCGGCAACACCTCGTAACGCCCGTGGAGCCTTCATCAGTGCGCAGACCTGATAAGCGGTTAGAGTGACCGCGACACGGTTATAAGTGACTAAACCGATGACGCCTAAATAGCAGACGTCTCCGATAGTGTCCCGAACAAGCAGAAATGAAATTCATGGATAACTGAACGGATGCGAGCCGAACTGCAACTTGTACTGACGGCGGCAAAGGAACTTCCAGCCGAGGAGCTGCCCCGTCTGATTGGCGAACTCGAGGAGATCCGTTGCACGGCAATGGCGCGGCTAACTATGCACGCTCCCAATGCGCCGCAGTCAGATGAGCTGCTGGATGTAGGTCAGGCAGCACATCGTCTCGGCATCTCGAAGGATTATCTGTATCGGCATCATGCTCGCTTGCCATTCACTCGCCACATAGGAAGGGGCCTGCGGTTTTCCGCACTGGGAATTGAGAAGTACATAGGACAGCGGAGCCCTATTGACAGCAAAACGGCTACAGGCTATACTCCACCTGTCGCGGAAAGGAGGTCCACAGTATGACAAAACGACTGCCGGAAGATGATCCCATCGTAAAGACGACCCTGCGGCTGCCCCAGTCGCTGTTGAATGCCGCGAAACATCGCGGAATCGACGACGGGCAGAGTTTGCAAGAGGTCATCGTGCGCGCGCTTGAGCAGTATCTGGGCAAGCAGAAAGGGGGCCGGAGATGACAGGCAGAGGAAATGGCCGGATCTTTACCAGGAAGGGGAGCAGCTATCTGTGGATTGCGTACTACCACCGAGGCGAAGAGCACCGAGAGGTTGCTCGAAACGTTCGCACCGGGGAGAAGATCGAGGCGACCGCCGACAAAGCGCAGCGCCAAGCGGAGAAGTTCCTCAACCACCGCCTCGGCGAGACGGCGGCAGAGAGATACGTGGCAGGTCGTTCGTAGGCCCTCAACAGGTACGCATCACGGTTGCAGAACTGCTGGATGCCCTCAAAGCGGATTACAGTTTGCGCGGCAAATGGAGCAACAGGATCGCTTCGAGCATGAAGCCCGTTCGTGAGCACTTCGGGTCGTGGCGGGCTGTGCAGGTCACGGGTGAGGCGGTTGATAAGTTTATCTCTGAGCTTTTGACTGGAGATCCCGTCCAAGAGGTCCCGCGAAAAACGCCTGCTACGGTGAATCGCAGCACGCAACTGCTCACGCAAGCATACAAGCTAGCGATCAGCCGCAGTCGATTGGCCACCGCTCCCCCGATTCGTCACCTGTCGGAGGTGGGTAATGCGAGGCAGGGCTTTTTCACCGAACAGGAATTTCGCACTCTATTGGAGCACCTGCCGGAGCCCCTCAAAGACTTCGTACTTTTCGCCTATTTGACGGGGTGGCGGAAAGGCGAACTTGCTTCGCTGCGTTGGGAGGACGTGGACGGCGACGTTATCCATCTGAGGTCAGAGAACAGCAAGAACCGGGAGGGCAGAACGGTGCCACTGGTGGGCGAATTAGCGGAGCTGATGGAGCGGCGCAAGGCCGCACGTCGGGTCGTAAGGAAGAAGTGGCCTGTACTGCTGTCCGAGTTCGTTTTTCATCGTAACGGAAAGCGTATTTATTCGATTCGGAACGCTTGGGCAACCGCGTGCGAGTTCGCGAATGTACCCGGACGGCTGTTCCATGATCTACGCCGCTGTGCGGTTCGGAACATGGTGCGTGCCGGCGTGCCCACAGATGTCGCCCGGTCCATCTCGGGTCACAAAACCGCGTCGATTTTTTCCCGCTACAACATCGTTGCCGAGGACCAGAAGCGGGACGCGCTTGAGCGGACGCAGGGCTACCTGCGCGAAGCGATCGAGCGGCAGCGCGAAAAGGTGCTCACCGCACAACAGCCAGCCAGAACACAGTAATCGTTTACCGAACACGGACACTTCACGGACAGTGGGCTGAACGGGCGGAAGTGGATGGGAGCTAAGTTGCTGAAAGAATGGCTCCTCAGGTAGGACTCGAACCTACAACCCTCCGGTTAACAGCCGGATGCTCTGCCATTGAGCTACTGAGGAGTGTTTGTGCGCTGTCAGGAGCGCGTCAAGTTGTAACTGTATTGTAACGGCAGGGGCGGATGTCGTCAAAAAATTTGCCAGACGCAATTGCGGCGAACTGTTCCGTTTTGGATTAGCGGGTTCGTGAATGCTCGCGGCGTTCGCCGCGACAGCTATCGAGTTTGCCGGAACTTGATTACAGGGGGCGAGGGTCCTTAGAGGATGCGCGAAAAATTGGGAAAGCAGATCCCTCACCGACTAAAGTCGGTTCATGATGACAAGAATACCCATCATCCAACCCGCTCGTGATGACAAGAAATAACGGACCCATCATCCGACCCTTCGCGCTGGTAAACTCATTGCAATGAGTTTCCGTGATATCGTTCGCTATTCTCTTCTCTTACTCGGCGCGCTACTCCTGCTGCCGGCAACGGCAGTGGCAGAGAATAACAGCAACAGCGTCTCCTCTACCATGACCGTTCCCAAGCCTCCCGCAACCAAACAAGTGCCTGTCACTGACGACTACTTCGGCCATAAGGTTGTTGACCCTTACCGCTGGCTGGAGGATGGAAGCAGTTCTGAAACTCAGCAGTGGGTGGCGGCGCAACTGGCGTTTACGCGCAGCATCCTCGACAAGCTGCCCGGCCGCGACAAGCTGCACGAACGCATGGAGCAACTGCTGGAAATCGGCAACCTGGGCGGGACGCAGATTGGCGGCGAGTATTACTTCCACACGCGCCGTGAAGGCAGGCAGAACCAGCCCGTCCTTTACGTCCGCAAACACGTGGACGGTAAGGACGAAGTGCTGGTGGACGCCAACCAGCTTTCCAAGGATGGGACGATTGCGCTCGACTGGTGGGAGCCGTCGCACGACGGCAAGTTTGTCGCATACGGCACTTCCGAAAGTGGCTCTGAGATGAGCACGCTGCACGTTATTGAGACCGCCACCCACAAGGTGCTGCCCGATACGATCGAACGCACTCGGGCCGCCAGCGTAGCGTGGAAGCCCGATGACAGCGGTTTCTATTACACGCGCTATCCCAAGAAGGGCGAGGTTGCCGAAGGGCAGGAGATGTATAACCGGCACATCTTCTATCACCCGCTGGGCGGCGATCCTGCGAAGGACGCGCTGATTTTCGGGGAAGGGCGCGACCCTCAGGATTGGCCAAGCGTGACCTTATCGAACGACGGGCGCTGGCTCAGCATCATGGTTGAGCAGGGCTGGACGAAGAACGAAGTCTTTCTCAAGGACGTACAAGCCAACTCCCCCGCGGTGCGCATTACCACGGGCAAGGATTTCCTCTACTTTGTTGAGCCCTACGACGGCGATCTTTACATCCTGACCAACGAGGATGGTCCGCACTTTCGCGTCTTCAAGAGTCCGGTAGCAACGCCGGGACGCGAGCACTGGCGGGAGATCATCCCGCAATCCGACGCAGTGCTGAAGGAATTGCACATCATCGGCGGGCAACTATTCGTACTGTACGAGCAGGATGCGCATTCGCTGCTGCGCCGTTTCAGCACCGACGGCAAGCCTCTCGGCGAAGTGGAACTCCCGACTCTGGGCACGATTGTCAGCGTCGGTGGCGAGTACGATAGTACCAGCGCGTTCTACCTCTTTAGCTCATTCACGGTACCCACCACAATCTACCGCTTCGACATCAAGACGGCGAAGAGCACGCTTTGGGATTCAGTCCCCACCGGCATCGACACCAACGCCTACGAAACCCGGCAGGTTTGGTACACGTCGAAAGACGGGACGCGGGTGCCGATGTTCCTCGTCATGCGCAAGGGGCTGAAACTCACCGGTCACAACCCGGCGATGCTGACCGCCTATGGGGGATTCAACGTCAGCGTGACACCGGAATTCAGCAAAGTGCTATTTCCGTGGCTCGATCATGGCGGCGTATTCGCCATGGCGAACCTGCGCGGTGGCTCGGAATTCGGCGAAGACTGGCATCGCGCCGGCATGCTCGACAAAAAGCAGAATGTTTTCGACGACTTCATTGCCGCGGCGGAGTACCTTGAGAAAGAGGGCCTCACCGACAAAGAACATCTGGCAATTCGCGGCGGCAGCAATGGCGGACTACTGATGGGCGCGGCCCTCACCCAACGGCCAGACCTGTTTCGCGCCGTCGTCTGCCAGGTGCCGCTGCTCGACATGTTGCGCTACCAGAATTTCCAGATCGCCAAGCTGTGGATCCCGGAGTACGGTTCGTCGCAAGATCCGAAGCAATTCGAGTGGCTGTATGCCTACTCGCCGTATCATCACGTCAAGGAGGGCACGGTGTATCCGGCGGTGCTTTTCATGACTGCCGACACCGACACGCGCGTCGATCCCATGCACGCCAAGAAGATGACCGCTTTGCTGCAAGCGGACAACGGCGGGCCGAATCCGATTCTGTTAAGGATCGAGCCCAAGGCTGGACATGGTGCCGGCAAGCCCATCTCGAAGGTGGTGGAAGAGTGGACCGACATTTATTCGTTCTTGTTCTGGCAGTTGGGCATGACGCAGTGACGGCTGGTGCACCATGGTGCAGCAGGTGCAACAGATCGAAAAATAAGTTTTGCACAGACAATGCCCCTGTGCCGGGCATTGGGGCGCCACTACGGTATTGATTGCAAAAGCAGTTGCTGGAAATTCACAACAGGTGCGAGTTTCCCAAGAAATCCACAGGGAGCATCACCTGCTACTCTTCGGAATCCCGAACATTGCGGGCATGGTGATCCAGGTTCGGACCCGATTGCATGGCTGAGTTGTCCAAATAAGGTGGAGGAAGTCTTGGCATCAGATTCCCTGTTTCCAGCAGTCACGGCCCGGCAGCCGAGCGGCGAAGGCATCCTTCCGTCTCAGGATATTCGTCACTTCATCGACACTGGCATCATCCGTTCGACTCGCGAGATTCCCGACAATCAGATTCAACCGGCGAGCATCGACCTGCGGCTGTGGCACGAGGCGTACCGCGTGCGAGCCAGGTTCCTCCCCGGCAAGTCCACCACGCTGCTCAATAAGGCCACCGCCAACGGTCTGCTCGAGAAGAGGATCGACATTACCGAGCCTACGCTGCTGGAGAAGGGTGTGGTTTACATCATCCCTTTGATGGAGAGCCTGGCGCTGCCGTCCGACGTTTACGGCATAGCCAATTCCAAGAGCACGACTGGGCGGCTGGACATTTTCACCCGGCTGATTACCGAAACCGGTGACGAGTTCGAGCACGTGCGAAAAGGATATTGCGGCGGACTGTACCTGGAGGTGGTTTCTCGGACCTTTCCTATCGTCGTGCAGTGTGGCATGAAGCTCAATCAGTTGCGCTTCGTGCGCGGCAAGTCGAACGCGGCTGCGGATGATGACCTGAAGGAGTTGGCTAAAGCTGACGGTTTGGTTTTGGGTCAGGAAGACGGTTCGGGGCAGGCCGACATCAATCGAGGCCTCTACATAACCCTTGACCTTCAAGGCAATGGGCATTCCGAGGTGGTCGCCTATCAAGCCAAGAAGCACGCTCCCTCGATAGACCTTAGCCGTATCAACCACTACGACCGGACCGACTTCTGGATTCCGATCGACCGGCCCCGCAACGGCCAAATCATTCTTGAGCCGGGAGAGTTTTATCTGTTGGCGTCGAAGCAGCGAGTTCGCGTAGGGCCCGACCATGCGGCCGAAATGGTGGCCTACGATCCAACCATTGGAGATTTTCGCGCCCACTATGCCGGCTTCTTCGATCCCGGCTTCGGATATGGGATACGCGGGGAAATCCCCGGAACCAAGGCGGTACTCGAGGTCCGTGTGCACGAGATGCCGATCGTCTTGGAGGACGATCAATACGTTGGCAGGCTGCACTATTACAAGATGGCGGCTATTCCGGAGAAGGTGTACGGCGTCTCAATCGGTTCGTCCTACCAGCAGCAAGGCTTGGCCCTCAGTAAGCAGTTCAAGCCAGAAGTTGCAGAAACATCCGGCGGTGCTTCCAGCACTACCGCTGCCGCGAAAGCCAAGGACAATCTGGAAACCCCGCGAGATCAAAGCATCGAAAAGCCAAAAACCACGGAGGCGGATGAAGACGATTCCATTCTGAACGTTGCTTTCCACAATAGCGGTGAGCACAGCTTGAACGCTAAGAATCGCTGAACGCGCGAAATAACGGAACTTTGACCTTGCTTTCCAGGAATAACTGTATCTTGCTGCGTTCCCTCCGGAGTTTTGCGGGCCGCCAACTGGTGGTTCCCACACCATCGAATGTCTTCTAAAACCGGGCCGCACGATATACTGAGAGATTCTACTGGTCGGTTGCGCCCCGATCCACTATGAGACGATCCCCAATCCTTGCCGCGGTTGCCCTGGCTGCACTTCTGGCTGGCGAAACCGGGTGTCTGTTCCGCACCCGCCTCGTCGAAATGCAGACCAGCACGGCCAAACTGCAGGTGGCGACCAAACAGCAGTTGGTGGACCGCATCAATCAGCAAGCCTCGCAGATCAAGACCCTTAACGCGACCGTCGAGATTGCCGCATCCGTGGGAGGAGAAAAGAAGGGAAAGGTCACCGATTACCAGCAGGTACTGGGATACATTCTGGTGCGCAAACCGGACATGCTGCGCATGATTGGGCTGTTTCCCATCGTGCGCAACAAGGCCTTTGACATGGTGAGTGATGGCTCGCGGTTCAAGCTGTCCATTCCGGCCAAGGACAAGTTCTACGTCGGCAGTGCTGAGATCGTCAAACCCGCCCCCAACCCGCTGGAGAACCTCCGGCCTCAGGTCATCTACAACGCCCTGTTCCTGCCGGAGATCGATAAGGATGAAATTGCGGTGATGGAAAATGACACGGAAACCGTGGTGGACACCAAGGCCAAGAAGTTAGTCCAGCAGCCCGACTATGTGATCGACATCATCCGCCGCACCGACTCGGGCTCTGACTGGTATTTGTTCCGCGAGATCATATTTGAGCGCGTGAACCTGGTTCCGCACCGCCAGCTCATTTTCGACACGGCGGGCGCAATCGCCACCCGCGTCACCTATCAGGTCTACCGTGACTACAACGGCGTCAGCTTCCCGACGGTGATTGAGATTGAACGTCCGCAGGAGGAATATACCATCCGCCTGACGGTAACCAAGCTGGTCATCAACGACCAACTGCGCGATGACCAGTTCGTCTTGCAGCAGCCGTTGGGCTCGCAGTTGGTGGACCTCGATCACCCGCAGAACGCCTCGGCTACGACTCCTCAGAATCCCGACATCAAGCCGTGAACAAGTGGGCTTCAGCCCGCGCAAGACCTGCTTTTGGGACTCTCCAACAACACGTTTCTGCACATACTTCGAAGTCATCTCCTGATCGATTTGACTTGTATCAGGGCACGGCCTTTTAGTCTTAGGCGCGCCGAAGCAAACGCGGGAAACGTCAGGGCTTCATCCGGGTAAAACAGGCCCCCTCAGGGGCTGAAGCCCGCGGGTGAGTTGACCCGTTGCGGCACGGCTGAAGCCTTGCCCTAACACAAAGTGATTCATGAGATGGCTTCTCACAACCGCTACACCTGTGGCGCATACACTGCCATCCTCGTGGGCTGGCCCAAAAGTCGGCGTGTCCGTCCGCCGGGGTCGTCTTCGAAGCGGGGCGGCTGGCAGTTGCCGTCCTGATTCTCTTGCGATGGGCAGTTCCAGTAGAAAGCCTGAAACAAGACTCCCATGGCGAGTTCCTTTTTGCTGATGAAAGAGAATAGCGCACCCCGCGCCCCAGGAGAGGTCTCACGAATAAAAGTTGGTGACAGCGTTTATGCCCTTGCGGACTGCTCGTCCGGACCCAGCGGCAGGAAATACTGCGTGCCGCGGATGGGTTCGCTCACCCGCCGCAGCAGCGCCTGCAAATCTTCGCTTCGTTCCACGAAGTCGATCTCGGAGGTGTTGACGATCAGCAGGTCCGACGAAGTGTAATGAAAGAAAAAATGTTCGTAGGCCTTGATTACCTCTTCCAGGTAATCGTCGCTGATGGTTTTCTCGCCGGGGGCGTTCTTTTTCTTCAGACGCTTCTTCAACACTTCGGGAGTGGCTTGCAGGTAGATGACAAGATCGGGCGTGGGCACGTTTTGCCGGAACAGGTCGTAGTAACGGTTGTAAACCTCCAGTTCCGCGTCGCCCAGATTAATGCAGGCGAACAGCTTGTCCTTCTCGAAAATGTAGTCGGCGACGTAGGTCTTGTTGGGATTGCGTTTAACGTCGAGGCTGGCCAGTTGCTCGTAGCGCGCGATGAGGAAAGCGAACTGTGCCTGGAAGGCGGCCCCGTGCTCGCCCTCGTAAAAGGACCGCAGAAACGGGTTCTGCTCGGGCTCGGTGATCCGCTGCGCATGCAGTGTTTCCGCGATGACCTGGCAGAGGGTGCTCTTGCCGACTCGTATCGGGCCTTCGACTGCGATGTAGCGGGGTGGTTCGAAAAGGTTCGCCATGGGAATAAAACAGTACGAACCGCAGAATATCTTGCCCGACGCTTAGGCGCAATTGGCGTGATGGTAAATGGTCCAAGTGCCGCTTTTCGCTGTTCGGACGCTGTTCGCTATTCGCCTTTCGCTATTCGCCTTCCGGCGTCTTTCGCTGTTCGCTGTGTTTTCGTGTTCCGTAGTCGGCAGAAAAATCGAGTCTAAGCGTACCGCAGCAAGAGCGAGGAGTCGCCAAGTAAGTCGCCAAGAAGCCATCTAATGCCAGTCCCAGGGCGAAAAGCGAAGAGCGAGTAGCGAACAGCGAATACCGCCCTCCGGCTACAATCGAGCCAATGCTTCCACAGCTTATTGGCGGGGTGACCGCGGCGGGACTGGCGTGCTGGGCTGGGTATCACACCATGGCGCCCACCTCCCAGCTCTATGGCCCGACATTCGTCGGCCTGGGGCCCGGATCTCGCCTGCTGGCGCTCACTTACGACGACGGGCCCAACGACCCCTACACCTTGCGCATGCTCGAAGTGCTGGAACGCCATGGCGTAAAGGCCACATTTTTCCTCATTGGACAATACGTTCAACAGAAGCCCGAGATCGCGCGCGCCGTGGTTGACGCTGGACATGCCATTGGCAGCCATACCTGGAGCCATCCCAACCTGATTTTTGCGCCAGAAGCCGAGTTGCAGCGCCAGTTGGAGCAAACCCAGCAAGCCATCATTGACGCCACCGGTGTGGAAACGAAGATCTTCCGGCCTCCGTTCGGCGCACGCCGTCCGGCCACGCTGCGTACGGTGCGAGCGTTCGGCTTGCAGACGGTGATGTGGAATGTCACCTGTTATGACTGGAAAGCCAAGTCGGCTGGCGAGATCGTCGCCCATGCCGAGCGCCAGATTCGCGGCGGCGATGTCATCCTGCTGCACGACGGCTCGCATGTGCGAATGGGCGCCGACCGCAGCCGCACCGTCGAGGCCAGTGACCGCATCCTCAGCCGCTATCGAGGCGAGGGCTTCGAGTTCGTGACGATTCCGGAAATGATGACAAGAAGCACTGGCAACTAGATCCTCCGCGAAAAATTTCCAAACACTTCCCGCCGCCCAGCGTCTTAGCTAGTGAGAACACCGATATGATGCATTTGGATTGATATGCCAGCGCAGCCAACCAGCTCCACAATCTCGTGGCAGGAGACGGGCATCGTGCTCGACGGAACAGACGAGTTCGCAACGCTGGAAGCGGTGGTTCGCGAGCATGGCCGCCTGATCTTCAAGGTCGCGTACGGGTTGCTGCGCAACTCACACGACGCCGAGGACGTTGTGCAGGAGGTTTTCCTGCGGGTGCATCGTTCGGGGACGAAAGATGTGGGTGACATGCCGGCCTGGCTGGCGCGAATAGCGTACCGGTTGGCGTTGGATCGGCTACGCAAGCCGAGTGCAGTTGATATCGCCGATATTGAGATGACCAGCAACCAGCCCGACGCGGAACACCTGGCCTTGCATCGCCAGCGGGTCGAGCAGGTTCACAAGCTGATCGCCGCACTTCCTGAAGAACTGCGGTGTCCGCTGGTCCTGTCGGCGATGGAGGAGTTGAACTCGCGCCAGATCGGGGAGGTGCTCGGCATTCCCGAGTCCTCGGTGCGAGGCCGCATTTTTCGGGCGCGACAGATGCTCAAGGAAAAGCTCGTGGCCACTACGGAAAGACAGAGATGAACTACAACGACGAATTCGATCACGTTCTTGACGACGCACTCGCCGAATACCGCGACGCCGGACCGCTCGCCGGGATGGAACAGCGAGTTCTGCAGCGAGTGAGATTCCGTGCTGAGCGCCGTCGGAAGCTATGGCAGTGGTGGGGCGCCTTTGCCTTATGCACGGTCATGCTCGCGATTACAGTGTGGATTGGATTGCGCGATCGTGCTCGCCATCAGACCATCCCTCTGCAATCAGCGGGGGCGCAACAACAGAGGCCGCCGGCGGAGCCTCAGCCGAAGAATGCGAACACCCAATCCAGCGCGCCTGGGCTGGCGTTAGCGGTGAAAGTGCATTCGCCAAGCCCGCGTATTCCTGGCCTGACAGCATCGGCAGACACTAGCGCACGAGTCCGGCGCGAGTTTCCCACGCCGGCGCCGCTGAATCCCGAGGAACGCGCCCTGCTGGCGCTTGCGCAAACCCACCCTGAGGTTCTGAGCCAGTTATCGAACGGCCAGGACGACAGGGAGATCGCCATTGCCCCCATCAATATTCAGCCGCTGGGGGACGAAACCAGCCGCAAACAAGGAGAAAACTGATGTGCACCCGACTGCTTCGTTTCATGACTATCGCTCTGCTTCTTGCGGCTTTTTCGCAGCCCGTGATCTCACAGGAGGCGCCTGCGCCGCAGGTCGTCGAAGGCAATGCGAAGGTCTCACAACTAGCCTCGGCCGCACCGAAGCATTATTACAAGCTCAGTTTCGTTCTGCGTGAGACCGACGACGGCAAAGTGGTCAACCACCGCGCTTTCACTATGAACGTCGCAGCCGACGCGCCGCAAGCGAAAAATCCGATGTGGTGGAACCTGCGATCAGGCACGCGAGTGCCCGTGCCCGATACGAAGGGCGGGACGAACTACGTGGATGTCGGTGTCAACTTCGACCTGCGCGCCTTCGACGGGACTGATGGGCTTGAATTGGAGGTGACCTCCGAGATCTCATCGGCGGGCACAGCTGCGGCGAACACCGCGCCGCCCATTCGGCAGGTGAAAGTACGTTCCGCGGTCATGGCGGCGTTCGGCAAGCCGACAGTGGTCTTTACGGCCGACGATCCCGCCAGCCAGCATCGGTTTGAACTAGAGGTCACGCCGACGCGGGAGAGGTGAAGTGCCGGGACTGCTTTCTCCCCGCTATTCCCTAGACTTGCACCAGCGCTTCGCGGGCCGCGGCAATGGTATCGTCGATATCGCCTTGGGTATGCGCGGAGCTGAGGAACGCGGCTTCGAACTGTGAGGGCGGCAGCCATACTCCTGCGTCGAGCAGCGCCCCATGGAAGCGGCCAAACCTGGCGGTGTCGCAGGCGGCCGCGCTGTCCCAATCGCTGACCTGCTTGTCGGTGAAGAAGAAGGTAAACATCGATCCCACGCGGTTGGCCGTCATGGCCACGCCAGCGTCTTTGGCGGCAGTAATGATGCCCGCGACCAGCCTACCCGCCGTGTCATCGACCTGCTTGTAGAACTGCTGGCGGTTGGCCTTCAACTGACGCAGGGTGGCGATGCCGGCCGCCATAGCCAGTGGGTTGCCGCTCAACGTTCCCGCCTGATACACGGGGCCAAGCGGGGCCACCAGGTCCATGATCTGGGCTGGTCCGCCATAAGCGCCGACCGGCAGGCCGCCTCCGATGATCTTGCCCAGCGTGGTGAGATCCGGCCGGATGTTATACAACTCCGACGCGCCGCCAAAGGCCACGCGAAAGCCCGTCATCACTTCGTCGAAGATGAGCAGCGCGCCATCGCGCGCGGTGATTTCGCGCAGGGCCGCAAGGTAGCCCGGCTGGGGCGGCACGCATCCCATGTTGCCGACTACCGGCTCGACGATCACGCAGGCGATCTTGCCTTTGAATTTGGCGAAGGCGGCCTCGACAGCGCTCACATTGTTGTAAGGCAGCGCCAGGGTGAACGCGACAAACTCCTCCGGCACGCCTGCCGAGCCGGGAATGCCGAGCGTTGCCACGCCGGAGCCGGCCTTCACCAGGAGGGCGTCGCTGTGTCCGTGATAGCAGCCTTCGAACTTCACAATGAACTTGCGGCCAGTGTGAGCGCGGGCCAGCCGGATCGCCGACATGGTCGCTTCCGTTCCTGAGCTCACGAAGCGGACCTTCTCGATTGCGGGAAAGGCTTCGACCACCAGCTCGGCCAGGTCAGCTTCGGTGGGAGTGGAGGCGCCGAAGCTGGTGCCGCTGCGTGCGGCCTGGATAATGGCCTCGATGATCTCGGATGGAGAGTGGCCAAGAATGAGCGGCCCCCACGAGCCCACGTAGTCAATGTAGCGGTTGCCGTCTGCATCCCAGACGTGCGCTCCCAGGCCGCGCACCAGAAACGGCGGCGCGCCGCCGACCGCACGGAAGGCGCGGACCGGCGAATTGACGCCGCCAGGAATGAGCTGCTCTGCGCGGGTCTGTAGCGCGCGCGACTTGTCAAGAGTGCGGGCCATGGTTCGGTGGTTGCCTTTCGCGGTTCACTCTTCGGCTTTCACCGTAAAACACAGGAGTTTATCAGGGTGAGTGCAGAGCCGGTTGTGAGGGACACGAAAAGGAAGACAGACGGGCCGGATGTTCGAGGCGGATACACTGTTTTCGTGTACACTGTTATCGTATGAAAAACATAACTCTAAGCGCCGACGAAGACCTGATCGAACAGGCTCGGCTGGTGGCGCGGTCTCAACGCAAGACCCTCAACGCAGCTTTTCGGGAATGGTTGCTGAACTTCACTGCCCAGTCGGGAAATGGGCAGGAGGTGGATGCGCTCATGCGGCGCCTTCGCCATGTCAAAGCGGGCCGTCACTTTAGCCGGGATGAAATGAATGAACGGTAGATTTTTTCTTGACACGAACATCTTCGTTTATTCCTTCGACAGGAGCGCGACGGCAAAGCTGCGCCGGTCCATGCAGCTCATACGGCAAGCAGTTGCGACGGGTAAGGGAGTGGTGAGCTACCAGGTCGTACAGGAGTTTCTTAACGTCGCGCTCCGGCGTTTTGCGCCCCCGATGACGGTGGCGGAAGCCGAGCAGTACCTGGGAACAGTATTTCGCCCACTGCTGGCTGTCCATTCTTCACCGGCATTCTTTGCCGAGGCCCTGCGGTTGCAGGACAGGTATCGTCTTTCCTGGTACGACTCCCTGATCCTCACGGGAGCGATCGAAGCGCGGTGTAGCATTCTCTATAGCGAAGACATGCAGCATGGCCAAAAATTTGGCGATCTGCGAATCGAGAACCCCTTTTCGTAGCTCGCGGAGCCCGAGCATCAAGAAAGACCTGCACGAAACTGCATGGAAGGCGAAATGAACGATGAGCACAAGGTCAAGAGCACGAACAAGAAAAAGCAAAAAATATGGAGCCTTCATCCGGGAGAGATCCTCCGCGAGGAGTATCTTAAGCCATTGCACATAACGCCCTACCGTCTGGCGCACGAACTCCACGTGCCAGTTCCGCGGATTAATGACATTGTTCTCGAAAAGAGAGCGATAAGCGTCGATACCGCAGTGCGCCTGGCAAAGTTTTTCGGCACGACGGAATTATTCTGGCTGGGTATGCAGGCCGACTACGATGCTTACCAGGTCAGAAAAGGCCTGGGGAAAGAGCTGGGAAAAATCAGTCCGCTGGGTTACGTCGCCGCTGGTCGCCATTTTGCACGGGATGAAATGAATGAGCGGTGAAGCTGCCATTTCCGCTTATCGGGGCAGTGGTTTGGGGGAAGGGCTGCTTACCAGAAGGCGGCTTACGATTTGTCCTCGCCCTACGTCCAACCGATAGCCGGAAGTGGGCATTTTACCGGAACCTATGCGATTTTCCTGCCACCTTCCTGCCAATCCGGCATCGAAACTGAGGTAGAATGAGGAGCGAGAGTATCCCTCCTAGCGAATTACACATGTCAAAGACCACTAAGGTTATCGTCCTCACCCTCTCTTTTGTTCTGGCTACGTTCGTCGTAATTGGCGGACTGGGAGTTCGGGCCAACACCAATGACGACGGCTCCTATCGCCAGTTAGGCGTTTACAGCGAAGTGCTTTCGCGTATCCGTACCGAATACGTCGAGGAACCGAACATTTCCAATGTGACCAACGGCGCCCTGCACGGGTTGCTGGAATCGCTGGACGCCAACTCCAGCTATCTCGATCCCGCAGAGTACAAGGATTACAAGCAGCGCAAGGAAGGCAAGGCTGGCATCGGCGCCGCGGTTTCCAAGCGCTACGGCTACGCTGCTGTGATCTCGGTGATTCCGGGAGGGCCGGCTGACAAAGCGGAAATCGAGAGTGGCGACATCATCGAGGCGATTGAAGGCAAGACCACGCGCGACATGTCGTTGGCTGAGATTGACGGCCTGTTGACCGGGACCCCGGGGTCGGTGGTCAATGTCTCCGTGGTGCGTCCGCGGCGGGCGCAACCGGTGAAGTCTGAACTGACGCGCGCGATTGTTACCGATCCGGCGGTCAGCGACAAGATGATGGAAGACGGTATCGCCTACATCAAGGTCAACGACTTCCCCAAAGGGCGTGCGCAGGAGATTGCCGGCAAGTTGAAGGCGGTGCAGAAGGAAGGCGCCAAGAAGATCATTGTCGACCTGCGCAATTCGGGCGACGGCGAGGAGAGCGAGGGGATCGCGACCGCGAACCTCTTCCTGAACCATGGCACTATAACCTACCTGCAAGGCCAGAAGTATCCCAAGCAAGTGTTCAATGCCGATCCGGAGAAGGCTGTGACCAGCCTGCCGCTGGTGGTACTGGTGAACCGGGGTACGGCGGGAGCCGCGGAAATTGTGGCCGCCGCAGTGATGGAGAACGCGCGCGGCGACGTGGTCGGTGACAAGACCTTCGGTTCGGGTTCGATCCAGAAAGTGATCGACATGCCAGACGGCTCGGCGCTGGTGCTGTCGGTTGCCAAGTACTACTCGCCGTCGGGCAAGGCGGTGCAGGACACGGCGGTCACGCCGAATATCCTGGTCGCCGATGCGAACGACGACTTCATCGCTCCCGACGAGGATGAGAACGCGCCGGATGACGCGCAGAAAGACAAGCAAGAGAAAGCCAATCAGCCTGACGATCAACTAAACCGCGCAATCGAAGTACTGAAGACCCAGGGCAAGAAGGCGTAAGAGCTTTTTCACCACAGAGACACAGAGACACAGAGGCACGGAGATTTCTCCGTGCTTCTTGTTTTGACGGGGAACGACAATGCGACGAGAGAGGGGCGCACGATGAAACGAGTGATTGGGCTGGGCGGGATTTTCTTCAAGGCCAAGGACCCGAAGGCGTTATACGAGTGGTATCGTCAACACCTAGGAATTGAGAGCGCACCCGGCGCCGGGGCAAAGTGGCGTGACGCCGATCATCCGGAAGTTCCGGGCTGCAATGTGTGGGCGATCTTTCCGCAGGAGACGAAGTACTTCGGGCCCAGCCAGTCCAGCTTCATGATTAATTTCCGGGTAGAGAACCTGGACGAACTGCTGCGCCTTCTGCGAGAAGAAGGGGTGGAGGTGGATCCCAAGGTGGACAAGGTGGAAGAGTCCGATTACGGAAAGTTCGCGTGGGTCATGGATCCGGAAGGAAATCGGGTGGAATTGTGGGAACCGCCGAAGGCAGGGGCTAGTGGCTAGGGGCTAGTGGATAGTGTGTGGGACTGATTTGCTAACGGCTAATTGCTAATTGCTAATTGCTAATTGCTAATTGCTAATTGCTAATTGCCTTTACTCCGTCCAGCGCTTGAAGACCAGACAACCATTGGTGCCGCCGAAGCCGAAGGAATTCGACATGGCGTAAACCATATTGACCTTGCGGGAAGTATGGGGCACAAAGTCGAGATCGCAACCCTCGTCCGGGTTGTCGAGATTGATGGTCGGCGGGACAATCTGATCACGCAGCGCCAGCACGGTGATCGCAGCTTCCAATCCTCCGGCGCCACCCAGCAAGTGTCCAGTCATCGACTTCGTAGAGCTCACCAGCATTTTGTAGGCGTAATCACCGAAGGCGCGCTTAATGGCATTAGCCTCCAACTCATCGCCCAACGGAGTGGAAGTGCCGTGCGCGTTGACGTAGCCGATCTGATCGGGCGAAATGCCGGCGTCGCGCAGAGCATTGCGCATCACACGATAGCCGCCTTCGCCGCCGGGAGCCGGCTGAGTGATGTGATTGGCGTCGGCGCTCATGCCGTAACCGACCACCTCGGCGATGATCTTCGCGCCGCGCTTTCTGGCGGTCTCAAGCTCCTCGAGGATCAAAATTCCAGAGCCTTCGCCGATGATGAAGCCGTCGCGGTCCTTGTCCCAGGGGCGGCTGGCGCGATGAGGATCTTCGTTACGCGTGGAGAGTGCCCGCATGGCCGCGAACCCGCCAACTCCCATGGGCGTGATAGCGGCCTCGGTTCCCCCGGCAATCATCACGTCGGCGTCGCCATACTTGATGACCCGGGCAGCGTCGCCAATGGAGTGCGCGCTGGTGGTGCAGGCTGTACACGTGGCTTCGTTAGGACCTTTGGCGTTGTTGCGGATGCTGACCTGGCCGGCAGCCAGGTTGACGATGGCCGCCGGAATGAAGAACGGTGAAATCTTGCGCGGGCCGCCATTGAGCAGATTCGAATGTTCACGCTCGATGATGTCGAAGCCGCCGATACCCGAGCCGATATTTACGCCCGTGCGCTCGGCCATGTCTTCATTCGCGACTTTGTAGTTGGCCATGCGCAGGGCTTCATCGCTGGCTGCGATGGCCAGATGAATAAAGCGCGCCATTTTGCGCGCTTCCTTCTTTTCCACGAACTGTAAAGGGTCGAAGTTCTTGACTTCGGCGGCGATCTGGCAAGCGAACTGGGCGGCGTCGAAGGCGGCAATGCGCTCCACGCCGCTCTTGCCGGCCAACAACGCTGACCACACCTCTTCGGTGTTGTGGCCGACCGCGCAGATGACCCCGATCCCCGTTACGACGACACGACGACTCAATCTACTTGGATCCCTTCGCGTGCGAGTTGATGTAGTCCACGGCGTCCTTCACGGTACGGATCTTCTCCGCATCTTCGTCGGGAATCTCGATCTCGAAGGCCTCTTCAAAGGCCATGACCAGTTCAACCGTGTCGAGCGAATCGGCGCCCAGGTCGTCCACGAACGATGCATTGGGAGTCACCTCGGCCTCATCCACGCCCAACTGCTCCACGATGATTTGTTTTACGCGTTCCTCTACGGATGCCATGAGGTCAGCAATCTCCTTTCGACCCGCCCGTCTGGCGAGCGAAAAACTTCGGTATGTCGGTGACAGGCGACCAGGCCGCTCCCCGCCGGGGCGGGCGGAGCGGGATGATGGCCGGGGTGGCGACTACTTCTTCACCTTGGCGTGTTGGTCGATGTACGATACGGCGTCCTGCACGGTGCGGATTTTCTCCGCGTCCTCGTCAGGGATTTCGATCTCGAAGGCCTCTTCGAAAGCCATGACCAACTCGACCGTGTCGAGCGAGTCGGCGCCGAGGTCGTCCACAAACGAAGCGCTGGGCGTCACTTCCGCTTCATCCACGCCCAACTGCTCCACAATGATCTGTTTTACCCGTTCTTCAACCGAAGCCATCGATTCGTTCTCCTATCGCGCACGTGGCATCCGCCGCGGCGGGCAAACTTGTAAGTTTAATTGCAGCCTGGATGCCGTGTAAAGGACGCCGAGGCCCTTGACACAACCAAAGCCTACAGGCGGCTTCGCCAGCGCTCAGATAGATGATGCCCGTTTCATCCTAAACGGTAGGCTTGGCAAGGTCAACGCGAGGAGCCCTATTTGGGAATTGGAATCGAATCCGGAATCTTAGGAGACTGTGTGGGAACACCGCCGCTGATGCCATCGCCGCGATTAGATACGTGAGCTACTCGCAGGATTATTTGATACGTGGGGCCCTGTTTCTTGCCGATTTCCACCGTCTGGCAATTCCGTGAGAAGCCCCGCGCTTGAGCGCAGACCTCATAAGAATCCGGGCGCAACTGGATCGAGAACTCACCTCTGCCGTTCGTAGTTAGGGCTGGGCCAGGTGGACTCTGATTGGAGGAACCACTCACGATTTCGGCTTTTCGGTGAATCGAAACCGTTGCTCCGACTATCCGTGCATCGGTCGCATCCGTGACCATTCCGAAAAACGCCGTGGTCTTGGGCGAATGCGAGTGTGCAGCAGTCGCGAACACCAGCAAAACTGTGAGCAGCACACTCCTATTCATCCATTACCCCGCCAGTCCTTAGCATAAGCTCGCTGTCAATTCCGACCACACTACGCGAACAACGCCCAAGAGCTTCTGGCTAGTTGCTAAGGGCCAAATGCCAAGAGCTAGAGCGGCGTTGTGGTACAACCCTGTGATGCGGGCTGTGGTGCAGAGAGTGATCCGGGCGAGAGTCAAGGTGGGCGACGAGATTACCGGGGAGATCGGGAAGGGTCTGCTGGTGCTGCTGGGAGTGGGGCAGGACGACAGCGAGGGCGACGCCGATTACCTTGCGGAAAAAGTGGCGGGATTACGGATCTTTGAGGATGAAGCAGGGAAGATGAACCTCAGCGTGGGGGAGATAGGCGGGGCGGTGCTGGCGGTTTCGCAATTTACGCTACTTGGGGATGTCCGGCGTGGCAAACGGCCCTCGTTTGATGCGACGGCGCGACCGGAGCGTGCGCGCGAGTTGTACGAGGCTTTCGTGGAGCGGATTCGCGCGCGGGGGTTGCGCTGCGAGACGGGACGCTTTCAGGCGATGATGGACGTTGAACTGGTGAACAGCGGGCCAGTCACGATTCTGGTGGATTCGAAGAAAGTGTTCTGAGTTTGGACCACTTCACTGCTGCGGCTTCTGCGGTTGTTGCTCCTCCCGCTGCTGCTGTTTTTCCTTGCTGATCGGTGTTGTCGCGCTGGGAGCTTTGCAGGTTTGCGATAGCACCTCGACTACCGTCACCTGAAAGCGGCGCTCTTCCTTACCTTTGGTCTGCGATTGCGTCTGCGCTTGCGGGCTGGCCTCCCAGGCGCCTGTCAGTTTCACTTTCTTGCCGGAATTGTTCTTCAAGTCATCGGGGCCTAGGACCTGAACCCCAGTGCGGTGTTGCATGCTGGTCAACACAAACTTGCCATCCGCGTCGGGTCCGCTGAGACAGCCAATAAGCGTGGGACCTTTGGCGCCGGACGGCTTGGTTACCTGATCGCCGCTGATGCCACTGTTGTCTTTGGTGGCGCTGGCTGCATTCCTTTGCTGTTCGGCGGGTGTGTTGGCAGGAGGGGGCGAGTTCTGCGGGGTAGTGGCAGGCTGTTGGGCCGCGGCGGAGATGCTGATGGCAGCCGCCAGCGTCAGCAGATAGAGGAACGACTTCATTAGCAGACCTCGGGTCATTATTGAGAATACCTGAGGGTTCGACGCGGCGCAGTGAGCGGAAGTTGCAATGGGGGCGTGGGTTTACTTGTGGGCCCACACCGACGCGTTCAGGCAGGCCACTACACCGTCAATGATCTTGCCGAGGCCGTCCTGGAACCTGCTGGCGTCAACGACGTTTTTGCTGTCTGCGCCAAGGGCGGACTCGACGAAGGAGAGCGCGGCTGCCTTTTTCTCATTGCCTGACTTGGCGCCGAACAATCCTTCGACGCCGTGGACCACGGAAGGAATTAAAGCGATACCTTGCAATAATTTCGCAAGAAAGCCCATAAGGATCTCCCTTTCTATGTTGCAAATTGAGTTGAAGAAGCTACCGAAAAAGCGTCTGGACGTGTGGAAACAGCAGATTCCTCGGGCCTAAATGCCCTCGGAATGACAGATCAACGGCGTTGTGGCGGCGTGGCTAAAGCCACGCCCCTTCCAGTGCGCGGCGGCCTAGCTAAAGCCAGGCACTTCAAGTGCGCCCCTCAAATTTCACAGCAGATAATCCACATACAGCAGGGCCGAATCGCGCGAATACTTGACCGGTGAGGAGGCATCATACTGTCGCAGGTAATAGCCTTGTACGCGCGAGAGGCGCGGCAGATTGAACGTCCGGGTGGTGAAGCGGCCGGCGAGATTGCCGTCGCTGCCGGCGCCCCAACCGCCGTTTGAGCGGCGCACCTCGATGCCGCCGCCGGGAGGCGGGGCGACACCCGCGTCAACTGTGATTTCGCTGGCGATGACAGTGGTGACCTGCGCCGCCGTGAGAGACGGAAGATATAAAGATGATGACGGAACTGTAGTGGTGAAAATTGCCGTGAGCGGTTCCGGCAAGGTCATGGTTTCGAACTTGAAGGCCAGCAGTTCAGCGGCGTCATTGGAGAAGCGCAGCAGGTACTCGGAGCGATCGTCGCGAAGCGAGACCACTTGCAGGTCAACCTCGCGGACGATGGCGGTGAAGGCCGCTCCGCGCGACTGCGCCGAAACCTGTACCGCATTCGCGGGGACGACATCCCCTACCGGGAGGAAGTCGCTGTCGACGCGGTATTCGCCGACCCAGGCAGGCTGCACCGTATCGTCATTGAGTTTGAAGATCGCGCGATAATAGGTACCCACCGGGCTGGCGCCGGTGTTGGGGGCCAGGCTGGCGCTGAAACCGCCACCGGAGTCGAGCGCGACGGTGAGCGAGCCGGATGCGACTGCCTGTCCCGCCGCGGTGGTGAAGGACGGCCACGTGATCAGCGCAGTCCCTTGGGCGGGAGTGCCGTCGGCGCGGTACACGGTGGCAGTGATCTGACACAATGTGGGAGGCGCTTCGCCCAGGACCGCGGCGGGCGGCAATGCCATGGCAAGGATGAGGAGAACGAGGACAGAAAAAAACCGCCCTTTCAGGCGGCTGATGGTCGGCATAATCCATGCCTCTCTGCTGCCGGCCGGAGCCGGCGGAAAGTTGCGAATTTGATGGTATGTCCCACAGGGTGGGAGTCCTACCCCGAGTTACGCGAGATACTTGTTAACCGCGTTCCGGTTGCGCCGCCTGATAGCTGCGCATGAAATCCTGCACACTGCGCACGTAAACGTCGGCGAAGTCCACGACCTTGCGCCGCGTCTGGATGGTGTTCATGGCAGCGTCGAGCGGGAAGCCCAGGGCACAGAGCACCGCCAGGGTCATCATGGGGGCGCGATGCACGCCCGCGGCACAATGGATGAAAACTTTGCTCTCGGCATCGTCCAGCGCTTCCAAGGCGAAGTCAACCCCGCGCTGTAACAGCTCGGGAGGTTTGAGCTGAAAGTCGTCGTCGGTGGGGTTCCACAGCACCTGCACGCCGTAGGGCTTGGCCAGTGCAGTGTCGTCCCACTCGATCTGCATGTCCACGATGTGAGTTACTCCGGCGCGCACTACCTCGATCATTTTGTCATCGGTCCAGATGCCGCCGCCCAAGGCGATGCGGTCGGTCACCCACGTCATGTCCATGCTGCAGTCTGCTCCCACTGTGGAGTCCGCCGCGGCGGAACTCCACTTGCCATTCTACAAGGCAGCTAGTTGAGATATCGGTTACGAAAGTGCATGACTTCAGAGGGCGGGGAAAAGACTCCTCATGCGGCCACGTCCGGCTCGGGCTCGTCGTCGCGCAGCTCGTCCAGCCCCAACGTCCTCAGGAATGCTTCGACGCGATTGGACGGCGGCGGCTCCGGCGACGGAGAAGACGCGGCCAGAGCACCGGCCGGCGCAGCAGGCAGGGCGTTGGGCGTGGTTTCCTCCTCCAGCGCAGGCAGGTTGTACACCCCGGCAAAATCGAAGAGGGTGCGCGCCGCCAGATAGCTGCCCGACTCCGCCAGCTTGATGACCGCCCCGTTGATCTCCTCCAGGTGACGCCAGACTTGCAGCTTGGCACGTTCCACGGCCTGTTGCCGCGACTTCAACGTGGAAAAAGCTGCGGCGTGCCGGCGGGCTTTCCGCGCCGCGGCGGTCGAAGCTGGCGGATTCTTCCTGGCGGTGCTTTTATTTACCAGACGCTTGCCGTGGGACACGGCGCCCCGCGGCGCTGGCCCCGGCTTCTTGCCGGATGGCGCCGCACTGTTCTTGAGTGGCATGTTCGTTCTCCTGGCTCCTGACCACTAACCACTAACCACTATCCACTAGCCACTGATCTGGCGGGTGGGGCGGGACATTTGTAGTCCTCCCACATTCGATCGCCGTGGAGAAACGCGCTTAAGCCGCGGGACACATGCTTTCCGCTGGTCGAATCGTATGAAGTTTCGTACCGGGACGAAGTGTCGCGCCAACTGAAGCGGTCGACGTTGGCAATCGCGTGGAGGCGCGCAGGCCCGCCCCACCCAAAGTCAGCCCAAAACACGAAAGCCAGCCGAAGCTTGCGGTTCGCCGAATTGCAGGCAAAAACACGAAAACCCAGCACTTGGCTGGGTCGCTGTCGGGGAAGCTCTATAGAACCGCTTCCTCAATCTCTAACTCTAATTTCAATATAGCACATTCTGGCTGGAAATGACACACTTTTAGGCATTTATATCTTACTTGTTTTCAGTTAGTTAAGTGCGATTGTTGTGTTTTGCCATATTGACATGTAAAAAGTAGCCGGCAAAACGTACAAGTGGTAGCACGACGACTACAAAATGGACCGATTTGGGAAATTGGGCTGGGCAGAAATGGCCGGGGCTGAAGCCCCGTTTTCTTGAGCCATCTACGGACGGCCTGAAGGCCGTCCCCTTCAAAGCTGAAGGCCGTCCCCTTCAAAGCTGAAGGCCGTCCCGTCAAACCTGAAGGCGGTGCCCCTCCAAACCTCTGTGGCTCCCACCCTTTCGCCGAAGTCGGGCGAAAGGATGGGGCACCCAGCGTTTTTCCCCAGCCTGCTAGAACATGTTCCACAAAAACTGGTTGTACACGTCGTGATGGTATTGCACCTCGGGCGCCTTGACGAACGTGCCCAGCAGTCGCGGACACCGGTCTGCCGAGGCCTGCTTCAAGTCCGCGTACCGCCCCTTGACGTCTTCGCCCAGCATGGTGGTCGTCCACTTGGCGTCGCGGAAATTCTCCAGCGCGGTATACACATTGTCGGGCAGATAGCGCTCGGCCTGGCGCAGGTTCTTGATCTTCGCCGTGTCCCCGTCGAGCCCCGACTTGAAGACCGCGTACATCACCATGTAGGGATTCGCATCCGGGCTGACCGAGCGCACCTCGACCCGCATGCTCTTCTCGTTGCCGATGGGAATGCGAATCATCGAGCCGCGGTCCACCGGCGACGCCTTGATCTGGTTGGGCGCCTCAAAGTGCGGATCGAGCCGGCGATAGGCGTTGACGCTGGCGTTCAGCATCAGGCAGACATCGTTGCCGTGGGTGAGAATGCGATCGACAAACGACCAGCCCATCTTGCTGAGCTTCTCTTCGCCCTTGGCGTCCCAGAAAAGGTTCTTGCCTTTCTTGCTGACCGAAACATTGGTGTGCATGCCGCTGCCGTTCACCCCGACCACCGGCTTGGGCAGGAACGACGCGGTGAAGCCCATCCTGGTGGCCACCTGGCGGCAGATCAGCTTGTAGAGCTGGATCTGGTCGGCGGCATTCACCACGTCCGAATACGAGTAGTTAATTTCGAATTGCGACGGCGCCACCTCGGGATGGTCCTTCTCGTTCTCAAATCCCATGGCGCGCTGCACCTCGGCGGTGGTGTCGATGAAGGTGCGCAGCGGATCGCCGGGCAGCGAGTGGTAGTAGCCGCCGGTGTTGACGTACTCGAACTTCTGCGTCTCGTGATAGTGGCGCTCAGCCTGGATGCCGGCGAAGAGGAAGCCCTCGATTTCGTTGGCCGCGTTCAGGGTGTAGCCCTCGCGCTTAAAGAGATCGTCGGCATAGCTCTTCAGCACGCCGCGAATGTCGGCCGCATACGGCGTTCCGCCCTTGTCGATGACATCGCCGAACACCAGCACTTTGCCGGGCCCAAAAATGTCGGCCGGGCCCCAGTAGAACGATGGCCAGTCGATGCCGAGGCGCAGATCGCTCTCGCGCTGCGCGGTGAAGCCGCGAATCGAGGAGCCGTCGAAGGTCAGGTTGTCCCAGCTCTTGAGCAGGAACTTCTTGTCGTAGTCGAGCATGTGCAGCCGGCCCTCGAGGTCGCTGAACAGCACGGTGACGGCCTTGATGCGCTTCTCGTCGGTCAGATACTTCAGGCGCTCCTCCTGGACTTTGTGCAGGGGGACGCGGTTCTTGCGCTGCTCTTTGGAGCGCAGATTCAGGTCTTCGAGCTCGTCATAGGAGAGCGAGAGAAAGTTGCGCAGTTCAGTTGACATGGATCTCCTCGAAATAAATTCGGCCGCTGTGGGCCAGAATGAAGGTGAAGATGAAATCGTGCATTGCAACGAGACTTGCTGTGTTTTGGCTGATTGGGTTTTCCTACTGCCTGGTGGTGGAAGCTCAAGGTTACAGCCCGCTGGCTCGCCCCGCCAGTAAAAAAAGTTGATGGGAGGTATTAGGGGAATTTATGCCGGTGCCCTAGGTTCGCAAAGAATTGGTGCCCCAGGTTCGCGTCCGTCTTTTGGACGCTAACCTGGGATTTACGCACCAGAGATCACTGCACTCAGTAGGCTTTCGGGTGTAGATTGTGCTCATGCCCAGTGGTCTGCACCGGTTTCACGAATCCGGGCGATCGCATTTCCTCACCTTCAGTTGTTATCACCGCCAGCCCAATTTCGTCAGTGCAGCGGTCTACGACCTATTCCCAGTTTGCCTGGAGGACATGCGTCGTCACTTCGCCATGTGCGTTTACGGATACGTCGTGATGCCCGAACACGTCCACCTGCTGCTCAGCGAACCAGAGCATGGCACGCTAGCCGAGGCAATTCATTATTTGAAGTTGTCGTTCGCAAAACGGCTGCGCAGCCGAACCACCGCCCAGGTTAGCGTCCAAAAGAAGGACGCGAACCTGGGGCACCGGCAACCTAGTCCGTTCTGGCAAAAACGCTACTATGACCGCAACGTAAGAGACGCGCATGAGTTTAGCGTGAAGTTAAGCTACCTTCACCGCAATCCCGTGAAACGCGGACTAGTGAAGGAACCAGGAGATTGGAAGTGGAGCAGTTTCCGCCACTATGCTTTCGGCGAAAACGGAGTGGTGGAAATCGAATCGGAGTGGACGGCCAGAGATCGTGAGTTGAAAATGTTCGGTGGACCAGCCCGGATCTTCCTCAGCCCAGGTTAGCGTCCAAAAGAAGGACGCGAACCTGGGGCACCAGACTAATCCGGGGCAAGGCGCCGGACAGCCGCAAAGGTAATTACCCGACGAAGAAGGATGCGGTCCCGATCGGGCCTTCTCCGCTCATCTGAAGGTTCAGAACAATCCTCACCAGATTGCCGGCAGGCGCCATGACTTCAGATCCGCGATAATCCTCGCTCACGTTCGCGGGAACGAACGCTGCATTGGCCGTTTTGACGAACCTGCCCGTGCATATCGGTCCCGCATAGTCTTCGCCTGCACTTTGAATTTGGCAGCGTTCATGTTCAACTACCACCGGCCAGTTCGCTGCATAGATGGCAGGAAGCAATCCAGGAAAGTTCTCCCGTCCAATCACTGCGGTTGCCGAAATTCTGCCCTCCGCATTTTGCTGCGCGAACTCTTCCTTCGAGAACGCAAACACAACCTGGTGCGTTATCTTGCGCGTAACGTCTTCGCCGTACATCGCGCCAGCATAATCTTCGCCCGGGTTGTAACTGGCATCGCGCTGCATGGTGGTTAGCGTCAGATCTCCAATCACCTCGACCTGATCGTTCTCCACGACAATGCGCGTTGACTTGAACGACATCTTCGTCTGCAGCACTCCGCTGTCTGCCGACGCGATAGCAAAGTCAGCCAGCGACGCTGCCGGATCAGCCGCATCCAGGTGTATCCTTCCGTTCACCTGGGCGACGCCGGCGTTGTAGGAATTGGAATTTGCTTGCGCACTCAAGCAGGCGGGAATGGCTCCGACTGCCAGCAGTACAACCAGGCTTCTAAGGGTCTTCATAATTACCTCCTCCACCTTTCATTTCGATATGGAGGAGTTAGCAAGTTCAGCTCCAAAGCCCTCCGGCAATTGCGGGGAATGGAGTCTGCGGTTTTGCAGATGTGCAAGTGATTGCCGCAGAGAAATTTGCAGGTGACTGAATCCAGCGCGCATCGTGATAAGAATTCACAGGCGGAGAGACCGGCCGCTCTGAACACTATTCGAACGGATAGACAAGACTATCCATGTGGATAGTTCGGCCCGGTGACCCAGGTTCGCCCATCGTTTGGGCTAACCTGGGTTCACTGCGATCGCATTTCTTCATTTTCAGCTGTTATCGCCTCCGCCCGGTGCACAGCGGTTCTCTCCTTATCACATCAACCAATGATGCGGGTCACGGCGTCTCTCGGTCACAGCAGCTAACCTTCACACGAAAGCCGGCGGTTCGCGGTTCAGCAACTTTTTGGCATCCGCTGGGCCTATTCGTGTGATACAACCCGTGTTGAGGTTGTTTCTGCGCGTTAACGAAGAGGGCAACAGGAATCTCTATCTCCTCCCTGTGTAGTCATAATAAGGAGCTGCCATGTCTTCCGTCAGTTCTAAATTTTCCCTTGCTTTGCTGATTGTTGCACTGTTGCTGTCCTTCACTGCCAATCCAATTGTCGCGCAGTCAACCCGCGGCAAGGTGATCATGTCCATCGTGTTGGACCGGTCAGGTTCAATGGTCGCCGATGGCGGAGCAGCGGCGCTACAGTCCGCAGGTCCAATGTTCGTCGCTGACTTCAATAACTCAATCGACGAAGTTGCCATGATTAGTTTCGCTGACAATGCTACGGTGGACGTTCCCATCAATTACAACTTCAAAACGCCGATTGACAATGCCATCGCAGCCATGGGTTTCGGCGGCGGCACTTTCGGCACAGGTGCAGGGACACAACCAATCCTGAGTCCTACCATCGGGGCGCCACTCTCGCTCGCTCAATTACAGAACGACAGCATTGTCGTACAACGAGGGCAGAGGGTGGTCAAAGTTGTCGTGTATTTTACCGATGGCTTGATGAACACAATTCAGGACAATTTTTACTGTAAGGGAGTGGGCGGTTCGGGCTTAACACTGATCAACTATGGCGGGTATGATTCTGGGAACAGTGTCGGCTTCTTCGATCCTACCAGTGCAACAAGGATATGGGGCACATGCACCATGGGCTGCCCCAGTGGATTCCCGTACGACAACCAGGGCGACCTTTGCAAAAATGCTCAGGGACAACTCGTCACCATGTTCCCCTCTCAGCAATATGGGACCCAGGAGAGATTTCTGCGGGCCAGCGTCACCGCCGAGGCCCAGTACCGCGCCATCGTAACTGCCAATGCTTTGCGTACCGAAGCCCCGACCCCAACCTATATCTATACGATTGGACTGGGCAGCAGCGTAAGCCTGACTACGCAGGCATTGCTGGCGCAACTTGCCAATGACCCCAACTATCCAACCTACATTCAAGGCCAGCCGGCTGGGGAGTTTTTTTATATAGCCGACTGCCCATCTCCGTCGTGCACCGCTGAACTGAACACAGCTTTCCAGGCTATTGCGTCCAAGGTTCTTTTACGGCAAGGCAGCCGAAAATCCCGTCGCCATTAAAGGGGATCCTACAGTGTGGGATATCGTTTACCCAGCGCTTCCGCGCTGGGCTAATCACTCTCGCCCTTCGGGCTTGACGTGTGGTTGTCATCTTGAGCGAGGAGCGTAGCGACGAGTCGAAGGACCCCTATGGCTGCGTTGATTTTCGTTGCGAGGCGGTACACAATGTATCCCCGGTGCGCGGTCAGAGTTCCGTTGCGCGCCTGAAAATCAGACGGACGCCTCCGCGCCCCGCTTCACGCAGAGAAGGAGATTTTCCGTGGCCATCCTGCAGCAACTTCCGACTCGGACGTTCTCAGGCCCACCTGAGAATGCGAGGCAGCATCGGCCTGGCGTTGGCAATGGTGTTTGCTTTCGCTGTCGCTGCCGTGCCCACGGTGCAATCGCAAACCATTACCGTGCTGCACTACTTTCTCGGCGGCCAGGACGGTGGCATTCCCAGGACTGGAGTGACGCTTGACCGCGCGGGAAATGTTTACGGCACGACTCCGGTCGGCGGCTATCAGGGAGGCGTTTGCGGCGGCCAGGGCGGATGCGGCATGGTTTACCGTTCGACCTTCAAGAACGGCGCGTGGATATACACCCCACTCTATTTCTTCCAGGGAGGCAACGACGGCATGGCCCCGCAGGTCAGCGTGACGGTGGGCCCGCAGGGCGCCCTCTATGGCACCACGCTGTTCGGGGGCGGGACCGGGTGCGGGCTGGGCTTCGGCTGCGGAACGATATTCAAACTTACGCCGCCACCAACCTTCTGCCACTCGGTGTTGTGTACCTGGACGGAGACCGTACTCTATCGCTTTACGGGAGCGCCGGGCGATCCGACGAGCCCTTTTGGTGGCGTGATTTTTGACGCCGCAGGCAATCTCTATGGCATGGCAGGCGGCGTTGTTTACAAGCTGTCGCCCTCCGGTGGTAGCTGGGTGCTCAGCACGCTTTACACCTTGCAGGGTGCGACCGACGGGGCCGACCCGTTTGGCAATCTGGCGATGGATGCGGCGGGAAATCTTTACGGCACCGCTGCCTTTGGCGGCGCTCATGGGGATGGCACCGTATTCAGGCTGGTCCGTTCCGCCGGTGGATACAGCTTCGAGCTGCTCTACACCTTTACCGGCGGAAGTGACGGCGGTAATCCTGTGGCGGGCGTGGTGCTCGACAGCGCCGGAAATATTTTTGGCGACACCTCGTACTTCACCGGCGGAGTCTTCGAGCTTTCACCCTCGGGCGGCTCGTGGAATTTCTCTGCCATTGATCCCATCGAGGGAGGACTCAATGCGCCAGTCAACCTTGACTCGGCGGGCAATATTTATGGCACGAACTACTCGGACGGCGCTCATCATGAGGGCTCGGTGTTCAAGGTGACTCATTCGCAGAGTGGCTGGACGCACACCATCATCCATAGCTTCGATGGGCCCGACGACGGCGCGCTGCCGTTGAGCAACGTGGTCTTCGACGCCAGCGGCAACATGTACGGCACCACGAGCAGCGGCGGCAGAGGCAGAGGAGACGGCACCGTCTGGCAGCTTGCTCCGTAGGTCTCTCTTGCACCCCCAGCCGTGACCCTCATCACTGACGCCCGGCCCTCGGGCGAACAATACTATCTGGTTAACTCTTCAGCCTGGCAGGGAAGCCGTCGTATGGCTGCGGGCTGACCATTGAGCTCACGCAACTGATCCTCTACATCTCCAGTTACTTTGCGCCGTAGTTGCGGTACTAATAGGACTATTCATGTCAGACAAAAAACTTCGCATCGGATTCAGGACGGCGCTGGCGATCTTTGCTGCGACGTTGTTTGTGATGAGTACATGGGCGGCCGCACAAGTGCAGGAAAAGGTGCTGTATAACTTCGCCGGCACGGACGGGACTGGACCCATGGCCGGCCTGATCATGGATGCCGCTGGCAATCTTTATGGCACGACCGACAAGGGCGGCACTTACGATTACGGGACAGTGTTCGAGCTGATGCCCGCATCAGGCGGAGGCTGGACAGAGACGGTGCTGCATAGCTTCAACAACGACGGTGTGGACGGAGCTTATCCCCAAGCCGGCCTGATCTTTGATGCCGCCGGCAATCTGTACGGCACGACCCACAGTGGCGGCCCTCACAACGCTGACTGCTTCCACGATTGCGGGACGGTATTCGAACTGACGCCCGCAGCAGGCGGGACCTGGACGGAGAAGGTGCTGCATAACTTCTCCAGCACCCGCACGGACGGCGCTTTTCCTGCCTCCGGCCTGATCTTCGATGGCGCCGGTAATCTGTACGGCACCACCATTTTTGGCGGTGCTTCCGGCGCCGGCAACGGAACGGCGTTCGAGTTGACGCCGACAGCGGGCGGGGGCTGGACGGAGAAGGTGCTTTATAGTTTCGGACCGGACGGGACTTATCCGCAGGCTGGCCTGGTTTTCGATACTGCCGGCAATCTGTACGGCACGACGCCCCAAGGCGGCGCCTACGGCTGGGGAACGGTGTTCGAGTTGACGCCCGCCGCGGGCGGCGGCTGGACCGAGCAGGTGCTGCATAGCTTCAGTGATTACTCAGACGGGTCTATTCCCTACGCCGGCCTGATCATCGATGGCGCCGGCAATCTCTACAGCACGACCTCCGGGGGCGGTACTTACTACGCAGGGACGGTGTTCGAGATGACGCCTACCGCGGGCGGGGGCTGGACGAAGCAGGTGCTGTATAGCTTCGGTCCAGGCACGGACGGGGAGGGCCCCTACGCTGGCCTGATCTTCGATGGCGCCGGCAATCTCTACGGCACAACAACCGGGGGCGGGACTTACGGCTCCGGGGCGGTGTTCGAGTTGACGCCCGCCGCGGGCGGCGGCTGGACGGAACAGGTGCTGCACAGCTTCAATGGCACAGATGGGGTTGATCCCGTAGCGGGATTGATCAGCGATGCTGCCGGCAACCTCTATGGCACGACCCAGTTTGGCGGCAGCAACAACAACGGGACCGTTTTCGAGATCGCATTTCCTCCCGTGGCTCTGCAATTTGTTCCGCTGAGCCAGCCGTGCCGTGCAGTTGATACTCGGCCGGGGAACGGTGGCGGCGGTCCGATTCAAGGTGGCACTTTCCAGAGCTTCCCTATTTCGGGTGCTGGTACTTGCGGGGCTCTGCCTTCCGCAGCCGCCTACTCGATGAATGTTTCGGTTGTTCCCAACGGGCCTCTGGGCTACCTGACTGCGTGGCCGGCGGGATACCCGCGGCCCTTGGCTTCCACCCTGAACTCGCTGGATGGCCGCATCAAGGCCAACGCGGCGATCATTCCGGCGGGCACTGGCGGCGAAATCAGCGTGTATGCCACCAACACGACCAATGTGATCGTCAACGTCAATGGCTACTTCGCGCCAGTATCTTCGTCCACGCTGGCCTTTTATCCGCTGACACCTTGTCGCGTCGCCGACACGCGCAAGAGCAATTTTCCGCAGGGTCTGGGGCCGCCGTTTCTGACCGGCGCCCAGGAACGCGCGTTCCCCATTTTGAATGCGACGAGCTGCAACATTCCCACCAGCGCGGCCGCGTACTCACTGAACTTTTCGGTCGTGCCGCACGGCTCGCTGTTTTACATGACGGTTTGGCCTACGGGCGAAATCCGTCCGACGGTTTCCACGTTGAACGACATTCCTGGTCAGATCATCGCCAATGCCGCAATTGTGGTTGCAGGCACGAATGGCAACGTCTCGGTTTATCCGACTAACGACACCGACTTGATCATCGACATCAACGGCTACTTCGCCCCAGCAGGAGCGGGCGGGCTATCGCTGTACGCGGCAGCGCCTTGTCGGGTCATCGACACGCGCCACGTGGGGAGTGGTCAGCCTTTCAGCGGGACCCTAAGTCCGCCGGTGGATGTGGTGGGTAGTCCCTGTGGCGTACCGGCCGCGGCGCAGGCTTATGTTTTCAATGCCAGCGTCGTGCCCTACGGCGCGCTAGGTTATCTGACGCTGTGGCCCGACGGTGCCACCCAGCCTGTAGTCTCGACGCTCAATGCGCTGGACGGATCCATCTCCTCGAACATGGCGATCGTGCCCAGCACAGATGGAAAGGTCGACGCGTTTGCGTCGGGACTCACGCAGTTGATCCTCGACATCTCCAGCTACTTTGCGCCCTGACGCGGTACCGAGAGGACTATTTATGTCAGGTAAGAAACTTCGCATCGGATTAAGGACGGCGCTGGCGACCTTTGCCGCGACGTTGTTTGTGATGAGCACCTGGGCAGCCGCGCAGATACAAGAACAGGTGCTGCATAGCTTTAACAACGACGGCACGGACGGTGCCAATCCCTCCGCCGGGCTGATCTTCGATACCCTCGGCAATCTCTACGGCACCACCTCGGACGGCGGCACTTCCAGTTCTTGCTCCGGCGGCTGCGGGACGGTTTTCGAGTTGACGCCCGCAGCGGGCGGAACCTGGACGGAGAAGGTGCTGTATAACTTCCAGGGCGGTGCGGACGGCGCAGTGCCCCTCGGCAGCCTAATCTTCGATGCTGTCGGAAATCTTTACGGCACCACCTACGGACCTGGCAACGGGACGGTGTTCGAGTTGACGCCCGCAGTGGGCGGAACTTGGACGGAGAGGGTGCTGTATAACTTCGGCAGCGGCACGGACGGGGTTGGGCCCGAGGCCGGGCTGATCTTCGATGCCGCCGGCAATCTCTATGGCACGGCCGCCTATGGCGGCAGTCACGGCTCCGGTGCGGTGTTCGAGTTGACGCCCGCAGCGGGCGGAACTTGGACGGAGAAGGTGCTGTGGAGCTTCGGCAGCGGCACGGACGGTGCCAATCCCTTCTGCGGGCTGATCTTCGATGCCGCCGGCAATCTCTACGGCGCGACCGCGTTTGGCGGCCCTCACAACTACGGGACGGTGTTTGAGTTGACTCCCGCAGCGGGCGGAACTTGGACGGAGAAGGTGCTGTGGAGCCCCGGCAGCGGCACGGACGGGGTCTTTCCGCAAGCCAGCCTGATCTTTGATGCGGCCGGCAATCTCTACGGCACGACCCCCACGGGCGGCACTTACAACCACGGTACAGTGTTCGAGTTGATGCCCGCGGGGGGCGGAACCTGGACGGAAAGGGTGGCGTATAGTTTCGGTAACGGCACGGACGGGAACTTTCCTACCGCCGTCCTGATCTTCGATCGCGCCGGCAATCTCTACGGCACGACCTACCTTGGCGGCAGTTCCGGCGCGGGAACGATGTTTGAGTTGATGCCCGCAGGCGGGGGCTGGACGGAGCAGGTGCTGCATAACTTCGGCAGCGGCACGGACGGGGCCAATCCCTACGCCGGGTTGGTGCTCGATACCGTCGGCAATCTCTACGGCACGACCAACACTGGCGGCACTTACAATTTCGGAACCGTTTTCGAGATCGCAATTTCTCTTCCCACGGCTTTGCAATTTGTTCCGCTGAGCCAGCCGTGTCGTGCTGTTGATACCCGGCCGGGGAACGGCGGAGGCGGCCCGATTCAGGGCGGTACTTTCCAGAGCTTCCCAATCTCCGGCGCCGGCACTTGCGGGGCTCTGCCTTCCGCAGCCGCCTACTCCATGAATGTCTCGGTGGTCCCGAACGGAAGTCTGAGCTACTTGACAGTCTGGCCTGCGGGACAGCCGCGCCCGTTAGCTTCGACGTTGAACTCGCTGGATGGCCGCATCAAGGCCAACGCCGCAATCATTCCGGCGGGCACAAGCGGCGAAATCAGCGTGTACGCCACCAACACGACCAATGTGATCGTCGATATCAATGGCTACTTCGCGCCGGTGTCTTCCTCCACGCTGGCTTTTTATCCGCTGACACCGTGCCGTATCGCCGACACGCGCAAGAGCAATTTTCCGCAGGGCCTGGGGCCGCCGTTTCTGACTGGCGGCCAGGAACGCGCCTTCCCTATGTTGAATGCCACGAACTGCAACATTCCCTCCAACGCAGCCGCGTACTCGCTGAACTTCTCGGTCGTGCCTCATGGCTCGCTGTTTTACATGACGGTCTGGCCCACGGGTGAAACTCGGCCTACGGTTTCTACCTTGAACGATATTCCCGGAACGATCATTGCCAACGCTGCGATTGTGGTTGCAGGCACGAATGGCAACGTCTCGGTCTATCCGACCAACGACACCGACGTGATCATCGATATCAACGGCTACTTCGCGCCAGCGGGAACCGGCGGGCTATCGCTCTACGCAGCGGCGCCTTGTCGTGTCATCGACACGCGTCACGTGGGCAATGGTCAGCCTTTCAGCGGAACGCTGACCCCGCCGGTGGATGTGGCGGGTAGTCCGTGTGGAATACCCGCCGCGGCGCAGGCTTATGTCTTCAATGCCAGCGTCGTACCCTACGGCGCGCTGGGTTATCTGACGCTGTGGCCCGACGGTGCCGCGCAGCCGCTGGTTTCCACCTTGAATGCACTGGACGGATCCATCTCATCCAACATGGCGATCGTGCCCAGCACCAACGGAAAGGTCGATGCGTATGCGTCGGGACTCACGCAACTGATCCTCGACATCTCCAGCTACTTTGCGCCGTAGTTGCGGTACCGAGAGGACTATTCATGTCAGGCAAAAAACTTCGCATCGGACTAAGGACGGCGCTGGCGATCTTTGCTGCGACGTTGTTTGTGATGAGCACCTGGGCGGCCGCGCAGATACAAGAACAGGTGCTGCATAGCTTCGGTAACGGCGGGGACGGTTCTCAGCCTGCCGCCGGCCTGATCTTCGACGGCGCGGGCAACCTCTACGGCACGACCTACGGGGGTCTTGTCCCTTCCGAAGGGACGGTTTTCGAGTTGACGCCCACAGCAGGCGGGGGCTGGACGGAGAAGGTGTTACATAACTTCAACAACGACGGCACGGACGGGAACTTTCCCGTAGCTGGCCTGATCATCGATGGCGCTGGCAATCTTTACGGCACGACAGCCTTCGGAGGCACTAACAACTTGGGGACGGTGTTCGAGTTAACGCCCGCAGTTGGCGGCGGCTGGACAGAGAAGGTGCTGCATAGCTTCGGCAACGGCTGGGACGGACTGGAACCCCAGGGCTCTCTGCTCATCGACGGCGCCGGCAATCTCTACGGAACTTGCGCGGGCGGCACTCACCACAAGGGGATGGTGTTCGAGTTGACGCCATCGGCCGGCGGGAACTGGACGGACAACGTGTTATATGAATTCACCGGCACCGACGGGGCTGGTCCCTTAGCCAACCTGATCTTCGATGCCGCTGGCAATCTTTACAGCACGACCGCCGGCGGCGGCACTTACAATATGGGGACGGTCTTCGAGTTGACGCCCGCGGCGGGCGGCGGCTGGACGGAGCAGGTGCTGTATAGCTTTGGCAACAGCACGGATGGGGTCAATCCCTACGCCGGCCTGATCTTCGACGCCACCGGGAATCTCTACGGCACGACTTATCTTGGCGGCACTTACAACCAGGGAACGGTGTTCGAGTTGTCGCGATCGGGCGGGGGCTGGGCGGAGCAGGTGCTGCATAACTTCAACGACAACGGCTTGGATGGCCTTGGTCCCGAAAGCGGTCTGGTGTTCCACGCTGGCAATATTTACGGCACTACGAGCAGTGGCGGCATTTATGGCAATCCCGGGGGGACGGCATTCGAGTTGATGCCCGCAGCGGGCGGCGGCTGGACCGAGCAGGTGCTGCATAGCTTCGGCAGCGGCACGGATGGCACTACTGCCGTCGGCGGCCTGATCTTCGATTCCGCCGGCAATCTCTACGGCATGACCACCTACGGCGGCACTTACAATTTCGGAACCGTTTTCGAGATCGCAATCCCTCCTCCCACAGCTTTGCAGTTTGTTCCTCTGAGCCAGCCGTGTCGCGCGGTCGATACCCGGTTTGCCAACGGTGGAAGTGGTCCGATTTACGGCGGTACATTCCAGAGCTTCCCCATCTCCGGTGCGGGCACCTGCGGGACTCTCACTTCTGCAGCTGCCTATTCGATGAATGTCTCGGTTGTCCCCAACGGGCCTCTGGGCTACTTGACGGTCTGGCCTGCGGGACAGCCGAAGCCGCTAGCTTCGACGTTGAACTCGCTGGATGGCCGCATCAAGGCCAATGCGGCAATCATTCCGGCGGGCGACAGCGGCGAAATCAGCGTCTATGCCACCAACACGACCAATGTGATCGTCGACGTTAACGGCTATTTCGCGCCGATCAGTGGTTCAACGCTGGCCTTTTATCCGCTGACACCTTGCCGCGTCGCCGACACGCGCTACAGCACTTATCCCCAAGGTCTGGGTGCGCCGTTTCTGACCGGCGGTGTGGAACGGCAGTTCCCAATACCGAATGCCACGGCGTGCAACATTCCGTCGAACGCCGCCGCCTATTCGCTGAACTTCTCCGTGGTGCCGCACGGCTCGCTGTTTTACATGACGGTCTGGCCCACGGGACAAACCCGGCCAGTGGTCTCCACATTGAACGACATTGCTGGTCAGATCATCGGCAACGCCGCAATTGTAGTTGCAGGTACGAATGGCAACGTCTCGGTTTATCCGACCAACGATACCGACTTGATCATCGACATCAACGGCTACTTCGCACCGGCTGGAACCGGGGGACTGTCGCTCTACGGTGTTCAGCCTTGTCGTGTCATCGACACCCGTCACATAGGCAACGGGCAGCCCTTCAGCGGGACCCTGAGTCCGCCGGTGGATGTAGCGAATGCGGGATGTGGAACCTCCAGCTCGGCGCAGGCCTATGTTTTCAATGCCAGCGTCGTGCCCTACGGCGCGCTGGGTTATCTGACGCTGTGGCCCGACGGTGCCACCCAGCCTGTAGTCTCGACGCTCAATGCACTGGACGGATCCATCTCATCCAACATGGCGATCGTCCCCAGCACCAACGGCAAGGTCGATGCCTACGCGTCGGGACTCACCCAACTGATCCTCGACATCTCCTGCTACTTCGCGCCGTGAATTGGCGCGCTCCACGACCTTCCTCATCCCAGGTTAGCGTCCAGAAGACAGACGCGAACCTGGGGCACAAGTTGGCCCTCGACATCTCTAGGTACTTCGCCAAAATGCTTGCGGCAAGCGTGGGACCCCCGGCTATAATGGCGTCGCTTCCGAGGTCAAAAGGAAATTTCCGATGAAGAGAATTCTCCTAACCCTGGCATTGTTCTCCAGCTTTGCCATCCACGCCTGGGCGCAAAAGCCGCCTTCCGCAAATGCTCTGCAAATTGCCTACCCTGGCAAGACCTGGGCGGTGATCATCAACTCACCGGGATTCACCGTCGAAGAAAATGTAATGAAACTCGGCGGCCGTCAGTATCTGCTGGCCAATAATAAGAAGACCGGCATGATGCTAGCCATCAACATGCAACAGGAAGCCAGGACGGTGGTTGCCGATACCTGCTCCGTGTACCTGCGCCGCCGGATCCAGGGTATGGATAACCAGCGGCTAAAGGATGTTCGCTACTCGACAGCGGGTTCCATGTCGACGGGTTCCATGGCGGTCGTCGAATACCTTGCGCCGGTGGCGAAGGGCAGCCCCGCGGATCAGAAAAATCTAATCGCGTGTGCCGCGAAAGAAGATGTGTATGTGGACATTCATCTGTCCAAGTCGCAATACACAGCGGCCGACCGCCAGCTATTTGCCTCCATCGTCGAAGGCATACGCATCGCTGACCTCCCTCCTGCACCCCCGAAAGCGACTCGGCCTTAGTGCAACCGGTCCATGGCACAACCAACGTCGCGAGCTGACGCGATGATGAGCCGCGCCCAGGAAAAGCCTGGCGCACCGCCCTTCGTTCGTGCCCACCCAACCATTGAGTAGTCTCGAATAAGAAAGAATTGCAAAAGGCTTTGTCCCTCCCTATAGACATGACGACCCCCGGGGTGAAGAATCCCCGGAGCTAATTTCGACTTACCGGTGTCTGTAGTGAATACAAGGAGCGCCGGTATGTTCGAAGACAGTCTGATTGAGTCGAGTGGAACTCTAAGCAAACCAAATCGGTGGACCGCCACGTTGTCTTTCGCCATACAGGGACTGCTGGCGGGAGTGCTGGTGCTGTTGCCCATCATCTATACGGAAGCGTTGCCCGCGCGCCAGTTGGCAAACATTTTGACCGAACCCGCTCCACCACCGGGGCCGGCGCCTGTGGCCACGCAAGCGAGCACGGCTCACCCGCAATCGGTGCTCGATGACAAGGTGATACACGTTCCAACGTTCATCCCGCGGCAGATTGCGATGTTGCACGATCCACCTGCGAACGCAGACAACGTCGCAGCGCCCGACTGGGCCGAAGTTCCCGGCGGAACCGGAACGGGCGTAGGGAACAGCATTATCAGAAACGTCATCCAGGTTCCACCTGCCATGCCGAAAGTAGTTGCGCCTCCGAAAGTGCGCGTGTCATCCGGAGTCGCGCAGGGACTGCTCATTCATCAGACCAAGCCGGTCTATCCTCCCCTGGCCATGCAGGCGCGGATTCAGGGTACGGTTTTGTTGCAGGCGGTCGTCGCCAAGGATGGCACGGTGCAGGACCTGCGCGTGGTTAGCGGACATCCTCTGCTGGTGAAGGCGGCGCTCGACGCGGTGAAACTCTGGCGCTATAAGCCGTACAGGTTGAATGACCAGCCCGTCGAGGTGGACACGGAGATCACCGTGAACTTCACCCTGAGCGACAGATAGATCGCCTCCTCAGCCGCGCCGAACAGCCGCCTCTTTTGATATATTTTCGTGCACGAGGACGTTATGCCGGAATCATCAACTGAGAGCTTCGGTTCAGCCATACCAGTCTTTCGGGTGAAGGACGTGGACGCCAGCATCGCGTACTACCTGGGAGCTCTGGGCTTCGAACTGCGATGGCGTGCCGGCGAAACATTCGCCTGCGTGGCGCGGGAAAGGTGCTCCATCTTCCTCACCAATGACAACCAGAGCCAGCCGCGGATGTGGGTCTGGATCGGCGTGCCGGATGTCCGCGCGCTGCACGCACAGTACCTGGCGTCGGGCGCAAAGATCCGCAACCCGCCCAATAATTTCGAGTGGGCGCTGGAGATGCAGGTCGAAGACCTCGACGGCAATGTTCTGCGCATCGGCTCCGATACGGAGAAAGAAAAACCGCTCGGGGTATTTCGCGACGCAGACGGGGTTGGCTGGAGGCATCTGGGCAATCAAAAGTATGAGCGCGTGGATTCGTAATGCGCTAAAACCGAGGGGACGAGTGCCGCCCCTGAAGGCGCTCCCACATCGTGGGACATCGTTTACCCAGCGCTTCCGCGCTGGGCTAATCACTTTCGCCCTTCGGGCTGGATATAGGTTCCTCCCACCCAGCCGAGCAGCGGAGAATAAAAAAGGGCACGACTTAGGTCGTGCCCTGAAAGACTGAACCGGCCCGTTCAGTTTGCCGTTGTTGCAATGAATCCGCTGCACGCTCCGTTGGCCACGTGACCCGCGACGAAGGAGTTGAAGTCCGACAACTGCAGAGGACCATTCGAGTCGCCAATCACGAACGTAAACAGGTTTTGGCAACCCGTCCCGTCCGGCGAACAACCACTGCCGCCATTGAGGCCGGTTTGCAGCGTGTGCTGGAAGTTGCCGAAGCCGTCTTCCCGTTTGGCGCCCTGTAGCGATGCGCCGCCCACGCCCGAGGTGCAGCTTCCCCCGAAGGCAAAGCAATCCAGGAACAATCCTGAACTGACGTCGCTGTTGAAACCCATGCGGTCAAACTGGAAGGGCTGGCCCGCTCCCGACAGTTGCACCGTGACCACCAGGTCGCCGGCAAAGCCGTCCGTGCCCAGCGCCACGTCCATCGAGCCACAGGGTGTCGAGGCCGAACAGGGAATTTGCTGATTGTTGGTCTGGGTGAAGGAGCCGATCAGGTCAGCGGGATCGATGCCCGCTACCCGCGGCAGTCCCGATTCATGCTTCACGCCGCCGGCTGGCGACGACAGTGCGCCGCAGGCGGCAGCAGGAACGATGGTCCCGCTATTAAATTCGGAAATGGAGAAACCATGGAGTTGCCACAGTATCTGCAACGGGAAGGTGCCTCCCCAAGTGATGTTCACGGTCGCGCCGTAAGGAAAGTATTGCGCGAAGGTACCGCCGGTCACGACCAGCGTGCCCTGCATCACCGATTGGATGTGGCTATCGGATTTCGACATCGTCGTAAAATTCAGCAGACCGGTCAGCGTGCCTGCGCCTGAGGTGTATTCGAACGTGATCGGCTGCGTCTGGGTTACGGCTGAGCTTCCGTCAGCCTGGATGGTTAGATACATGGGGCCATCCCAGCCGCCGGGAACCGGAGTAGTGGCCGCCGACGAAACCGTGTAGGTCCCGCTCGATGCCAAATTTCCGGTGCCGCTGGCTGGGGCTTGCGCCCAAACGCAGGTGCCGCCGCTACACCAATGGGAAGGGATTGTCATACTGATATGGGTGCTGCCCATCCCATTCCAAAAAATCTCCCTCAGACCATCGGTTAAATTGATTTGGTCTTGCGCCATCATCGGGGCGGCCAGGCCCAGCGATAGCAACGCAAGCAAGGTGAACACAAAGGCGAATTTTTTGGCGCTTTTCATTTTCTCCTCCAAACCAAACGACATTTTTTTTCGCAGGCGAGCACGTGCCCGCCAGTCGCAGCAAACGGACTTAATACCAAGAACCTAGGGTTGCAGAGTTACTAATTGCAGAAAGGTAACTAGTTTCAATAGTGACGCTATGCGATTGAACGGAGTAATGTAGCGCTGCTCGCTTGCCCAGTCAAGCGCAATTTCAAAGCAGGGTGAATATTTCACAAACTGGCCGATTAGTGTTAGCGTTCAAGGCTAGGTATGGCACGAGAGGCTTAGCACTTTCGGTGTGGTAGCTTTACTGCTTTGTTTAGTCGTGATACTATTTACGGAGGATGGTGAAGAAGGTCCGCACTGCGTTCCAACCTCAGGCGACGCTTCCAATTGCCTCGCGCGAGCGGCTGCTTCAAACCGCGAAGCAGATGTTTGTGGCGCAAGGTTTCGACAACACTTCGACCGCCGCAATCGCTAAAGCAGCCGGCACCAGCGAGTCGCAACTGGTAAAACATTTTGCCAGCAAAGAAGGTTTGCTGGAGGCGATTTTCGATGACGGCTGGCGCCAGGCCAGTCACGTGTTCCCGGCCCTGGAAGTGGTGCACTCCCCGGCCGAGAAACTCCTCCTACTGTTCGAGCTGATGGCGAATGCCTTTCAGGGCGATCCCGCGTGGGGGGAATTGCTGCTGACCGAGGGACGGCGTGTGCGCAAAGACTCCCGCGAGATGATGCTGCCGCAGGGCTATCTTCACTTCGTGCAAACCATCGACGGCATCCTCCAGCCGCTGCTGAAACACGAAGCACTTCGCCCCGGCATTTCCGGCGACGCCGCGCGCTCGGCGCTGATCGGAATGGTGGAAGGGATGCTTCGCGACCAGCTTGCTGGCGCGGCGAATGGGTTTTCCGGCATCGTTCGGCGTGGAAGACGTTCGGCAGGCATTCTCGCTCGTCTTGCGAGGACTGCTTCAACCGCTTGGCCAGCCCTCCGCTGAAGACATGGGCTGACCACGGACAATTCTGGCATTCGGGCAATTCTGTATTCGTTAGTAAGGTTGGGCACTCCTGATCAGGCAACCACCGACACTTCGCCGTGTTCCTTACGCGTGGGCCTGACCGTAATCTTCACGTCCTGCCCAAGAGCAGTGAGAAAGTCCATAAGCCGTTCGACTGAGAAAGTGCCCGAGCGGTTGCGCATCAAGGCAGAGACGTGGGGCTGCTTGATACCGAGAATCTTTCCCGCTTCAGCTTGGGTAAGGCCGCGTCTCTTGATGAGACGGTAAATCTGCAAGGTGAGCTTTGCCTTCACCAGTTCCTGTTCTGGATGGGGAAGGCCGAGATCGGCAAAAATATTTCCGCTGCTTTTTTCTGCCCTGACAGGCTTTGTCGCTCTCGTCGTCATGGTTAGTTGTGCTCCGGAGCGGTCTAGCGGGCGCTCCGACCCTGGCATTATACATAAATACGTCTATTGGTATATTGTGCCAAGACCAAAGCCTCCCGGCCTGAAGGTTTTTGCGGCTCACCGCACGAACTGGATACGCTGGTCTCATTTTATTGAGACCTACTTCTGAAAAACGGCTGGTCCATACATGCCCCCAGCAAACCTCCCTCCGGATTTCTGCATCGCACGAGTGCTGGACGATTCTGGAGGGCGTTTCACATGTTGGGATTGAACCGGTTCGTGCTCACCGCCGCTTTGCTTAGCTTGCTGACCTTACACGCTTTTGCCAACTCCGACCCCGCTCAACTCGGCGCTGGTGAAAACGCATCGTCATCCCCTCCAGTTCTGGAGTACTTTAACGTCTCCCCGGCCATTGCTGCGCCGGGACAATTTGTGGAATTCAGTTGGCAGGTCCGAAACGCGAATGCCTTCGCGGTCACTCCCAGTTTGCTCGCCGATGACCAGGACTCGCTGCCGCTAAGTGCCGCGCACTATGCGCAGGTCGCACCGGCGGTGAGCACGGTGTTCCAGGGAACCGCCCTCGACGCGAATTCCCTGCAATCCACCAAGCCCATGACTGCGGCGTTGACCGTGGTTCCGATGATGCTCTCGGCTTCCACGCAACAGGTCACTGCTGGGCAAACGGTTACGCTCAACTTCATCGGCCCCAATAACGGCAGCACGTTTTTCCTGACAACGTTGCCCGAGAATTTCACGGTGCCTCTCACTCCCGACTCATGCAGCGGACCAACCTGCACGGGCAGCTATCTGACCGGACCGCTGGGCGCCAACCGTATCTTCATGGTGGGAGCGACCGGGCCGCATAACGGCCAGGCGTACTCGCGACAAATCGCGGTTACTGTCAGCGGAGGCATGTCGCTGAGTTGCACGGCAACCCCGGGCATCCCAGCTTCTGGCGCGCCGGTGACGATCAGCTGGAGTGCGAGCAATGCCGCATCGGTCGCAATTGATCAGGGCGTCGGACTTGTGGCCCCAGCGGCGCGCGGCAGTGTGACCGTGCGTCCCACGCAAACCACCACCTACATGTGCACCGCGACCGATCGTTTTGGCGACCATCTGTCGTCGCCGGCCAAAGTAATTCTCAGCACCGGCACGGTGCAGAACCTGAACCACATCATCTACATGTTGCAGGAGAACCGCTCCTTCGATAACTACTTCGGAAACCTGGCGTACTACCGCGTCAACGTCGACCACATTCCCGGGGCGCAGATGAGCGATGTAAACGACCTGCACAATCTGCCTCCTGGCTACACCATTCGCAACCGGCAAGGGCAGAGCTTTCCGCCATTCCACCAGCGGACCGAGTGCATAGATGGCCTTGATCCCCAATGGAACTACACTCACAACGACATGGACCTGGTGGGCGGCGACTGGATGCACCTGACGTCCAATTCGCAATACCTGATGGACGGGTTCCTCCTCAACACGCCTCACATCTCAAACGATCCGACCGACACGCGTGCCTTGGGCTATTACGACTGGACCGACTTGCCGTTTTACTACGAACTGGCTTCGCAGTTCGACACCAGCGACACCTGGTACTCGCCGGTTCCGGCTTACACCGCCATCAACCGCATGTATCTGTTCGCCGGCACTTCGTATGGCGACATCTTTCTGCCGCCGTCCAACGACATCGTCTGGAGCCGGCCCACCCTCTTCCGGGTGTTGCAAAATGCCGGCATCACCTGGCGCTATTACTACCAGGACAACAGCGTTTTTCTGGCGCAGTGGGCGGACTGGAACAACCAGCAGATTCAGGGCAATGTGCGCAATATTCAGGAGTGGTACAACATTCTGGCCAGCTCGGGCGCCGACACGCAACTGCCGCAGGTGGTCTTCATCGAACGGGCCAGCGCCACCGGATATGACGAACATCCCGGCTACAGCGTTCAGAAGGGGTCGGCCCGGGTGCAGCAGATCCTGAACGCGCTGCTTACCAGCCATGCCTGGCCGGACTCGGCTTTTATCCTTACTTATGACGAGGGTGGCGGTCTGTACGAGCAGCAGGGGCCCATCCTGGTGACCCAACCGGACGATAAGGTGCCGCACGCGATTCAAGGCCAGTTCTATGTCCATGGCCTGTTCAATGTGACCGGCTTCCGCGTACCGGTGATGGTGGTGTCGCCATGGTCGAAGCCGCACTTTGTTTCGCATCAGCCGGCGGACTACACTTCCATTCTTCAGCTCATCGAGAACCGTTACAGTTTGTTGCCGCTGACGCAGCGCGACAGGCACGCGGCCGATCTCACCGATCCGACCAACGGTCCGTTTGACTTTAATTCGCCGCAGATGCTGCAGGTGCCCGCGCTACCGACTCAGCCGACCAACGGCACTTGTAATTACTCAGTGGAGAGCTATCCGCAATGAGACGCCGCGCCGCACAAAATCTGCTCCGGCAGGGGGAAGAAGTCTGGCTCAGGCTCTGCCGTGACAGCGCGAAATACTATTTCCCCTCGTAGATGGAGCGTGATGTACTGATTGCGGAGCAAAATTCCCGGCGGGGTTTTTCTCCATAATGCACTGAGGGGTTGGGGAGCCTGCAAAAGGCTCCCCAAATTTTTGGCGCTGGGAACCACCTGCTCTCCTACCCCGCTGCTGTTGCCTTGGCCTTGGCCGGCAGAGAGCGTGAACGCCTCGACTCCTGCCATTGCAGAACCAGGTCAGCCTCAAGCAAGGCGAAGGCGACGCAAGTCCAGACAATGGTTTCGGTCACGCCGATGCCGAGGTTGTCCCATCCCGTGACGCCGCCGATCACCCGCACCTCCACAAAGACCAGTGCCACGGCGAAGCTGCGCGTCATCCATTGGCGGTGCTGCTGCACTTTGCCCTGACGAATCAGGATGAACGCCACCCCGGTGGTGATCATCAATAATGCCGCATCCACACTCGCCGCGATGGTGAATGATCGTGGCGCGCTCATCCGCTCGTTGAAGTACTGGATGTAAGCGCCGAGGGGCGCCAGAATCAACGCGGCCACGACGTAGACTCTGCCGGCCACCCGATGCAGCTTGGTGTAGCGCTGGCGCAGCCGGTCAGAAAACTGCATCGGGCCAAGCAGCAGCGCGCACGCTCCCGCCAGCCCGTGCGGCAATAGCCACCACTTAAACGGCTGATAGTGTTGCCACACCGGGTCGGCGCGGTTGAGCAAAAAGCTTTCGTTGTGGCGGATAACGTAGGCCATCATCAGGCCGATGAAGGCAAACAGAATGTATTTCGGCCGTAACCACGAGATACCCTGCTGGGCGGCTGGCGCAGTTGCCATTGAATGCACGTCCTTAGATTGGAGTACGAAAGGGGCCCCGACCGGCGACAGGTTGCGGAAATTTTCCGCCTCGTGGCCGGCCAATTCCGCAGAGTATACACGTTTTCCGGGATCTCACGATAGCCAAACTCGAGCTTGAAGGGTAGTGGGTCAGTTTGATGAGAGCTTATCCTGAAAGCACTCGGTTAGAACCCAATGCGCAGAGCGAAGGAGATCTACAACTTACTTCTGACGCACCCACACCCAGCTTTCTTCCTCGCCTCTTAACTCGTTACGATAAGTAAGCGTGAACTCGTCATCGGACTTCCACACAATCGACGACTTTGCAGGCGTAAACCTTTTTACCATTCCAAGAAACACAATCTGATTGGGGGAATTGGCAGCATCCCCACTGATAGTCGGGGCTTCCAAGCGAAGCTGATTGCCGTCTAAGGAGTATTTTCCATTTGCCGACATCGCGACGCCTCCTTTAGTCTCCGCCTTTTCGAAGTAGGTCCCATCTGCCTTGAACTCACACGTCCACCCCGCGAAGTCCTTCATGCGCCAAAGCCCGACGAGCTTGCTGGGGGTTCGCTCAGTACACGACCAGAGCAAGAGACAAGAAAACAATAGCGGACTGACGGTAGTGCGGATGGAGGGAATCATTTAATCTCCCTAATTCTGCTCGACTGATCATACATCTGACCCAGGGAAGCAAGGCTAACGCCCCCGTCGAAATCCAGTTGAAGTATCCGCTTGCTGTCAGGAACGTTCTCGGATATAGTCCGTGCCACCTCGCCCCGGCCCCAAAGGAAATCTGGAAATCCCATGATGCTTTCAACTTGTTGCGCCAAGTTCTGTTGTAGCGGTACGTCAACTTCACACACCCAGCGAGTTAGCTTTTGGGGAGCGGTTGCGGTTCTCGCGCTGTTTTGTTTCGCCATGGCAAATACCTTGCCTGCACAGACCTTAACTCCGCTGCACATGTTCGCGGGATACCCGACTGACGGCGCCAGCCCTTACGCAGGGCTGGTGCAAGCCACCGACGGGAACTTCTACGGGACAACCTACCAAGGCGGGGCCAGCAGCAACTGTCAGGGTGGCTGTGGCACGGTCTTTAGAATCACCTCAGCCGGCACGCTGACCACACTGCACAGCTTCGACTGGTATGACGGCGCCAGCCCTACCGGCGCGCTGGTGCAAGGCAGTGACGGGAATCTCTACGGGACAACCTATGGAGGCGGGGCCGAGCCGCGCGTTGGTACCGTATTCAAAATCACCCCGGGAGGCGCGCTGACCACGCTGTACAGCTTTTGCGCGCAAGCGAACTGCACTGACGGCCAGCAGCCTTACGCCGGGCTGGTGCGAGGCTCCGATGGGAACTTCTACGGGACAACCTTGGAGGGCGGGGCTAACACCGGCTGTTCTTTCGGTAGCGGGCAGCTGCGGCACGGTCTTCAAAATCACGCCAGGGGGCACGCTGACCACGCTGCACAGCTTTTGCGCTCAAGCTGGCTGCGCTGATGGCGGCAACCCTTACGCCGGGCTGGTGCAAGCCAGCGACGGGAACTTCTACGGGACAACCTTCGAGCGCGGGGCCAACGGTTACGGCACGGTCTTCAAAATCACCCCAAGCGGCACGCTGACTCGCTGTACAGCTTTTGCTCTCAAACGAACTGCGCTGACGGCCAATACCCTTACGCCGCGCTGGTACAAGCCAGCGATGGGGATTTCTACGGGTCAACCTCCGCTGGCGGCGGGGGGGCCTACCACCAGGGCGGCACGGTCTTCCAAATCACCCCAAGCGGCACCTTGACCACGATCTACAACTTTTGCTCCCAACCGAACTGCACTGACGGCTCCAGTTCTGTTGCCCGTCTGGTGCAAGCCAGCGACGGAGCCTTCTACGGGACGACCCTCCATGGCGGGGCCTACTGCATACCCAACAGCGGCTGTGGCACGGTCTTTAGAATCACCGCAAGCGGCATCCTGAGCACGCTGTACAGCTTCGACGACGGCAATGACGGCGGTAAGCCTCTCGCCGGGCTGGTGCAAGCCAGCGATGGGAACTTCTATGGGACAGCCACGTATGGCGCAAACCCCGCATGCACCTCGGGCCTCGGCGGCTGCGGCACGGTCTTCCGTCTGACGGGGCCCCCCGCCCAGCACGACCGCGGTGACCAGCTCGCCCAACCCTTCCACCTTCGGAGATGCGGTGACCATAACCGCGACGGTAGGTCCGGCGGGACCACCGGCGCCGACGGGCACCGTCGACTTCACCTCGAACGGCACTGCGATTTCCGGCTGCACGGCGGTACCACTGTCGTCGCAAATGGCGGCGTGCACAACTTCAACGCTGGCGGTGGGCACGGATGCGATCGTAGCCACCTACTCCGGCGATGGCAATTATTCCGGCAGCAGCGGCACGCTCTCGCAGCTGGTGAATCCGATTCCATCGCCGCTGCAATTCGTCGCTGTCACCCCGTGCCGTCTGGTGGACACGCGTCCGCCGAGCGGCAGCGGCCCCATCATAGGTGGCACCTTCCAGAATTTTCCCATTCCGCAAGAAGGCGGCTGCAACATTCCGACCAGCGCCGCCGCTTATTCGCTGAATGTCTCCGTTGTGCCGCAGCATGTGTTGGGTTACTTAACCATCTGGCCTGCAGGTGAAGGACGGCCTGTGGTTGCCACCTTGAACTCGCTGGATGGCCGCATCAAGGCCGACGCGGCGATCGTGCCCGCGGGCGCCAATGGCGCGGTCAGCATTTACGTCACCGATACTTCCAACCTGATTCTCGACATCAACGGCTACTTCGTGCCGGCATCGGGTTCGACGCTGGCCTTCTATCCGTTGACGCCTTGCCGCGTGGCCGATACGCGCAGCAGCAGCTATCCCCAGGGCCTGGGGCCGCCGTTTTTGCCCGGCCACACACAGCGCGATTTCCCCATTCTGAACGCCACGAGCTGCAACATTCCCTCCAGCGCCGAGGCCTACTCGCTGAATTTCTCGGTTGTGCCGCACGGCGGGCTGGGTTATTTGACAGTCTGGCCCACCGGCCAGACGCGACCGCTGGTCTCAACTTTGAACGATGTGCCGGGAACGATCATCGCCAACGCGGCGCTTGTGCCCGCAGGCACCACTGGCAAAGTTTCGGTGTATCCGTCCAACGACACTGACTTGATTATCGACATCAACGGCTACTTCGCACCGGCGGGGCCGGGCGGGCTGTCCCTCTATGCCGTCGCGCCTTGCCGGGTGATCGACACCCGCCACGTGGGGAGCGGTCAGCCGTTCAGCGGGACGCTGAGTCCTCCCGTGAATGTGACCGGAAGTTTTTGTGGACCACCGGCTACGGCGCAGGCGTATGTCTTCAACGCGACGGTCGTGCCGACGGGCGAACTGGGTTACCTGACGTTGTGGCCCGACGGCACTGGTCGGCCCACGGTCTCGACCCTGAACGCACTGGACGGCACGATCACCAACAATATGGCGATCGTGCCCAGCACTAACGGAAAGGTCGATGCCTACGCGTCTGGGATCACCCAACTGATTCTCGACATCTCCAGCTACTTCGCACCGTAGACTCTGCCCAGGTGCGTGAGGAAAATCCCCACCCAAGCAAAAGCAGCTTGGGTGGGTACCCGCTAATCAGCCAACCGCCCGGAGGATTTTGGCCGCATTCTCCAGGCGGTGAAGAGCAGGTGATCCGCTGAAGCCCCATAAGACAACCGGAAATCCGTCTGTGTAAGAGCAAGAGAGGCGATTGTCCTTGACACTGTAGCCTCTAAATAGGAAGATCGCCCAAAACCACTGCAACCAATCGAGCGCAAGCAGCAGATACCGGCTCGTTTCGGTTTTTCCAGGATTGCAAATGACAAAACCCTGCCAACTTCCCTTATATTCACACGACATCAGAAGGGAGGCAGGATGAGGACATGTAGCTTATCGAAGATGTTCTTCATCCTCTTTGTGTTCTGCGGTGCGACGGTGATTGCCTCGCCGGCACAAACCTTGACCACGCTCCACAATTTTGCGGGGCCCCCGAACGACGGTGCTGCTCCCTCCGCCGGGCTAGTGCAGGGCACCGACGGAAACTTTTACGGGACAACGACCACTGGCGGGGCCGACAATAAGGGCACGGTCTTCAATATCACCCCAAGCGGCACAGTGACTGTGCTCCACAGCTTCGCGGGACCCCCGAACGACGGCAATGGCCCTACCGCCGGGCTGATCCAGGCCAGCGACGGAAACTTCTACGGGACGACCGAGTTTGGCGGATCCAATGGCACCGGCACCGTCTTCAAAATCACCCCCAGCGGAACCGTGACTATTCTGTACAGCTTCGCTTGCACCGACGGCTGCGGCCCTCGCGGCGGCCTCATCCAGGCCAGCGACGGGAACTTCTACGGGACTACGTCCAATGGAACCCACGCCACTGGCACGGTCTTCAGAATCACCCCAAGCGGAACCGTGACTTTTCTGTACAGCTTCCATTGCACCGACGGCTGCTACCCTCTCGGCGGGCTGGTTCAGGGCAGTGATGGGAACTTCTACGGGACTACGTCCCTTGGCGGGGCCAACAATGTGGGCACCGTCTTCAAAATCACCCCCAACGGAACTCTGACCTTTCTGCACACATTCCAGGGCAGTGACGGCGGTGACCCTTACGCCGGACTGATCCAGGCCAGCGACGGGAACTTCTACGGGACTACGTACGTTGGCGGGGCCAACGATGTGGGCACGGTCTTCGAAATCACGCCGCAAGGCACGCTGATCACACTGCACAGTTTCAACGGTGGTGATGGCGCCAGCCCCCAGGCTGGGCTGGTGCAGGCCAGCGACGGGAACTTCTACGGGACAACCTATTTAGGCGGGGCCGACGGTCGGGGCACGCTCTTCGAAATCACACCGCAAGGCGCGCTGACCACACTGCACAGTTTCAACGGCAGTGATGGCACCGGCCCCGAGGCTGGGCTGGTGCAGGCCAGCGATGGGAAATTCTACGGGACGACCTTCGCCGGGGCCAGCGGCCACGGCACGGTGTTCAAGTTGACGCCACTGACTTCCACAACGACTGTCCTGACAAGTACTCCTAATCCCTCGGAAGACGGACAGCTAGTCACTCTAACTGCGACGGTAAGTCCTGCGGGACCGCCCGCGCCGACGGGCACCGTGAGCTTCACTTCGAACGCCGTCGTCATTGCCGGCTGCACCGCTGTGCCACTGACCTCGCAGCTTACGGCGGTGTGCACAACTTCTGCACTGGCAGTGGGCACGGATGCCATCGTAGCCATGTACTCTGGCGATTCGAATTATTCCGGCAGCAGCGGCACGCTCTCGCAATTGGTGAACCCAACTCCGTCGCCACTGCAATTCGTCGCTGTCACCCCGTGCCGTCTGGTCGACACGCGGCCGCCGAACGGTAGCGGACCCATTCCAGGTGGCACCTTCCAGAACTTTCCCATTCCGCAAGAGGGTGGGTGCAACATTCCGACCAGCGCCGCCGCTTATTCACTGAATGTCTCCGTTGTGCCGCAGCATGTGTTGGGTTACTTAACGATTTGGCCTGCAGGTGAAGGACGGCCGGTCGTCGCCACCCTGAACTCACTAGACGGCCGCATCAAGGCCGACGCGGCGATCGTGCCGGCGGGCGCCAATGGCGCGGTCAGCATTTACGTCACCGATACTTCCAACCTGATTCTCGACATCAACGGCTACTTTGTGCCGGCATCGGGTTCGACGCTGGCTTTCTATCCGTTGACGCCTTGCCGCGTTGCCGACACGCGCAGCAGCAGCTATCCCCAGGGCCTGGGGCCGCCGTTTTTGCCGGGTCACACGGAACGCGACTTCCCCATCCTGAGTGCCACGAGCTGCAACATACCCTCCAGTGCCGAGGCCTATTCGCTGAATTTTTCGGTTGTGCCGCATGGCGGGCTGGGTTATCTAACGGTTTGGCCCACCGGCCAGACGCGACCGCTGGTCTCAACCTTGAACGATGTGCCAGGAACGATCATTGCCAACGCGGCGCTTGTGCCCGCAGGCACCAGTGGCAAAGTTTCGGTGTATCCGTCCAACGACACTGACTTGATTATCGACATCAATGGCTACTTCGCACCGGCGGGAGCGGGCGGGCTGTCGCTCTATGCGGTGGCGCCTTGCCGGGTCATTGACACACGCCACGTGGGGAACGGTCAGCCATTCAGCGGGACCCTCACTCCTCCGGTGAACGTGAGCGGAAGTTTTTGTGGACCACCGGCTACGGCGCAGGCGTATGTCTTCAACGCGACGGTGGTTCCGTCCGGCAACCTGGGTTACCTGACGTTGTGGCCCGACGGTACCCCTCGCCCAACGGTTTCGACCTTGAACGCACTGGACGGCTCCATCACCAACAACATGGCGATCGTGCCCAGCAGCAATGGAAAGGTCGATGCCTACGCTTCGGGGATCACGCAACTGATCCTCGACATCTCCAGCTACTTCGCACCGTAAATTGGCTTCTCACTGCGGTGGGAACAACCGTCAAGCCTGGCATATGGGAAAGGGGGGCGTGCGCGCCCCCCTTGGTGAGACAGAATGGCTTAGTGCTTCATCAAGACAAAGGTGTAAACCACCATTGACCCCGCCTCTTGTGCATGCGATGGGGTAGTCCGCGGTGCCATTCGTATATTCGAAGGGACCTCGGGAATGAACACAAGCTGGGTAACCCTGTTCCACGTGGCTGGGAAACTGTACACCTTCGGCGTAGTTGTGAGCCTCCAAATCACGCGACCCACAATCTCCGACTTGTTATACGCGGTTACAATGACGTTGTTCGTCGCCCATCCTGCGGCCAATGACATGGTGATGGGCGTGAAGGTCGCCGTGGCGTTGGGAACTACCTGCAATTTGATGGAGCCATGGCAGGGAGTGCTAAGACTGCATGTCGGGCCGCCGATAAATGCAACCGTGTTATGGCGGGTCGCAGGGTCAACCCAGAACCCTGGACCTTCTCCAGTCCATAGTCCCGGAGTCACATAGTAAAAGTCGTCCCAGTACAGCCCCAGTTCCACTGGATAACTGTCCGGCATCGGCGACGGAGAGTTGGCTATGGGCATTTGATGAAAGTCAATGATGCTCTGTGCGTTAGCACACAAGGCTACCATGGCCACAAAACTGAGAAGCAGCACAATCCTCTTCATTGGAAGACCTCGCTTACGTCGGATTGTGGAGTGCCGCCCGCTCGAATTTCCGTATTATCGAATGCCGTCAGAGCGTATGGCCGCCGACCCTCATTCCAGTGATTCAGCCTGTTGTATGGTTAGGAAAGACGCACGTCTGACGACTTAGTAGGGATGAGCCGGTACCTTGGCGAAGGATCCAGCCTTGGGAGATATCGATCGGTCGGGAAGTACCGCACTCGATTCACTCTTCCATCACATTAAGGGATGGGGAGCGGGTCAGTTACCCACAAAATTAATCACTTCCAGGGGTCGGCTGAACAATTCGACTTATACCACTGTGCAAGATACCGATCAGTGACCGGCGTCACATAGGTTCAGGTCATTGGCCTTCTGTTTTTGGGCTTGCCTGCCGCCCCCTCCTCTTCCTTCAGCCACTGCTATACGCGCTTGCCACGTGAGTCCAGCAATCCGGCGGAGGAAATCCTTGTTTATGAAACGGGAAGAATCTACTTGACTCCGACTGGCCTTCTCATGGATGACCATTACCCAACCAATCCCAAGAACGGGCATCTCCCTGGCCGGATTACTTGTGCAATGGCGATATCACAACAACTATCTTGGACACGCGGTGTCAGGCGACGAAGAGTAGTGCCACAGCGGCTCTGCCACGAATTAGTTCAGGAAAAGCCATTATTTCCCCGGCGTATACCAGATGGGCGAGGCATAGGCGCGGTCAGTGACCGTCATTGGGACCTCGGGAGCCATCTTGATGCCGAAACGTTTCTGGTCGTAGGCCGTCCAGCGGGGCGACGGGATCTGTATCACGCGCACGTAGTAGAACGCGCGCTCACCCGCGTCGAAGGCTGGTCTTTCCAGTACGCCGACAGCGTTGTCGCGCCGATGGAGTTGGTGTAGCTTGCGTTAGCCACGTCCACCGTGCTACCCACCGAGGTCTTGCATCGTCCATCCGGGCCAATCTTGCGCCCACCGGAAACCGCCACGTCGAAGATGCGCTCATGCGTCTTGCCGTCTTTGCCCAGCCAGCCCTTGATGATCTGGATGCGATCGATGTTGGGACCTTCCGGATCGCGCACAGCGTGAACCATGAAAACTGGTTGCTTGCCAGCCGGAGCCTTGACGAGATTTCCGCCCATGGGCACGCCATGGGCATAGCCATTCGCGGCGAAGTCAGGGCGATCGTTGTCCGCCGGTACGAAGTGCCATCCCGCGAACACACGCACGACCGGACGGTCGCCGGTGGTGGCATAAACTTCCTTGCGCTTGAGCGCATCCCAGATGGCTTCGCGCGTATTCTCGCGCGCCCACACGCCGCCCAACCCCGCCGCTTGTTCATTCCAGACCGAAACCAACGGCCCCTGCTTCGGATCATTGTTGACCATGGCGAGCGGGGTCTTCCAACGCTCCGCTGATGGCAATCCGTTGGTGAACTCACCGAAGAAGTTGTCTTCCCTCGTAGTGATGACGCCGACATGGGCATCACTGCCACCGATCAGGCCCGCCTGGTAGGGATTGGCTCCAAGTTTGGCTTCCAGTTCCAATCCCAGCTTCAGCGCCGAGCGGACGTAGTTGCCATGGAGCACGCTATTCTCCGCTTTTACCATTTTCCCCATATTGAAGTCCCAGCGTTCAAAATCGGCATATTCGTCGTTCGGCGAAAGGAAGGGGTGAGTCTCGCCGTCGCCCTTGATCTGCGTCGCTTCCAGCAGCGGCTCGTGGCTGGCGCGCGCCTCGGCATAGTCCCGGGTCATGGGCTTGCCGTCAAAGGTCTCCGCCGTGTACATGACGCCATTGCTCAAGTTGCCGTTGTGCGGGATGGCGAGCACCTGTCCGCCCGTCTTGGTCGCGTAGGCATCCATGTACTTCCACAGGTCCGCTGGATCCTGGCTGTCAAACGTGGAATAGGGAACGACCTGGTTTACGCGGTCCGCATTGTCGCGGAAGATGACGGTGCGATGAAGGTTGTTACCTCCAGGCGCGGAAGTCCACTCGAAGCCGTGCAGTGTGGTGAAAACACCTGGCCGGTTCCACTTCTCGGCTGACGCGACGGCGTGCGTCCAGGCTCCGGCCGTGAGTTTGCTGGCGTCGAAGACGGCTTTGCCGGTCTGCATTGAGATGACCGCTTCGATGGCAGCTTTGACACCCTCTTGCGGGCTCGTCTTCGACATCTCGTACCACCGCTTGCCCTGTGGGTTGGCGAGGAGATCGGGGCTGCCGGCCCGAATCTGATCGGATATGCCCATATATTCCGCATGGTCAGTGATGGCGAGCCAGTCCAGCGGCCGGTCAATTTTGACCTTCATGCCGTTATCGACTGTGACTTCTCCGCCAGTGGCGAACTTGAAGAGGTCATCGGGCCCCAGCGTTACCCCAAACATTCCCGCGTCAAACGAGTAGCCGGTGTGGTTGTGGGCGGCGCCCCAGTACACTCGATCAGGAATGGCGGTGCTCGCCTGCTTCGACGCTTGCAGGGGCGGAGCCGCGGCGAACGCGACCGCAACGATTTCTCCTTTGTGCGCGCCCGCTATGGCAGGCGAGCTGTAAAGAGCGGACCGTACCGCATAAGTGCCAACTACCGCGAGGCCGAGGACCACCAGCGCCGCCATCGATTTCTTGAAGTGTGCGGAGATAATTTTCATGCGTCCTCTCTTACGTGCGCAGGTGGTGCGGGTCGATTAGTGCATTCGCTTGCTACTGCACTACAAACACGGTGCGGGAACAACTGTCACTTGCGACAGGGACGGAAGAATTGCGAGTTGGCTAATCGCAGGAACCCTCGCGACGGGAAGGCCACGGGTGGTCTTCGGGGACGCTCTTACTTCTTACACCCCTGATTGTTCGGACCCTTGACGCAGGTGGTGGCACCCGGATCTTGTCCTTCAGCTGCGAGCGACTCGCTTCGTTCCTTCGACGACCGCTTCTACCTTTCCGTCGCGAATCGCACGTTTGAGTACGGCGTGATCTGATTCGTTCTGGTCGGCGTAGGCAAACGAGAAGGCCGCAACCGCCTTGTCGAATGCGTCGCTCTTGCCCAGGTAGCCGCTGATTAGTGCGGGCTCTCCGGAGCGCGCATGGGAAAGTGCCAGCGAGTATCCACAAAATTGGGTGAAGAGGGCCATTCTAGCCGGCTCGAACGTCTCGACGGCAAACTTGATCTTGACGTCCCGGAGCTGGCGGATATAGAAGTGACGACCTTTCCTGCCCTCGGTCCATCCGAGGAAGATGTCGCTGGACGGCTGCATGAGCCGGAGGCCGTTCACCACACGCTGCCCGTGGTTCGGGTACACGCTCTTTCCCGCAAAGCCCTCCAGCACCGAGGCGCGCGCTTCCTTGACTTGGAGAATGAGGGGGTCTTTTCCGCGGGCCATCAAGAGCATCATCCAGCAGCCGGTGCCGACGCTCCCGACGCCGACGACCTTGACCGCGGCGTCCATGATCTCGTAATGATCGAGCAACATGCGATGGCTAGGCGTCATGGTTTCACGGTAGCGGTTGAAAGCCTGCCTGACTTCGAAGTGGATCTCCCCGGGAGTGTGACCTTCCCAGTGGAAGATCGCCGGAAGCTGGTCTTTGAAGCGTGACGACCCACCCGAATCGTCTACGAGCTTCGGGAAGAAGCCTTCGGAGGTGCTGCTCTCACGCGCCTTCGACAAGTTCTTGATCGCGCGACGGCGGATCTCGGGATCCTTAATGCTCGAGAGCATCATGTTGGCTTCGAGGGCGAAGTACCACAGATCCAGGACTTTCATTTCGCTGAACTCGGCCATGTGCTCGCGGTACGACCTGACACAGCCGAGCACCGCATCCCTGGCGACGGATTCACTGAGGCCGTTGTCGCGACAGGCGACCACGACGCTCGCCGCAAGCCGCTTGAGGTCCCACTCCCAAGGCGCCGGGAGGGTCTCATCGAGGTCGTTGAGGGCGAAGATGACTTGCCTCTCCGCGGTGGCGAGGCCGCGGAAGTTGACCAGGTGAGAGTCTCCGCCGCATTGCACGCGGATGCCGGTAGAGGGAGTGCCCGCCAGGTCCTGCGCCATGGCGAACGCCGAGCCCCGGTAGAAGGTGAAAGGAGACAGCACCATGCGCCCGTGGCGAAGGGGAACGAGATCGGGTATTCGCCCCTCGTCCGTCTTCAGCACCACGCGGACCGGATCCGGCCGGTTGTGCGGCGGCTTCCATTCGGCATGGGACGTCCGCGGACACTTGTCGCGCAACGCTTTGCCCATGGCCTTGAACTCGGCGAGCGAGTGCTGTGCTTGAAAAGATTGGAGCTCAGTTTTGACGGGTTGGCGGGACATTGACGTTGGGCGTGTGGCTGCACGTGCCATGGGACACTCCTGTAAGGGCCTCCAAGACACACCAAAGCCTCCTCTATGAATAACCCGTTTGTCACAAACAACTCTGTGATGGAGGTCACACGATGGACGGATTGCGCTGGATCACGGGCAGCCCGGCCGTTATTGGTTCGCAGATAGCTTCTGAGAACGCATTATAAAAGGGCGCCCCTTGGGATAGGTTGTGAGTGTGAAGCTCATCGCCTACGAAAGGAGCACCCTGGTGACTAGCGAAAAGTATATTGGGCTGGATGTTCATCAAGCAACGATCTCGGTAGCGGTTATGGATGCCAGCGGCAAGCTGGTGATGGAATCGATTCTGGAAACCAAAGCCTCAACCCTGCTGCAGTTCCTGGCCGGGCTGCGGGGCAACTTGTCGGTGACCTTTGAAGAAGGAACCTGGGCGGCCTGGCTGTACGATGTGCTAAAACCTCACGTCACTCATCTGGTGGTTTGCAACCCGCGTAAAAACGCTCTTTTGAAAACGGGTAGCAAGAGCGACCGCATCGACGCCCGTAAACTGGCCGAGCTACTGCGCGGCAATCATCTGAAGCCGGTGTACCACGGCGAGACGGGAGTGCGGATGCTGCGCGAGCTAGCCCGAAGCTATCTGACCCTCATGGAGGATCAGATCCGAGTGATGAACCGGCTGAAAGCGCTCTATCGCAGCTGGGGAATTGCCTGTGCGGGACGTGACGTTTACTACACCCGCCATCGGGCAGAGTGGTTGGAGAAGCTGCGGGAACCGGGGGTTCGCCGCCGTGCCGCACGGCTGTATGAGCAACTGGATGCGATGCAACGCTTGCGCCGACTAGCCCGACACGATCTGTTGCTGGAAAGTCGCAAGCATTCCATCAGCAGCAAGCTGCGACAGATTCCGTACGTAGGACCGATCCGGGCGGCGCTGCTGATTGCCTTGCTGCAAACTCCACACCGGTTTCGCACCAAGCGGCAACTGTGGGCCTATAGCGGACTGGCCTTGGAGATTCACACCAGCGGAGACTATGGCTACCCTGATGGCCAACTGCGCCGCTCAAAGAAGGTGGTTTCCATTCGCGGTCTGAACAAGGACCACAACCATGATCTGAAAGGTCTGTTCAAAGCTACCGCCACCATGGCGAGCATGCGTCCTGGGCCGTTCCACGAGTTCTACCTGGGACTAGTGGCCAAAGGCATGAAGCCAGCTATGGCTCGTCTCACGCTGGCGCGAAAGATTGCAGCGATTACGCTGACACTTTGGAAGAAGGGAGAAAGCTTCGACGCGGAGAAACTAAAACAGCAAGCAGCTTGAGCGTCTGTGCCGAAAAGCCTCTGCCTTTCCGCCGATCTTGCGGACGACGAGCAGCCGGTTCTGGAGAGACGCTCGGGTTCGAGGGTGAGTATGAGAATGGCCTGTAGGCATGGTGCCTCCGGCACCCAGCCTCTGTGATAACCCTATGCCCCCTCGGACAACCCGAAAAAGCCGTAGGCCACGAGCCTCAGATAGAACCATGGTTGACACCGTACAACCGGAACGCTTGCTAAGTTTCACAAACCGATTGGCGTCGTCGCAGCGCATATAAGCCATGCCGAAAAGCGAAGAGGTGAGGTCCGTACCCGGACAGAACGTGTCGCCCAGCGCACAGGGGCTGGAAGTCAAGGAAATCTCCTCTCCTTCCGGTCGTGGGAGAAGTGTTTCTCTTGACATTCCCCTTTATAGAACAGGCGATTACACTCATTGAGATGGCCGCTCCTTGGTCAATGAGTCCGCACACTCGCTTTTTTACCGAAAAATTGCCTGGGTCGCATATTCGGCTAGCGCGATCCTGGTTAGTTGTGTAATCGCTGTTATCAAGATGAACGCGACAGCCCGGCAGTAGAAGATTTATGCTATCCCAAGGGCTTTGTGCAGGGCATGGCTGAAGTCATACCCTGGACGTCTCTCTGAAGGAGTAACGGCAATGAAATTCTTGGGACGGGGTCTGTTGGTCGTGATGATAGCGCTGCTGTTGAGCGCACTTGGCTTTGCGCAAAGCAGCGAGGCCCATGGCGACCAATATAGCTTTGGCGCGTTTGGAACGGCCGATCCGCAATTTTTGAGAGAGGCTTTGCAGGACGGCGCGATGAAAATACAACTGGCATACCTGGCGCTGCAAAAGGCGCAAAACGAGGAGGTGAAATCGCTCGCCCAGCAGATGCTGAGCAACTATATCAAGGTGCAAAACGATTTGATTTACATTGCCAACCAGCAGTTTGTGTCGCTGCCCAGCGCTCTCGATCCAAAACAGCTTGACGCTTTCGATGCGCTATCAGATCTGCAGGGCGCGGCATTCGACAAGGCCTATATGAAGGTGATGCTGAAGGACCATCAGACGGACGTGTCGAGGTTCAAACAGGAAGCGACGGAAGGGAGTACCCAGGCAATGAAAGATTGGGCGAGCCACATGCTGCCCACGCTCGAAAGCGATCTGAAAGAGGCGCAAAGGGTCGCACCCGCGGTTGGCGTTCATTCGACGGTGACGAGCAAGGAGCAAAGCACTCCTAGCGTCAGCAAGCCCATCAACCCCGGTGTCGCAGGAGCCATAGATGCTCCAGCCTGAATGATCAGTAGGGCAATCCCGTTGACTTGGTGAATTACCCGCAATCCGGATTTGTGACTCTTTTGTCGTCAGGTCTGCAATAGATGTAATCCGTGCCCCATGCCTCCCCCGGACAGCCGCCGCTGATCGTTAGCGTTATCTTTAGACCCGCACAAAAGCATTATCATCCCCCAGCCCAAAATTTTATGGGAGCACGCGACCACGATTCGGGCATACCCGTCTCAGTGCGGGGGAGGGGCGCCTCGCATGATTGGGTTCCCTGCGAAGGGCTGCCCCTGCAGTCAGGGGACTGTGTTTAAGTGTGTCGTGACTTGTGTCGTAACCTTGCCATCCCTGCCCGTGTCGGGTTGTGTTGGAAGGTGTCGCTCGGGAATAGTTGAGAGGCAGCGAATAGCGACGCGAGCCGTATGAACACTGCCTCTCTGTGTTGTTCACGCCTCCGCCGTGTTGCGCCGTCTCAATTCACATTGAGAAATGGCATGGAAGAGGTCGCCGGTTCGATCCCCGGCCAGGTCCACCAAATCTCTCAACAACTTGCGCACAGCCGGCCTACCAATACCCCCTAATCATTCACCGCCGAACTCAGCCGGACTAGTGCGCGGTAACGCTAACCTTTTGATCGGCGATCCACTTGGTAACCCGCGCGTGCAGAACATCGAGCGGCAAGGGTCCGGCGTCGAGCACTTCATCATGGAAGGCGCGGATATCGTACTTGGACCCGAGCTCTTTCTTCGCCTGCTCGCGAAGTTCGAGGATCTCCATTTGGCCTAGCTTGTAGGCCAGCGCCTGGCCCGGCCACGCGATATAGCGATCGACTTCGGTCTGAATATTAGGCTCGTCCATGGCGGTATGCTCACGGAAGAAGTCCACCATCTGCGAGCGCGTCCAGTGCTTGTAATGGACGCCGGTGTCAACTACCAGCCGAATCGAGCGCCACATCTCGTTTTCCAGCCGGCCGTATTCGCTGTATGGGTCCTGATAGAAGCCGACGTCCTTGCCCAGCCGCTCCGAGTAAAACGCCCACCCTTCGGAGTAGGCGTTAAAGTTTTCGTACTTGCGGAAGGGCGGAATGCCGGTCAACTCCTGCGCAATCGAAAACTGCAGATGGTGTCCGGGAACCCCCTCGTGATAGGCAATGGCTTCAACGTTCAGCAGCAGGCGGTGCTCGGGATCGTACTCGTTCACGTTGATCCGTCCTGGACGAACGCCGTTCCCGGTGCCGGGCGAGTAGTCGGCTGGAACTTCATTGGGCGCCCGGTAGGCCTCCATGGGGACCACCACCAGCTTGTTCTTCGGGAGGCGCCCAAACAATTCGGGCAGCTTGCCGTACATCTGGTCGGTGTAGTGCTGATACAGGTCAAAAATTTGCTGGGCCGATGTGCCGTGCAGTTTGGGGTCCTGGCGAATGTGTTCATTAAAGCTCTTCAAATCGGCGAACCCCTGCTGCTTGGCGATGACCATCATCTGGGTTTCGATGTCGGCCACCTGCCTCAAACCCATCTGATGAATGTGCTCAGGCTGAAGGTCGGTAGTGGTCATGCGCCGGACTTCGAACTGATAGCGTGCCTCGCCGTCAGGAAGTGACCAGACCCCCATTTCCGTCCGGCCTTTCGGTGCATAGTCGCTCTTCACAAAGGCGGCGAACTTCGCGTAGGCGGGAGCGATTTCGGTCTTGACCGTCTTCATCACCGCGTCGCGCAGGCGCTGCTGATCGGCAGGTGGAATCCCCTCGGGAAATTTCAGTACCGGCTGGTTAAAGGGATTTTTCTCTTCCGTTGAGTCAGCTATCTCCTGCGCCTGGACCGTCACCTTCTCCAGCAGAAACTTGGGCGGCATCAGATGGTCGCGCAGGCCGAGCTTCATGTTTGCGGTCACCTGGTCGAATACGCGGGGGAGTTGGTGCAACCGGGCAATATAGTTCTCGTAATCTTTCACCGTCTTGAATGGCATCTGCCGAGGCATGGAAGCGTAATTCAGGTGCACGCCATTCATCTGGTTAACCGGCATCTCCCAGTCCTTGAACTTTGCGCCCTCCACGGTCTGGCGCAGGTCGCGCACCATGAGTTGCTGATTGAGTACCTCTTCTTCAGGGAATCCCGAGGTGTCAATGGCCTCGAAGACTTTGAGTTGTTGTTTTGCATATTCCACCTGTTTCGCAATGGCTTCGGGCGAATGGTCACTCAGGCGGTCGTTGTACCGGGTGTCACCGACGTAGGTCGCGAATTCAGGGTAGGTGCGAAGTGCGTGCTCCCATTCAGCCTGCAGGGCGTCGCGCAGATGGGCGCGGCGTGCCTCGAGGTCATTGCTATTGTTTTGGGTGGAGAGGGCGACAGTGCAGGCAGACACGATGAATGCAATAACAAACAGTCTCATGCTTAAGACCTCGGGCTTGGAGCGAATCCGGTAGCCACTGGGCGGCAGGGAAGCAACCACCCTGGCAGCTACGGCTCGTTTCCGCACTATATCAACTCAATCGTCGAGCAACAATTCCTGCCCGCGCACGGAAGCACAGTCAAAACCAGGTGAACAGAAACCGCTGCCAATGGGCGATGCATTGTCGAAGCGATGGGTAAGGGCCTGTCCGTAAACGGACAGATGTGACAGTCCGGTGAAAGGCCAGCTAAATCATGGCCCTGCTAGCGAATATCCTTGACTTCACTGGCGAGGAAATGATTCTATGGTGCGCGGTGGCTTGCACCATCCGGGCGAAACTGGCGACTTCTTAATGATGCGCGAGGGCTCGCACGAAAGAACGTCGCCACTTCGAAAGAGTCGAGGCGAAGCGCCTCGCCAAGCATCACAGGTCCAATGGGCCGGATTCGGGTACAAGCCTTGCGTTATCTTCTTCTTCTTTCTTGCGTTCTGATCACCACGGTTTACGCGCAGCAGCCTTCCGCGCCAAACCCTTCACCTTCATCGACCACCTCCACAGCAGCGCCGGCACAAAGCATATTGTCGCCCAATGAGCGAGTGGTCCTGAGGGTGGGAAGTGTGCGGGTTACCCAGGCGGAGTTCGAGGCTGTAGTCAGTACCTTGGAGGCGCAACAGGGCCCTGCGGACCTCAGCCGTCAAGCCATCGGCGAAAATTATGCGTCCTTGCTGATGCTTTCTCAGCAGGCCATCGCGCAGCACCTGGACTCGACGCCCGATGTCGTCCGCCAACTGGCCGTTGATCGCGACCAGATACTGTCCAACGCTGAGTTCGCCAGCTTGAAGGCCCAGTCCAAGCCTACCCCTGAAGAGGTCAGCGCGTACTACACCGCCCATGGGGAGGACTACGACGTGGTCCTGGTACGGAGGATTTTCATTTGGGAAAAGGCCGGAGGAGTCTCCGGAGCTAAACAGGAAATGAGTTCAGCAGATGCCCATGCGCTGGCCGACGCCATTCGTAAGGCTTACGCCTCGGGAAGCGATCCCAAGAAGTTGATACGCAATCCCGACAGAGTGGTGCTCGACGCTGAGCCTCTGAGCTTCCAACGGGGGGAGTTGCCGGACAACATGGGCAAGCCGGCATTCACCATGAAGGAGGGGGAGTGGGTGGTGCTCACCGACACTGCCGATGCCCTGGTTATGTTGCAATTGGTGAAGCGCAGCCGTCGCGATCTGAAGGAGATGACACCATTCATCGAAAAGAAGCTGCAAAGCGAGAAATTGAAAGCTAAGTTGGAAGACCTTAAAAGGCAAAGTGGTGTTTGGTTGGACCAGGGCTACTTTGCAACTGCCCCGCCGAAGCCTGGTTCAAGTACACAATCTCAAAACCCGGGCCCCACAAACCCAGTGCACTAAGGAGAATGATGAAAACAAGAAATAAAACACTCTGGTACCTTGCGCTACCGATTCTTATCGTTGTGGCGTGTGTCCTCCAACCCCAGGCCCGAGCCCAGATGACTTCAACCGGCATCGACTGCTCGCAAATTGCCGCTCTTCACCTGACGATGCAAGACAATATGCGCGCCGGCCTGACCCTGATTGAATGCGGCGTGGTCCAAGGCGGCCGGCCAACCAGTTCCGGCGACACCGTCACCGGCGATGAACCTCAGCCGCCGAATATCCTTGTCAGCAATCGCAGCTGCAGCGGACCGACCGCCTGCACCAAGAGCGAGAGCATGGCCTTCGCCAGCCCCAAGGCGGGCGATCACACCGTCGTGGTCAATTACAATGACCACAACGGCGCCAACTACTCAGGTACGTCCTACTCCCTCGATGGTGGCTCAACCTTCACCGAGATTCTGCCCCCACCGTTCGCCAGCGGCCACGGCGAGAACTTTGGGGATCCAATCGTCGTTTTCAACCAAAAGTTGAACATGTGGGTTGCCGGCGATTTGGCCAACGGCTGCGGGGGACAGGGAATCGGCACGTGGACGTCTCCCGATGGCATAACCTGGACTTCGGGCCCCTGCGCTCATACCAACAGCGGTGACGATCGCGAGTCGCTGTGGGTTGACAACGCCCCGTTCAGCGCGGCGTACGGCCGCATGTACATCTCGTACAACGACTTCAACGTTGGTGGTGGCGCTCTATTTGTCACCCACTCGGACGATGCTGTTACCTGGAGCTCGCCCGTGGAGGTTAACAATGGCGCAACCTTCATCCGCGACGTTCAGATTAGTGGCACATTGCCCGGCAAACCGCCGGCCAACGCCGGTTACCGCAGCCCTGTGTTTCTCGCCGGCATGAATGAAGAAGGCGGAGGTTTGGGTACCCGCCAGAACGTCATGTATCGCTCCATCGATGGCGGCGTCACCTGGACCTCAGCCATCACCATGGGGCCGGTCTTCAATGCGGTGGGTGACGGCACCTGCGGCTACTTCGCAAAGGTCAACCCCATCTGGCGGCACATGGGCTGGGGAGAGCCGGCAGTTGGTCCTGACAACACCATCCACTATGCCTATGCAGGCAAAGGAACGGCCAGCGGCGACACCGGGGATATCTACTACGTGCGTTCCACCGACAACGGTAACACGTGGTCCGCACCCATCAAACTTAACGACGATACCGGCGGGCAGTTCAAAACTCAATGGATGCCGTCTGTCTCCGTCAACTACAACCCAGCCAGCCCGCTACCGCAGGGCAAGGTCACCGTTTCCTGGTACGATCGCCGCAGCGCCACCTCGGCGTGCAATAACGTCACCGATCCAGGATGCAGCTACGAGCGCTACGGCGTTCAATCGGCTGATAACGGCGCCACTTGGGGAGCGAACTTCGCCATCAGTTCGCAGATAATTCCACAACCCGCCCAGGAAGACCCGGGCGTCCAGAGCTGCTATGCGGGCGACTACGACTACAGCACCGCGCTAGGTTCAAGTGCTTATGTAACTTGGACCGATGGGCGCGTTGCGGTGGGCGGCGTCCAGGTACAGAACGTGGAATTTGCAAAGGTCCCCGAGCCGTAGAACGATCCTTCTCCGAACATCGGACTAACCAAAGAGGGCGGCCGAAACTGGCCGTCCTTTTTGCGTTGTGGCGCCGTTCGGTATAAGCGACGGCTAGGTATGTTGAACTTCGATCTCACTCACGCGATGGCTAACCTTCCCAATCAGCGCCGAGTCTAAGCAGGACGAACGGGCTAAGGAGACAACCATGAACCTGCCTGAACATGTTCGGACCCGCCTTCTGGTGTGCGCCGTGGCTGTGACTTTGCAGTGCCTGCCAGGGCTTGCACAAAATCCAGACGCAGCCAAACCAGCATCTCAACCCGCTGTCACCCCACGCGACGGGCAACACGATTTTGATCCCCTTATTGGTTCATGGAAGTATCACCTCAAGAGGCGTCTGAATCCCCTGACTGGTTCCAATACCTGGGTCGAATTTGACGGCACCGGTGTTTGCTACAAGGTCTGGGATGGATCTGAACTGGACACCATCGATGTCGATAGCCCTATTGGCGGTCGCATCGAAGGTCTGACCTTGCGTGTCTACAATCCACAATCCCATCAGTGGCGGCTTTATTGGGCCAACCGCAAGATTGGCATCCTCGACCCGCCCCAGGTCGGCGAATTTAAGGATGGCCGCGGCGAGTTTTTCGCCCAGGACACCATCAATGGCAAAACCATCCTCATTCGCTTTGTCTGGACGAACCTCAACACGAGTACCCCACACTTTGAACAGTCATTCTCCGACGACGGAGGCAAGACCTGGGAAGTGAACTGGATCACAGACCAGTCCCGGGTGAGCGCACCTCAAGCCCACTAAGCTTTGCACAGATCCCCACGATTTCACCATGTCGAAAACCAGCCGCACGGGTGTACAATTCTGACCTTCCTCGAAATGAAGAAGGAAATCTTGCAGCCAACTAGGAGATTGCGAATGAGATTCAGGACACTGTGTGTCTGTGCACTCGTTGCTGTGGCCGTTGCGATGGCCTCGGCGCAAACGAAAACTTCGATGTCCGGTAAGTGCAGCAAGCCTGACGTTGAACAGAGTGTCCCTGCCGGTGACCAGGCGGGCCACGCTTTTATGATTTCGCAAGGGAAGTGTACCGCCGATGGAAAAATCGGTGGTGCGATGGGCAAAGAAGGCGTCTTTTCCGAGCATGCAGAGGCTATGGGTACACAGGTGAAGAACTGGGGCATGTACGTGGAAACCTTCGATAACGGTGACAAGGTTTTCTATAACTATCAAGGCACGCAAACCACGAAAGACAACATGCTCCAGACCGGAACCAACAAGTACCAGATTGCCGGCGGTACCGGAAAAATGAAAGGCATCAAAGGGTCGGGTGGTTGCAAGCTCACCGGCGCCTCCGATGGCACCGTGGACTACACGTGCACGGGCGGATACACACTCGCCGGTGGCGCTATGGCAAAGCCCGCTAAAGCAAAGCCATAGAATACCCAAGGGTGGGGATTTTCCGGGTAGCCCAATTCCCGAACCAGCGTTTGGTCCCACCCTTGTCGCCCTTTGTTGGCGACAGGTGGGACTCCTCAAAAATCTGCTACTCACGGGCGCACAGATACGCATACTATTCTTTCCATGATTTTCCGCTTGCGACTGTTGCTGCTCCTTATTTTTTCTCTGGCCTGCGGAGCTGCGGCGCAGAGCGATCCTCAGAACACCCCTGCTAATCCCGATCGGGACAGTGTCACCGCCCCCAAACTGACCTCCGACCCCGCGCCGGAATATTCCGAGGAGGCCCGCAAGGCCCGCTATCAGGGCACGGTTGTCTTGTCCCTGGTGGTCGACGCGACCGGATCGCCGCAAGACATCAAAGTGCAGCGCTCGCTGGGTATGGGGTTGGACGAAGAGGCGGTCAAAGCAGTGAAGCAATGGCGCTTCGAACCGGCAACGCAGAATGGCCAGCCGGTGCCGGTGATGATCAATGTCGAGGTGAATTTTCGGCTTTACAACCACCTGGCTCCGCATCCCGACAGCGCCAGCCAGCCACCTCGTTTTCCCGGTGCCGATCTCGAACACTACCCGCTAGTCCTGCGCGTCGCTAGTGCTGTTTCTTATTCCGGTCCCGCGACCGCCCAGACTGCCAACTACGAAGCCGCCATCACTGAGGCCGGCAAGGAGCGGACGGTGAAGATCTCATGCCTGGTGTCTTCACCCCACTGCCTGATTCTGGATGCGGGTGCCTATCCGGCGAGCTGGAAAGCGGACACGACCACCCTGGAAATTCTGGGGCTGACTAGCCAGAAAGAATGGGAAAAGACCGAATACACAATCGCCGGCGAAAACCATTAGCTGTTTCGTCAACTGGATCGTCGTTCCATTCTTCCCGAGCGGGCGCCCCACTGTTCTCCCTGCATTTTGTCATCCGGAACCGACTTCAGTCGTGAGGGATCTGCGGTTAAGCTGGGTCGTCGGCCCCTGGAAAACGCCCTACGGCCTCCTAATGCGATTCTGGGGAGTGAGGCGGGAGCGTTGACCGCCTCTAAACCACTCAGATGCTTCCCGCTGGAACAGAAGAATCAAACCAACAGTCTGGAGGACACTCCCAGCCAAAGTAATCAAGAGTGAGAGCGGCCCATTGTGTCGAAGCAATAGGGGAATCGTCAGGATCATCACAACCAAGCCCGGCAGATAAAGAACGAGGCACGTGATTCGTGCCCAATTTCGGCCTTGGCCAATCATCGCGTAGAGTACGGCGATAATTCCGACGATGACGAATTGCATCAAATGAGCGCCAGGGGGTGTGGGGCGGGTTGATATAAGGAGGCTGTTAAGGACTCCGATGACGAGACTGGCCCAGAGAAGAGTGACAGCCGCGTCGACTCCTGTGGGTCGTCTATTTGCTTGTGACAGTGCAATTGCCATTTCAGTTTCCTCCGGTAGTCTTAACACTAAAGTTTTGAAGCACTTGGTAGGTTTGCGCTTGCGCCGGTAGTGCTGCGACGATGGCCAACGCAAGTACGATCGCCAGGATGAGCAGAACAAATGCCGTCCGCAAGTTAGCGCCGAGGATCAAATTCGGAACTCGAACTGGTTTTGAGCTTTCCATGATTATGTTCCTTGTAGTCACGGGTTTTGAGAGCAGGCCGCTTTCTTGTTTCCCGCTCCTGTGAGGGCACAATAAGTCAGCTCGCCCCCGGGCTCAATGCACCAGGGGTGATTTGTGAGTCATCTGGAGGTGATCTGTGGAGGGATTTCGGAATTGAGCGGCCTAACTGCAAGATTCCAAACAGAAAGACGCTGTGACCCGCGGCCGGCATGGTCCGACGGCGTCGGACCTATGGACTCGGCGTTGCGGCCTGCGCCCGAAAGAACGACAGCGCAGTCCGGGCGAACAGAGGGGCGGCGTCGAAGAAGATTGGGCCGTGGCCTCCATTGGGGACGACCCACAGCGCGGAGCGGGGAATGGCTCGGTACATGTCGATGGCCATCTCCAGCGGATAGAGAAAATCGCGGTCACCGTACACGATGAGCGTCGAGGCGGTGATGCGCGACAGTGACTCCGGCGTGAAGTTCATGTCGTCGTAGCTGTCTTTCATGGAGCGCGACCACTCCCACAAAGCGATGATCTGCTGGTCGCCCAGATGGTGGCGGCGTCGCATGGCCTCCCACTCCGACGCAGGCTGGTTTTCTACCGGCACCGCCGCCATGATCCGGCGCGCCTGTTCGGGAAAATACATGGTCGCGCTGACGACGACCATGGCTTCGATCCGTTCAGGCTGGAGCGTCGCCATGTGGAGCAGGGAATTGCCTCCCATGCTGACGCCGATGGCACGGCAGCGCGCGATGCCGAGATGATCGAGCAGGGCCAGGGTGTCGAGCGCGCATTGGCGATGGGTCAGCGTCCGTTGCGGATTGGTGGAGCGGCCATGGCCGCGTGCGTCGGGCGCGATGAGTTGGTACTCGCGCGCAAGTTGATCGCGGCCGGCAAAGGCCCAGTCGTTATGACAGCCGGTGCCGCCATGCAGCAACAGTAGCGGCGGGCAGGCGCCGTCGATGGCGTAATGCAGGTCGATGCCGTTGAGGTGGACGGTGTGTTCCATGGAGTTGGCAGAAGTCAGTTGTCGGTTGTCGGTAAAGACAACCGCAGATCCTTCGACTCCGGTGGCGAAGCGCCGCCTTCGCTCAGGATGACAAGGGTTGTCTTCACTGACAACTGGCTACTGACAACTGTTCCAAAAAGGAAACGGCCCCACGTTATTCACGTGAGGCCGTTATTTATGTCGGCGACGACCTACTCTCCCACACACTTTCGCGTGCAGTACAATCGGCCCAGCGGGGCTTAACTTCCGTGTTCGGGATGGGAACGGGTGTTTCCCCCGCGGTAAGATCACCGGCTTCGCAGGCGCGTGCGGGATGTTTTCCGCAGCTCGGTCCCAGGCGTGATGTCACGCAGGACCTGTAGCGCCAAATCTATGAAAGAACCTCGCCACTTCGGGCGATCTCTCACAACTGAATAGCATCAGGAATCCAAGGCTAGGATCTCCGTCGAGATCCTCACGCTGACAGGTTCGCCAGGTGTGCCGAGTAAATTTTATGGTCAAGCCGAACGGGCGATTAGTACTGGTAAGCTTCATGCATTACTGCACTTTCACATCCAGCCTATCAAACACGTAGTCTTCGTGTGCCCTTCTTCACCCTTATGGGTTGGGAGATCTCATCTTGAGGAGTGCTTCACGCTTATATGCATTCAGCGTTTATCACAACCGAACTTCGCTACCCAGCCGTGCCATTGGCATGACAGCTGGAACACAAGAGGTTCGTCCATCCCGGTCCTCTCGTACTAAGGACAGGTCCTCGCAAATCTCCTACGCCCACATCAGATAGGGACCGAACTGTCTCGCGACGTTCTGAACCCAGCTCACGTACCGCTTTAATAGGCGAACAGCCTAACCCTTGGAACCTTCTACAGCTCCAGGATGCGATGAGCCGACATCGAGGTGCCAAACCGGAGCGTCGATATGAACTCTTGGCTCCGATCAGCCTGTTATCCCCGGCGTACCTTTTATCCGTTGAGCGATGGCCCTTCCATACAGAACCACCGGATCACTAAGGCCTGCTTTCGCACCTGCTCGTCTTGTAGGACTCGCAGTCAACCACACTTATGCCTTTGCACTCGACGGCTGATTTCCAAACAGCCTGAGTGTAGCTTCGCGCGCCTCCGTTACAATTTAGGAGGCGACCGCCCCAGTCAAACTACCCGCCTCACTATGTCCCCTCCCCGGTTAACGGGGATAGGTTAGAACCACAGAACTCGCAGGGTGGTATCTCACCGTTGGCTCCCCCAAGCCCAAAAGCCTGAGATCAAAGCCTCCCACCTATCCTGCGCAGCAAGTGCCATAGTTCATAGTGAAGGTATAGTAAAGGTGCACGGGGTCTTTCCGTCTAGATGCGGGTAACCGGCATCTTCACCGGTACTACAAGTTCGCCGAGTCGCTCGTTAAGACAGTCGCACGATCGTTACGCCATTCGTGCAGGTCGGAACTTACCCGACAAGGAATTTCGCTACCTTAGGACCGTTATAGTTACGGCCGCCGTTCACCGGGGCTTCAGTTCGCAGCTTCACCATCTTGCGACAGTTGACCGCTCCCTTTAACCTTCCGGCACCGGGCAGGCGTCAGCCCCTATACGTCGTTTTCGACTTTGCAGAGACCTGTGTTTTTGTTAAACAGTCGCCGTGCGCATTTCACTGCGGCCCCCTCGAGCTTGCACTCTACCGGGGCACCCCTTCTCCCGAAGTTACGGGGTTAATTTGCCGAGTTCCTGAACGAGCGTTCTCCCGAGCGCCTTTGGATATTCTCCTCGTCTACCTGTGTCGGTTTGAGGTACGGTTCCCTTTCCTTCTCCTTAGAGGTTTTTCTTG
>CAVSLE010000007.1:87500-289672 GCA_963728805.1 uncultured Acidobacteriaceae bacterium
TCGCTAAAATCAGTATCTTAACTTGTGTCGTTGTAATCATGGGTTCTGTTTCGCTCTGCGCTGGCACGTCGCCGCAAGAGAAAGCGTTTACCGACAAATACAAGACTGCGTTCGAAGGGAAGGACACAGCAACGCTAGAGTCGTTCCTGTACACGCAAGGGGCGGACGCCACGATTCTTGGTTTTTACAAAATGATGCAATCAGGAGAAGCCGGAGAAAAAATATCCAACATTGAACTCGTCGATCTTACGCCAGAAGACGCAAAAAAGGCGGCGACGTCAATGGATTCGCCCACCGGCGGCAAAGTTTGCCTGACACTCAAACCAACCAAGAAGCTCATCATCAAGGTCGAGAAAAAAGACGCTAACGGCAGCTCAACCAGCACGAGCGAAAACTTCATCGCCGAGAAAGACGGCAAGTTTGTTATTCCTGTGCCGGGGCCGTGCAAGTAACATCTCGGGAGCAGTCATAAGAAGCGGTTCAGGTGTTAGTTTAGATGCCGAGCCGCGGAGCGCGACACCGGCATTATTCGCTTTCTTCGGCGTGGGCGCGAAGAGCTCTTCAGAGGCTCATGTCGGCTGCAAACCGCCAAGAGTTCCTCGTCACTAAACCCCAACTGGAACACAACGACGCCTTCCGCGGAGCCACCCAGAATACCAACCACACCTGGAGGAATCCACTCTAAATCGTTTGAATTGTGCAGGATAATCGGGTCCCCACCGAACCCCTTCCAGTTCAGACCGGAGCCATAAGGCGAAGCGACGATCACCGGCCCCGTGACCGCTACCTCCACCTTACGCCCCAAACTGATCGTATAAACCGCAGCTCTCCCAACATCTTCGAAGCGCTGCCGGATGCTGGCGAAATTCGATGGGTCCTCTGACGCGACGTGGACTGCATAGGCAATGTGCGCCTCTGTCGGATCAGACATGGATTCGCCCCAAACCGGATCACCGGCGGCCGCCCACTTGGCCACCGGTTCGGGTCCCCGTCGTAGGCTGCTCGCTTTGGGCAAAAACTCAACCACAACATTCCGGAACGCCGTGTCACCGAGATTCTCGACCACGTGCACCAGTCCCGCCGGCGACAACTCGCACTCTCCGTCGCGATAACTGAACTGCTTCGGCTCCTCGTCGCGTGCGGCGCTGATGATCTCCCCATCGCCCGCCACGTAGAGCAAGTAGTCGTGCGGATGATGATGGCAGAGCGTGCGATCGTGCGGCGCGATCTCCACTGCAAACGCGCGCACCAATTCGTTCTCGATCACGAGGTGGTGCCGCGGCTCCTGCTCGATGGGAACGACGTGCGCGCACGGGTAGTGCTGGTCTTCCACGGCTATTGTTTCGCCGCAGCGGGCTTGAACTCCATCACGACCAGGCGTATGTCCTGGTTGCCAACATTGGTCAGCCCATGGTCGGGATGGCCGCCGTGAAAAATCATTTCGCCCGCTTTCTGGTTCATGTCCATGCCTCCGCTCCCAGCCGGTCCGGAATGCACGTGCATGTCGGTCAGCAGGATCACCAGGTGAGGAAATGCTTCCTCATTCGACACCGTCTGCTGCGGTCTGATCGTCGCCTCCGAAATGCGGAAGGAATCGCCGTAGCCGATCAACTTTGATTCCGATGTCAGCGGAGCCCAGTCCTTGGCCCGCGGATCGCTGCGCAATTGTTCACGCAAACCGGCGCGCCATGATTCTGCAGCAGTTCGATAGTGGCGTTGTGAAAGGGCGTGGAGGCGCGGTCGGTAAAGGCGTGCACGACGCCCGACGGCGTATATGTCACCTGCCCATCCTCAAAGACCAGATGTTTGACCTTACCGTCCGGGCTTGTGCTGTCGATTTCGTTAGGACCGAGCGACACGCCAATGTAATCCGTTCCGTGGTGATGCATCAGCGTGGACTGCTGCGGCGCGACCTCGGCGTAGTAGGCGCGGATGTAGTCGTTCTCGATCTTGAGATGATGCGACGGCTCCGCGGGAATCTCAACCGTGGGGCCGAATTTTGACGGGGTGGTTGGCTTCGTGTCCTGGGCCAGGGAGAGACTGGCTGCCAGGCACAGCATCCATAGCGATAGATGAATCTTCATGCGGAAAAGACTAGCGATGCGGCTGCAGCAGTGCAAGCGAGAAGTTGGCCCGCGCGGTGGTACACTATCGAAGACCTCGAAACCCCTCCGGTTCGCAGAACCGGACTCACCTCCCAGTCGGGACGTGGCTCAGCCTGGTAGAGCACTCGCTTGGGGTGCGAGGGGTCGGCAGTTCAAATCTGCCCGTCCCGACCAAAATCAGCACTCAGCTTTCAGCCGTCAGCATTCAGGCAAAACGCTTGGGGCTGGGCCATCTGATCCCCGTGACATTCGGCGGTGTCGTCCTAACTGGGCACTATCTGTTTCGGCGCGACTTCGACGCTAACTCGCCGACTGCTGCTGCTTAGAACAGCCGGCGGCGCAACACTCCCGCGACGCCCACGACGCCAGAAACAAACAGCAACAGGCTGGTGGGTTCGGGGATAGGTGGCCCGCTTCCGGAGCCGCTCAATGTGAAAGATTCTGAGCCAATCGCGCCAACGGAATTTTCAAAGGCGAGCGATGGGCCGTTATTCTGGTCCCAGTAGATTGGGTCGCCCGAGCAACCCACGCTGGAGCAGGCATTTGACAGCGTCAGCCAACCGGCGCCACTCCACGCAATGCCCGGGAACGTATAGTCGGCCTGGTATAAAGAGTAACCAAACGAGTTGGCGCCCAGGTACGTATTGCTCACACCGGTTAACGTCTGTACATTACCGCCAAACGAGGTTGACCCGATCTGCATGTCGACGGTGCCCAACGTCTGTCCGTCGGGAAAGATCCAATAGACGAACTGCAAGTCTTCGATTAGGGAGTTATTCGGCAGCAGGAAAGAGTTGCTCACCGAAAAGCCGTTATTAATGGTCCAGGCATCGATGTCGCCGTTGAACGGACCGTTGGAATACAAGATGTCTGCGGTGGCGGGGACCACAACAACGATACAGAAAGCTGCCAGCAGCAACAGCGAGACCATGCGCGTTTTCATAACTCCTACCTTCCGACCGGCGCAATGATCTTCCTATTTATCTCGCCGGGAGGGGTGCAAGTCAACTCACTTCCTCTTTTGCCTGGCTACTGCGTCTGCTGCAATTTGGCAATCAGCTTCTGGGCCAGGTTCTCTTCTGACTCTGACCACAGCACTCGTCCGCTGAGCACGCAATTCTTTTCGACCGCCGCGGAAAAGGCGACCAGCTTGGCAATGTTGGCGCGCAGGTGCTGTTCCACCGCGGACGAGAGTCTCAGTCCTTCGTACACGAAGGAGGTGTCCAGTCCGAAGTCAACTTCGACATGCCCATCATCGGCATAAATGCCTTCGTCAAACTGGAGGCCGTGCACCAGGAAGCGCACCGCAACCGGACGCTGCACCCAACTGTCGCCGTGCTCGTCTTCATTTGGCACCCAAAGGTCCCAAAACGCCTCGAAGACAAAGGCGAAATCGTCGTGAGCAAATTCGCCCGCCACCTCGGCGGCCTCTTCGGGCGAGATGCCGGGAGTGAAACGGCGTTCCAGCACCGTCGGTTCGGACCACGCCACAGGATGCACCGACAAGTAAGTGATGCCCTCGCGCACCGCCGAGAAAGGGAATTGCCGTAGCACGCTGACCGTGCGTGCCATCATCTCCCCTTCGCGGAAGCTGGGAAACCAGATGCTCAAATAAAGCGAGTCGGCCATCGCGATATTCTAGCGCGTCTGCTGTTTCCCTGGCGGAGGCTGGCTGGGGTATCCTCAAGAGCGCGCCGGAGCGCGCCTGCTTCCATAGCAAGAATCCGGAAGGGATTCAGGCGTCGGCGCACATCGTTCGGAGGACATCGTAATGAGTGATGCCAATCCTCTCCTCGCACCAATGAAGGGAACTCAGCACCGCGAAGTTGGCACGGTGCAACTCGACGTTGCGGCCGCTGGCGCAGCCCGCATCAAGCGGCTCATCTATCCGCCGGGATTCCGCTGGTCCAGGGACATGAAGCCCGTGACTGGCACCGATCGATGCATGCATGCCCACGCCGGGTTCCTGGCCGCAGGGCAGATCCACATTGAGTACGAGGATGGCTGCATCGTGGAGTTCGGCGCGCCGCAAGTGGTGGTCATCGAGCCGGGTCACGATGGCTGGGTCGTGGGCGACGAACCCGCCGTGCTGATCGAGTTCGACTTCGAAAATGACACCGTGCGAAGTCTCGGCATGCCCGAGCGCCACACGCATGACCGTTGAATGAACGGCTTGAGGTGCGCCGCATGAGTCCCTCTTGATTTTGTCATCCCGACCGAGGACTTCAGGCCGAGTGGAGGGATCTGCGGTTCGCATTTTCTCAGCAGCGACTCAAAGGCGGCCGAAACGCCTGGCGCGAGAGCCTTCTACACCCCAGCCTTCAGCCTCGCCGCAAACTTCTCTCGAATCTTTTTCACCTTGGGTGAAACCACGAACATGCAATACGGCTGGTTAGGATGGTTGTTGAAATAGTCCTGATGATAGTTCTCCGCAGGGTAGAAGGTTGAGGCCGGCTCAATTGCCGTCACGATGGGATTCGGGAACGCGTGTTCCTGGTTCAGGTTGTCAATTACCGCCTGCGCGGTTTTGCGCTGCTCTTCGTCGCGATAGAAGATGACCGAGCGATATTGTTCGCCAACGTCGTTGCCCTGCCGGTTCAACGTCGTCGGATCGTGGACCGTGAAAAACACTTCCAGCAAGTCTTCATAGCTGATAATGGAAGGATCGAAGGTAATCTGCGCAACCTCGACGTGGCCGCTCCGTCCGCTGCAAACCTGCTCGTAAGTTGGATTGGGGACGCGCCCGCCCATGTAACCCGACACCACTGACTGAACTCCTTCCAACTGTTGGAACGTGGCTTCCACGCACCAGAAGCACCCTCCGCCGAGAATTGCCGTCTCTGTATTAGGCATGTTGGATAGGATGCGCGAGCGGGCGAGTTGTTGCAAGGAAGAAGCGGTTAGCATTCAGCACTCAGCAGTCAGCACTCCTGATTGCTGAATGCTGAATGCTGGGTGCTAGTTGCTAGTTGCTAGTTGCTAATTGCTGAATGCTAATTGCTAATTGCTCTCTTCCAGCATGAACTCCAGCACCTCCTGGGGTGCTGACGACGTCCACACCGGCGCGAACGACAAGCGGTGTAGCGGGCTGGGGCCTTTCTCGCGCAGGGTTTTTAGATGATGAGGCGTGCTGTAACCCTTGTTCGAGGCCAATCTGTACTCCGGGAACACCGGGTCCCAGGCGGTGATCATGGCGTCGCGATGGACTTTGGCGATGATGGAGGCTGCTGCAATCGATGCCGACTTAGCGTCCCCGTGAATGATGGGCGTCTGCGCGCACTCGAAGTTGATGCGCATGGCGTCGATCAGCAGATGGTCGGGAACCAGCGTCAGCTTTCCGACGGCCACTTCCATGGCGCGTTTCGAGGCCCAATAAATGTTGATTTGGTCGATGGTGGCGACGTCAACCGCGGCAATCGCCCAAGCCAATGCGTGCTCGCGAATGCGAGGCGCCAGCCGCTCGCGGGTCTCGCGGTCCAGCAGCTTGGAATCGCGCAGCCCGCGAATGCGATAGCGCGGGTCGAGGATAACGGCGGCCGCGACCACCGGCCCGAACAGCGATCCCCGCCCGACTTCGTCCACACCGGCCACCAGCTTCGCGCCTGAGTCCCACGCGAGCTTTTCGTATTTCAGCGTGCATTTCAGCCTCTTCAGCAGGCGCAGCTTCAAGGTAGCGGCGGAGACAGGCTTGTCACCATTGTCGGCGGTCGTAGACTTCGATCTGGTTGCGGCGGATTTCAATTTGAGTTCGTTGGAGAAATTCTAGAGCAGGGGGCAGTGGAAAAACGAGTGCAAGGATAAATTTCTTGTTCCGCAGAGAAGAGCAGGTCCCTCCGCTCGGTCGGTATGACAAAATAAAGAGAATGCTGGAACGCTGGCCTGAAGGCCAGCTCTACCAATCGGCCTGAAGCCTAGTTCCTAAGAGCTAAAAGCTAAGGGCTAATTGCTAGCTGCTAATTGCTAGCTGCTAATTGCTAGTTGCTAGTTGCTAATCCCCACCAGCTTCTGCTCTTTTGCCGCGTAGTGCGAGTCCACGTACTCGTCGAGAATCTTGATGAATTCCTCGACAATGTGGTCGCCCTTGAGCGTAAGCATCAAGCGGCCGTCAACGTACACAGGGGCCTTCGGCTCCTCGAATGTGCCGGGCAGCGAAATGCCAATGTTGGAATGCTTCGACTCGCCCGGCCCGTTGACCACGCAGCCCATGACCGCCAGCTTCATCTCTTCCACGCCGGAGTAGCGCGTCTTCCAGACTGGCATCTGCTCGCGCAGGTAAGTCTGAATCTGCTCAGCCATCTCCTGGAAAAATGTACTGGTGGTGCGCCCGCAACCGGGACACGCGGTGACCTGCGGCGTGAAGCTGCGGATGCCGATGGATTGCAGGATCTGTTGGGCGACTGTGACCTCTTCGGTGCGGTCGCCATTGGGCGCAGGGGTCAGCGACACGCGAATAGTATCGCCGAGGCCTTCCTGCATCAGCACTGCCAACGCGGCCGTGCTGCTGACAATGCCTTTGGCTCCCATGCCGGCTTCGGTGAGTCCCAGATGCAGCGGGTACTCGCAGCGGCGGCCCAGTTCGCGGTACACGTCGATCAGATCCTGCACGCCGCTGACCTTGGCGCTGAGAATAATCTGGTCTTTGCGCAAGCCGTAGCTGACCGCAAGGTCGGCCGAGCGCAGCGCGCTCAGGACCATTGCTTCCATGGTCACGTCGCGAGCGTCTTTGGGATCGTCGAGCTTGGAGTTCTCATCCATCAAGCGTGTCAGCAGCGACTGGTCCAGCGAACCCCAGTTGACGCCAATGCGCACCGGCTTATTGTTTGCGATGGCAACTTCGATCATGGTGCGGAAGTTGTCGTCGTCTTTCTTGCCGATCGAGACATTGCCGGGATTGATGCGATATTTGGCCAGCGTCTGCGCGCACGCGGGATACTTCTTCAGCAGAATGTGTCCGTTGTAGTGGAAATCGCCGATGATCGGCACCGGAACGCCGAGACGATCCAGCCCGTCCACAATGTGAGGAACGGCAGCCGCAGCGGCGTCGTTGTTAACGGTCACACGCACCAATTCGGAACCGGCGCGGGCAAGGGCCATGCATTGGCGAATGGTGCCGTCAATATCGGCGGTGTCGGTGTTGGTCATGGACTGCACCACAATTGGTGCATCGCTGCCGACGCGGATCCCGCCCACCGAAGCTGTGTAAGTTTTTCTGCGCTGAATTTGAGCCATACAGGACTGAGTAAAAGTCTAACACGGCACAAAGAGTTCTCTGGACTGTTCCGCTTCTCGTCGATATCCTGCCCCTATGAGCGTCCAGACTTGGATTCGACTATTGTTGCCCCCATTGCTGGCGTTGGCAGTCAGCAAGACCGGATGGATCTATGCAGTTATGTTTCAGCGAGATAGGCCAATTTCGCCCTTTCAGACGACGGTCACGAGGTACGTGAGTTTGTTTGTGCTTGGCATGGGCTATATCGTGCTTTGGCAATATGAGCTGGATGCGGCCTTCGACCTGCGCTCTGGTTGGCGGTTGTTATTGATTTTTTGGGCGGCTACGATGGCTTGGTTGGCCATTCGTGCTCTGCGTCGAAACACTGCGGCTACCCCGGCAGGCGGAGGGGTTGTGTCAACAACATCAGCCCAAGATTTTGAAACCAATCGCGGCGAAATGCGGAACCCTTAACAGGAACCCAACATCTGATCAGTTAGGCCGTCTATGCGGAGGTGGACTTGTCCATCGAAAGGGACGAGAATAAAACAACAAACCCTCCCGATGTGGGTTTATAACAGGGCTTAGGGACTCGCAGGCTGAAGTCTATCTGGCCTGCGGTCGGGCCCGAAAAGGTGTGTTACATGCGTTACCTATCCCGTTACCTCGGCTGCTGTGCGCTCGCACTTATATTGGTTCCCCTCGGCATTGCGCAGAACCAGAGCTCTTCGCCTCAGGACTCGAACGGCCCGTCCAATCCGCCGGCGGCAGACACCGCGAACGCGCCGACGCCCGACACTTCCAGCCAGGCCGCGCCCGAGAAGCCGGACAAGCCGGACAAGAATGCTCCCAGTCCCAGCACGATGAACAACATTGACGCCATCGGAAACCGCAACGTCGGCTGCGACAAGGGGATGGGCAATTGGTACTCGCTCGACAAGCAGGTGGCCATGGGGCGCGCCTACTCCCAACAAGTGGAGCACGGCGCCAAGATGGTCAGCGATCCAGTCGTCACGGAATACATAAACCGTCTCGGGCAAAACCTGGTACGGAACTCAGATGCCAAGGTTCCGTTTACCATCAAGGTGATTGACACCGACGAACTCAACGCCTTCGCCCTACCCGGCGGGTTCTTCTACGTGAACTCGGGCTTGATTCTCGCAGCCGATAACGAGGCTGAACTGGCTGGAGTGATGGCGCACGAAATCGGTCACGTCGCCGCCTGTCACGTAGCTCGCGAGCAGACCCGAAGCAATATCGCCAACCTGGCTACCATTCCGCTGATCTTCGTGCCCGGAGGCTGGGCGGTGTACGAAGGCACGCAGGCGGCCTTGAGCATCGGCGTACCTCTGACCTTCATGAAGTTCTCGCGCACCTTTGAGGCGCAGGCCGACTTCCTGGGCATGGAATACATGTACAAGGCGGGATACGATCCACAGTCGTTCATCTCATTCTTTGAAAAGGTCGAAGCGCAGGAGAAGAAGAAGCCCGGCACCATCGCCAAGGCATTCGCTTCTCATCCTATGACGCCAGACCGCGTTGCGGCGGCGCAGCAGGAGATGAAAACCGTTCTTCCGGCGCGTCCCGAGTACATTGTGGACACCTCGGAGTTCGAAAACGTGAAGGCGCGCCTGGCCTCGATCCAGAACCGGCACAAGGTGCAGAACGACAAGGACAACAAAGACCGGCCGACACTGCGGCGGGCCACTGCCGACAATCCTTCCACCGATACCGGCACCGGCACCGGCACGACCAAGACCGACGACGACCGTCCCACGCTGAAGCGCAAGGACGGCTCGCAGTCGTAAACAACATTTTCGTCGAACCTGAGAGGCTCCCAGATATGGGAGCCTTTCCTGTTTAGGGCACGCTCGCCGCAACTGAATCAACGTACCCCGACACGTCGGACTCGCGCTCCGCTCAGGATGGCACGCGTCGTTTCTCACCGGAAACTAAAACGGAGCGCATCATGCGCCCCGTTTCATCACCCAAAACTCATTCCCTCAAGGAAGCCGTTGCGCCAGTCCGGGCAGGGCTTTCATCAGATCGTTGTAGATGACGACCGCCGCGAACAGTATCAGGAAGACAAACGCGGTTTGATAGATACGTTCCTTGATTCGCGGTTTGATGTCGCGCCGTAGAACGCCCTCAATGACCAGAAACATGATGATGCCACCATCGAGGATGGGGATCGGCAGCAGGTTGAAGATGCCCAGGTTGAGGCTGATCATGGCCATCAAGCTCAGCAGCGGGGTCCATCCTGGCTGGCGAGCCGCATCTCCGGAAGCACGCGCGATGCCGATTGGGCCTTCCATTTGCTTGATGGACGCCTTGTGCTCTACTAATTTGCGGACCAGGTCAACGATCAGCAGCGAATAGCGTCTGTTTTCGTCGAGCGAACGATTGAGCGCCTGAGCGAACGGCAGCTTGTCGATTTGCACCGGCCGCGATTGGAAGCCGAGGCGATAATTCTTCTGCCCGTTGTCTTCGGTCAGCGCAGGCGTTACTTTGATATCGAACTTCTGTCCGATGCGAATCGCAGTGACGTCCACCGGCTTGTCGCCGTTCTGCTTCAGGTAGTGGATGACAGAAAGCAGCGAACGCATCGGGGTGCCGTTCACTGCGACAACCTCGTCGCCCACCTTCAGCCCAGCCTTGGCTGCGGGCATGTCAGACTCAAGATAAGTTACGGTGATCGGTTCGTCCGGCAACCAGCCCACGGAGTCGTATTGGTCCGACGCATCACGCTCGGGCTGGACTTGTTTTTCCAGGATCTCGTTGCCGCGCTGAATGGCGACATCCAGCGGCCCCTTGGAGGTGACAGCCACTTTGAGCAGGACATCTTCCCAGTTGGGATTCTGCTGGCCATCAACGCGTACGATGCGATCGCCCTGCTCGATCCCGGCCTTGGCCGCGGGCGAATTTTCCAGCACCCAACCCACCACCGCCGGCTGGTCGAGATAGACGGGATGCTCGTAGTGCACCATGAACACGCCGGTTAGAAGCACGACGGCCAGGATGATATTCATGGCCGGGCCCGCGAGGGCGATCACGAAGCGCTGCCAGCGGGGGTGCGACATGAACTCGTCGGGCGCGCCGCTGCGCGACTCCAGCGGACTCTCGCCCGCCATCTTTACGTATCCGCCCAGGGGCAGTGCGCTGATGCGATAGTCGGTTCCACCACGGGCGAAGCCCGCCAGACGCTTGCCGAAGCCGATGGAGAAAACATCGACTCGCACACCAAACCACTTAGCAGCCGCGAAATGGCCTAACTCATGCACCAGGATCATGATCCCGAGCACTACCGCCATCGAGGCCACTGCAATTAGAAACGATTCCATATACCTTTTTAACTAAGGGGAGCAGTCCGAGGGTGTTTCAGGGTGACCTTTCCGCCCCGGCCAAAAAAGAATGCCAGAACGAGGCACCCAGAAGTCACGTTCTGGAGTGCACACATTGGATGCGTTCGCGTGCGCGGAGACGCGCATTATTATCCACCGCCAACACTTCCTGTATGGATTCCGGGATTCGCGCGGGTGTTTCCCTGACAACGGCTTCTATTGTAGCCGGAATATCCAGAAATCCAATACTTCCTTCGAGAAAGGCCGCCACCGCGACTTCGTCCGCTGCATTCAAGGCGATCGTCTTCGCGCCTCCTGCTTCGACTGCCTGGTAAGCCAAACGTAAGCAGGGAAACTTCTCCAAATCGGGAGGCATGAAATCCAGCCGCCGCAGCTCCGCCACCGGAAATCGCAGGTCCGATGCGATGCGATCCGGATGACACAGCGCATACAGAATCGGTAATCGCATGTCGGTTACCGAGAGCTGGGCCAGCAGGCTACCGTCCACAAACTCGACCATGGAGTGGATGGTGCTCTGCGGATGCACCAGAACGCTGATCTGGCTCGGCGGCATGTCGAACAAGCGGCAGGCCTCGATGACCTCAAATCCTTTATTCATCAGGGTTGCCGAGTCGATGGTGATGCGCTTGCCCATCTTCCAGGTGGGGTGGTTGAGCGCCTGCTCGACGGTGATGTTGGCGAAGTTGCTGGCGGGAGTATGCAGAAATGGGCCGCCAGAGGCGGTCAGCCAGACCCGCTGAACTTCGTTGCGGCGGCCACCGCGCATGCACTGGTGAATCGCGTTGTGCTCGCTGTCGATGGGCAGCAGCGGCTTGCCCTGTCTGCGAGCTTCAGCCGTTATCAAGTCGCCGGCGGCGACCAGGCATTCTTTGTTGGCCAAGCCAACGGTCTTGCCGGCTTTGACCGCTTCGTATGTGGCTTCCAGTCCCGCGACACCCACGATGGCGCTCACCACGAAGTCGGCGTTGGGATGAGTCGAGACCCTGACCGACCCAGACGAGCCGTACACCGTTTCGATAGCGCTTGCCAGTCCAGCCTTGTTTAGCTTGTTCTGCACCTGGCTGGCGGCATCGGCGGTCGCCATCGACAGGATCTGAGGACGCCACCGGCGCGCCTGCTCGAAGGCCAGCTCGACGTTGTTGCCCGCTGCCATGCTGACCACGGAAAAACGCTCAGGAAAGCTCTCAACAATGCTGAGCGTGCTCTTCCCGATGGAGCCAGTGGAACCGAGGATGGCGATGCGCTTCATGAGACCCAATCTACACGTTGCCCGGAAGCGGAATGTATGGAAAGAAAACACGATGAAACAAAAGCATAACCGGCAATGCAAAGAGTAAAGCGTCAACTCGGTCAAGCACTCCGCCATGACCCGGCAGCAGAGTTCCTGAGTCTTTGACTCCAGCGCCCCGCTTCAGGGCCGATTCAACCAGGTCGCCGCACTGCGCTGCGATATTAAGTGAGAGGGCAAACAGGACCCCAACCCACCACGGAACGCGAGGCACAGTTTGGGGCGAGTAGGGAAAATAATTGTTGTAGAAGAAACCGTAAATCAAATGGATTCTTGTGAAGAAGATCGCTATCTCCGGGAAGAAATAGAATAGTGACCAGCCCATCGCAACGGCGCCAAGAACGGATGCAACAGCCCCCTCCCAAGTTTTGCCCGGACTCACGCGCGGCGCCATTTTGTGCCTGCCGAAAGCGCGCCCGAGGTAGAAGGCGGCAACGTCACCTGTCCAGACGATAAGCATTGCAAGCAATAGATAAAGGGCCCACACCTGGTCCAGACGCAGGATCACCAGACACGCCAAGGTGCAGCCGACATAAGGCAGTGACATCCAGGACACAGATGCGTCGGGAAGTGCTCGGGAGAGTGGATTACGACGCATGGCGATCACCAGGAAGATGAAAGGGGACGCGAGCAGAATCATGCCTACGGTTATCGTCATGGGGACGACCACTGCTTCTGGAAGGGTGTTATGGGGGTTCAGTAGGTAGCATACGATGAACAGGCCAGTGATAACGGCGTAACTCAGTCCTCGAAACGGCCTAAGCCCCGTCGCCGCTGCGATGTTCAAATACTCCCTCGCCGCCAGCAGCGCCACGCCCAGCACCAACATCGCGAACAGCCAAAGTGGCGCCCGGAACAGCGCCAGAACAACAATTGGAATCAGGGTAACTGCGGTAAGGACGCGCTTCACGAGTCGTGTCCGTTATCGGTGACCAAGCCTCCAAAGCGGCGCTCGCGCTTTTGGAAAGCTTCGATGGCCTCCAGCAACTGCGTGCCGCGAAAATCGGGCCAGAGCGTTTCGGTCACGTAGATTTCCGCGTACGCCACCTGCCACAGCAGGAAGTTGCTGAGCCGCATCTCGCCGCTGGTCCGAATGACCAGGTCCAACTCCGGCAAGCCATTGGTGTAAAGGTGCGAGGCGATCAACCGTTCGTCGATCTTGAGGTGCTCGACACCGCCATTGCGCGAGGCCTCGCGCACCAGCGCGGTGAACGAGTCAACCAACTCGGTGCGCGAGCTGTAGTTGAGTGCCAGGGTGAGCACCATGCCGGTGTTCTTCTCGGTCATCTCGCGCGCCCACGCCATGCGCTCCTGCACTTCCTGCGGCAGCTCCTGCTGGCGGCCGATGTATTGCAGCCGGATGTTGTTTTCCATCAGGGTGGGCAACTCCATCTTGAGATACCGGCGCAGCAGGTTCATCAGGAAGGTGACTTCGCCCTTGGGCCGCTTCCAGTTTTCCGCCGAGAACGAATACAGGGTGAGCGCCTGGATGCCGATACGCGCCGCCGTCTCCACCGTCGAGCGCACCGCGGCCACGCCCGAGCGGTGCCCGGCGATGCGCGGCAGATGGCGGCGTTTGGCCCAGCGGCCATTTCCGTCCATGATGATGGCGATGTGATGGGGCAGCCGCTCCGGATCGAGGTGGGAGAAAATCTCGGCCTCTTTGCGGTTCAGCCCGGCCGGCACTTGAGTGCGCAAGGCGTACCTCTAATAGCTTACTGAAATTAGCATACGCCCCAGCGCGCTTGCAACGAAACTGCGGCCTTGTCTGGCCTGCTAGAGCCCACTCCCAGCCAAATCACACCAGCCAGATACGCACGCAGCAGAATCGCAGCCGCTTCTATAACGCCGACCGTCACCAGGTGTAATGCACGCTGTAGGTGATGGTCTGCTCGCCATCCGGCGGAAGTTTCGCCGTGAACTCGGCTTTGTGGCTGTCTTTCTTGACGTATTCAGTGGAGCTGGTGATGACCCAATTGTCTCCCCGGTACATGTGCTCGACAACCTGCACCTCCACCGGTTCTTTCTTGTGGTTGCGCAACTTGATCTCGTAGCTTTCGTCCAGCCACTGCCGCATGCTGTCCGTTTTGAATTCCGTACGGCGGCGCTCGGCGATGATGTCGAAGGCGTCTCCTGTGTACACCCGCAGGGTCTCATCTTTTGGCGTGTGATCGATCTTGTTCTCGCCGATGAACTGCAGCCGGCCCTCGTCATCGCGCCGGTAAAAACGCATTTGCCCCTTGGGCAGCGGCATCCCCAGATGATCGGCCTGCGAGTTGCGAAATTCGCGCATGACATAGACCCGTTTATTTGTCGTCATGCCGATCTCCCGTTGTTGCGACATGTACTCCCAATTGCCGCCCGGATATCGCGCAACATCGAGCGCGTAGCCTTCGTAAACGTAAACGCGCTTGGATGGAATGCCCGACGCGCGCAGGAATTCCACTTGCTTGGCTTCCCCATTCAGCAGTGTGGAGGGACGTTGCAACGTGTAGAGGTGATACTCGTCCAGGGCCGCCTCGGTCACCGGCGGACGTTGTACGCTCGCTCGATCCATGCTGCTCGCAATCCCTCCTGCAACGCCACCCATCGGTGGCCCGGGCGCGACGATTTTGTTCACATCGCCGGCCATTAGTTGTAGGTGGGCATTCTCAAAAGTCCGGCCGCTGCGGTTCTGCAGTGTCACCCAACCGATCAGGTCGAGCGCATCACCCTTTTCGGGGATGATGATGCAACAAGATATATTGCGAAACCGCATCGGAGCGATAGTTCTGTTCGAGGATGCTTAGATGTACTCGCTCCGCCGGATCGCGCAGCATCACCGAGCTGGGCTCGACGTACGACGTTATGTTGTCGAAGCTGACCGGATTTTCGCCCGGCTTGAGTTGCAGGGGGACAACTTCCCGCACCACGGCGAAGTTTTGATTGTAGATGGTCAGCAACGATGGGATGGTGGACGCCTCTTGCGACCAGGCAACTGCGCTCAGGAGCGCAAAAAGAACGGTGCCGCTTTTCAGCATTGGAGCCTCCAGACGACTAGCACTACTAGAACGGCGCGCTGCATCGTCCTTGCGGCGATGGCAGAAATTTAAATAGAACATCTCAATAGAAACCGCACAGACGCCGAATGTTCCTGAAACGCTCGCCGCCAAAAGAAAACGCCGAGGCAGCGGGCCTCGGCGTCTTCCGGTCGGTGTTCACTTCACGCGGATTTCAACCCTACAAGTGCCAACCAGCGCACCTCGGGGGCAATTTCATGCCGCACAGCACAAGGTCGTCAAAAATTCTGACGCCTCGGGTTCTCTCGCGCTCTTACGCGCCCCGCCGCGGATGCATGACCATGTCGCGCACCTGGGCGAGTACGCTCGACAACTGCATGGCATTCAGCTTGGAGGTGAACTCCAGCAACTCAGCCACAAACGGATCGGCCAGCATCTCGTTGATCTCGTCTTCGCGCGACGGACCGCAGGCGCGCAGCAGGTCGGGGATGCTGACCTCCAGCGCCATCGCCAGGCGGTTGAGCGAGGACAAAGTCGGAGTGGCCTTTTCGTTCTCGATCTTGGAGACGTACGTCCGCGGGACGCCCATCCGCAGCGCGAGCTGGCGTTGGCTCAGCCCGCCGCGCAACCGCAAGCTGCGAATCGCCTGCGCTACGCGCACCTCGGAGTGGCTGGACGCTGCCGGAACTGCAATTTGGAGAGGAGGCGCGAAGATTGGCTCCGGCTCATCCTCATCCAGCGATGTGCGGCAACGACGGCAAAGATTGTTGACAGTTTTGAACTGGACGAGATGGCACTGATCGCATCTCACCACTTCTCGGGAATCTACAGGCGCGAGAGTCGTGGCCATTCGGGTTGCAGGAGTGCCAGAGCAGGCACAACGTTCAACTCAAGCGTAACTTTGGGGCATTCCTCTGCTAGAGTCAAGTGTATTGTCGGGCGAAAACCGAAAAAGCTGTGCAAATTCGTCAATCGCACGCCAACGAGGCGGAAGAAAACCCATGAAACACGGGAGAAACGCGGAATGATTCGCTCCGATGCATGGTGTTTACTAACTGAGTTCACCCAGTCAGAAAGTTTGCGCAAACATGCCCTTGCGGTGGAAGCCTGCATGCGCGCCTACGCCCGCAAGTTCGGCGAGGACGAGGAGCGTTGGGGCATCGTCGGGCTGGTCCACGATTTCGACTACGAGAAATATCCCACCGCGCAAGAGCATCCCTACAAGGGAAATGAAATCCTGAAAGAGCGGGGCTATCCCGACGATGTCCGTCGCGCCATCATGTCGCACGCTGACTACACGGGCGTGAGCCGCGAATCGAACCGGGAAAAGGCGCTGTTTGCCTGCGACGAGCTGGCCGGCTTTATTACCGCGACAGCGCTCATCAAGCCCAACAAATCGCTCGCCGAGGTGGATGCCAAGTCGGTGCGAAAGCGCATGAAGGACAAAGCCTTTGCCCGCTCGGTCAGTCGGGAGGACATTATCAACGGCGCCGCTGGCCTCGGGGTCGACCTGGACGAGCACATCACGTTTTGCATTGAGGCGATGAAAGGGATCGCGGGGGAGCTGGGGCTGGAGGGGAGGCAGACTGATGCAACCTAGGACAGGCTTCATTGGGCTTCAGGTCCACAGCCGGTCATTTGCGTGCAGCCACGCGCCACTTCCTGAACATGTCCTCGACTTCTCTTTCCGTGGCAAAGTTGCCGGCATCGGCCTCTCGCAAGGCCTTCTTGATCGCAGCGATTTGCCATTCATTCACGCTGAGGAATTCCCGAATCGCCTGTCGTGCAAGGAACGTCGCGGTCACGGCGCGTGGTTTTCGCCAGCCGGTCCAGCCGCTTGGAGAGCTTGGCGTCAAGGTGCAATCTGAAAGTATCTGAACCAGCCATACAGTTGCGTCTTCCCCCCTAGCGTACCGCCAAATCGATTCGAGTTAAAGTGGCCGAGCAAACGGAAATTCTCCGTGCCTCTGTGTCCCTGTGGTGAAGCTGTCCTGTCAAGAGGGTTCGTGTTACAACTTGAGCGGCTCCTATGAACAGCAAACGCACCACCATCATCTTCCTCTCCGTGCTGTTGCTGATTGCGGTGGGGCTGACGTTTGTTATTACCAGGTCCTTCCTGGAGCCGTTCGCCTTCGCCATCATTCTGGCAGTCGTCTTTTATCCCATTCACGAACGTATCTTGCGGCGGAACAAGCGCCGGCCGGGTCGCTCGGCCCTGCTTTCCACGCTTATTCTGGTCCTGGTATTTGCAGCGCCGAGCTTCATCATCACCGTGCTGGCGGCCAACGAAGCATTGACGGCGGCGCACTACCTGAGTCGCAGAAGTGTTGAGGAGGGCGGGCTCACATCCCTGGTGATGAACCTGGCTGATCCTCCACTCCACTACGTTGGCCGATGGGTTGACCTTTCCAAATACGATCTGAACTCCATGGTCCGCGCCAATTCGCAGAAAGCCAGTGTATGGCTGGTCGGTTTCGGCGCGAATGTCTTAAGTGGGATCGCCCGCTTCATTACCGGCGCGCTGATCACGTTCGTGGTCGTGTTCTTTCTGTTTCGCGACGGAGCAAACTGGGCCTATCGCTTCGGAACGCTGCTTCCGCTTTCACGCGAGCAGGTGGCGCGGCTGTACCGCAACATCTCCGACACCATCATTGCCAATGTCTATGGCATCCTCACCGTCGGCGTGGCGCAGGGCGTGCTTACGGGGGTCGCTATGCGACTCATCGGGATGCAATCTTCTCTCTTGCTGGGCCTGGCTACTGGCTTCGCCTCCATCATTCCAGTCGTGGGCTCGGCGCTGATTTGGGGGCCGGTGGTGATTTACCTGCTGCTGACCGGTTCCATTGGGAAGGGACTGTTTCTGCTGGTTTATTGCGTCGTGATCGTGAGTAGCGTCGACAACATCCTGCGCCCGTGGGTTGTCGGGGGGCGCGTGGAGCTGCATCCGCTGGTCCTGCTCTTCTTCATCTTCGGCGGCGTTGAAGCCTTCGGGTTCCTGGGCTTGTTTCTGGGTCCGGTTGTGGCGTCAGTTCTGGTGGCGGTCTTCGATATGTTGCGTGAAGAACTGAACCAGGACAAAACCTTGCCCGCCGGGGGTGAGGCGTGACGAGTGCAGGGAGGTGTACCTGGGCTAACAACCATTATGGAATTGCTACTCGCCCACAAGCGGCGAATACAGTTCGCCCTCTTTGCGTTCTCCAATGTCATTCAGCGCGGTGATCGCGTACCGATGAAAATGCTCAGAGTTGCGGTGGGCCGCCAGAGCGGCATCGTCGCGATACTGTTCGTAGATGAAGAAGCGTGTGGCGTCGGTGCGATGCCGGTGAACGATGTACATCAGGCAACCGGGCTCTTGACGTGAGGCGGCCTGCAGTTTGCCGAATATCGCCGCAACCTCTTCTTCCTGCCCCGGTTTTGCCATCCAGGTGACCGCCAGTACGACCATTTCGCCCCCACTGTTCTTATTTGCTCTTCCCGGCTACGCTATTCAGCATTTTCGCGAACTCGGGAATGAACATGGTCTGCTCGCGGCCCGGTCCGGTCGAAACAATGCCCACCTTCGCGCCCGACTCCTTCTCGACGAATTCCAAATAGCGTTTGGCTTTCTCCGGGAGCTGATTGTAGTTGTCCATCCCGAACGTGCTCGACTGCCAGCCCGGCAGCTTCGCATAAACCGGCTCGATCTCTTCGTATCCCGACGCCTGGGCGGGAATCTCCTGCGTTTCCTTGCCGTCCACTTTGTAGGCGATGCAAACCGGAATTTCCGGCTGCTCATCCAGCACGTCGAGCTTGGTTACGACCAACCAACTGGTGCCGTTGATCATGTTGGAATAGCGCAGCAGCGGCAAGTCGAGCCAGCCGGTGCGCCGAGGACGGCCGGTTACGGCGCCGAATTCGTTGCCCTTTTTACGCAGCGCCTCGCCAACGTCGTCTTTTAGTTCGGTGGGGAACGGGCCCTCGCCGACGCGTGTGCAGTACGCCTTGGTTACGCCGATCACCATGTTGATTGCTGTGGGTGGCACGCCGGTACCGGTCACCGCGCCCCCCGATGTCGCGCTGGAGGAAGTGACGAAAGGATAGGTTCCGTGATCGATGTCGAGCATGGTGCCTTGCGCACCTTCGAACATCACCGAGTCGCCATCGGCAATGGCGCGGTTCAGCAGCAGCGCAGTGTCGGTCACAAAAGGAGCGACGCGATCAGCGATGGCTGCGTACTCGGTGAACATCTTGTCGGGATCGATGGGCTCGCTGTTAAACAGCGCATGCGCGATGGTGTTCTTCTCGCGGCAGGCATTCTCGATGTGTTTCTTCAACAGGGGCTTGTCGAGCAGGTCCCGCACCCGCAATCCGCTGCGCGCCATCTTGTCTTCGTAGGTCGGCCCGATGCCGCGCGATGTGGTTCCAATCTTCACCCGGCCGGGAGCGTTCTCCGATGCCAGTTCAATCATACGGTGATAGGGAAGAATTACATGAGCGCGATTGCTGACAAACAGATTACCGTTAACATGCACGCCGGTGGCGCGCAGGGCATCCACTTCCTTCATGAAGGCGAAAGGATCGAGCACCACCCCATTGCCGATAACACCGCGGCAGCCTTCGCGGAGCACTCCGCAGGGGATGAGTTGAAGGATGAACTTCTTGCCCTTGATGGTGACCGTGTGTCCGGCGTTGTGGCCGCCCGAATAGCGCGCCACAAGGTTGAAGCGTTCGGAGAGAACGTCAACGATCTTGCCTTTGCCTTCGTCGCCCCACTGCGCGCCGACAATCACTGCTGTCTTGCCAGTTTTCAACTTCCTACTCCATTTGCGGACGCCCGCCATCGAGCGCGAACGGCCGCGCAGATTCGCACACAACTCGCCTCTGGATTGCAGAACAAGATCAAAATTCGGGGAAGTTTAGGGAGACGAACCGCGTACCCTAGATTTTACAGGTTGAGCTAAGAGTGGCGCAACGTGCGTGGCAATCGGGGTCGCGCTGCCGTGGAAATTATCGCGTGGCCGCCTACGCGGGGGCCGCTTCGACATCGGTGTTGCAGGACCAGATCAGGGCCACGACCCAGCCAATTATCGTCCAGCCGAGCCAAAGGTTGAACGCCACGATGTCGAGCGTGGCATTGTGCTTGCGCAAAGCCGCCACAGCGATCGGCAGAGGGTACACCACCAGCAGCAGCAGTGGCCCAATCTCGAAGGAGTCGTGCTCGACGAAATAGGCGATCAGGAACCAAAGGAGCTCAGCACAGAGCACGATGGCGACAGCTTGAGCGATGGATGTTGCTATGGTTTTCAAGGTGACGACAGCCGGCGCAAAATGTTGCTTTCCTCTGATCGAGGCTCAACCCTATTGTACCGCCGACGGCAAGATGGTTGTCTGTGTAATTCTCATCGAAAGCACGAAGGTAATTCAGGGAATGATTACTGCACCACGACCGGAAATCCTGTCGAGCCTGACAGACACCACTGGAACCTGTTACAAATCCAGACCTTTCTGCGCTTACTCAATTGCACGACGCCGCCGTACACTAGCAGCTTATGCCTGAACTGCCCGAGGTGGAAACGATTGCCCGCGGACTGAACCAGCGGATCGCGGGCGAGGTGATCGATTCGGTGTGGCTGGGAGAAAAGCCTGAGCCGCTGAAGTCGACCGCGGCGGAGATCGCGTCGGTGCTGGAGCACCGCCGAATCCTGCAAGTGCGGCGCGTGGGCAAGCACATTGTTTTCGATTTGCAGCGCTCCCGGCGAAACTCGTCCCGGAAAGTGCCCGCCGTTGACGGGCAATGGATTGTGCACCTCGGGATGACTGGGCGCCTGTTGATCGCTTCGCCGGAAATGGAAACGGCCAAGCACACCCACGCGGTGCTGAAGCTGACTTCGGGAAGGGAACTGCGGTTCGTCGATCCGCGGCGCTTCGGGCGCCTGGCGGTGGTGCGCATCGACCCCAAGAGCGCAGCCGGATTTGCCGCGCCCGGCGATGAACCGCTTAAGTCGCAGGTCGGGCCATTCATGGCCCTGTTTCGCGGACGCAAGACTCCGATCAAGAGCGCACTGTTGAACCAGAAGCTGCTGAGCGGCGTGGGAAATATTTATGCTGACGAGTCGTTGTTCCGTGCCGGAATTCGACCGCGCCGGCGAGCGGCGTCGCTTACCCGCGCTGAACTGCAGAAACTGCATGTCGCACTGCAAGCAGTCTTGCGCGAAGCCATCAAGCTGGGCGGGTCTTCGGTAAACGATTATGTCGATGCCGACGGTCAGGAAGGCTTCTTCCAATTGCGGCATCGCGTGTATGGCAGAGAAGGCGAGAGCTGTCTGGTATGCGGCACATCCGTCAAGCGGGTTATCATCGCAGGACGGAGCAGCCACTATTGTCCGCAGTGTCAGAAGTAGAGAAGTAGAGGTGGTATAGAGTGGAGCACCGCTTTAGCGGTGCAGTGAAGACTCGCGGATGAATTGGCTTTAGCCGCTGAGGTCACAGAAGAATTACCTCAGGCGCTAAAGCGCGAACCCCAGGTTTGGCAGCAATAATGCACGCCTGAGGCGTGCTCCACCCAAATCTCTGGAAAGGCTGAATATGGGCATTTATTCCATCGGAGTTGATCTGGGAGGGACCAACCTGCGCATCGCCGCGGTCGATACCGACGGCAAGCTGCTGGAGAAGCTGACCAGCGGAACCGAAGTAGCCCGTGGTCGTGACTGGGTCATCGGCGAAATGTGCAGTGCGATTCAGTCGCTAAAGGTGAAGTTCCGCGACTCCGGACAGCTGGCGGGAATCGGTATCGGGGTCCCCGGATTTATTGACATGGATACCGGCATCATCATGGAGTCTCCAAACCTGCCGGGCTGGGCGAACTTCCCGGTACGCGATGAGATTCAGAGGAGACTGGCAGCACCCGTGATTCTGGAGAACGACGCCAACTCCGCCGCCATGGGAGAAAAATGGCTGGGGGCAGGCCGCGACACCGACCACATGGCCATGTACACGTTGGGCACCGGAGTGGGAGGCGGGTTGGTGCTGAATGGCCGCCTCTGGCATGGCATGAACGGCATGGCAGGAGAGCTTGGCCACTACTGCGTCCAACCGGAAGGGCATCCTTGCGGTTGTGGAAGCCACGGCTGCCTTGAGCAGTACGCTTCCGCTACGGCGATCGTGCGCATGGCACACGAGGTGATTGCCAGCGGGCAAGCCGAAGATCTGGCCAAGGCCACACGCGGTGACGTTGAGTTCAATTCGCGGGTCGTCTATCAGTTGGCAATTCAAGGCGACGTTCTCGTCGCAACGTATCTATCAGATCGTCGGGCGCTCGTTGGGAATTGGCATCGGCAGTATGGTCAACGCGCTGAACTTGCCCATGTACGTAATAGGTGGTGGGGTTGCCAGTGCGTGGGACGCTTTCGCGCCAGCTATGCTGGAGGAGCTTAGAGTTCGTTCCTTTATCTATAAAATCACGGCCCCGGATGTCGAGGTTGCGGGCAGGAAGAACACCATAGTTACGCGCGCCTTGATGGGCAGCGATGCTGGACTTTATGGCGCGGCCAGACTACCCATGCTGGCGTCACTGACTCAAACCGAGCCGACCCGCGGCAAGCAGACCTCATAGCTTCTTTGCGCAGATTATTAGGATCGCGATTTACAACCCAGCATATGTCTGACGTCAGACAGAGAAACCAGATCCGGACCTTTGCGGATAGGTCGCCTCTTCGCGCCACTTAGGTGTATGGGTTGCCGCAGAATTAATCTACTTATTACAAAATTGACTGGAGCAAAATTAAGAATTGTGGTTCATACTAGGCGACTATCGAGGCTGCTCTCAGCCCACTTCTCTGCCTTCGAGGTGGTGTTGTGTCTCCAGAGTTAGAACTTATTCGCCGTGAAGTGGAACGCCTTACCCGTAGCATGTCGCGTGACGACTGGAGCTATGCGCCGCCAGGAAAGTGGAGCTGCGCCCAGATACTGGAGCATCTTCTGTTGAGTTACACGGCCACTACCAAGGGAACCCAGACCGCTCTGCAGGCGGGCAAGCCCATGGGAGGCCATCCCAGATTGAAGGACAAGCTTGCGACCTTTTACGTGGCCCGGATGGGATTTCTTCCCGCAGGTCGACAAGCGCCGAAGATGACCCGGCCTGAGAATGGTTCACAAGTGCCGTCGCTGCGGCAATTCAATGACGCGCTGGTCGCAATGGATGCCTCGCTGGCCAATGCGGAGAAACGATTCGGAAGCGTAGCCAAGATACTCGACCATCCCATCCTTGGCCCCTTGACGACGAAAGACTGGCGCCGCGTTCATCGCGCCCATGCCCGGCATCATCTAAAACAAATCGAGAAACAATTGCGGCAGGCAACTTCTATGCGCGCCTGAGCGGTCCTCTTGTACAGCGGACTTCATGGGTTGCAGCCTGGGTGGTGCGTTCTTTCTTAGTGCACCTGTCCGTCGCCGGCCTGAAGGACCACACTACCCATTCATGCCACGGCACGATTCTGTGCAACCCTAATAAAAGCTCAGATACCAGCGCCAGATGGACTCGCCGAAAAACACGGCGACAAGTGCGCACGCGCCCATAAATACGCCGAACGGCAGTTCCTGTGAGAGAAACATTTTTCGGCCAGAAGATTGCCCATCACCCACTTTGCGGAAGCGCCCCGAGAGCAGAAGGAAAGCAGCGTAAGCGGTGCCCGCCAATGGCGCGGAGAAAATCACCAGAAGTGTGAGCTTCAGCCCCAGGAACCCTCCCACCATGGCCATGAGAGCAATATCGCCGAACCCCATTCCGTGGCGTTTGCGAAGCAGGTAGTACAGCGCCCACGCGAGGTAGAAGAATCCAGCGCCCACCACGGCAGCGATGGCGGAATCGAGCAGCGCGAGTTGCGCAGGCGGAGGAATCCGCGCGCCGTAGACGCGCAGAAAAAATTGGGTTGCAGCGCTGTCGGTCGGTGCGACCCAGGAGAGCGCCAGACCGAGCACAATTCCGGAATAGGTGAATTTCCGCGGCAGCAGGCCGGTCTCGGCGTCCATGAAAATCAGCCCCACCAACAGGAAACAAAAAATGCAGAACTTTGCCGTCGCCAGCGATGGACCGAACGCCACGTAGCACGCGGTGAACAGCAACGCGGTCAGCAACTCGACTGCCGGATAACGCAGCGAAATTGGGTCTCCGCAATCGCGGCAGCGGCCGCCAAGCAGCAGCCAACTCAGCAACGGAATATTGTCGTGCCAGCGCACCGGCGCGCCGCAGGCCGGGCAGTGAGACCCGGGGGTGATGACGGACTCTTCGCGGGGAAGGCGGCTGATGCAGACATTCAGGAAACTGCCGAATGCCAGCCCCACGACGAACAGCGCGCATTCGATGGCTAGGTCCACAGCGTGTTGTGGACATCCTATCCTACGGTTGAGGAAGGCGTAGCAGGTCGCCGCTTAGTTTCGTTTCGCCTGGCTCATCGGGAGGCATCTCGCCTATCCAGTTCACTAGCTTGCGATTGATCAGCCGGGTTTGAGGCTGACAGTTTTGCCATTTCCCATCCCCATTCTGTTCGCGAATCGACACCTGGTAGCCGGCTGTGTTGTCTGCCGGCTGTTCCTTCTTCCAATCGAATAGAGCTGCCTCCAGATCGTCGGAGAGGGTCTCGTCGGGGCGAAGGCATAGAATCCAGTCATGCGCGGCGTCGGCGGCATAGGCGCCGAAGCTGACACCGGGAATCGCCGTCTTGAGCGTTGCTCCATGTTCTCGCGCGACCCGCGGCGTGTCGTCTTCCGAGCAGTCGTCAATCACCAAAACCTCGTCGCAGGGACGAAGTGAGTCCAGGGCGCGGCCCAGGTGAAGCGCATCGTTATGGGTGTGCAGCAGGGCAGTAATTTTAGGCATTCGTAACTCTAGTGAGGATACTGCAGCCCCAAAAGACTGCGTACCAACCTAGACGCAAGAAAGGCACAGCCGGGTTGTGACCACGCCCGCGAATTGACGCTTTGCTTACGACAGCGGTGTGCGTCCGGCGTTGTGTTCATTGCTGCTCTGCAATGTAACGGTCAATGCGTTGATGGTCTGGAAGGGCAACACGGCCTCCGCCGGCAACTGGATCTGCTGCCCTTTCTTGGAGGCTGCAACCCCGGTGCCGGCTCCCGCCCCAGCCGCCGCCCCAATGGCAGCGCCCTTGCCGCCGCCAAAGATGCCGCCGAGAATGGCGCCAGCGGCGGTTCCCGCGCCCACCTTCGTCGCCGTGCTCTTGCCCTCGCCGTTTCCGGCACGGCTCCAACGGTTGGTCTGAATGTTGTAAGTCCGGCCGCTCACCGAAAGCAACGTCAATTCCAGGGTGAGCACCGAATTACCGGCGAAGCGGCCAGCGCTTTTCACGTCGGCCACACGGCCTGTTATTTCGGCGCCGGATGGAACCACCGTTTTCCCGTCAAGCAAAATCGCATCGCTCAGCGAGCCATGGAAGGTGTCGCCAATCTGGTTGCGCTCCGAATCGAGTGGATTGTCGAGCCGGATAATCAACTGCGTCCCCGCCGGCACCGTGACCTTCTTCGGAGGAGCGGGTGGTGGCGGAGGAGTCTGAGGCGTTTGCTCCGTGGACGCAGCTGGCGGAGTGTCGTCGTTCACCGGGGCGCCGGCGTCTTGCGCGTCGCTGTCGCTCTTGCGGCGGCGCCGGGCGCCGGATTCAGACATGTACAGCTTGGAGTCGGCGGAAGGCGGATTGATTGGGGTTCGCCGGGTCGCGGGCGGGGGAGGCGCCTGGGCTGCCTTCACCTGCAGGTTATTGACCACCGTCTTTACGCCGGCAATGGAGGCCGCATCGCTGGCCGCTGCGGCACGTTCGGTATCGCTGCCAACGTCGCCAGCGAGGGTCACCACACCATTGGCGGCTTGCACTTCGATCTGACGGCTCTTGATGGCCGAATCACTGTACAGCTTACTTTGTATCTCAATCGTGATCTGGGCGTCGGTGGGGATTGGTTTCCGGGAGCACCCAGACAAAAGGGCGAGCGCCACTGCAAGCATCACAATGGCATAGAGGGAATTCCTGGTCCTCATGATCGCTATCGCTCCTGAAGATGTTCTAACCCAAAGGGGCAGTACTCAAGAATATAAAACACTCCCCGGTCGGAGTTGTCGCGGCGGGTTGAAACTGCAACGTCTGAAGGCCGGACCCCGGCCCCGGCCTTCAGCGGTCAGAATCTAATTTTGCTGCTCCGTGAGGTGATTGTTGATGGCAAACAGCGCCAACTCCAGGCGGCTGGCGACTCCAACTTTGTCGAAGATGTTGGTGAGGTGATGTTTCACCGTGTCTTCGCTAAGGGCAAACCGGCGCGCAATCTCCTTATTACTGAGCCCGGCAACGATGGCGGCAAGAATCTCCATTTCACGCTTGGTAAGGCCGAAGTTTCGCGGCGCCTTCTCGCCCGAGGCATTCATCCGCATGAAGTCCACAATGTCGCCGACGGCTTCGCGTCCGATCCAGTACTGCCCGCTCATGACGGTGCGAATGGCCTTCATCAGCAATTGGGTGGCGGCTTCCTTCATGACGACGCCGCGCGCCCCCATTTGCAGCGCCTGCACAATCTGAAGGCGCTCCACCGCTGCGGTGAGCACGATGATCTTGGTCTTGAGCGCCTCGTCAACGCTCGAGAGCTCGCGCAACGCATCCATTCCCGGAACCCGGGGCATGGCCAAATCCAGCAGAAGAATGTCAGGAGTCAGGCGGCGGGTTTGAGTGACGGCCTCGGCGCCATCCGCCGCCTCGCCCACAACCTCCAGTTCTGGTTCGGCCTCCAGCAAGCGGCGCAGGCCATCCCGGAAGATGGTGTGGTCATCGGCGATGACAATGCGCACAGACGGGTCGTGCTTATCCATAAGACTCGTTTCCTTTCTGTGGAATGGTGATCTCGAGCTTGGATCCGTGGCCTGGGCTCGATTCCAGCACCATGTCTCCGCCCACGGCCCGGATGCGTTCCTTGATGACGGTCGGCCCACGCCGGAACTCGTCGAGCTCGGTCAAGGTGAAGCGGCCGGTAAAAGGAAAACCCTTGCCGTCATCATCAATTACCAGCTTCCACGAACCGTTTTGCGAGCCGAAGCGCACCATGGCAGACTGCGCGCCGCTGTGCTTTCGGATATTGACCAGCCCTTCTTGCACCACCCGTGCCAGCTCACGGCAGGTGCCTGCGGGAAGAGTGACTTCCTGCAATTCGGAGACAAAGCGGGCGGCCACACCGGTGTCTCTGGCAAAACGTTCTACGAGTTGGGCAATAAAGTCAAGGAATTGATGTGGCCCGACATCGGGAGGCCGCATAGTCTGCATTAGCTCGCGAAGGTTCAAGACCTCCTGACGCAGCAAGCCTTGAATGCGTTGCAACTCGCACGGGAGTTGAGAGTCGTGGGTGCCGCGGCGGCGCAACACATCGATTTGCATCTCGATACTGATCATCGATTGGATCACGGTGTCGTGCAGCTCGCGCGCCACCCGGGCGCGCTCAACCGCGCCGGCCCGGGAACGAAAATGGCGAAATAGATAAACCGAATACAGTGCCGGCCCGACCTGGCGCATGATGTTCTGCGCGAAATGAAGTTCCCGTTCGCGGCGCCGGCCGACGTAGGCGTTTACCACCACAAAACGACCGGTCCAGTCACGTCCCATCTCATGGCTTACCACCAGGACCGAATGCGCCCCGGCGACAGGGATCGGCAGATCCTTCAACTGCGAAGTTTCCATCCGCCGGCCTTCGTCGTCGAGGGCGGCGATGCTGTTTCCCCGGCCCGTGCTCCACATGTAGAAGGTGTGAGGATAACCTCGCATGAGCTCAAACGCATGTTGATCGGGAGAAACTTCCCGGGTGGCGACAGGGCGCCCCGGCGGGGCCGTCGTTACCCACTTGAAGACTCGTCCCGTGCTGCCCTGGCAGACGACTTCATACACCTGCTGGCTGTCAAAGACGCTGCCCAGTTCGATCATTGCATCGTGCATAGACAAGGCGAAACGACCGCCGATGCGCGCCAGCGACAGCAAGCGGTTGGTCAGATCGATCTCGGCGCGCAGTTCTTTTTCCTCTTCGGCGAGAGCGCCGAGCAGAAATCCAGTCAACAACAGAAATCCGCATCGCAGCACCAGTCGTGGCGCGTCCACGTTGGTTAGCAGCATACGCTGCAGCGCGGGAGGTCCGTGCCTCACCACTACCGCTTGAAACAGCAACAGACCTGTCCCGATCATGGCGGTCGTCATCGTCTCTACAAAGCCCCATCGGAACGCCGCCGCCAGCATCGCGAAGAGGAAGAAAATAAAGAAGATGCTATTGGGCGCATCGGTAAACAGGCACAAGAGTGCGGGCCAGGCAATGTCACTGATCTGGGCCCAAACTACGAAGTTCCTGGTGGGCGCTCTACGTATTCGCAGCAGCACCACTAGCAACACACTGTGGACGAGGTAGCTCAGCAGAACAAATCGTCCAAAGTGATAATAAAGCCCGCTGGCTACGGGGCGGATTTCCCATGCGACGAGTGACGTTAGTGCCAGAAACAAGCGCGAAAACGCCAGCACCTGCTCGACGCGGCCATCTTCGTACCGAAGCCCTGAAGCCCGGAGCCGGGACAGAAACCTGCGCGAAGACGAAGTCGGCGGCAAAGTTGCACCTTTAAGTTGCTCGATTATGCCACTAAAGCGCTAAATCGCAAACGTAAATCGAGTGCTCCATGGCAGGAAAGTTGTATTCGGAGATCGCTTGGGCGCTGCAAGAGGCCAGGGGTATTGGTGCAGGAATCACCCCTTTTTGTGACCCGGCTCACTGCATCCCGTGCAGCCGTGGAGCTACGTTTAAGCTTGCAGGGCAAGGAGTCTTGGGAGCAATATGGCGTCGCAAGAACGCCACAACCGTGTTCGCCAAATGCGGCGGGATACGAAGCGCAAGATCTTGGTTCCCGATTCGCACCTCCTTTGGAGACGCGGAAGTTTTTCTTGGCCGGAAGGAAGTACAGATTATGAACTCCAGATTGTGGTTGAAACCCCTATTCATCATTGCCATCTTGGCATGTCTCTCATCCGCAGCTTTCGGGCAGCACCCAGCCAAGTCAACGGGCCCCAAGTATGACGCGGCCAATGAGGTGAAGATAAAGGGGGTCATCGTGGAAGTCCGCGAAGTACCGGGCGATTTCGAGGGCCTCCACCTGGTGGTGAAGACCGACAGCAAAACGTGGCTCGTGCACGTCGCTCCCAGCGAGTTTCTGAAGGAAATTGACACCTCGTTCACAAAAGGGGACGAGGTAGCGGTGGTGGGCGCGAAAGCCCCGGATGCTCCTGAAGAAGAGATATTGGCCCGCGAAATCACCGATGGAACTAATACCGCGACCCTGCGCGACGATAAAGGCATTCCCATCTGGGCGGGATGGAAGCCATCCAAGACCGCGGGTAAGTAGAACTGGTCTGGTGGAACGCTTCGAGAGCAGCGACGGAAGAGACTAAATCTGCCTGGTGATCAAAATACTGCGATTGAGAAATTGGGGGACTTACCCCCTAGCCTAAAGGCAAGTCTTTTTTGACGCGCCGCACTGCCTAAACTTCTACTTTTCCACCCGCACAAAGGCGCCGCTGGTGGCGTCCACCGCAATCCGCAACTTGGCCTCATCCTGACTGTTTCCGTAAACGACGTGCCAGACCAGTTGGTTCTTCGCGGTGTCCCAGTCGAGTACGAAAAAGACCGGTTGCTTAGGGTCTTTTTGTGTGAGCTTTTCACCGCCGTGTTTCTGTGCCACCGAATAAGCGGCGTCGCTGTCTATCTTGAGAAATCCGATGTCGAATACCGCTGTCGAAGGATTACTCGGATTCCAGCTATCTTCAGCGGAAAAAGTAATGCCCTGTTCGGGAGCGTCGGGCCCAACCAAACCTGACCACACAAACAGTTTCATCATGCGCTTGGAGGGAGAAGCGAAAGAACCGCGCCATAGTCCGCTCTTGCCTTCGTTGGTGGCAGCGTCAGGGGTGAACTGCGACTGCAGACGGAACGGCTTCACGTCGCCAGCCCAACCGCGGGCCGAGACATACATCTTCTGGAAGGCAGTACGCCCGGTTTCGTATTCCGCCTGTTTCGTTACGGGCGCGGGAGTGGGGCGCGATTCATTGCTGCTGGTGGGTTTGTTGTCCGACGAACAGCCAGCCAGCAAACAAAGCAGCGCGACGCAAGGGATGGCGATCTTTCTCATTGAGGTCCTTGAAAGCAACTAGCAACTAGCAATTAGCAACTGGCTCAGCCGTCAGCCTTTCCGCGGATGCAATTATGCGGCCTGCGACTTGCAAATCGCAAACTGCTGAGTGCTGAATGCTGAATACTGAGTACTGAGTACTGAATGCTGAATGCTGAATGCTGAATGCTAATTTCCCGCCGACAGCAATCCGTAAACGCTCAGTTGATTTGCCGTGCCGACGAACACTTTGCCGTTTGCGATGGTAGGGACCGTAAACTTCGAGGCCGGCCCGGGATTGTCGCGAGCCAGTCGCTGGTTGGAGTTGTACAGCTCGCGCCCCAGGTTCCTGGCGTCGTACGCGCGCAGGACTGCGGGGCCGGGAGATTTGGGCGTGTAGTATGCGTCGGTCTGCACCGCCCACACGATTCCATTCTGGTCGCCATTCGCCGAAACGCTGACGGTGTTGCGAGTCAACTGGTAGATGGCCTGGGTTTGCGACGCGGCTGGATGCGACAGCATTCCATTGCGGACCAGGAATGCTCGGATCGAATCTTTGAACGGGCTGACTCCCGATCCAAAATAGACGTAGCCGTTCCAATACGTGGGCGTGCCCATTTGCTCGCGCAGGCCGGAGATTTCCTGCACCACCTGCGAATTGCGATTTCCCTCGGTCCGATAGCCACCGAGCGCGTCGCGATTGAGGACATAGATATGGCCGTTCTTGCCGCTGGTCACCGCCAGATGCGGATAAGGGCCAGGTTGAACGGGCAAGAGAACCACGCCCGCCGATCCCAGGTCCAGATCATCGCGCGCCATTGCGGCCTGGCTGAAAGGCGTGAAGAAATCGAGGAGGCTCAACCCGGCCGGCCCCGGCTTCAACTTCACCACGCTGTCGCTCACATCGACACCGGGCTGCTCACCGAAGGCGTCGAACGGACCATTGGCGACCGAGAAATAGAGATCGCCATCGGCATCGGCGGAAATTCCGCAGCCGCTCATCCAGATGCCCCCCTGGTAGCCGTTGGGAGTGGTGACCCAACTTCCGGTTTGCTTCAGGGTGGTCGCATCATAAGCAATGACCCAGCCGTGATATGCGCCAGAATCGCCGTAGGATGCAAAGGCAACATACACCCGGCCGTGGTCGAGCAGCAGGGCAGCCCGTTGCAACTGGAAGCGGGAATCGAAAGCCAGCACGCCATCTGTGCTTTCTCGCGCCGTGCCGGGATATGTCGCCTGGACAGGCTGCGGGCCGCCGAATTTTTCCGCTCCCGACGCCAGGTCCAGAGCATGGATGCGGTGATAGAAAGCGCCGTTCTCTTTGCTGGCCGCCACAACATAGATGGTGTTGCTGGTTACGTCGATCACCGGAGTGCCGGTAATTCCTATCTCCGGCATGATGTCACTCGAGTTCACATCCGGGGGTGACAAGGTGGTGACGCCGGCATCCGGGTTCAGGAAGTTGACTCGCCACAACGGCATCGCAGAACTGGAGTCTGCATCGAAGGCGTAAACACTGTCGTGCTGAGTGGCCACTACGACGACGTTGTGAACGCCGTTTCCGGGAATCGCCACCTGCGGCATATAGAGCGGCTGCGCGTAAACATAACCGTCCAGCGGATAGGAATACAACTTACCGAAGCGCGCGGGATTCACGCTGGCCGGCGTCAGTACGGTTTCGTTGATGTATTGGCCGGTCCGGGCATTGTCGTTATGGTAGGTGCTGACTGCGGTGAGAGCGGCCTCACCAAGATTTTCGGCCCTGCTTGCCGCAAATGGCGCGGCGGTTGCTATGAAGTCTTCACCATTGCTGCCGCTAGCCTGGGGCCGGCTCCGGTTGTGCACCTGGAAGACAACCAGAAGCAGCGCTATGCCTGCGCCCGCCGAAAATAACTGTGAGCGGTTCCGCGATAGAGCAAACCAAATTCCCGAGGAGTTGCGCAGGCCGAAGTAAGCGGCGACGCCGAGGCCGAGACACAGCATCGCCATTGTGGCCGGGGCCCTCAACACTGCTAAACAAAATTGCAGATGCATAACAGTACTTGCAGATGGCACGTAGCTTCGTAACACCGGACTGGACTTAAAGTGGTGACGCGGGCGAGCAGGTCCTCAATTTCGCGGCACGTTCTTGATAAGATGCTCGCGCCGACCTCAGTGATGCACACCGCACGGGGTTGCAAGTGCGACCGCGCGGTTCTGACAGGTGCGCTGCCGTGTAGAATCAAGCCATGGCGTTCCAGGAATCAAACAATGACGGCAACTCGCGCAAGAGCAAGTCTCCACCGCCCGACGACACTCGTCAGGAGGCGGCGTATCTCAAGATGTTGGGCGAAAAACAGCGCCCCGTTCGCATTAAGTTAATGGACGGTGACATTGTCAGTGGCTGGATTGAGTATTACGACCGGCGCATGGTGCGTCTGACCCGCGAGGGAGCGCCCAACCTGTTCATCTTCAAGCACGAGATTGCCTATATCGCGGAAGACAGCGGCCGCAAATCGCGTCCGGAAGGCGCAGCCGCGGCCAAAACCGGCAACTCTGCCCGCGGTCAGGAATGACGCAGTACCTGCCAGAGGTGGAAGCGATTGCCCGCGAGGCCGGGGCGCTCCTCATGGGCTACTTCGCCGGGCACGTCACCATCGAGTACAAAGGCGACGTGGACCTGGTCACCGAGGCCGACCGTTCCTCCGAAAAAATGATTGTCGAGCGCTTGCGCTCCCGCTGGCCGGAACACGGCATTGTTGGTGAAGAGGGCGCGCGCAGCGATCCCGACGCGGAGTATCGCTGGTATGTCGATCCCCTCGATGGCACAACCAACTTTGCTCACGGCTATCCGGTGTTCTGCGTCTCGATCGGGTTGGTGCGCAACGCCACCCCAACCAGCGCAAAAGCGGCGCTTGTTGGGGACCCCGGTGAAAAGCATGAGCAACTCGAAGTCGGTGTACTCTACGACCCGACCCGCGACGAGATGTTCTCCGCCGCGCGTGGCCAGGGCGCGACCCTGAACGGCAAACCGATCCACGTATCCAAAACAAAGAAGCTGGCGGAATCGATTCTCGGTACCGGCTTTCCCAGTCACAAGCGGCACAAGAATCCCAACATTCACTTCTATCACCAGATCACTCTGCGCTCGCATGGGTTGCGGCGCGCCGGGTCGGCGGCGCTCGACCTGGCTAATGTTGCCTGCGGGCGCTATGACGGCTTCTGGGAGTTCAATCTGAATCCGTGGGACACTGCCGCGGGCGTACTCCTGGTTCAGGAAGCTGGCGGGCGCGTGACCCGCTTCGACGGCACTCCGTTTCGCCTCGACAGCCGCGAAGTTCTGGCGACGAATGGACTCATCCACCCGGAGTTGATCACAAACTTTGAGGAGATTTTCGCCGGACGCGGTCTGGAAGAGTTGCCCTCGCCGGTGGAATACGCAAAGTCGCGCAAGTAGTTTGCGCGCGGTTCTGCGGACGACCAATCCTCAGTTGAACACTACCGTCTTGTTTCCACAGATAAGCACCCGGTTCTCAAGGTGCCAGCGCACGGCGCGCGAAAGCACTACCTTTTCCAGGTCACGGCCCTTTTGAATCAGGTCCACAATTCTGTCACGGTGCGAGATGCGGACAACATCCTGTTCGACAATCGGGCCTTCATCCAGGTCGGCGGTTACATAGTGGCTGGTGGCGCCAATTAGCTTGACTCCCCGCTCAAAAGCTTGATGGTACGGTTTCGCGCCCACAAAGGCCGGAAGGAATGAGTGATGAATGTTGAGGATGCGCGATTCGTATTGCTTGACGAACTCCGGCGACAGGATTTGCATGTAGCGCGCCAGCACGACGAGCTCAATATCATGTTGCCGCAGGGCGCCCAGTATTGCCTGCTCGGCTTCGGCCTTCTCTTTGCCGATGACCGCAAGGAATGGGACCTTGTAAAAATCGGCCAGGCGCTCAGCATTCTCGTGATTGCTGCAGATGACCGGTATCTCGCAAGCCAGTTCGCCGCTGTGATGCCGATACAGAAGGTCGGCCAGGCAGTGATCGTAGTTGGAGACCAGGATTGCCACCCGTGGCCGATGATCGGAAAGCGCCAGCCGGTACTTGAGCAAGAAGCGGTCGGCAACGTGGTGGAAATGAGTGGCAAACTCATCGATGGGCAGGTCGAAGTCCTCCAGGTCCCACTCCAGCCGCGAGAAGAACACACCCTGCCCGTTGTCGGGATGATCGTCGGAATGCAGAACGCCGCCACGATGGGCGGTTATGAAATTGGAGATGGCAGCGACCACACCTTGCCGGGCCAGCATGCCCGGACAACTGAGAAGCAAAACTGCAGTCTTCATTCCGCAATCCGTCCTGCGGCGCAATCGGAAAATTATCGCATTCCTGGAGCGCAGGCGCGAACCCGCTGCCCCCATCCAGTACAATTGCCATCAAATTTCCTATGAGGTGAACATGCATCGCTTCAGTTGCGCCTTATTGCTTGGCGTAGGTCTGCTTTCGCCGCGCGCATTCGCCCAGCAGAACCGCGTCGTCATGGTGGGGGTGGTGACTATGCAATATCGATCTAACTGGCCGAGTGCCCCCCGGGCCGATGTAGAACGCGATCACCTGGTGACCGCGCTGGACCAGGAAAAGCCGGACAAAAAGCTTCACCTCAAGATCCAAGCTGTGCCACTCGAAGGAACGACCCCCTCCGATGTGGAAGCCGAAGCCAAGCAGAAGAATTGCGATTACGTGGTGTACACCACGCTGGTTGAAATAAGAGTCTTTGCCAATTCCCCCACCTCGCGGCCGGGCACAACCCAAGACCACCAGGGTGGGGTGTTTGTTAAGATGCCCAACAATCCGCAGGTGAGAGAATACCAGGCCAACATGGAATATAAGCTGTATCGAACCGGCGATCCCAAGGCCATCTCCGACGGTCCTGTTTCCAATCGCGAAATGACGCAGCCATCCGAGGTGGTTGCGCGGGCAATGGCTCAGGTTGCTAACCGCGTGTACCTCGAAGTCAAGAAGGCCACGCCCCCACAGCCGTAGGTCGTGCTGCGGGTATCCTGCATAACGACCGGCATTTTCTTCTAGGTTCGCCAGTCGCTCAAGCCTACAATTTTGCCAGCTTCCATAAAAGCAGGTGCAATACCATGTATCGATTTGCGATTTGCGCAATCTTCGTTGTTCTTTGTCTTGTTTGCCTGCCCGCCCTTGCGCAGGACACCCCGGGTACTCATGTATGTGTCGGCACGCTGGCGGGTGCTGGAGTCCAAGTCTCTGGCAAGGGGTCCCGCGACACCTTGATTAAGTTTCTCGCCAAGCAGAAGAAGCCGCCGCTTACGTTGGCCCCGCTGGAGTCCATTCCGGACGACAACCTAGTGGAGGCCAAGCAGAAGGCCTGCGAGTATGTCGTCAGGATGGACCTGGTGGAGCTCCACACCGAGTCGGGTTACCTGACCGCCATGAGCGGAGCTCACGGTAGCGTCCCCAACTACTTTGTGACAATCAGCTACAAGCTGAACAAGTTGAGTGACGGGTCGGAAGTGTCGAGCGGTACTTTCAAGGCGCAGGACACAGGCTCGCCCCAGAACGCGGTTGGCTTCGCCTTGAACAAGATTGCGGCGAAGGTGGACGGCGCCATCAAGGGCACGAAATAGCGGCCCCGCCGGCGGGCAGAACCATGCAGGCTCTGCTTGCGTTTTCGGGCCCCGTACATCTCCGCGCGCGGACCTCGGGAGTGCTGTTTCTGCGGTAAAATCTTTCAGTGAACAATCCGCTGTTGAACCGCACCGTTGCCAAGCGCCCTGACATGGTTCGTCTCCAGGGCCGCATTCTGTTCCTGACCGAAGACCCCGAACTCATCAAGCGTCAGCTTGCGGGCGAGGACCTTGCTTGGGACACGCAGCATCCGGAGCGTAATCCCAAGCTGCGCGACGACATCTCCACCGACGAAATTACGCCGGCGCACATCTGCTTTTTCTTCGACAAGACCCTGGGCGAATTTCCCTACACCGGCCTGAAGTGCGGCAACGAGACGCCGATCAAGCGCGGCGATGTGAAGCGCGGCGGCTTCGTCGCGGCCGTCAGCGGCAAGCGCCGCGGTAAAGGATCGAGCCGCGAGCAGTCGCCCTATGCCGAGATGTCGGCGGGCATCAAGCTGGTGATTGCGGAAAACATCGAGCGCATCTACAAGCAGAACTGCCAGAACCTCGGGGTGCTGACCTCGACTGAATTCGGACTGATCGACAAGATCCGTAGTGGCGAGGAAATCCCTTTGACCGAGTTCACCCGCGGCGAAGACGAAATCACCCGCCAGGTCATCGAATACGGCGGCCTGTTTCCGTTCAACGTAGCACGCCTGCAGGGCAAGGTTTTTCTGCCGCCGATCGAGACCAAGCCGCGGCCCATGACCATCTCGGAGAAAATTTTCGCCAGTCACATGGTGCACGGCGCCAACCAGGTTGGCGTGGAGGCGGTAAAGCCCGGCGACACCGGATTCGCGCGCACCGATCTGCGTTTCAGCCATGAATACGTCACGCCGATGGCGGCGATTTTCTTCGAGCACTTTCTGGGCAAGGACGCGCCCGTCACCGACGCCGGCAGCATCATGTTCTTCCGCGACCATCTCACTTTTCTCGATGAAGTGATGTCGGAAGAAAAGCGCAAGATGGGCCTGCTGGACCTGGCGACCCAGTTGAAGCTGAAGCAGGAAGACTTCGCCAAATCGCGCGGCATCAAGTTGCACGGCGAGCTGAAAGACCGCAAGGGTTCGGAAGGAATCTGCCATTCCATCGTGACGGAGAGCTATGCGCTGCCCGGCCAGCTCAATGTCGGCTCCGATTCGCACACGCCGCACGTGGGCGCGATGGGATGCGTCGCCTTCGGCATCGGCACCACCGATGTCTTCAACTCCTGGTTCACCAAAGACGTTCGCGTGAAGGTGCCCGAGTCGGTGAAGGTTATCATTCGCGGCAAGAAGCGCGAGAACGTCACCGCCAAGGACTTTATTCTGAAATTGCTCTCGCTGGAATACATTCGCAGCGGAAAAGCGCTGGCCAAGGTCATTGAATATTCCGGCGAGGCCATCGAGGCGCTGGGCGTGGATGAACGCGCCACCATGACCAACATGGCGGCCGAGATCGGCGGATTCACCGGCATCGTGGCGCCCGATCAGAAGGTGGTTGACTTCCTGATGGAGCGGCGCGGCATGAGCGAGAACGAGGCGCAGGCGTTGATTGAGGGTCTTTACAGCGATCCCGATGCGCACTACGCACATGTGATCGAACTCGACGCGGCGGAAATCTATCCCATGGTGGCGACCCCCGGCGATCCCGGCAACGGCAAGTTCGTGCGCGAACTGAATACGCCGGTGCCGGTGGAGATCGCCTACGGCGGCACCTGCACCGCAGGCAAGAATGAAGACATGGACATGTACGCCCTCGTGCTCAGCGATGCCCTTCGGCAAGGCAAGCGTGTGGCCGAGAGCTGCAAGTTTTATCTCCAGTTCGGATCGCAGGAGACGCGCGAGTACTGCGTGCGCAAGGGCTATCTCGATGTCTTCAGCAAGGCAGGCGCGCAGGTGATTGAACCCAGTTGCGGCGCCTGCATCAACGCCGGGCCGGGCGTTTCCACCCGGCCAGACCAGGTGGTCATCAGCGCACAGAACCGGAACTTTCCGGGGCGAAGCGGCCCGGGGCAAATGTATCTGGCGAGTCCGCTGACGGTGGCGGCCAGCGCCGTTGCCGGCTACATCGTCGAGTACGAACCGGCCAGCGCGCGCGAACCAGTGCATGCGGCGTGATGAGGGGCATCGATTCAGAGTTTGTGTGTCGCATAACTCCGTAGAACTCAAACTGCATCACCACTCTGAGTTGCTACCAATACCCGTTGGCAGCGGTTTTTGATACTATCGTAGATATCATTCCGGCCTGATTTACTCCGTTCGAGAGTTTTAGGGAGACAGCGTTTTATGGCTTATGTAATCGCAGAACCATGTATCGGTACGAAGGACACAGCCTGCGTCGATGCCTGTCCGGTGGACTGCATCCATCCCAAGAAGGACAGCGAGAAATTTGCGGCCGAAGAGATGATCTATATCGATCCGGTCGAGTGCATCGATTGCGGCGCCTGCGTCCCGGTGTGTCCGGTTTCGGCGATTTTCGCGCTCGACGATCTGCCCGAGAAGTGGAAAGAGTATACCGAGCGCAACGCCAAGTATTTCGGCCGTTAACCGCTGGCCAGTAAGAAAAGGGCGCACCGCGCAGGTGCGCTTTTTTGCGTGATATGTGCGATCTGCGCCGTGTAAAACGCTCTGCCTGAACGCCGGGACTGCTGCTGAGAAATGTGTGGAGAAGCACGCGGCTTGCACTTCTCGGTGGGAGCCCCCGCATTTATGCGGGGGAAGGAGCGCTTCAGCGCTCCGAGAAAAAAGCTCGACTTCAAACGATGCGCTTTAGCGCCGGGATCGCGAAATCCCGGGGCTAAAGCCCATCCTTAAGAATCGACCGCTTTTTTCCGCTGGACTGAAGTCCAGCTTCCCCCTGCTGAAGCAGGGGGCTTCCATCGAACGTCTTCCATAGACTTTTTCCACAGCCTGTGAAGCCGTGCCCCTTCGAGGCGTGAGAATTTCATGAATTTCCAGTCTGACGCGCCGCTCGACCGACCCACCAAAAGCAAAACCTAACCAGGCCTATTTCCCGCCTTCGCGAATCTTCCACAGTATCTGCCGCAGCATGCCCAGCCAAAGTTCAGCGTCCTCCGTTTGCAGGCTGAGGCGGCGCACCAGGCGGCGCACCTTGTCCTCGGTCAAACTTTCGGCGCGGGGATTCACATAACCGCTGGCGCGCAGGGCCTCCAGCAAGTACTCCGCTGATGCGCTCGAACTCCCCGGCTGTGGCGCGCTTCACTTTCTCGGGTCGCACCGCGGCCTTGGAATCGCGGCTCAGTTCATACAGGCAGATAGCCACCGCTTGCCCAAGGTTCATGGAGATATGTTCTTCGCGTGTGGGAATGCGCATGAGCCAGTGGCAGTGGCTGAGGTCAGTCGTGGACAGTCCAAACTTCTCCGTACCGAACAGCAGCGCCACCCGGCCCGAAGCGAGTTGCTTGCGGATCACGCGCGCGCCGGCTTCCAGCCGCTTGAGGGGATGTTGCAGTTCGCGATGCCGGACGGCGGTTGTGCCGACCACCAGCGTGCAATCGGCAACCGCGTCGGCCACGCTCTTGTACTCCTCGGCGTTGGCCAGCACCTGGGATGCGCCGACGGCGGAGCGGGCCTCGCGAAAAGCGACCTCGTAGGGATTCACCACTCGCAGGTGGAGAAAGCCGAAGTTGCTCATGGCGCGCGCAGCCGCCCCGATGTTGAGCGGGTTGCGGGGCGCAACTAACACCACGCAAAGCTGGTGCGGCCCTGCTTGCATTAGTTCAGTTTATGGCGTTTTCGGAATTGGTGTAGTCCGGGAATACCGTCCCGAACTCCACCAATTCGAAAGGTGAGAGAAGCGCCTGCTACCAGATGGTCAGCTTGGAGTTGTCGAACCACTCGTGGTATCCCTGTCCGCTGGCGTTCACATCGAGCTGGTACTGCACCCCGATGTTGTCTCCCCAGTGCAGGTTTTTCGCCGAATAAGTTTGATTGACGGTGTAGGGCGTGCCGTCCACGACCAGCAACACGTAATGATAGGTGTGATTGCTGTGGTTGGTGGTTACGTACCACTGAATGTGATGCCAGGTGCCGGCGGGAAAGCGATGGCAGGGAATGGTGGTGTGGTGCCAGTGGCCGTTGTATTCATCCCATGTGTCCCAGACGCCGGCCGCGATGTCGCACTGGCTGCCAATCATGTAGTTGTACCCGCCAACGAACTGGAAGGCATCGTATTCCAGGGACTGGGCCCCGGAGGCGCCATCGAGCTGAACGTAGAAATCCCATAACAGATTGGTCTGTCCGTTGTGGCTGCCAAACTTTTTCCACCACAGAGCATTGGCCCACACGCCTGAGTTGAACAGTTCGGCGCTGGCGCCCGACAGCGAAGGCTGTCTCTGGTATTGCGCCATCCAGTAGCTTCCCTGGCCGCTACCGCCGGCGCAGCCCGGATCATGACACGATGTCCATCCCGACATCTGGTTGACCTGGTTGAAAACGATGGCGCCCGGGGGCGGAATGGGCAGGCTACCACCCGTGCCCCCCACGCCTTGTGCAAACGAGTACGAGACGACGAACAAGAACGCGAAAAATAGCAAATTTTTCATGTCGATTCCTTTATGAACGGGGATTCGCCGGCCAACGGCTTCTCGTTGCAGCCCGCCCGACGCTGTTGGCACTATCTCCCCTCGAGAGACCACCCTCAATACGGGCAAAGCCCTAAGTGACGCCGTTTAAATGCCATAGGAGGAGTCGATAAACCCTAGAACATCGCTGCCTTCACCTGAAATCAACAACTTGGAGATCGACAACCTGAAAGAAAAGTCGTTTTGCCGCTGTGTGGGTACCTAAGTAGTGAATTACTCTTGAACGCATGGGTCGCATCCACGTTCTGTCGGAAAACGTAGCCAACAAGATTGCTGCTGGCGAGGTCGTGGAGCGCCCCGCGTCGGTAGTCAAGGAGTTGCTGGAGAACGCGCTGGATGCGGGCGCGCGCCGGGTCCGTGTCACCGTGGAAGCGGGCGGCAAGAGTCTGATTCAGGTAACCGACGACGGCTGCGGCATGGTGCGCGACGATGCCATGTTGGCGTTCGAGCGTCACGCCACCTCCAAGATCCGCAATGCCGATGACTTGCTGAACATTGCGACCCTGGGATTTCGCGGCGAGGCGCTACCTTCGATGGCCTCCGTCAGCCGCCTGCGCCTGGAGACCCACGCGCCCGAAGATGCTGCCGGAACGGTGATTGAAATTGCCGGCGGCAAGTTGCTGACCGTCGAGGAGGCAGGCCTGCCGCTGGGCACCTGCATCACGGTGCGCGACCTGTTCTTCAACATTCCGGCGCGGCGTAAGTTCCTGAAGGCCGAATCCACCGAGCTGTCGCATATCGCATCGCTGGTGACCCATTACGCACTGGCCCATCCCGAGATGCACTGGGAGCTGCACTCGGCGACCAATGCCATGCTGATCGCCCCGCCCGTAAGCGATCACTCGCAACGTATCTATCAGGTATTTGGCAAGGAGACCCTCGATCAACTGATTCCGCTGAGCGCGTTGCTGCCGCTGGCGCATGTTGGACTGCCGCAGCCGCCGCCGTGGCGGCGCGACGAAGATTACGAAGCCCCGGTTGCTGGGGACGTAAAACTGCACGGCTTTGTTTCGCGCCCGGAGATTCAGAAGCTCAACCGCAACTCGATTTTCATCTTCGTGAATGGCCGCCTGATTCGCGACCGCGTAGTGCAGCACGCCCTCACCGAGGCGTACCGCAACATTCTTCCGCCCACGGTCTTTCCGGTCGTGCTGCTGTTTTTGGAGATGCCCTTCACCGAGGTTGACGTCAACGTTCATCCCTCCAAGACCGAGGTGCGTTTTCGGCAGTCCTCGGTGCTGCACGATTTCATTCGCGACTCGGTCCGCGCCGTGCTGATGAAGACGCGGCCCGTGCCCTCATTCACCACGGAAATTCACGCTCAGCCAAGCGCTTCGCCTTCGCTCACGCCAGGGGCACGCGATTTCACCACCGACGCATTGCAGGTGACGGAGGCGGATGCGGCGTTTGCCTTACGTCCACCCGAGGTCCCACCGTTCAGTGCGCGGTTGCAGTTTGAGGGCGGCGGATTTGCCGTCGAAGGAAATGCGGCGATTCCTGTGGCCCGCTTCGCTCCGCAGACTTTTGGAAGTCACCTGGCGGCCGTAGCGACCATGACGCGCAGCACCGACGCATGTTCTGCGGTAGTGGCGGACGACGACGCCCCTGCCGGCCTGGATTCGCTGAGTTCGCTTCGTCCGGTGGGCCAGATTCGCGACTCCTTCATCCTGGCAATTAATCCGCAGGGCCTGTGGATCATTGATCAACATGTTGCGCACGAACGCATTTTGTTCGAGAAAATCTGCAAGCAGCGCCTGGCTGAATCCGCCGAAAAGCAGCAACTGCTGATGCCGCTCATCGTCGAGTTGACGCCCGGCCAGATGTCGGTCTTCGCCGAGATCTCCGACGAGTTGACGCGCAACGGTTTTGAAGTGGAACCGTTCGGCTCGCGCACTATCGCTGTGAAGACCACGGCAGCGGGGGTTACGGCGGCCGACGTTGAGCACCTGCTGCATGAAATCCTGGAGCAGTTCGAGCGCGAGGAACAGGCGCTGAACCTCGACAAGATTCGCACCAGCATCGCCGCCAGCATTGCCTGCCATGCCGCCATCAAGGTCAACATGCCGCTGGAGCAGAACAAAATGGAATGGCTGCTGAGCGAGTTGGCGAAGACGGATTGCCCCATGAGTTGTCCGCACGGCCGGCCGGTGGTTCTGCGGTATTCTGTCAAAGACATTCAGCGGGCGTTTAAGAGAATCTGAACGGAGCATTTAGCACTTAGCATTTGGCACTTAGTAATTCCTGGAGCGCGGTCTGTCTCTGGGTTCTTGCGAAAATGCGTAGCTCCTGGTTACTAATTGCCAAGTGCTAAATGCTAAGTGCCGATTTCTATGCACGAACAGCAATTACAGGAGCTGCGCCGGGAAAAATGGCGCTTGAACGGGCGGCCCATCCGCACGCTCGACGACGCGCGCGAATTTATCGACTCGGTGGGATTTTGTCTCCTCTATCCGCAACGGCCGGCGATCCTGGTGCCGACTTTCGTCGGCGCGTATGCCGGCAGTGACGAGCATCTGCCTGCCCGCCAAATGGCCTTTGCCGATCAAGGCGCGCGCGATGCCAAAAGTCTGATGGTCCGCCTGCTGCGCGAAAAAGCAGCCTACGAGGCCAACGTCTTCCCCGATAACAACTTCATCGTGGCAGCATCGGTGTTTCCTTATTTTTACGGCTTGGTGGGCGATCGAAATCCGCGCCAGGCGCCGAAAGCCGGTGCACGCTCCGAATATTCTCCGCTCGCAGCCGACGCGTTTCAAATCATCCAGAAGGAAGGGCCGATCTCCGAATACCGGCTCCGCGAGTCGCTAGGGGGCGATATCTCCGCCGCGGCGCTGGACCGCGCGCTCGATGAATTGTGGGCCAAGCTGCGCATTACCCGCGTGGATTACAGTCAGGAGAAAGGCGTGTTCTGGGACGTCCTCTTCCGTTGGTCACCCGACGCGGTCAAAGAGGGCATGCACCTCTCGGTGGCCGAATCGCTGACCGCGCTGGTTTCGAAATATCTCGATTGTGTGGTGGCAGTCCAGCAGGAAGAGGTGGAAAACTTCTTCTCCAACCTGATCGGTCGCGCGCGCGTTCGCGAGGCCATCAGCGCGCTGCAAGCTGCACGAGAATTGAGTTTTGTTCACGTCGCGGGGCGCGTTTTGCTGCAGGTGTCGTCGTCGGAGTTGCCGGCCGTGCAACCGATGGAGCGAAAGTTCAAACTCCAGCCGCGCTTCGCGCCGTTGCCGCCACGGCCCGGTAAGCCGCTGGTACAGCGCCGTCCCAGAAAATCAACTCCACTGCCTCCCGCCAAGGACACCAGCAAAGAATGACCACAGGCCGCAAGCTGGTGATCGCCATCGACGGCCCGGCGGGCTCGGGCAAGAGCACCATCGCTGCGCGCCTGGCGAAGAAGTTCGGCTACGTGAACCTGGAAAGCGGCGCCATGTACCGGGCGCTGGCGCTGAAGGCGATGAAGCAGAACGTTCCTCTGGACGACGGCGAAGCGCTGCGCCAGTTGGCGAACAGCACCAGGATCGAGCTTGAGCCTCACGGAGATGGCAACCGCGTGCTGCTGGACGGTTGCGACGTTTCGCAGCGCATACGCGAGGCCGATGTCACGGCCGCGGCGTCGCGCGTTTCTGTCCATCCGCAGGTGCGCGAGGTGATGGTGAAGCGCCAACGCGCGCTGGGACGGGACGGCGGCGTGGTGATGGAAGGCCGCGACATCGGTACCGCCGTGTTTCCTGAAGCCGACGTTAAGATTTTTCTCGATGCCAACGAAAGCGTTCGCGCCGAGCGGAGGGTAATGCAGGCCGGACTTCGTTCTCCCGAGGAGACCCAGCGCGTGATTGCAGAGCTGGCTGTGCGCGACCAGCGCGACCGCACCCGTTCGGCATCGCCGCTGGTCGCCGCGCCGGACGCGGTGCACATCGATAGTACCCACAAGAGCGTTGATGATGTGGTCGCGGAGGTGGAACGGCTGGTGAGGAAAATCAGGGGATAGGGGATAGGGGATGGTTTCGAGTTTCGAGTTCCTTGAATTGTCATTCTTTATCGCTGGAACAACGCCGAGAGAACAGCAGATCCCTCACGGCCAAGGCCGTTCGTGATGACAACTCTAAGCGGCACTTGCTAGGAATGACAGTATTCGTCAGCAGCATGCCCGAAAACAAAAGGCACGGATCTCCCCGTGCCCTCTGTGTCTCTGTGGTGAATAAGAACTCTACCCACTAGCCACAGCTTCATCCCTTGGTAATCCGGATGTCTCCAGTGTCGGTATTGATTTGCAGCTTGCTGACGCCGCTGCCGACCGCGCCGGAGGCCCGCGCCGATCCCTTGCCCTGGTCGATCTTCAGGGCGTCGAATTCGGTGGTGATGTCGCCCTTGTTGGTGTTGGCCTGCAACTGGAACCCCGAGTTGGGCGGCAACACCAGCGAGATATCACCGCGTTTGCTGGATATGCTGATTCGTCCCAGCGGCAGTTTGTCGGCTGCGCGCACCTCGACATTCCCGTTGGTGGTCTCGAGCTGCAAGTCACCAGAGACGTTCTCGATGTGGATGTCCTTGGAGCGGGTGATGAGACGGCTGGGGCCGCTTATATCGCTGCCGCGCACTTCGTCGCCGGCAATTTCCAGATCGCCGGGCACGGACGCGATCTGCATGTCGGAGCGCGAAGACTTGAAGGTAACCGTCTTGGCAATCTTGCTGAGACGGATGTCTTCGAAGAAATCGCCGTTAAGATGGACCGCGCCGGCCACCTCATCGATGGTGACGTTATCGACATGGCCTTCCAGATCAAGATCGCCCGCAATCTTGGAGGCGCGTACCGAACCGCTCTGCAAGTTGATGGTCACGGTGCCAGCGACATCGTTCAAGGCAACGTCGCCATGCTGCAACTCGATCTTGACATCGGCCTTGCGGTCATTGACGGTCACATCGCCGTGTTTGCTGGCAACATCGAGAGTGGCATCGCGCGGCACAAAGATCTCCATGTCGGCCTGCACTCCGTGTTCGCCGGCGCCGTTGGTGTTGGCGTTCAGCACCACCGAATTTCCCTCGACCTTCACCTGTGGCTTGGTGCCCTCGTTGTACTTGTTGGCGTCGTTCTGGTTCTGGGCATAAACCTTCTTATGCACCACCACGCGCAGGGTTTTGTCGTCGGAGGGCGCGATGTTCATGCTGCCGTGATCGCAGACCACGCGCAACGTGCCATGCGCAGGAAACGCCTGCTGCACCGTGTCGTCGAAGGTAAACGCAGTGCCGAAGATGCCGCCCAGATCGTCGTCCATCTGGATCTGGTCGCGCATCCTGGACCAATCGTAATTCGAAGCCTGATGCGCAATGGTCCCGATGGCGACAATCAGGACCAGCAGTACAATGGTGCCTGCTCCGATGCCGGAGGTGCGGTAACCTTGCCGTTGCGCGGTAGCGTACTCGATTAGCTTGATCACGCCCCAAAGAATCAGCAGCAACGGCCACCAATGACCGAAGAAATGCCAGATGGGGAAGTGGAATCCGAAGTTCCGCAACAGGAACAGCAGGCCGATAACGATCAGCACTAGCGGACCGGCAAGCGAGCGCCGCGGGCGATATGGTGGCTGCGCCGGATACTGATATTGCGGCGGGGGTGGCGGCGGCGGAGGTGGAGGATAAATACTTGAGCTAGCCATTGTGCACCTCCGGATCATTGGGATTCTGCGGATTAGTCCAACTCCCGCCCGGCGTGATCGAGCCGGCCGGAGTAACTGGCGGCGGCGTCACCACTGGCGGTGGCGGCGGATAGGGAGGCATAGGTGGCGCTGGGGCGCCGGGCCATGGACGAGGCACGTGGCCTTCGGCCGAAGCGTTGTGCTGCAGGAACATGACTAGGCCGATAACGATCAACAGCGCCGGCCAGGTGTTGCTAAAATCCATCCAACTCGCATGGCCGGCTTCCGAGAAAAGGAACAACACCCCGATGGTGATCAGGACAACCGGTCCCATGAACCCATGGGCACGGCAACGGGCGCATACGCAATTTGGGTTATAACGGAATCTCATGATGCCCTCCTCACCAGCCCATCCCGCGTCGCCGCATCAGCACGCGAATGCCGATGGCGATCAGAACGAGTGGCCAGAACCGCCATAGGCGGTCGAAGTTCACCACATCCATTTCGTTCAGCAGGAACAATATGCCCAGACCGATCAGCACGAACGCTCCAATCGGAATCTGAGAATGACCAGCACTCTCGACTGGCTCGCCTTCAACAACCGTGGCGGGATTGCCGCCAGCAACGGGAACGGCGCCAGCGCTTCCTCCAGCGGCCGGATTTGGCGGCGGGCCCGCCTGCGCGAACAGGCGGTTAAGGCCGAGCGGATCGGGGGCCGGCAAACCCATCTCGCGGGCACGCGCCGTCTGATACGCCTCGATGGGCATATAGATCACGAACGCAGCGATGCCCAGACCGAAGATGCCATTCACGTGTCCGGCCATCCAGATCAGGGTGGCGAAGACCAGCACGTGTACAAAGCCCTTGGCATATTCGCCGTTGTACATGGCGCCGACTCCGGGAATGAATCCCAGCAGCGCGGCCAGGCGGGGACTTGCGCCCCCGATTTGCGGTTGAGCACCCGGCGGCACGGCAGTACCGGGTTGCGGCACGGCGCCGCTCAGCTGCGAGGCCAAACATTCCTCGCAATAGATAACGCCACGGATGTCACGCACGCAGCTGCTGCACAGTGGTTTGCCACACGTACGGCAGTATGCGACGGCGGGAACATCGACATGATTGGCGCAGTTCATGCGGTTCTCCTGTTCAGCCGGGCCTGGTTCATTAGACTCTTCATTCCTGGTTCATTCCCAACCGGAGTCGCGGCCAGCTCGGGCTGGTTCGCGTCGCGGTTGTAGTTCTGGTTAGTGCGGTCCTTGTCTTGCTGGTTATCGTTCTTAGGTGGATTCTTGGGCGCTGGTTCCTCCGGCTGTTTCTCCGGCGTCGCGACGCGCCGCAAGTCACGCACCCGCGACTCGATCTCGTACACCAGGCGGAGATTGTCGTAGTAACGAATTACTCGCGCCTGGGTCGAGGAATAAGTCTTGGCAATGCCCCTGGAGCTCAGGTCAATGCGCCGGAGATCGCTGATATGGAGCCCGGCAATGCTGAGCAGCAGCGTAATGGAGAAGAATGCCATGCCAAACGACATGGCGAAGCGCGGGGTTGCGACCGGAGCAAAGATCGGCGCCAGGCGGCCCTTCAACTTGTCGAGCCAGCCATCGCCACGCGGCGAGACTACGGCGTGCTCCGAGGGAAGCGCCCCGATGGTCTGGGCCAGAATGTTGTGCACCAGATGGCGCGGCGGCTCAGCCTCATCCAGCCCCTTCAGCCAGTGCAGGCCGGCCGTGGCCTCGGCGACCATGGTGCGGCATGCCGGGCAAGACTGCTGGTGCGCCTCAAAGGCGGCCAGCGTAGAGCCGTGCAGAGCGCCATCGATGGCTTCGGCCAGCAGGCTTTCGCACTCGACGCATTGCATTCCGGATTGGTTCTCGCTGTGCATCAACTCACCTGTTTGTAACTACGTTGTAACAGCCTCGCAAGTTCCGTTCGCCCTCGATTTATGCGACTTTTCACAGTACCTTCAGGCACCTTAAGCACTACGGCAATATCTTTGTAGTCCATATCCTGGAGATCGCGCAGAATAACCGCCTCGCGCAGCTCCGGAGACAGCTTGGCCAGAGCTTCATGCACCAGTTTCTGCGCCTCCTGGCTGCGCACCCGGGCTTCCGGTCCGGCACTGGGGTCTTCCAACTTGTCGGCCAGAGTCAGGCCCTCGTCCTGGTTGCCGGGAGTTGCATCCAGGGAGTCGGTGACGCGGTCGTACTTCCCCTTGCGAAAGTGGTCCACCAGCAGATTTCGAGTGACGGTGGTAACCCATGTCATGAACGAAGCCCGGGTGGTGTCGAATGTGCTCAACGTGCGGTACATCTTGATGAATACTTCCTGGGTCAGGTCGGCCGCATCGTCGGGCGATCCGGCAAAGCGGTAGCAGATGTTATAGATCCGGCGATGATACTGCTGAACGATTTCCTGCCAGGCCGCAGCGTCGCCGGTAACACAGCGACGGACAAGGGTATTGACGGCTTGGATATCGTCCAATCGGCGCTCCCAAGGGGCGTGACTCCGGGCCCGATCCTGCTCACGGCTAAAGACTTATACGAAAAGTACGGACTGAAGTTCGATGCAAAATCAGGGCGGACTCCGCGCGTCACGGCACTTGCCACAGACCTAAGCGTGCGGATGGTTTTCGCCTGCATTGTAGCAGGGGCGGACAAGGTGGTGTGGTGACGAACGGGAACACGCGCACTGCATCGCGCGTCACTGCGGCCTGTTTTGCGTTTGACCTAGGCTGCGGACTTGCTCTTGCGCCGCCGCCGCGCTAGTGGGTCTTGATAGTACTTATAATCCGTCAAGCCGGTAATTGCGGTTTGTCCCACGGCGGAGGAACCGAAAAACGTGGCTTCGGGCTCATCTTTGAAGTTCATCAAAGCGGGCGTGGCTGCGGTGAGGCCGGCTAGTAGCGCGTCGATCCGGCCATGATTCCGGTAGCTGATACCCCGGACTATTCCGCCGGGATAATCCGTCAGCAGGCTGTTGGCGGCTGTCGCTCCTCCGCAGATGAAACATCCCACTGCCGCGCGCCGGTTGCGCTTCCACCACAATGCGCCCATCAGCAGGAATGAACCGGCGACCGCGTAGTCAATGATTGCGTGTGGTCGAGGCCTAACAACCTTGGGCAGCTTACCCGCTGCCATTTGCAAACCAACCTGCATAAGCGCCATGTTATACCTCGACCTTCAGGAACGATTGTATTTGTCGCCGTCGGTTACCGTCGGAATTGTTACGTCGCCAAGCACGGCGCTTGTGAAGCGCCCTCGCACTGCTGCACAGATGCCTGGATCGCCGCCTCAGGTTGGCAACTATGGCGTGATTCCCAAATCGGCACCGCAAAATACTAAAGTGGTAGCGGCGCGCCGGATTGTGCTATCCACGGCCAAGCCGAAATGTTACAACTGCGCTCAGGTCGGTAACCTCTTCCTGTCGCGCCACGTAGGAGGAAGTTTCATCGGCGATTCATGCGCTACCCGAAGTCCTGCGTGGTTCACAGGCGACGCCCATCCAAGAGGCGAACCGGGTGCAATGTGCGGTATCGACGTAAGACCTTCCGTATTTTGCGCAGTGGATTAAGTGGCTTCGGATATGCGCCAGAGATTTGCGCGAATCTGGCCGCATGCCGCTTATTGTCATCTTCGCGCTTGTGGTCGGGGCTGCCCTTTTGCTGTGTCTGCTCCGATGCAAGCTTGCTAGCGATGGTGAATTGGCGCGTCTGCGCCCGGCGTTGGCCGCCGAATCGGCGCACTTGCGCGACGCGGAAAATCAGAAGGACCTCCTCTTCTCCGCGAATCCCTATCCCATGTGGGTTTTCGACTGCGCAAGCTTGCGCTTTGTGTCGGTGAATGATGCCGCGTCGCGCACCTACGGTTATTCCCGGGAGGAATTTCTGGGAATGACGATACTGGATATCCGTCCCCCGGAAGAGAAACCGACGTTCCTGGGCACCGTGAACCTCCATCCTGGGTATGACAGCGCGGGAACCTGGCGTCACTGCAAAAAGGACGGCACCCCTCTATTCGTGGACATCCGAGGCTTCACATTCGAGCAAAATGGAAGCCCGTGTGCGCTGGGCGACACGTTCTGCTGTGATACGGACCTCACCTCTTCGCCGTTCGGCATGGCTTTCTGTGATGCGACGACGCCATTCGGTTTGCGAAACTTAGCAAGCGTTCCGGTTGTACGGTGTCAACCATGGTTCTATCTGAGGCTCGTGGCCTACGGCTTTATCGGGTTATCCGAGGGGGCATAGGGTTATCACAGAGACTGGGTGCCAGAGGCACCATGTCTACAGGCCATTCTCATACTCGCCCTCGAACCCGAGCGTCTCGCAGAACCCGGCTGGCCATCATCGCAAAGATCGGCGAGAGGCAGAGGCTCTTGTGCAGAAACGCTCAAGCTGCTTGCTGTTTTAGTTTCTCTGCGTCGAAGCTTTCTCCCTTCTTCCAAAGTGTCAGCGTAATCGCCGCAATCTTTCGCGCCAGGGTAAGACGAGCCATGGCTGGCTTCATGCCTTTGGCCAGCAATCCCAGGTAGAACTCGCGGAACGGTCCGGGACGCATGCTCGCCATGGTGGCGGTAGCTTTGAACAAACCTTTCAGATCATGGTTGTGGTCCTTGTTCAGCCCGCGAATGGAGACCAGCTTCTTGGATCGCCGCAGTTGGCCCTCACGGTTGTCGTAGTCCCCGCTGGTGTGAATCTCCAAGGCCAGTCCGCTGTAGGCCCACAGTTGCCGCTTGGTGCGAAACCGATGTGGCGTTTGTAGCAGCGCGATCAGCAGCGCCGCCCGGATCGGCCCTACGTAAGGAATCTGCCGCAGCTTGCTGCTGATGGAATGCTTACGACTTTCTACCAACAGATCGTGCCGCGCTACTCGGCGCAAGCGTTGCATCGCATCCAGTTGTTGATACAGTTGCTCGGCGCGGCGGCGAACACCTGGTTCCCGCAGCTTCTCCAACCACTCTGCCCGATGCCGGGTGTAGTAGACGTCACGTCCCGCACAGGCAATCCCCCAGCTGCGATAGAGCGCTTTCAGCCGGTTCATCACCCGGATCTGATCCTCCATAATGGTCAGATAGCTCCGCGCCAGCTCGCGCAGCATCCGCACTCCCGTCTCGCCGTGGTACACCGGCTTCAAGTGGTTGCCGCGCAGTAGCTCTGCCAGCTTACGGGCATCGATGCGGTCGCTCTTCGTTACCGGAAGCTGATACTGGCCAATGACGTCACCCAACGAAAGCTTATGGAAGAGGCGCTAAGGCAATCGCAGGCCTCGCTGCAGTTGCTGGTAGACGGCGCACCTTTCGGTATCTGCCGGACTTTGATCAAAGAAGACTGCTTTGAAACCGTAAATCAATCGGCGCTGAAAATTCTGGGCGGATACAGCCTCGACGAAGTCATGCGGCTGAAACTGTCAACCCAGCTCTATTTGGACAGCAAGGACCGCGGCCGCCTCATTGAGATACTGCGGCGAAATACCACCGTTCAGGGTTATGAACTCAACTTCCTGCGGCGTGATGGAAGCACGGTGCCGGTGCGAATGTCAGGTACGTTGGCGCGGCGCCCTGACACCAATGTGGAGTACGTTGACAGCTACCTCGAAGACATGACGCAGCAGAGCGCGCTGGAGCAGCAGGTGCGGCAGGTGCAGAAACTGGAGGCAGTGGCTAGGCTGGCGGGAGGCGTCGCCCACGATTTCAACAACATCCTGGTGGTGATCAAGCTCTCGACCGAACTGATGCTGGCCCAAACCACGCCCGACAATGCGCTGAGCAAGTCGCTGTTGCAGGTTTCCAATGCGGCCGACCGGGCCGCCGCACTCACTCGCCAGATGCTGGCACTCGGCCGGCAGCAGATCATGCAGGTCCGCGTTATCAACGTCAACTCAGTGGTAAATGAGACTTCGCACATGTTGCGCCGCATCATCGGCGAAGACATTCAACTGGTAACAAAGCTTTGCGACGCGCTGGAGAATTCCCGCCTGGATCCGGATCAGGTTGGGCAGGTGATCCTCAACTTGGCGGTCAACGCGCGCGATGCCATGCCCCAGGGTGGCACCCTCCATCTCGAAACCTCCAACGTCGACCTGGACAATGCCTACGCCCTCGACCATCCGCCGGTTCAACCCGGACGCTATGTGATGTTGGCGGTCAGCGACACCGGGACCGGCATCGACAAATCGATTTTGCCGCGCATTTTCGATCCCTTCTTCACCACCAAAGAAGTCGGCAAAGGTACCGGCCTGGGGCTGTCGATCGTGTACGGAATTGTGAAACAGAGCGGTGGATACGTCTGGGTTTACAGCGAACCGGGACAAGGCACGACCTTCAAACTGTACTTCCCGGCGATTACCGCACCGTTGGAGAAACCGCTGGCGCGCAGTGAGGCATACTCGGAGCCTGGTGGACAAACCATACTGATTGTCGAAGACGAAGCCATGATTCGCAGCAATGTTCGCGAGTGTTTGCAGCAACTGGGATACCAGGTTGTCGAAGCGGGAAATGGGGAGGCCGCGCTCGAGGTTTGCGAGCAGCTTCAGGGCAAAATCGATCTGGTCCTTTCCGATCTGGTGATGCCGGGCATGGGAGGTTATGAACTGGCGCGCCAGCTTGCGCAGCGTTACCCGGCAATGCGATTGCTGTTCATGTCGGGCTACAGCGATGACAGCGGAGCCCGACGCGACATCCTGTTGCAAGGTAGCGCATTTCTACAGAAGCCATTCAGCGTCGCCGACCTGTCGAATGCAGTTCACGAAGCTTTGGCGCTTCGCGAAATCAGAGCCTGACCAGCCGCTGAAACACTAACTCATTCTTCGCGGAACAAACCGGCCCAGGAATCGTCCAGGTTGTTCCAGCGGTCGCCTTCCAACCATTTGGCCTCGGAATCTGGCAGGTAGAGAACCCCATGCCCCTGGGCACAAACCATTTCCGTTCCTGAACTGTTGAACAGGATGCTGCCGGGAGCGCCGATCCGGATGGGAATACCCAGCCGCCGCAAACACACACGGCAGCGCTTCTGCTGGTCGCGAACCGACCATGACAGGGGAGCAATCGCGAGAATCAGGAACAGCCACAAGGCAACTCCATCCGCCATCGGATACACCGAGCCAACCAGGGAAACGGCCAGAGCGCGAATGCTTGTCCATGCCAGCAGACAGGCGGCGAGCAGCACCAGGGCGGACTTGGCCCCAAAGAAGCCCCACCAGCGGAAGCGTCGCTCCAGATCCATCGGGGCCGACCCCAAGCCCGCGCCCTGGCGCCGCGCATACACAATCACCACCGCACTTGCGATCGCCAGCATCACGAACAAGAAGTAGGAAACCAGCGTGCGCCGCATTTCAGACTTTGCCGAGGTGACCATTAGCAGGGATGCGGGGAATACATACCCCGCATTTTCGCTCAGGTCGGTGAGATCAGATTCCACTCGCGCTTCGGTCGCTTCCGGTTTCATCAAGGCAACGGCGCCAATTCGCTCCACAAAATTGGTGAAAGGCGGCGAGTTGGAATCCAACAGCGTCCAGACTCCAATGTCGGGAGAGACGAGGCGGAAGTTACGCGGCAGAACTCCGGCCACGAGCTTTTCATTACCGTCAACCACGATTCGGCGGCCGATGGTATCGGGACGGCTGTTGAACTGAACGTTCCAAAGTTCGTTGCTGAGGACGACACAATTGGGGCAATGCTGCGCGTCACCGCTCTGCAATGCGCGTCCCAGGGTAGGCTTCACGCCCAGAACATCGAAGAAGTCAGGAGCGACCCGGGCCGACAGGATCGGCACCATCCGCTTTCCTGCTGCCAGCTTGCTGGGTCCCCACGAGTAAGGCGCGACCGCGTCAAGCAGCTTGCTGGTTTTCCATGCCTTGGTAAGGTCAAGAAGGGTCTCGGATCGGAAACGCCTGAATTTCCCATTCAGGCTGATGATGCATACTCGCGCGGGATTAGGGACAGCGGTAGAGAAAAGCGATCGAGCAAACGGGATGAATCCGCCTCCCCAGGTAACCGCCACCAGCAGAAGAGCGAGCACCGTCAGGCAGGTTGCAGGTGCGCGCCGCATCTGGTCGGCCCGCCGCAGGAACCCTTCGCGCTCGTAACGAGACCAGAAAGCCTCGAAGAACAGTCCCCAGCAATACCTTGCGAGCTCGACTTTTTTTTCTCGATTAAGTTGCCCGGCCTCGGCCAGGAAGTGGCACCAATGCCACAGTTGGTCCGACCTCACGGCGCGCCATTCGCTGCGTTGAGCGCGCGGCACCAGCCAGCTTGCCAGCCAGACTAATGCCCGGCACCACCAGATGGTCGTCCGCAATGGATCAGGCAACTGCATCACCCTCACCCAGTGAGATGATTAAAGCACAACAGATGTGCGCTCCGTCCAGTCGGATTCGCGTTCCGCACATTGCTTTGTGCAGTAGCTCACATTCGGGACAGACGCAAAACGGGTACCATGGTTTTGAGCACTGCGGGCGTAATCGGCCGGCTTTCGTCCGGCCACGCGGGGCAGCAGTGATTCGCTTATTTATCTCGGGGGAAAATCTATATGGCCGATCCAAGTTACGAAGAACTGAAAGCCAGAGTTGCGGAACTGGAAAAGACGCAAGGACGCAAGCGAGGCAGTCTGGAGTTTAAGGTCAGCGAAAAGGGTGGCATGAGTGTTTATGGCCTGGGCCGGTTCCCGGTCACCCTCTATTACGAGCAATGGGTCCGGTTGCTCGACCAGGTCGAGCAGATTCGCCAGTTTCTGGAGGCGAACAAGGCCGGCATGAAGTTGAAGAACACGGAGTAACCCCGCAAGTTAGCGGCGGCTGAGAGTCAACGAATCGGCCCGCACCTGCGCGCGTGTATAATTTTCAAGGAGCGCGCCCGTAGCTCAGCTGGATAGAGCGATTGCCTCCGGAGCAATAGGCCGGGAGTTCGAATCTCTCCGGGCGCGCCAGAAAGTCTCTCCTCGCCCAGGATTGTGCTGGTGCGCCAAGTCTGGATGTTCTTCACCTACATTTTCCGCAGCGATAAGACTGGTCAGACAAATCCGTATCGTGAGCGCTTGGCTGGTTTATGATGTGACTCTCTTTACTACTTTGAGCAACACCTGGAGCAACTAAAATGGCTGACGAGATTAAGGCAGGGGATGTTGTTCAGCTCAAATCTGGCGGTCCTTTGATGACCGTAGAGCAGGTCTCTACCAATGATTCCAGTATCCCGAACGCATCGTGCATCTGGTTCAATGGGCCAACGAAAATGACCGGCGATTTTCCGCTACCTACGATCCAGCAACGCCGGGGTCTTGATTGAACGTGGGTGAGATGGCGCTCACCATCTATCGGGATACTAGGTTTGTCGTCGCTGAGCTAGAACGGGTTGACTTTTGGAAAATGAATATTCAGCTTGTAGCAAATGAAGAGAACCAGGATCGCGCCTAGTGTGGAGAAAATGAGGCCGGCGGGATGATACCTGTCGTTGGCCGGGCGCGAAAACATGTGGGTAACGCAGCCGCCAATGACCGATCCGATGATGCCAAGCACGATCGTCCAGAACATCGTTAAATGCACGTGCATCACGGATCTCGCGATAACCCCGGAGACCAAACCGATAAGAACGTACCAGATTAAGTGAAACATACTTTCTCCTCCAGCATTTGGGGTCTGAACGTCGTCGAGTATGACACAGGATCCGGCAATTCCGCCGAATTGCGCTAGTTTCCAGCAGAAGTTCCCGTCTGGAACGCTTAATGTGGGAGTAACCCACGTTTCTCCTGGGCGAAAACACAAAGTGCGAGAAAGATTATGATCGGAGCGCTCTCCGCTTCCCGGACTCCCGCGGTTCCGGATCAACGGCAGCATCTCTTCTCACGGACTCCGCGACACGGGGCTTGGCCATTTCTTTCTCGATCTCACGAAGAGTTACGACGCTGAATGCTCTCTTCTTGGTTTTTTGTATCATGGGTCATCATGACACTTTATGCAGAGCAAGAACGGTCAATTTAGACCATTCCAGAAGACTCTTGAAGGCGCGTTCCGGGTCGTCCCACGAACTCGGGAGATCCAGCGCCCTTATTCTTGGAGAAAGATGTTGAGGAGGGAATTATGCACCCGGATCTCGCCGTTATATTCGATGAACCCCAGTTTCCTGAAGCGATTCATAAAAAAACTCACCCGGGACCGGGTTGTGCCAATCATCTCCGCCAATGTCTCCTGGCTCATCTTAGGAACTACCGTCTCAGGCTTGCTCTCTTTGCCGAACTGCGCAAGGAGTAGCAGAATTCTGGCCAGCCGTTTTTCGCTGGAATTGAAGAGTTGATCGACCAGATCGGCCTGAATGCGAGCGTTGCGGACGAGGAGAAAGGACACGAAGACCCTCGAAAATGCGGGTTCCTGATGAAGCGCGCGGACCATTTCCGCCTTGCTGATCCTGAGCATGGCGCAGTCGGTCATGGCGGTAGCCGTCGCCAGGCGAATTGGATGAGGCGAGACCATGCAGTTCTCCCCCAGGAACTCCCCGGCGCCCACCAAGGTAATCGTCGCTTCTTTTCCCGCCGCGGAAGTGACGGTGACTCTTAGGCGGCCCTTCTGCACGTAAAAGATCGTGTCGGCAAGATCGCCTTGTGCGTAGGCCACCTCATTTTTTTTCAGGCTGAGACTTTTTCTGCCCAACCCCGTTCTCGCGAGGAAGGCCTCAGGATCAAAACCCCCATTTCCATTTGTGGGTTGCGGCTTGGGCGCTTGAAACCGGGGAGGCTTTGCAATTTCGCCGGTGGCGGAATTTGCGGATCGCACTGAAGGAACCGAAGAAAGCCTTTTGTCGGAACGATCCTGGCTGCGCGCTGAGATGGCCCTGGTGCTCATTTCACGCCTCCGCAGATGCTACGTCTACACTTCGACATAGTACATTTTAACACCAGGCTTTGCGTTTTCTGTTCAATATTGCACAGCTCAACATGACGTTAAATTTCCGCCGGGTGAGCGATATTGCACAGCAGCGTCTGTTCTCAAAGCGTACGCTCGCTTTTGAGCGAAATTTTGGGGCAGTAAGGGATGCTGATGTCAGGCCAACGCACGCTAACGTTTAATTCCGGTACGTTTCTTAAGAGAATCGGCAAGCGGAGAAGCAGCCGGGAGTATCGGAATAAGGAATTAATTTTCGCTCAGGGCGATGTTGCGGATGCAATGTTCTATATCGAGGCCGGCAATGTGAAACTGACGGTCCTATCCAAACAGGGCAAGAAGGCCGTCACCGCTATCTTTCGCCAAGGCGACTTTTTCGGGGAAGGTTGCTTAGGAGTGCCGTCTCTGCGGATGTCCACTGCGACAGCGGTAGACCCGGCCACAATCACACGAATAACAAAAGTGACCATCGTTCGCATCATCCATGAAGACCCTCTGTTCGCGAGACTCCTCATTGCGCACTTGCTTTCTCGGGTCACTCAAGCTGAAGGGGGCCTCCTCGATCAGCTTCTCAATTCCAGCGAGAAGCGGCTGGCGCGGACTCTGATGTTGCTGGCAAACTCTGGGACGCAATCCAAATCACATCCCGCCACTCTGAAGGTAAGCCAGGGGACGCTGGCCGAGATGGTCGGCACCACGCGGTCGAGAGTGAGCTTCTTCATGAATCGGTTTCGCAAGATGGGTCTGATCGAATATAACGGCAGCGTGCGAGTGCATTGGGCAATGCTCAAGTTCTTTCTCGACAAATAAGCGGGAAAATCCGAAAAAGCTTCGCGCTCCCGCACTCCTCAGTTCACTTCCCTTCGCCAAAATGATGTTCACCTGACCTCTGCGATTTCATATCTCCAATTTCCGTGTGTCGACAAACTTATGAGAGTGTTCGATTTTGACCAGTATTCGAAACGAACGCACGCTACCTTAAGCGGACTAAGCCCGATTAAGCAGTGCGACAGGGCGGGGGGCCACTCATGATCGATATCATCTTCGCTGACCATCAGGAGCTCTTTCGTATTGGGGCTGCAGGAATATTGGCGCGTGCCGACGACGTTCGCATCGTCTACCAGCCACACTCTCCCGAACAGTTGCTAACTGCTTTGAAGGCCTTCACACCACACGTATTGGTCTTGTCGACGGGTTTTCTGCCGGCATTTTCGAGGATCGAACCGCTGTTGAAAGGGAGTCAGACCGCACTTCTGGTGCTTGCTGAGGACAACGACCGCATAGGGTATGTGACTTGGTTGCAAGCACGCGGAGTCATCTATCGTTCAATGGATGCGCCCGTCCTGGTCGATGCCCTGCGCCGTGTGGCAAGAGGCGAGTTATTTGTTCAGAGCCGCAGCTCCGACATGCGCATAGGCCCGTCCGAAGTCGCATGAACGACTTCATCGTCTCAGACGTGCGCTGCCGCGACTACTTCAGGGATGCTACCCGCTAGGGGACGTTGTTGTAGAGTGCCGGCAGTATTATCTTGTGCGCGTCGCTCGATCGATTGGATCTGATAGCCTCGCTGAATGTGACGTGGATGCGCAACGATCGAGATATACGGAATGCCGAGGAAGTATTTCCTTAGTACCTGGCTCAGTTCAAGGCAGTTGAAATGTTGCAGCCGAGTTTGAGCCAGGAGCCGCTTCACCCCTCGGAGCAGCGCATTCTGCCCGCCCCAGGCGGGGGCCACTGCTCTCAGCTCCGCGGCCATGAAAAACAAATTCCATCCGGCAGCCCGAACTGTGTGCTCGAAACCCGAGCTCTCGAGAGCCCCTAACGAACGCCAATTCTCACAGTAGAGTTCACTCTCCATCCCGGGTAACCCCAGGATGGCTGACTGCTGGACCAGCATCGTTCCCGATTGGACTTGATTTGGCATAGAACTTCTGCTCGCAATTCAAATATTTACAGTGGGCTAAGAGATGCGACTTCAGATGGGCTGACTTAGTTCAGAGAACCTGAAAGAGGAAAGGGACTACTGCCTCACTCTCGAACCTAGACTGATCCACCTCACATGTCAACCGGTGCGCGATGCTGACAAGGGGACACACAATGCCACTGAGCAATGTTGCTCAGCTTCCTCATCTCATCTGGCCGATAATCTTTCCAGGAATGGGTGCGGCTCGCAGCGGTCGCGCTTAAAAGGCAGAAGCAAATGAAGGTTCTCTCGCGAACGCGCCGTTTTTCTCTGATCATATTTATGATTTGGTATTCAGCGCTGCTCTCAGCACAGTCAGCCAATCATGAACAGAACCTGTTTGCGTGCAAGAATGGCTGGGACTCGTGCGATCGCTCGGCTTTAACCGAGACTGACAAGAACGAAGTAACAACGGCCAGGCACGAGCAAAACATTTCTGACTGCAAAAGCCAATGGACGTCATGTGATCCTTCAAAGCTCAGCGCGCCGGAGTTGGTTCAAGTAGCAATAGCTGCACACCAGAATATGGTTTCCGATTGTTGGAGCGGGCTGAGATCGTGCGATCATTCCAAATTGACGGCGTCCGAAGCTATAGGCGTTGCCATGGCGGAAAACCAGAAAAATGTCTCCGATTGTTGGAGCGGGTGGTCGTCCTGCGACCTGTCAAAACTGAGCGCATCTGACCTGAGTGAGGCGGCGGTGGCTCAGCACCGGCGTAACGTGTCGCAATGTTGGGACGGTGACGCAGGTTGCGACCGTACCAAACTATCGACGAAGGAATTAGATCAAGTAACGGTTGCCGATGATCAACGCAATTATGTGGCCTGCGTTAGCGGCTACGTCGAGTGCAATCGTTCGCGGCTGACGCCCACAGAGGCCGGTGCCGTCGCCGCTCTCAAGAACACGACCTCACGATAACAGTGGTTAGAGCTTTAAGTCCTAGAATGAATTTGTTAGCCGCCCATTGCCGCGTCTGCAAGGGAGACCAGTTCAGGACCGCGCCTCCGGAGACCTGGGTTGAACGAGTTGTTCTGCCGCGCCTTTTCCTGTGTGCGGGACGTTGCATTGTCTGCCATAAGCGGCGCTACCTACCCACATTCCAACGATGGACGGCCGTCCCTAACTCGTGGCGGTGACCACACAGGCTACAGGGTTGGCGCCGGCCGTGGGGTCAGGATCGGTTTCTTTCTGCGAGGTTTGGCGGGTTCCATTCGAATGGCGCCACGTGGCGCACCGCGCCTGACGCTGGCAGGCTGGCGTACCGCTTTCCGCAGGACAGGCACATTGAACCGATTTGCGTGATGTTGGTCTGTCTCTCAATTTCACTTTTTCGAGTCGAACCTGCCGCTGAGATAACCGGGCCATTGCATTCGCCACAGGCAGATGCAGATAGGTGAAGGTAGTGTGTTGTCATATTGACCTTACCTATCGTATTCACGCTCCGGACGGGCGTCTGTCCAAAATGGCTCACCTCGACAATTTGTATTTCTAAGGCATTTTCTCCGACTATCGTCGGCCTTTCGTCCGCAATGGAGTGTTCCGTTTTGACCAGACTGCGGGCCTGCGGCTATGACATCGTAGAGGAGTGAAATTTGTTCAGTCTGACACCAGTTGGAGATCATAATGCCGAACGGCTCCAAACCTCAGATTCTCGTTGTGGACGACGAACCCAGTATTCGGGAGAGCCTCGGAATGTTGCTGGTCTCGGCTGGATACGACGTGTCTGAGGCGGAAAACGGCGTTGTCGCCTTGTCACTTTTGGACACAACGGTCCCCGACCTTATCGTCACCGATCTCAACATGCCGCATATGTCAGGCCTTGAGTTGATCTCACATGTACGTAACCGCTATCCGTCGATCTCAATTGTGGCGATGAGCGGCGACTACGAGGGGAATGCCGTGCCTGCCGGCATCATCGCAGATAGGTTCTACCCGAAGGGACAGCATCCCCACCATCTGTTGACAACAATCGCCAACCTGATAGCCGCCAACCTGGGCCGCGCGAGTGCTGACCAAAGTCGCGTCCCGTCGGGGTTTGATTCGTAAGGAGGAAAGTATGCTCGGAACTATCTTGATTGTTCTACTGGTGTTGTTTCTGGTGGGTGCCCTGCCGACGTGGAATCACAGCCGTTCATGGGGTTACGCCCCGAGTGGTGGAGTCGGTCTAGTCCTCGTCATTGTAGTTATTTTGCTGCTGCTTGGCCGGATCTAGCGTCGACTTTGAAACCATCGACGCTGCTGCTGAGTAGCGGCCCCGTAGCGACCTTTGGTGCGATCGACGCCACCGGCGCCTTCACTGAGCCATCACAAGCGTTGAGCTCATAACCAGCATAAGGAGGAAAGTATGCTCTGGATGATTTTTGTCGTTCTATTCATTCTGTGGCTCCTCGGCTTCAGTCTCCACATAGCCGGCGGCCTGATCCATATTTTGTTGGTCATTGCCCTGGTGGTCCTGGTCATCAATTTGATTAGCGGCCGAAGAACTGCCTGACCTTATTACGGTGGATATCGACCGTCACAAACTTACCCACAAACCCACCTGCAAAGAAAAAAGGAAGTGTTTGATGAAGCAATACGGAATCGCATTAGTCGTTTTGTCGTTGGCGACCTTCGGGTTCGCCGGTTCAGGAGTAGATGCCACCAACGCGCGCTTGCAGGCGGCCGGCAGCGTCCTCCAGGAAATCATGGCTGCACCTGACAAGGGCATTCCTGAAGAAGTGCTCAATGGCGCCAAGTGTATTGCCGTGGTGCCAGACATGGCGAAGGGTGCATTCATTGTCGGCGGCGAGCACGGACGCGGCGTGGTTACCTGCCGGACCGCCCATGGCTGGAGTGCACCGGCATTCATCTCCATCGGCGGCGGCAACTTTGGCTTCCAGGCTGGCGCTCAATCGGTCGACCTCGTCATGTTGTTCATGAATGACAAAGGTGTACAAGGTCTGCTCTCCAGCAAATTCGAACTCAGCGGCGAAGCATCCGCGGCGGCAGGTCCGGTTGGACGGCATGCTTCGGCAGGCACAGACTGGAAGATGAACACGGAAGCCTTGAGCTACTCGCGCTCCAAAGGTCTGTTTGCCGGTGTCGCAGTGGATGGCGCCAAGATCCAACAGGACAATGACTCCACCGTTGCGATCTATGGCAAGGATGTTTCATTCCGTAAAACGCTATCGGGCGAAGTGCACACTCCTGCCAGCGCCGACTCGTTTCTCGCAGCGGTAAATGCTGCTGAAAAACGTGCGAACCAACACGAAACCGCCGAAACCAAATAGTCGAAGTTTGCCGATGTGCCTGCAAAAGCTGTGCGTATCGGCAAGTGAATCGCGGCGCTGCCGGAAGAGGGGCTCCCAGGGGAGACCAAAACTGGGCGGCGCCGCAGTTGTTACCACCCTCCCGAGGGGCGGTGAGTGGAAAGGGACCCTTATGTCGTTACCAAAAACACTGCCATTCAGGAGGCCCTTGGGAATTGGCAGCTCGCAACCGCGTGTGTCGGAGATCAAGTCGGCGAAGCCGTTCGATACGGCGGTCAATCTTTCTCTTCCCAGCCGAATCGCCGTCATCGGAAATTATCTTCCGCGGCAATGCGGGATTGCCACCTTCACCACCGACTTGTGTAACGCTGTGTCGACCGAGTTCGGGACGGAACGCCTGTTTGCGATGCCGGTGAACGATCCGGATTCCGAATACAGCTATCCGGAGCGCGTGCGATTCGAACTGACCGAAGAGGAGCTGCCGTCGTATGAGCGCGCGGCCGAGTTCCTCAATTTCACCAATGTCGATTTGGTGTGCGTGCAGCACGAATACGGAATTTTCGGCGGGCCAGCCGGCAGCCACATCCTGGAGTTGCTGCGAAGACTTCGCATGCCGGTCGTGACCACCCTCCATACTGTGCTGCGCGAACCGAATCCCGAGCAACATCGCGTGATGGTCGAACTGGCAGAGCTTTCCGATCGTCTGATTGTGATGAGCCAACATTCTTCGCAGTTCCTTGAGGAGATATTTCAGGTCCCGGCGGCGAAAATTGATGTCATTCCGCATGGAGTTCCGAATCTGGCGTTTGTGGATCCGAATTTTTACAAGGACCGGTTTGGAGTTGGAGGCCAATCTGTACTGCTGACCTTCGGCTTGCTCTCGCCAAATAAGGGGGTCGAAACCGTCATCCAGGCCCTGCCAAGCATCCTGTCTCGCAACAGCAATGTTACCTACATCATCGCCGGCGCTACTCATCCTCACATCAGGCGGCGCGAGGGAGATAAATACAGGGAATCGCTGCAGGCGCTCGCTAAAGATCTCGGGGTCGAGAAGAACGTCATATTTCATAACCGATTTGTTAGTCCCGAAGAGATGATGGAGTTCATCGGCTCAGCCGACATCTACATCACACCTTATAAGAATCAGGCGCAGGTAGTTTCTGGAACACTGGCCTACGCCCTGGGCGCAGGGAAAGCGGTCATCTCGACTCGCTATTGGCATGCGCTCGAGCTTCTCGATCAGGGGCGCGGAATACTGGTCCCCTTCAACGACCCGAAAGCGATTGCAGAACAGACCATTCAGCTTTTGGAAAATGAAGCCGAACGTCACGCTATGCGCAAGCGAGCGTATCTCTACTCCCGCAACATGGTATGGAAAAGCGTGGCCCAGGACTATATGCACAGCTTCCAGCGAGCCAGGGCCGAGCGTATGTGGAACCCTCGCCTGGTCAGCCCAAACCCAGTCGCGACAAATCGCATACACAGTTTGCCGGCCGTGAAGCTCAATCATCTCAATCGAATGACTGACGATACGGGCATGTTGCAACATGCGGTGTTCGCCGTTCCGAACCATCACGAGGGCTACGCCACCGACGACAACGCCCGCGCCCTGATCGTGTCGATTCTGGTGGAACAACTAGGAACCAATGGAGCCGAGGCGAAGAAATTGGCTTCGCGATACCTGGCTTTTCTCTGGCTTGCTTTTAATTCGGCCAATGGAAGGTTCCGCAATTTTCTGAGCTATGAGCGTCACTGGCAAGAGCCGCAGGGGTCGGAAGACAGCCACGGCCGCGCTTTGTGGGCCCTGGGAACTGCGATCAATCAGACCGTCGATGAAGGTCTAAGGGGCCTCGCCGGGCGTTTGTTTGAACTTGCTGTTCCGGCGGTGACGGCCTTTACCAGTCCCAGAGCGTGGGCGTTTTCCTTGTTTGGAATCCAGGCCTATCTTGATCGCTTCCCGGGTGACCGTGCTGCACAGAGGCAGAGAGATGCACTTGCCGACAAATTGTTGAATATCTATCGAGTCACCCAAACGCCGGGTTGGAACTGGTTTGAAGATAGTTTGGCCTACTCTAATGCGCGTTTGCCCCAGGCGCTATTACTGGCAGGCTCGCGCACATCGGACGGACAGTTGCTTGCGGCTGGTCTCGAATCGCTGGAGTGGCTTGCAACCCAACAACGCTGCGGCGTGAATGGCCACTTCGTTCCTATCGGCTCGCAGGGTTTCTACTGCAAGGCGGGGGAAAAAGCTCGTTTCGATCAGCAGCCAGTCGAGGCCAGCGCAACCGTCTCCGCATGTTTGGAAGCCTATCGCGCCACTGGAGATGAGCATTGGCGCTCGCAGGCCTGGGCTGCGTTCAATTGGTTCCTGGGAGATAACGACCTGAAAGCCGCCTTATATGACTCCAGCACGGGCGGCTGTCGAGATGGTCTTCATCCTGACCGGGCCAACAAGAACCAGGGAGCGGAGTCAACCCTGTCGTTCTTGATGGCTCTTCTGGAGATGCGGCAGGTCCAGGATGTTACGGTGCCGGCGATTGTGCTCTAGCCGGGTTGCCGGCGGTCTCGGATGCTCTCACGTTCCAACGTTTCGGAACACCGACTTCATTGTTCCTGTAGGATGACTTATGACCTTGGCCATCGACTCAATTGATTCTATCGAATCTACCGACACTCTTCTTCGCAGGCATTCCACCAATCCTATCTTGACCAGTAAAGATTGGCCTTATCGGATCAATAGCGTATTCAATGCCGGAGCGACACTGCTTGCGGACGGCACTACTCTATTGCTCTGCCGGGTGGAGGATCGCCGAGGTCTCTCCCATCTTTGCATGGCGCGCTCCGTGAATGGCGTGGACGGATGGAACATCGATCCAACGCCAACCCTGATGCCTGATCCGGACAAGCATCCAGAGGAACTTTGGGGTATCGAGGATCCGCGCATCACCTACGTTCCAGAGTTGCAGCAATATGCAGTGGCCTATACGTCTTACTCCAAAGGCGGGCCCGGAGTTTCTCTGGCACTAACCAAAGATTTCCGGACATTTGAGCGATTCGGCGTCATCATGTCGCCCGACGACAAGGATGCCGCTCTCTTGCCCTACAGGATCGGCGGACTCTGGGCACTTATCCATAGACCGATGACTCCTTTAGGAGCTCACATTTGGATTTCTTATTCTCCCGATCTGCGCCATTGGGGTGGCCATCGAGTGATGATGGAGGCGCGTAAGGGCGGCTGGTGGGATGCAAACAAGATTGGCATGTCGTCGCCGCCAATCGAGACTTCAATGGGATGGCTCATGCTGTATCACGGCGTGAAACAGACGGCCTCCGGCTCGTTATATCGGGTCGGGCTCGCTCTCTTTGACCTTCAAAAGCCAGATATTTGTTTGTTGCGGGGCGATTCCTGGATCTTCGGGCCGGAAGCCGACTATGAACGCGGCGGCGACGTGCACGATGTGGTCTTCCCGTGTGGTCACACCATAGGCCCCGATGGAGATACTCTCAACATCTACTATGGCGCAGGCGATTCGTGTATAGCTCTGGCGCAAGCGAGTTTGCGTTCTCTACTGAGCTGGTTGAAGCATAACGGAAAGCCATGCTGTGTTAATTCCTACTGAGGCTCGCAAGATAGCGACAGTCCTTTTTTTGCAAACGTAGGGATTTGCTTTTTATTGGACCGCTGATCCATTGGCGGCCGGGGCTTGCGCGCTGGCAACCGGAGTCGCGGCTCTCAACTGGTCAAGCAATGCGGCCACGCTGGCGGACCTGGCCTTGTCGTCCTTCGTCTCTATCGCTGCGGGAGCGTCGGGGTAGAACTGCAAGATATTGTCGCGTAGCTCCGGCGTCGTATGGTCGAACTTGCTTTTGGCCAATTGAGTCAGCAACTTTGCATAAGTCTCGTCCGTGAGGGAGTATTCACCTTCCTTAGTCGGATTGCCGGTGTCGAGGTCATAGTTGGGCAGCGCGAGCGTGCCAGTGCCCACTTCCTTGAGGAAAGCTCGGTATTGATCGACAGTGATATTGATGCTCTTGATGTACAGATCCTCTGTGTGCGGAGTCGGGCTCTTGAATGCCAGCCCTTTGAAGGGACCAATTCTCGGCATAAATCGCAAGAGGGTTGACAGGACCCGCGTACCAAATCCCGGCTTCACGTAGTCCTTTCCCCATTCCTTTTCATAATTGGAGCGGGAAAGGCTGTACAGAAACTTCTCTTTTGCGAAATCGGGCGTTTCGCGCATCATGTCCTTCTTGTGAGTTTGCAGCGCGACCTGGGTCATTTCCGGGATCAGCCGGCTGACGGCGTATCGATACGAGCCGATCGCAAGGTCCTCGCGCGGCAGCACGTCTTTCAACTGCACTCCGTATACGATGGGAAATACCCGCTCCAGCAGAGACTTGGAGACTTGAAATCCTATGAAGTCATGATATTGCTGCGAGGCGTAACGATTCTTCTCGACTTGCACTGTGTCAAACCCAAACTCCGTTTTCAGATGCGCAGTCTTGTCCTGCGCATAGCGAATGGATGTACCAAACTTCGCTCGCAGTTTCGGATACTCGATGGCAACTGACTGGTTTACCGCGGGGTGACCGGCGATGTCCGACGCATAATGGGACAGCGCGCCCAGGGCGAAGGCATACTCGTCGGCATCGCTGCTTTGCGCCAACAGTTCGAGAACGAAATCCCCGGTCCGAACGTAATGTACCAGATCGCTGAATTCGACGCTGCCGAATGGATAGTAGCCCAGGTCTTGTATAACGGCCCCGCCGTAGGCGTACGCATGAGCTTCCTTAAGCTGTTCTTCAGAAAGCCCAGGATAGCGCTTGAGGATGAGCGGCTTGATCTGATCCGCCCACAGCAAGTCAACGATCTCCTCGTGAGTCAACACGGAATAGGCTGTCGCCCCACCACTACACATCAGCGTCACCAATAACACTGCCAGCATCCGAATTGAGAGCCTCCAGTAGTTACTTGCGACCTGGTTTCGCACGGTTGGTCGGCCCTGCACCTTCAAATCAAACTTGTGTCCGGTCATTGCGCACACACTCCCGCACGGCAGACTTCGAGGCTCCGCATCGATGTTCTCCGTTACGGCTTGCCGATATGAATGTTGGTGAGGTAATGCATGAGCCCAAAAATATTCAGCAGCCATATCACCACGGCGATGGTTACCACGGCATTTAGTATTGACTTTATGGAGCTTGCCATGGGGATGAAGCGATCCACCAGCCACAGAAGAACTCCGACCACGATCAGAACTATGACAACTTGAAGTAACGGCATACTTTCTCCCTTTCCGTAATTTAGATAGACCTACTTTGTGTTTGCGAAGTTGCGGACCACGGCGTTGAGTAAAAAGTCAACTGACTGCAGAGCTCTCAGTTGAAAGGAACGAGAACATGGCTGGCTTGACAGCCCGTACAACTCCCTAGTTTCATCTGCTACAAGGTTAGGTGAGGCACGGCATTCCAGTCTGTTCACATCTGCTCACATCCCAAGAAGAAAAGGGTCGCGGAAACCCAAATAAAATGGGGTGAAACCTATTGTGTTGGCATCTAATGGACAGTGCAATATTTCAATCTTCATCTCGCGGCCCTTGCTCTCTTGGTGTGCCCCTCTTACGCTGGCCCGCATGGGTCGGAGCCACAATCGTCTGCCAGTAATCTCGTTAAGGACATGGTTGCTAATGAAGTGACAGACCGGGCAGCGCAAAGTAATTGGATATACCGCGTCACAAAAGTAGTCGACCAGCAGACGTTGAGCGAGGTGGAAGTTGAAACGAAAGACGGCCCGGTGTACCGTCTTCTCGCAATCAATGACACACCACTGGATTCAGGACAACGAGAGCGGGAGGCTGCCCGCCTCGATCAACTGGTCCGCGATCCCAGCCAGCAACTTGCGGTCAAGAAGCAATTTGACGCGGATGAACATCGCCTGGAGAACCTGGTGCGCTTGTTGCCGGACGCCTTCATCTACACGTATGACGGCTGGGATGGAGTCTATGCGCGGCTCAACTTTCGACCCGATCCGGCTTTTGTTCCTCCCACCCAGGAATCCAAGGTCCTTCGAAGCATGGCGGGAACGATCCTGATCGATCCTGATCAGAAGCGATTGTCACGCTTGAGCGGACATTTGGTAGAGAATGTGGATTTCGGTTTCGGGATTCTCGGCCACATCGCCAAAGGCGGCACCTTTCAGATTGAGCGGACCCAGGTCAGCTCGTCCCACTGGAAAACTGATCTCATCGACATCCATGTTAATGGGCGAATGCTGCTTTTCAAGACCCTCAGCAAGGAACAGCATGAGACCCGGTCCGACTTTGAGCTTGTGCCGAAAGACCTCGACTTGAGGCAGGCGGAACAACTCCTGCAGTCGCGGCCGGAGTATCAGGCGGTTGCAGTTCAACCTACATCACCCCACTAATATCTCGCTAGCCCTTCCTACGGGGTGCATTCAGCGCTGACTTCTCTTGGCTCAAACCGCATTCAGCCGTTCGTGTGCGACCTTCTTAAAGCCACCCTGTGCGCAGCACGTTTTTTCTTCTTTTTGGCGCTTAAAACAGCTGCGTGCTTATCGGCGACCCGGTCAGAAGAAGCTTTTTGTGCGGGCTGCGGTTGCATCTTAGGCGCTGCGGCCGATTCCGGAACTTCTATTGCTTTGTCAACCATCTTTTCCTCCGCTGACAAACACCTGTTATCTTGGCTCGCTAAGGTTGCGCAATGTTGTACCTCGAGATCTCATTGAGCTTCGCGTCGGACATTCCCTGAACCCGACGCTTGCGCTGGATAGGGCCTACATCGAGACGCTGATTGCAATCCCGACGCCAGGATATCTCTGGTTGTACATGTAGTATCCATCGTTTTGGTAGACGACATAAACGTCGTCCGTTTCGTACCAGTTGTTGGCCCAGGAATTAGGCCACGGGTCAACTAGAGTGAACCAATAGCCGCCGTACTGGAAGCGCGGGAACCCGCCGACAACCATATAAGGTTGGTTATAGATGACGAACCCATACCCCGAGCCAAAGTACCCGTTGTAACGGTCGTCAGGAATACGATAGCCGTGGTAGCCGCCTCGTTGCTGCCAGCTGCGGTGGTCTGAGTCCCAGTGTTGCGACTGATGCCCCTGCCAGGCTACCTGCTGGGCGCGCTGCTGTTCCTGAGAGTGATGCACCGGCTGCTGGTTGTGCTGTTGCGCCTGCTGCTGGGGCTGTTGCTGTTTCTGGTTCTGCTGCTGAGCATGCTGTTGTGGCTGCTGCTTCTGCTTTTGGTTCTGCTGCTGAGCGTGCTCTGACTGCTGTTGTTTCGGTTGGCTCTGTTGCTGAGCATGCTGTTGTGGCTGCTGCTGTTTCGGTTGGCTCTGTTGCTGAGCATGCTGTTGTGGCTGTTGCTGTTTCGGCTCGCTCTGCTGCTGGGCGTGCTGTTGTGGCTGCTGTTGTTTCGGTTGGCTTTGCTGCTGCGCATGCTGTTGTGGCTGTTGCTGTTTCGGCTCGCTCTGCTGCTGAGCATGCTGCTGTTGTGGCTGAGCGTGCTGCGCCTGCGGCTGAGCATGCGGCTGTTCCTGCTTCTGTTCTGGCTTGGCCTCCTCTTTTCCCTGCTGGGCGAAGGCTGGAATTATCGTTCCGAGGGACATAACAAGGACTGCGGTTCCGAGAGTTGCAAGTGCTTTCATGAGAATTACCTCGACTACAGCGTAGGCGCAGCATCGGCGAATAGCTGTATCGTTTTGACCATTAGGAGATGACCGCCAGGTGCAACCACTTTCAGCCGCCATCGCGGAATTCTTGGAATTCCTGGTAGCGCTATCGAAGTGGGCTTCTGCCGACCGGCTGCGAAGGAAGGCGGATTTCTATCACCGCCCCTTTACCGTCTGTATGGTCTGAGTCCCTATTGCCTGCGGACTGCGAAAATACTTGGCTTGGAAGTAAAGCGCCAGATTCACCAGTGCAAGCATGACCGGCACTTCTACCAGTGGCCCGATGACCGCCGCGAAAGCAGCTCCAGAGTTAATGCCAAAGACGGACACCGCCACCGCAATTGCCAACTCGAAGTTGTTCGATGCTGCGGTAAACGACAGAGTGGCCGTCTTCGAATAATCGGCCCCGAGCTTCCGACCCATGTAAAACGACACCAGGAACATTGCCACGAAGTAAATCAACAAGGGAATCGCGATCCGCAGCACATCCATGGGCAGGCGCACGATGTACTCGCCCTTCAGCGAGAACATGATGACGATGGTAAACAGCAGCGCAATCAGCGTGAGCGGGCTGATGCGCGGCACGAAGCTGTGGTCGTACCAGCCGCGCCCTTTCAATCGCACCAGCACCGAGCGGGTGAGAAATCCCGCCAGGAAGGGAATGCCGAGGTAAATGAAAACACTCTTTGCGATCTCGCCAATGGATACATTCACCACCGTGCTGTGCAAGCCGAGTTTGGCCGGTAGCACGGTTATGAAAATCCAGGCGTAGACCGAATACAGGAACACCTGGAATAGGGAGTTGAATGCCACTAATCCAGCGGCGTAGTCGGTGTCGCCCTTCGCCAGTTCGTTCCACACGATGACCATGGCGATGCACCGGGCAAGACCGATCAGGATCAACCCTGCCATGTATTCCGGATATCCGCGCAGGAAGATGATCGCGAGGACGAACATGAGCACCGGCCCGACAACCCAGTTCTGTATGAGTGAGAGTCCCAAGACTCGCTTATTGCGAAAAACTTCCGGGAGTTCTTCGTAGCGGACTTTGGTGAAAGGCGGATACATCATCACGATCAACCCAACCGCGATCGGTATCGACGTAGTGCCGATGCTGAATCGATTGAGGAAGGGAACGACACCAGGGACGAGCCAGCCTGACAGCACGCCGAGGGTCATTGCTCCGAAAATCCATGCGGTCAGATAACGATCCAGAAAACTGAGTCGGCTGGTTATGCTCATCAGACCCGTACCCCGGCGGCTCGCGGCAATCATTGCCGGCCGATCTTGTTGATTTCCTTCTGAATTGACAGCTTGTCGAGGGTGGCGAGTGGCAAACACAGGAGCAGCCCGATCCTGCGGTCAAGGGCCATGAAGGCTTCGCGATAGGCACGCTCGATCTCGTCCGACGAACCTGTGACCGCAGCGGGATCGGGAATTCCCCAATGCGCCGTCATCGGCTGGCCGGGCCAGACAGGGCATACCTCTGTTGCTGCGTTGTCGCACACCGTGAAGACGAAGTTCATCTCGGGCGCACCGGGCTGAGCAAATTCATCCCAACTCTTGCTACGCAACCCGTTCGTGGGTAGGTGAGCGCGTTCGAGTTCGCGCAGCGCTTCCGGCCTCACTGCGCCTGAAGGGTGGCTGCCCGCGCTGTATGCGGTAAAGTTCGGCCTGCCTTTGAAGTTGAGAATCGCCTCCGCCATGATGGAGCGCGCGGAATTTCCCGTGCACAAAAACAAAACGTTGTAGCGTCCCTGCACTGTCGTTACCCTTTCGACGCGTTCGCCTGCGGCTTCTTCGCCCTGATGAAAGCACTCATGAACTTGCCGTCCACCAGCGGCGCGATGGCGTCCACGTCAACCCCCTGATCGGCAAGAAAGGCGCGCGCGTCTTCGACATAGTAGGTCCGCGTGGGCTCGACCTCAACGTCCTCAAACCCGGCGCCAGCAAGCTTCGAGGTATATTCCGTGTCCTGCAATGCGCCCGCAATGCAGCCCACCCACAACAGCACGCTCGCGCGCACCTCGGCGGGCACCTCGCCATGTACCACAACGTCAGATACGGCGAAGCGGCCTCCCGGCTTCAACACGCGAAAGGCCTCACTCAGCACGCGGTTTTTGTCAGCGGAAAGGTTGATGACGCAGTTCGAGATGATCACGTCCACCGAATTGTCAGGCAAAGGGATGTTTTCGATCTCGCCTTTGAGGAATTCGACATTGGTGAGGCCCGCCTTGCGTTGATTCTCGCGCGCCAGTGCCAGCATCTCGTCGGTCATATCAAGCCCGTATGCCTTGCCTGAAGGCCCAACCCGTCTTGCCGACAGGAGCACGTCAATGCCTCCGCCTGAACCGAGGTCGAGTACGGTTTCCCCTGGGTTTAACCGGGCCAACGCCGTCGGATTGCCGCATCCCAGCGAGGCTTTCAGCGCGTCCTCGGGAATCTGGCTCGCCTGAGCGGGATCGTAAAGATTCGTCGTGATGGGATCGCAGCACCCATCCAGCGCGGTGGAAGCGCCGCAGCAGGAACTGCCACCGCTGTGGACTCGTAGCGCCGCCTGACCATATTTCTCTTTTACGACTTCCTTGATATCGGTACCCATGGTCTTCTCCTATTTGCAGAGCGCAATGAATTTTTCAGGTTGGACTGCCTTGTTGCGGGTGCAACACTCGGCATAGAGGAACCCGAGCAACTCCTGCAGCGCCTCGGTGCTTGCGGTGTACCAGAGAAACGTCCCGTCGCGCCGCACCTTCACCAGGTCTTCGTTCCTCAGTTTGTCCAAGTGGTGCGAGAGCGTCGAGCTTGGAATGTCCAGTTCGCTGCCGATCTCACCGACGACCATGCCCTCGGGATGCGCCGAGAGTAGCAGTTGCATAATGCGCAGTCGCGACTCCGTTCCCATAGCGGCGAGCATATCCGCATAACGCGCAGTTTGTTCCGGAGTGGGTTTCCTTGCCACGGCTCCTCTCATTCGATGTTTCCATAGATATAGAAATATAGAGGATTTGTCAAGGGCAGCGAAGAACAATACCGGAACAGCCGAGCGTGCTCGTCGTCAGGAAAGACCGTTTCTTGGTGCGCTGGAGTCACATCGTTTGGCAGTCATAAAGTGGCTTCACACCGCAGACTCCAGGAGAAGAGTCTCGATCTTCGAGTCTAAGTCCCGAGCGACAGCGAGAGCATCCAGGTTCCCGTAGGGAGCCAAAAGACTGGTCATCTTGTCGTATGACAAATGGACGCCGTCTGCCCGTTCATCCACCAAAATTGTCACGGGTGCGTAAGATCCAGCGTCGGGCACATGCTTTACCATTTCCTTCATGATGAGGGGATTGCCTATCACAAAGCGTATGATTTTAGGTGTACCCAGCCCGGTCTCCCTCCGCAAAATCGCTCCGTGATCGAGTACCATGAACGTCATCAGCCCCGTCCTGCCCAGCCCTTTGTTAACCACACTCTCCAGTTCAGCGAAGGTCTGTGCGCCCTTGATTGCCTTCCCGAACTCGACCATATCGGGATGTCCAACGGCCGCTTCGAGCGCCGCCACGACCGCCTCAAACGACTTAGAAGACGTTACGCTGAGCCTTTCGATCTCGACATTTCTGACCGTCATCATCGCGCTCCCTTCATTTATGCTGTTTGCCTGAAGCGAATTGCTCGATCACCCATGCTTCGTCAAGAATCGCCCCGAAGATGCTGGGTGAATCGAAATGGGGACAGCAATACCAGTCCATTGAACCGTGACACGCAAATGTGTAGCCTCGGCGTGTGGGGAAACTAGACACGAACCACAGGGTTGTCTCGTGGCAGTCCGAGGCGCGCCTCGCAGAAATACTCGAAACGAATTCCGAATGTGCTGCGCCATAGCGCCCAGATTTGGCGGAGTTTGGAACTGCCGGCCCAGCGCATAAACAGAACTGCCCAGCCGCGGTTGTCGGGGTGGTCCCAGAAATCGTCGAGTCGAAGGTCGAGAAATACGTTCTCCATCAATTGAATAATTTCCAGGCCGATGAGGGTTTCCTCGTCGGGATCCGCCAGTCGATCGGCGACGGGCGGAGCACCCTGCAACTCGCTCATAAACGCGCGCAACTTCACGTTGCCCCGAAAACGCTCCCAGATTTCGTTCAGTGTCTTCGTGTGCTTCAGAAAAGTTTCGGAGCTGCAGCCAGCGGGAGTCAGGACATCGGTCAACTTTTCGGCAATCTGCACGGGATGATCGCCGACCTCGTTGCCTCGCATGGAATGACGCACAACGTGCTGTCCCAATTGCCGGTAGCTTTCAAACTGGTCTTCCGAGAAGAACTGGTCAGCCGTAGTCTGATGCGGAAACGAAGGGTGAATGGAGCGATATTGGGTGATGCCTACCTCTTCGTCGCCAGTCATTGAGGCTTTCAGGTAAATCAGGTGACCGATACTGCCGTTGGAGTACGTGATTCTACCCACGGCGCAATGGGCAAGGCTGAGGTCATTCTTCTGGAGCCGTATAGAGCTGACGTTAATGTCGATTTTCGCGTCGAAGTCCGTCTCGCACAGACGAACCACATTGCCGAGGCTGCCAAACTGCAGAGACTCGTCGCACTCGGCGTCGGAGGCGATGATGACTTTGCAGCGCCGTCGCACCAGTTCATAAATGCCAAGGTTCTCGAAGTGCCCTCCGTCGGAGACGTTGAGATATTGGCTGCTTTCGTCGGCAACGCCAAACAGCTCCATCACCAGATACCACAGGCTGAAGTTGAGGCCGGGCTCGCGCCATTTCTTCCGGCTTGGGTTGGGGAACCACCATCCCAGGCGGACATTGAACATGGTGAGCAGAAACGCCACCAGGGGAGAGGTGTTGTACCCCATATTCGGACTGACGGCGGCGCCGGAGATGGCGACGGCCTGGCCCAGCATGACTCCGTTCGCGAACTCCTTAGTATCGGCATAACCGACCCTCTCGCGGTCAGCGCCGCAGTGTTTCGGGGTCAAGGAAAACGATGCGCTATGCCGGGTGTGCAAAGCGAGGTCCGAACTGCCGGCGAGATTGAGAGCGCAATTGAAAATAGGGAATGGACCGCGGAACTCATTGCATGTCGCGTGGGTATCCTCAGGCTGCTGAAGGACCGTACTGAGCTTCTTGTCATCTTTGCCGTCGAACTTGGTAAACGGCTGCGGTTGCCGGAGCCCGGGAGCCCAGCGCGTCGCGCCGAGATAGCAGCGCACCAGCCGGTTACGGTAAAACTGATTCAAGCCGAAGATATTGATCTCGAAATACCTGGAGAACAGAGAGCCACAGAGCAAGGCAATGACAAATGCCCAAACTATGTATTCCGGGTTGATGGCGTGCAGGGATGACCAGTAATGCCAAAATTCCTTAAAGTCGAGATCGGTTGCGACATTGAAGAGCACAAGATAAAGCACGGTGGCGCCGACGAATATCGCCCCAACAATGAACAGCAGGCCGCCGACGTTGGCCAGGATTTCCAGCGCAGGCGACTTACTGTGCTCCCCGACGCCGCTGGTTTTGCTGCTCTTGCCGGCGAAAAGTCCTCCCAGGACGGTGCCAATCCAGCCTATGACGGAGCCCCACTTGATGGAGGCAATAAGACCATGATGATCACCGCTTGGGGTATGGATTAGCCGAAGCGTCCACGGCGGCCCGAATACCGCAAAGCCGGTAAGCAGGAGATAGCCGATCCCATAGATTCCCAGCCAGGTTCCAAACCTTGTCCACCACTCACGTATGTTCTCGTTGGAGTTGCGTCCGCAAAGTCCTATGAAGATGACGACGCTGATGGCGCAGGCCGCCAGCACCAGAGGTGGCCCAAGCACGAAGGCATACCAGTCAAATCGCTGGTCGGTGCCCCATCCGATGAACAGCCGAACGATTGCGCAGATTTCGAGATAGAACACCACGACACATACAAAGCTGATCCACGCCGAGTGCCAGAGCCTCCACCATGGCTTATTCGGTTGCATAATCTCAGGCACGCCTTCGGCCGGGCGAAAGCGCGAAAGCGTGAAGAACGAAATAACAGCGAGCGACACAAAAACTGCGCCGAATAATAACCACCAGGGAACCAGCGATAAACCCTTGCGTAGAATGCTGGAGTACGAATGCAGGCTTTCGAAGATCTCACAGTTCGCCCTTGCCAAAGAAGAACGCAGGGTAGCGTCGGCCCACAGCAGGCTGGCCAGCAGAAAGGCTGCGATCCAGGCCGGAAGAACCGCCAGGAACTGCACCCACTTCGTTCGAAAGGCCTTTCCTCCTCCCCCTTTGCCGGTGACGGCGCGATCGTCCCACAAGTTGAAGACGAGCGTGAATAACAGGACGGCGGTGGCAAATGTCGCGATCAGGCCCGTGGCCGGCATGCCCAGCAGCGTGGCCTGCCATCCGCCTGCGTAATAGAATCCACTTTTCAGCATAAGAGCTAACGACAGCACCGTAAACAGCCAAGCCAATCCGGTCAGTTGAATAAGAAACGCGTTGCGCGCCCAACTGGCCCACATGGTCCAGGTGTCGGTACTCAGCACGCCGGTGCGCGGAGAAAGGTAGTTGGAGTAGCGCCGCAGATGAGCGATCGAGTCTTCCCAATTCATCTGGCGTCCGAGCCAGTGCGCGGTGCGGCAAACGTTGGCGACCAGCCACGACCCGATAAAGCCGCCTCCCGACACAGTGGACAGGAAGTCGACCTTGCGCAGAAGATCGAACTCCTGCAATCCCTGAAGCACGCCGAGATTAAAGGTCGCGCTGCGAATACCACCACCGGAGAAAGCCAGCCCAATCAGGTTACTCGGCTGTTCGCCCGTCTTGATTCGCTGTGACCAGTCATCATCCGGTTCGTCCGGGCCACTTTCCCCGCTGGCGGTTGCTGTGCCGCCGGTTGCTGTGCCGCTGATTGCTTGGTCGTCGGACGGTTTCTTGAATTCGCGTAGACAACGCTCTCTGTCGATCTCCTCCAGTTCCTCATCGAAAACATGCCGCCAGCCGACGGCACTGGATCCAGGCTCTTTGGGTGGTTCGGGTGCGTATGCCTGCTGCTCCTTTTTCCTGGTTACATCAACTGCATTTTGCACCAGGTCGCACACGAAATCGAAGACCGACCGCAGCACCTCTTCCGCCCGCCAGAGCCTCATTTGCACTTCGGCTGGGCTTGAATTTCCACCTTCTCTCTCGCTCAACACGGCTGCGTGAGAGCGAAGCAGGTGCAGCCAATTGGGACGGTTGTACTTCACGGTGGCATCGGCGGAGACTTCGGCCCGCAGCAGTCCCGCAATCCAGTACATGTCAGCCAGACCGAGGCGAGCCGCAGCAGGATTGTCAACGCTCCAGCCTCCCAGCGGCCGCTCCCGTCTTAAATCCTCACCGGCGGGCGCACTGCCCGCGGAGGTGGCGGTTCGGACACGCGGTAGCGAAAGATAAAATGCGCTGCGATTGATCGCCCATTGATAGAGTCCCAATGCCAGCATCGGGAAGCGCACGTCCTCTTTGGGAGTTAGTTCGGGAAGCAGTCCGCGGAGCCACAACTCTAAACGCACTGATTCCTGCGTGTGCGATCTCGGGTCCTCGGTTCCGGTCACCTGTTCTTCCGCGTGCGTTCCCGGATCGCCGTCGAGAAAATCGAGTGCCCGAATTACAGGAGATGGATTGCCCCAGTTGCGGGCGGGATCGACACTCTTTGCCGCGTCGACAAAACCGCCAAAAGCCATTTGCACTTGCTTTTTCGCCACGGCGCCGCCATCCGCGCCCGGGGCGCTAAAAGCGGAATAGTCGATCGATGGCGGCTTCGCCAGCGCGAAAGGCCGCACGTTGGAAATGCGGGTGGGCTGCGGCTTGCGCAGGCAGTCTTCAGGCGGGGTCAGCCACACGGGGGGCGCAACCCTCCCGGCCAGGAAGCGCACACCGAAGTATAGGTAGACGTTCACATAGCGCAGGAAGGCTTCCGAGCAAAACAGTGTCGCCAAGTTTTTGACTTCGGCTCCCGGTATTGAATCGGCGGAGATGTCGAGTTGATGCGCGATCTCAATCCGGGTGAGCGTTCCCAGCGCAACGTCGAGGTCGCGCCGTAGTCGGATGCCGTCGCTCTCCTCTGGTCCGAAGCCCACTTCGGCATGGGGGCGAAGAAACTGGCGACGCTCCCACTCCTCCATGCCGGCGAGCTTTCCAAGAACAGGCCAGACCTCGTGCGGTACAAGAAGATGCAGAGGTTGAGACTCGTTTTCGCGGTTACTCATGGAACTCCGATTCCTGTCATTGCGCTCCCAGCAGAATGCTGGGGAATTTCAGATTGCCGCAGTGGCTATCTCCCATTCGCTTGAATGCAGCCTTCTCTTGGCTGCTTATAACCTGAGTTTTGGAGTTATAGCCCGTTTTTGTTTCCGCTGCAAGAAGCTTCTTGCGCTGTAAACAATCGAGAACGATCACCCCTTAGCCATCTGCCGCCCTATTCCGCTGGCGGCCTGCGTCGCTTCTTTCGGCCAATAACACGAGATTTGATTTTCCTACACTTCAAGCTGGCAATCACACACGGCGCGAATGGCACCAGGATCCCCTCGGCACTTAGCGGGGCAGATTTGCAAGGATTGAACGTCGCTGCCCCGGCACACGAAATACCAAATTCCGCGGTGCGGAGACAGCAACTTTCTTTATTTGCTCAGCTTTTCGTGCTAGGTTTACAAACTAAGGTGCTTCTCCGGGGCGGAAACTGCCAGATTCCCGCTTTGGCTCTGTCTAATAGCGGGCGGGAAATGCCACAGCATGGCCTGGTGAGCGGAGGGAAGAACGGTCGGAACCTTCCGGTTCCATCGCCCGCACGTTTTCAAGCCAACCTTGGCAGGGGTTTCTGTCGGCAGTCACCGAGCGCGCCAGCGGTGCGTCATTTCCATGGCCCAGAACCTACCTGCGAAGATTGGCAAGTACCAGGTGCTCGAAGTCCTCGGACAGGGAGGCATGGGCACGGTCTACAAAGGGGTTGACCCTTTGATCAGCCGTTTGGTGGCTATCAAAGTCATCGTCCCCGACTACATTGACAATCCCGAACTTCTGAAGCGTTTCTACCGCGAAGCCAAAGCCGTCGGCAATCTTCAACATCCAAACATTGTCATTGTCTACGACTTGGGAGAGGAGAACAAAAGCCCTTACCTCGTCATGGAGTACCTCGACGGTGAGCCGCTGAACAAGATCATCGCGGCGCGGCGGGAACTTTCCTTATTACAGAAGCTGGGCATCATTGCCAAGGTTTGTGACGCGCTCGCTTACGCGCACCAGCGCGACATTGTGCACCGTGACGTAAAGCCCGGAAACGTGATGCTGCTGAAAGACGGTCAGGTCAAGCTTCTCGACTTCGGCATCGCCCGGCTGGGGAACAGTGGCTATTGGCGGACCGAAACCCAAAAGGGTCAGGTCATGGGTACGATGAGCTACATCGCCCCCGAGCAACTCAACGAAGAAACGGTTGATGGACGCTCTGACGTTTACTCGACCGGAGTAATGCTGTTCGAACTACTCACCTATCGGCTGCCGTTTGAGTCATCCGATCTTGAGTCTCTAATCGCGAAGAAGATGCAGGGCGGACCTCCGCCCTCGTTGGCAAAATACTTCGAGAACTATCCGCCCGAGCTGGATGAGATTGTAACCCGGGCGTTGGCCAGAGACCGAGAAGAGCGGTACAACACCGCACAACACTTCGCCTTCGATCTTGAGCGGCTGATTGAGCGGCTCAAGAGCGACATGGTGGGCCACTATGTGGATCAGGCGCGGGCCTGTATTTCCAGCGCTGAACTCAGCAAGGCGAAGGACATCCTCTCCGAAGTGCTAAAAATCGACACGCAGCACGCCGTCGCTAAGGAATTATTGTACGAGGTACAACAGTCGCTGAAGAAACAGCAGCGAGCCGAGCAGGTCCGCCAGCTTCGACAACACGCGGAAGAAGCCATCGCGCTGAAGCAGTTCGATGACGCCAGCAAGTTCGTAGATCAGGCGATCAAGCTGGACCACACCGATCCTGACCTATTGAACCTGCGGGAACAAATTCAGCAGGTCAAGCAGCGGACCCAGCAGGTAAAAAAGTTGCTGCATCTGGCGGAGGTGGCACAACAGACCGGCGAGTTGGGAGTGTTCCAAAGGGCAGTGTCCGACGCGCTGGAGCTGGACCCGGAGGATCCCCAGGCGCGCGTGTTACAGGCTTCGCTGATTCGCCTGCAAGCGGAGAAGGAGAAGGAAGCCAGAGTGCAGGAATTGCTGGTGGCGGCACGGCGTGAGATTGCCGCGCGGCAATTCGAGGCCGCACAGGAATTCATTCATAAGGCGGAGGCGCTCGATCCCCACGGTAACGACATTCCGGTTTTGAAGCAGATGGTCATTGCGGGCCAGGAGCAGGAGACTCGCAAGCGACAACTACAGCAACTTTGCGGAGCGATTCAACAAGAGCTGGAGGCCAATAATCTAAAGACTGCCCGGGACCTGGCAGACAAGGCGCTGCGGGCATTCCCGGGCGAGCCCGCCCTGGTGCGCATGAAGTCAGCTGCCGACAGCCAACTGGAGGCGGAAGAACGGCGGCGTTTTATCGAGGCACGGATTGCCGCCGCCTCCAAGTTGCTGGACGGGGGCGAGGCGAGTAGGGCGCTGTCGCTTATCCAGGAGGCCAGCCGTCAGTTTCCCACGGATCCGCGCCTGCGCGATTTCCGGCAGATGGTGCGGCAGGCGGTGCAACAGCAGGCTGTGCAGCACGAGCAGACCGAGATGCTTACCTCGGCCCGCGATGCCATGCAGCAGAAGCGCTTCGCGGAGGCGGTGGAGATTCTCGAAGCCGGGCAGATCAAATACCCGGATTTGCGTGACCTTGCCGACCTGCTCACGCTGGCCCGTAAAGAGCAGGAGCTGCTAGCGCAAAAAAGCACGGTCGCCGAGGTCAGCCAACAGGCGCGCAGTCTGGTGGAGCAGCAAGCTTTCGGCGATGCTCTGTCGCTTCTCGAGAAGACGGTAGTCTACACGCCCGACCCGAAGTTGCAGCAGTTTCTAGAAAGCGTTCGCGTGCAAGCGGCTGAGTTCGATGCCGGCCTGGACGCATTGAAGCAAGAGGCGAAAAACCTACTGGATGCAGGACACCCCGCCGAAGCCTTAGTGAAGCTGCAGTCACAGGCGGCTAAATTTGGCCACTCCCCAGGATTCAAAGAGCTCTTGCAGCGAGTAGAGGAACAAGTATCTGAGGAGCAGGAGTCCAGACAACAGGTCGCACGCGTGCTGGCCGAAGCCCGCTTTTATCTTCAGCGGGGATCGCTGCCGGAGGCGGAAGCGGCACTGGCCGAGTGCCGGGCCAAGGCACCGCAGGACGCGGGGGTAATTGCCCTGTCGTCACAGTTGATTGAGGCCAAAGCGGCGGTGGAACGCGGGCGCGAAATTCAGCCGCCGTACCCGCTGGAAGCTCCACCCTCTCCGGAGCCGAAAACCAATGCTGCGGCCGCCACCGTCATGTTTAGCCCGTCTGCAGCGGTTGCGGATTTGACCCCGCCTGTGGGCATTCCGCTGGGATCAGATGATGCCGATCCAGGAGGGTCGAGTGTCGCAGCCTCGCCGACCCGTACTAAAGCCGAAGAGCAGGATGCCGTTGCGGGCGGAGAACCAGCACCTATTGCTTTCCCCACAACTCTGCTGGAGTGGCTTCGCAAACAGATAACTCCGCGGCGCCTGGCATGGGGCGGTACGGTCGTTGGATTGGTGCTCATCGCGCTCACAGTTCGACACTTCTGGCCGCATGCAACTCGTGTTCAACCAAGTCGGACGATGGCTTTGCACGTCATGACGGTCCCAAAGGGAGCCAAAATTCTCGTCGACCATGAAGTCAGGGGCACGTCCGAGATCCGCCTCGATCTTAGCTTCGGCGATCATCAACTCCAGGCATCAATGCCAGGCTACAAAGATGCCGGGACCTTACTCTCTCTCAAGCCGGGATCAGCGAGTGATGCCGTGCTCACCCTCGACCCTTTGCCTCCACTGTTTCGGATTGCAAGCCCCGATCTAGACAACGCAGAAGTATGGCTGGACAACAATTCTATCGGCAGGCTGGCGGAAGGTTCTCTCCGAATGCCGGAGTTGCCTGCGGGACATCACACCGTCAGAATTTCAGTTCCGCCCAAGAGTGGCCACGACGTTCTACTATCAGTCGATTCAACTCCTGGAGTTTTGCCTACGGTCGCGCCGCAGCCCGGAAGCGATCAATTGCAGGTTGTCGTCGTGAGCAGCAAAGCCGAGGGGTTAAGTATGAAAGGTAGCATTGTCGCTGCCAATGTTGCGGTCGACGGAAACCCTGCCGGACAGATGGACGCAGATGGTTTGGAGATCAGCCGAGTGGACCCGGGTGTACACGAGTTGGCCTTCGAAGAAAAGAATGGTACCCACAAGGTATCCGTCGAGATCACCGCAGGCCCCACGATCGACGCCGTCGTGTTCTCCAAGCAAGATGTCGGCAGCTTGCTGGTTGTAACGGGGGAAGACAACGCAAAGGTTCTTGTGGATGGGCACCCCAATTCTAAGAGCACCCAGAATGGACAGTTGCGGATCTCGAATGTCTCCGTCGGCAAGCATGCTGTTCGGGTCGCAAAGGACGGATTCAACGATTCTCCTGCGCAGAGTGTGCTCATCGCTACCGGACAGGAAGTCAGACTCAAATTTGCACTGGTACCCAAGGTGACGCCAGGGCCTCCGACTGCGACTCTCGCCATCAGCAATGGCCCGCACGGCAGTGATGTTTTTCTGGATGGGTCTCCGGTGGGAACGTTTCAAGCGAATGGAAGCTTCTCTTACGCGTCCGTAACTCCCGGCCATCACACCGTTGAGGTTCGGAAAGACGGTTACCAATCGGTCCCCATGAGCCGCAATTTTGTATCAGGTTCCACCGTCACAATCAACGCATCTGAGAGCACGTTGCTAACGGGAATCGTGGAAATTACATTTGCTTTTCATGGACGGGTCACATTGTCCCGTGGTGTTGCGGGTGAAACCCCCATTTACGTGAGGAGCGGATCACCTCTCAATCTGCAGCCGGGAGAGTACACCATCGCGGCAAGTGGGGCGGACAACGTAACTCCAAAATCGGTGAGAGTGGTCGCCGGAGAAAAGCAATCGGTGGAACTCGTGCCCCAGTGATTTGGCTGAGTCAGCAGTCGAGCAGTTGACTGGCTACCCTCCGTCCTCTGGAAGAACTTACGGCGGACTGGAAGGTATGTGGGAACCTAGGACAGGTCAGGAACGGCGGTCAGGTTAGATCATTAAGAAAGCTTAGTGAGTATATGAAATTCCAATCAATGGAACTACATTACTCCGTAGTCCCCCGCTGTTAAGTCTAACTAGCACGTTACCGGTGACCAGAAGGCGGTTCCAAGGATTCACTTTCAGACCAACCCCCAAGTTGTCCGCACTGTAGGAACCGGTTGTCGGCAAAACGCCCGGGAAGCTCAATCCTCGGTTAGGAATCGCCTGTATGACAGGTGAGGTGACTCGGTCCGCATTAAAAAACTCCTGGCCCAGGAAGTCAGCGACAAGGGTCAGACGTTCCGTCGCGCGCATATCTGCACCGAAATCGTACAAGAAATACCCTGGCAGTTGCTGGTCGTTCCCCGCACTATTCCTGGCTAGAACCGAGCTCCCATTCCACTGATATCCCAAGTCTAAGTGCGGGGCGACTCTGCCCTTGCCGGACAGCACCAGATACGGCTTGATTCCCACTGTCCCCGAACCAAGAAAGTTGAGGGCGTCCCCGGAGGGCAGGCGAAGTTCGGCCCCTAACGCCAAGGCCATGTGTTCGCCGTACCAAGCCGTTCCTTTGGCGGCAAGCACCACATCGCCGAAGCCGCTGGCCGAGCCCGGTATGAACTCCTGAAATGACGCCTGCGCATCTGACGTTGTGCTGTATTCGGTACCGGTCGAACTCACACCCAGTGAAATCCTCTCGAAGGGGACGGCTATCGAGACATCAATCCGGTTGGTCAAGCCGAATGTTGCATATGCCGCATACTGATTTACCGTCGAATTGATGCGATTATTTGTCTGCGTGTAAACAACGTCGCTGGAGGTAGGAAAGGTGAAAACAATCGGCACATTTTCGAGATCGTTTCCATCAATACTGTGAAACCTGAATTGTTGATAGGTAAACGCGACGAATAGTTTGTGCCTGCCAATGGTCTCCGCCCGCTCCGTCATGATTGGCCCGAAGGTCTTGTCGGATTCAGTGAGCACTCCGTTGACGAACTCAAACGTGAACCCAGAAGCTGGTGTGGCTAAGGGCAGTTGACTCAACTCTGTGGCAAATGCCGTGTTGAAGAAATTGAATTCACTGGCGGGAGTATGGAACGCAGTCGGCATTAGACAATAGAGCTTGGTCCTGGCGCCGGTCGCGCAGATATCTTGCGCCATCGCAGCCGTGCAGGCAAATAGTCCAGACATCGCCGAAATGAGCAGTACCCGCTTGAACATCGATTCCCTCATCCAGAATACGTGTGATCCGGGCCCGTTACTTCAGGATATTGGTCAGTACCGCAACCCACACTAGTTGAACCCAGTCACGTTCAACGGAACTATCAGCGACGTCTGCACAAAACCAGCCGGGGACGTCGGGGACGCAGTGATGGTTACCTGATAGCTGCCTGCCGGCGTAGGCGTCGAGGTGCCTCCCCCAGAGGGAGGAGTGAATCCGCCACCGCAAAACGTAAACATCAGCAGCAGCGCTATCACGGCGATTAACGCCAGACACTGGGCTATGCGCTGTCGGCGAGTGCTGATTCCGCCGACGGCTGCGCCCAGAACGGCAGGCCACAGCGGGAGCCAGAAGGCGTAGAACCAAGGTCGATGTTTGGCGCGTGGCACAAGGGATGCAGAAGCACTTCCGGTCGTGCGGATCACCAGGGTCACATTATTGTTTGTACCGTTAACCAATGTGATCGGACTGGGCTGTGAGTTGCAGGTAATACCCAGGTCTGACGCTTGTCTGACCACGCCATGCGAGTCTGTAACCGTGAGACATTCGACCGTCCCGGTTCCACCCTGCGATTGCACGGTCACCGTTACGGTAGCAGCCTGTCCGGCAAAAAGCGCCTGCGACGTTGAGAAATCTACATACGAGGTGACGGTTGTCTGCAACTCAGATACATCGGTTGCGACCACGTTAACCGTATACGCTCCCGCTTGAGCGTAGGTGTGATTCAGGTTGACCAAACCGCCCTGCACAGTGGTTGAGGTATTGTCTCCCCAATTAACGACCGTGGTCAGTGCCTCGCCCTGAGGGTCAATACAGGTCACATTCGCAGAGATCGTAAGTGACGCGCCAGTCGGCTGTAGAGACAATGGGGGGGGGCCGCAAACCGGAGGTAAGATGGTCACCGTGATGGTGGCCGTGTTGCTGTTCACGGAGCCGAAATCGTTGCTCACTTCTACCCAGTAGCTGGTCGTGGATTGTAGCTGAGGCGTAGTGTAAGAAGTGCTGTCCGTCCCCACGGGATGGGACACATCCCCGCTCTGCCCTTGGAACCACTGATAAGTTAGCGTACCTTCGCCATTCGCCGCCACGGTCAAAGTGGCGGTCTGGTTGTAGCCGATGGTCTGGCTGGCTGGCTGGGTCGTGATCACCGGCGGACTGCCGCCAGGCGTGCCGGAGATGGTGAAGGCCTCTGAAGGGATCGATCCAAGGGAGCTGTCAAAGGCGATAGACGGCCCGCTGTTCTCGTCCCACTCGATCGGAGAGCTGCCGTCAAGAGAGCAGCCGGAAGTGGTGCAAGCATTGCTCAGGGTGATATAGCCCGCCCCCGACCACCCAATACCGGAGAAAGAATAGTCTGCCTGGTATAGGGCAAAACCAAAGTCGTTAGTCCCCAGGAACGTGTTGGTAACGCCGGTCAAGGTTTGGATAGAACCGCCGAACGACGAAGAGCCGATCTGCACGTCCACGGTGGTCAGAAGATCTTGCTCCGACATATCCCAGTAAACGAAATGCAGGCCTTCGATACTCGAATTGCCCGGCACCGTGAACGAATCGCTCACCGAAAAGCCGAAGTTTATTGTCCAGCCATCAATGGTGCCATTGTAAGGACCGTTGGAATATAGGACCTCGACCTGCGGGGAAGCAGGAGTCTTGCGGGACGAAGCGGAAGCCCGCGACGCGTCCGCAGTTCGCCCAGCCGGGGAGGTCTGGCGGGCGGTGGCGAGCCGGGGCGCAGTCACCTGCTGCTTGCGGGGAGCTGTGCTCTGCCCCGATGCTGGAAGCACAGCCAATGTCAGAAGAAGAAACGAGAGGATCAGCAGAAACAGATTGCGCCCTAGAGCGTCATTGATTGCCAGCCGCCCGCATGAAGCTTCACTAAGAATTCTTTTACGCGGCTCGTTCATAGCCACATCCGCCTATAGAGAGGCTGGAGAATAATCCCGATTTTGAACAAAGTCAATGTAAAATTCTGCAGTGCCGTGCAAGATAAGAAAGTTCCTCTTTGTGCAAATAGAAAGTTCCGCTTTGCTGAGGCATGGCAGAACGCGAGGAGGATCTGAGGAAATCGGAAGTGACTCAAGGTCTTGCACGCGGCGCAGAAGCGGCACGTCACACAAGCTCAAAGCGGCGTTGGATCTGGACATGAGCGTGCACTGGCTCCGGATCCTGCTGAGGCAAGTACCGGCCAGGAGTGGATGGAGCGGTGGCGGCCCGGCTGTGGAGATGGCCTTCGAACCCCGGCAGTGGAGCATTTCGCCCGCGGAGACTCTCCGCGAATGGCCGGCCTTGTAGCAGGTGCTGCGAGACGAGGTCCGCCAAGAACTCCGTGCTTGAGGGCCTCACGTATCTTCGCTGTCGCTGAGCGTTACGCCAACGCTTGCCCGGTCAAGCTAACTTACCTGATAGCGGTGATGATCCAGTCCCCTGTCTTGAGCTTTCGCAGCGCAAAGGCTGCGGTATTGGTGAGGGTTTGTGGTGAGCCCCTGGATTTCACCCTAAACGTCTGGTGACATGTGACGTGTGCTTCGGCGCCGTCAATGGGATCGTGTTTGCAATTGTCCAACGAAATTTGAATCGAATCGGCATCACGGAACGCAGCAGTTAATTTGCCATACTCCTTGTCCGTGATCGTCGGAAAGAGGTGCCGGAGCTGTACTTGGTCTTTATCCTGCATCGCTCCGACGTAGGCATCAAGCAACCCCCGGATCCGGCGATCATCGTCAGCCGTAGGGGCAGTTGCAGTAGGCGTCGAAACTGGGGAAGCAGAAGGTGCAGCCGCCGGAGCCACAGTCGGTTCCGGTGCGAGCTTTGCTAGGTCAGGCGTTAATTCCACTCTTGACCCGGAGGTGAAGCTTTGACGCCGGGACCACGGTTTGTACCCCTCCATCGCGACCTCAATGGAGTGGTCCCCCGCAACGATGGAGAGCTCCAAAGGAGTCGCGGACCGCGCTTGAGTTGGGCCCTGATCGTCCACGCGAACTGAAGCTCCGGCCGGAACATGCAGGATCAAAGTCGCGGGGGGCGATGGTAACGGCTGGTTCGTCGTTGGAGGCGTCGCAGAAGCCACTGGGGGCGGCGCGATCGTCGGCTTCAGGTCGAAACTTGTTGTAGTCGAACGGTTCTTGGCAATAGTCACAGTTTGAGGCTTGAGAGTCTGATACTTGTCCTTCTGGACTCTTACACTATGCTGACCAACGTCTACCTGCGTTCGATAGGAACCCGTCTTGTTCGTCAACCCTGCTCGGTGATCATCAATAACAACTGTCGCCCCTTCTGTGCCGGCGCGGACCTCCAATGTTCCCTGTCCAACCGGCTGTGATGTAGCACTCGGAGCTTCAGAAGTGGGTCCAGTTGTTTTCTCAGCCGTACCGGTCTCACCATTTAGGGGGCCCGATGGAGCAGTTGCCGTCTGAGAGGCTGGCTCGGACACAGGCGACAAGACAATACTTTCGGATTGACTCTTCTCGACGTCAATCGATTTGTGCACAGCAGCAAAGCCGCTCAACTCCGCTGTGATTTCATGCTTTCCCGGCTTCAAGCTGAGAGTGCACGGCGCGACGCATGTCTCGGCCCCTGCGTGTATGGTCGCGCCCACTGGTGAGGTTTGGATTGCCAGACTTACAACTTGCTTTGTGGAGGCTTGCCTCACGTGCCAATACACTCCAGCGGCGATTGCGGACAATGCGATCAACACACCAAAGCCCAGAACCCTGCGGCTGAACAGCTTTGTATCGCCACTTAATTCCGGCGTCGCGGTCACCGGTTCTACTTCGGTACCCGGCTGTCTTAGTGTGAGCACCGCGCCCGCATCATCAGTAGAACCAGATGGCGGTGGCGATGTAATCCCGATAGGACTAGCGAAAAGGTGCGTAGCGGCATCCTGCTCTTCGGCTCTAGTACGGGCCGGTGAGGCTGCGACGCTCGAAGCTACTGGTTCGACATCATCTGATCCCAGCGGAATGCCCACAGGCGGGGTCAAATCCGCAACCGCTGCAGACGGGCTAAACATGACGGTGGCGGCCGCAGCATTGGTTTTCGGCTCCGGCGAGGGCGGAGCTTCCAGCGGGTACGGCGGCTGAATTTCGCGCTCGCGTTCCACCGCCGCTTTGGCCTCAATCAACTGTGACGACAGGGCAATTACCCCCGCGTCCTGCGGTGCCTTGGCCCGGCACTCGGCCAGTGCCGATTCCGCCTCCGGCAGCGATCCCCGCTGAAGATAAAAGCGGGCTTCGGCCAGCACGCGTGCGACCTGTTGTCTGGACTCCTGCTCCTCAGATACTTGTTCCTCTACTCGCTGCAAGAGCTCTTTGAATCCTGGGGAGTGGCCAAATTTAGCCGCCTGTGACTGCAGCTTTATCAGGGCTTCGGCGGGGTGTCCTGCATCCAGTAGGTTTTTCGCCTCTTGCTTCAATGCGTCCAGGCCGGCATCGAACTCAGCCGCTTGCACGCGAACGCTTTCTAGAAACTGCTGCAACTTCGGGTCGGGCGTGTAGACTACCGTCTTCTCGAGAAGCGACAGGGCATCGCCGAAAGCTTGCTGCTCCACCAGACTGCGCGCCTGTTGGCTGACCTCGGCGACCGTGCTTTTTTGCGCTAGCAGCTCCTGCTCTTTACGGGCCAGAGTGAGCAGGTCGGCAAGGTCACGCAAATCCGGGTATTTGATCTGCCCGGCTTCGAGAATCTCCACCGCCTCCGCGAAGCGCTTCTGCTGCATGGCATCGCGGGCCGAGGTAAGCATCTCGGTCTGCTCGTGCTGCACAGCCTGCTGTTGCACCGCCTGCCGCACCGTCTGCAGAAAATCGCGCAAGCGCGTATCGGTGGGAAACTGACGGCTGGCCTCCTGGATAAGCGACAGCGCCCTACTCGCCTCGCCCCCGTCCAGCAACTTGGAGGCGGCAGCAATCCGTGCCTCGATAAAACGCCGCCGTTCTTCCGCCTCCAGTTGGCTGTCGGCAGCTGACTTCATGCGCACCAGGGCGGGCTCGCCCGGGAATGCCCGCAGCGCCTTGTCTGCCAGGTCCCGGGCAGTCTTTAGATTATTGGCCTCCAGCTCTTGTTGAATCGCTCCGCAAAGTTGCTGTAGTTGTCGCTTGCGAGTCTCCTGCTCCTGGCCCGCAATGACCATCTGCTTCAAAACCGGAATGTCGTTACCGTGGGGATCGAGCGCCTCCGCCTTATGAATGAATTCCTGTGCGGCCTCGAATTGCCGCGCGGCAATCTCACGCCGTGCCGCCACCAGCAATTCCTGCACTCTGGCTTCCTTCTCCTTCTCCGCTTGCAGGCGAATCAGCGAAGCCTGTAACACGCGCGCCTGGGGATCCTCCGGGTCCAGCTCCAGCGCGTCGGACACCGCTCTTTGGAACACTCCCAACTCGCCGGTCTGTTGTGCCACCTCCGCCAAATGCAGCAACTTTTTTACCTGCTGGGTCCGCTGCTTGACCTGCTGAATTTGTTCCCGCAGGTTCAATAGATCAGGATCGGTGTGGTCCAGCTTGATCGCCTGATCTACGAACTTGCTGGCGTCATCGAACTGCTTCAGCGCGACGGCTTCTTCCGCGTATTGTCGAAGCTGGCGGACCTGCTCGGCTCGCTGCTGTTTCTTCAGCGACTGTTGTACCTCGTACAATAGTTGCTTAGCGGCGGCGTGCTGCGTGTCGATTTTTAGTATTTCGGAGAGGATGTCCTTCGCCTTGCTGAGTTCAGCGCTGGAAATACAGGCCCGCGCCCGGTCGACATAGTGGCCCACCATGTCGCGCTTGAGCCGTTCAATCAGCCGCTCCAGATCGAAAGCAAAATCTTGTGCGGTGTTGTACCGCTCTTCTCGGTCTCTGGCCAGCGCCCGGGCTACAATCTCATCCAGCTCGGGCGGATAGTTCTCGAAGTATTTCGCCAACGAGGGCGGAGGTCCGCCCTGCATCTTCTTCGCGATCATGGACCCAAGGTCAGTTGATTCAAAGGGCAACCGATAGGTAAGTAGTTCGAACAGCATTACTCCGGTCGAGTAAACGTCAGAACGGGCATCGGCTATTTCTTCGTTTAGTACCTCGGGCGCAATGTAGCTCATCGTACCCATGACCTGGCCCTTTTGGGTTTCGGTCTGGTTATGGCCACTATTTCCCAGCCGGGCGATGCCGAAGTCGAGAAGCTTGACCTGTCCGTCTTTCAGCAGCATCACGTTTCCGGGCTTTACGTCACGGTGCACGATGTCGCGCTGGTGCGCGTAAGCGAGCGCGTCACAAACCTTGGCAATGATGCCCAGCTTCTGTAATAAGGAAAGTTCCCGCCGCGCCGCGATGATCTTGTTCAGCGGCTCACCGTCGAGGTACTGCATGACGAGGTAAGGGTTCTTGTTCTCCTCTCCCAAGTCGTAGACCGTAACGATGTTTGGATGTTGAAGATTGCCAACAGCTTTGGCTTCGCGGTAGAAACGCTTCAGAAGCTCGGGATTGTCGATGTAGTCGGCGACGATGACTTTGATAGCCACCAAACGCCCAATCAAAGGGTCAACCCCTTTGTAGACCGTGCCCATGCCTCCCTGTCCGAGGACTTCGAGCACTTCGTACTTGCCAATCTTCGCAGGTAGATTCTGGGCCATGGAAATTGCGCATCGCCGGCACATGCGGGGACTGCCGAGAGAAACCCCACGCCAGGGTAGCGCCGCTCACAACGTACTGGCGACCGAGGAAGCTTCCGCCCCTTCTCATGCGCTCACGGCCATGCCGGACGATCAGCGCCGGTTGTTAGACGAAGGTCGCGAGAATCTAGGGCAGTTTGCTCTCCGGAGAGCCATCCTGGCCTGTAAAGTTAGCACGAAAGACGATCCAAAAAAAGGAGTTCTGAGCTATACCACAGCATGTATTCGGTCCAGGAATCGCAATGTCTAGAGCGAGTGCCGGTGAGTTTGCGCAGATGCTGATCTGCCGGATTACCATAATCTGTTTATCCGTGGTCTTCGGATGAGGTATCTACCGGAAACCGGTGTAAACTGCCCTTATTCGTGTAAGACATTTCATCGTGTCAATGCACATATGACCGCCCCAAGATTTGCCACTCCGTCTACGCCAGTTTTGCGAGTGACTGTTGGCGTGGATTGCAAGCGCTTCGAATTTACGAAATCCTTTCGAATTGGGCGGACCGAACCGTGCGAAGTTTGTGTCAGGGATGAACACGTTAGTCGTACTCACGCAGAAGTCAGCTTTGAGAATGGTACGTGGTTGATTCGTGATCTGAACAGTAGCAACGGGCTGTACTCGCGCGGTCAGCGTCTTGAAAGTGCTCCTATTAATGGCGCGATGACAATAAAGCTAGGGATTGAGGGGCCCGAAGTTGTCTTCGAAGTCGCGCAGTCCCCAACGCAGGACGAATCCTCACCTGGCAACGAAGTGGTCGTGGCTCGTTACGTCGAGCATTATTTTGGCAAGACGGCAGCAAATCAGCCTGTGGGTGAACATACGATGTTCGTTCGCAAGGCCTTTGAACATGTGCAAACCAAACAGAAGCGCAAGTACGGATACGTTCTTGCCGTTCTGCTCGTCCTGATCACTGCTGCCGTGGCATACGGCATTTACGAGCACCAGCAAGTCAAGAGACAAAAAGCCCTGGCCGAAGACCTTTTCTATTCCATGAAGACCTTGGACGTCGATATCGCCAGCCTCGAAAGGGCCATGGTAAGTTCCGACAATCAAGGCAGCATCGACGTAATTCGTAAGTATGAGAAGCGGCGCAAGGATATGGAGCGCAGCTATGATGAATTCCTGGCGACGCTCCACGTCTACAATCCCAAGATGACCGAACAGGAGCGGCTCGTCATGAGGGTCGCACGTATTTTTGGAGAATGCGAATTGAATATGCCGCCTGACTTCATGGCGGAGGTCAATCGATACATCAAATTGTGGCAGTCATCTGGAAGATTCACTAAAGCCATTAATACGGCGAAGGCCAACGGGTATACGCGTACAATTTCCGAAGAGTTTCTGGCCCAGGGGCTTCCTCCGCAATTTTTCTATTTGGCGCTGCAGGAGAGCGATTTCGATCCGTATATCAGCGGGCCGATGACACGAAAGGGTATTGCCAAAGGTATGTGGCAGTTTATACCTGAAACGGCAGTCAAGTATGGTTTGCACCTCGGGCCGTTGGTCGACCTCCACCGTCCCGATCCCGGCGATGATCGGCATCACTACGATAAAGAAACGAAGGCTGCTGCGGCTTACATAAAAGACTTGTACGGCACCGATGCTCAGGCATCTGGATTGCTGGTCATGGCTTGCTACAACTGGGGCGAGGACCAGGTCCTGCCCATTGTCCGCAGCATGCCTGCGAATCCGAGAGAACGAAACTTTTGGCAGCTACTGGCCAAGCATCGGGACAAGATTCCTCAGGAGACCTACGACTACGTGTTCTACATCGTCTCCGCTGCAGTGATTGGAGAGAACCCGCGGCTATACGGATTCGACTTCGATAATCCGCTCGCCGGTCTCGAAAGCAGCAGTTATCGGAATATTCCTGAAGAAGGCGTACCGGCCACAAGTCTGAAGTCGACCAGAAGCCGGTTTCATGCGAAATCGATTGGGCATTACCAATCGCAGCTAATCACTCTGGATTTGCCGAGCAGAGCGTCTGTCGTGCGTCCCGACCCAGCAGTAGCCGCTCTAGCATTGGGGCCTCTCGAGCGTGCAATGACACTTGCGATTCAAGCTGCGGCGAGGACTGACCTAGGTCTGGTACGCGCCAACAACGAGGACAATTTCGGGTATGACATCCGCCATGGAATCTTCGTTGTCTGTGACGGCATGGGCGGCCAAGCGGCAGGCGAACTGGCCAGCAAGATCGCGGTCGAAACCCTATTGAACCATTTCAGCGGTGATCCTGGCGTAGATGAGGGGCAGGTGGTTGGCCGGGTATTCGGTGAGGTATCGGAGCGGGCCAACAAGTTGGCCAATGCCATTCAACTCGCGAATCAGGCTATTCACGATGCCGCGGCGCAAAATCCTAATCGTTCCGGCATGGGCTCGACAATTGTTGCGGTATACGTCCAAGGCGACCAGTTTTCCATCGCAAATGTTGGGGACAGCCGCATTTATCTGGTCCGCGGCAAGGCTATTCAGCAGTTGACCAGCGATCACTCGCTGGTAATGGAACAAGTGAGAAGAGGGATCATCACGGCGGAGCAGGCAGAGCACTCCAAAATGCAGAATATTATTTTGAAGGCGCTGGGCTCAGAGGAAAACGTAGAACCTGATCTGGCAGACCATGAATTCGCATTGGGGGACATTCTGCTGTTATGCAGCGACGGCCTATCGCGGTATGTCAAGGATGATGCGATGGTGGAAGTCGTTGGACGCGCGGGCACCTTGGAACAAGCATGCGATGAACTCATCGAGTTGGCAAAAGCTGGCGGTAGCGACGATAACATCACTTGTCTACTGTTGCGGGCGAGCGAGCAGTCCTGGCGCCAGCGACTGGTTCAGCGGCTGACGTCTTCTTCAGGCAACGACGCCCGGAGAAGCTCATCCTAAGCCTGTCTCGTTGAGGGGACGACCTTCTTTAGCGTGCCACCTGTGGCACGCAACGCATTCCCGACAACTCCGATGGCCGAAACGGATTGTAGCCGTTCACCTGCAGTTGGTAGTTATAAGATTTTGGCTTGCCATTGGGAAGAAAGATCGTGTGGCCGTTCGATTCCAGGATCCACTCCAGATTCATTGACCCGGCTGATTGCGGACGACCGTCAGAGACAAACTTAAACACGGACCACGTGCCGCTGTAGGAATTAAGAACGTCCCCTGTCTTGGTAGCGACCTGAACGGGCTGCGCATCACCCGTCCAAGAAAAACTCTTTCGTTGTCCTGTACCGGAGAGTGTCTCGTTACCGACTTTCAGCACCAGTCCCTCTACGTTACTGGGCATCTCTGTAATGGCATAGGAGAATTTGGGGGTCGGCGAGCCGTTGGGATACATCGACTCGCCAAAGTCTGCCGCCCGATTGAAAAAGCGGACGAAATCCTGCGATAACTTCACTGTGCCCTCGGTTATCGGCTCATAGTGTGATCCCTGCTTGGGTAAATATTGCACCAGCTTCGTCTCATAAAAAGTCCATAGGGCACCTGTTTTGGGCGCGAAAATCGCATTCAGTTGATCGAGCGATAAGTCCTCAGTTGACCTTGGATTAAAGGGATACTTACCGGCGATCTGGGCGAATTGGCTGCAGAAGGCTCTTCCGGCCTGGTTGAGGGCATCTTTGGAGCCTTGGCCGATTAGAGGCTTCACGTAGGTGATGGGCTCCTCGAGCAGGCGGTGCACCTGGCTTTCCGTATGAAAACTCTGGTCCACCGGCGTCCCTCCCATCACTTGCGCAACCGAGAGTTCGGCCTTCCCCTCTGAGTCTAACGTTTGATTGGTCAAGACATCATTTTGACCGTTAGGACTCTGCAGCAAGCTGTCGACATTCGAATGCAACGAAGTCAGAGCCTCAATATACGTCTTGTTTGGCATCTGGTATTGGCCCGAAGTGCCCGGCGGTTCCACGACTTGAACCGACTGGAAGTGTTTGCTTACATCAGCAACAGCGACATTCGTATTGTTTGAGATGAACCAGAGTAATTCGAAGAGGGGGGAATTCGAATCGGTAAGCATGGCCAGCTTCCTGGCTGCATCAGCAAGGTCTTTGTAGCCCTCCACGTGTGATGTCTGTAACACCTTCAGCCATTCAGCGATGAAATCTGCGTAGTATCGCTGGGTCAGACTCTGCTGCAGCGTCGATTGGTCCAGTCCCGATGCCGTGGCTTTTCCCAGAACCCATTCCTCCCCGTGAATGTAATGCGATGGATCTTGAATCGCCGCCTGCATAAACGCGAAACCACCTTTTGTGAATGCACCGGGAACAACATGATTGCTCTGTACAATCCCCACTGAATTGTGGAATGCCTCACTGAAACTAGCGGAGGGGTTCCTGCGCGATGCTTCCGCCAGGAGTGGGGAATAGACAAGATCGATTCCTCCAAACTGCAACAGATAGCTGCGTGCTTTGCCAATGGCCGGCGCTTCATTGTCCGACGAGAACGGATTCGCTTTTGCGAGCTCGGTACTGTAGAAGTCGAACTGCCGCTTCGCGAGGTCCTGCCTTTCTGAATCGATGTTTCTGCCGGCGATCCAATGATCGGTAAGCACGCGCGACAAGAATTCCTTTGTACTCTTGTCGTTGTTACTGGTGGTGATCAGATAAGCCTTGAGCTCCGTGTAGGTTTTATCGTAACTGTCATTCTGCCCGGGCTTATCAGGGACCGCCCGAAGACCCTTCAGCAGCGACGCTTGTGTGTCGGCGAACAACAGCTGACGAAAATAGTCAAAATAAATTCGTTTTGCATCTGGATAAATCTGGTCTCCAACATATAGGCCCCATCGGATGCGGAGAGGAATACCGTCCCGTTGGTAGCTGGACAATGTGACAAGCTCCTGCCGGAGCCGATCGAGCTTTTGCAAATCGGCTGTGCTTGAGGGCTGATTACCTGCAGGCTGCAAGGTTCTGAGATCGTCGGTAGCGGCCCTGACATTGCTTTCGAGAGCATGATTGCCGACGAACGATACGATGAAGCCAATCGTGCAAACAAACGCCACCAGAGCTAAAAAGCCGAGAGCAATCCGGCGAAGCAGGTTAACCCGAGTGCTCAAGGCGCTGGCAGCCAAAGCAACCCGGTCTTTAACAATGACGTCGTTGAACAAACGGGTAAGAAAGACCCACTGCGGTACCTTTCGAGAGCCGGCGGAGCGAGTGGGAATGGCGCCCGCAGCTTGGGCAGCACCGCCAAAGATACGGGTCGCATCGGCATCGAACGTTGCTCCTGATGCTTGGGCTTGAGGGGACGCGGGTACTACATCGTCCACTAGCACGGGCCGGACGCCGGAGAAATAGAATCCGCGCAGAAATGGATTGACGGAAAGCTGGCTGGGGCGCGCCAAGTCCACGAGAAACTGCACGAGCAGCGTGCGCAGTTTCCTGAGTTCGCGCGGGAACTCATAGATGCCCGGGAGTTTGTCGCTCTCGTGTTCTCGTGTGAGGAGATCGAGACGCCGTTCTGCCAACGAGTAGAACAACTCGTCGAATGCTTTCGTCAGCCTCTTGGTCTCTTCTTCGGCGTACACGCCTGTAGCCAGACGAGCGAACCGGCAAGGTGGCGCCTAATACTTCCGATGCTTCTTCTTTACTAAGACCACGAGCGAATTCCTGAAAGAAAGAGACCTTGTCCAGCTTGGTAAAGAGTACATACACGGGGAAGCTGATACTCAGAAGCTGCGAGACCTCCTGCAAGCGCGCGGCTAGTTTACGCGCCACGGACAGGGTACTTTCACTCGCACTTGGCTGGAGGAAACTGCTGCAATCAAAGCACACGATGGCCGCCCGTGGAGCTTGTCGGCCTTTCCCCATCGCCGTGGAGAATCGACCAGGGCGGAGAAGTTTGACGAGACGCCTCCACCGGTTCGACTGCGCTTGCAGATCGCCGGCCGGATCCACGAAGATCGCTTGCCGGGTGTACCAAATGTTGGAAATACGGGTAGGGAGAACGTTGTTGTCCTGGTAGACATGTCCAGACAGCAACTCAGGATCGAGAGCCGAATGGATGATCGTAGTCGTCTTAGTGGAACCGGAGTCTCCCAGGAGAAAGATAACCGGTAGTTTGCCTAAGGTCGCCCCACGGCCTAGCGTCGAACTCTTAAGCCTGCGGACCGCATCGTGCACCACTAAATCGATCTCGGCATTGCCAGACGCATCGCCGCCACCGGAGGTGGCAGCCCTTTTCTTGCGGTGGAACCAAAGGAAGGTGGCTGCAGCGACCAATCCGAGGAATGCTAGTCCACCACGCAGGATCCATAGGTGGGAACCCTGCAGGTTCATCCAGGTGCCAATGAACCAGACCAGGACCAGATACAGTAGCAAGATTCCGCCGGTGATCAAGTAAACGGCCATGTAGTCCCCTACCTCACAAATCGCGCAGCCGACGCGGCAAGTTCAGAGGCGCCAGAGGTCAACACAAACTTGAATATTAAAAAGACAACCAACGCGACTAGGGAGGTCACCGCCGCTCCTATGGCCATCCTCCGAATCCAGGGATCTGACTGCACCAACCGTACAGCCTCGGCCGGAACGCCTCCCTGTGGAGATAGTGCCGGGGAAGGCCCACGCACCCGGCGAATTTTTTCTTGTATGCCAGCCATGATCGACCGGAGATCGCCGCCTGCCGCATAACGCCCCTTGAATCCCAGTAATAGGCACAGGTAGTAGACCTCCAGCATGTCCGCGGTCTGGGAAGAGTCGTCACGGGCAAGAGTCGCGTTGAGCTCTTGGAAAAAGATTTCGCCCGCGAGCTGATGGTGAAACAATTCGGCCTGCAATGGCAATCGTGCCCAGTCGGCAAAAACTGGATTGCGGGAACTTAATGCAGACTCATCGAGGAAGGCGACGAGGGCAAATATCGCCTGCTTTACGTCCTCCGGGCTGCAGCCTCCACTGCGGGCTTCCTGTTCCGACACCCTGAGCGCTTGTTTTATGTGGGTGCGGAAAGCTTCAGCGTTCGAAACTGCCTGACGGTTGTAGCGTACACGTACGATGGCAGTGAACACTTCCTGGAATGCCAGAGCAAGGTTCCAGCCGCGCCGATCCAAAGCAGGATTCGATCCTCGATAGCTGCGAAGTGGTGATGCAGGGTTCGTCGACATTTGTTAGCTCTCTAGCAACACGATCAACTCCATCTCGGGTGACGGCAGTTCCCCTGGAACATATACCCCTACACTGCGAGACTGCATGATGTGTTCCCAGCAAGGTCCGCTTCGACTAATCGTGAAGTATTGGCTCTCTACTTTGACCGATATGGCTGAGGGAGGTACCTGCATGTGCGACAGGGTGAGTCCCGGTAGGGCCCGCTTCACAAGCTCGGGAACGAATTTGGAGGAACAGACCTTTACCAGTTGGGTGGTCTTGGAAATCAAGTCGGCCTCACCGATAGGCGAGTGAATTCCCAGGATCCAGCGTGATCGCCCAAGGCAGCGCTGGTCGTTGACCTTGCCTTCGTAGAGGTATCGCCCCAGCGGTTTGAGCGGAATCGAAATGGCCTGAGAGGGAACTACCACCTCGAGCATTCGGCGGATGTGCTCATCCAGCAACTGGAAACAGGAACTTGGATCGCGGTGATTGTAGGTCGGCAAAGTGCGAGGATGCGTGTCGAAACCAAAGGTGCAGAGAGCACCCGCCAGCCGTGACATTTCACGAAACAGTTCTTCAGGATGACCATGCTTCGACAGCAACAGATGCCGAAGCGGCGTCAGGCTCGAGTTGATGGCGTGCAGGAACCAAAATTGCGAGACGTGGCGGGCTGACATTCCGGTCTGAAACTTTCCTTCTGATATCGGCTGTTCCTGTGAGACCGTTGCGCTTTTTTCCTCGAGAACCTCGACCAATCGCTGCAGCATGTCGGCCAGGAAATCGCCCGCGCTAAGGCGAACGCATGGAGCGACAAAATTTGGGTCAAAGATAAAATGACCTGACCCGTCTCGGGTAAGTCGGGCCAGCGGCAAGGTCAACAGAGTTTCCGTGTTGTCGCCCTGTATTACCAACCGGATATTCTTGCGCCCCAAGTGAACTGGTTTGTCGTCGCGTCCAGTGTTTTCATCATGCAACATTTCGACAACATCGGTGTAACGCGAGTTCTCGTCCTGAGTACTATCCAAACTGCAATTCTGCCCGTCAGGCAGCCAGCGGGGCACGGCAAGGGAGACGGTTAAATATTCGGCGGTTGGAGGAAATAGCTCCAAAATATTGCATGGCGCAGGCAAGGGGTCGCACCCAGGGATGTCAAACGCCAACCCATCCTCGAAAATTCCCCGGGCGTGTAGCAATGCCACCGTTCCATTGCGTAAGGCGTCGGCGTCGAGTTGAAAGTCAGCAAATCCATATGCGTCTTTCCACAGAGTTGCTGTGGCAAAATGCACCGACTCTTCGAAGTACCGGCTTTGCGCCTGGAAATGATGGGGGGCGAGATACATGCCCTCGGCCCATACGATCTTGGACAGCAATCTCATGCCGAAATCCCTGCTTTAGTGCGGAGCAAGCCATTCTCTCCCGAACCGCTTGATTTGAGAACAAGAATCTGGCGCGTGGGCGCGACCAGACCTCCGGCCACCCGGCAATCGCGCGTTCGGGGAGAGTGCGTGTGATATCAATCGGACTCATGGCCAGCGTCTAGACCAGCCCTCTAAGCGGTCGGCTGGTGTGCTACGGAGCCATGGATTTGTCGTGCTGCTCGTCATCAAATACGACGCTCAATCAAACGGTTAATCCTTTACTGTCAAGGTACTGGGGTGTAAGTTGTAGGCATCAACAGAGCACTGGACAAGCTGTGGGAGATTTTTGATGCGGGCCTTGATGGGAGGATGTTCCGCCTCCATGTGCTGCAGGTTTCTTAGCTACAAAACCTCCATCGCCGATCGTGTGAAGCCATGACATTCGCCGACAAATACGAAATTTTGGAAGCCGTTGGCCGCGGCAGGGTCGAGACATTCGTGGCGCGGAAGCTCTCTACCGATCAGCAGGTTCTTGTTTATGTCTTCGAAGGCCGCGAGCAGAGGCCCGAGGAGCCGACAGTACAATGGGTCCTCGAGTCCTTTCGTGCGGTCGCTCCCAGTCCACCGGAAGTAGTGGTCGAGACGGGACGATATAACAGCACATCCTATGCGTTTCTGGTGACGAAGCTGCCTGATCGTGCGGCATTGCAGGATTGGCTGCGAGCTTATGAGGCTCACCCCGAAGCTGCGGGACAGCTGGAAGTTCCGGCTGAAAACATACCGTTTGCAGGCTCGATTCCAAAAGCGGGACAGACGCCGTCCAGCGATGCCGCGGCAAGCGAGCAATCCGGCCTGTTGCAGGCTACCGATCAGCCAGAAGAGATCACCAAAGTGTTTGAAGCCGTGCGCTCAAAGCTTAAGCCGCAACCTGCCGAGGAATCGGTTCCAAACGTGGAAGGTGCGAACACCGGAGCATCGGGAGCCTTCTTGGTTTCTCCCAAAGGTAAGGACCTTGCGGCTTCCTCGAATGCTGATCGAGCGCCCGGCGAATTTACGATGGAATTTCTGTCGGGATTTGACAACGACAGGCAGGTTGGGGATCACTCAGCCGCCGCCAGCGAGGCAAACCCCAGCCAAGGCTTGGGACTGTCGACCGGCCGGCTGTTTACATACAGCGCTGAGGGCAAGAAGCCTGAGCGTCGCCAGGATTCGGTTACAGACATCGCACAACCGGAGACCAGAGCACCGCACACTACATCACCGGAAATTACATCTGCCAAACCCGCCGTCATTGGCGAGGGAGAGTTCACCGACTTCTTTCAGGGTCCTTTTAACGGTGAGAAGCCTTCGGCCACCCCAGGTCTTTCGCCACCTGTGCCGAAACCAGATCAAACTGGCGACTTCACTCGAATGTTCGGTCGGATGAAGGAAGGCAGCTCGCCGGATGTAGGCGACACGAAGGCGTTTAAGCGCGACCCTTCGGCAGGGACCGGCGAAGGAACATTCGCGGAGTCGTTTGGCAGTCTGGAGGACTTGGCGAGGAGTTCCGCCGTTGACCAGCGTAAGCCCGAGATGACAGACGGAGTTGACACAAGGGAGCCCAAGCTCTCTGGTATCAGCGACTGGCCCTCTCCCAAGCCAGCGCCCAGCACGTCCGACTTTGACGCCGATAAACCATTGCCGCACAGATCTTCGACATCGAATCTCTTGCAGGACGCCGAGCCGTCATTCCGCTCGAGGTATGAGCCCGAGGGAGCCACCCGTGTTTTTTCGAGGCCGGAGAGCAATCTGGCACCTGATTTTTCATCACTTCCCGCGGGTCCCAGTGAGTACACAAGAATCATTTCGGGTGGAGTGAAACCCGCGATCCCTTCGCAAGAACAAGCTCCTTCTTCAGGATCTCAGAACGGGTTTTCAATGAACATGAGCGTTCCCTCGGTTCCATCGGTACCCTCGGTTCCGTCGGTACCCTCAGTACCCTCGGTGCCTTCGCTACCATCATCGCCAGTCTCGATGTCAAGCGCGTATCCGCAGGTTCCATCGGTCCCTTCCGTTGCCACTCCTTCAGTGCCTCAACTTCCTCAGCCCGGAATTGCGACTCCAACAGGCACTGCACCGATCCCCTGGACGATGATTATTATCCTGAACGTTTTGTTCATCCTCGCGGTGGCGCTGGTGCTCTATTTCGCGCTTAAACACTGAAAGAGCTGATCTGCACTGCGTCGAATCCGCGGCGCGGTATTTAGCGGTTCTGCCCGAATTGGGGGATGCGCCGGCGGCAGGCCAGAGTACAATTCTCGCCATCACTGAAATTCACAGGTAATTCTCACCAGGGCTCGCCATGCCAGTGCCGGCGGGTTGCTGAGCGGCAAGCTGCCGTTTGAAGACTCAAACTCTCTCGCCCAAGCTTTCTTTGCATGGACTTTTCGTGCTGAAATCTCTACTTCCTGAGTAGGCCGAGGGCATGGATTCTTGTGTCGCACAATCCTGGCCCTCCCAAGAAAATGGTGTACTGGAACCAACTTGTCAGATATATAGTATGTGCCCGATGGCGGCTGAAAGAGCTTTTCCAGATCAAACTCTAATATAGAGCCGGTGCTCTGCCAAACGAAGAACAAATCCGTGGCGCAATCGTGAATTACGCCTTCAATGAGGTCGGACTGGTGAGGGCGGCGCAGCCTGATCCGCTGGACGGCAGTAAGCGTTTTGGCTACATGAGACTGAAGAGGTACTTTGATACAGCCGCAAAGGGCGTTTACAGCGCGTCTGATATTACGGACCGTAAGGGGAACCTGAAAGATTGGTGCGGTATTTTTGCTCTCTGGGCAATCAAGACTGGTGGTGTGGATTGGGTTGGCATGTGGAAAGACGGTTCGGGAATATCGTCGGTAGAACGATTTGAGCAGACGAGTCTGCCGGAACCCGGGGATGTGGGGTGTCTTGTTGAGTACAATCACTTTAATCTAATTTACTCCGTAAGTAGTGACGGCATTAAGACGATCGACGGAAACTCTTATACGAAAGAAATGGGAAACGGTCTCATAACTGGACCTAGCGGTCTGAAGCCCAGCTCGTCCTTTGACGCGGGCTTCTACACCGCCTTCCCTTCGCCATTGGGTAAGTGGAAGGTCAAGGTCGGGCAGTGGACTTGGTACTACGAGTTCCACAAAAATGGCAATGCTATTTGGAAAGATATCGAACAGCCACCAAGACGCAAAGGCACGGGCAAGTGGCAGAAGAGTGGCGCGCACATGACAATCACGTGGGATACCGGAGCTGTAGAGCGGTGGGATCTCCCTTTGAAGGTGAAGCAAGGTGAGGCGCAGCTCGGTGAGTTGGTCGGACAAGGCCGCATCATCGCTGCGAGTAGGATTGAGAAGTACTGGTCGTGACACTCTCCGGAGCTTCGTCTTCCCGAGGCTGGCTGGGTAACTGCTCGCTCCCCATCCGCTTTATCCCGCGAAGGCTAGTTTGGACGTGATTGCCTGCGTAGACCAGGGTCGCGAACGATAACCGGGTGTAGAAGAAGTCTCGCCGAGGTTGTAGCTCTTGGTCTTGTATGGCTTTATCTCAACGTTTGCGCGTATCTTTTCCCAATCATCGTCGTGGAACCAGCCGATCTCGATGTTGTCACCGAGTTGTCGAACGAACTCGGCGCTGTCGGCAGAAAACACCTCCCCGCGGAGCGGATCGACAACCGCCAAATGTGAGGCCCCTAGTCCGCCGTCTACCATGCTAACCAACAGTACCGGGCTTCCGGAGGCGGTTTCAGAGTAATCAATGCCTGTAACGACGAAGTACTCAGAGAGGATTTTCTTTTCGCTTCCAGTGGAAACGTCGTACAGGTGCACCGACTGGCCCTCATTTTCATACCCGCCGGCCCCATCAGCGGCGCTATAGGCGACGGAGCGACCGCCATTTATTAGCCATGCCTTAAGCGCGCCATTTGCAATCTTCTTATCAGCTCCTGCAATCGTGGCATACAGCGACGATCCGGCTGGTTCGAGACGGATTCTTGTCGCGACTGGGCTGGCACTTTCTTGTGCGATACAGGAGCAGGCTAATGCTACGAGGCATGCAGTGAACCTCATCATCGGTTTGACCTCGGCTATGCTGATACGCCGCCGGATGCTGGGCGCCAAAAACCCGCTCTCTCGATTATTAGCAGACGTTGGCTGACAATTGGGTCGCCGGGGCAGTCCGGGTGACCGCCCCAAGCTTTGCCACCCATCGAGTGGTAACCGAGTCCATAACCGGCTGGAGTTTCGGCTAAGCGCAAGGGAACATCTTCGTTCCAGTAAAGCCATCCCAGCAGACTGGCCACGTTGTCGATTTGGGAGTTTGTGAGCGAATCGCCGCTCTTACCTTCGTTCTCGACGCTTATCCAGTGACGGTTTCCTGAAACCTGCGCCCAAGCAACATCATCGGTGTCAACAAACTGCTCTAAAGGGCCGACCTTAGGGTTGCCGAAGTGGGCGGAAACTTGCGATTGAGTGTTATTGAACCAGGAATATGTCCCGTCCTCGGTTCCTTGTTGAATGTGCAGCACCAATCCTTGAAGTGGACGGATCATGCCTCCGCTACTGAAATTCCCCGAGATTGGTCTCTGTACAGCAATGTCGTTCAACCACATAGATAGCCTCCATCAAGATTGCCTCGGTACTGTCACAGTGCGGCTGTGCCCTAAATTGGCGTAAAAACGAACCAGCCATTCGGGCCTGGAAAATCAAATCACCCATCGAGAGCCAAGCCCACGGGGAAAAAGGTAGGAACCGTGCCGAGTTGGAAAGAGGATTGGATAGCACACCCCCCGGAAGGCTCCGGGACCACCTACGGCGTACTGAGAAACTCGTTCTCCCGTTTGGAACCCAATGCCATGTGCCAGCGGGCGATCTCGCATTGAGAACGGGCTGGTTGGGAAAAAATATTATTCCCGGACCGGGCGAGTGTCAATCGCCAACTGCAGTGCGAAGCTAGCTTGCTGGCGCGTCCGGCAGCAGTATCAGCAGCTCCAGCTTCGGATTGGGGAAATCGTCCGGCACGTAAGCGGCAAGATTGCGCGCGCGGGTGACCGCCTCCCAGGCGGCGCCCGACTGGTTCAGGCTGAAGTATTGATGTTTCAGTTTCACCGTAAGAGCGCTGGGCGGGCTGGGCAGGTGTTTGAGTTGGATTCCGGGTAGCGCCTGCTTGATCAGGTGCTCGATATGCGTGGCCGAGCAGACCTTCACCAACCGCGGCACGTCGCGGATCACGGCATCTTCTTTCATGTCTGCGCTGACCGCAAGATACATCTTGGTGTTGCGCAGATATTTTTCGTTATCGATAGCGGTGGCGTAAATCGAGGTCTTTACCAATTTCAACGATAACGACACCAGGTTCGTCGGCACCACCGTTTCGAGCATCAAACGAAGCTTCTCGTCCAGGTCGGCGAACAGCGGCCCCAGCGCATCGTGCGCATAAAGCGGCAGATCGCGCGGCCGAAGCTTCGGCGAGAACGTCGTCAGCGAGCCCGCCAGCGAAACCATCGCCGAATACAGTTCTTCCGGATGACTGCTATTGCTTCCAAAAAGATGGCTGAAGATCGGGAAGTGCGAGTTGACGGTGTAAAGCAGCCAGAAGTTTGCGATATCGGCAGCGGTGAAATCGGCCAGGCTCTGATTTTTTTGCTTGCGCAGGCCGGAGAGTTCGTTGCTTTTGGCCGACAGCACTTCGATCAGCCCGCGCAACAATCCGACCAGATATTCGTTACCCCGTACTTCTATAAGTGGAGGAATGAATCGCGGGTTCAGGCGAAAGGTGTCCGCTTCGGTTTTTTCCACATTGGCAATGCGCAGCACCGAGCTGCCTTCGCGGTTTTCGTTCTCCGCCAGCAGGCGCAGGTTTTTGCGCGCCACCCGAACCGGTTTGTCACCGGTGCCGGTATTTTCGTCGCGGAAGAAAGTGTCCTCCGCCACGTAACGAGTAGCGCCGTCCGGACTGGCGGAGACATTCAGCCCGCGTTGCCGGTAATCGGGCACAGTCAGGTAGATGTCAAGGCTCTTCGCACCGGGATCAAAGAGCTTGGCAAGCGCCTTCGAGGGTGGAGGCGGGTCCGCACCTGGAATATCGAACAGCAGTCCATCCGGGAAAATGCCACTAGCGCGCAAGACCCCAAGCTGGCCTTCGGCGAGCATCTCCTGGTTGAGGGTCAGCCCGCTGAAACCCCAGGCGCAAAACTTCAGGGCCTGCAGTCGAAAAGTGAGCGTGTCCTCGATGAACTTGTCCTGCACTTGCAAATGTTGGGGAGTGAGGAAAGTTCCCTTTGACCATATAACGGGCTGGAGACGCTTCATGATTGTTTCCGGTGGTTGCCAAACGATAGCAAGTCTGCGACCGGAAGCAAAGCCCAAATTCACTTGCCAAATTCACTTCGGGATCGAGCGTCGCTCTTAGCCGGCTCTCTTAATCCAGGCCGAATATCGACAAAGAGACAAAGAAAAGGGTGGTTCAGGCTAATCCCCACTTTCGTAGTACCCCACAGCGGTCGATTCGCTTCGCGCCCGTCAATTCTATTGACTTAGGGGTAATCAGCGTACATAATGCACGGAATCCGGTAGAAAAGCGCCACGATGTGTCGGCTTCCCAGGGTCGCCACCGCTACACTTTTCTCATCGATGCATTTTGGGCCATCTTGACGCACCTGGTCCATCCAAAGGAAAACGTCATGGCAAAAGAAAGCACCCAGCAAAAGCTCAGCCGTGTGCGCCCTCCTCGCGTTCATATCACCTACGACGTGCAGGTTGGCGACGCTATCGAGAACAAAGAGATTCCCTTTGTGATGGGGGTGTTGGGAGACTTCACCGGTCAACCTGAACAACCTCTGGCAAAGGTGAAAGACCGGAAATTTGTCGAGGTCACGCCCGACAACTTTGACACGGTGTTGGCGGGGATGAATCCGCACACAGCATTCTCGGTCGAAAACAAGCTTAGCGACGATTCCTCCGCCGGGCAGTTAAAGGTGGACCTCCATTTTAAGAGCTTGGAAGACTTCGAGCCCGAGCAGGTCGCTCGTCAAGTGAAACCATTGCGTGAGCTTTTGGAGCTTCGCACCAAGCTGGCCGACCTGCGTGGAAGCTTGCAGGGCAATGACAAGCTGGACGAATTGCTGCTGGAATCCATAACCAATACCGAGAAACTGGCAAAACTTCGGACTGAACTGGACCTGCCGAAGAAACCGGAGAGAGGTCCCAATGAGTAATGCCGCCGGAAACGCCAAACAAGCCGCAGCACCCGCAGCCGCCGAAGCTGAGAAGATCGCCGAGCAGGGACTGCTGGATCGGATCATCGAGGAAGGCCGTTTCACACGCGATGCCGCCGCCCGCGACCGGGGTAGAGACCTGATTAAGGAGTTCGTGACCCAGGTTGTTGAGGGCGAGATGACGGTTTCCCGCGATGCGGAGGCCACCATCAACGCCCGTATCGCGCAAATCGATCATCTCATGTCGATTCAGCTCAATGAGATCCTCCATCATCCCCAGTTGCAGAAGTTGGAAGGCACCTGGCGAGGCTTGAAGTATCTGGTCGACCACAGCGAATGTACCGATATGCTGAAGATCAAAGTCCTCAACGTATCGAAAAAGGATTTGCTGCGCGACCTGCAACGAGCATCGGAATTCGATCAGAGCGCTCTCTTCAAGAAGGTCTATGAAGAGGAGTTTGGGGTATTTGGCGGGGCCCCGTTCAGTGCGCTGATTGGCGACTACGAATTCGGTAAACATCCAGAAGATATGGAGCTCCTGGAAAAAATCTCGAATGTGGCTTCTGCCGCACACGCGCCATTTCTTACCGCAGCTGCGGCCGACCTTTTGAACCTCGACAGCTTTACCAACCTGGGTGCGGCGCGCGACCTAAGCAAGGTCTTCGATTCAACAGAGTACGTCAAATGGAAATCGTTCCGTCAGTCTGAGGATTCCCGATACGTAGGCCTATGCGTACCTCACATTCTGATGCGACTGCCTTACGGCCGGGACACCAAACCCGTGGACGCCTTCAGCTACGAGGAGGGGGTCGATGGAACGGACCACACCAAATACCTATGGGGGAATGCGGCATACGCTTTGGGGTCTCGCTTGACCGAGGCGTTTGCGAAGTATGGTTGGTGTGCGGCGATCCGCGGTGTTGAAGGTGGCGGCTTGGTAGAGGGACTTCCGGCGCACACGTTCCGAACCGACGAAGGGGACGTTGCCCTTAAATGTCCCACCGAGATTGCCATCACGGATCGGCGAGAAAAAGAATTGGCCGACCAGGGATTCGTGCCTCTCGTCCACTGCAAGAACACGGATTACGCAGCTTTCTTCAGCGTTCAATCGGCTCAGAAACCGAAGAAATACGACAAAGAGGCGGCCACCGCGAACGCGCGGCTCTCGGCGCAGTTGCCCTACATTTTGGCAATGTCGCGGTTTGCCCACTATCTGAAAGTGATGATGCGGGACAAAATTGGCAGTTTCATGTCGCGTGCCGACACCCAGCGGTTCCTCAATCAGTGGATTTCGCAGTATGTATGCGCGGACGACAATGCGACCCAGTCGGTGAAAGCTCAACTTCCGCTTCGTGAAGCGAATATTGAGGTTAGCGAAGTGGCGGGTAAGCCGGGAGTGTACAAGGCGGTGGCTTTCCTCAGACCCCATTTCCAACTGGATGAACTGAGTATCTCACTGCGGTTGGTAGCGGAACTGCCCCAGCCGACAAACAAGTAAGAACGAGTCCGCGGTTGTAGCCTCTAAGTCTATTTCACAGAAAGGATTCGTTATGGCGGCAGTCGACTATTTCCTCAAAATCGATAGTATCCAGGGCGAGAGCGAGGACAGCAAGCACAAAAACGAGATCCAGTTGGAGTCGTGGTCTTTCGGAGCGACTCAGAGTGGATCGTTTGCAATGGGCGGTGGTGGCGGCGCCGGCAAAGTCCAGATGCAGGACTTTCATTTCGTGAAGAAAGTGGACAAAGCCGGCCCCAAACTACTTCTTGCGTGCGCGACCGGCGAGCACATTCCCAAGGCGGTTCTGGTCTGCCGAAAGGCCGGCAAGGACCAGCAGGAGTACATGAAGGTCACCTTGTCCGATTGCCTGGTTTCGTCGTACCACACATCGGGTTCGGGCGGCAGCGATATCGTGCCGATGGAAGAAATCTCTATCAATTTTGCAAAGATTGAGCATGAGTACAAAGAGCAGAAACCAGACGGCACTTTGGGTGGGACCACGAAGGTTGAATTCAACCTGAAGACGATGAAGGCAAGCGCCTGAACATTTGCGTGACGTGACCTCTGGCGATGAAGGCAGATGAGTATTTTCGAGCCGGGAAACTTAAGGAAGCCATGGAGGTGCTCAACGAGCAGGTTCGTCAGAACCCGCTCGATACTAAGCTCCGGACTTTCTTATTCGAACTCCTTTGTTTTGCCGGCGAGTTTGATCGCTGTGGCAAGCAGCTCGAATTTCTAGGCGAAGGGGGCAGGAACGCAGAGCTCGGAGTTCTGCTCTATCGCGCAGCTTTGTCCGCCGAGAAATCACGTCAACAGTTTTTTGTCGACAAGGAATATGAGAATCGACACCAGCCCGCGAACTCCATGGCCGGCACCCTGAACGGTAGGTCTTTTCAGCAAATTTCTGACGCGGATCCGAGAATTGGCGCTCGCCTGGAAGTCTTCTTGGGGGGAGCTTATGCCTGGGTCCCTTTCGAACACATCACTTCCGTCACCCTTCAGGAGCCTAAGCGTCTGCGCGACCTCATCTGGGCACCTGCCCTGATCCACACTGCGGATTCTTTTCAGGGACGAGATCTGGGCGAAGTGCTTATTCCGGTGCTGTCTCCGGGAAGTTGGCAGCACTCCGATGATGCGGTGCGGTTAGGGCGAGTGACGGTATGGGAGTCTCAGGAGGACGGGTCCGAAGTTCCCTTTGGGCAGAAACTGCTTTTGGTAGATGGCAACGAGGTTCCGATTCTTGAGTTGCGGAATCTGGAACTGGGGGTGGCTGCCGCGGCCCAATGACCAACTATGCCTCTCTCCGACGATCTCCTTAGCCCAATCTCAGGACCCAATCCCAGCGGCCGAAATCTGCGCTACGTGGTGTACGACGCGATCCGTGAAGCCCGCAGAGAAGACGACGAACTGCCGTCAGGCGATTGGGCGCATGAACGAAAACGAGCGGACTATCCATTGGTTCTCCGCTTGTGTTGTGATGCCCTGGCAGAACAGACTAAAGACCTCCAACTTGCCGTCTGGGCGACGGAAGCTTCGCTAAAACTCGAGGGACTGGCCGGACTGCAACGCGGTCTGGATCTCCTTAATAAGTTGACCGAAACATTTTGGGAAACACTCTATCCCGAGCTCGAAGACGGGGATGCCGAAGTTCGCTCCGGTGTCTTGGAGTCATTGGGAGGCAAGTTTTCGGAACAACTATGGTATCTGCCGCTAACCAACGACGGCGTGACGTGGCTGCAATATAAAGAGTCGCGCACGGTCGGATATGAAGCTGATGCCATTGGCAATGACGAGAAGATCCAAGCTCGTGAGCAGGCGATCAATGACGGCAAGATAACTGCGGAGATATTTGACAAGGCTTTTTCCCGAACGCCCAAGACATTTTACGAAGACCGCCTCAAGGATGCCGATGCTTGCCTCGCGTCTTTGGAAGCATTGAATCAGACTTGCTCGAATAGGTTTGGTAATGTGGGCCCGAGTTTTACCGGGCTTCGCGATGGGTTGGAAGACCTTCGTCAATGCGTCAGCGTATTGTTGCGAAGAAAACGTGAGGAGGAGCCGGCGCCCAAGCCGCAGGAACCGGCGGACGCGGCGGCAGGTCAACCGGAATCCCCCCTTGAAGAGCCAGTACAGGATCACCGGCTGGCCGATTCCCCCTCTGTACCTGTTCCGGCCGTTAGTAAGGACCCGGAAAATGTCTCCGATGCAATTGAACGCGTCGTGCTCGCAGCTCACTATCTGCGGCGGGAGCAGCCCTCGAACCCGGTGGCATACCTTGTCCTGCGGGCAGTCCGATGGGGTGAACTGCGTACAAGTGTGGAAGATATGGATCTTTCGCTGCTGGAAGCGCCGTCAAGTGAGGTTCGCAAACAATTGCGGGCGCTGCTGCAGAACAGCGAATGGGAGGGATTGCTTGATGCCTGTGAAGTCGCAATGGCATCTCCTTGTGGACGTGGTTGGCTTGACCTGCAAAGGTATGCGGTGAGCGCGTGTGATGGTCTCGGGAGTTCCTACGCGCCCGTATCCGCCGCCATCCTCTCAGCTCTCGAATCTTTATTGAGCGCCTACCCGCAACTTTCCCAGAGCAGCCTGAACGATGAGACCGCAACTGCGAACCCGGAGACCCAAAACTGGCTTCAGGAGCTGACTGAAACGAAACAGCAACCGTTCAGTCAGGACCTCTCTACCATGGGCGGCGGGACGGAAACAGCGAACCAAAGCCACAAGCAAGCACCGGATTCCTACGAACTTGCCAAGCAGGCCGCCGCCTCGGGCCACCCCCAGGATGCAATTGAGATACTCGAGCGGGAGGCGGCCCAAGAGCGATCTGGACGTGGGCGCTTCCAGCGAAGAATGCAACTCGCGCAGATCTGCATGAGTGCGGGCTATAAAACGGTGGCTTTCCCCATCCTGGAGGCACTTGCCGCCGAAATCGATAAGCGCAATTTGGAAGATTGGGAAGATCCCGATCTCGTCATCCGGGCGTTTGGGCTACTCTATCAGTGCATGGAAAAGCTCAAGTGCAGTGCGGAGCAGAAGGAAAAAGTTTACGCCCGCATTTGCCGCTTGGGGCCGGCGCAAGCTCTAGAACTGGCGAAGTAAAACGCGTCGGCAGCAATGGTTGGTGAGGCATGGCTCGAGATCCCGAAATCGTGGTCACACAGTCTCTTCTGGATCGACTGGTCGACCGGTCTAGAGATAAGGATTCGCAATTTGCCGCCAGTGGAGATGCGCCTACGACCCGATCGGAATCGTTCCGCTGGTTTAAGGAGGGCGTGAAGCGAGACATCGAGTGGCTTCTCAACACCCGACAAATCCCGGAGCCAGCCGAGGAACCAGCGGAGTTGCACGCCTCCCTTTACAACTATGGGCTGGCGGACATCACGTCGCTCGGACTGCACTCGACACGCGACCGGGACCGGCTGCTGCGGGTATTGGAAACCACTCTCCGCAGATTCGAACCGCGAATCTCGGGCGTGAAGGTGAGTTTGGAGCGGGTCCTAACGAACACCCGGATTCTCCGCTTTCGCATTGATGGCATGCTGCGGGTTGATCCCGCGCCTGAACCGGTGAGCTTTAATACCATTTTAGAGATTACGAGTGGCCAATACGAGGTGAAGTAACTCCGAATGCGCGAAGATCTGCTGGCTTATTACGAGAGTGAACTCACCTATCTGCGTCAATTAGGAGGCGAATTTGCCCGGAAGTATCCTAAGATTGCCTCCCGGCTGGCGCTGGAGCCAGACCGATGCGAAGACCCTCACACCGAGAGATTGCTGGAGGGATTCGCTTTCCTGGCTGCGCGCGTTCATCTGAAGATAGACGATGAGTTCCCCGAAATTACCAGCGCGCTTCTGAACGTTGTCTATCCACATTACCTCCGTCCGATCCCTTCAATGTCAGTCGTGGAATTCCATCTTGATCCCGAGCAGGGGAAACTGTCCACAAGTCTTGCCATACCCAGCAAGTCCATGTTGTATTCACGGGCCCAAGTGAGCGGCGCCACATGTAAATTTCAAACCTGTTATGACACTCTCCTGTGGCCCGTGGCGGTCGCAGAGGCGCAGTGGACAACTCCAGATCGTTTGAGGCCGGCGGTAAAGGCCGGTGACGCGGTGGGTGCGATTCGAGTTTTAGTCCAATGTCATCCCGACGTGACTTTTCAAAAGCTGGGAATGAACTCCATCCGGTTTTACCTGAATGGCGAGAGCAACCTCACTCATACCATCTATGAGCTGCTATGCAATAACTGCATTCAGGTGCTTCTGCGGATTCCGGGTGCGCGCCCCGAAGTACCTTCAGTCGTGCTTTCGCCGGAGAACCTTCGGCCAGTTGGCTTTGAAGAAAATGAGGCAATGTTGCCTTATCCGCGACGCTCATTTTCCGGATATCGGTTGCTGCAAGAATACTTCACCTTCCCCGACAAGTTTCTGTTCTTTGATCTAAATGGGCTGGAGCAGCTCGCGGACAAAGGTTTTAGTGATCAAGTGGAGATCCTATTCCTGATCTCCAAATTTGAGCGAGCCGATCGTGTGCAGGGGCTTGAGATGGGCATATCGGCTTCCACCTTTCGCCTGAATTGCTCGCCGATCGTGAATCTTTTTCCCCAAACAGCCGAGCCAATTCTGCTCAATCAAACCCGCTACGAGTATCCCGTAGTTCCGGATGTGCGGCGGTCCTTTGCCCATGAAATCTTCTCCATTGATTCCGTGGTTTGTACCAGTGCACGCACTCGCGACGTTGTTGAGTTCTCCCCGTTTTTTTCTTACCGGCATTCTCGAGATAAGGAGCAGGGCTTTTGGTATGCAACTCGCAGAGATGCGCTGGCCCGGGATGAGCAGCGCACCGATACCTTTCTTTCTCTGGTGGATGTCTCGGGACGGCCGCTGCGGCCGGAAACCGATACGGTCACCGTGCGCTGCACCTGCACAAATTCCAACCTGCCTGATCGGTTGCCTTTCGGCAACCCATCGGGGGACTTCGAACTGGAGGGCGTAGCCTCGATTCGAAAGATCGTGGCTCTGCGAAAGCCGACCTCAACTCTGCGCCCTCCGACCGGCAAACGTGAACTGTGGAACCTGGTTTCCCACCTCTCTCTCAATTATCTGTCCCTGGTAGAGGATGGCAAGGAAGGTTTGCAGCAGATTCTGCATCTTTATAATTTCTCCGAGTCGGCCCATTCCAAAAGCCAGATCGCGGGAATCAATGCGCTCACCAGTTCCCGGCACTTCGCCCGAGTTATATCTGAGGCCGGCATGACCTCCGCCCGGGGCACGCAGGTGCGGATGGAGTTGGATGAGGAGCAGTTTGTCGGAGGAGGCGTTTATTTATTTGCTAGTGTTCTGGAACATTTCATGGGATTGTATGTCTCCATGAACAGCTTTACCCAACTGATCGCGTCCACCCTTCAAAGAAAGGACGTTCTGAAAGAATGGCCACCCCGGGCGGGCAGATCGATTCTGGCTTAACGCATGCACCCTTGCGGGAAGCCCTGGAGCAGCAACCTTTCCGCTTCCGATTCTTTCAGGCGGTGCGTCTGTTGCAGCGGCTATCTCCGGGGAGCGAAGCCGTAGGCAGCTTCCTTCCTCCCTCAACGGAGGCAGTCCGGTTCGTAGCCCGGCCATCCCTCGCATTTCCCGCGAGTGAAGTGCATTCGCTCGAATTGCGCGAGGACGAGCCCGCACGCATGACCGTCAACTTTATGGGCTTGACCGGCCCGCAGGGCGTGCTTCCGCTGTGCTACACGGAATTCGTGATGGAACGGCTACAAAAGCGGGATACCGCGCTGGCCGAATTCTTCGACATATTTAATCACCGCATCGTTTCTCTTTTTTATCGAGCCTGGGAGAAATATCACTTCCTGGTCCCTTATGAGCGCGGAGAAAAGGATAGACTTTCGCAGAACCTGGGGGACCTAATCGGGCTTGGGACGGCGGGTTTGCAAAAACGATTGGAGCCCGACCTCGCCGACGAGTCGCTCTTCTATTACACCGGATTGTTGGCGCAACATCCCCATTCCGCTGTTGCCCTGGAGCAGATATTGACAGAATACTTTGAGGTGCCGGCAGCGATAGAACAATTTGTCGGAACGTGGTATCGTCTGGACCAAAAAAGCCAGACGTCCCTGAAAGAAAGCCATACGCCCTACGAAAGTCTGGGCTTCGGAACCGTCGTCGGCGATGAGGTTTGGGACCAGCAGTCTCGGGCACGAATTCGTCTAGGCCCGCTCAGCCTGGATCAATATCTTGCATTTCTACCCACGGGCTCAGCTTACCAGCCCCTGCGTTCACTCGTCCGCTTCTATGCGGGCGATCAACTGGATTTCGAGGTGCAATTGGTGCTGAAGGCTGATGAAACACCACCCTCCGAGCTGGGAACTGAAGGCAAAACAGCTCCTCGTCTTGGCTGGGTAACTTGGATGAAGTCGGCTCCGCTGGGTCGTGATCCCGGCGATACCATTATTACGCTTTGACCGGTAAGAAGGATGCCATGGCCATCAACTTGAAAGGGCTGGTCGGGAAGCTTAACGATACTACGCGCAATGTTCTGCAGGCGGCCGCGGGCCTGTGCCTTTCGCGCACGCACTACGACATCGAAATCGAACATTATTTGTTGAAGTTGACTGACGTCGACGACGGCGATCTAGCGCGAATTCTGAAGACGTTCGGGGTGAACAAATCCCGGCTGACGGCGGACTTGACTCGCAGCTTGGACAAGCTGAAAGCCGGCAACGCCCGAACTCCTGCTTTGAGTCCCACGCTGGTGAAAATGTTGACCGAGGCATGGACTCTGGGTTCGATCGATTACGCTGCTGGTCAGATTCGCAGTGGCTTTACTATTCTCGCACTCGTGACCAATGACGAACTCCTTCGGCTGATAAGAGAGGTGACGCACGAGTTTGACATGATCCAGGTCGAGAGTTTGCGGAAAGGATTTTTATGCAATTGTTGCCGGCTCGAAAGAAGATGCTCTGACCTCACCTTTGGATCTGGCGCGGCCGATGGAGACAGCAGCTAAGAAGGCTGGCAAAACACCGCACCTGGACCAATACACCGTCAACCTGACCGAGAAGGCGCGCCAGGGAAAAATCGATCCTGTCCTGGCCCGCGATCAAGAAATCCGCCAGGTCGTTGATATCCTTACGCGGCGCCGTCAGAACAATCCAATACTGACTGGTGAAGCGGGAGTCGGCAAGACGGCGGTGGTGGAAGGATTCGCTTCGCGAGTGGCTGCAGGCGACGTGCCCCCGCCGTTGCGAAACGTTGCGATACACACCCTGGATCTTGCCTTGCTTCAGGCTGGCGCTGGTGTCAAAGGAGAATTCGAGAATCGGCTGAAGAGTCTCATTGAAGAAGTGAAGTCTTCACCGACTCCCATCATCCTGTTCATCGACGAAGCGCACACCATGATCGGCGCCGGTGGGCCTGCCGGCCAGGGCGATGCCGCCAACCTGCTTAAACCCGCCTTGGCCCGCGGCGAGTTGCGCACAATCGCAGCCACTACCTGGTCGGAATACAAGAAGTATTTCGAGAAAGACGCCGCCTTGGCACGGCGCTTCCAAGTGGTGAAAGTGGAGGAACCAAGCGAAGAGCAGTGCGCGGTAATGCTGCGGGGCATCGTGCCTTCACTCGAGGCCCATCACTCGTTGCGTATCCTTGACCAGTCCGTGAATGCCGCCGTCAAATTGTCGCACCGTTACTTGGCGGGTCGTCAGCTTCCCGACAAAGCAGTGAGCGTGCTTGATACCGCGTGTGCAAGGCTGGCACTCGGACAAAGCGCGACGCCACCGGTTATCGAAGACACAGGCCGTCGCTTGGATGATCTTGCGGTCCAGAAGCACATCTTGGAACGCGAGGCGGCAGTAGGCACCGATCACCGGGAACGCTTAGAGAAGATTAGCTCCGAAGCCGCGGGGCTGGAGATTAAACTGGCTGCCCTAGGGGAACGCTGGGAAAAAGAGCGCGAGCTTGTCAGTCGCATTCGCGAACTCCGCACTCAATTGGAGACTTCGGCGAAACCAAAGGAAGGTCCAGGTGACGGAACGAGTGCCGCAAGCGACGTAGACGTGGAAAAGACTCGTGCGGAGCTGGCCAATTCGGAAGTCGAACTCGAAACCATCCAGGGCGAAAACCCCTTAATGCGAGTCTGCGTAGACGAGTACATTGTCGGAGAGGTCATCTCCAACTGGACTGGAATTCCGGTGGGGAAGATGGTCAAAGACGAAATTGCAACTGTTCTGAATCTGGAGCAACATCTCGGTACTCGCGTCATCGGACAAAATAGCGCTCTTAGTTATATAGGGCAGAGAATTGTAACTTCCCGCGCGACCCTCGATGATCCGGGAAAGCCGGTCGGCGTCTTCATGCTAGTAGGTCCGAGCGGTGTTGGTAAGACGGAAACTGCGCTCGCTTTGTCAGATTTACTGTATGGTGGGGAGCGCAACCTCATCGTGATTAATATGTCCGAGTTTCAGGAGGCGCATACCGTCTCCAGTCTGAAGGGGTCGCCCCCCGGCTATGTCGGCTACGGGGAAGGTGGTGTCTTAACCGAGGCGGTCCGTCGCCGGCCGTATTCGGTGGTATTGCTCGATGAAGTCGAGAAGGCCCATCCCGATGTTCTGGAAATGTTCTATCAAGTATTTGACAAAGGCGTAATGGAAGACGCAGAAGGCCGGGAGATTGACTTCAAGAACACAATCATCATTCTGACGACCAACGCCTGCACGGACGCGATGGTGAGAATGTGCGCCGATCCGGAGACGACGCCGGACCCGGAGAACTTAGTAAGAGCGCTAAAGCCGGAATTGAATAAGATCTTCAAGCCCGCGTTTCTGGGCCGGATGCTGATTGTCCCCTACTATCCGATCCGGGATGAAGCGCTGCAGAAGATCATTCATCTCAAGTTGAACCGGATCAAGAATCGTTTGTACGAGAACCACCGGGTCACGCTCAGCTATGACGATTCGCTAGTCAAGGAAGTCGCTCACCGTTGCACGGAGGTCGAGAGCGGCGCCAGGAATGTGGACAACATTCTGACCAACACCCTACTGCCAGAGATGTCGCGCCAGTTGCTGGGACGCATGGCTGAGGGCGAGAAACTTGAGAGGATCACGGTCAGCATCGGGGAAAATGGTGGATTTGTTTATGACGCGGGTGCAGTGCGGCCTGAGAGCACGGCAGCATCAGTCGGTTAATTGGTTTCGACGGCTGAATGCGTCAGAAATGAACTTGAACAATGCCCTACACCCAGGAGAACCGGCTAATCGCGATTAATACGCCGCTGGGCAAAGACGCCCTACTGTTACAGGGTTTCTCCGGTCATGAAGGGATTTCCCGGTTGTTCAGCTTTCACCTGGATCTGCTGTCATTGAAAGATTCGATCTCTTTTAAAGACATTGTTGGCCAGAACATTACGATTGAAATTAGGCTGGCAAATAATAGTTTGCGGTATGTCAATGGGTTCGTAAGCCGATTTGCCCAGAGCGGTTCCGAAGAGCGATTCACCCATTATCAGATGGAGGTCGTGCCTTGGCTCTGGTTCCTGACTCGCAATGCAGACTGTCGCATCTTTCAGAACAAGACCATTCCGGACATCATTCAGGAAGTATTCAAGCACCGTGGCTTTCAGGATTTCAAGCCTTCTCTAACCGGCACCTATGAGCCGCGAGAGTACTGCGTCCAGTATCGCGAGACCGACTTTAACTTCGTGTCTCGCCTGATGGAGCAATACGGGATCTTTTATTTCTTCCAGCATGAAAAGGGTAAGCACACGCTCGTACTAGCCGATTCACCCAGCGTCTATCAACCGTGCCCAGGCCAGCCATCGGCGCGCTATGAACTTGTGGCTGGTGGCCTTGACACCGAAGACGCCGTAACTGGTTGGCAAATGGAGCAGGAGTTGCGTACCGGTAAGTATTCGTTGACTGACTACAACTTTGAGACGCCCAGTACCAGCTTGTTAGTCGGGCGAGCCCACGGTCGCTAAGGTTGGAAAGAACAGCGCTTACGAAATCTACGACTATCCAGGCGAATACTTGAAGCATTCCCAAGGCGACAGCCTGACCAAGATTCGCATGCAAGAGGAAGAAGCGGGCCATCTAGTCGTCAGCGGCTCAGGCGTTTGCCGCGCCTTCACGTCGGGATATAAGTTCGATCTAAAAGACCACTACCGGGCAGACATGAATAACAGCTATATGCTGACCGAGGTTCAACACGTGGCTTCGGTGGGAGGCAGTTACACCAGCGCCCAGAGCGGTAGCGGGGAGCATTACTCAAACCATTTCACCTGCATTTCTGCTTCAGTGCCCTTCCGTCCGGCGCGCATTACGCCCAAACCCTTCGTGCAAGGGCCTCAAACGGCTTTGGTCGTGGGAAAGTCGGGAGAAGAAATCTGGGTGGACAAGTATGGCCGTGTGAAGGTGCAGTTCTACTGGGACCGTGAGGGCAAGAAAGACGAGAACAGCTCTTGCTGGATTCGGGTGTCACAGAATTGGGCGGGCAAGAACTGGGGCGCAATGTGGATTCCGCGCATGGGTCAGGAAGTCATCGTGGACTTCCTGGAAGGCGATCCCGACCGGCCGCTGATAACGGGGCGAGTATACAACGCTGAGCAGATTGTGCCGTATCCCTTGCCGGACCACCAGACGGTCAGCACGTTGAAGTCGCGCAGCTCCAAAGGTGGAGGCAGCGCAAACTACAACGAGATCCGTTTCGAAGATAAAAAGGATAGCGAACAGATCTTCATCAACGCCGAAAAAGACATGGACCAGCGCGTGGAGAACGACTCGCGCGAGTATGTGAAGAACGACCGCCACCTGATTGTGCACGCCAATCAGCATGAACTGGTCGAGGCCGACAAACATGGACACGTCAAGGGCAAGCATTTCGAGGCCGTTGACGGTGACATGTCACTGAAGGTCGGTGGCGACGACAAGGAACAAGTGGTCGGTAGCATGTCCCTTCAGGTCGGCCAATCCATGAACGAGAAGGTTGGCATGACGTGGGCCAAGGAAGCTGGCCAGACGGTCCACATCAAGGCAGGCATGACCCTCATCCTCGAAGCTGGCATGCAGCTTTCGTTGAAAGGACCGGGCGGCTTTGTGGATATCGGGCCGGCCGGAGTAACGATTCAGGGCACGATGGTTTTGATCAATAGTGGCGGAGCGGCTGGTTCGGCCCCGGACGCCAACCCGCAAGATCCGGAAGCGCCCAAGGATCCCGACACCGCCGACGACGGTACAAAGTTCACGAAGTTGAGCTAGAAGGAAGCCTATGCCTCCGGCAGCGCGATTAACCGACATGCACACGTGCCCGATGGTCACGCCGGCAGCTGCCGATACCGCACGTCGGCGGACCGATTCTGCCGCCCTGCGAACCTACGGTGCTGATCAACATGCTGCCAGCAGCCCGTGTCAGTGACATGGCTCATCTGCGTCGGTCCGACTGACGTCGATCGCGATGGGCTCACCGACGGTCCTGATCGGAAATCTAATGGCGGCGCGCCTGGGCGATCCAACGGTGCATGGAGGTGTCATCGTCGCCGGCAGTCCTAACGTGATGATCGGCATTCCCGGCCAGGGCAGCACTCTCCAGATGGCGGCCCAGACCGGCGCGCCGTTCTGCGAGCATTGAAAGGACGATTAGGGGCCTCGGTCGAGGCCCGCAAGGAGACAGGGGAATTGAAGTGGGACATGGACGGACCATGATTGTCGTCTCTGGAAGCGAAATCCGGGCCATCAGCGGGGAAGGGAGTCCGGCTGCAGTCCGGGCAATCCGTCCGTGTGGGACGGACGGCCAAGTCTGACTTCGTGGTTTCCGAGGACAGTCATCTTTCAGGCGTTCACTTCGCCATCGAGTTGGAGGACAACAGTTGCCGGATTAAAGACCTGAACAGCCGGAACGGCACGCTGTTGAACGGTCAGAAGATTACCGCCGGGGTGCTGCAGGACGGCGACACCATCACCGCGGGCGAGACCACCTTTCGGGTCACCGTGGAGCAGGCCGCGGTGGTTGCTCCTGTTCCGGGGCTGGCCTCCGACCCCAACGCAACGCCTCAGCAACGGCTGCTGGCGTTGTTGCGCAACGATTGTCAGCCGCTGTATGCGGTGCTGGATGCCGCTCGGGACAGCAAGATACTGGCGCTGTTGATGCAGTCGAAGGAGGAGCACCAGTCTCTGTACGAAGGAGTGCAAGGCGCGAAGCTGTCGCAGGTTGCGCCCTACCTGGTCAAGCTGGACAAAGACTCGCTTCTGCTCGGTTCTCTGGTACTGGAAGGCTGGGGCAACAATTGGGGAGTGTACTTGACCTGCACCAGCGATTTTCCGGAAGTGCGGCGGCATCTGCGGCACTTTCTTGAGGTGCAACTCCCCGACGGCAAGCAAGTGTATTTTCGGTTCTACGATCCTCGGGTTTTGCGCGTCTTTTTGCCAACCTGCACCGCCGACGAGGTCAACCAGTTCTTTGGGCCGATTAAGCAGTATCTGATGGAGGACGAGAAACCAGACAAGCTGTTGCAGTTTGCAAATTCAGGGCGCGGTGCGGAGAAGAAGGTCGTTGACTTGGCGCCACCGGCGGTGGCAGAAGACAAACGGCCCGCCTCGTCGCCCGGAGGCCCGACAATGACGTGGCAGAACAAGCCAACGCCCGAACAACAGCGATAAAGAAGCCATGTGGACGATTCGCCAGGAACAAGCCGAAGCCTTCAGGCAGAATGCCCTGCGGAACTTTGAAGAAGAGATGGTCGAGCATCTGCAGAAATTTGCTCCCAATCACTGGAAAGCGATGGGAGAACCGGTGGGCCGCGAAGTCATCCGAACCGGCATTGAAAATGCTGAGCGCTATGGTTTCACCAACCGAGGACCGGTGCGCTTCTACATCGAATTAATGTTGACGTTTGGGAGCTTCTTCGACACAGATCCACAATACCCTTGGGCAAGATCGCCCCTCATGAGTTTTGAAGAATTGGATCAGACAATACGGGCCGACGCCCTTTACCGGCACCTGAACACCTATATCGCGCGAGTTTTAGGGCAGGAGGATGTCTTCTTCAAAGCTGCCTTAAGGAGAGCATACAGAGTTTTCTCGGAAGAGGTCGGGGCTGTCGAAGCCAACCTTGAACTTCACCTGCTCTGGAAAGCCAAGGCGATTTATCCCGAAGCTTGCGAATACTTGGGCGAAGCGGTGATCCACGATCTGATCCGGCATGGTTTCGAATTGGCTGAACACTACAGGCTGGTTATACCCAAAGGTGTGCTTCTCTTAACTGCTCTCACATTCGCTTTGGGCTACAAATTTGACGTTGACCCCGTTTATGCCTGGGTTGCAAGGATAATCAGTGACCCAGAGCAGCCAAATCCAGGCTGCCGGATAGAGAGAGTTTGCGCCACGCTGAAGTCAAACATGCCTCATCTTTTGCCGGAGGATAGCCGATGAGTCCTCGTGGCGTCGGCAACCACACTCAGCCCAACAGTAGCAAACGCGACAATACAGCGGCGGATGACAGGGCGGAAGGGCAGTGTAAGGCAGCCGTCAAAGTGACTATCAAGAAAGTGGTGGAGCAGATCCACCACTTCGCAACGAACAAGAATAAGTTCTTTACTCCTCAGATGGAAGCCATCGCTAGGCGTTTTGGGCTCAAACTGGATGAGGCGTGGAATAAAATGATCTTGCCCCATTTGGGACGGCACCCGAATCAGTACCACAGATTCGTTTTGGAAGGCATGGAAACTGCAGCGCAAGAGGCTGGAAAGGATACGACGAAGTTCTTAGAACTGTTTGGCAAATATGTAGTTCAGCCCATCAAGAACAATCCCGAGCTATTGCGGAAGGCAGGTTGGGTATAAACATGGCAAAGTACTACGCACTAACATGGGCTCCAGAAAAGCCAAGCACTGGAGTTGCCTACGCTCCCGACGACTCGCCGCTTGCGTACGAACTCGCCGAGCAGATGAAGAATTCAACAGAGTTGCCATTTGACCTAACTCTACGAGAAGGGGAACTTCAGGACTTTCTCGCGAACAGTCTGGCATGGCCTCTCATGTCTTCGCGAATGCGCAGTACAGTAGAGAAGAATCTCACTGGTGCCGAAGGTATAGATTGGGTCAAGATTAAGGTGAACGAAGGTGGCCGCAGCACGGACTACTTTGTACCGAAATTCCAAATGCAATTGGATGTTTTGGATCTTGGCAAAACAAAGTTTGTCCCCGGCACTGATCACATTATCAAACCATATTTCTCTTTGTCGAAGATTCGAAACTATGCTCTTTTCCACAAACCCACTCGGTTTTGGAGGATTACAGGTAGCGTTTACGTAAGTGACAGCATTAAGAAGGCCATGGAAGCGCACAATCTAACAGGTGTGGCATTCGAGAGGACTGCGGTAAGCGAAGCATTGTCCCGCCGATGAGGCAATTCGCGATTGTAAACTGTATCGGGCTCCCTCAGACTTCCGAGCGGGTCGCTCAGCTCTTCCACTGTTTACGTGGCACAGCCATATCCGCCGCGGTTGCGGGACGGGTGGGCACATGCGCCTCCAAGCAGCATTCGCGATGCTAGACTTAGCGCACTTGGCAAGTTGAACTTTCAGAGAGGAATAGTCATGAGCGTCACGTTTCCTCAGGCGGTGGCTGAAATTGACCAAACCACTGACAAAGTTGACAAAGTCACAGGAAGCAGTGGACACGGGCTCGCACGCTGCTGAAGGCCATCTCTGCCGGGCGGGCGTTCCACGAGTACACCTGGATGTACAAGCTGGTCCTCAACTCCAGCGGCAACTTCCGCGGCATGGTCGTCAGGACGGGCTGAAGTCGGTTTTTTCAGGTCAGTAATATAGTCGGCGACATTGCTCTGGGCTCTGAAAAGATTCACTCTCGATTGAGTAGGACATTTTCATCCAACGGAGGCCGCAATGTGGGCTGATGTACAGCGCGATCTTGCTGAGATCCTTTCCAGTCGTCTGTTTCCCGCACTCGCATCCGACCCGGGCTATCGCGTGATGCTGCGCAACGCGGGTCTGGCTTCGATTCCGGAGCGTTCGGACGGCAAGATAGACCCAGGCTTTGCGCAGGCACAAAGTGGCTGGCGGAGTTCGGTTCCCATGAAGACTCCCCTCAAGCTCCATGCCTCCGTCCAGCAACTGCCTCCGGCGGTGCGGGCCAAGCTGGACAGTGCAGCCCGGATGTGCGCGCAACTGGCGGTTATGGATGTAAGCGGGCTGGGGGCTTTACGGGAGCGGCGCGCCAAGGCCATCGTGCTCGAAGGGCCGGCGAATTTGTATCGCATGTGGGATTCAAGCAGCGACAACCGCACCCGGCACTGGTGGTTCAGTGAAAACCTGTTCAGCCTCGCGTGCAGTCAAAGCGCGGCTGCCAATCAGTCAACGCGGGATTGGCTGCGCGACCGCCTGGCGGTGTCGTTCAACTTCGGTAACTGCGATCGAATCTCGAAATTGAGACTCGGCGCTGGGTCCGCTGTTCCTGCTGTCGAGGCCTGGGGCCTGCCGATGCCTCAGTATTCGCGCATCACTCGCAATGCCGATGGCACAAGCTCCGGTGAAGCGGGCCGGGATTATTGGGACAAGTATGACGCCATCTTCCAGGGTGAAAAGACCCAGTATTTCCTGCCCTTTGTTCCGCCGGACAGGATACAGGACACGGTGTGGTCCTAATTGCGCCAGGGAGCGGAACGCCCCGCGACTGCCTCTCCTATGAGCTTGCAAAACCTCTCATATCAGTCCGATGCCGCGTCAGCTCTCGGTTCGGCTGGCGTGATGGTTGCAGGTTTAGGAAAGAGATCATAGCCATAGCCTCCGTTTTCTGACCGCTCTCGCTTCGCGGGCGAAGATCGCTCGTCGCCGGAGTTAGCGAGAACTGACTGTGGGCACGGTGAGCGTTGGGGTGCGCAGCATGGGCACGGGGACAGGGGTTCGGCTGCCCGTTAGGGCGTTGAAGCCCTCCTTTGCCTCCGTCAGACCGTCGACGGCCCCTTTGACTGCGAAAAGCACGTTTACCCCCTTCGCGACAGTGGCAGCGGTCGCCTGACCTGCGAATCGAGCCTCGGCATTTTGCAGCGCACCCTGGTATTTCCAATCTCTTGTCAAGATATTCTTCAGGGTATTGGTCGCTTGTTTTGTGGCCGCATCGGCGATCTCCCCTGAAGCCTCAGAGGCCACTTGCGTATCTACGGCTCCGATGACGCTTTGACCACTGCCGTACGCCGAAATACCGGCGTCGGCCGTTCCAAGAGCAAAAAGGACGGAGCTAGAACCGGGTAGCGCCAACCCGAGAACGGATTCTGTCGTGTTGGCCAAGCCGTGCACGATATGCGCGATCTCGGACGCCGCTTGCAGGGTATTCTGGAGTTGCTGGTTCGACTTCTGTACTGTCGCAAAGATGTCGTTCACCTGCTGCATGGCATTCTGGTAAGCTTCGGCCCTGTTTCCAAGAAACTTTTGCACCTGCGCTACATTGCCTGATCGGCACAGGCTTGAGAAGGTGGTCATCAGCTTGCTTGAAATGTCGGCGGCCTGCGCCCGAATAACGGACATGTCGCTTTCTTGTACCAGGTCGCCGCCATCCCAGAAGGCGTGGTGGACGACCTTAACATTGTTTGCCAAGGCCTCGGCAAAGCCGACCGCGTGCAGGAATCGCGCGACCTCATCGAGATGAAACAACACGATGTTCGCCTTGATGGGAAGCTTGGTTGTCACGGACTGGGGTGTGCTCGTGGATGCGGACTTATGGAGCAGTTGCTTGTTGGAGATCACGGACGCGGTCGCGCCTGACCCGACTGGTGACGCACTCTTGAACCCTGGCATTTTACTCTCCGCGGACTACCGCTAATCAACTCCCGCGCCGTCTTGCCTATACCAGCAACTCAATCCCCATAAAGCAATGCATATAGGCCAGCTACCGTTCAGCCCTTCCCGGTCGGAGGCGAAGTCAAGCTTTGGTGCGCTTGAGGCATGTTCAGTGAGCGGGCAGTGCCTTCGCTATCTTCGTTTTTGCCAGCCCCTCGCGCGCTCGCGTGTTGCCCGGTTCACATCCCAGGACCGCGTTGTATTGGCGCTCTGCATCACCATAGCTTCCTCTGGCTCGCTTCTGATCCGCCATCTCGAGAAAACCGGGAATTTCGCGGGGATTCAGACCACACCTGCCCCCAGCAGGTTTTTCTGATTTTGCAGGAGTTTTCAGAGAGGGCGAAGAATCATCAGACGCCGGGTGCTGATCAGTCTGGGGTTGCACTTGCTGAATTTCACTCCGGACTGTGGTCTGTATGCCTTGCGGCGTGCTCTTGTGGTGGGGGCCGTACCTTAAGTATGCCCCAAGTACGCACACCGCTATCACCGCCATAACCGCCAATGCGATGCGGAAATGGTTTGGAATTCGACGGAGCGAGGTGAGCAACATCGAGGTCCCAGCGGCCAATGGTCGAACTGTCTCTGGAACTGATTCCGGCGCTTGCAAATGGGCTTCGCTAAACGCCGCCTGTTCCGCCAAAAACGCACCATCATCTGCCGAACCCACCGCGGCCCTCTCTACACCCTGGACCCGACTGACGCTAGACGTTTCCTCTCGCTCCGTGGCCGGCGATTCTGGAGGTGAATCTGATAGGTTTCGAAACTCTTTGTAAATTTCAGCCTGAGCCCAAACAAATTCGTAGACCTGGGCGCCATCCTGGACAACATGCACCCGATATTCCCCCAAATTTTTCGCACCTTCCCAGATTGGAGCTGCCACCAAAATCTGACCTGGCTGTGCGCTCTCCAGGACAGCTTTCCAATCGACAGCGCTAGCTGCCTTTGTGTCCGCAGAATCAGGGGTCTGCGGGTCCGAAGGTTGCACAGCTATCACAGACCAGGCGGGCTCTCTCGCGTAATGCTTGGCAAACCCAAGAAGGGCCAATTGGATGCGTTTCGCAGCAGTCAGCGCGCGGGTTGACTCCCCGAATTGGGCGACCAAAGAGCCATCCCGAGACCCAGAAGGCGTACCGCCGGAAGCGGTTACAAGGTCGGAAATCAAAAAAATCAGGCTATCTTTGGCGTACCAGGAAGGATTAACGAAGAGATCGTTTGCTTGCGAGGACCCAACCAGATGGATGATGAGGTCAGCGGCTAACGACCCAGCTCCCAGTGATACCGAGGGAGTCGGCCGTTCCAGATGATTCAGCCTGCGAATCCGGGGAGCCGCCTTACTTTTCCTTGTCTGCATTTTCGATTCAATATGGTACCGGCTCATCAAAAGCCAGGTTGCGGGTGTTGAAAGGACGAGTATATCGCCTGCAACCTAATCAGCCTATAGGGATTTTCTCTACAACTTCAGTCGGAGCAGCCACTCAATCATCTTGACTTCTACGATGGCCACTGTAATTATAGGCGCGATGTTACTTGGTCTTGCAGCCATTTTTCACAACTGGTGAAGAGCCCAAGTGGTCAATACTTTCCAGAAGAACTATGGCGCCGCGTTCGCTTCAGCTGGGTTCCCAGCCTTCACGGGCTCATCTCCACCGGGTTTTTGCAGCCTTAATGATGGCTGCCATTTCAGTCCTGCCGATTCACGCAAAAGAGGCGCCTCTCAGCGCGATTGAGATTTACAACGGCCCGAACGGTGCAGCCTATCTTCAAATCAGCGATGTTCTAATCAATGGCAAAATCGAAATGCGTTCTTGCGGGAGCGCAACAACAATCGATAAGTCCAGTTATGGAAGGCTGGAGAAGGTTACTTTGGCGACGGGGATGTCGCTGGATTACCGCAGCGATGGCGTTCTGACCCTGACGAACAATTCCTCATCCTCTTGTGTCGTCCCGATCAATCTCAAGCTCGACAAGAACCAGCCGGCTACACCCGCGGACCTAGCCACCAAGGCGGTGCTGCAAGGCAGAGTGGTCCCTGGGGCGCCGGGCTCGCCGGAGAGTCCCGCGCCGCTGGCACCCGGCGTCAAGCTTGTTTTTGTCGCCCAACCGGACCTAGATCTGGCTGAGTATCTGCGCGCGGAGCGAGCTTCTGCCATTACCGTTTGGCAAGACTATTTGGGTAAATATCCCGCCTCCCCTCATGTAGCTGCAGCTAGGGACCAACTAGCATCGCTTCTGGTGAAAGACGGCGAAGCGAGTCTGGCCAACTACAAGCAATCGGCAGCGGATGCATCCCCTCGGTTCAGCGAACTGAAAAAGGCGAATCTGCAAGCCAAGCTTGCCATCTCCAGCGGAAATGGAGGTCCTGAGGCCGACCAGCTCAAGGCTGGGGTTCGTACGGAATTGGGAGCCCTGACTTCCAAAGGCAATGAGGAACTACAAACTTACCGGCAGGCGCTGGCGTCGCACGCTCCCGGTTACGGCCACCTGGTCGCTGCCCGAAAGCTGTCGGAAGCAGTGATTGAGGTTGACCCCGCTTTCCCCCCGTCGGTTGCTCTCCAGAAAGAAACCAACGATGAGACCGAAAGACTTGAAGCGAGCTTACGTGCTGCCGAGTCGATGCTCACGTCGAAACGATACGACGATGCCTATGCAGCGCTTGGTGACTACCGCATTTTTGTCGGCGAGGAACCTCGGATCACAACTGTGGTGAATAGTGATTACCAGTTTCATTACGACCAGGGACAAGGCTTCGTTGCAGCACAAAAATGGCAAGAGGCTGTCAACGAGTTCCAAAAAGCTGTGGACATTAAGAATACCTCGGAGGGCCAGCTAGCTCTCAGGAACGCCACAGATGAACTGGTGAGTTTACGCAACAAGAATGCTGCCGAGGCCGCGCTTCAGCAGAGCCGGGAGTATGGTCAGCAACGTCTTTACATCCGAGCCTATGAATTACTGGCCGATCTTCCGAAAGCTCAACAGCCTCTTGTGGCGGACGAACTGGAAAGGCTGAAACCGGTTTACATTCAGAGCGCGTCTCAGACTGCGAAGGAGCTCCAGAGAGCTCACGATCCCATTCGTGGACTTGCCGATGAACTGGAGATGGAGCGCGCCTACCATTACCTCTCTCGCGCTTATGACCTGAGTGAAGATGCCAGTTTCAAAGACCGATTGGACAACCTCGGTAACAAGTTGAGCGAGTACTTTCTCCAGCAGGCGAGACGGTATCTGACTAAGCCCCTGGGTTCCGGAGCAGGGCTGGGCTGGTCCTATCTGGAAAAGGCTTTGCCTTACAAGGGATCCAATCTCGATGCTGTTCGCGATGAGATGACGAAAGGTAGCATTGCCTACCAGATGCGTTCCAAGCTCTCAATTCGCGTGGTATTTCGCGACCAGACATCACGACGCGACAGTGCCGGGTTTGCGGAGCAGCTTGCCGATTCCATCGCGACCAACTTGGAGTCCTCGGGCCTCCCCGTCAAAGTGATCCGACCCGGCGAGACGCCTGCATTTGAGCCGAATTTTCAACTTGTGGGGGACGTCCTTCAACATCGGCGTACTACGGTGCGCACCTCTGAGCCTCGCGACTCCGAGTATCGTGCGGGTCAGCGCGAGATGCCAAATCCGGAATGGAACCAAGCCAATCGCGCGTATGAGTCGGCCGGCTTGGAACTGCAGACCGCGCAGAGAACCCTAGAGGGCGCGATCGCCAAGGGCAAGAAAATCAAGGAAGCGAACCACGCGGTAGTGGCTGCACAGCAAAAAGTTGAGGATGCGCACGTCACGCTCGACGCGATTCCGAAAACCGTTCCAGACGATATCGTCAAACCCTATACTTATACCGAGACCACGATCGATCTTGGCGCTATCGTCCAACTTCAGTTTCGTATCAACGATTCTTCTGGTACCGCGGTAGAAAGCAACGCTTCCATAAATCGCGACCAGCATCGGAAGTTTATTGTCCTGGAAAACGTGAAGCCAGAAGATACCAAGAATGTAAAGGCCCAGGGTACCATTCCGGACGAGACCGAGTTTCTCACGGATGTCGAAAATAATGCCCTTGATGAGTTGACTAAGGTTACGAAGGAGAAGGTGGCAGAGCTTCCGGCGAAAATCCTTGTGCAAGCGCGACAAAGGGCCGCGGAGGGCGATCTTGAGGGGGCCGCGGAATCGTATATTCTCTACCTCAATTCAACCCTTGACAAGCAGGACTCGGAGCATCAGCAGGCAAAGCGTTTTCTTCTGGAGCAGTTCAACATTTCGCGAGGCTCGAAGGTCTCTCTGTGATTGAATCGAGACCTTTGACCACTAGAAACACGACAATGGAAACCGAATACCATCCTACTCGCAGACTCCTTTTTCTCAACCGCCTGCTGTTGCAAGCTTGCTGATTTCAAACTAGTAATGGCGGCGCGGTAGGGCAGGTTGTCAAGCTCATGGAAATTAATACTATCGGCAAGTATGAAATTATCGGCATCCTCGGTCGAGGTGGTATGGGCGTGGTCTATCGCGCCGCCGATAAGATGTTGGCCCGCCATGTCGCAATTAAGACCTTGACTGAAGGTGTAGCCGAAGATCCCGAGATGCTGCAACGCTTCTATCAGGAGGCGGAGAAGACTGCCAGGCTCAACCATCCCAATATTGTGACTGTGTATGACGTCGGCGTTCAGAATGGAGTGCCCTATATTGTGATGGAGTATGTGGAAGGGGAATCTCTAGATATTCTCATTCGCACCAATCGTGCGGTCTCACTAATTACGAAGCTAAAGATAATTGAAGATGTGTGTTTAGCTCTAGGGTATGCGCATCGGTGTAATGTTATTCACCGTGACGTTAAGCCCGCCAACGTAATTGTGCAACCGAACGGTGTACCGAAACTGCTGGATTTCGGGATCGCCCGCTTGGAGAAACGAGAACCGGACGCCAATCTTACACGCGCTGGAAGCGTGATCGGAACGGTACCGTACATGGCTCCGGAAAGGCTCCGGAGCGAAGCCCTCGATCGCCGTTCGGATATTTTCTCCACCGGCGTGGTGTTGTATCAGCTCCTGACAGGCCATTTACCTTTCAACGGGGAAGAGGTGGCAATTATTCAAGAAATATTGCGGGGAAAACATCCTCCGCTTGCGAGTCATCTTGCTCATTTCCCTCCCGCGCTCGAGGCTGTCATCGACCGCGCTTTGGCTAAACATCCGGACGACCGTTACTCCACCGCTGAGGAGATGGCCGCAGAGCTATCTTCTATTGTTAGAGATTTGAAGCGCGAGCAGGTGCAGGAGATGCTTTCTCAGGTGGAGCGGTTTGTGTCCGAGCGCGAGTACACGCGCGCGAAGCAGATACTGCTGCAATTACGGGGTGTCGATGCTCACCACGCCCGCGTTAAGGAATTACTCAACCAAGTCGAGCGGCAGATCTCTCGCCGGCACCGGGAAGAGAAGGTCCTGCAACTGCGCGCCCAAGCTGAAGATGCGGTGCGCGAAAGGAGATTCGATCACGCAATTGTGTTTCTGGAAGAGGCCGTCAGACTGGATCCTGATAACGCGGACTTGGTTGGTTTGTTGCAGACTGCACGAAGTGAAAAGCAGAAGCGGGAGCAGATCGATGGCTACTTAAGACAATGTGACGCTGCACGGCGCTTGGGGGATTACGAGAGCGCCAGGGTCATCCTGAAAAAAGCAATGCAGCTCGACAGCCACAACTCGAAAGTGCTCGCGGCAGCCACGACTTTGGCGAAAGAGGCGGAAGAGGCGGAACGAACGGTTAGGGCGAAGAAGCTTATCGAATCGGCGCGTCTGGAGATTGGTGCACGCCGGTTCGAAGCCGCAATCGAGCTACTCAACCAAGCGGACGGCTTGGATCCCTCGGAGCCTGAGCTTCAGGCATTATTGGACGAGGCCAACTCGGGCCGGGAGCAAGAGCGACGGCGGCGGATTGTTTCCAGACTAGAAGACGAAGCCGCCTTGGCGACGGCTGTTGATCAGCTCCAGCGGGTGGTACAGCTCGTGAACGAGGCTTTGGAACACATGCCCGCGGAAGCTGCCTCCTTGTTGAAGTTGAAACTTCAGTTGGATCAACGGGTCAGGGAAGAAGAAAACGCCCGCTTCGTCGAACAGACCATAAAGGCTTGCAGGCCCTTGCCGCCGCAGGAGGCGCTTGAGGCGGTGAGGCAATCGCTTCAACGGTTGCCCGGGAACAAGCGTCTGATCATGCTGGAATCGACGCTTCTGGAACGCCTGAAAGAGAAAAACCAGGAAGAATCGCGCACCGCCTATTTGCTGCAGGCTCGGGAAGCCCTCAACCAACAGATGTACAGGGAAGCAATCGACGTTTTGCAACGATGCCAGGCGGAGGGCTTAGCTTCCGAGGAAATCGCCGAACTGCTCGAAGTGGCCAGACATGCTGCTGCCGAACAGGACCGTCAGCAGCGGGTCCATCAAAATTTCCTGCATGCGCAATCCCTTCTAATGGAAGAGTCCTATGCTGACGTAATCGAGTTCCTTGAGCCTATTGTGCGTGAATCAATGGACTCGGGACTTGCCAGCCTGTTGGAGCAGGCGAGGTCAAGCCGAGAAGCTTTGCAGGTAAGGATCGATGCTGTGCTGGAGGGATTCCGAACTTTGGTGCAAGCCGATCAACTGAGCGACGCGGCTCGGCTCATCGAGACACAACCGCTTTCGGTCTTGCAAGCAGCTCCGATCCAGGGGGCCTTGGCTGAATTGCGTGCCACGCAGCGGGAAGAATTCGCGATTTTCCAAACAATTGGTGCTGTCTACGCGGCGTTGGCTCAGCAAGATATAGACTTGGGCCGAAATACCCTGGAAGACGCCTTGAAAATGTACAGCAATTCCGCCGTCCTGCAGCGGGTAGCAACCACATTCGAGACCAGAACCGCCCCTATCAAATAATGGCCCCTATATATTTTCACTGAGGAACTTCGGTGTTGAAGCGAAGTTCAACTTGCCTCACGGGCTGAAGCCCAAGTCTCTGCGCTCATAACGGCACGGCTAAAGCCGTGCCCCTTCAAAGCTACCGAAACCGATGAATGGTCCAGTGAAGCGCCGTACAGCGAGCCTACTCACGGATGAGCTTCATTCCTCAATAGATCAAGTACTTCTTCCTGACCTGCATGAACTGCTCGACGCCATCGCGCCAGTCGTCGGCGATGCGCCGCGGGTCTTGGCCCGCCTGCAAGGCGGTGAATACCGCCTGATTGGCCAGCAACGGTTTCATGTGGGCGACGTCAAACCCGGTCGGGGCTGCGTCGTGCAAGGCCGCCGCCAACTCCAGCCCCAATTCCGGTGCGTCCAGGGCATCCCGATTGGTAACGATGATGTTTACGCCCTCACATTCGCGGCGAGCATAGGGCCCACTGGTTGGCGTGAACGTAATCGGCACAAAGCGTACTCCCGCGATGTTGCGCAGATTCAGGTATTGGGCCATCCGCTTGGCGCCTACCCAGGGCGCTCCCACCACTTCGAAAGGAGTGTCCGTTCCGCGCCCCACCGAAACATTGGTTTGTTCGATCAAGGCCACGGCGGGATACAGCGTCGCCTGCGTCAGGTCGCGCAAGTTAGGCGAGGGAGGCACCCATACTTGCGAGGTCGAGTCGAACCAGTCGCCGCGCAGCCAGCCCCTCATTGGGACTACCGTGAGATTGGCATTGATGTTGCGTTCGGTGTTGTACAGCTTCGCCAACTCGCCAATCGTCATGCCGTGCCGCACTGGCACGGGATGGTAATTCACAAAGCTCCCTTGCTCTTTATCGGAGACCGGTCCCTGGACGTAGGCCCCGGTTATCGGATTGGGACGGTCGAGCACCACAACCGGTTTCGCCAGCGTGGCCGCGGCTTCCAGAAAATATCCCAACGTGGTCTCGAAGGTGTAGAAGCGAACGCCTGCGTCCTGCATATCGAACACGATCACGTCGAGCTTGCGCAGCACATCGAGCGGCGGGCGGCGCTTGGCATCAGTGGCGCCGTACACGCTATACACCGTAACCCCGGTCGCACCGTCTTTAGTGTCGGCGATGTCGGTCTTGTCGGCGGTGCCCTGTACCCCATGCTCGGGACTGAAAATGGCGGCCAGTTGCAAGCCTCGTGCATGGGCCAGAGCGTCGATGGTACGGTTGCCGTGACTGTCGATCCCGGTCTGGTTGGTGACCAAACCTATCTTCGGAGTGCCGGAGCCGGGAACTCGCAACACGTCGAAATTGTTGGCTTCCAGTTCGTCGATCCCTAGCGACACAATACCGTTGCGAACCAGCACACGGCGGGCAGCAAGGGCAGCTTCGTTGTAGCCGGTAATGCGCGACAGCCGCACTTTCTGCTCTTCGCTGGGCTGAAGCTGTAACGCGGCGGCAACTGCCGTGGCCACTTCGGTGCGCAAGGCGATCACGTTGCCGTCCTTGATATGCACCGCGTTGGTAAGCAGGATGATGTAGGTGTTGGTGGTGGGGTCAATCCACAGCGAAGTGCCGGTGAAACCGGTGTGTCCGAAGGAGCCCACGGGAAGCAACTCGCCGCGATTGGAGGAGAACGGCGAATCGATGTCCCAGCCCAGTCCGCGCACGTCGGTCAGGTTCGCGGGCTGTTGCGGGGTGGTCATCTTCTCCACAATCAACGGCGAAAACACGGGCGCGCCGCCGTTCAGCAGCGCTTGTGCAAACTTGGCCACGTCATCGGCGGTCGAGAACAGCCCGGCGTCGCCGGCAACGCCGCCCATCTGGCGGGCGGTGGGATCGTGCACCACGCCGCGCAGCATTTGTCCTGAGCGCTGATCGTGTTCGGTGGGCGCGATGCGGGGCTTCCAGTCAGCAGGCGGAAGAAATCGCGTCGATGTCATGCCCAGCGGGCCGAAGATATAGGTCTGGGCGTATTGATCGAGCGGCATGCCGCCGACGCGCTGCACCAGTTCACCCAGCACCACAAAATTGATGTCGCTATACACGAAGACCGCGCCCGGCGGATTGATCAGCTTCTCGGAGTTGGCGCGCGTGTATCCCTCCTCAAGGCCGCTCCAATATTGCTTCAAGTCGAGGTCAGGTCGCAGGCCGGAGTAGTTGGTCAGCAACTCGCGGACCGTCACTTCATCTTTGCCGTTTTGCGCGAACTCGGGTATGTACTTGGCCACCGGATCGTTCAGCTTCACCTGTCCAAGCTGCACCAGGCGCATGACGCAACTGGTGGTGGCCATCACCTTGGTCAGCGACGCCATGTCGAAAATGGTGTCAACGCGTCATCGGCTCCTTGCTGGGATCGAGCGCGCGAAAACCGAAGGCCTTGCGGTAAACGAAGTTCCCGTTGTGCCCGACCAGCAACACCACTCCGGGCGCGCGCCCTTTTTCCACGGCGTTTTTGAGCAGCGCGTCGAGCGGGGCGAAGCGGTCTTGCCCGCTGACGGTGGCTGGCGGTGGGACCGCGGGAGTGGGCGCAGTCTGGGCCAGCAGAGGAATGCCGCTGGTGATTACGATGGAGAACAGAAGAAGCGCAATGGCTGGCCGAAGACGAAGCCTCAATGGGTCGGAAACCTTTCGTGATTTAGGGGAACTCTGAACAAGTTGGTGTTCGGGTAATGCCGGACTTTAGGCCGGCGTCCAAGCCGTTGTAAATATTCCGGGCTTCAGCCCCGGGAAACCCACTTACCTGCCGGCAAGCTATTATAAGTTGAGTTCGCACAAGAGGTGCTTCTGAAGCAACCGCCGCAACAGCTCGCCGACATGCCATCGGCGCTCAATCTCCAGGACAAGCAGTTCGCACAGGCTTTCGCGGTCATCAATCAAGCCATCGAGCACCACGCCTTTCCAGCGGCGGCGCTGGCCGTTACTCATCGTGGCTCGCTGATTGCGCTGCGCGGATTTGGCCGATTCACCTATGCTGACGACGCGCCCCCGGTCCAGCCTGACAGCATTTTCGACCTGGCGTCGCTGACCAAGGTGGTTGCAACCACCACTGCGGCGATGCTGCTATACGAGGGCGGACAATTGCCGCTCGACATTCCATTGGGGCACTTCCTTCCCGATTTCGTGGCGCGGGCGCCCCGGCATCAGCAGGACATGCGAGAGGCGGTCACGCTGCGCATGTTGCTCGCCCACTCCAGCGGGCTGCCGGCCTACGAGAAACTGTTTGAGACCACGACCTCTCGCGAGGAACTGGTTCGCGCGGCGCTTACCACGCGGGTGGCTGCCGAGCCCGGCACGCATGCCGAGTACAGCGACATCGGATTCATGCTGCTGGGAGAAGTGCTGGCGCGCCAGGCTGGCGTGGGGCTCGACCAGTTCGCGCAGCGGGAGATTTTTATTCCGCTGGGCATGACGCACACGCGATTCAATCCGCCGGCAGAATGGAAGTCGCAGATTCCGCCGACGGAAGAGGACCGCAGCTTTCGCAAACGCATCGTCCAGGGTGAAGTGAATGACGAGAATGCTTTCGTGATGGGAGGCGTCGCCGGACACGCCGGGGTCTTCGCTCCGGCGGCCGATATCGTGCGCTTCGCGGAGTGCATGTTGCGCGGCGGCGCGCCCATCCTCAGACCGGAAACCGTGCAGCTGTTCACGCGGCGAGCGGAATCGCCTGCCGGTTCGTCGCGGGCACTGGGATGGGACACTCCGTCGCCGCCAGCCTCGTCAGGCACCCATTTTTCGGCTGCGTCATTTGGGCATCTCGGATTCACCGGCACCTCGTTGTGGATCGATCCGGCGCGCCAGCTTTCGGTGACGTTGCTGACCAACCGCACCTGGCCCAATCGCATGTCGCAGGCCATCCGCCAGGTCAGGCCGGTTGTGCATGATGCCATCGTCGAGGCGCTGGAGGAGTGAGGACAGGCCTTCCGGTGGCGGCGGGAAAATTCAGCCGGAAGCGAGTGAGTTTTCCGCAATTAGCTGTTGCCCGCCTTCAAAGCGAAGAGTAGAGTTCCGAAGATGTTCGGGTAAGCGTCCCTTCTGTCCGCATCCAAGGCCTTGGGATAAGTAACCGTTTTGAACAGTGGGGAAGAGGCAAGTAAGGTTTCGGTGGCAGCCCCCTGCTTCAGCAGGGGAAGCTGGACTTCAGTCCAGCGGAAACGAACTCGATTTTGGAATGGGCTTTAGCCACGGGTTTTTGAAATCCCGGCGCTAAAGCGCGTGATCAGAGCCGACTCTTTCCGGAGCGCTGAAGCGCTCCTCCCCGCATAAATGCGGGGGCTTTCGCCAGGAAATACACGCCCCAGATTATGCTCTGAGTTTTCGACAGTCTGCTTAACCAGCAGCGCGACTCCGGCCCACAATCCTCGTAAAATGAGGTCTACGCTGTGATGCACAAATTCGGAGTTCGCAGCGTCGGTTTAGGACATCCCTACATGGACAAGTTTGTCATTCGCGGCGGCAATCCGCTGCTGGGCACGGTACGCATCAGTGGCGCCAAGAACGCCGCTCTGCCGGCCATGGCCGCCGCGCTGCTCACCGAAGAACCCGTCATCCTGGAAAACGTTCCTCAGGTGCGCGATATCGAGACCGAGCGCAAACTGCTGGCGGCCATGGGCGCCGAAGTGGAACTGGGTTACGGCCGCGCCCAGCACCGCACCACCATCTGCTGCCGCAACCTGGTGAATCCCGAAGCTTCGTACGAACTGGTCAAGACCATGCGCGCGTCCACGCTGGTACTGGGCCCGCTGGTCGCCCGCATGGGGCGCGCTCGAGTTTCTTTGCCGGGCGGATGCGCCATCGGCGCCCGGCCGATCGACCTTCACCTCAAGGGGCTGGAGAGGCTGGGCGCACGAATTTCGCAGGAGCATGGCTACATCGAAGCGCGGGCCGAACGCCTGAAGGGCGCGCGCGTCGTCTTCGACAAGATCACCGTGACCGGCACCGAAGATCTGATGATGGCTGCCACACTGGCCGAAGGCGAAACCGTTCTGGAGAATTGCGCGCGCGAGCCGGAGGTCGCCGACCTGGCGGCGCTGCTGAACAAGATGGGCGCGCAGATTTCCGGCGCGGGCACGCACACCATCCGGGTGCAAGGCGTGGAGAGGCTGCATGGCGCGCGGCATCGCATCATCCCCGACCGCATTGAAGCCGGCACCTTCATCGTGGCGGGCGCGCTGACCGGAGGAGACCTGCTGGTGTCGAATTGCGAGCCTCGTCATCTCGGCGCGTTGTTGCAGAAGCTGGAGGAGTGCGGCGCAAAGGTGCAGACCAACGGCGACAGCGTTCGCGTGGTGGGTGACGGCCCATTACGAGCTGCCGACATGGTCAGCGAAGAATATCCCGGCTTTCCCACCGACATGCAAGCGCAATTCATGGCGCTGGCGACCCAAGCCGAGGGCGTCAGCATGGTCACGGAAAATATTTTCGAGAACCGCTTCATGCACGCGCAGGAACTGGTGCGCATGGGGGCCAACATCCGTATCGAAGGAGCGCGGGCGGTTGTCCGGGGCAAAACGCCGCTCAGTGGCGCGGCCGTGCAGGCCAGCGATCTGCGCGCTTCCGCATCGCTGGTGTTGGCCGCGCTGGTCGCCGAGGGCGAAACCATCATCGACCGCGTCTACCATATCGACCGCGGCTATGAGCGCATCGAAGAAAAACTTCGCGGAGTTGGCGCCCAGATCCGCCGCATCGGAGAGTTGCTTCCCAAGCGGGTGGCCACTCCGGTTGCGGCCGGATGAAGACAGAGGTCATTCACCACCCTTCGGCTTCGCTCAGGGCAGGCTCCGACACAAAGGGCACAGAGGACACAGAGGTTTACTTTTCATAAAGAGTCTTTCTCCGTGATCTCCGTGCCTCCGTGGTGAAGTCCAGTTCTGTCTCAGAAGCGAATGTTCGGACCGAAAGTCACCTTCAGATTGTTGTGGGCGCCATTGTTGAAGTAAATGACGTCACCTACATCCAGTCGCAGGCCGATCTTTCCCAGGTACGCCTCCACTCCGCCGCCCGGATAGAAAGCCCCGTAGGTAGTGTTTCCGCCGAAGGTCGCAACCTGCTGCTCGAAACTCCTAGCTCCGGAAAAATTCAGGAAACCGCCCTTCGCGAACCCGAAGAAACGAACTGGACCGTTGGTTTGAATCTTGGGACCGAACAGCCCCTGCCATCCGTGAAAACTGTTGTTAATGAAAGTCGGCGGGCATCCCGGAAAGTCAATACACGGAATCTGAGTGGAAAAACTCTGGGTGAAGTCATACGCCATCTCGCCCTCGAGTTGGGCGTGCGACATCACATTGAAGCTTACCCGTGCTCCAACGCCATAGAGGTTGCGGTTAATCGGCGCCAACCGCAGGTAGTCGCCTTGCACCCCGATCTCGCCATGGTCCTCGCTCGACTGGGCCGTCGCCAGTGGAATGGTGATTAACGTTAAAGCCGCCATTAAGGCTGCTGACAAGAAAGCCCTTCTCATACTGTCTCCATATTCGCCGTCGCTGCCGGATCATGCTGGCAGTGAATCGGCGGTTTGTAAGTTTTCTCTTCAACGTGGGATGGCAGCAGCGGGCCGCGGGTGGGCTGATCTAGCGGCCAAGTTCAAGGATATTTGAATATGAAAGTGACGCTACCACGGCTATCTTCGACTCTGGGTTACCGCTCCAGAAGCCGCTCCAGATCGGCAAAGAAGCTGGGGTAGGAGATGGCAACGCATTCGGAGTTGCCGATCACGGTTTCTCCCTGCGCACGCAGTGCCGCGATAGCGAACGCCATGGCGATGCGATGGTCGCCGAACGACTCGATTTCTGCGCCGTGCAGTTGCTGGCCACCCGGAATGCGCCATCCGTCGTCAGTTTGCTCGACCTGCGCGCCCATCGCCCGCAGGTTCTGAGTGACGGCGCTCAGGCGGTCCGATTCTTTGACGCGCAACTCGCCCGCATCGCGCACCTCCACGCCAGCCGTATAAGGAGCAATGGCCGCCAACACCGGCAACTCGTCGATCAACAACGCAGTCTGCGCTCCGGCAATGGTCACTGGCTTGGCTGCACCCGGAACCAGCGTAATCGTGCCTAAGAGCTCGCCATGCTGCTCTTCCACCCGCACCATGGAGATGCGGCAGCCCATGGCGGTCAGCACGTCGAGCAAAGCCGAGCGAGTGGGATTCAGCAACACGCCGTCGATCACCAGGTTGGACTCGGGAAAGATGGCCGCCGCGCACAGAAAAAATGCCGCCGACGAAATGTCGCCCGGAATGTAGGCTTCCAGCGGATGCAGCTCCTGACCACCTTCGATGGTCAGGGTGTTGCGCGTGCGGTCAACTTTTGCGCCGAAGGCGCGCAGCGCCAGCTCGCCGTGATCGCGGGTGCGCATGGGCTCGGTCACGGTGGTGTGGCCGTCGGCCAGCAATCCAGCGAACAGCAACGATGTCTTGACCTGCGCGCTGGCGACCGGGAGCAGATACTCCATACCGTGCAGGCGGGCGCCGGTGATGCGCAGCGGCGCGCAGCCGGCCTCGGTGGCATGAATCTGCGCGCCCATCCTGGTCAGCGGTTCGATGATGCGGCGCATCGGCCGCCGCGAAAGCGATTCGTCTCCAATCAGCTCCGACGCGAAGGACTGGCCGGCCACGATGCCCGACAACATGCGCATGGTCGAGCCGGAGTTGCCGCAATCCAGCGGCGCGGCCGGCGAGCGCAATTGCGGGCCAAGTCCGTCAATCGTCACCGCGGCCTGTTCGTCGCGCTCGACGCTTGCATCCCAGCGCGCGCACGCATCCCAGAGTGCTGGCGCAATCAGCGCCGGGCGAAAAATTCTGGAAGCGCGACCGCCCCGCCGCCAGCGCCGCCAGCATGGCGTAGCGGTGCGAGATGGACTTGTCGCCGGGGACGCCCACACTCCCCAGGATGTTGCGCGCGGGATGGACGGTGACCGGCTTGCTCTGGTTCATGATTTTTTCAGGCTGCGACACTTGACAGCAAAAACAATTGTGATTGACGTACAACTCTGGTGCTCAATTTTCATCTCACGATAAGCAGCGCACGATGATGATGCGATGCCGAACGTGGCGCTCCCTGGATTTTGCCGGCGGGGGCAGGTCGAAAGGAAATACGCCTCGCGGAATTCACCGGTTCAGGTTGTGCCCTTATGGTTTCCCGGGCGGTCCTGGTAACACTGGCGTGGCTCCTGTCGTTGTCGTCCTTCAACCCCCTGGCCAACGCGCAACACAGCGCGCAATATTCAGAACTTCTCAATAGCCCGAGCCGGTGGAACTTACACATGGGCTCAGTAAGCGGCGCCGTGCAGGGCCCGGAGGGAACTCCCGCGGCCGGGGTCCATGTGGAACTACAGGACGCCGACACCCGCGCCACCGTCGCCAGCACCTCCACTCAGCCCAACGGCACCTTTGAACTGTACAACATTCCCGCAGGCCGGTATCAAGTGGTGGCCCGGTCCGGCGGAGCACAAGCCAGCGATCTGGTGAGCGTGTACTCCAGCCAGGCGAAGGTGGAGCTGCGCTTCCAGAATCCAGGCCAGCCCAGCGCAAACAACGCCACGGTGTCGGTGGCAGCAATGCTGGTCCCCAACAAGGCCCGCAGCTTTTATCAGAAGGCCCGCGCAGCATGTGCCAAGGGGAATTTCGACGATGCGCAAAAACAGTTGGACCGTGCGGTGCAGGCGTATCCACACTTTGCCGAAGCCCTGACCCTGCGTGGTCTGCTGCAATTGCGCGCCAACCATATCGACCAGGGCCGGCAGGACTTTGAGCAGGCCATTCAGTACGATCCGAATTACGGGCCCGCCTACGTCGCGCTGGCCGCGGCCTACAACGCGCAGGCCCACTACGACGACGCTTTGCGCACCCTGGAACGTGAAGCTGCGATCGCGCCGACCGCCTGGCAAGGATACCTTGAGATGGCCAAGGCCTCGATTGCAAAGGGCATGTACGACCAGGGCCTGCAGTTCGCGGAAAAGGCGGAGCAGTTGAATGGCAACCACTTTGCCGCCATCCACCTGCTTAAGGCGTACGCCATGATTCCGTTGAAATTTTACAGTCGTGCGAAAGAAGAATTGCAAGCGTATCTGCAGCGCGAACCCACCGGTGGCAACGCTGACCAGGCCCGACAGATGCTGGCGCAGCTGGACGCCGCAGAAATGGAAAAGCCGGCCAACAAGCAGTAATGATTCTTGCGTGACCTCAGCGGCGAGTGCTCGCCTCAGCTTTGGCTTCGAGCAAGGCCTGCGGCGTTACTTCGCGAATACGCACGCCACAGACAAACTTGGGTGTCGCGGGGCCGCGCCCCCAGCGATTCACGTCCCAGTGCACCCGCACAAACTTTGCGGTTGGGCCGGCGGTCAAATCCACCAGCAGCGGATATTCGCCGACATAGAACTTCTGCGGCAAGGTGGCGACAGGTTTCGCCTCCCAGGTGGCGCCGTCCGCCGAGGTGAACAGGCTGATCTCGATCGACTCCTGTTCCACTACCTCGTTGACCGAGAGGGTCAGGAGAAAAACGGGGTTCGCAGCGGCACTGACGTCCAGTGCTTCACTGTCACCCTTGGCGGTGACTACAGTCTTTTCCGGTACAAGAAAGGCATCCAGCATAGCGAAACTATTTTACCGAATGGGTGCGTCGGATAAAGGTGACGAAGGTCACAAGCGAGAGGCGAGAGCAGTTCAGGGCCTTCAGGGACAGTGTCGCAGGCTAACGCCGCAGCAGTCCGTCAAGGAATGTTCGCAGCAGCGCCCCGAATTCCGCGGGGTTTTCGAGCGCGGCATAGTGGCCCACCTTGGAGATGACCTGCAACCGGCTGGCGGAAATGTACTGCCGCATTAGCTCGGATTCGCTCAGGGGAATGATGTCCTCATCGCCTGCAACGAGCAGGGTGGGCACGTTGATCGTCGCCAGCGTCGCCACCGAGTCGGGGCGCTCGGCTATTCCGCGCTGTACGGCGGCAATGTCGTGGGCTGACATGCTTTGCATCATCCGGCGCGCCGCATCCACGATATCGGGACGATTTGTGCGGGTGGTCTGCGACAGCACCTTGGGCAGCATCTCTTCGATGAAGCCGGCCGTGCCCTCGCGCAGCACCCGGTCGGCAAGCTGCAGCCGGTTCGCTTTGCTCTCGGGCGTCTCGGCTCCGGCACGCGTATTGGCCAGCACCAGCCCGGCGACCTGCTCGCGGTAACGGCGCCAGAACTCGAACAGCAGATAGCCGCCAATGGACACGCCGACAAAGAATGCCTTGCTGATTTTTTCTTCGCGACACAGCCGGAACAGGTCATCGGCCAACTTCTGCATGGTGACCGGCCCTTCGCCGGGTTCGGAGTCACCATGCGCGCGCAGGTCGGGAATGGTGAGCCGGTATCGCCCACTGAGTTGCGGTGTGACCGCATCCCAGAAGTGATGGTTCAGCGGAAACGGGTGCAGCAGCACGACGTCGGGGCCACTGCTGGTGACCTCATAGGCGAGTTGCGCGTCGCCGCTGCGGAAGGTGGGCATTGGGAAGAAGCAACTAGCAACTAGCTCTAGCAACTAGCTCTTAGCAATTAGCACTTAGCCTTTAGCAATCAGCAACAAATGCTTTTTGCTGTCATCCTGAACGCAGCCAGGAGTCCGCCGGTGGCGGACTCCTGCGGAGTCGAAGGACCCCTATACCTGCGATAACTCTCGACCGAGGTTTCACGACCCCTGATATGGTTGGACATTTGACGCATGCGGCGCAACCGTCGCGGGCGGAGCCACGGGCACGTATTCCGGCTCCTCCGGCATCACGATCCACGCGATGATGTAGGCCAGCACGCCTCCGCCGCCGAACAGGGCGACGATCAGCCAGACCACGCGCACGATGGTTACATCGATGTCGAAGTACTCGGCAAAACCCGCGCACACGCCGGCAATCTTGCGATCGGTGCGCGAGCGCATGAGTTTACGGCGACCGGCCACCGTGGTGACGCGACAGCCGCAATAAGGGCAAAGGTTGGCGTCGTCCTGGATCGTTTTTCCGCAATAGTTGCAGTACATACAGCCTCCCCTACACAGGTAATACGAATAGCATGGAAAGAAGGTTCCCGCGCCTGCCCAGCCTAACGACCGAGCCTAGGCCATCGTCCAACTCAATCACTCATTGGCCGTTAGACCCCAGGGTCAGACGGGCCGCACCGTACGGCGAATTCATTCTCAGGCTATTATACGAATGACCACCAGGAGATGATTCATGGCGCGACTGTCGTACGTCGAGATGGGGGCGGCCCCACCCGAGGTCCGCGAGATTTTCGAAAAAACACTGAAGGGCAAGCCCGGCAGCGTGCAGAAGCTCATCGCCCACCGGCCGGAGGTGCTGAAAACCTTCCTGCCGTTTTACGCCAGCGTGGGGCGCTCGCTGGACCGCCGCTTGTACGAGGCGGTGTACATCCGCGTCTCCATGATCAACGAGTGCCGCTACTGCATGCAGCATCATCTGGCGGCGTCGAAGCGGGTTGGCCTGACGCGTGAGGATTGGCAACACCTGAAAGACGGCCAGCATGGCAACTTCAGCGAGAAGGAAGAAGCCGCGCTGGATTTCGCCGAGAAGCTCACCCGCGATCCCCACTCGATTGCCGACGGCGACATCCAGAGCCTGAAGCTGCATTTCTCCGAAGCCGAGATCGTTGACCTTGATCTGCTGATCGGCCTGGCGAACTTGACCAACCGTTTTACCGATCCGCTGGGCGCGGACCTGGAGTTTCCGGAAGAGAAGCTCTGAGCGCCAACTAGGCCCCTTAGTGCTAGCCGCAGCCCTGCTGCTTAGCGGCTAGTCGCGTAAGTGACTCATTATTAAGCGATAGGGAAGCGAGGGGGGAAAAATCTTCGCGTTGGCACTTAGGTGTCGCTAGCTATAGTCACTATTTTGCTACCTGATTCCATCGTAAAGTGCCTATTGCGGGCCACTGGAGGCCCGCTAGACGACGTTCTGGGCTTGGGACGTGCTTGGGACACGTCCCGGAGCCGGAAGGCCTCCAAAACGGTGTTTAAACGCAAAATCCACACTTCGCGAAATTGGGGTCTCGAATCCCGCGAGACCCCGGGCCACCCGCCGGTAATCCAAAATTAATTTGCTGCTGAACGGGCGTGATATTCTTCTGTGCCCAACGGGACATAAGGAGAAATCCGTATGGCAATCCAGCAGCGGATGGCAGCTTCTTTTTTGGACCTCAACTTACAAGCGACAACAGCGGCGCTGGACAAATGTGCCATTTTGGCGGCAATTCTCATGATTATTCCAAACGCACAGGCGCAGACGCTAACCATCCTGCACACCTTCACCGGCCACGGAGATGGAGGCGCGCCGACGCCGGCCTGACCATTGATCAAGCCGGGAACTTTTATGGCACGACCTCGAGTGGCGGGGCCGGATACGGGACGGTCTTCAAGCTGACCCACTCGGGCGCAAACTGGATCTTGACCACACTCTATACGTTTCAAGGAGGCAATGACGGCGGCGATCCCACCGCCAGAGTGGTGGTCGGACCAGACCACGCTTTGTACGGGACTACCAGCGCCTATGGCAACGGACATGGGACCGTCTTCGTTCTGCGCCCGCCGAGCCACCCTTGCCGATCCATTAACTGCCCTTGGACCGAGACGGTGCTTTACCGCTTCACTGGGGAAGACGATGGCGGCAATCCCGGCTATGGCGATCTTGCCTTCGATGCGGCCGGCAACATCTATGGCACAACCACGGGCGGAGGAGCAGGCTGCTCCCCGTATTACAACTGTGGCGTGGTTTTCGAGCTTAGCCGATCGGGCGGAAGCTGGACGGAAAGCGTGCTTTACAGCTTCGACCCGTCAGGAAGGGGGGGAATAATACCTGATGCTGGTGTGATCCTGGACAGCACCGGCAATCTTTACGGCACAACCGCCCTGGGAGGGATTGACGGCGGAGGCGTGGTCTTCCAGTTAGCACACTCCGCCTCACGCTGGACGGAGACCATGCTGCACGGCTTTGGCGCGCCGGATGATGGCGAGGGTCCGATCGGTGGCCTGATTATGGACCGGCAGGGAAACCTGTACGGCACCACGGCGTCCGGACCCGGCTATGAGCATAATGTAGGTACGGTTTACGAGTTGCAGCCCTCCGTTGATGGCTGGACCTACAGCATCTTGCCGACCTCTCTTTCCGGGTTCGGGGGACCCATGGACGCCCCCACGATGGATGCGGCCGGTAATCTGTATGCGACCACCTACGGCGGCGGTAGCAGGACGTATGGCAACGTGTTCAAACTGACGCCCTCGGGCGGTAATTGGTCCTACACCGATCTTCACGACTTCAACGGCAACGATGGTGCCTATCTGTACGGCAGCGTCGTACTGGACGCTCATGGCAATCTCTATGGCACGACTTCGTCGTTGGGCTACGGCGAAGTTTGGGAGATCACGCCATAGAAAGGTTCGCCCGAGCTGCCGGCGCGAATGGTGCCCGCTCGCCCACGTTGGGCGTTGATTCGTTCTTCCTCAAAAGTGAACTCGGAATCGACAAATGTACCCGTGGCGCGCAGGGCCAAATAATCCGCGCCGGAGCACCGGTTTCTCGGATTGGTTGTGGAATGGCCTGGTTGCAACATTTCCTCGGCTATTCTCCACCTATGGTGATACGGCGTTATAATCCGCAATAATCATTTCAGGGCAAGAGAGGTGGTAAATGAAACTCAGCGAGGCGATTCTGTTGGGCAGTACGGTCCTGGCCCCCAGGCGGGAAGGCAGTACTCCTCCGAGACGAAAGCAGGCTGCGCTCTCGGCATGGCCGCCATCGCCAATGGGTGCACCTTTCGCCCAACCACTCAATTTAAGCAAAATGACAGGCGGACTCTTGGCGTGGAAGGCGTTTGGGGGAGTTGGGTACTCACAATAGTCGGGCGCCCATGCAAGTGCTGGCGCTTGGTGGTGCCTCGCGAAATGCGAATCAAAGACATCATCGCGCACCTTTTCGACTACCATGTCATGGGAAAAAAGAATTGGACTGTGGAGCGACTGGTGGAGTGGGTGAAAACAGTCGAGCCAAACGACGCCACCCCGCCGCTCGCTGTCGTCAGGGCTCAGCCTCGTGAGGTTGTCTTTCGGCAGCAACCTATAGGCGAACAACAGGTCCAGCCCTCGCGGCAGGAGGCGGAGGAGTGGCAGGCGGTGCGCAGAGCTTTCGCAGCCAGGTATAACACCACACGGAGACGCCGCACCGCCAAGCCATAATCCCGCCAGGGAGTTCCGGAGTTGGGTGCTGCAAAATCGCCTCTCTGACAATGTCGGCGTTGTCAAGAGCGTAGTTCGGCATCCGCTTTAAACAAAGCGCCACTTCGCTCTAGTTGAAAAAACTCTGTTCCAACCAACCACGGCTCGCCTTGTAATCCCCTCAGGTCAGGAAACTCGGTCCGACCCAAGCATCTCTTCGATCGCTACGCCGATCATGATTACCAGTTCGAACTCCTCCGTGAAGAGGAGCGGGGTGCCCACTCAATATGCTCGGTGTTCTACAGCACACCATGGCGATTTCCGGGCTGCCCCGCGTACGAACCGAACTTGCTCGACCGCTGATACTCCGATCCCTGGCGCATCATCCAGTACAGACAAACTGCCAGCCGACGCGCCATGGCGACCTTGGCGATCTTCCGTCCCCGGCGCATCATCAGGTGAAAGTATCGGCTGCGCCATTCCGGAAGACTGCGCACCGTGACCTGTGCTGCTTCCACCAGTAAGAAGCGCAACATCGAACTGCCCTGTTTGGTGATGTGACCTAGCCGGCGCTGGTTCCCACTGGATTCCTCGGCCGGAACCAGACCGAGATAGCTGGCCACCTGCTTCCCACATTGAAAGCGTTCCGCCTTCCCGATGATCAGCACAAAAGCCAGCGCAGTGAGGGGACCGACACCAGGATGGGTCGCCAACCGTTGCGCCTCCGGACTTCGTTCCACTTCCTGCTCCACCGCCTGGCTTAGCTCCGCGATGGTTGGGTTCAACCGATCCAGCAACTCCAGCAGATCGTGCCGTCGCCGGCTCGCCCACGGAGCCAACTGGAATGATTCCAGTTGTGGTCGTTTGGTGCGCCACAGCCTCTTCTTGCAGCGCAGACCTTCGTTCAGCGCAACGGCCTGCAACTGATTCATGATGCGCGTGCGGGCTTGTACCATGCGGTGCCGGTGCCATAGCAGTTGCCGCAGATCGCGATTCTCCCAGCTCGGCACCCAGATCCGCGGAAAGTCATCCTTCAGCATGAGTTTCAGAATCAGCTGTGCATCCTGGCGATCCGTCTTCTGCTTGCGCACCCGCTTGGTTCGGATCTCGGCTGCATCGCCGATCCACAACTCAAACTGCAACTCGCTCATTAACCGTTCGAACCAGCGGGCGTGTCCGCTGGCTTCCATTCCCACCCGCACCTGCACCGCTTGCCCCGCAAGCTCCCGATAAAAGCTCTCGCCTTCTTCACGATGCTGCAGGCGTCTTTCCTGCAACTCACCTGTCTCTGTATCTACCCAAGCGATTTGCTGAAACTCGGGATGAAAATCTACTCCTATAATGATCATTGTTCGGCTCCTTTCTCCCGAGCCTGTTGGTTGGTTAGCGCCATCAACTTTACTCGGGTCTGGGAGCCGACATTGTCATGGAATCAATTACACTCATCGCAGGGTCAAATGAACTCTATCGCCTGTGGCTGTTGAAAAACTTGCTCGCAGAGATCGCGCAGAAAATTGGTCGCTTTAGGATGCCGTATAAACGACTTTCTCCGGCCGCGCATACGGGCGCTTCCTGCGATCCTTATCTGGTGCTGGTGACCCGCGAGTGTCATCTCCTGGCCAGTTCCGTTTCGTAGGCTGCCTGAAGCTTCTGCATTGCCGAGATACGAGTAGATTTCGTCCGAGAGCGGACCTTTTTCTTGGCGCCTGACTTCGGAAGATGCGTTTCGCGAAGTTCAGACATAAATTCTGCCCTCAGCTTCGGTCCTCCTTCTTCCAGGACCTGAGCCAGACCCCTTAGCCGGGAGGCCGGCAAACACTTGTGCCCCCATGCAACCATCTCCATCAGAAGAGGGAGCAATTCGATGCCTCTTTCGGTGAGACTGTAAATGGCTTTCTGTTTATGGCTGGCGTCCTGAGACTTGACGATGATCCCTTGCTGGACGAGCCTTTGAAGACGATCGGCCAGAATATTCGAAGCAATCCCTTCCACAGACTTGGTCAGGAGCTCGCGAAAATGCCTTCGGTTCATGAAAATGATGTCGCGGATGACGAGCAGACTCCACTGGTCGCCAAATATCTCGACCGTCAGGTTGATAACGCACTCTGACCTGTGATCCTTGTGCACTCTGCCTCCATTCCGGTTGGGCATTGCCGTCCCAATGATTGTACAACTGGTTGCATATGATAACTAGTTGTGTTGCGGAGGTAGGGCGTAGTTTTCGCCAACTTTCTTCCATTTCAGCGGCCCGTCGTAGCCATGGCCTAAAGGCCGTTCGGCCTTCCCCGTTGGTTATCTTATTTGCTAGGAACACAACTAGTTGTTATTTACAACCGGTTGCATAATACCAGCAGTGTCCATTTTTCCATAGGATCGTAGTTGCTGAAGTCCGGTTTCTTGTAGAGGTGGGCCGGCTTTCCGCAATCAAATCTGCGAACCAATGTGGTTGCAAGTGCCTGATTTCATTCATGCCGTAACTGAAGCTGAGGTTAGGCGGCCTGCAGCGGAAGTTGATGGCAGCTCAAATGCCTTCGTACACGCCATGCACTGAACACCACATGCTTCTGCTCTGAATTGCACGTTAACTATTAGCCCACGCCGAGTAGGCGGGCGGCATGACCACTCACTTCAAATCAACTCAGGAGGAGTTATGAATCGACTGCAGCTTTGGAAGGTAGTAAGTGTCGTACTTCTTGCATGTGGTTTAGCAAGCGCTCAACACATCACCACATTTAGTGCTCCGGGCGCGGGCACAGGCGCCGGCCAGGGCACCGGGGGCTTTGGCATCAACCCGCAGGGGACTGTCGTGGGATCTTACCTTGACGATGGCAACGTGTTTCACGGCTACCAGTGCGTTTCGGGTTGTGGTTCGCCCAGCACCTTCAGCACATTCAATGCTCCGGGCGCGGGCACAGCCGCCTTCCAGGGCACGATCACTTTCAGCATCAACCTGTTTGGAGTGATGACAGGTTACTACGTTGACGCAAATAACGTGGCTCACGGCTTCGTGACGGCTGCTCCGTTCAGGACCTTCATCACTTTGAACGATCCCGACGCCGGGCAAGGCGCCGGCCAGGGCACTTTCGCGGGCGACATCAACCTGGGAGGGGAGATCGCCGGAAACTACGTTGACGCAAGCGGTGTATCGCACGGCTTCGTCACCGCTCCGCCTTACCACACCTTCACCTCATTCGATCCCGAGGGCTCCGTAAACACGTTTGTCGCAGTGGCAAGCGCCCTCAACCTGGAGGGGGCGGTCGCGGGAACTTACGTTGACGCGAGCGGCGCGCTTCACGGCTACGTGCGCGCTGCGAACGGCACCATCACCGAATACAACGTCAGCGGCGCAGGCACGGGCTCTGGCCAGGGCACCGAAGGCGCAAGCATCAGCGACCTGGGGGCATCAACGGGAAACTACATCGACTCGAGCGGCGTGAATCACGGCTTCGTGCGCGGTCGGTTCGGCGCCATCACCACATTCAATGTTTCGGCAGCAGGCACAGGCTCCGGCCAAGGCACCGTACCTGAGGGCATCGACCTGTTTGGGGCGATCACCGGCCAGTACATTGACGCCAGCAACGTGAATCACGGCTTCGTGCGGAGTCCGTTCGGCGCCATCACCACCTTCGACGCTCCAGGGGCGGGAACGGCCTCTGGCCAGGGCACCATTCCGGAGACCCCCAACATGTTTGGAGCGATCACCGGGCAGTATATTGACCCCAGCAACGTGCATTACGGCTTTCTGCGGAACCCGTAAGCCCGTTCTGGCGTAAACCGGCATCACCAGTTGACGGTTAATTCTGCGACACCGGGACGCAGGAAACCTGGATGTCCGGTTGGAGACGGGAGGGGTGTCGTATCACGGCCTCTCCCGCCCTCAACACGCTGTTTCCTGCCAGTGCCAACCTCTTCGCAACCATGGCTAACAAGATCAACGAGCGCGGACAAATCTCGGGCATGGCAACATCGCCATAACGCAAGTAATCGGGGACAGGCGTTCCGGGTTTGGGATTTCGAGTGCTATGGCCTATTCTCAGAAGCTATCTGCGAACTGGTGACTCTCGTATAGTGCGTCAACCGGTCGTAATCGACGTTAAAATCCCGGTCCACGTTTCTGACTTTCATCGTAAACTGATCGGCGGTTTCGGTCCTAGCGGACAGGCCTGAGGCTCTTGCACCCATAGGAGGAGACCTTCTTGAAATTGCGACTCCGTGTTGCTTCTGTCATCGCCGTTGGCGTCTTGCTTTCCCTGCTGGCAGCAGCGCAAATGCCCCCGCCGGTGACGCCGTTCTCCGCCGACCTGGAAGCCACCTCAGATCGCGGCGGCAATATTCCGCGTGAGGTGAAGGGCAAGCTCTATTTCACGCGTGGCCGGATCAGAATTGACATGCGAGGTCCCAGCGGCGATGTCATCATAATCACGAACGCCACTACCCACACGACAGACATGCTGCTGTCGCCGCAACACATTTACATGGAGTTCAAGACCGACCCGGCGTCGCCTCGACCCGGCATGGCACCCAATCTCAGGCCGCTTCGCGACCCGAGTAATCCTTGCGCCGACGAGCACGGAACCACCTGTAAGAAGGTAGGGGTTGAGCAAGTCAACGGCCGCACGTGCGATCATTGGGTGATTACCAAGAATAGAGTCGTGTGGGATAGTTGGGTCGACCAAAAGCTGCATTTCCCCATCAAGACTGTAAGCAAGGATGACACATCGCAACTGACCAATATCAAGGAGGTTGAGCCTGCCGCCAGTCTCTTCCTCATCCCTCCCGGCTATCGTAAGAAGGACCTTGGCAGGTGATGCCAGGCATGCCGCCGCCCTCACAATAATCCCCCAAGGCCCGCGTCTCAGATAAGACTTGCGGTGATGAACATGGCGCAAGAGACAATGGCTTGCGTGAGCGTCGCGCCAGCGCAATGACGCAGGGAGCGTATAGCTATCTCCCTGCGCCACATGAGGAAGCCGTGATTCGCGATCAGACGCACGTTGCGAGCGTGCGCCACGATCACTGCATGACCCAACTCGCTTAGTAGCCGACTTACCCAATGGCGAATGCATCCCCGTCTCCAGGGCCACCCGGCTGCGCGGCATGGCCGCGAAGACTTCCTTGATCGCCTTCGGAGTCGTGCCCTGCTTCTGCTCGCCGATCACTTCGCCAGCTTCATCCAGCATGCAGTACCAACTCGATCGATCACCCAAATCCAGACCGATGGTGAGCTTCTGCGCGAAATTCTTGTTGCTCGCAGCCACTGCAGTGCTAATCTTTTTCATTGCCGGTCTCCTTTATCTGTTTGCGCTTCGAGCGTGTCGATAACTTGGGAGCCTACAGCATCCCGTCGGAGACCGGCCTTCTCATCCCATCTGATTGCAACAGTTATACGGTCCCACTCGATCGTGAAGGATTTCAAGCATAATAAGGCGAGGGGCGTGATCCAGTAGGCGTCCGACGATTGGCAGCGGCGCAGAACGGACGGCCATGGCGCGAACGCAAGTTTTTCAGAACCGGCTTGGATATGCGCTCAGTATCGCTACGCTGTCCATGTGCGCGATCCTGCACCTTGCAACTTTCCTAGGGACGGTCGCTCCCGTTTGGGTTGTTCCTGTTTTTTGCATGCTTGGGCTGACAATCATCTGTGCCAACGCCGTCCGGCCTAAACACGGCAGACGATGGTTCACTAACAGTTTCGTATATGCCGGTTGTGTACTGCTGGTGTATGCCGCCTTTACCTTTGTCTACGTCCACAAAACAACAGGCGGAGCCACCGGAGTCGAAATAGTTAACGGTCAGTACGTCTCAACCTACAAGTCGCACATCATTGGACCCGCTACCGAGCGCGAGTATCGAGAGTTCCCCAGTCTGGAGACGCGAGTGTTGAGCGCGTGGTTTGCAATGATGGCGGCGTTCTGTGCCACCCGGTTCACCGCTACCGGAGATCATTCCTCCCGATGAACAGGGGCCACCCAGCGATTCGGGATTGTGAGTGTAATGGCCTGTGGCTGTTGAAAAACTCGCTAGCGGAGATCGCGCTGAAAAATCGTCGCGCTAGGATGCCCTACAAACGACGATCTCTGATTGCGTATACATTTCTGGTCACCAATTTTGGGTCGGTTTTTAGAAAAACGGACTTTTTCAACAGCCACGCCTGTTTGCAACACCTAAGGGCTCGTAGATCTCAACCGGCCCGGAACCTGCTGTTGGGTGCGGGCTTCTGCTCCTTATGGTTGACGTACATCGCTGTGTGTCCGGCGTCACTGACCAGCGGTCGCCCCACGGATGACAATCTGCCCTGTACCTCGGGGGAAGACTCTCGGCCTGTTCCCTACCGCCAATGCGCTCGCGGCGGCGAGAAATAGACCCTCGATTCTCTTTCTCCCTGGCGTTCCCATCGCGCCCGTCTCTTTGGTCGAGTTCAATTACGCCACATGGCGAGGAGGTAAAGCCCATGCACAGCAAAAGGAGATTTCAAGGCGTGATTCTTAGCGCAAGCTCACCACGGCAAGGTGCCGCGCTCGCTACCATGCTCACGCTAATGTTCCTCATATTCCTACTCATCTTCGTCACCTCGCAACCACTGCAGGGGCAGACCTACACAGTACTGCACAACTTCACCGGCGGAGAGGATGGGGCAGAGCCGTTTTATGCGGGCTTGACGATTAATAGCGCAGGAAATCTATATGGAACAACGTATTACGGTGGTGGCGGCCCCAACTGGGGTTACGGCACCGTTTTTGAACTTAAGCGTTCTGGCTCTGCGTGGCTCTTCACCACCCTCTACAGGTTTGCCAACGGCAACGCCGGCATTAATCCTGCTGGCAGGGTGTCCCTCGCGCAGGACGGAACTTTGTATGGCACTACCGTAGCATGCCAAGCAGCATGCGATGGCACGGTCTTCCACCTAAGACCGTCAAAATCAGTAACCGCTCTTTGGGATATGACCGTGCTACACAGCTTCACTGGGAATGATGGTGATGGCCCTCAGGGCGACCTAACCTTCGACCGCTTGGGTAATATCTACGGCACGACAGTTAATGGGGGAGCCGGTCAAGGTGTGGTTTATGAATTAACTCCTTCAGGCGGTGGATGGACAGAGACCATCCTGTATTCGCCGCTAAACTATTCGGACGGACGCAGTCCCTCCGATGGCGTAATCTTCGATAGAGTCGGCAACCTGTATGGGGTGTTTAGTGATTGGGGTCCGTATGGTTACGGTACCGTTTACGAATTGTCACCGTCCGGATCCGGTTGGGCCGAGCACACCATCCATGGCTTTACTGGTCTAATGAATGGAGGAGGCAGCGGTCCAGCTGGGGGTCTAACCCAAGATCAGTCTGGCAATATCTTCGGAACGACGAACGGCTTCCAGGGCGGAGGCTGCATAGTTTTTGAACTCACGCCCGTTCACGGTGATTGGACCTTCAATAAGCTGTACGATTGGAGGATACTTGGAAACGGCGGACCCATGGGCAAGCTGGTCATGGATGCCGCTGGTAACCTCTACGGCACAACCCTCGCCGGTGGTGCCTACGGGTATGGTTCGGTTTTCAAGCTGACGCCTTCGGATGGCAGCTGGATCTACACGTCTCTTCACGAATTCACGGGCACAGACGGCGGTGGTTCGATGAGCAACCTTGTTTTCGATGCTAACGGCAATCTTTACGGCACGACAGCCGGGGGGGGTGCCTATAGCTGGGGCGTTGTCTTTGAGATCACGCAGTAGCTAGGACTCCTCGGCGCGCAGCATTTCGCTGTAATTGGCGTAACATCCCCATTGCGCAAGTGATCCGCTGCCCAGCTAGTCCTGGAACCTCGCATTCCTCAATGGTGTCTAAGGGTCCGTGCGTCCAATCTTCACACTGCGCATAGCCATCGCGGTTCTGTTTGCGATGTTTGCCTTCGGGCAAGATTCGCCATCGCCTTCCTTTCGGTTTTCATCTGGTTTTGCAGCGCTGAACATTCCCTTCGAAGAGGTGGCCGACGGACTGGTCTTTGTACGGGCTCAGGTGAACCATCATCCCGGATGGTTCATCCTCGACAACGCCTCACAAGGCTTTACGGTCGACCGTACTTTTGCCCGCCAACTCGGACTGGGAAATGGCGGCAGCGCCGTGGCCCGAGCTGATGGACCAAACGCCCTTGAAGCAACCATCGCCCGCGACGTGCGAATCAGTCTGCCCGGCTTGGAGCTTACCCACCGTAACCCGGTGGTGATCGACCTTAAGCTTCTTGAACCCGTTGTCGGGCACGAAGTGGACGGCATCATTGGGTCCCGGTTGTTCGACGATTTCGTTGTAACTATCGACTATGAGGCGCAGCGCCTTTCGATTTATGCGCCAACCCATTTCCGGCCGCCCGACAGGGCAAAAGCCCTCCCCGTGCGCATCGATCAGCATGGTTTTCAATTCATCGATGCGACCGTCAGCTTGCCTGACGTTCGATTCGTTATCCGCCAGTTTTCTCATCGATGGCGGCGCCAACACATTTGTCGACATCTACAAACCCTTTGCCGATGGTCACAAGCTACCACCGCCAGGGATGCGACTGTTGGATGAGCCAGGAACCAGTGCCGGTGGAACAACCCAATCGCGGGACGGACGCGCCGACCAGATCATGGTCGGGCCCTACTTCGTAAGGAACCTTCCGGTCACCTTCGCGCAAGACACCGAGGGATTGATGGCAGCGAAGGACCACGCCGGGCTGATCGGCGCCGAGTTTCTCAAACGCTTCACGGTGACCTTTGATAACGCTGGTAAGCGCCTCTGGCTCGCGCCAAATCGCGGTTACGAAAAGCCCGCCGAGTACGATGGAAGCGGCCTGAGGCTCCGTGCCGAGGGTCCAGGCTTTCACAGATTCGTGGTGAGGCGCATTGTTCCCCAATCTCCCGCGGCGGAAGCTGGCATAAAGCCGGGCGACATCATTGAGTCCGTCGACAACCACCCTGGCCAGGAACTGAGCCTAACCATGGTGCGAGAGATGCTGCGCGCGCCGCACACGCGCTGCACGGTTGATCTGCTGCGCGGGGAGAGCCACCTTCGGCTCACGATGCAGCTCCGACCTCTCCTCTAAGAGCACAAGAAGTGCCGCTTGGACTTGCTTTGAGGTTCAAGTGTTCCGCTTGGCTATTCCAGGTTCGACAAATGCCCATTGCACACATTGACCCGCTGGCTGGGGGTTGTGAGTCTAATCGCCTGCTTGCGACACCTATCTTGATGCAACGTCGTGCTTGCGAAGTCTGGCCCGTTCATTTGATTAGATGCTCAGCCTCCGGCGCAGAATGCCAACGACGCCGAGGATGCCGGAACCGAACAGCAGGATGCTGCTGGGCTCGGGGACCGGGGGACCGCAACCGGCGTCACCTACACCGCAACTGGTCAGGGTGAACGCTTCAGAAGGAATCGAGCCGATGGTGTTCTCATAGGCTGTGGACGGCCCGCTGTTCTCATCCCAGTAAATCGGGTTACTAACCGAGCATCCGGAGGTGGAGCAAGCGTTGCTCAGGGTCACGAAACCATTGGCTCCGTTGAAATCGGAGTTGCTGAGAGCGAAGCCAGCCGAATACAGGAAATAACCGAACTGGTTCGTCGAGATGAATTGGTTGGTGGCGGCCCCCGAAGTATGGATGCTGCCCCCGAACGAGGATGAGCCGAACTGATAATCCACGGTGGTCAGAAGGTCCGAGCTCGAGGCATCCCAATAAACAATATTCATCGAGTTGAGGTTGGTCCCACCTGACAGCGAATAGGAGTCGCTAACGGCGAAACCAAAGTTGATGGTCCAGGCATCGTTGGTGCCATTGTAAGGACCGTTGGAATAGTTGGCCCTGGCGGGAGTGACCGCCACCATCAAGCACAGGATTGTAAGAAGTGAAGGCGAAGCGATACGCAGTTTCATGGATAAGCTCCTTCTTGAGCCTAATCTGATATTGCACTCCCGAGAAAACCCCATGTCAATGCCATCTCTCATGCCGCTGTTTCCGCCCTCCGCTCGTGCTGCTCCCGCGGGGCAACCAAGTCTGCCACATCTCACCGCCGACCTGTGACGTCAGCGGCCATTGCTGGGGTCATACGCTTGTACGACTCGACGCTTCACGAACCGAAACCAAGCACTATATTTTGGCTGAGTCGGCCCGTTTACTGTTGTTACATCCCCGTAGCACTCACAATCCCACGGAACGCCTGCAGGGTTGGGTTTATAATCACTGCCGTTCCCAGCAAGATGAGACCTTCGGCTCAGGGGATTCGCCGCGTGACTAGAGAAGTGAACTTTCGCGTAGGAAGTCAGCCCCAGACAGCCGTTCCGGTCCTCAGGAGAGGGAGAATGATTATAAAAAGTGTAGCCTTCGCCATTTTCGCGTTCCTGTTTTCCGCTGCGGTTCCGGCCCAGGACAAAGCACCATCTCAGCCGGCCAGCGCCAAGGCGGCAGCCTCGGCCAACGCAACGCAGGAACAAAATCTCAAGGAATACATCAAGCTTTTGCGAGAAGACGTGCGCTCACAGAAGTCCGCGGTGATGAGTGTCGTTATGCAACTGGACCCGGACCAGGCCGCGAAGTTCTGGCCGATCTACCGTGACTACGACGCCGAGTTGAGCAAGGTGAATGATCTGCGAGTGGCAAATATTGAAGAGTACGCGAAGAACTACGACCAGATGACCGATGCCAAGGCAGACGAGTTGGTGCACAACGCGATGGCCTATCAGAAGCAGCGTGCGGAGTTGCTGGCCAAATACTACGACCGCATGAAGCAGGAGCTGGGCGCTACTACCGCCGCGCGGTTCTTGCAGGTGGAAAGTCAGTTGCTTCTGATCATCGATCTACAAATTGCTTCAGAGTTACCACTGGCCGGCTCTGCCGCCAAGCAATAGGAGAGCACAGATGCGCAGCCAAAAGATTTTACCGATCGTTGTGTTGTTGGGAATGATCGTTGGATTTACCGGCACTTCCTGGTCGCAGAAGAAGATGGTCACGGTGCCGGCGGGCACGCCCATCCTGGTGCGAATGCTGGACACGGTCGATTCCAGCAAGAATCCGCCGGGCTCACGGTTTACGGCCGTTCTGGAAACTAATCTGGTAGTCAATGGCGCGGTGGTTGTGCCGCAAGGAAATACCGTCTATGGCCAGCTGGCGCAAGCAAAACAGGCGGGGCGGGCCACCGGGTCATCGGAGCTGCAGTTGGAACTGACGACCATCGTCGTCCACGGGACGGGCTATCCGATTCTGACCAGCGATTACCAGGTGAAGGGCAGCAGCAGCGGCAAGAGAAGCGCTAAGCGGGTAGTGGGTGGCACGGGCCTGGGCGCAGCTATCGGAGGCATCGCCGGGAATGCCGGCAAGGGAGCAGCCATCGGCGCAACGGTCGGGGCCGTGGGGGCCGTAGCTCAGAAAGGCAAAGAGGTCAAAGTACCCAGCGAGACGCTGATTGAGTTTCGTCTGCAGCAGCCTGCGCACGTGCCAGCTCGATAAGGTGTGTCATTGCCGCTTAAACGTCCCAATGCTGATCCACATGTACCTTTTGTGGAACTCTGGCGACTGAGAAGGCGAATCGCATTAGGGACTCTTCCTGTGCGAAAATAGAGCTAGAAACTTGCAGCAGGCCACCGGGTTTACTACGGTTGCGCCATCACCGGGGAAGTGATTGCACTTCCGGAGGGTCGAAGGGCATCTAAGTGGTTGAGCTCAGGGCGTACTTGATCCAAACGGATGGCATCAATCTTAATTCCGCCTGACAAACACGCCGAGCTTCCCACCGCGGAAGAACAGCAGCTGGCTTTGTGGGCGGACGACGGCCCTGCCGGCCTGGACCTTACTCCGCACTTACTACTCCGCTTAGAGGACGATCTGGAGCGCTCGCGGCTGCGCGAAGCCTTCTGGATTTCCGTGGTGGTGCACCTGCTGGTGATAATCTTCGTCGCCATGTCGCCGAAAATTTTCGGCTACAAGGGCATCGATCTGGCCACAACCGCCGACCTGATGAAGAACCAGAACATGACCTATCTGGATCTGCCCCCCGACTTGCAGAAAGCGCCCAAGGTCCCGCCCAAGACGAACGTAATCTCCGATAAGAACCGTGTCGCGATGAGCCCGCATCCGTCGCTCGACAAGAAGACGCTGGAAGAATTGCGGCGCGCGGGGCCGCCGGCGCCTCCCGCACAGTCAGCGCAGCAGATGCCGCCAGCCATGCCGCCGCAGGGTAGCCAGCAGCCAAATCCATCGCAGCAGATGGCCCAGATGCAGCCCGCCACGCCGCAGGCCAATCCCAGACTTCCCGTGCCGGACCAGGGCAGCGGTAAGCCGGTTGACTTCGCACAGATGATGAAGTCGCCGGGCGACCTGACGGCGCAGGCCGCTCGCGCGGTTGCCGAGCGCCGTGGCGGTGGAGGCACTTACGGCGGAGGCGGCGGCGACTACGGCGCCGGTCCGGGGGGCAAAGCGCGGACCTTGGGGGCCCTCGACATATTGAGCGATACCCAGGGTGTGGACTTCGGGCCCTATCTCTCTCGTGTAGTCGATGCGGTGCGCAGAAATTGGTACACCCTGATTCCGGAAGCGGCGCGGGCCCCACTGCTCAAACGCGGCAAGGTCGCCATTGAGTTCGCCATCCTGCCGGATGGCAAGGTTGCAGGCATGAAGCTGACGGGAGAGTCGGGCGACGTGTCGCTCGATCGTGCCGCCTGGGGTGGAATTACCGCCTCGAATCCGTTCGCGCCTTTGCCGTCGGAATATCACGCTCCCTATCTGGCCTTGCGTTTTCGTTTCTACTACAACCCGCAAAAAGGCGATATGGATTAGCACGGCGCGTAGAATGGGCCTGTGAGCCCCAGTCAGCAGCCTACATTAAAGCCCGACTCTGATGCTTCCCAGCACGACGCAGATTGGAAAGCGCGATATCGTTCGCGGGAGCGCGCCAAAGTTTTCGGCCTGCTCGCACTCGTGATTTTTATCCTTGCCCTGGCGTTCCTCCGTTTTGGCCGGACCATCCCCTGGGGTGCGCGTTGAATGGGCGCCTCGCCTCCGACTCAATCTGAACCACTGCTGGTTGTCATCCTTGGGCCCACGGGTTCGGGCAAATCCGCGCTTGCGATTGCGCTCGCGCAGCAGTTTGCGGGCGAGGTGGTCAGTTGCGACTCAGTCGCAGGCTATCGTCACTTTGAGATTGGCACGGCCAAGCCAACCCGCGAACAACGCGCGCTGGTGCCGCACCATCTGCTTGATGTCGCCGAACCCGGCGAACCATTCACCGCAGGTGAATATGCGCGGCAGGCGAGAGCCGCGATTGCGGAAATCACTGGTCGCCAGCAACTGCCTGTTGTAGTTGGCGGCACGGGCCTTTATCTGCGAGCGCTGCTGGAAGGGCTCTTCCCGGGCCCGCAACGCTCGGAAGAATTGCGCGAGCGACTGCGCGAACGCGCGCAGCAACGCGGCCCGGCGTATCTCCACCAACTTCTGTCGCGTCTGGATCCTGCCGCGGCCGCAAAAATCCATCCGCATGACGCGCCCAAAATTATTCGCGCCGTGGAGGTGTGCCTGGCGTCGCGTGCGCCCATGAGCCGGTTGTGGGTGGAACGCGGGCGCGATCCCCTCGCTGGATTTCGCATTCTGCGAATCGGGCTCAACCCGGAGCGCGAGGCGCTGTATGCGCGCCTCAATCAGCGGGCCTGCCACATGTTCGAATGCGGACTGATCGAGGAAACAAAATCGCTGCTCGAACGATACGGCGATGAGAGGAACGCCACGCCGCTGGATTCGCTTGGCTACCGGCAGGCAACACAATTTTTGCGCGGCGAACTTACGCGTGAGCAGGCGCTGGCGGTGACGCAGCAAGGCCATCGCAACTACGCTAAGCGCCAGATGACATGGTTTCGCCGTGAGCCCGATGCCGCCTGGCTAGCAGGCTTCGGAGACGATCCTGAAGTGGCAAGAGAAGCTGCCGAACTGGTTTCCTCCCGCATTACGCTACGGCCTTTGGTCTGACGCTCTGATATGGTCAGTTCGTCATGATTCGCCGGATCTATTCTGCTGTGCTTCTAATCTCAATTTGCATGCCGCCTATGAGCCACGCCAAAGAACAATTTCAAGTTTCCGGACCGGTTCATCTCGACAAGAAAGGCGAGAAGTGGGCGCGCGAGTCGCTGAAGAAGATGTCGCTGGAGCAGAAGATCGGCCAGATGTTTATGGTCCGGGCGCTGGCGCAGTTCATGAACGTAAACAGCCCGGAGTACATCTCCTTGCGCGACAGCATGCGCAAGTATCATCTCGGCGGATTCGGACTTACGGTGAGCTTTGAGGACGGCCTCCTGTACAAGAATGAGCCGCTGGAAGCGGCCACATTGATCAATCAATTGCAGAGGGACTCCGAGTTTCCGCTGCTCTTCGCCGCCGACTTCGAGCACGGCCTGGGCATGCGGCTGAATGGCGCCACGGATTTCCCGCAGGCCATGGCGTTCGGCGCCACGGGCAATGTGGAGTTTGCGCGCCTGTCCGGCCGCATTACCGCGCAGGAGGCGCGCGCCATCGGCGTGCACTGGAACTGGTTTCCTGACGTGGACGTCAATTCCAATCCCGCAAATCCCGTCATCAACACCCGCTCCTTCGGCGAAGATCCGAAACTGGTCGGCGAGATGGCAGTCGCCTATATCGCAGGCGCACACGAGTTCGGCATGATGACCACCGCCAAGCATTTTCCCGGTCAAGGCGATACCGAAAGCGACTCGCACGTATTCGTGCCCGTGGTCAAAGCAGATGCGGCCCATCTCGAGACGATCGAACTGCCCCCCTTCCGCGCGGCCATTCAGGCGGGAGTTGATGCAGTGATGACCGCCCACCTGCTGGTTCCTGCGCTCGACCCCAATGGCCGACACGTGGCCACCATCTCGCCCGCGATCGTCACCGAACTGTTGCAGCAGAAGATGGGCTTCCACGGGTTGGTCATCACCGACGCACTCGACATGGGTGGGTTGCGGCAGTCATTTCCGCAGGCCGGCGCGGATGCCGCTGCGCGCGCCGCGGTCGAAGCCGTGAAGGCGGGTAATGACGTGCTGCTGCTGCCTTTCGATCTTGATGGCGCGTACAACGGATTGCTGCAAGCGGTCCGCAGCGGTGAGATTTCCGAGGTGCGCATCGATCAATCGGTGTTGAAGGTCCTGCGCGCCAAGGCTTCGGTTGGACTTAATCAGGCCAGGCTGGTCGATCTCGCAGCCGTCAATGAGATTGTGGCGAAACCTGCCAGCCTGGCGACGGCGCAAGAAATCTCCGACAAAGCGGTCACCCTGGTTCGCGACAACCATCGCGCCCTTCCCCTAAAGGCTGCGGAAAAGGGAACCAAGCCTTCGCCGAATCCGTATCAGCCAGTAGCGGAGACGCGCGATAGCACTGTCTTGTTGATTTTCACCGACGACAGCCGCTCCGATTCAGGGAGAACGCTGGACCACGAACTGAGAGCGAGAATTCCCGACGCCCGCGTGTATTACATCGATCCGCGTGGCGCAGCGGGGATGATGCAACCGGTGCTCGCTGCCGTGCAGGAATCGCAAGTGGTGATCGCAGCCGTATTCCAGTTTCCGGTGCCGGGCCGGGTGGTGCGTGCGCCGGACGGCGCTGCGGTCAATGCAATCGTTGTGCAGCAACCGTCGGCGGCGCTGTTACAGCAGGTGGTGCGAAGCGCGGCAAAGAAAACCATCGTGGCGGCCGTGGGTAGTCCCTACATTGCCGCCCAAGTCTCCGAGGTGCAAACTTATATGTGTACGTTTTCCAGCGGTCGCACCTCAGAGCTAAGCGCGGTGAAGGCAATGTTTGGCGAAATCCCCATGACCGGCCACTTGCCTGTAACTATTCCGAACATCGCCGGCCCCGGCACAAAAGCTACGGGCGCGGCGCAAGATTTCAGCGGAGGACCACAATAATGAGGAACATCGCTACCAGGTTTTCATTCGCTCTCGTAATCGCCAGTATCGCGCTGCTGCTGGCCGCCTGCTCCATTCATGTGGACGACAAGGACAAGAAGAACGAGAAGGTCGACATCCAGACTCCCTTCGCCAACCTCAAGGTGAATACCAGTGACCAGCCGGCGGACAACGGTATTCCGGTTTATCCGGGTGCGCACCTGCGTCCCAATGAAAACGGCGACAGCCACTCCGCCAATATCGACATGGGTGGTATGGGATTTGGACTGAAGGTGGTCGCGGCCGAGTACGAGACCGACGATGCACCCGAGAAGGTGAAGTCTTTCTATCAGGACAAACTGAAGAGCTTCGGCGACGTGCTGGTGTGCAAAGGCCACAACGGTGGCTCCGATGTTCACCTGGACAAGCATGGAGAAGAGGCTGACAAAAAGCTGACCTGTAAGGACGCCTCCGGCGACGGATGGGAGCTCAAGGTCGGCACCAGCGACGACCAGCATTTCGTCTCGATTCAACCGCAAGGCTCAGGAACGCGTTTCGGTACGGTGCTGCTCCGCACCCACGGCAAAGAGGGAGCGCTGTAGCGGAGGCAATCTTTTACACCGTTGGCGCTCCTTCAGGTTGCCCTTTCATGGCTATCCTAGAAATCCGCCTAATTACAGCATGGTCGGAATTCACCGCAGCGAATTAGCACATAAGCCCTGCTGATATTCGAATGCTGTCTTGCCGCTACTTTGGTGTCTCGGGAAACTTGAAGCCTACATATGTCCCAGAACTAAGGCCCATCAAACCTAAGAGCGTAGGTTCGAAGATCGGCATCGTTAGCTGTGTGTAAACACCCCGTATGAACACTAGCGCCAACACCAAGGTCCAAACCGCAATTTGGAAACGGTGAAAGCTGATTCCATCCCCATCTCGCAAAATGTCCTTGGTAAAGCCCATGCTGATGGCAGGCTGCGGCGGCGGAGGCAGTTTTGCTATGCTGCCGTTCACCTCAAACAGTCTGGCCTGCTTCGCTTGCAGCTCGGCGTATTGAGGAGTACCAGCAGTCGGATTCGCTGCTTGCAATTCAGCAATTCTCGCAGTGAGGGCCGCTTTTTCGGATTCCAGTGTCGCGCGCTGGGCCCCTAAGTCGGCGTATTTCTGTTGGTCCACGAAGACCGAAGCCAGCCCGGTACCCGCACTGATCCCGATCAGCCCAAGAATCGACCCATTCAAGCTGTTCTTGCCCCCAATTACCATCCAGATGTAGAGATAGGCGGCTACCACCAGAAAGAACCAACACGCCATCTGCACTCGTCCCAAACTGTAAGGCGACTCGGCAGGAGCCGTCGGCTTTCCGGTTGTTGTGTCTCGCAGCAAGTTCGACTTCCACGCCAACCAAAGAAGGACGAGCAGCAATACGCCCAGCAAAGCTAGCACCCATGGCGTGTACCACGGATAAACATTCAAAGTGACGTATTGGTGGGATGTGAAAGGCTGATACTTACCTGCAACTCCAACCGATACCAAAATGCGCCCACCCTCCGCGTGTCGGGCAGCATTCAGAACGTCGATCCAGACTTCCTTTTCGTTTTGATCTGCGTTCTCCAAGTCGAGTTCGAAATTCAAGTATTCTTCCGAAACATTCACCAGCACGGGCACACTACCTTTACCCGCTAGCATCCGGTCTGCCAGAATCAAGCGCAGGTCGAGAGGGTCATTGGGCTTATTGTCGGTTTTGCTCTTCGTCCAAGCGCCCAAGCCGCAAATGGGTACCGTGAGAATGCTTCCCGATTCAACCCAGGAATTCATCTTCATCTGTCCGTTGTCGCGCACCACCTCCTGCTCGGCTTTGTCGGCGCAGTGAGGGTTGGGGGCTGGTCCACTGCCAGGTTGCGAGGGCTGGTTCGGCGTTTGTCCCGTAACAGGAGACTTCGGCGCGCCGGTTGGTGTATTGACCGGCTGGTTCCGCAAAGGCGGCCGAGGGACCGGTTTCCTTGGCGGAGCTACCTGAAAGCCAAAACATGCCGACATGGCCAAGCTAAGAAAGGTTACCAACGCTGAAGCGCGCATCGGGTCTCCTAACTGTTTCCCAGAATGGCGGGTATTTTACAACGGCTGCCATTCCCGGGCGTGAGGAAAAGGATGCCGCTGCTCGAAATAACCCACCCCACGACTTCTGAGACTGAGCAGCGCACTGTGTTGATTCGGTTTTCGTCGCGCTGACAGTTAAGCCGGCCCTGAGGTCCCTACTGCGGCGCGTCTGCCGCCAGTCGATTATTCCGCGCCGCCTTCACCTTCCTCATTCGCCAGATCCACCAACCCACCAGGCACACCGTGGCGATGGCGGCGATGACGTATCTCCAGTGGTTGTGCACCATGCCGCCGATGAAACCCACAATCCCGGGGCCATAGCGAATCACCAGAAACGACAGCACCACGAAGCGCAAAAACCGTCCGCAGAAAATTGCGGTCAGGAAGTGGCTGAACCTCATCTCGGCTACGCCCGCGGAGAGGACGAACAGCTTGAAGGGCGTCGGCGGAGGCAGCATCGACGGCAACATAAGCGCGAGGAATTCGTGGCGATCGAAGGCGGCCTTGATCTTGTTGAAGCGCTTCTCGCCCATGCGTTTCATCAGCAGCACCTCGCCGCTCTTGTATCCGATCACGTAGATGACGATGCTGCCCAGCGCTGAGCCGGCGGCGGCCATCGCCGAGTACAGCAGCAGGCGATGCGGATTGGCCCACACGTAGCCGGCGACGATGGCGTCGAGGGGCATGCCGAGGAAGGCCGCGTCCACTGCGGCAAATCCCAGCACGCCCCAGATGCCCAGCGGCTTCAGCAGCGCCAGGATCAGCAGCGTCCATTTTTGGAGAAGGTGCTTCAAGGCAGTGGATAGTGGTTAGTGGCTAGTTGCCAGAGTCTCGATTCTACGTGAAGGCCGAAGTTAACATGGTGCGATTTATGAATCGCGACGCCCGAGCCTCGCAGAGGTGAAAGTGATTAGCCCACCGCGGAAGCGGTGGGTCGGTAGAGTATGGAGCCCGAGCCCCTTCAGGGGCGGCACCCTATTCACCTTCGGGGCCAACTCCAAAAAACTCTTCCACCACTCTGATGTCGGTCGTCCGGCCGTACTTCGGCAGGCTGTCTAGAAATACACGCCCGTACTGCTTTCTCAGAATACGGTTGTCGAGCAGGCACAACAGGCCGCAGTCGTGCAGCGAACGGATCAGCCTGCCGAATCCCTGCTTCAGCGAAAGCGCGGCGCTGGGCACCTGATACTGGAAGAACGCATTTCCGCCCTCCTCATCGATGGCCCTGATCCGCGCGGCCACCACGGGGTCATTCGGCACCGCGAACGGCAGCTTGTCGATGATGACGCAACTGAGTTGCTCGCCCTGCACGTCAACCCCTTGCCAGAACGACGAGGTGGCAAACAGGACTGCGTTCGGCGTCAAGCGGAATTCCTCCAGCAGCGCGTTCTTCGGCGCATCCCCCTGCAACAGCATGGGAAATGGCAACTCGCCCAGCAAGCGCTCGTAGAGCTGATGCATCAGGGCGTAACTGGTGAACAGACAGAATGCGCGTCCGCGCGTGATCTGGAGCAATTGCTTGACGCGTTGCGAGGCGCGCTCCACAAATTGCGGCTCGCGCGGGTCCGGCAGGTCAGGCGGCACATACAGCAGCGCCTGGCTCTCGTAGTCGAAGTGCGATTGCACCACCAGTTCGCGGGCGTGCTCGATTCCGATACGATTGCGGATGTACTCGAAGCCGCCCGCAACCGCCAGCGTCGCCAACGTCAGCACCGCCGACTCCAGATGCTCGAAGAGCGCCGTGCGCAGAATGTCGGACACCGTGATGGGGGTGGCTTGCAGAAACACGTTGTGCTGGGGGCCGCGTCCGGTACGGCGTTCGATCCAGAAGACGATGTTGCGCTGGTTCGATTCCAGAATGAAGCCCAGATGTACGCGCAACTCCTCCACCCGTCGTGACAGCGCGTGAATCTCATCGGGCTTGTTGGGAATGGCTTGCAGTTCGGTGTACAGGTGCAGCAGCGAATTCTGCAGGCCAAGAAATTCCTCGCCATTTTCTTCCAGGAACTCCGGGCGGTTCTCGAAGGCGAAACGGCCCTCGCCCGGCGGCAGCAGCGAAAAAAACAATTGCGAACGGTCGCGCACCTGGCCGCATGCCGGCATAACTTCGGTGATGGGCACATCCACCCGCCGCAGCGTCTGCTCCACATCGCGCAGCAGTTCATCCACCCGCAGGTTCGAGACCGTGACCCCGAAGTAGTTGGTGGCCACGTCTTCCAACTCGTGCGCTTCATCGAAGACGACGATGGCGGCGTCGGGCAGCACACCCGCGTCGTTGGCATGGTCATTGGCCGCTTTGATCGCCAGGTCGGCGCAGAACAGGTGATGATTGACGATGATGATGTCGCTCTCGGCGGCGCGGCGGCGCATCTCGGTGATGAAGCAGCGGTCAAATTGCTGGCATTGCGAGCCGATGCAGCGGTCGGTGCGCGCATCCAGCTTGGGCCACAGATGGCTGTTCTCCGGCAGCTCGGCCAGTTCGGCGCGGTCGCCGCTTTCCGTTGTCTTCTCCCAGTCGCTGATAATGCGAAAGTGGCTGATCTCTTCCAGCCCGTTCAGCAACGGCTGGTCGGTGAGGTCGTAAAGCTTCTTGCGGCATAGATAATTGCTGCGGCCTTTCATATAGCAGACGCGCAGCTCGCCAAGGTGCTCCCGCAGAAACGGAATGTCCTTGAAGTAAAGCTGCTCCTGCAAAGTCTTGGTGCCGGTTGAAATGATGACGCGTTTGCCGGAGCGGATGACCGGCAGCAGATATGCCAGCGTCTTGCCGGTGCCGGTGCCGGCTTCGACGATCAGGTGGCGGCGCTCGGTCAGGGCTTGCTCTACGGCCTCGGCCATCTGAAGCTGCCCGCGACGAAACTCGTACGCTGGATGAGTGCGCGCCAGCACGCCGCCCGGTCCGAAGAACTGAAACAGGGATGGCAGACGCGCAGCCAGTGCGGCGGATTGTGGTTTGGAGGACACGGCGCGAGGGAGTCTTGTCCCTATAATAGCTGCTAAGGCCCATCGCTGTTTGAATCGCCGCCGGAAAGAGTCTCAATGAATCGTCGCATGCAATTTGAGTCCAGCCGGACTGCCGAACAGGGCGAGCCACCTACCGAAGGTACACTGGCGATCGTTGGCCGCCCGAACGTCGGTAAATCCACGCTGTTCAATCGTCTGGTCGGGTCGCGGCGGGCCATCGTCGGCGACGAGCCCGGCATTACCCGCGATCGCATTTATGGCGATGTGGAATGGATTGGCAAAAAGTTTCGCGTAGTCGATACCGGCGGCATCGTTCCTGACGACCAGCAACTGATTCCGTCGGAAATCTTCCGCCAGGCGCGAGTGGCGCTGGAAGAGGCCGACGTGATCGTGCTGGTGGTAGATGGGCGTACGGAGTTAGCTTCTCCCGACATCGACCTGGCGCGGCTGTTGCTGCGCACCGGCAAGCCGCTGCTGTTGGCCGTAAACAAGGCCGACACGCCGCAGCTTGAGCCTTATGCCGAGGAATTTCGCAGCCTCGGAATTCGGCAGCTGTTTCCGATCTCCGCCGAGAACGGCAACGGTATTGCCGAATTGCTGGAACACGTTCTGAGCGTGATGCCCGAGCGGAAGGCGGGAGAACCAGCTTCCGAAGAACAGCCGGTCTCTCGACTCCGTTCGGCCGCCGATGACGACCTCCTTACGCCTGGGATGACAGACGAGAAGGATGCGGAAGTTCCGCGCGAGACCCGGGTCGCCATTATTGGCCGACCTAATGTCGGCAAGTCCACCTTGCTGAACGCGCTGACCGGAACCTCGCGGGCGATTGTTTCGCCCATTGCCGGTACCACGCGCGATGCTGTGGACGAACTCATCGAGCGCGATGGGCACGAGTATCGCTTCATCGATACCGCCGGCATTCGTCGCAAAGGCAAGACTGAGCTGATGGCAGAGAAACTTTCGGTGGTGATGGCGCGCAAGCACCTGGAAGGCGCTGACGTGGCGCTGATGCTGATTGATGCCGTGGAAGGCGTCACCGCCAGCGATGCCACCATCGCCGGCTATGCCCACGAGAGTGGACGCTCGGTGATCATCGTCATCAACAAATGGGATTTGGTTACCGACAAGCGGACTGACGGCAAGCCTCGTGCCGATCGCAGCGTCTACGAGGAGCAGGTCCGGCGCCATTTGAAGTTTCTGTCCTACGCTCCGGTGTTGTTTATCTCCGCCACGACCGGGCGAAATCTCGACAAGCTTTTTTCCACACTGGAACTGGTGGCGCGCGAGCGTCGCAAGCGCATTGGCACCGGCGAGATGAACCGCTTCCTCAGCAAAGTTGATTTTGAGCGGGCCTCAGTCCCCATGGCCAAGCGGGTCAAAATCCTCTACATGACGCAGGCCGGAGTGTCGCCGCCTACGTTTGTCCTGTTCACCGACCGCGCGGTCAAGCTGCACTTTTCGTATCAGCGCTTCTTGGAGAACCAGATTCGCGCAGCCTTCGGGTTTGTGGGCGCGCCCATCTGGATCAAGAACCGCGCGCGAAACGAAAACAAATAGCGCCCCTCCCGACGATCCAGCAGTACGGTTGCGTGCGCGGCCCGTCTGCTGTAAGTTTCCGCTAGTGGAACATCCCTGCTATCGCTGCAATGCCTCGATCGAAGAGGGCACTACCTTCTGTCCGCACTGTGGCGCCCCGCAGATTCGAGTCATTCCTCCGGAAGAAAATATGCCGGCCACGCCGCCGCTTCCACCCATCGCTCCCCGGGAAGTTTCTCCCCCGGCTGCTGCGGGCGCATATTCGACGGGGCCCGGGCCCGGCTGGACGCAGGGCGGCACGCCCTATCCACCGCAGGCCAGCGCGATTCAATGGGATCTGGCATGGAAGGGCGCACTGCTGGGAGGAGTTGGGGCGGCAGTCCTCACCGCCATACCGATTGTCTCCATCGGTTGTTGTCTGTGGATGCTGGGCGCGGGCGTGCTCGCGGTTGTGACGTATCGCAAGCAAGTGCCCGGGGTCGTGATCACTCCTGGGATGGGCATGAAGATTGGCGCGCTGGCGGGCGTGTGCGGGTTCATGCTTAACGCGGTGTTGACCGTGGCATCGTTCGCGCTGTTCCGCTCCAACTCCGACTTCCGTCGCGCCATGCAGGAGCAGATGCAAAAACAGATGGCGAACAATCCCGACCCGAAGGCGCAACAGATTTTGCAGCACTTCATGGACTGGTTGAGCAGCCCACAAGGCATGGCAACCTTTGTGGTGCTGATACTGCTGGTGATGGGCGCGGTGTTCATCGTAATCACCGCTGCCGGCGGCGCGTTGGGAGCGTCAATGTCGGGGAGCCGGCGGGAATTGCGGTAATCACCGAGAGAACCATGCCGTGTTAATTTTTCCCGCGTTGCGCAGGACCGAACCACCTTGGCGGGAGCCCCTGCATTCATGCGGGGGGAGGAGCCTTTAGCGCTCCGGAAGGAGTTCAGCTGTGATCATGCGCTTTAGCGCCGGGATCGAGAACCACCGGGGCTAAAGCCCGTTTCAAAATCGACTACTTTTCCGCTGGACTGAAGTCCAGCTCCCCCTGCTGAAGCAGGGGGCTCCCACCAGTCCCTTACCTCAGAGTTTTTCCGCAGCCTGAGAAAGGCTTGTCCACGTATCGCGTAAGCGCGGGGAATGAAATCCCATGGAGGGTTGCTCCTAAGCTCGCGCTTTCGTATGATGGCGAACGGCATGACCAAGGCCCCCACCCAGCCCTCTAACCTGCGCGAGAAATCGCAAATCCTGTCTGCATCTGAAATTGAGCGCACCCTGGTCCGGCTGGCGCACGAGATTGTCGAAAAAAACAATGGCGTCGCCAACCTTGGACTGGTCGGCATCATGCGACGCGGTGTGCCACTGGCGCAGCGGCTGGCCAAGATTCTGGGCCGTATCGAGAAAACGGAAGTGCCCGTAGGCACGCTGGACATCACGCTCTATCGCGACGATCTCTCGACCGTCGGGCATCGCCCGGAGGTGAAGACCAGCACTATGGAGTTTGACATCCAGGACAAGAACATCATCCTGGTGGATGACGTGCTCTACACCGGGCGCACCGCCCGCGCCGCGCTGGATGCGTTGTTCGCACATGGGCGCCCGCGCCGCATTCAGCTTTGCGCGCTGATTGACCGCGGCCATCGCGAATTGCCCATCGAGGCGGGCTTCGTAGGCCGCACCATCCAGACCACCAGCGACGAATCCATCGAATTGAAATTGCAGGAGACGGATGGCTCCGACAAAGTACTTTTGATGGAGCGGGTGGACAAAGCCCAATGAAGCCGCAATTGCATTCGCTGTTGGGCATCGAACAACTTACTACCGCGCAGATTAACTCAATTTTGGCGCTGGCCCGGCGCATGGATCCCAGCCGCACCTCGCAATTGTTGCGCGGCAAACGTGTGGCCCTGCTGTTCTACGAATCTTCCACCCGCACCCGCACTTCATTTGAGTTTGCCGCCAAAACCCTGGGCGCCGTCACCACGCTGGTGACTCCGGTCTCGTCCAGTATCGAGAAGGGCGAATCGCTGATCGACACGGGCTGGACGGTGGAGAACCTGGGGGCCGACGCCATCGTCATGCGGCACGCCAACAGTGGCGCAGCTTATCTGCTGGCGCGCTATGTGAAATGCCGATCGTGAATGCCGGCGATGGAATGCACCAGCATCCTTCACAGGCGCTGCTCGACGCCTTGACCATCACCAACCACAAGAAGCGGCTGGAAGGGCTGCGCGTAGTGATTGTGGGCGATGTCTATCACAGCCGGGTGGCGCGATCCAATGCAGCGCTGCTGTCGCGCTTCGGTGTGGACATTGTTTTCTGCGGACCGCCCGATTTCGTGCCCGAGATCGCCGCCACCCTCGCGCCGGGAGTGACTGCCTGCCACGACCTTGACCTCGCGTTGCAAGGCGCCGATGTCGTGATGGCGCTGCGGGTGCAGAAGGAGCGGCTCGCGGGCAAGCATCTCAGCGTTGACGACTACATTGCCAACTACCAGATCACGCCCCAGCGCATGAAGCTGGCCAAGCCGGATGCGATCCTGATGCATCCGGGGCCGGTGATTCGCGGCATGGAGTTGACCAGCGAAGTGGCGGATGGCCCGCAGTCGTGCATTCACGAGCAGGTGCGCAACGGAGTGAAAACCCGCATGGCGATTCTGGCCATGCTGCTGGGGGCGGCGCCGAAATGAACGACATGGACTCACTGCTCATTGAACGCGGACGGGTCGTCGATCCGGCGAGCGGCATTGACCAGGAGATGGACGTTCTCTTGCGCGGCGGCCGCGTGGCTGCTGTGGCCGCGCCGGGAACGCTTCGTGGCGAGGCCGAGCGGAGCTTCAACGCCAAGGGATGCATCGTGGCTCCCGGCTTCATCGATCTGCACGTGCATCTGCGCGAACCCGGCCAAGCGCACAAAGAAACCATCGCGACCGGCACTGCGGCGGCGGCGGTCGGCGGATTCACCTCGGTCTGCGCCATGCCTAACACGCTGCCGGTAAACGACTCGGCGGAGATCACTCGCTGGATGCAGGCCCCGGAACGCCGCGCGCTGGTGAACGTCTTTCCCGTAGCCGCGGCCACCGTCGGCAGCCTGGGAGAAAAGCTTACCGATTTTCGCGCACTGAAGAAAGCCGGTGCAATCGCCGTGACCGACGACGGCAAGCCAGTCCTCAGTGACCGACTGATGCGCGACGCGCTGCGCAGCGCGACCAGGCTCAACCTCCCCGTGGTGCAGCACGCCGAAGACACTCGCATGACCGTCGGCTGCTCGATGAATCTGGGTGCAACCTCGTTTCGCCTGGGTTTGCACGGGATGCCGAACGCCGCCGAGGCGAACATCGTGGAACGCGATATCGCGCTGGCTCGCGAGACCAAAGGGCACGTCCATGTGGCGCATCTCTCGACCCGCGAGGCCCTGGAAGCTGTGCGCCGCGGGAAGAATGCGGGGATACGGGTAACCGCCGAGGTCACGCCGCACCACTTCACGCTGGTGGACGAGAACGTTGGTGAGTTCAATACGCACTACAAGATGAATCCGCCACTGCGCTCGCTGGCGGACCGCGCTGCTCTGATCGAAGGCATCGTCGATGGCACCATCGACGCCATCGCCACCGACCATGCCCCCCACGCCTTCCACGAGAAGCAAGTGGAGTTTGAGCGCGCCGCCTTCGGCATCACCGGCCTGGAGACAGCGGTGGCGATTGCAGTCACCGTGTTGCATCGGCACTTCAAGCTGCCCGTGCCGCGCTTGGTCGAATTGCTCTCGGCAAATCCGGCGAGGATTTTCGGTCTTGCCGGACGCGGCAGCCTTGCGCCCGGCTCGCACGCGGATGTTACTATCTTCGATCCCAGGAAGAAGTGGACGTTTGACGCATCGCAATCGAAATCAAAATCGAAGAACATACCATACGACGGCTGGAGCTTTACGGGAAAAGTCGTCGCAACGATTGTAGGTGGAAAAGTCATACATGAGAGCTAAGGTTCGCCGGCCAAATCTTCAGCACTTCCTTAACCTCGTCCTTGTCGGCGGGGTAATTCAACCTGTGATGCTATGAATAAGAACGCGTCTGCATGGTAAAAGGGCGTGAGGCAGACTATAAGTTCACGCCATACCCGGAGGTGTAACCGATGCTTAAATCCATTGCTGTTGTTGTCGGCAGCTACCTGCTTTCGATTGTGCTTGTCCTGGCAACCGACCCATTGCTCTCGCGCCTGTTTCCGGGCGATTTCGTCAGAGGCCGTGTCCCATCCAGCACGCCTTTAATGGCGAGCACGGCGTGCTTCGTTGTTGTCTCGATCCTGTGTGCCTGGCTGTGCGCTCGCTTTGCTCCGAACCGGCTGGCACGGCATGTGCTGTGGTTCTTTATCCTCGGGGAAGCTATGGGCATCGCTGCGATCATTCCCAATTGGAGCAGGGGCTGGCCTCACTGGTATTGGGTGTCGTGGCTGCTCACCTGGCCGCTGAGTTGCTGGATCGGCCTGCTGCTTGCCGGGCGCCGGGCTGACTCGCTGACTGCCTGAGTTCATGCGCTGCGGAAGCATCCGTGGCGCCGCCTCGACCTATGGCCCGATGGTTAGAGCGGCCCTTAGCTGGTTGAGACTTTAATCAACCAATTAACCATCCATGCATCCACTAATTCTTTTCGTGCTCTCGATAGCTTCATTCTCAGGATGAAACAGATAATTATCGTGATGAACGCCAGTCTGCGGCGGATCTACTACCGCGGTAGGAGTAGCTTGTCGCGAAACCAATTCGTAAAAGCGACAAATTATGTACTATTCCGGTAGTAAGTAAATCCCGCATGAAAAACGGCAAAATTGACAATTTCGTGCTTGCAGGAATGGTATGATGACCTTCCAAACAGAAAGCCGGGGACTGTGATCGAGCACCGAGCGTGCTGGCAGGAAGCACGCGAACAGTTTGCGATGAGATGATCGCATGCTGGCGTAGTAGACAGTAAAGTTTCGGTCTTGCCCCTGTTTGATCAGCCAACGCAGCCGCTATCCTGCAACGGCATATTGCTTCAAATCAGCGAGAGGGAGATAGAAATGAAGAAGCTTGTTTGCATATCCATCGGCATGATGTTGATTCTTGCCGTAAGCATGTGCGCAGTGGCGCAAGCGCCGCCCATAGGTGAGCACGTTTACCACCCGCCAATTACTATCGTCTCACAATTCTCTACCAGCCCCCATGGCTTATTCCCAGCTCAGATGAGGGCGGCCTACAGGTACAATGCGATTCCCAATCAAGGGCAGAATATGACCATCGGAATCGTAGATGCCTGCGACGATCCGGACATTGAAGCCGACCTGGGGGTTTTCTCAACCCAGTTCAACCTGCCGTCTTGCACCACCGGGAACGGCTGTTTCACCAAGATCTCACAGGCTGGCCTGTGCAGCGGCCACAGTGGAAACTGGGCCCTCGAGCAGTCACTGGACGTGCAATGGGCCCACGCCATGGCTCCGCGAGCCAAAATTGTCCTGGTGCAGTCTACCAATCCAGACGACACCCTGTACACGGCAGTGCAGCAAGCGGTTGCCGCCGGCGCCAGTGTAGTTAGCATGAGCTGGGGCGGAGGCGAGTTCTCCGGTGAACAGGCCTACGACACCACCTACTTCTCCACTCCCGGTGTGACCTACTTCGCGTCATCCGGTGACAGCAGATGCGGTGCTGGATATCCGGCCGCATCGCCCAACGTGGTGTCCGTGGGAGGCACCCATTTGGTTCTACTCACTGCCGCTCCGCCAGCTACTCCGCTGGGCACGGACTACGGCAGTGAAAGCGCATGGAGCCAGAGCGGCGGAGGCATCAGCGCCTTTGAAGCCGAACCGGCGTATCAGATGAACGCTCAGAGTACCGGGTTCCGCACGGTTCCTGACATTTCCCTTGACGCGTCTACTGCCGTTCCCATTTATGACAGCTATGACGGGGACCAATGGACAGAGGTCATTGGAACCAGCCTGTCTTCACCCGTCTGGGCCGCCTTCATGGCGATTGAGAACTCGCTCCGCGGAGGTGCGGGAGTCATCCAGCAGCCGCATGCTGATCTTTATCAGCTTTACGGCTCTGGGAACTACGCGGCTGACTTTCACGACATCACCACCGGAAGCAGCGGTGGAGTTTGCATCGCGGGCGTCGGCTATGACTTCGTGACCGGAATCGGCACACCCATCGCCAACCACTTAGCCAACGACTTGGTTCCGTTACCGTAAGCCGGATCCATTTTGCTCACAAGGCGCGCTTCACCAGCGCGCCTTTTTTTGGTCTTCACTGCGCTCAGTGCCCAATGCTCTGCGCGCCTTTGCGGTGCGAGGCCTTTTTCAGCATGAATGCAATCGGGATGCAGGCGAACGAGACCAGCGCCATGTAGCGAAAATCATCTACGTACGCCCAGAGCCGCGCCTGGCCGGCCACCATCTCGCCGATGATCCCGTAGGCCTTGCGCATGGCTTCGGAGGCGCTGTAGCCCTGGGTTTGCAGGTAATGTTGCAGCGCCTGCAGCTGGTTTTGCAGTGGCAGGCTGGTTGAGGTGACCGAGTGCACCAACTCGTTCTGGTGCAGCTGCTGGTGACGGGCGATGATGGTGTTCACGATGGAGATGCCAATGCTCCCACCGACATTCCGCGCCAGGTTATAGAGTCCGCTGGCATTGCCGATCTCCTCATTTCTCAGGCCGGTCACGGCGACGGCCGAAAGCGGTACAAAAATGGAGCCCGAGCCAAAGCCGCTGAGCATGATGGCCCACAAAAACGACCACTGCGAGATGGCAAGGTCAGCCTGGCCGAACCGCAAGCTGCTGACGCCGAACATGACAAACCCACAGGCGATCAACCAGCGTGCGTCGAGCTTGTTGGTCAAGACTCCGATGATTGGCATCGCCAGGATGGCGCCGATTCCGCGCGGGCTCACCGCCCATCCCGCCGCGAAAGCCGTGTAGCCCAGCAGTTCCTGATAGAACAAGGGCAGCAACGTCACCAGTCCATAGAGGAGACCGCCGAAGATCGCGATGAGAAGACAGCCGAGCAGAAAGTTTCGGTGTCGAAAGACGCGCAGGTTCACCAGCGGCTTGTCGTGAGTCATCTCGCGGACGATGAACGCGACAAAGGCAACTACCAGAAGTCCGGTTGCCCAACGAATCCAATTGGCGCCGAACCAGTCGTCTTCCTGGCCTTTGTCGAGGATGATCTGCAACGCTGCCAACCACACCGCAAGCAGTCCCAGTCCGATGCCGTCGATGCGGCCGGGCTTGGCGTTCCGGATGTATGGCGGGTCCTCGATGTAGCGGAGGATCATGAAGATGGCAAGAATTCCGATGGGGATGTTGATGTAAAACGCCCAGCGCCATGAGTAGGTGTCGGTCAGGTAGCCACCGAGCGTGGGACCCAGCACCGGCGCGACCACCACGCCAAGGGCGAACACTGCCAAGGCCAGGCCGCGTTTATCGGGGGGAAAGCTTTCCAGCAGAATGGCCTGCGACAACGGCTGCAAGGCTCCGCCGCCCGCGCCTTGTACCGCGCGCGCCAACAAAATCATCCCCAGGCTGGTGGCGGCGCCGCAGGCAAAAGATGAAACCGTGAAGATGACGATGCAGGTGATCAGAAAGCGCTTGCGGCCGAAGCGCAACGCGAACCAGGAGCTCGCGGGCAAAACCACGGCGTTCGCCACCAGATAGCTGGTCAGTACCCAGGTGGCTTCGTCATTGCTTGCCGATAGGCTGCCGGCAATATGAGGCAGCGCGACGGAGGCAATCGAGGTGTCCAGCACCTCCATGAAGGTCGCCAGCATGACCGCGACCGCGATCATCCACGGGCTGGAGGCTGGGCGTGAAATGCTTGTGCCCTGCGAACCGGCGACACTCGCAGTTGCCATTCTCGGCTCCTTGGGCGAGAACTCGGCTGTCGCGGTTGGCCACTCCGCAGCCAGCGCTAATGCGAACTAAAACACAAAAGATGCAACCGGAGCGGCGAACGATTCCTGTTTGGCGTGCGCAATCAGCCTGCAGATAATTCCGGGTGCCCCCGTTCCAGCCCTCCTTTGGCTAGGGCGGGGCCGTTCACGATTGTCCACAATGCGATAATCCACTCAATCATGAACAACCAACACGGCTTCACCCCGGCGGAACTGCGCAAGCTGCGCAGCTTGAAAGATCCGCATGGCATACAGCGATTTCTCGACGACATGCCGTATCATCTGGCCGACACGGCATGGTCGCCCCGCCGGGTGCTGCGCGAAAATACCTCCCATTGCTTCGAAGGGGCAATTTTTGCCGCCGCGGCTCTGCGGGCCAACGGCTATCCGCCCCTGATTCTCGACTTTGAAGCCGATCACGACACCGACCACGTGCTGGCCATCTACCGGGTCAAGGGACACTGGGGCGCGCTGGCCAAGTCGAACTATGTGGGATGCCGCTATCGCGAACCGGTGTACCGGTCCTTGCGCGAGCTGGCCATGAGCTACTTCAACATCTATTTCAACCTGCGGCGCGAGCGCACCATGCGCACTTTTTCGCGTCCGGTGAACCTGGCGCGGTTTGACGATCAGGACTGGATGACCACGGAGCAGCCCATCTGGTTCATCATTTATCACCTGCTGGAAATTCATCACTACAAGTTGCTGACGCCGGGCATGATCAAGCGTCTGCATCGCATCGACGACCGATTGTTCAAGGCTGAGACCGTGGGGAAAGCGTACCGGGAAGGGAAGTCTCCACTTCCTTTTGGATAGCGTTGGCAAACTCTGCTAACGACGGATATCCTGGCTGGCTGGTGGACATCTGATCGCGTTTGGCATAGGCTAGGCATATGCCAAAGGAGGTTGCCGTGGGCGCTGAACGTACGGTCAAGATCTTCAAGAACGGCCGCAATCAGGCAGTCCGGATTCCCCGTGAGTTCGAATTCCCGGGTGAGGACGCCATCATGCGCAAGGAGGGCGACCGGCTAATCATCGAGCCCGCTCCCCCGAAATCCCTGCTGGCCGTATTGTCGACTCTGAGACCGCTGGAAGAGGATTTTCCACCCATCCCCGACTTGCGCGCCGATCCTGTTGATCTGTGATGCGCTACTTGCTCGACACCAACATCGTCTCCGATCTCGTCCGCAACCCGCAGGGAAGAGTGGCGCGGCACATCCGCAACATTGGTGAAGCGCAGGTTTGCACCAGCATCATTGTCGCCGCAGAATTGCGTTATGGAGCGGCCAAAAAGCGCTCGCCACGGCTCTCGGCTCAGCTTGAAGCGGTGCTCGGAGCGCTTGAGGTTTTGCCTTTCGAAACACCCGCAGATGCCGCCTACGGCTTGCTGCGTGCCCGGCTTGAGCAAGCTGGCAGGCCAATCGGCGCTAATGACCTGTTCATTGCAGCTCAGGCGATTGCACTTGGTTACACCATCGTTACCGATAACGAAAAGGAATTTGCCCGCGTCGAGAATCTTCTACACGAGAATTGGCTGCGTTAAAGCTCGGGAAGTGCTTTTAGCAACCGACCTCGCCGTCCACCGCCAGCATCACCCTGCGCAGTTGCAACAGCGCCCACGTCAGCGCGGCCAGGCCCGCACTCCAAACCGCAAAGGTCACGTTCACCGCCCAGCGTGGGGCCGATCCAACCCGGCGCAGCAAGAACGGCAGGAAGTTCCAGGTGTCGATGTGAACGTAGTCCCAGGGGTCGTAGGTCATGGAATCGTTGTTGAGGCCCCAGGCCTGCATTTTTCCCAGCGCAAACGCCGCGATGTTCTTGAAGCGCAGGAAGACCACGAACGTCGGGTGTCCCAGCGTGTCCTCCTGGTAGATTTCCAGCGGCAGCCAGAAGGCGAGCGAGGCCAACTGGATGGCGGTGCTGAACGCAATCAATGCGACGCCCATCCTCCACACCAGCTTTCCCAGCGACGCGCGCCAGCGCAGCAGCAGGGGCACCGAGATGAACGCGGCCAACTCCGCCGCGGTCGAAACATAACGGTCGCCCCAGGCGAAGTCGCCGCTCCAGACGGTGTATCGCGCGTAGAAGCTGATATAGCCGAGGAGCAGTAGGGACGCCGTGATCAGGTACGCCCGGACTTCCGGACGAAAGCGCTTCCACGCAACCACCGCGAGAACAATCGTCAGCAGCAGGAGCGGGTCAAAGAGGAAGATCGATTTCTCCGGCTTGAACAAGGCCCCAAGAAAGCCCACGTGGAACGGAACTTCCCAGGGATAGTTCGCGGGCAGCGATGGGTTCTGCAGCCGCATTTCCTGACCGGCGATCGTGATGTAGTTTGTGAACGGCGAACCGAAACGATAGAACTGGTACAGCCGATCGATCAGCCCGAAGATCGCATACACTGGCAATGCTGTCTCGACGTAGGTCAGGAAGCGCTGCCAAAGGGCGCGGCCGCGCACGTTCTCCAGCCACAGCACCAGAAGCAGGAACAGTCCGCCGGCAATCAGGTCGAGGCCGGTGGTCAAGCGGGTCAACAAGTTCAGCCCGAAGGCAAGCGAACCGATGAGCAGTGCGCGTCGGCTGCCGGTCCGCAGCCACTCGTATTGAAACGACAGACCGGTCAGGGTCAGCAGCATGATGTAGTTGTTCTCCATCATGTTCTGCGTGTAATGCAGGTGCGTGGTGCAGAACAGCAGCGCCAGCACGCCGGCGACCGACTGTTTTACGCTGAAGCCCAACTGGCACAGAAAACGGAAGCACATCAGCGCCGTCAGGACGTTGACCAGAATGTTGGTGCTGTAACTGACGAAAATCGCGCGCACGGTGGGATCGGTGTCGTTGTAGTTGGCAAAGATTGGCAGGTGGGCAATGCCGGTGCCGATCACGTCGGCGGGAAACATCAGCAGTGACTGGCCCATTCCATACCAGCTATAGAGCTTGCCTCCCCGGCCGTGAATGCCAAACTCGGGATACTCGTTGGGAAACACCGGCGGCTCCGCGGTCCACCAGGAATGCGTTGTCTGCAGACGATGCGAGGTGTCGGAGGTGCCCAGTTCGCCGGATTGGATGACGAACGCGCTGAGCGCTGCAACCACGATCAACAGGGACAGAGGATCGCGATACCAGCGGCGGGGAGCAGAAACCATGCAGGAGCAATAGTAACGGAGTGGAGCATTCGGTGGTGTGCTTGACGGCGGTGTACAACTGTGCATACACTGAAGCACTGTGGACTTCCACTGGGATCCGGGCAAGGCAGAGAAAAATTTCGCCAAACATGGGGTTCGCTTCGCCGACGCTGTTGCCGTTCTGGAAGATGATCTTGCACTGACAATTCGCGATCCCTACCTCGAACATGAAGAGCGTTGGATCACAACTGGGAAGGACATGCTCGGGAGAGTTTTGGTGGTGATCTATACCTAGCGCGGAGAGGGAATTCGCCTCATCTCCGCGCGGCCGGCCACTCCGCGGGAGAGGCGGCAATACGAGGACAACGATGAAACGTGAATACGACTTCAGTCACGCCAAGCGTGGGTCGGTGGTGCAAGTGCCCAAGGGCAAGACCAGGATCACGATCCGGCTCGACGACGATCTTCTCGACTGGTTTCGGCAGCAGGTAGAACGGGCCGGCGGCGGCAACTATCAGAGCCTGATCAATGATGCTCTGCGGCAGCACGTTCGCCGGACCCAGGAGCCTCTGGAGGCCACGCTTCGCCGGGTCATCCGCGAAGAACTCAGTCACGCCAGTTGAGGAAAAGCACGTCCCTCCACTTGCCCGCCGTGGCGGGCTCGGTCGGGATGACAGCGATTCTGGCGAAAAGCGAAGAGCGAAAAGCGGCCGTCCTGCTCTACAATTGACTCCTGACGCCATGCGACATGCCGGCTCAACACTGAAGAAGATCTTCGCCGATGCCCTTCACCGCGACGGTGGCAACGACGCGCCGCTGCTGGCCTGGCCGCTGGTGTGCGGATCAAAGGTAGCGGGGATGACAGTTGCCCTCGGCTACGCAGATGGAGTGCTGACGGTCGAAGTTCCTGACCTGACCTGGCAGCAGCAACTGTACACCTTCAACGCGCAGTATCTGGCGGCCCTGAAGCAGATGAGCGCACAGCCGGTGAACGCAATTAAGTTTGTGGTGAAGAACCAGGCGGAACGGCGCTCGCGCTAGAGCGGTTTTCAGAGTAATTGTAGGTCGGCTAGTGCAGGGTGGTTGCAGCTCGGGTAGTGCGGGCCTTCAAGCCCGCGTTCAAGAGCGAGAATAAAATTGCTTCAGCCGCTGAGGTCGCCGACCTCAGCGGCTGAAGCCAGGAAGTGTACGCGCGTTCTTACTGCGGGCCTGAAGGCCCGCACTCCCCGTACGAGCGGATACTCCAGTCCTGGGCTAGAAGGTGGAGCAATGGTTACCGATAAAGACGTCACCTATGTTGCCGACCTGGCGAATCTGGAACTGACCGCAGACGAGCGCGCCCGCATGCTCAAAGACCTGAACTCCATCCTCGATTACATTGACCGGCTGAACGAACTGGACACGGCCAACGTCGAGCCCATGGCGCAAGTCGCCAACCTAGAGGACGAGACCAGAGGTGCTGAAGGCTTCGCTTACGCCATGCGGCCCGATGAACCGCGTCCTTCGCTGCCCCACGAGGAAGCGATGCGCAATGCGCCAGTGTCGGACGGCGTGTTCTTCAAAGTCCCCAAAGTGATCGAGCGATAGCACAGGTACTGCGGGCCTTGAGGCCCGCGTATAGGGCGAGAAGAGAATCGCTTCCGGGAATTATTTCGGACACGGTGAACGCGGCGCTGAAGCGCCGCACTACCCCTGCGGGCGGATCGCGCTATTGCGAAAACCACACTCCAGGCTTCGCTCCAAACCAAAAGGGCGCCGAACCGGCGCCCTTTGTTGCTTTGTGAAGAGTTTTACGGCACTTCGATCAACTCGATTTTGCCGTCCTTGCGGCGGTGCAACACCTTCACATTCCCCTTGGGATCGCGGAAGACGAACACGGCGCGATCGCGGAATTCGCATTCCTTGACCGCTTCCTCGATGGTCATGGGCCGCATGGCGATGGAGTCGGTGGAGTGCACCAGGTGCGCCTCGGTGGTGCGGGCGATAGAGGGAAACTTATGCACAACCACGGGAACCGCGGTCGCAGGGTTGGCGCCGACGGAAATCTGCATCTCGCTTTGTGCCGCCACTGGGGCCGTCCAACTCTTGTCTTTCGGTTTGCGGCCGATATTGCGGCGGCGGCCATTGTGGCGCAGCACTTGCGTCTCGATATGTTCCAGCGCCTGGGCGATGGCGGCCACCATGTCGGTTGCCTCGGCGAGTCCCACCAGGTGGCCGCGACGCCGCTTCACCGTGATTTCCGCGATGTTGCGGTGCTTTTCCACCGACAGGATGACTTTGCTTTTGATGTTTTCGCCAAGAATCTTGGTCAGCTTGGTGAGGCCCAGTTCGACCTCATCACGAACGGCGGGAGTAATTTCGTATTGCTTGCCGAAGTATTCTACTGTCATTGAGCTCCCTCCTCGCCGCAGCTTATCTGGTTGCCAGCCGCGGCACTTTCCTCACAACGGCGTTCCTTCAAGTTAGACGCGCCCGGGACAAAATCCGCGCATTGCCGGAACCGGACGAGGCGCCGGTACTGCCGCTAGTTCTTTATTCTGCGCTGGTGGGTGCTCGGGATGCGCATGTCTTCCCTGTACTTCGCAACCGTGCGGCGAGTGACCTGGATACCCTGCGACTGGAGGATGCGGGTGATCTGCTCGTCGGTCAACGGCCTGGCGGGATCTTCTTCTTCGATGAGCTTCTTGACCCGGCGCTTGAGGATGAGCAGCGAGGTGCCGCCGCCCTCAGGTCCGTTGACGCTCTCGCTGAAGAAGTATCGCAGTTCGAAGACGCCTTGCGGGGTGTGAGCGTATTTGTTGGCCACGGCGCGGCTGACCGTCGAGGGATGCACCCCGATCTCTTCCGCCACTTCCTTGATCATCATCGGCTTCAGCAAGTCGATGCCGTGGTCGAGGAAATCGCGCTGCCGTGCCAGGATGGAATAGCACACGCGCAAAATGGTCTGCTTGCGCTGCTCGATGTTCTTGATGAGCTGGATGGCCGACTTATAGCGCTCTTTGACGTAATTGCGCACGTCCTTTTCGGCCGCATCGCGGCTCAACAGCTTGCGATAAGTAGGGTTCAGACGCAGTTGAGGAATCTCTTCGTCGTTCATCAGGACGAGATATTCCTCGCCTTGCTTGACGAAAGCCACGTCCGGCTCGATCAGCCGGGCTTCGGTCTTGTTGTAACGCAGACCGGGCCGGGGATCGAGAGTGCGAATGAAGTCCATGCCGAGCATGACCGCTTCCAGAGGCCGGCCCATCGCCTTGGCCACTTCCTTGTAGCGTTTGTTCTGCAGGGCGTGGAGATGTTCACCTACCAGCACGATGGCATCGTCGAGCGCCTCAAGTTCAGCGGCATGACTGCCATTGCCGTTCTTGCGGTCCACGCGTTTCAATCCCTGTAACTGCGCCAGCAGGCATTCCCGCAAATCGCGGGAGCCGACTCCGATGGGATCCATCTGGCGCACCAGGTCAATGGCTTCGCGCAACGCGTCACGGCCGAAGGGGACCCGGGCGGGCGTGCTCCGCGGGGGCACCAGGACCGGACGGGGGACCTCGTGTCCGACTGTTTGCGCCGCGGCCGGAGGCACTGTGGACTCTTCCTCGGCTATGGCGACGGTGGATTCTGAAATCTCCGGCTCCAGCTCATCGTCGGGCGGCAGCATGGCCGCCGCCAGCGCATCCGCGGCTTCCGTCTCGGTTGGGGCGGGTTCCAGGGCGGGGGCATCGACGTCAGCCGGCGGTTGTTCATCCCCGGCCAGGCCAAGCAGTTCATCCTCGCTTGCGGTCAGATAGCCTTCCTCGTTCAAGTTCCCAATCACCAACTCAGCCGCCCGATACACGTCCTCGTTGACGTGCAACGAGCCCAACTGCCACATCAGGTGGTCGGTGAGGGTGGTGGGTTTGGAGAGGAAGTTCTCGAAGGAAGGCTTTTCGCTCTCTTCCATCTCGATCGAGGTGCGCAGACCGGGATCCAGATATTCCGAGAAGAACGAGCCGAAATCGATTTCGTCGAAGGGATCTTTTTCCTCGGGGGTCGGAGGTTGCTCTTCCTGGATGGTTATGGAGCTGTCGCGCTCCATTTTCTCTTCCCGGGCTGAAACTTCGTCGAGCAAGGGGACCGAATCGTCAAGTTCCTCAAGTACCGGGTTCTCCGTCAGCTCAGCCGTGATCATGTCCGCCAGCTCAAGTTTGTTGAGCGCCAGGACGCTGACCATCTGGACCAGTCCAGGAGTCAGGATCTGCTTCTGGGAAACTTTGAGGTTTAACTTGGGCTGCAACAAAACCATGCTACGGGTCCCCACGGGGCGCCAGCCCCTGATACGAATTCTAAACCAATGAGAAGCTCTCGCCTAAGTAAACGCGCTTCACTTCCGGATCATTTCCGAGTTGCTCGGGCGTGCCGTGCCGGAAGATACGCCCCTCATTGATAATATAGGCGCGATCGGTGACCGACAGCGTCTCACGTACATTATGATCCGTTACCAGCACTCCGATGCCGCTGGCCTTGAGATCAAAGATAATTTTTTGTAAATCCAATACCGCGATGGGATCAATTCCGGAAAAGGGCTCATCCAGCAGAATGAACGACGGTGAAATGCACAGACAGCGCGCAATCTCCACTCTCCGGCGTTCGCCACCCGACAAGGCGTAACCGCGGTTTTTGCGGATGACGCCCAACCCCAACTGGTCAATCAGCCTCTCCATCCGCTCGCGGCGCTCGTGCCACGAAATGGGCTGCGCCTCCAGCACGGCCAGGATATTGTCTTCCACCGTCAGCTTGCGGAAGATGGACGGCTCCTGCGGCAGGTAACCAATCCCGTAATTGCGCGCCCGCAGATACATGGGCTCATGGGTAATGTCCTGCGCATTGATCAAAACCCGGCCCGTTTCGGCCGGGATGAGCCCGACGATAATATAGAAACTGGTAGTCTTACCGGCACCGTTAGGCCCCAGCAGACCGATTACCTCACCTTGTTTTACGTGGAAGCTGACGTCGCTGACCACCCGCCGTCCGCGATAGTTTTTGCCGATCTCTTCCGCCGATAAAGTCTGCATTTACTTCGTGGTACGTGCGCGTGTGATGGTGGGAGAAGAGCGTTTACTCTCTACCGAAACCCTATCATCGCGACTGAAGAAAGTCAACGAATCGCCCCATACAGTCCCGCGTTCGGCATCAAAAATGCTAGGAGATTTTCCGGTCAGAACATACTTCCCATCGTCGGCCGTGTAAACCAGCCGATCTCCCACCGCACGCCGGTTCGGCCCGGTGACTACGACTTTTCCCACCCCAACCATGTGGTCGATCTGGCTTGGTCCTTCCGAGCCGGGAATGATCGATTTCTTCTGCGCCGGTGGCGCTGAGCCGCCTTTCGCGTCGGGATCTGCCGGTTTCAGATACACATCAATCAGTTGCGCGGTGATGGTGTTGGCGGCGCTCTTGGCGAACACATCGCCGGTGTATCGAGCTCGACGCTCCTCATCCGTGTAAGTTAGCTTGTCGGAGGTCACGTCGACTGGCGTAAGCTTCCCGTCCTGCCCCCGCTGCATGAACAAACTCAGAACTTTCTGCGAGGCATCGGACTCAGCGACAATGCTGCGCTTCTGATCGTCAAAGTCCATCCTGGGAGCGCGCACCACATTGGCCGTCTGCCACAGCCGCACATTGCCGCTGTAGTGCGCCACGCCCGGTTCCTTGTGCGCGACCATGTGCTGAGCGGTCACATGCACCGGATCGGAGCCGGCCAGGAGCGCTCCATCGGGTTGCGGCTTGAGATCGCTGTACGTGGTCTTCACGTTGTCGTCGGCGAAGCCGTCACCTGTCTGGCGATTGATGCGCACCGTGGTCGCGGTCGTGGTCATGCCGCCGTCGATGACGCGCGGCGAGCCAGTCAGTAGCAGCATGGCATCTGCCGGCGAATAGGTCGCGACGTTGGCGAAGGCCTCACGGCCGCCGGTGCCGGGCTTGGCAGCAGCCTCGTGGTATTGGAAGTCGCCGGTCTGCACCAGCTTCTGCACCCCGCCATCGGCAGCGAAGGTGACATCCAGATTGCGCGCCAGGCTGACTTTTTCCGGGTCGCCCGGCGAGGTGGAGACAATCCGCGAGCCCGGCGCACCATGCAGCGTCTGGATGCGGTTGTTGCTGTCGAACGTGGCGTGAAACTTCCCGGCGGTGGCGACGGTTGTGGAATTGCCCCCAGCTTTCTTATCGCCATTGCCAGCGGTCTTCTGCTTCTCTGGACCCACAGCAGGGAAGATGGTGATCGCGGCTTTGCCGATGGTGTCGGCGGTTTTGAGCTGGTTGCCTTCGGCGAGTTGGAAATCGAGTTGGTCGGCGGCAATTTCCATGGGCTGGCCGCTCGTCTGACTGCTGCTGCCGGGCTTAGCCGGCTTGGGGTCCTGCATCATGCGCGCATTGTTGACCATGTGAAGCCGCAAGGGCTGGTTCTGGTCGTCGAAGTCAAGCACAAACCTGTCGGCCGAACCATGCGCATCGCTGGCGCCGTGCGACTCAAATTTGGCGCCGCCCGAGAGGATCGCCTGCTGCACGGAGTTGTTCGGGCCCATGTTTACATCGCCGCGCGGGCCGCTAATGTCAACCACGGATGGCCCGCGGCTCTGAATCTGCACATTGCCTTCCATGACGGCGTGCCGCACCGTGTTGTCGGCTTCAAACAGCATGGTGCCTTTGTCGGCGGTCAGGGTCCGGTCGGGCTGTTCCAGACGAACGTTCTGCAGCGTGGTCTGCCGGGGCGTCTTCTGGATTGTGCCGCTGCTTCCGGTGATGACCGCCGGATGCTGGCCGGTGGTCACGATGTGGACCTCGGACTTCAACAGAAGCTCGTTGCTGTTGGAATCGTAGTACGCCCCTTTAGCGGAGCCGCTGGCCTGAGTGGTGCGAAACTCCACAAGTTCGTCCGTGTGCGCGATGCCGGTCTTCTGGTTGAAGGTGAGGGAGCGGGTCACTAGGTGAATCGGGTTCTTCAGCTCTTCGGGCGTCGCCTGGTCAGGCTTCTGCGGACCCTCGGCGTTCCCCTGGAGATCGATATGTACCTCGCCAACGGCATTGATATCGCCCGTCTGCGGATCGTAGGTGAATTGATTGCCATAAATCTGGTCATACCGGTTGTGCTCGTGCCCGTACACGACGATGTGAACATTGCGCAGATCGGCGTGGCCGCCGGCTTTGAACTGCACCGCCTTGGAGGCCCGGATGGTGTAAAGAGTGCGGCCGCCTTCGGACTTGGAAAGCGAGAACCCATCGCTGGTCTGCTGGATGTCAATGCCCAGTTGCGAGGGCACGTTGTGCAGCATGGGGCCGACGCGGTAGCTGGCGACCCAGTACGTCACGCCGACGGCAGTCACCAGCAGCAGCAGGCTGCCCACCAGCCATGTGCGTACGTGAGCTATCGGTTGGAGCATCTACTTCGATATTACGCTAGCGGGAGCGACCGGTGAAAACCGGGACGAACACCGGTAGTGGCTCAATTTGAATTGTTCGGGTAGAGCGGGCCTTCAGGCCCGCGTCAAGCACTTCTCTCGAATCAGAGCCCCGTAGGGGCGGGCACAGGAAAGGCGCGATCTGTCGTGCCTACGGCACTCGGATTTTCAGCTGCGCCTTCAACACGGGCCTGAAGGCCCGCTCTACCTGTCTCATGCAACTCCTAAACTGAGCCACTACCCGAACACCCCGTTCTCGGGAAAAATATTTGCCCCGCCCTAGCCCAAAGCCAGGCTGGAGCGGGGCATTTGCTTAGCTATCTTGTATCCGATCTTACGGCTTCCTCAGCGTTCACCAAACGTTCCGGGAGTGAACGAAACACCCCGCAGAACTTCTCCAAAACCGGCCGCACGGAAGGTAGTAAAGCTTTCGCCGGACGGTAGAGTGGTGGCGCTCACCTGGTCGGTGATGACCACGACTTTGTTCGGGTCCGCGCCTTGATCGCCGTTCCCGCTAACCGTAGAGGTGACGGCGTAGATGGTTGCCGTACCGTCGCCGTTCACGATGCCGGTGATGTTACGTAAGCCATCAGTTCCAGGAGACCAGGGAAGTCCGGTTGTCGGATTGTTCCCCGTCGGGTAGTTGGTAATGGTGTACGGCATGCCAAGCTGCAAACCGGCTTGCAATGTGTAGGCGCGATTCCACTGGCCTGAGCCAGAATCGAAGATCCACTTCTGCAGTCCGGACAGGGCATTTCCCGCAGCTTTGGTGTACACGCCGTTCACGTAGGTGTTGTCACCGTCGCCTTCATCTGCTACGTAAAGAGTGTTGGCATCCGCGAACCAAATGCCGAAGGGGAAGGAAGTTTTGGATTTGAGTTTTGTAGGGAAGCCCTTCAGGACGCACATATTGTTGGGATCGAGTCCCTCGGTCTGCAGCAGCGTCGGATCGTAGGCCATAGGCGCCGTCGGCAGGGTTGGGTTTGCCGGAGGCAGACCAACGCCGTTGGAATCGTTGCACACCGTGAGGGTGGGATCGACAAAATACACTGTGTTGACGCCGTTGCCGCCGCTGCCCTTGGTGTAATAGAGAACGTTGTTGAAAATGGTGAGACCGCGGAAGTTAGTGTCCTTACCGATCTTGTCCTGGGTATCGCCTAATTGCGTGATGTTGAAACTCGCAACCGGCGTGGGAAGGCCAGGTCGCTGCGCGATCTCGGCCTTGGTCTCGGGATTGAGGATCTGCGCGCCTGCCCCAATAATGACGCCATCCGGCTGAGGATTCCCGCCGTTGCCGGCATTGCCCGCGGTATAGAAGAAGCTAGCGTGGCGACCGCTGTTCATGATGGCCGCGCGACCGTTGTTTCCGCTATACGCATTGGTTTCGGTGAAGTGGAACTTACCATGAGCATCGACTTGTGCGACCGCACGGTAGGTGGTCGTGCCGACTGGGTTGGTGGGATCAATGACCATCGGAGTGTTGGAATTCGACACATCCAGATTGTCGATCGGTGAAACATACCCCATGAAGGTCAGGTCATTACCGTCGGTGGACAGGTTGAGGGCCACTTCCGACTTCGACGAGAAGCTGGTGACCATCTGGTCCTTCTGCGGCGGCACCCCAGGCTGCGAACTGTTGGGGACTTCCAATGAGTTGATCAGCGAGCCGGCCACCGTGAACTGGTCGAGGAGAATCTTCGACGTGATACCGAAACTGCCGTCGACCGTATCGTTATTCCAAACGTAAGGGTAGGTACCGTCGTTGATCGCATTGCCACTGCATCCCACCTGGGTATTCTGGCAGCCCGGCGGCAGCAGTTCGCCTACCTGGACGTTGTTTGGATTGTTGTCGTACACACTCCGGCTGACCACGATGTTGCCCGGAGAAAAGAATGTGCTGTCTTTTTGCGCAGACGCGGCAACCGCGCCAGACATAACGATCAGCGAAAGCACCACAAGTTGTTGAGCGAGTACACGCACATGGCTCCGCTCTCTGAAAATCTCAAATGTCATGCTGCATCTCCTTGAAAGTTAGGGCGCCCAATCAGGGCGCTGAAGGCTCTTTCAACCGATGTTCGCAGCTATGTATTACGTTAAAGTTGCAGGATCATCACAGTTAGGTGAATGTGGGAGGCGGGAACCAGCAAATCAAGCTCGAATAGAACAGACGTTTGGACACCTGCTCGGGAGAAATTGGACATGCGCCGCTTTTTCCCTGCGGGTCCGCAATCCAAGCCGCTGAAAAACTCAAACGCTTATGCTTTGAAGGGGCGCACCTTTAGGTGCGTCATGGTGAACCCTTTATTTTTGTCATTCCGAGGGCTTCAGCCCCGAGGAATCTGCGGTTTCGTTCATCGCGACGAGTTTTTCAAATCCTGAATCACCGGGCGGAAAGAGAGAGTGCACCTTCGCCGAGTTCCGCGCCTGTCCGCAACGCGGCCGCCACGCGCGACAGCAGGACATTTATGGTGAAAGGCTTCTGGATGTAATTCGTCCTATCGTCGTGCAGCACGTTATGCAGCACATCCCGATCGGCGTAGCCAGACATGAAAATGGCAGTCAGGCCGGGCTGCAGATTTTGCAATCGCTGCGCCAGTTCGGCGCCGTTCATTCCCGGCATGACCACATCGGTCAGCAGCAGGTCAATCCGTCCGCGGTGATCGCGTCCCGCAAGCAGAGCTTCTTCTGGACCGTTGCACTCCAGCACTCGATACCCGGCATGCTCCAACACCGCACGGGTTACGTCGCGAACGACCGGCTCGTCCTCTACCAGGAGAATCGTCGGTTCTGTTTGTTCTGTGTGGCGGGAAGAGATCTTCGTGCTGGCCAGAGAAGTGTTCATGATCCCCTCGCCTTTGACACCGGCCGGATAGCTGCGAACCGTCCTTACAAATGCAGGTTCGATGCCAGTTGGCGAGGGAAGCGAGGGATAGGAGTAACCTTCGGTGGGCTAACGGGATACGAAGAAAAAGCGAAAGGGAGCGCTACCCGGCAAACCGGATCAGATTGGAATAATTCCTGTTTCGGAGTTCGGATTCAGGAATCTGCTTGCTTCGACGATAATTGCGCTCAAGGCGTCTCGCTATGCAGTCCGGCTTTCAATGCAGCTATTGCGGAGAGTGGAACTCCACCGACGTTGACGACTCGGCGGGCCCGCTACAGCAGTACGTGGAAGATTGCGAAGTTTGCTGCCAACCCAACCTGCTCGCGGTCCGCTTCGACCCGCGACGAGAGGAGTTCGTAATCCGGGCGCAACGCGAGAGCTGAGGCAAACCACGGAATTGCGGGGTTCTGTTTGAAATCCGGATCCGAACTCGTGATGGCGGTTAGGGATTTCAGGTTCGCGGACGAGCGCGTACCTTTGTGCACTCCTACAACGGCAGCGAAGTCCAAGGTTGATTCTTCTGGAACCGCGGCCTGAAGCACTTATGCGCGGTGACAAGGGATGGAAAAAGCCCTAATATCAGACTACAGTGAGGAAATCAGCCATGACGATTGAACTTCCAGAGGAGCTTGAAGCCGCCCTAAAAGCGCAGGCCAACGCACATGGCGTTTCCGCCGCCGGTTATGTTCGTGAGGTTCTTGAGCGCGACCTCGCGTCCTCACTTGAAGGACAATCGTCGGGTCCTCCGTTCAAGACTGGACGCGGCATGTTCGCCAAATACGGACCGGCTCCGTCTGCCGACGAAATCGACGCCAACCGCACTGATATGTTTCGGAACTTTGGCGAAAACTCTTGATCGTCGCTGCCGTTGCCGATACCCACACGGCCCTCTGGCATTTATTCGACGACGCCAGACTATCCGCTGCCGCCCAAGTTTTTATTAGTGACGCGGCGACCGCAAGACAGAAGATTGCCATTTCGACCATCAGCCTCGCCGAGGTAGTTTATCTGATCGAAAAAAAACGTCTGCCGCCCGCGGCGTATGAAGAACTGAGGCTAGCGCTGGCCGACCCCGAGCATGTTTTCACGGAGGCGGTTTTTACCGCCGCCATCGTTCAATCGATGCGGCAAGTGACACGCGCCGAAGTTCCGGACATGCCAGACCGCATGGTGGCAGCCACCGCCGTATATTTCGATGTGCCGGTCATCAGCCGTGACAGGCGTATCTGCGCTAGCGGCCTGAAGACAATTTGGTAACGCGCACCCAGAGTTGGGGTTTCGGACTATCTGCGTTTGGCCGCGGCACCCGCGCCAACACCCCTAGCTCTCGAACACCTTCTCCAGGCTCTCGTAAACAATTGGGATGGTGCACAATTCCGGCAGCATCTGCCAGAAGCGGTGCACGTCGGGGTCGGCCTGCGCTTCGGTGCGCATCTCAGCCGATGTCCAGCGCCGCAGGTGCAGAAAGCGGTCGGGGTTGGATGAATCGCGGTGCAGTGTGTCGTGACAGTAGCCCTTGGCATGCATCATGGTGTACAGCTCGCGTAATTTCGCCAGCAGTTCTTGCTGCTTGCCAGGCAGGGCTTCCAGCACCGCCAGGGAAAAAATTTCTTGCGCCATCGTGTCGTCGCCTCTCAACCCAAACCGTGTTTACCGCTCAATGTTAACCAGCAGATTCTGACCGGCCGCGCGAGATTCGCTCGGTTTGTGCATCTTCGCGGCTTCCGACTTCGCCGAATCGCTGGTCGCAAACATCTCATAGGCCTCGAATTCGTCGGCGACGACCGGGGTCAGCGCCAGATCGCTGTAGAGGCGGGCCTTCGGGTCCCGCTTCAAATGCTGCCGGAACATGCCCAGGCGCACGATCTGCCGCGCCAGCTTCAGATGTTTGGCAACTAAATCGACCAGATAGCGCGGATAAAAAACCAGCGGACTCTCGATCGGCAGACTGGGGCGCCGCTCGCGACGGTATTTGCGCCGCAGATATCCGCCTTGCAGGGGATGCACCCGTTCCAGCGCGATGCAGCCCCAGTACCAGCTCAGCAGGAACAGCATGTTGCCGGGATTGCTGTTGGTCGCCACCGCGCGGCGCATCACCGTCTTCATGTGCTCGGGCGTGTAGTAAGTCTTCCAGGCGTCCTCGTAAACCTGCTCCCATTCCGCCCGCGACATGGTGGAGTGCTCCGCGGTCACGTGCTCCAAGTCGTATTTGTTCAGGTCCGGATCGAGGTAGGCGCCTGCCTTGTACAGGCGCTGATGGTCTTCTGATCCGGGCAGCGGCGTCAGGCAGTGGAACTCCAGCAGGTCGATGGGCAGCTCGCGCTGAATAATTTTGATGTCGCGGATGATCGATTCGGGAGTGTCGTTGGGGAAGCCGAGGATGTATCCCGCAAACACGGTCACCCCGGCGTGCTTCCAATCGAGCAGCATCTTGCGATACTCGGTGATCTTGTTCTGCTTCTTGCGCGCGCCCAGCAGGCTGTCGGGATTGATGCTCTCCAGGCCGATGAAGACGCGCGCCACCCCGGCCCGGCCTGCTTTCTCGATGAAGTGCGGCAGGCGGTGGCACATGGTGTCAACCTGGAGGATGAACTTGATGTTGAGCTTCTCCTGCTCGCGCATCTGGATGAGGCGGTCGAAAATGCTTTCCCAGTCCAGGTTGCGGGCAAAATTGTCGTCGGTGATGAAGAAGCGGTTGATCCCCTGCGCCAGATTGCGGCGGACAATCTGCTCCACATCGTCGGCCGAGCGCCGCCGCGATTTCCGCCCCTGCACATTGATGATGGTGCAGAACGAGCACAGAAACGGGCAGCCGCGACCGGCGTCGAAGCTGGTCATGTGGCCGCCGGTGCGCTTGATGCGTGACGCCGGCAGTATGGGCAGCGTGGCCCCGGCCAGCGCCGGCAGATCGTCCATGTAGTTGTAGAGCGGCTTGAGTGTGCCTTGCCATGCGTCGCGCAGAATGGCGTCGAAGCGGCCTTCGGCTTCGCCGGCAAATAATGAGACGCCGAGATCGAGCGCTTCCTGCAGTTCGGGCGTCAACTCCGGCAGCATCGACAGGCAGCCCGAGACGTGAAAGCCGCCCAGGCACACCGCGATGCCTTCGGCACGAAAGATGCGCGCCATGTCGAGCGCGCGGGGAAATTGGTTTGATTGCACTCCGACCAGCGCAACCATGCCGCGTTTGCCGCGAAGCCGTCTGGCAATCTGGTGGGGCTTGACCCGCGAATTCGTCTCGTCAACGGCCGAGATTTCGATGTCAACGTCATCGCCGAGAACACGGCGCTCTTTGCACTCCAGCGCCAGCCCGTTCATCACAGCCAGCGTGTTCGAGGGAATGGCAGAGCGCAGCCACTGGATGAGGTAGCCGTTGTCGTCGTAGTGCGACGGCTTAACCAGAACCAGCGAGAAACGTTTCGATGCCTGCTGCACAGCCATTAAATCGATGTCCTCAATTGGAAGAAAATCCCCAAAGTGCCGTGGAATGTAACCATTATAGTGGTTTGGCGAGCATGATTCTAAGGGAATTTCGCCATTGCCAATCCGGGCTCCGGCGAAAAACCTTGCCTCGCTAATTGTCATCACGAACCGACTTCAGTCGGTGAGGGATCTGCTGTTTCACGAGGCCTCGTTCAAACCGCAAGGAAAAGCAGATTCCTGGCGCTAAACCCGGGCGCCCGTAATGACAATTCCAAGCAGTTCGCTTCAGGACGCCGGAACCCGCTTTTTCTCGGCGGTAATGTCGGAATGAGCTCCAAACAGAAACCGCGGATAGCGCAGCGCATTGAATTCAGCGCCGATGAGGACCACCATGGAGACGATATACAGCCAGATCAGCAGCGCGATCGCGGTGGCCACTGAGCCGTAAATCACATCGTAGTTGGCGAAGTGACGAAGATAGACACCAAACAATACGGTAGAGACGAACCACAGCACGGTGGCCAGAACCGCGCCCGGCAGCACACGATGCCACGGCTGGGTGCGGGGCACGCCATGATGGTAAATAAGTCCGATCACGGCAATGCTGGTGAGCGCCGCAATGATCCAGCGCAACGCCGTCCACAGTCCCACAATGTAAGGCCCGAATTCGTGGCCCACGTGGTAGGCGATCCAGTTTTCGATCTGGTTGCCGAACACCAGCAGAAAGGAAGAGAAGGCCATGGGGATTCCGGCCAGCACCACCAGCAGGAAGGCGATCATCCTCTCCTTCACCAGTCCCCAGACCTTGGGCATCTGGTAGGCGTTGCGGAAGCCCTCCATCCACGAGATCATGGCGCCCGACCCGGTCCACAGCGTGATGAGCGACAGGGTGATCAGCGACTTCAAGCTGACGGGTTTGTTGCCGCTGAAGTATTGCAGGACGGCGTCGCTGGTGCCCTCGGGCAGAATCCGCCCGACGGCATGGCCGATCTCACGAATGAAGGTCACGGTGGTGTGCGACTCCGAGAGGATGGAGGCCGCCAGAAGCACCGCCGGGAACAAGGTGAAGATGGCGGAAAAAGCCGCTCCCTTGGCCACGGCGAATGCGTCGTGCTGAAAGGCACGCCACAGCGCATCTCGAAAGTGTTCAAGGAACCGCCGCATAGAGGGCAACTGAAGTTTACACGCTCAGCAGAAACGGGCGACTGGAAAACGGTTGGTTTTGCGGGTGCCCCATCTCATTCGCGATTTTCGAATGAGTGGGAGCCGGTGATGTTAGTAGCGGTGAAGCACCAAGCCAGTTATAAGCGCGATTCTGGAGAAGTCGTGGTCCAGGGTGAAAACGCTGGCCTTATGTTCAAGAGCGACGGCTGCGATCAGAGTGTCAATGGTGGTGAGCGAAATACCCTTTCCGCGCGCTGTGCGGTAGATTGCAGCCGCCGCCCGGTAGGTTTCAAAGCCGCTGGGCTCTAGCATGTCCCACTGCGCGAGAAAGCGCCCGATAGTACGAGCCTCTCTCGTCAGGCCCTGCAAAACCTCGGCTACCACCACTCCAGTCAGAGCGAGAGGTTCGCTATCCTCGATCATCCGGCGTAGTTCACTACCGCCGCGTCCGGGAGACGAACTGAAGAAATCAACCCAGACGGAGCTGTCCACCAGAATCAAACCCGATTTCTCCGGGAAGACTTAAGGTCGCCCTTCCAGATGCCGCTCCCGTAGTAGCGGAGAATCCCTTTGCGGCTCTCCGAGCGAACGAGCAACTCGAGCGCCTTGTCCACAATCTGGCGCTTGGTTTTGAGGCGGGTGAGCTTGCGCGCTTTGCGAATCAAGCCCTCGTCGATATCAATGTTGGTCCGGGACATAGGAAGAGGATACACCACCTCTTATGAAATTGGTGTATGAGACGGGCACCCGCTTGAAATGAAAAGACCACGCTCATTGGCTGAGCGTGGTCTTGGATTATAGGGGGACGAGCTTACTCTGTCGTCAGCTCTTCGGCCTCGTTCTCGCCTTCGTGGCGGAGCAGTTCCAGCGCGCGTTCGGCTTCTTCGTACGCGGCCGTGACCTCCTCCTGCACCTTGGATGCGGCCTCTTCCATCTCCTGCGAGAGCCGGACATTGCGGTAGTACTCCATGCCGGTGCCCGCGGGAATCAGACGGCCCACGATGACGTTTTCCTTCAAGCCGCGCAGGTGATCGACGGCGCCCTGGATGGAGGCCTCCGTCAGCACGCGCGTGGTTTCCTGGAACGACGCTGCCGAGATGAACGAATCGGTGGAGAGCGACGCCTTGGTGATGCCGAGCAGCAGCGGACGGCCGGTGGCCGGCTTGCCGCCGTTGGCAATCGCCTTCTCGTTCTCTTCGCGGAAGCGGAACTTGTCGATCTGCTGTTCCAGCAGGAACGAAGTATCGCCCACGTCTTCCACCTTCACCCAGCGCATCATCTGGCGAACGATCACCTCGATGTGCTTGTCGCTGATGTTGACGCCCTGCAGGCGGTACACTTCCTGGATTTCGTTCACCAGGTAGGCCTGCAGTTCCTTCTCGCCCAGCACGGCCAGAATGTCGTGCGGGTTCAGAGGGCCATCCATCAGCGGCTCGCCAGCGCGGATGCGCTCGCCTTCCTGCACATTGATGTGAACGCCGCGCGGCACCTGGTATTCCTTCTCGGTACCGTTGTCGGCCACCACATAGATTTTGCGCTGGCCCTTGGCCACGTCGCCGAACTTCACCACGCCATCGATCTCGCTGATGACCGCGGTTTCGCGCGGCTTGCGGGCCTCGAACAATTCCACCACGCGCGGCAGACCGCCGGTGATGTCCTTGGTCTTGGTGGTTTCGCGCGGGATCTTGGCCAGCACGTCGCCCGGAGTCACGATCTCGCCATCCTGCACCATCAAGTGAGCGCGCGACGGCATCAGGTAACGCTTGCTGCCCTTGGCTCCCTTGATGATGATGGTCGGCTGACGTTTCTCATCCGGCGAATCAACCACCACATGGCGCGACAGTCCGGTGACCTCGTCCACTTCTTCGTGCAGGGTCATGCCTTCCTGCAGGTCCTTGAACTGCACCGCCCCGCCGATTTCGGTCAGGATGGCGAAGGTGTACGGGTCCCACTCGACCAGGACATCGCCCAAGCCGACCTGTTGCCCGTCTTCCACCTTGACCTTGGCGCCGTAAACCACGGCGTAGCGCTCTTTTTCACGGCCCTTGTCGTCCAGGATGGCGATGGAACCGTTGCGGTTCATCACTACCAGGTGGCCTTCCTTGGCACGCACCGTCACCAGATTGATGAAGCGCACAGTGCCGTTGGTCTTGGCATCGAGGCGCGACTGCTCGCTGACCCGCGAAGCCGTACCGCCGATGTGGAAGGTACGCATGGTGAGCTGCGTTCCCGGCTCGCCGATGGACTGCGCCGCGATAACGCCCGTGGCCTCGCCCAACTCGACCAACCGGCCCGAAGCCAGGTTGCGCCCGTAACACATCACGCACACGCCGCGCTTCGACTCGCAGGTGAGCACCGAACGGATCTTGACCCGCTCGATACCGGCTGCCTGCACCGCACCCGCCAGGTCTTCCGTGATTTCCTGGTTGATGTCAACGATGATGTTGCCTTCGTAGTCCTTGATTTTCTCCAGCGAGACGCGGCCCACGATACGGTCACGCAACGGCTCGATGATCTCGCCCGACTCCACGATGGAGGTGACGTAGATGCCATCGACCGTGCCGCAATCGTATTCGCTGATAATCACGTCCTGCGCCACATCGACCAGACGCCGGGTCAGGTAGCCTGAATCCGCCGTCTTGAGAGCGGTATCGGCCAGTCCCTTGCGGGCGCCGTGGGTGGAGATGAAGTACTCCAACACGGTGAGGCCTTCGCGGAAGTTGGCCGTGATCGGAGTCTCGATGATTTCGCCGGAAGGCTTGGCCATCAGACCGCGCATGCCGGAGAGCTGGCGAATCTGCTGCTTGGAACCGCGAGCACCGGAATCAGCCATGACGTAAATCGGGTTGATGTCGCCCTTCTTGTCGTCTTCCTGCATGGCGCCGAACATCTCGTCCGCCACCTTTTCAGTGATGGCCGACCAGATTTCGACAACCTTGTTGTAGCGTTCGCCGTTGGTGATGGCGCCGTCCAGATACTGCTGTTGCACGGCGATGGCCTGCTTTTCGGCGTCGCGCACCAGGCCCGCTTTGCCCGGAGGAATGACCATGTCGTCGATTCCGATGGAGAGGCCGGCTGTGGTGGCGTAGTGGAATCCGAGCTGCTTGATGCCGTCGAGCATCCGCACCGTGGTTTCCAGACCAAAGCGCAGGTAGCAGTAGTTCACCAGGTTGCCTACGCCCTTCTTCTTCAGCAAGCCGTTGATGTAGGGCATCTCCGGAGCGCCGCGCTTCAGATGGTCGTTCATGATGGCGCGGCCCACGGTGGTCGAGATGAACTGGCGCTCGAAGTTGGTCGGCTCGGTATGGATCACGTCCTGATCGTCATACGCGATGGTCAGGTCGATCACCTCGCCCGAGTAGCGCAAACGAATCGGGGTCAGGGTTTCCACTTCGCCCGCTTCTTTCGCCAGGATCACTTCGTCGATGTTGGCGAAGGCGCGTCCCTCACCCTTGGCGCCCGGCTTGGCTTTGGTCAGGTAGTAAATACCCAGCACCATGTCCTGTGTAGGCACGGTGATCGGCTGCCCCGAGGCCGGCGACAGAATGTTGTGTGAGGCCAGCATCAACACGCTGGCTTCCACCTGCGCTTCCGGCGACAGCGGAATGTGTACCGCCATCTGGTCGCCGTCGAAGTCGGCGTTGAAGGCGGTGCAGACCAGCGGGTGAATCTTGATGGCCTTGCCTTCCACCAGCACCGGCTCAAATGCCTGAATGCCGAGGCGGTGAAGGGTAGGCGCGCGATTCAGCAGCACGGGATGGTCTTTAATGACCTCTTCCAGGATGTCCCATACGATGGGCTCCTGCTGCTCCACCATTTCCTTGGCCTGCTTGATGGTGGTGCAATGTCCGGTCTGCTCCAGACGGTGATAGATGAACGGCTTGAACAGCTCGAGCGCCATCTTCTTGGGAAGCCCGCACTGGTGCAGCTTGAGGTCGGGGCCCACCACGATGACGGAGCGGCCGGAATAGTCCACGCGCTTGCCCAGCAGGTTCTGGCGGAAGCGGCCCTGCTTGCCTTTCAGCGTGTCGGACAGCGACTTCAGCGGGCGGTTATTGGCGCCACGCAGCACGCGGCCACGGCGTCCGTTGTCGAACAGCGCGTCCACCGCCTCCTGCAACATGCGCTTCTCGTTGCGCACGATGACTTCCGGCGCATGCAGGTCCATCAACTTCTTCAAACGGTTGTTGCGGTTGATGACCCGGCGATACAGATCGTTCAGGTCAGATGTGGCAAAGCGGCCGCCATCGAGAGGAACCAGGGGGCGCAGCTCCGGCGGAATCACCGGAATCACGTCCAGGATCATCCACTGGGGCTTGTTGCCGCTCTTGCGGAATGCCTCAACCACTTTCAGACGCTTGGCATACTTCAGGCGCTTCTGCACGGAGGTCTCGCTGCGCATCTTCTCGCGCAGTTCGCCCGACAGGGTGTCCACCTCAACCCGCTTCAGCAGTTCCTTGATTGCCTCGGCGCCCATCATGGCCTTGAAGCCGCTGGCGCGATGCGCCTGGTCCAGTTCGCGATACTTGGTTTCGTCCTTGATGACTTCGTGGTCTTTGACCGGCGCATCACCGGCCTCGACCACCACATAGGCTTCGAAGTACAGCACCGATTCCAGTTCACGCAGCGAGATGTCGAGAATGTGCCCGATACGGCTGGGCAGTCCCTTGAAGAACCACACATGCGAGCAGGGCGATGCCAGCTCAATGTGCCCGAGGCGCTCGCGGCGCACCTTGGACAGGGTCACCTCGACGCCGCACTTGTCGCAGATGACGCCGCGGTGCTTCATGCGCTTGTATTTGCCACAGAGGCACTCCCAGTCGGTTACTGGCCCGAAAATACGGGCGCAGAACAGACCATCGCGCTCCGGCTTGAAGGTGCGGTAGTTGATGGTCTCCGGCTTGGTGACTTCGCCGTGCGACCAGCTGCGGATCTTTTCCGGCGAAGCCAGGCTGATGCGGATGGCATCGAAGTCGGCGATGGCGTTTCCCAGATCAAATGGACTCGAACGATACATGTTTAGTCCTCAGTTGTCGGTTGTCAGTTCTGCAACGCGACCGTTATCGGTAGAGCGGCGCTTCAGCGACGCGTTACCGGCATTCTCTTTTTTTCTGGATTCCCGCCCGCTGCGCAGCAGCGGGCGGGAATCCCAAATTTCTGGCCGAATCTGGACGCGAACCTGAAGGTTCGCTCTACCCGGCATTATCTAGTCGGCCGCAACCGGAGCTGCCGGGAGCGCTCTGCGCTCATTGGTCTTGATCAGCTCCACATCGAGGCACAACGACTGCAACTCACGAATCAGAACATTGAACGACTCCGGCACACCCGGCTCAATGGCCGCTTCGCCTTTGACGATGGCCTCGTAAATCTTGGTGCGGCCATAAACGTCATCGGACTTCGCGGTGAGCAGTTCCTGCAGGATGTAGGCTGCGCCGTAGGCTTCCAGGGCCCACACTTCCATTTCGCCGAAGCGCTGACCGCCGAACTGCGCCTTGCCGCCCAGCGGCTGCTGGGTGATCAGCGAGTACGGTCCGATCGAACGCGCGTGGATCTTGTCGTCCACCAGATGCGAGAGCTTGAGCATGTAGATATAGCCCACCGTTACCGGCTGCTCGAACTTCTCGCCCGTCATGCCGTCGTACAGTGAGGTCTTGCCCGACTCGGGCAGGCCACCCTGCTTGAGCAACGACTTGATCTCTCCCTCTTTCGATCCGTCGAACACCGGCGAGCCGAAGTAAACGGCTTCCATCATGCCCTCGGCCACGTGCTCAAGCGTGTCATCGTCGAGGCCAACCAGCTTGTCCACGAACGGTGTGTCCTTGAACATCACCTTGAGTTCCTTGCGCAGACGTTCTGCCTTGGAGTTCTCTTTCATGAGCTCGCCGATTTTCTGCCCCAACGCGTAACCCGCCCATCCCAGATGGGTCTCCAGGATCTGGCCCACGTTCATACGGCTGGGTACGCCCAACGGGTTCAGGACGATCTCCACCGGCGTTCCGTCTTCGAGGTAAGGCATGTCCTCTTCCGGCAGAATGCGCGCGATGACGCCCTTGTTACCGTGACGGCCGGCCATCTTGTCGCCTACGCTCAGCTTGCGCTTCATGGCGACATACACCTTTACCAGCTTGATTACGCCCGGCGGAAGTTCGTCGCCCTTCTGCAGCTTCTCGACTTTCTCGCGGACGATCTTGCGCAGAACGTCAATCTGGCGCGAGGTCATTTCTTCGATCTCATCAATCTGCTCGTTGATGCGCGGGTCCTTGTCGGGGAACTTGACGCGCTTCAGGTTGCGGGTCGAGATCCGTTCGATGGTGTCGCGGTCCAGAACCACGCCCTTGGTCAACAGGCGCTTGTTGGTGCGCTCGTCGTGCAGGTCGGCCAGCACTTCCTTGCCGCCCAGCAACGCCTCCAGGCGCTTCAAACGCTCGTCGGTGAGAATTCGGATCTCGTCGGCCAGGTTCTTCTCCAGCTTTGCCACCTGCTCAGACTCGATGAACTTGGCGCGCTCATCCTTGTCCTGCCCCTTGCGGGAGAAGATCTTCACGTCCACCACTGTCCCCTCGATGCCGGGAGGGCAGGTGAGGGAAGCGTCGCGAACATCGCCGGCCTTTTCGCCGAAGATGGCCCGCAACAGCTTTTCTTCCGGGGTGAGCTGGGTCTCGCCCTTGGGCGTGACTTTGCCTACCAGGATGTCGCCCGCCTTGACCGTCGCGCCGATGCGGATGATGCCGCTCTCATCGAGGTCGCGCAACGCCGACTCGCTGACGTTGGGAATATCGCGCGTCACTTCTTCCGGGCCCAGCTTGGTGTCGCGTGACTCGATCTCGAACTCCTCGATGTGGACCGAGGTGTAATAGTCCTCTTTCACCATCTTCTCGGAAACCAGGATGGCGTCTTCGAAGTTGTAGCCGCGCCAAGGCATGAAGGCGACCAGCACGTTGCGGCCGAGCGCCAACTCGCCCATGTCGGTGCAAGGACCGTCGGCGATGACCTGTCCCTTGGCGACGCGCTGCCCCTTCATCACGATGGGGCGCTGGTTGATGCAAGTGTTCTGGTTGGAACGCTTGAACTTGGTGAGCTGATAGATGTCGCTGCCCACCTCGCGCGAAAGCTGCATGGGATGATGCTCGCCTTCGACGCGCACGATGATGCGCTCGGAGTCAACCGAGTCGATGATGCCGCCGCGGCGTGCCAGCACTACCGCGCCGGAATCGCGCGCGGTGACGCCTTCCATTCCAGTGCCGACGATGGGCGCTTGCGCGCGCAGCAAGGGCACCGACTGGCGCTGCATGTTGGCGCCCATCAGGGCGCGGTTGGCGTCGTCGTGCTCCAGGAAGGGAACCAGCGATGCCGCCACCGACACCAGCTGTTTCGGGCTCACGTCGATGTAGTCCACATCATCGCGGCTGGTCAGCACAAAGTTTCCGGCCTTGCGGGCGTTTACCAGTTCGGCAACGATGCGGCCCTTGTCGTCGATCTCGGCGTTGGCCTGCGCAATCACGTGGCGATCTTCCTCCCACGCCGACAGGTAGAACGAGAACGGCTCAAAGTCGATGAGCTTCTTGCGGCGCTCCCGCAATTCGTTGTTGGCCTTGCTGGCTTCCGACTTCTCCATGTGGTCGCCCACGCGATAGTCGCTATCGCCGGCGTTGACCACGGTTACGAAGTCGAGCACGCGGCCGTTCTTCACCTTGCGATAGGGCGATTCGATGAAGCCGTAGTCGTTGATCCGCGCGTAGCAGCTCAGCGACGAAATGAGTCCGATGTTCGGACCTTCCGGCGTTTCAATCGGGCAGATACGGCCATAGTGCGTCGGGTGTACGTCGCGGA